>NC_021289.1 GCF_000402035.1 Caballeronia insecticola
CTTGAGGTTTACCGGTTCGCCGTTTATTCTTCGGTTTGCAGCTTGTTTTCCACAAACCGAAGAATTATTTGCTTACCCAGGCCCGCCAGTGACTGCGAACTCCATGTTAAGCGCTCGGCTTCCCGAAGTCGATCAATCCGTTTCGATCGAAACGCTACTGGGAGTGGCCGCCCAAGCCACTGATATTCTCAACCAGATCCGCGATGCAATGTTGGAGCCGTATCCGCGCAAGAGCGCGCCGACATTCACGAGCTCCCAGGTGGCGTCGCTGTGCGGCATCGACAAGCAGCGGTTTCAATACCTGACCACCAAGGGTGATCTGCCCGCCGGGACGTCGAAGGGTGCGGGCCGAAGCAAGGAATTCACGCTCGAGGAAACCTTGAACTGGATCCGCGCGACGAAAGAACGTCCGCGCCGGCCCGAGGGCAAGCGCGGACGCATTGTGACGGTGGCCAATTTCAAGGGCGGTGTCGCCAAGACGACCACGGCCGTGTCCGCTGCGCAAGCGCTGACGCTGCTCGGCCGCCGGGTGCTCGTCATCGATTGCGATCCGCAAGGCACTACCACGCAGCTATGCGGCTGGGCGCCGGACGCCGAAATCTCGGACGATCAGACGCTGCTGCCGCTCATCTACGGCGATCGCGAGACCTTGCACTATGCGGTGCAGGAGACCTACTGGCACAACCTGGATCTGATTCCGGCGTCGTCGTCTCTCTTCGACGCCGAGTTCGAGATCCCGGCCAAGGTCCTGAACGACAGCACGTTCGAATTCTGGGAGATCGTGCGTCGTGGCCTGATGCCGCTCACCGACGAGTACGACGCCGTGATCATCGACACGCCGCCCGCGCTCAGCTACCTGACGATCAACGCCCTGCTGGCATCGGATGCAATTCTGCTGCCCTGCCCGCCCGAGGCGCTCGACTTCGCCAGCTCCACACAATTCTGGCACCTCTTCGCCGATATCGCGAAGAAGCTGCCCGGCGTGCTGGAGCAGAAGCGTTTCGACTTCGTCAACGTGATCCTGACCAAAGCCAAGTCCGACGACGTATCGCGCGTCGTGCGCGGCTGGCTGCAAAAAGCATACGGCGATCGCGTGCTGCCGTTCGAGATTCCGGAGTCGACCGTTCCCAAGGGCGCATCGGCGCAATTGTCGACCGTCTACGACCTGTCGAAACCGGATGGCAGCACAGCCGCATATAACCGATTCAAAGAGCCGCTCGACCGGCTCGCCGAACACCTCGACGCGCAGTTCGTTCGCGCTTGGAATCAGACGGAGGCGTAAATGGGTATCGGGGACAGACTCCTCGCGAAAACCGCGAACATCGGCAGCAAGCCTGCGGATGGCTTGCAGCCGCGGCCGGCCAGTACGGAGGCACGCACATCGCCGGGCCGCTTGATGGATGCGCAACATCGCATCAATACGGCGCAGGCACGGATCAAAGAACTCGAGGTGCAACTCGAAGAGCGGGCGGCACTCGAGGTGCCGCTCGACTCGCTTATTGAGGTGCGAGGGCGTCGGCGCAAGCTGACCTCGGAGCAGTTTCAGGAGCTGAAGAACAACCTCGCCCAGCATGCGCTCGCCACGCCAATTTTGGTGCGCGTACTGCCGGATGCGCGATTCGAGATCATCGCCGGACACAATCGCGTCGCCGCGTATCGCGATCTTGGTCGCACGACTATTCGCGCAAACGTGGCTTCTATCGAAGAAGGCGAAATCGAGTTTGCAGCGTTCTTCTCGAACCTGCTGTCGCCGTCGCTTACCGACTTCGAGAAGTATTGGAACTTCAAGCGCCTTCAAGAGTTGAGCGGGCTTTCTCGTACCGAGATTTCCGAAAGCGCGGGTTTGAGCAAAAGTCATGTCACGCGCATTTTTTCGTTTGACGCACTTCCCGAAGCAGCCAAGACGGCGCTCGCCGAGAAACCCGAACGACTGGGAAGCAACGCGGCGCAAAAACTTGCGGCGCTGACCGAGGCAGGGAAGTCGGACAAAGTGGTCGAGGCAGTTCGCCGCCTGATCGACGACGAAAGCTTTACTCAGGATAAGGCGGTTGCGTTTGCCGCAGAGAAGCCGCGCACCGTGGCGCCGAGTGCGACTGTTGTTCGATCGGGAAGAAGGAAGGTCTGCGAGATTTCAACTCGCAACGGCGTCGTCGGCGTTCGTTTCTTCGAGAAAGATTCGTCAGACGTCGAGCAGTGGGGGCAGCGCATCGCCGATTTCATCAACAAAACGTTGAGCGAGTCGGAGCAGGAGTGAAGCTCTAGTAGGTTTTCTTTTTAAATCAGACACTTACCAGAAACGCCGCAAGTACGGTTAGATCGACCCTAGTAGAAACTCTTGTTAAATCAACCACTTGAAGAATTCGCAACAAAGAGGTCTCTATGTAACTAGCAAACGCTAGAAAGACAAAAGCCTTCGGCGCCAACCGAAGGCTTTTGAATATCGGGCTTTACTGCTGATCGCCCGGTCCGCTTCCCGACGCCAATCGGGTCACGAGTGCACACCTCGAAGTTTAGCGGATCGCGATGGGCAGTCAAGCGTTTGTCCTCCATTTTTCGAAATGGACGCATTTGACATGCTTATCGCGCAACATTCCGTTGCAGGCGAGGTCACTTCTCGCCTGCAGAATCCTGAAACGCCGCTCGAGACAGACGATCGAGAGGCGCTCGAAGAGTACGCGTGTGATCGATCGAACCTTCCTTGGGTCATCTTTCGCGCTGCTCATCGGGCGAACCACACGTCGGCGCTTCCCGCTCGCGCTCGTGGCTTGCTTGCAGCGCTCGCACGTACCGTGGATGCCGCGCGCCCTTACGCCGCTATCTTCGCGCGCAGGGAATTGCTAACCGGTCGAGCCATGCAGTCGATGCGCACGTTCTATAGAAGCCTGGACGATCTGGAGAAGGCGGGATTCATCACCCGCCCGCCGCAGAAACGTTATGGCGACGCCGGCCTGTTCGGGCGTGCCTATCTTCACCTGACGTCGAAATCTGCCGAATTGCTCGGGTTGATCGAACCTGCCGCCGAAACCGTTTCGTCCGACGACGCGCGCGCGGAGCAGGTCACGAAGCCCGAACTGGATCCTTCATTTGCCGTCCCGTCTGCCACGATGGCAGACGGCGCTATATATAAGGATCTATACCCTATTCATCAAAAGGGACAACCAGGCACCGTCCCGGCTGACCTTCAGCGCCTGCTGCCTCTGGGATTTCGTGAATTTCTCGTTTTCAAACTGATGCGCGAAGCCAAGCGCCACGGCAAGCTTCTTTCGGATGTCGTCGAAGCCAGTTGGGAACACCTGCGCCGCGCGACCTATCCGATCAGCTACCTGCGCACGCTCCTGCGCGCCCCAGTCGATTTCGCCTATCGTGTCCGCACGCAGCGCGTCGCCGTCATCGAGCGGACGGAGCAGCGTCAACGTGCCGAGGAGGTCGCTAGCGAAATTGCGGATCTCAGAGGCGAATCGTTCGTGAGCCGGGATGGTCTACGCAGCTATCGGATTTCCGACGACGCCAAGACGATCGTCATCAAGCATCGTGAAGAAGCGCAGCCGCGCGTGCATGCGGGCAACTGGGCGCGTGAATTCCTTGGCGCCGTACGTGCAGGCCAAATCGCCCGGGCGATGCCGCCCGCGCCTGAAGCCTGCGACACGTTCAATCGCCACGAACAAGCGCCGACACACGGCGATCTTCAAACCGTCCAGAATCGCGCGACGCCGAATCGCAATTTCCGAAATGAACTCAACGATTTGAAGCAGATTCTTCGCTTGAAGCAAGCCGGTTTCGCCCCAACTAGAGAACCAAGGGCCGCTGCAGAACCGCGTAGCAAATCAGCGAAACCGTTGTTTCCGCTTGATTCGTTATTGCGAGCAATATCCGGCGAAGCAGCGCCTGGCGCGTGAACACGATCCTCTTCGGCGACGATCGTGGTGACATCGCGCAACAGCCACAAAGGGCGCATTTCATCAGATGAAATGCGCACGTAACGCACACGAAGAAACTTTTTGAAACAGGTGCTGCGCCGCAGCAGATACTGATATACTCTAAGGTTGCGCCTGATAGGGCGTTTCAAAAACGCTAACCGCGCGTGATTGCGGTTCGTGTGCTTTGCTCGATGCGATTTTCAGCAGCCGTCCGTGGTCGAAGCTGTCATCGATATCATCGCGAGCCGTTACGCTCGCTCCGGGGATCTGTCGTCGCCGAGCAAACCTGTCGAGGAGAAAGTATGGCAAGTTTTGATCGGGAAGATTCGGAGCTGGACATCGTCGCGCCGGCGCGCAGGTCAGCAGGCCGACGGGCGAAACAAGGCAAGGGCCAGACCGGCACGATGCAGCCCGATGTCGCAATGACCGCGGAGCAGAATGAAGAGCGTCAGCGTCAAATGCGCGCGCTCATCCAGTTGGGCAAGGAACGCGGCTACCTGACGCACGCCGAGATCAGCGACCACCTGCCGGATAACTTCGCCGAAACCGCGGCGATGGAAACGATCGTCAGCACGTTCAACGACATGGGCGTCGCTGTCTACGAGCAGGCGCCGGATGCCGAAACGCTGCTGCTGAGCGATAACGCCCCGAGCGTCGTCGCGGACGAGCAGTCGGAAGAGGAAGCTGAGAACGCGCTGTCAACGGTCGATTCGGAGTTCGGCCGCACGACCGATCCCGTACGCATGTACATGCGCGAAATGGGCGCGACCGAGCTGCTCACGCGCGCCGGCGAAATCGCCATCGCGAAGCGTATCGAAGAC
Organism: Caballeronia insecticola; assembly: GCF_000402035.1. Lineage (GTDB taxonomy): Bacteria > Pseudomonadota > Gammaproteobacteria > Burkholderiales > Burkholderiaceae > Caballeronia > Caballeronia insecticola. The sequence continues at coordinate 4,739 of NC_021289.1, forward strand.
GGTCTGCACGAGATGATCCAGGCGATCGCGGCATGTCCGTCGACCGTTGCGACCATTCTCGCGGACGCGGCGCAAGTCGAGTCGGGCGAACTGAAGATCGACGATCTGGTCGACGGTCTGAAGGAAGAGGATCTGGAAGAAGAAATTTCGGCATCCGATGCAAACGACGCAACCGAGATCGATACGGATACCGAAGAATCCGACGATGATTCGGACGACGAAGACGATCTCGAGGGCGGCGACGCCAGCGCATCGAACGAAGCGCGTCTCAAGCAATTGAAGGCGGATTGCCTCGAAATCTTCGCACGCGTGCGCGAGTTGGCGGAACAGGCCAGCGCGCCGAAGGGTTCGGGCGCGGCGGCGGCGAAGGTCGTCGAAAAAGCGCGTGCCGAGATTCAGCGCGAACTCGGTTCGATCCGCTTCACGGCGAAGACCATCGACCGTTTGTGCGTCGACGTTCAGCAGCAAGTCGCGCAAGTGCGTGAGATCGAGCGTCGCGTGCTGCAGATCGCGGTGGACCGTTGCGGCATGCCGCGCGAGAAGTTCGTCGAATCGTTCCCGGGTCACGAGACCGATCTCGAATGGACGACGCGCGCGGCCGGTGCGAAGCAATACGGCGCGTCGCTCGAGCGCAGCCTGCCGGCTATCCAGGCCGAGCAGCAAAAGCTCATCGACATCGAGAGCATGGTGCAGATGCCGCTCAAGCAACTCAAGCAGATCAACCGTCAGATGACGGCTGCCGAGTTGAAGATGCGTCAGGCCAAGCGCGAGATGATCGAAGCGAATCTGCGTCTCGTGATTTCGATCGCCAAGAAGTACGTGAACCGCGGCATGCAGTTCCTGGATCTGATCCAGGAAGGCAACATCGGTCTGATGAAGGCGGTGGACAAGTTCGAATATCGCCGTGGCTGGAAGTTCTCGACGTACGCGACGTGGTGGGTGCGTCAGGCCGTGACGCGTTCGCTCGCCGATCAGGCGCGCACGATCCGCGTGCCGGTTCACATGATCGAAACGATCAACAAGCTGAACCGCATTTCGCGCGAGATCTTGCAGCAGACCGGTCAGGAAGCGCATCCGTCGGTGCTCGCCGAGCGCATGGAAATGCCCGAGGAAAAGATCCGCGGCATTCTCAAGATCGCGAAGCAGCCGGTGTCGCTGGAAACGCCGGTCGGTGAAGATGCCGACGCAACGCTTGGCGACATGATCGAGGATCAGGGCGCGACATCTCCGGCGGAAGCCGCCGTGCATGCAAACATGCGCGCTGCAATCGACGACGCGCTCAACGCACTGTCGCCGCGCGAAGCGAAGGTTCTGCGCATGCGTTTTGGTATCGACACGGCGTCGGACTACACGCTCGAAGAATTGGGCAAGCAGTTCGACGTGACGCGCGAGCGTATTCGTCAGATCGAAAGCAAGGCCATGCGCAAGCTGATGCATCCGAGCCGCGCCGACAAGCTGCGTCCGTTCCTGGATCGCTGATCTTGCCGGCGGCCTGATCGAAAGATCGGGCAGGCTCGACAACGCGTGCCGCCTCAACGGGCGGCACGCGTTTTTTTATGCGCGCGAATTCTGAGCGCGAATTCGATCAACCGCGCGCGGCGCCTTTCGGCGCACCGGTCGACGCGCACGCCTTCAGCGCGACGATCGCCTTGTTTGCGAGCGCGAGCGTTTCCTCGCACGCGAGCCGGTCGCGGAAGATCGAGCAGCCGCCGCCCGCGTTGACGCGCGCGACCGCGTTGCGCACCTTGTCCAGCGCCGATTGCGGCGAACCCGTGTCCTTGATGATCGAGGCGATGTCGAACGCGCTGCCGGCATCGGTCTCAACGTAGCCCGGACATTGCGTCTGCGCATGAGCCGCAGCGCAAATCAGTCCGATGGCGGCGATGGCTGGAAAGCGTCGCGGGCGGAGAGCGCGAGCCGAAAGGGAGAAGGAGAGAGTATTCATAGGCGTCACCACCCTTGAACATCGAACTTGAGCATCGAACAAGTCTTTTCGAAGGCGCAAGGCGTGCAGCGGTTGTCCACAGTTTCGCTGGACAAGCATGTGGATATCCTGAGCATCGCCGGGCCAAGGCATTGATGCGTAACGCATTTCACCTGACGTGTGAAATTCGCGCGCGTCGCACGTCATTGTGAACCCGTTCGGCGATTTTCGTCGTCGTGCCAAAAATGCCACCGCTCGTATGGCCGCGAATGCGGGGGTGCGCGCAGTCGGCATCCGTGACATAACCTCCGCAGTGCGCGCCGGCGCCCGAAACACTTCGGAAGGAGACAGACATGGCCAACATCAAAATTTCCGTCATCAATGCGAGCACCGTTCTGACGGATGACGAAGTGAAGGCCGCCGTGCCGGCCTTGCAGACGCAGGTCAGCAAGCATTTCGCGCCCGCTTGGGGCATCGACGCGGATCTCACGTTCGTCAAGAAAAAGGGCAAGCCCGCGCCGGGGACCTGGTGGCTGTCGATCCTCGACAACTCCGATCAGGCGGGCGCGCTGGGCTATCACGACGTGACCAACGAAGGCCTGCCGCTCGGCAAGGTGTTCGCGAAGACCGATCAGCAGTACGGCAACAAGTGGACGGTCACCGCAAGCCATGAACTGCTTGAAATGCTCGCCGATCCCGACATCAACTTGACGGTATTCGTGCAGCCGAACGCCACGCAAGGCGTGCTCTATGCCTACGAAATCTGCGATGCCTGCGAAGCCGACGATCTCGGTTACGACATCGACGGCGTGCGCGTATCGGATTTCGTGTTTCCGTCGTGGTTCGAGACGTCGCGCAAGGCGGGCAGCGCGCAGTTCGACTACTGCAAGCATCTGAAAAAGCCTGTTCCGGCGATGTTGCCGGGCGGCTATATCGGCGCGTTCAACGTGAGCGCGGGCAGCGGCTGGAATCAGATCACCGCGCAAGGCCACCCGGCGACGTATCAGATGCGCGCCAAGGTCGGCACGCGCCGCGAGCGCCGCAGGACGCCGCGCGATCAGTGGATGGCCAGCGCGGCGACCTTCAAATCGAAATAGCCGACTGGCCGATGCCGAGCGCCTAAACCTGAAACGCCTGCACGGTCAGTCGAAGTTCGCGCGTCTGTGCGTCGAGCGAGAGCGCGGCGCTTGCCGCCTCATTGACGAGCGCGGCGTTCTTTTGCATCAGGCGATCCATCTGCGAGACGGCGTCGTTCACTTCGTCGATGCCGCCGCTTTGCTCGCGCGAAGCCGTCGCGATGGCTTCCACCAGGTTCGACACGCCATCGACGGAATCGAGCAGATCGGCGAGTGTCGTGCCCGCGCGTTTCACCGTCGAGCCGCTCGATTCGACCTGTTCGTTCACTTCGCGCGTCAGTTGCGAGATTTCCTTGGCGGCGCCCGCGGAACGCCGCGCGAGCGCGCGCACTTCTTCCGCGACGACCGCGAAGCCGCGCCCGAGCGACCCCGCCCGCGCCGCTTCGACGGCCGCATTCAACGCGAGCAAGTTGGTCTGAAAAGCGATCGATTCGATGACGTCCGTAATCTGCCCGATCTGCGACGAACGCGCGGACAGATCGGTCATGCGCGCGATCGCGTCAGCGACGGCGCGCTCGCCGTCCTTCGCGCGCGCCGACGCTTCGCGGGCGAGCTCGCGCGCGCGATTCGCGTGATCGGCGTTGGCGCGCACCGTCGTCGCGATCTGCTCCATGTTCGCCGAGGTTTGCTGCAGGCTCGCGGCGTGTTCCTCGGTGCGCGCCGAAAGCGCGTGATTGCCCTCGGTGATGTCCGCTGCAGCGATGCCGATGGTGTCCGTGGAGCGCTTGATGTCGCCGACCATCGACGCGAGCTGGCTGCGCATGAGGCGCATCGCGTGCATCAGGCTTTGCGTGTCGCCCGGAGCGACGGGCACGTCCGTCAGCAGATCGCCTTGCGAGACGCGTCGCGCGATGCTCGCCGCGACCGCCGGTTCGCCGCCGAGTTGCCGGATCAGCGTGCGCGCCATCGACAGGCAAAGCCAGCCGACCAGCGCGACGCCCGCGACGACGCACGCGCCCACCGTCCATTGCACGATGCGGCTCACGCGCTGGGCGTCGTCGTATTCGCGTTGCGCGGCGGTGAGCTGAAAGGCGCGCAGTTCGGTGCTTTCCGCCTTGACGCGCCGGGCGGACGGCTCGATCTGCTGCGTCACGATCCACTGCGCTTCAGAAAGATTGTTCGCGGCGAGCAGTTTCGCGGTCGGGCGAAAACCCTTGTCGCGCAGCGCGGCCCAGTCGGCGGCGAGGCGCTTGGCGAGTGGCGCTTCGGTCGCGTCGAGCGGATAGCGCAGATAGCGGGCGAGCAGGGCATCGACGGAGTTGATGCGCTGCTGCGTGGCGGCCACGACGGTCTGCGTTTTCTGCGCGGACGGGTCGAGCACGGCGTCGCTGATCGAGAACTGGCTTTGCGTGATGAATTCGTCGATGGTCGAAATGGTTTGCAGCGCCTGCGCGCGGCCTTCGAAGACGTGACGCAGCGCGGCATTGCCTTGCTGGACGCCGAATAATCCGACGCCGCCGACAGCGACGAGCACGGCGGCAACCGCGCCCGTGACGATCGCGAGGCGCGCCTTGACGGTGAGCTTTGACATGTTCCGGTAGAGGAGATGATTGCGCGAGGAAGTCCGGGACCGGCGCGCGGCATGGCGCGAGCCGGTGAATCATCAGACGTTTTCGAAGAGCGCAATCTACCGGCGCATCAAGACGGTTGTGTGACAACCGCGCCCGCGCCGAAACGCGGGCAAGGTGGCATCAGTTGCGCTTCGGAATGTCGAGCCCGCGCTGCACGGCCGGCCGCGCGACGAACGCCGCGAGCACGCGCTCGACGTTCGCGAATTCGTGAAAATCGACCAGTTCGCGCGCCTCGTAAAAGCCGATCAGGTTGCGCACCCACGGAAACACCGAAATATCCGCGATGGTGTATTCGTCGCCCATGATCCAGTCGCGCCCGTCGAGCCGTTGGTCGAGCACGGCGAGCAGTCGCTTCGATTCGGCCACATAGCGCGCCCGCGGCCGCTTGTCCTCGTACTCGCGCCCGGCGAACTTGTGAAAGAAACCGACTTGCCCGAACATCGGCCCGATGCCGCCCATCTGGAACATGAGCCACTGCAGCGTCTCGTAGCGTTTCGCGATGTCGTCGGGCATGAAGCGGCCGCTTTTTGCCGCGAGATAAACCAGAATCGCGCCCGACTCGAACAGCGGAAGCGGCGCGCCGTTCGGCCCGTCCGGATCGATGATCGCGGGAATCTTGTTGTTCGGATTCAGCGACAGAAACTCGGGCGACAGCTGATCGTTCGCGTCGAAGCGCACGAGATGCGGCTCGTAGGGCAGGCCGGTTTCCTCGAGCATGATCGAGACTTTCACGCCATTGGGCGTCGGCAGCGAATAGAGCTGGATGCGCTCGGGATGCTGAGCGGGCCATTTGCGGGTGATCGGGAAGTCGGCAAGTGCGGTCATGTAAGGTCCTCGAAGGTCGAAGCGCCGAATATAACCATTTCGCGAAAATCGTGTTTCGCACCGGCGAAGTGCGGGCTGTCATCGGGCGGACGCATCGAAAAGAAAAGATTGAGGGATCTCGTACAGACGCCCGTGGTCGAAGCGCAGAATCTGTATTTGCCTCGACTACAAAAACGATTGTAGAAGTCACTTACGAGTACGAGGATTGCGCGAAGCGCCACGGTCGAAGACGTCAACCAACAAATACGAAACCAAGCCCTTGCGGGAACAATGCAGCGCGCGCGACGTTCGGGCCGGTTTGCTGGCTCGCTTATTGCATCGAGACGGTTGCCCGAGCATCCGTGTCGGCCTTACGAACCGTTGGTTACCGCTGCCATGAAAACCGTTCCTCTCGCAACGCTTACCGCATTTGCTGCCGTGGTCGGGGGACTGCTGCCCAGCCTGTGCGACGCGGCATCTCTCGACAGTCAACTCGATTGCAAATCCAGCGCGCATCGTTTTATTGCGCCGCTCGTCGCCGATAAATCCATCGACGCACGCCCGATGCGCGTCGAGGCCAACTCCGTCAACGCGTTCAAGCCGACTCAAGGCAGCGAGCTGACGGCATATGGCTTTCGCGTCTATGCCGTGCTGGGCTACGAGCAGGGCGACGACATGTTCAAGCGCGGCAGCGGCCAGCCGATCAACGATTCCGCGTACGGCGTCGTGGTGCTCGCGGCGGCCGAAACGGTCGAGGCGAAAGTGCGGGAATCGGGCAGCACGGCGGTTGTGAAGCAGATCGTGCCGATGATGATGACCGCCGTTTTCTGCGACGGCAGCGGCGTGCGCGCGACGGCTGGTCCGGTCACGACGGAAGCGTCGCGCAATCGTTGATGCGAGGGTGACGCGGTAAAAGGCGCGGCGCTACATCGCGCATTCGCCGATAATGTTCTCCCAATTCAAGCGCGCACCTGTTGCGCGCGACACAACAGGAGAACGCCGACATGTCTGACGCAGCCAACCAGTCTCAACGAATCGCCATCGTTACCGGGGCGGGCAGCGGCATCGGCCGGGCGGCGGCGCTGGCCTTGCTCGGCGACGGATGGTCGGTCGTTCTGGCGGGAAGGCGCGCCGCGCCGCTCGACGCCGTGATCAACGAAAGCGGTGCCGCCGGTCGCGCGCTCGCCGTTCCGACCGATGTCTCCAATCCACAGTCCGTCGAACAACTCTTCAAGGCGACGACCGAGCGCTTCGGCCGCGTCGATCTGCTGTTCAACAATGCAGGTGTTTCGAATCCGCCGGGACCGTTCGAGGACTGGACGCCCGAGCAATGGCAGGGCGTCGTCAACGTCAATCTGAACGGCATGTTCTATTGCTTGCAGCAGGCTTTCCGCACGATGAAAACGCAAACGCCGATGGGCGGTCGCATCATCAATAACGGCTCGATTTCCGCCAGCGCGCCGCGCCCGAATTCGGCCGCTTACACGTCGACGAAACACGCGGTGCAAGGCCTCACGAAAAGCGCCTCGCTCGACGGCCGCAAGTACGACATCGCGGTCGGTCAGATCGATATCGGCAACGCGCTCACCGAGTTGTCGGAACGCATGTCGCGCGGCGTGCCGCAGGCGAACGGCGAGATTGCCGTCGAACCGATGATGGACGTGAAGTTCGTCGGTCAGTCGGTACTGTACATGGCGAATCTGCCGCTCGAAGCGAACGTGCTGTTCCACACCGTGATGGCAACGAAAATGCCGTTCGTCGGGCGCGGCTAAGTTTCGCGGCCGCTGTCGAACCTTCCTATGCCGTGCGATACCAGACGCGAATGCCCGAATACCAGTGGCTGACGCTGGTATCGTCGCCGGCGCCGAACGTCGAGAGGCTCTCGACGTTCAGCACATCAATTCCGCTCTCTTCAATCCACTTGTTTGCGCGCTCGACGAGCGCCGTGCCGTTCTCGTACACGTTGCCTTTGATGATGTGATGCTGCACGACCTTCCGCTCGAAGTCTTCGTAAGCGATCTTCGCCATCGTTCATCTCCCGTTTTTTGATGCGGATGCGCCGGTCGTCAGGCGCGTGTTTTTGCTGCGGCGCAGCGCTCTCGCCGCATGACGCGTCCTGCCGATTCGAGCATCATATGTCCTGATACACGCTCGTGCGAATCGGTGAATTCCGCGCTCGCGCGCAGACGACGAATGCGTGGCCCAAGTACCCGGCGCGTCACGGAGACACCAAGGAGAGCACGATGGACATGCGGCAACGCGAGCACATCGAGGCAGTCGTCGCGGCAACCACGCGTGCGGATGCGGCCGTATCCGCGCCCGCGCCGCTGCGTGCGCACGAGAGCATCATCGAGAGTTCGTGGCGGCGCTGCGTGCATCAGTACGGGCTCGATCCCGCGCGCATGCAGGAGGCGCGCATTCTGCCGCAGACGCGTCTGCGCGAGCATCAGCAACGTATCGACGATTTCGCGCGCATTGCGCGCCACGGGCTCGAAACGCTGTACGAGCAAGTCGCGGGCATGGGCTATGTCGTGCTGCTTACCGACGCGCTGGGCGTGACGGTCGATTACATCGGCGACACGAACACGGATTTCGCGCTGCGTCGCGCCGGGCTCTATCTCGGCGCGGAATGGAGCGAAACGGGCGCGGGCACGTGCGCGGTCGGCACGGCGCTCGCCACGGGTCAGGCGCTGACCGTGCATCAGGTCGACCATTTCGACGCGACGCACATTCCGCTCACCTGTACCGCCGCGCCGCTCTACGATTCGCGCGGCACGCTCGCCGCGATCCTCGACATTTCCGCGCTCATGTCGCCGCAAGCGCGCGACAGCCAGAATCTCGCGCTGCAGCTCGTGCGCATTTATGCGGGGCATATCGAGAACGCGAACTTCTTGCGCACGCATCGGCAGGACTGGATTTTGAAGCTGAACGCGTCGCCGGAATTCGTCGATGTCGATCCCGAATATCTGATCGCGCTCGACGCGGGCGGACGCATCGTCGGACACAATCGCCGCGCGCAGACGATGCTCGCCGCGGAAATCGGCCGGCCGATCGCGCCGGGCGTGGTGACGCGCGAAGCGTCAGCGTCGCTGATCGGCGTGCCGTTCGACGCGCTGTTCGATGCACGTCTCGAAGAACTCGGTCGCTTCGTGTATTCGCGGCCGAGCGAATTGCGCGCGGTGCCGCTCGCGAAAAGCGGCGCGCTTCTGTACCTCAGCGTGATGCCGCCCGCGCCGTGTTTCACGCCGGCCGCGAAGACGTCGGACGCGGCGGATGCGGCGGACGCGCGCACGGTCGCGGTTCCCGCACCGCTCGCCGCGCTGTGCGGTGGCGATGCCGCGCTCGCGCGTCAGTTGGAGCGCGCGGCGAAGCTCGTCGATTCGCCGATCAATCTGCTCGTCAACGGCGAAACCGGCAGCGGCAAGGAGTTTTTCGCGAAGGCGCTGCATCGCGCGAGCGCGCGGCGCGCGGGGCCGTTCGTCGCGGTGAATTGCGCGGCGATTCCGGAGACGCTCATCGAAAGCGAATTGTTCGGGCATCTGCCGAACAGCTTTTCCGGCGCGGGCGCCAAGGCCAAGCGCGGCCTGATCCAGGAAGCCGACGGCGGCACGCTCTTTCTCGACGAAATCGGCGACATGCCGCGCGCGCTGCAATCGCGCTTGCTGCGCGTGCTCGCGGAAGGCGAAGTGCTGGCGATCGGCGCGTCGCGGCCCGTTTCTGTCGATGTGCGCGTGATCTCGGCGACGCATCATTCGCTCGACGCACTCATGCAGGACGGACGCTTCCGCGAAGACCTGTATTACCGCCTGAACGGCGCGCGCTTCACGCTGCCGCCGCTGCGTGAGCGCAGCGACCTCGACTGGCTGATCCGCAAGTTCCTCGACGACGGCAACGACGGCAACGACAGCACGCGCGGCGCCGTCGCGTTGTCGCCGGGAGCGCGTGAGCGTTTGCATCAGCACGCATGGCCCGGCAATCTGCGCGAGTTGTGCAACGTGCTGCGCTATGCACGCGCGGTGTGCTCGAACAATGTGATCGACGTGGACGATCTGCCCGAAGGTTTCGGCGGCACCGCCGCGCCGGTTGCACGCGTGGTCGAGCCCGCGCAGATCGTCGAAGAATTCGATTCGCACCGCCTGCCGCCCGAAGGCATGCTGCTGATGCAGTACCTGCGCGCCGCGAGCTGGAACCTGAGCGCGGTCGCGCGGCAGATCGGCGTGAGCCGCATGACGCTGTACCGGCGCATGGCGCGCTACGGCATCCGCTCGCCGAATCAGCGCGACGCGAACGGGCACTGAACGCCTGAACCCACCGATACGCCTGTCCACCTCGCGATACACCTGCCGCTGTGACACCTGTCACGGCGGCGCACCGTACACCGTCTGAATCGCCCGTTTTCTGCGGGTAATCCCTCGACTTTTCCCATCTCCAAAGCCCTTATCCGATTGGCATAAGGCTTGCCTTTATCCGCCGCACAAAACACAGAACGGAGACACGGCATGCATGACAGCGCAAAGCCGCTGGTCGGCATCATCGCCAATCCTGTTTCGGCGCGCGACATTCGGCGCGTCATCGCGAACGCGAACAGCCTGCAACTCGCGGATCGCGTGAATATCGTGCTGCGGCTGCTGTCGTCGCTGGCGTCGTGCGGCGTCGGACGCGTGTTGATGATGCCGGATCGCGAAGGCCTGAAAGTCATGCTCACGCGGCATCTGGCGCGCAAGCAAGGTCCCGATGCCGCGCTCGCCGCCGTCGAATTCCTCGACATGCCCGTGACCGCACGCGTCGACGATACCTTCCGCGCCGCCCGCATGATGCGCGAAGCGGGCGTCGATGCGCTCATCGTGCTCGGCGGCGACGGCACGCATCGCGCGGTCGTGCGCGAGTGCGGACAAGTGCCGCTCGCGGGTTTGTCGACCGGCACGAACAACGCCTATCCGGAGATGCGCGAGCCGACCATCGCGGGCATCGCGGCCGGTTTGTATGCGAGCGGGCGCGTGCCGCCTAGCGAGGCGCTCGCGTCGAACAAGCGGCTCGACGTCGAGATCCGCGATGCGAACGGCAACGTGCGCCACGACATCGCGCTCGTGGACGCCGTCATCTCGCACGAGCATTTCATCGGCGCGCGGGCGCTGTGGAAGATCGACACGCTGGCCGCCGTCTACGTGTCCTACGGCGATCCGCAGGCAATCGGCATGTCGGCTATCGCCGGTCTGCTCGAACCGCTCGGGCGTCACGACGCGGGCGGCCTCGCGATCGAACTCGCGGCGCCTGGAAAGGGCGAGTTCGATCTGCATGCGCCGATCGCGCCCGGCCTCATGGAGCCCGTGCCGATTGCGAGCTGGACGCGTCTCGCCGACGGCATTCCGCATCGCGTGAAGCAGCGCACGGGCATCGTCGCGCTGGACGGCGAACGCGAACTCGCCTTCGGCCCCGGCGACGACGTGACCATCACGCTCCGGGAAAACGCCTTTCGCAGCATCGACGTTGCCGCGTGCATGCGCTACGCGGCGGCGTCCGGGCTCATGCGTCAGTCCACGAGCACTACCCGCTAGACCAACCCAACGAAGGAGACAGAGATGACAGCAACGCAGCATGCGGGCGGCTTGCCGCTCTCGAAGGAAGAACTGCTGAGCGCCTATCGCAAGATGCGCACGATCCGCGATTTCGAGGAGCGCCTGCACGTCGATTTCGGCCGCGGCGACATTCCGGGCTTCGTGCATCTGTATGCGGGCGAGGAGGCGGCGGGCGTCGGCATCATGAGCCATCTGAGCGACGGCGACCGGATCGCGAGCACGCACCGCGGACATGGACACTGCATCGCGAAGGGCGTCGATCCGGCCGCGATGATGAAGGAGATCTACGGCAAAAAAGGCGGCTCGTGCAACGGCAAGGGCGGCTCGATGCATATCGCCGACTTGTCGAAGGGAATGATGGGCGCCAACGGCATTCTCGGCGCGGGCGCGCCGCTGATCTGCGGCGCGGCGCTCGCGGCGAAGTTTCGCGGCAAGGGCGAAGTCGGCATCACGTTCGCGGGCGATGGCGCGTCGAATCAGGGCACGTTTCTGGAAAGCCTGAACCTTGCCGCCGTGTGGAATCTGCCGGTGATCTTCGTGATCGAGAACAACGGTTATGCCGAATCGACCGCGCGCGATTACGGCACGGCGGTGGATAGCTACGTGGATCGCGCGGCGGGCTTCGGCATTCCCGGCGTGACTGTCGACGGCACCGATTTCTTCGCGGTGTACGAAGCGGCGGGCGAGGTCATCAAGCGGGCGCGCGAAGGCGGCGGCCCGGCGCTGCTCGAATGCAAGATGATCCGCTTCTATGGCCACTTCGAAGGCGATGCGCAGACCTATCGCGCGCCCGGCGAACTCGACGATATCCGCTCGAACAAGGACTGCCTGAAGAAGTTCGCGCACGCGGTCACGCAGGCGGACGTCATTGCACCGGCCGAACTCGACGCGATCGACAAGGAAGTCGCGGCGCTCATCGACCGCGCGGTTCAGGAAGCGAAGGATGCGCCGCTGCCGACCGCCGCCGATCTGCTCACCGATGTCTACGTCAAATACTAAATCTTGGAGACGACAATCATGGCCCGCAAACTGAGCATGAAGATGGCGATCAACGAAGCCATCGATCAGGAAATGACCCGCGATCCGAGCGTGATCGTGCTGGGTGAGGATATCGTCGGCGGCGCAGGCGCGGACGGCGAGAAGGACGCGTGGGGCGGCGTGCTCGGCGTGACGAAAGGACTGTACGCGAAGCACGGCGACCGGCTGCTCGACACGCCGCTGTCGGAGTCGGCGTATATCGGCGCGGCGATTGGCGCGGCGGCCTGCGGCATGCGTCCGATTGCCGAGCTGATGTTCATCGACTTCATGGGCGTGTGTTTCGACCAGATCTTCAATCAGGCGGCCAAGTTCCGCTACATGTTCGGCGGCAAAGCGGAAACGCCCGTCGTGATCCGCGCGATGGTCGGCGCGGGCTTTCGCGCGGCGGCCCAACATAGCCAGATGCTCACGCCGCTATTCACGCATATTCCCGGCCTGAAGGTCGTGTGTCCGTCGACGCCGTACGACACCAAAGGTCTGCTTATCCAGGCGATCCGCGACAACGATCCGGTGATCTTCTGCGAACACAAGAACCTCTACGGCTTCGAAGGCGAAGTGCCGGAGAACTCGTACGCGATTCCGTTCGGCGAAGCGAATATCGTGCGCGACGGCAAGGATGTGTCGATCGTCACGTACGGGTTGATGGTGCATCGCGCGCTCGAAGCGGCGACGACGCTTGCGAAGGAAGGCATCGAAGCCGAAATCGTCGATCTGCGCACGCTGTCGCCGCTCGATATCGACACCGTGCTGGAAACGGTCGAGAAGACGGGGCGGCTCGTCGTCGTCGATGAAGCGCATCCGCGCTGCAACATCGCCACCGATATTTCCGCGCAAGTCGCGCAGCAGGCGTTCGGCGCGCTCAAGGCCGGCATCGAAATGGTGACGGCGCCGCATACGCCGGTTCCGTTCTCGCCGACGCTCGAGGATCTCTACATTCCGAGCGCCGCGCAGATCGCCGACGCCGCACGAAAAACCATGAAGGGAGGGAAGCACTGATGGCCGCAATCACACCGATCGTGATGCCCAAATGGGGCTTGTCGATGAAGGAAGGCACGGTCAACGAATGGCTCGTGGAGGAGGGCACGGAGATCGCCGTCGGCATGCCGATTCTCGATGTCGAAACCGACAAGATCGCCAACGCCGTCGAGGCGCCGGACGCCGGTTTGCTGCGCCGCAGGGTCGCATCGGCGGGCGATACGCTGCCGGTGAAAGCGCTGCTCGGCGTGCTTGCGCCGTCTGACGTGAGCGACGCCGACATCGACGCGTACGTGGCGTCGTACGTGACGCCCGCCGGTGACGAGGAAGAGGGCGAGGAAGCGGCGGCCTATCATTTCGTCGATGTCGATGGCATTCGCGTTCGTTATGCCACACGCGGCGGCGGCGATGCTGGCCAGTCCGCCGTGCTGTTCATCCACGGCTTCGGCGGCGATCTCGACAACTGGCTCTTCAATCTCGATGCGCTCGCCGAGAAGCATCGCGTGTTCGCGCTCGATCTGCCGGGCCACGGCCAGTCGACGCCGAAGGTGCCGGGCACGACGCTGGCGGCGCTCGCGGGCTTCGTCGCGAAGTTCATGGACGCGGTGCAGCTCGACAAGGCGCATCTCGTCGGGCATTCGATGGGCGGCGGCATCGCGGCGCAACTGGCCGTCGATCAACCGGAGCGGGTGCAATCGGTGGCGCTGATTTCGCCCGCCGGTCTCGGCGACGAGGTGAACAACGCGTACACCGAAGGCTTCGTGACGGCGGAATCGCGGCGGGAGCTGAAGCCGGTCGTCGAATTGCTGTTCGCGAATCCGGAACTGGTGAGCCGCCAGATGCTCGACGATCTGCTGAAGTACAAGCGGCTCGACGGCGTGAGCGACGCGCTGACATCGCTGAACGGCGGGTTGTTCGCGGGCGGCAAGCAAAGCGCGCGGCCGGGCGACGGGCTTGGGGCATCGGGCAAGCCGGTGCTCGTGATCTGGGGCGCACGCGACCAGATCATTCCCGTCGCGCACGCCGAAAATGCGCCGAAGGGTGCCACCGTGCGCGTATTCGACGACGCCGGCCACATGAGCCAGATGGAGAAAGCGAACGACGTCAACAGCCTGCTGAAGGCGCATATCGGCGCATGAGCGTTCCATGAGTGCGCGCCCCGCCGGACAAGGCTTTCGACGGGGCGCGCTCGTGTTTCGCGGTTATTCGCTACCATGCCGGGATGGCGTCGCTCGCGACGCGCTCCGACATCGATTCCATGTCCTTCGAACTGATCGATTCCGCAACGCTCTCCGGCGATCCGCACGATCCGCACGATCCGCTGAAAGCCGAGGAAGCGCTGCTCGCGCGCGCGGCCGCGGGACACGCCGTCGCGCATGTCTGGGAAGCGCCCGTTTCGCTGATCGTGCCGCGCAGCTACCAGCGTTACGCGCCGCTCGCCGACGCCCGCGACGCGTTCGCCCGGCGCGGTTGTCCGGTGTGGTTGCGGCTGTCGGGCGGCGGACTCGTGCCGCAAGGTCCGGGCATTCTTAATCTGAGTCTCGCGTATCCGGTGCGCGCGCCAATGGGCGCATTGTCGGAAGGCGTCTATGTGCACCTGTGCAAGATCGTCGCGGATGCGCTCAACACGCTCGGCGTGCTGACGCACTGGCAGGCTGTCGAAGGCTCGTTCTGCGATGGCCGTTTCAACCTCGCCTGGGGTCCGGGCGGCGAAGCGCGCAAGATTGCGGGTACCGCGCAATACTGGCGGCGCGTGCCGCACGACAACGGCGACCAGCCGCTCTACGCCGTGCTTGCACACGCGGTTCTGCTCGTCGATGCCGATCCCATCGAAATCAACGAACGCGCCAATGCGTTCGAAGCGATGATCGGCAGCGGGCGTCGCTACGAAGAAATGAAAGTGGTGACCGTTGCGCAGGCGCTCGCCTACGAATGTTTTTCGATGCCGGTCGATTTGCGCGATCGGGTGCGCGCGGCGCTCGTCGAACGCGTGAAGGCAGCTTCCGTTCCGCAGCAATAAGCGGCGTAACGCACAGCGCAACAAGACGCATCGAGGTGGCCATGCCGCTCAGACGTGCTTCGAACGGGTTCTTCTTCGCGCTGTGGGTGGCCGTCTGCGCCGCGTCGCCCGAATTCCTGTGGCAAGGCCTCTTTTCGCTCTTCGGCCATTTTTCCCTGACCGACGCCGCCGCCGCGCTTTTGATCGGCGCGATTCTGGCGTTCTTCGTCGAGCCCGTGCTGGAACGTCTGCGCGGTCTCGGCGACGCGCCCGAGCATCCGCAGAAATCCCCCGCCTTTGCCGCGTGCGAGGCGTTGAGCTTTGCGGTCGTCGCGGTGTGCGTGCACGAGGCGATCACCGTGTATATCGCGGCGAGCCATTCCAACGAACAGGCCGCCGAGAATCTCGCGAAAGCCGTGGCGCAGGCGCTGCAATGGGCGGTGACGCCGTTTTTCATCACGATTGCGTGGATGGCCGCGCGCGGGCCGTCATGGATCGCGTGGCCGGTGGCGGCGCTCGCTATCGTCGTCACGACGCTCGTCGGCGTGATGTTTCAATGGAGCGCGCACGTGCTCGTGACGAGCGCGCTTCCGGCGGTGTTTGTGTTGATCGCCGGATGCATCATCGTGCGTGAACAGTGGGATGAATCGACCTTCGTGCGCTGCGCCCGCGCGACCGGTGTGATCGCGCTCGCCTGGCTGGCGCTCACCGGCACATTGCAGCTTGTGCTATGGCTCGCTCACGTGCAGGCGTTTCGCATCTACGAACGCGCGGAGTTCTGGACCGACTTGCGGTTTTATATCGGCTGGGTGACGGGGCTTGTCGTGGCGCCGGCCATGGTGCCCGGCGTTCCGGTGCGCCTGGCCGACGATAGCTGGCGCAGGCGTCGCTGACTGTTTCAGCTTGATGGAGGCGGCGGAGGCGGCATGCCCGGCGGCGGAGGAGGCGGCGCACCGTAATAGGCACCGCTCGGCTGTTGCTGCGGCATCGTCCGCATGCCGCCGCGCACCGGCACACGCTCGCCGGATGCGTACATGCATTGCAGATACGCGTAGTCGTAACGATGCTGCACGTTGTAGCCGGAAGTCTGCGCCGCGCCGACGCCGAATGCGCTGCCGGTCAAAAGACCCGCGCCCGCGCCGATGGCCGCGCCCGAGCCGCCGCCGAACGCCGCGCCCGCCGCCGCGCCGAGCGCGGTGCCGACCACGGCGCTGCCGACCGCGCTGTTGGTAGCGGCGGTATTGGCGTCCACGCCGCCGACTTGCTGATTGGCGTATTGACGGCAGTTGCCGTCGTCGGCGCGGAACTGGTCGAACGTCTTGCCGGTGCCGGGCAGCGCCATCACGCTGGGGCCGGTGGGCATCACGGTGCAGGCGGAAAGACCGAGTGCCGCGAGAAGCAGGGCGAGCCTTGAGTAGTTCATGGTGTGGTGCAAATTCGCTTCATGTTCAGTTTTTCGGACACGCGGAGCCTCAATTCGATGGCGGCGGCTGTGCCGGAACCGGTCGCCAGCCGGCGGGGCAGGTCTTCACATACGGGTAATACGCACGCGAGGCGTCGCAGTAATACCAGTTGCCGTCCGGCTGACCGGGGCCTGCAGCCGCGGGCTGGCCCTGCTCGACATACGTGACCGGCGCTTGCGGCGCGACGACCACGGGCGGCGGCGGATAGTAGTAGTACGGCTGCGGCGCGACCGGATACGGGTAATAAACCGGCCCGCCGACCCACACGCCAACGCGAGACCAGGCGTAGGCATTGGCGGCGACGCCCGCGCTCGCAACCAGCGTAAGCGCGACTAAAGCCTTCAGGCGATTCACGACGTTCTCCAGAAAAAATTGTTCGCTGAGTCGATGCCTATAACGGAAAACCAACCTCCGCTGTTGACCGCCCTTGGCGCATCTTTCAACGCTATTCCAGTTCCGGTGGAATATCAATTACACGACATCGCCTGAATTTTTCGGCGCGTTACTCGGTAAAAAAGTGTCGCAAACTGAGTCGCAAATTTAGGCGCGAAGCACGGTTATTCCGGCCTTTTCGATGGGCTCGGTCAGCTTCGCGTCGGTCGAATCCTCGACGATGACCGTCTGCGCCAGTTCGATGCCGCCGATCCGGTACGCCGACGCCGCGTTGAGCTTCGCCGCCGACGCGAGCACGACCGTTTCCGCCGCGCGGGCCGCCAGCGCCCGCTTGATGTGCGCTTCCTCGAAATCGCCGGTGGTGAGCCCGGCCGTCGGATGCACGCCGGTGACGCCCATGAAATAGATATCGGCGTGGATGTGCGACATGGCTTCCACGGCGGCGGCGCCCACCGTGACGATCGAATGCTTGTAGAGCTTGCCGCCGATCAGCACGACGTCGACCGACGCATGCTCGGCCAGCGCCACCGCGACACTCGGACTATGCGTGACGATAGTCGCGCGCAGGTTGTCGGGAAGCTGGCGCACGAGCAGCGCGGACGTGGTGCCGCCATCGACGATCACGACCTGACCCGGCGCGATCATGTCCGCGGCGCGCCGCGCGATGCGCCGTTTCGCATCGGACTCCATGTCCTGCCGGCGCGCAAACGGCGCGATGGCCGGCGACGCAGGCAGCGCACCGCCATGCACGCGTTGCAACAGCCCTTCGGCGGCGAGTTCGCGCAAGTCGCGCCGCACCGTATCTTCCGACACGCCGAAGCGCGCGCTGAGTTCGGTGGCGAGAACTTGTCCGTTGTGTTTGAGGGCGTCGAGAATCGCTTTCTTGCGTTGGCTGGTCAGCATTGTCTGCATGAATTTTCTTGATGTTGCACGAATATGCACGATACCATGAGTTCACGACATCGAACGGGAGAATCCATGCAAACCAAAGACCGCGTCCGCGTGCTCGATACGGCCGTCCTTTCGGACGACTGGTACGTACTCAGAAAAGTGACCTTCGATTTCCTGCGCCGCGACGGCGTCTGGCAGCGTCAGAGCCGCGAAACCTACGACCGCGGCAACGGCGCGACGATTCTTCTGCACGATCGCAAGACCGGCAACGTTTTGCTGACGCGCCAGTTCCGCATGCCCGCGTTCGTCAACGGACACGACGGCATGCTGATCGAGGCGCCCGGCGGTCTGCTCGACAACGCGTCGCCGGAAGAGCGCATTCGCGCGGAGGTCGAGGAAGAGACGGGCTATCGCGTGCAGCACGTCGAGAAGGTCTTCGAAGCCTTCATGAGCCCGGGATCGGTCACGGAGAAGCTCTATTTCTATCTCGGCGAATACGACCGTTCCATGCGCGTGTCGGATGGCGGCGGCGTCGCGGAAGAGGGCGAGGAAATCGAGACGATCGAAGTGCCGCTGCACACGGCGCTCACGATGATCGAGCGCGGCGAAATCATGGACGGCAAGACTATCATGCTGTTGCAATACGCCGCGTTGAAGTTGCGCTAACGCATATTCAGGCGAGCAACGACACCGCCTTCACCTGCGCCCACACCCGCATGCCTTCCACGATGCCGAGCCGGTCGAGCGAATAGCGCGTCACGCGCGCGAGCAGCGGCGAGCCGTCGATATCGAGCCGCACGACGGCCTGCGCCGGATTGCTGTCGCCCGCGATGCCGGTGACCGTCGCGGGCAGCACGTTGAGCACGCTGCTGCGTTCCTGTTCATGCGCGCCGGTGACGAGACTCACGTCGCGCGCCTTCACGGCAACGCGCATCGTTTTGCCTTCGGCCAACGGCGCATGCACGACGGTCAGCTTCGCGCGCGAACCCGGCAACGCGAGCGTGAGCAGGCCGTAGACGCTGTCGTATTTATCAACGATGCCCTCGAACACGACCGATGCATCGTCGGCGAGCGCAAGCGGCAGATCGAGACGCGCGAGCGTGTCGGAGATCGGGCCGCTCGCGATCGCGCGGCCGGCGTCGAGCAGCACGAGATGATCGGCCAGGCGCGCGACTTCTTCCGGCGCGTGGCTCACGTAGAGCATCGGAATGTCGAGTTCGTCGTGCAGACGTTCGAGATACGGCAGGATTTCGAGCTTGCGTTTCTGGTCCAGCGAGGCGAGCGGTTCGTCGAGCAACAGCAGACGCGGGCTCGTCAGCAACGCCCGCGCAATGCCCACGCGCTGCCGTTCGCCACCCGACAATCCCGCGGGCATGCGTTCGAGCAGATGCCCGATGCCGAGCAGTTCCGCTGCCTGCGACAGCTCGACGCGCCGCTCGGCCGGCCGCACGCGCTCGAGCCCGAAGCGCAGATTCTTCGTCACGCTCAGATGCGGAAAGAGGCTCGCTTCCTGAAAGACGTAGCCGAGCGGACGCTTGTGCGTCGGCAAAAAAATGCGGCGTTCGGTATCGAGCCAGACTTCGCCGTTGACGACGAGCCGTCCGTCGCGCGGCCGCGCGAGTCCCGCGAGACAGCGCAGCAGTGTGGTCTTGCCGGAGCCGGAATGGCCGAAGATTGCGGTGACGCCGCGCCCGGGCAGCGTGAGATCGAGGTCGAGCGTGAAGCCGCCTTGCTCGACGAGAAAACGCGCTTCGATGGCAGCGCTGGCGCTGCTGTGCGCGCGCCCGAGCGTCAGACTGGATGACGTGAGTTCAGACATGAGCCGCAACGGAACGCCGGCGGGAATAGAGCAGCAGAAGCACGACGAACGAGAATATCACCATGCCGCCCGCGAGCCAGTGCGCCTGAGCGTATTCGAGCGCTTCGACGTGATCGAAGATCTGCACGGACACCACGCGCGTGCGCCCCGGAATATTGCCGCCGATCATCAGCACGACGCCGAATTCGCCGACCGTATGCGCGAAGCCGAGAATCGTCGCCGTGATGATGCCCGGGCGCGCGAGCGGCAGCACCACCGTGAAGAACGTGTCCCACGGTCCCGCGCGCAGCGTGGCGGCGGCTTCGAGCGGACGGCGGCCCATCGCCTCGAAGGCGTTTTGCAGCGGCTGCACGACGAACGGCAGCGAATAGATCACCGAGCCCACGACGAGCCCCGCGAACGTGAACGGCAGCAAGCCGATGCCAAGCGACTGCGTGAGCTTGCCGACATAACCGTTCGGCCCCATCACCACGAGCAGATAGAAGCCGATAACGGTCGGCGGCAGCACGAGCGGCAACGCCACCACCGCGCCGACGATGCCCTTGAGCCGCGAGCGCGTGCGTGTGAGCCACCACGCGACCGGCGTGCCGACGACGAGCAACAGCGCCGTGGTCAGCGACGCCAGTTCGAGCGTGAGCGCAATGGCTTGGAGATCGGCGCTATCGAGCGGCATCGGCGCAATTACAGTTGATAGCCGTAGGACTTGATCACTTCGGCGGCCTTCGGACCCTTCAGGTATTCGATGAATTGCTTCGCCACCGGATTGTCCTTTCCCCGGCTCAGGATAACGGCGTCCTGCTTGATCGGCTCATGCAGATTGCCCGGCACGATCCACGCCGAGCCGCTCGTGATCTTGCCGTTCTTGTAGATCTGCGAAAGCGCGACGAAGCCGAGTTCCGCGTTGCCCGTCGCGACGAACTGCTGCGTCTGCGAGATGTTCTGACCTTCAACGATCTTCGGCTTAACTTGCTCCATGAGACCGAGTTTGTCGAGCGTCTGCATGCCGGCGAGACCGTAAGGCGCGGCCTTCGGATTGGCGATCGCGATATGCCTGAAGTCGTTTTTCTTCAGCACGTCGCCCTTGTCGTCGACATAGCCGTCCTTCGCGGACCACAGCGCGAGCGCGCCCGTTGCGTAGGTGAAGCGGCTGCCGGGCACGGTCGCGCCTTCGGCATCGAGCTTGGCGGGCGTGGAGTCGTCGGCGGCGAGGAACACTTCGAAGGGCGCGCCGTTCTTGATTTGCGCGTAGAACTGACCCGTGGCGCCGAACGATGCGACAACCTTATTGCCCGTATCCTTCTCGAAGTCCGCGGCGATGGCTTGCACGGGCGCGGTGAAGTTGGCCGCGACCGCGACCTGTACTTCACCCGCGAGCGCCGCGCTGGCGGCGACGCTCGCAGCAAGCGGCACGAACGCGGAAAGCAAAGCGCGCAAAATACGAGTCTTCACGTAAAGCTCCTTGAATCGAGTTGAAATTCTGGTTATGGATCGACTTCGGACGGCGCGTCTGGAACGGCCGCGAGCATGGGTCCGGCAAGCCGTGCGGTTCGGCGAGCACCGTAATATATACGACTATATTACGTCCGCGCATGTTGGCTTCGTGACATGACGGGTATCGGTTTCATCGCATGATTGACATGCGCGCAAATGTTCGCGTTTTTGTGAGTCGCACTCAAACAATCGAGTTGACGTTTATCACGATTTTCGTGGACACTGATCGAACAACAAACGCCACCAGAATCGGAAAATTGAGCCATGCTCAATTAAGGGAGACGAAAGCATGACCGATGCAGCGAATCTGCAACGCCTGAAGCTCGGCATCGAAGGACATGTGGCGCGCGTGACGCTCGATCGCCCGGACGTGCGCAACGCCTTCGACGACGCGACCATCGTCGAGCTAACCGCCGCCTTCCGCGCACTCGACGACGACGCGAACGTGCGCGTCATCGTGCTCGCCGCGAGCGGTCCGGCCTTTTGCGCGGGCGCCGACCTCAACTGGATGAAACGCATGGCAGGCTATTCGGAAGCGGAGAACCGCGCCGATGCGCTCGGCCTGGCGACCATGCTCAACACCGTCTATACATGCTCGAAACCGGTGATCGCGCGCGTTCAGGGCGATGCGTACGCGGGCGGCATGGGACTCGTCGCCGTGTGCGACATCGCGGTCGCGGCGGACAGCGCGCACTTCTGTCTCTCGGAAGCGAAGCTCGGCCTGATGCCCGCGACCATCGCGCCTTACGTGATCCGCGCAATGGGCGCGCGCGCGGCGCATCGCTACTTCGTGACGGCAGAGCGTTTCGATGCCGCCGAAGCGTTGCGTCTGGGCTTCGTGCACGAGGCCGTCGCCGCCGATCAACTCGATGCATGCGTCGATACGATCGCCGCGAGCATCGCCGCGAACAGTCCGAACGGCGTGCGCGAGTGCAAGCGGCTTGTTGCGGATTTCGCGGGCAAGGCGATCGACGAAGCGTTGATCGGCGAGACCGCCGAGCGCATCGCGCGGATCCGCGCCTCCGACGAAGGACGCGAGGGCGTGCGCAGCTTCCTGGAGAAGCGCAAGCCTTCGTGGCTCGGCTGAGCGACGGGAGAACGCACTTGATTACGTTGCACCATTGCGTGAGCGCGCGGTCGTTCAGGCCGCTGTGGGCGCTGGAAGAGATCGGCGTGCCGTACGAACTGAAGATGCTGCCGTTCCCGCCGCGCGCGCTCGCCCGCGCGTTCAAGGACGTGAATCCGCTCGGCACGATTCCGGCGTTCGCAGACGACGCGCTCTTCATGACCGAATCGGCGGCGATCTGCCAGTATCTGGCGGCGCGCTACTCGCCGGGCGCGCTCGATGTCGCGCCGCACGAGGCCGACTTCGGGCGCTATCTCAACTTCCTGCATTTCGGCGAGGCGACGCTCACGTTTCCGCAGACGCTCGTTCTGCGCTACACGCATCTGGAGCCGCCGGAGCGCCGGCAGCCGCAGATCGTCGAGGATTACGCGCGCTGGTTCCACGCGCGGCTGCGCACGCTCGCGCCGCTGCTGGAAGCGCAGCCGTATCTGTGCGCGGGGCGTTTTACGGCGGCGGATATTTCCGTCGGCTATGCGCTGATGCTCGCTGAACTCATCGGCGAGAGCGAACGCTTTGCGCCGCCGATCGCGCAATATTGGCACCGCCTGCGCGAACGTGAAGGCTTTCTCCGCGCGATGCAGGCGCAGGAGAACGCGGCGCGCGCCCAGAACGTGTCGACGGTTCCGTCGCCGCAACTTCGCCCGTAGTTCGCCTTACCCCTCTTCGAGTCCCCTCGTCCGTGGGGCTGTGCGAAGCGTCGCACGGCCCTACTCTTCACATCACGCGCTGACGTTCACGCGCGCCGATTCAGAAAGAGTTCACTTGACGAGGTTGGCGATGGCTGTCTTTTCCTGGTTACTGTCGATGATCGTTGCGCTGGCCGCAACGGCTACGATCGCGATGGCGTTGCCGCGCTCCGCCGCCGACGAACTGAGCGCCGCCGCGCCGCAGTCGATTTTCAGCGTGGAGCTGAACCGCATCGACGCAATGGTCGCGTCGTGTCTGCCCAGCGCCGACTGAGCGTGGCACGCAGTCCGGCAGCGCGAACGGGGCGCTTTGCAGGGCGGCGGGGTTAAGCGGTTTCGAATCAAGGCGTTGCAACGAAACCTGAAACGATATCCACAGGCTTGTGCACGGAAAGTGTGGATAAGCCGGAGCCGCGAGCATCGGCAAGAAATACCAGACCCTCGCACAGTCGCGATGGGGAGACCAGTGACACACAAATCATCGAGGCCGACGAGCCTGGGAACAGAAACCCCAAGCCTTGCGCGAGGGGCGTGCGAGAAGACCAACACACATCGATAAAGTCGAACTTCCGTGCGGACGCAACGCTCGACGGGGAAGCGGAGAAGCGCAGTAGTGAATTCCGCTATATTCGAGCGCTTGAGCGGCACGACCAGCCGTGCCGCACGGAAAGGATCGACGAATGACGAAGCGCGCAATGGCCGCGAACAACGGCTACGACGAATTCCGCTCGGGCATCGTGGAGGTGCTCGAGAGCGCGCGGCGCGCCGCCGCACGGAACGTCAACGCGATCATGACGGCGTCGTACTGGGAAATCGGGCGGCGGATCGTGGAATCGGAGCAGGGCGGAGCGCATCGGGCGGGCTACGGGGAGACGCTCATCGCGCGGCTGGCCGCCGATCTCACGACGCGTTTCGGCCGGGGTTTTGGCCGTGCGAACCTCGCCAACATGCGCGCGTTCTATCAGCAATGGCCGCCGGAGCGGATTTTCCAGACGCCGTCTGGAAATTCGCCGACGACCGCGCCAATGCTCCAGACGGCGTCTGGAGAATCTGCGCTCGCCGCGCTGGCCGGACGCTTCGCGCTGCCGTGGTCGGCGTACGTGCGCCTGCTCTCCGTAAAAAGCGACGCGGCCCGCGCCTTCTACGAGAGCGAAGCGTTGCGCGAAGGCTGGTCGGTGCGTCAGCTCGATCGCCAGGTGAACAGCCAGCTTTACGAGCGGCTCGCGCTGTCGCGCAACAAGGCGGCGCTGCTGGAAAAGGCGGCGGCGCGCGAACCGGACGACGCCATCACGCCCGAGCAAGCGATCAAGGACCCGTTCGTCCTCGAATTTCTCGACATCCGCGATGAATATTCCGAGTCGGATCTGGAGGAGGCGCTGATCCAGCGTCTTGCCGATTTCCTGCTTGAACTCGGCGACGACTTCGCGTTCGTCGGACGGCAGCGGCGGCTGCGCATCGACGACACGTGGTTTCGCGTCGATCTGCTGTTTTTCCACCGGCGGCTGAAGTGCCTCGTGGTCGTCGATCTGAAAGTTGGACGCTTCAGCTACGCCGATGCCGGGCAGATGCATCTCTACCTGAACTACGCGCGCGAACACTGGATGAAGCCGGGCGAAAACCCGCCGGTCGGACTGATTCTGTGCGCGGGCAAGGGCAGCGCCGAGGCGCGCTACGCGCTCGACAATTTGCCGAACAAGATTCTCGCCGCGGAATATCAGACGGTGCTGCCGGACGAACGGCTGATCGCGGAGGAACTGGAACGGTCGCGCGAGGCGCTCGATGCGCGGCGCGGGGATGCGGACCAGCACTAAAGCCACCGCTCAGATCGCCGCAAACGCAGGCGAAAAAAAAGCCCGCTACAGTTGAGCGGGCTTGAATCCATATCGGTTGAGACATGGAGGAGACAAGGATTAGTATAAACCCTTAGGATAATCCGTCAACCCCTAAAATTAAAAAAATCGCAATCGGGACTGTACCGCAGCAAATTCGCAACACATCGGCCGATGTCACTGCTTGCCGAGGCTGTGGTAATACGCAGCCAGATTGGCGACATCCGCATCCGACAAGGTTTTCGCCATCATCGACATCATCTCGTTCTTGCGCTCGCCCGAGCGGAAGTCGTTCAGCGCCTTCACGAGATATTCCTCCGTCTGGCCGGCGAGATTAGGCGCTTCGGGCAGTTTCGACATGCCGTCGATGCCGTGACAGGCCGCGCACGCCGTCGCCTTTGCGCGCCCGGCCTTGATGTCGCCGGCGGCGGACGACGTGCCCGACACCGCCGCCAGCGCACCCGCCAGCAGCAACGCCGTCAGCGCGAACCTCATTTCGACCCCGTGTACGAGATGCGATAGATCGCGCCCGCGTAGTCGTCGGAGACGAGCAGCGAGCCGTCCTGCAGCGTCTGCACGTCGACCGGGCGGCCCATGTACTCGCCGCTCGGCGTGAGCCAGCCTTCCGCGAAGACTTCGGCCTCGCCCGCCGTGCCGTCGTCCTTGATCGGGATGTACATGATCCGCGCGCCGATCGGCTTCGTGCGGTTCCACGAGCCGTGCTCCGCATCGAAGATGCCGCCCTGATATTTCTGCGGGAACATCTTGCCGTTGTAGAACGACATGCCGAGATCGGCGGCGTGCGCGGCGAACTCGACCTGCGGGAACACCACGCCCGCCGGCGGATTCTGGTCCTTGTAATCGACCGTGCGCACCTTGCCGCCGCCGTACCACGGGAAGCCGAAGTTTTCGCCGGCTTTGGTCGCGTGATTCAGCTCGCCGGGCGGGACGTCGTCGCCCATGCCGTCGACCTGGTTATCCGTGAACCACAGCGTCTTGTCCTTCGGATTGAAATCGAGGCCGACCGAATTGCGCACGCCGTGCGCATAGACTTCGCGGTTCTTGCCGTCCTGATCCATGCGCACGATGCCGGCGAGGCCGTTGCGGTCGAGATCGGCGAGTTTGTCCTTCGGCGGCACGTTCCACGGCTGGCCGAGCGCGATATACAGCTTCTTGTCCGGGCCGATGCGGCATGCGCGCGCGCCGTGGTTGAAGCTCTCGAACTGCGTCGGGATCAGCTTGCCCTGCGGCACGACGACCGCCGCGGCCACGTCCGGCCCGCCTTCGCCGAAGAATTGCGCAGCCGGAAAAGCCAGCACGCGATTCTGCTCGACCACGTAGAGCACGCCGTCGGGCGAGAAGCAGACGCCGTTCGGCACCTTGAACGGCACCGACGACGCAAACTGCACGACATCGCTCGCCATGCGCTGCTTGGTGCGATCGGTCACCTGCCACACGCGATTTTTACGCGTACCGACGAACACGACGCCCGTCGACGGCTCGATCGCCATGTGCCGCGCCTCCGGCACCACTGCATACAGCTCGATCTTGAAGCCCGGCGGCAGCTTGATCTGCTCGAGATTCTTGCGCAGCGCGTCGGCGGTCTGGCCAGCCTGGGGAATGGTTTCCGCCGGCGTGGTGTTGCCGGTCTGACGGAAGTTCGAGAGCGTGTTGACGTTGTCCTGCGCCGCGTTCGCATACGGCAGGCAGGCGAACATCGCGCCGACGGCGAGCGGCAAGAGCTTGAGCGTTACGGTCATCTGGTTGTCTCCTGTTGTACGGCTTTTTGGAAGTGCACTGAACAACAAGCCTGATTCCATCGACACGCGCGGCCTCAAAAGCAAGCGGACGCAATCGCGACGACGCTGCCTGCAGTGAAAACAATCTTAGGATAGAAATCGCTTTCGTAAGCAGTGGTGTAAGCAGCGAACGGGAAGTTCTCCCGTCGCTTGCCGTTTTGCTTCGAAATCTATTTCCGGCCGTCGAAGAGAAACACGTTCGTGCGGTCCGGGCTCGGCAGCGCAACCATGAGGCGCGCGCCGTCGAGCACGGCATTGCCGGTCACGGTCGCATCGGGAAGCGGGCAGGGCGCGGGGCCGAACGTCACGGAGACGTCGTAGGCGTTGGTGCCTTCGTGCGGCGCCGTGCGGCCCTTGAAGATGCAGCCGGAAGTGGTCGTGCCGGCGAGATAGCCGTCGCCGGCGACCGTGATGCGCATTGGCGTCGCGCCGCCGAGCGACATGCCGCGTCCGCTGTACAGGCCGCCCACGTTGGCGCGGCTCGGCGCGACATCGAGCATCGGCAGCGCGGTTGCGGTGAAGGCGAGGCCGGCGCT
Organism: Caballeronia insecticola; assembly: GCF_000402035.1. Taxonomy (GTDB): domain Bacteria; phylum Pseudomonadota; class Gammaproteobacteria; order Burkholderiales; family Burkholderiaceae; genus Caballeronia; species Caballeronia insecticola. Next base: position 31,795 of record NC_021289.1, read on the forward strand.
GCCGTCCTGCGTTGCAACGGTGCCATCGACGGCGGGCGCATGCGCGAAATCCGCACTGAAGACGGCAGGCGACGCAGCCGTCTTGCCCAGCCGATAGTCGAACGCCGACGTGCTGGTGAAGCGTCCGTCGCTCGTTTGCGCGCCGTTGGCTGCCACCGCGACGCCCGCGAGATCCGCGCCGCCCGTGCCTCCGTAGAAGAGATACGCGGTGCCGTCGAACAGCATGAGGAGCGTGGCGTAGGCGTTGCTGCCCTTGAGCGTGCCTTTGTAGACGCCGCCGGAAGGAAGCGTCGTCGTGACGGTGCCGGGCGGCGGCGGAGTGTTGGAGCCGCCCGTCGAACAGGCGGTCAGGGCGACTGCGCACATTACGAGAACCGCGTTTCTTGTCATTCAAGACTCCGGTCGCGAGCGGTGAGAGTTCTGTATAAGCGCTTCAATCATGCAGGTCAAGCGCGCCACGCATCCTCATTCAAGGCTCATTCGGCCTCTTTACGATGTTTTCCATGGCAACGCGGTCCCGTGATTCGAGGACCGACCGGACAACATCGCGAAACTGAGGAGCGAATCATGAACAAGTCGACCATCGCAGTCTGCGCACTGGCCGTCGCCTGCACGGTGGGCATGAGCGGATGTGCATCCATGGGCGGGATGGGCAGTTCCGCCGACGTCTACAACGACCTCCAGACGCAGCACGAACAGACCGTGCGCATGGCGACCGTCGAAAGCGTGCGCCCCGTGACGATCGACGCCAACGACGGCCAGCCGAGCCCGTTCGGCGCAATCGGCGGCGGCCTGCTGGGCGCGGTGGCGGGCAGCGCGATCGGGCGCGGACATGGATCGCTGCTCTCGGGCGTGATCGGCGGCATTGCGGGTGCGGTGGCGGGCAACGAAGTCGAAGGCCGCATGGATCGTCAGAAGGGACTGGAAATCACCGTGCGCCTCGATAACGGCGATCTGCGCGCGATCACCCAGAGCGCCGACGGCCAGTGGTTCTATGCGGGACAGCGCGTGCGGTTGCTGTCGAGCGGCGGGATCACGCGCGTGACGGCTTGAACGCAGCGCCACAAAGAGACGCCCCGCGTGGTTGAATCCGCGCGGGGCGTTTTTTTGAGCCGACGGAAATCGTGGCATGCGAGCCGCGATAGAAGAATAAAACCTCAATCCTTCCGATAAATCGACGCCTGCGTGCCGCTCTGCGTACGCCCCCAAATCTGCTCGTCGGTGAGCGAAGTCTCGATCAGTTCGACGGGCGCTTCGCCATCTTGAATCACCGCGACGCGAAATCCGTCGATGGGTTCGTACGGGCCGAGCAGCACCTTCTTGCCTTCGATCGCCTTCGCCAGATCGCTCACCTTGAACGCGGCGTGCGGCACCGTGCGCATCAGTTCGGGCAGCGGGCTGCCTGCCTCGAAACGGTGATACTGCACGTGCAGCAGCGCGCACTCGGCGTCGCTCGTGTACATGCGGAATTGCGGGCTGTAACGCTCGCCTTCGCGCGTTTCATGCGTCGGAATACCCATGTGATGAAACGCATAGGTGACGCCTTCTCGTTGGAACATGACCGTGTCTTCCGTTCAGTACGCGCCTGCCATCGGCAGAAGCAGATAGGGGAGCAAATCTTCGTAGCGCATCGGCTCGGAAGAATCGCGCGTATCGGGCGTTGCACTTTCGGGCGGCGTTTCGCGATGCGCATCGTCTGCAAGCAGCGAAGCCGCCGCGACGGCTGCCGGTTCGATCTTCATGCTTCCCTCCTCTCGTACGACGCTCGTACCGCGTGTGACGGAAGTCTGATCGGCGAGAATTAGACGATCGTGAGAGGAGCGGCACGGAACGGATCGAGTTGAAAAGGAGGCGCACGATGTTCGAAGAGCAATCCGGCGATATGGCCGACGCCAGCGCGTCCACGAAGCTGCCGCTCATCATCTTCGGCGCGTTCGACCGTCACAATTTCGGCGACATGCTGTTCGCCCATGTGGTCGCGCGTCTTTTGGCGGACCGTTGCGCCGGACGCGCGCCCGTGTTCGCCGGCTGCGCGCGGCGCGACCTGCGCGCGCAAGGCGGTCACGAAACGGCGGCGCTTGCGCGACTGGCGGCACGCTGGCGCGACGAACCCGTGACGCTGATTCACGCCGGCGGCGAACTCTTGACTTGCGATGCCTGGCAAGCCGCTGTCATGCTGACGAATCCCGACGAAGCGCAGTCGCGCATCGCACGCCACGGCTCGCGCGTGGAAGATCGCCGCGCGTGGGCGAGGTCGGTGCTCGCAACGGACGCGCTCGCGCCGTACGTGATCGGGCGCGAGACGTTTCCGCACGCGCGGTCGATCTGCTTCAATGCAATCGGCGGCGCGGGTCTCGATACCGTCGATACCATCGATGCAATCGATGCACCCATGCGCACCGAAGTGCTCGCGAAACTGCGCACCGGCGACGCCATCACCTCGCGCGATGCCCAAACGCAAGCCGCATTGCGCGCGGCCGGAATCGATGCGCCTCTCGTTCCCGATCCCGCATCGATGATCGCCGCGCTCTTCGGCGAGCGCATCGCGGCGCACGCGAACGCAGGCGCGGTCGCCGAGATGCGGCGCGCATTTCCTCGCGGCTATATCGCCGTGCAATTCAGCGCCGATTTCGGCGACGACGCGACGCTCGCGGACCTCGCCCGTCAACTGGATTTGCTCGGCGCCGCGAGCGGACGCGGCATCGCGCTGTTTCGCGCGGGCGCGGCGCCGTGGCACGACGATATCGCCGTCTACGAACGCATGGCGCGGCGCATGCATCACGCCGACGTGAGGATTTTCCCGTCGCTGAACGTGTGGGATATCTGCGCGTTGATCGCGCAGAGTGCGGGTTTCGCGGGCAGCAGTCTGCACGGGCGGATCGTCGCGATGGCGTATGCGTTGCCGCGCATCAACTTTCGGCACGCGGATTCCCGCAAACAGCAAGCGTATACATCGACGTGGGAAGGCGCGGACACGCCGGGCGTCGTGCCGATCGAACAATTGCACGATGCGATGCTCGGCGCCATGCAAGCCGATCGCGACGCGCTGCGTCATCAGGCGGCGATGCTTGCGCAACGTCATGAAGCGGGATTCGACGTCATCGCCGAACTGGCCGGCCTGTGAGCCGGATGCTATCGTCCGCGCTGAACGAACTCACGTCGGGCTCTCTACGATGAACACTCTTCCGCCACCCGTCATCGATATCAGTATCCGCACGCAAACGCTCACGCTCACGCTGCCCGGCGGACGCTCGCGGACATTTCCCGTTTCCACCGCGCTGAACGGCCCGGGAAGCGCGGCGGGCAGCGGCTGCACGCCGCTCGGGCTTCATCGCGTGCGCCTGAAAATCGGCGGCGGCGCACCGGCGGGCGCGGTCTTCGTCGGGCGGCGCGCAACCGGCGAAATTCATCGCGCCGATGCGTCCGCGCGCGAGCCGGAGCGCGACTGGATTCTGTCGCGCATTCTCTGGCTGCAGGGCATGGAGCCGGGACGCAATCGCGGCGGCAACGTGGACACGCTGCGGCGCTTCGTCTATATCCACGGCACGGCGGCGGAGGCGGATATTGGCACCGCGTGCTCGCACGGCTGCATCCGCATGAATAACGCCGATGTGATCGAACTGTTCGATCTCGTGCCGCCGGGCTGCGCGGTGCGGATTCATCGCGAATGAAGATGCGAGAAACGTGCAAGCCGCGCCGCTACGCTTCGCCGACGAATCCCAGATAAGCCCGCACCGCCGCCGCCCGTTCGAAGCGCCGATACATCATCGCCACTTCGGACGGCACCGCTTTCCCCGCAATCTCCCGATACTCGACGCCCGGCACCGTCACGCATTGCGCGAGCGAGCGCGGCACGATGGCGACGTCGCCGCCCAGCGACACATGCGCGAGCACTTCGGCGAGCGTCCCCGGCTGCGCGACGATGCGTGCCGTGAAGCGCCCGCGCCGCGCCACTTCGAGCGTGCCGGATTCCTGCTCGGGCACGACGAACGACTGATCGCGCAACTGCGCGGGTGCGATTGCCGCCGACGAAGCCAGCGGCGAATCGGCGGGCAGCGCGACGATGAACGCATCGCGATGCACGGTGCGCGCCTCGACGCCTTCCGGATGAGGCACGGGCGGCCGCACATACGCGACGTCGATGCGTCCTTCCATCAACAGCGCGCCCGCCTCGCGCATGACGATTTCCCCTATATCGATTTCGACGAGCGGATAACGCGCCCGGAAGCCGCGCACGGCCGCCTGCAGCACGCCCGCATACACCGCCGACCCGACATACCCGACGACGATCCGCCCCGCTTCGCCGCGCTCGGCGAGCGCCGCCCGCTCGGCGCCGCGCGCAAGATGTTCGAGCGCGCTCGCGGCTTCGGCGAGATAGGCTTCGCCCGCCGCCGTCAGCGCCACTGAACGCTTCGTGCGATGAAACAGCCGCACGCCGAGCAGCCGTTCGGCTTCCTGAATCTGCCGGGTGAGCGCGGGCGGCGCGATGCCGAGTTCTTCCGCGGCCCGCGTGAAGTGCAGATGCCGCGCGACGCTCAGAAAAGAGCGGACGTGACGCAGTTCGACGGACATATCGTTATTGATGGATTCGCTAATTATTCAGCGATTCTATGTCAATGACACGCAACACAGATGTCTTTAGCATCGATGTTCCGAATCGCGTCTCGTCCATTCGCCATGTCAAACCACGCTCCGTCCGCCCGTTTCGTGCTGCTCACGGCCTCCGCGACCTGCGCGCTGATCACGCTCGACACCAATGTCGTCGCGGTGGCGCTGCCGTCGATTGCGCGCGATTTCCACGCCGGTTTCGCCGATGTCGAATGGGTCGTCAGCGCCTATATGGTCGCGTTCGCCGCCTGTCTGCTGCCGGCCGGCGCGCTCGCCGACCGCATCGGCCGCAAGAAGATGCTCATCGCGGGGCTCGCCGTGTTCCTGCTCGCGTCGCTCGGTTGCGGACTCGCGCCGTCGGCGCTGGCGTTGAATGTCGCGCGGGCGGCGAAGGGCGTCGGCGCGGCGATGTTGCTGACGTCGGCGCTGGCGATCATCGCCAACACATTCCACGAAGGCGCGGCGCGCGCCCGCGCGTGGGCCGTGTGGGGCACATGCATGGGCGTCTCGACGACCATCGCGCCGCTCGTCGGCGGCGTCATCACGCAATGGGCGGGCTGGCGCTGGATCTTTCTGATGAACCTGCCGATCTGCGCGGTGCTTGCCGTGTGCGCGTGGCGCGGCATGCGCGATTCGCGCAATCCGCACGCAGGCGCGCTCGATCTCGCCGGCAGCGCGCTGTTCGCCGCCGCGCTCGCGCTCGGTATCTGGGCGCTGATCGACGCGCAAAGCGACGGCTGGGCGAACTGGCGCACCGAAGCGCGCCTCGCCGCGTGCGCGGTGCTGTTCGCCGTGTTCGTGCGCGTGCAGCGCAGCCGGACGCACGCGATGATCGACCTCGCGCTGTTTCGCCAGCCGCGTTTCGTCGCCGCCGTCCTCGCGATGTTCGGCTACGCCGCCTGCGCCCAGGTCATGATGACCTTCCTGCCGCTCTATTTGCAGAACGCGTTCGGCCTGCCGGCGGTGCGCGCGGGCATCGGCATGTTGCCGTTTGCGATTGCGATGGTCGTCGGTCCCCGCATCGGCGCATCGCTCGGCAGGCGCGTGCCGCCGATGGCGCTGCTGACGCTCGGCCTCGCGACCATCGGCGTGGGCAACCTGATGACGGCGCTTTTCGCGGGCATGTCGAGCTATGCGCTGATCGCGCTCGGGATGATCGTCACCGGACTCGGGGCGGGCGTGCTCAACGGCGACACGCAAAAGGCGATCATGGCGTGCGTGCCGACGCATCGCACCGGCATGGCTTCCGGCATCAGCACGACGACGCGCTTCACCGCGATCGTCACTTCCGTGGGCGTGCTGGGCGCAGTCCTCGCGAGCCGCACGCACGCTGCACTCGACGCGCACGCGGGCACGCTCGCCGATCCGAAATCCGTTCTCGATGCGAGCTTCCTTTCGCGTCTGCTCGCGGGCGATCTCGCCCACGCGGGCGAAAGCCTGAACGGCGCGGCGGGTGCGGCAATTGTGCGGCTCGCGCGCGAGAGTTTTGCGAGCGGCTTTGCCGCCGCGCTCGGCGTGGCGGGCGTGTGCGCGCTGACGGTTGCGGCGGCGGTGTGGCTGCTCGCGGGACGCACGCAGAGCGACGACGCCTCGGATTCGACACCCGAAGCGGGCTCGGCGCTGGCTGAATAGCGCGACGCGATGATCGTCTCCCATCCCACCACGAACACCCTCAACTAAATCGATACAGCGGGAAAATACCTATGTGTCGATCTCGCTGACGTGTTTACTGTATCGATACACTAAATCGATACAGTCGCGACGAAAGCATCGCGAACTCATCACGCACTCGTCCGCGCTCGCGGCATCCAGCATCCAGGAGACACACCATGCAATCGATTTCCCGGCGACGCTTCATCCAGACGGCCTCGGCGGCGTCGCTCGCGGCGGTGGGCGGCACATTGCCGACGCTCGCCCGCGCGCAGCCCGTGGTCACGCTGCGCCTTTCGTCGTCGATGCCGGCCAACGAAAACGCCGCGCATTACGTCTGGTATCAGAATCTCGCGGCGAATCTGAAGTCGAGCGTAGGCGATCAGATCCGCATCGACTATTTCCCGAACAGCCAGCTTGGCAAGGAAAGCGATGTCGTGCAGCAGGTGAAGGTCGGCGCGGTCGACATGATGGTGACCGGCTCGTCGATCTGGGCGACCGTGCTGCCCGAACTCGGCATGCTGGACCTGGGCTATGTGTTCGACGGCTTCGATCACGTCGGCCGCGCGATGGACGGCACCGTCGGCAAGTCGTTCGACGATCTGCTGCAAAAGCGCGCCGGCTGCTCGGTCGTGACGTGGGGCTATTCCTTCGGCGGGCGCAACGTCTTCACGAAGAAGCCCGCGCATTCGCTCGCGGATATCAAGGGCGTCAAGCTGCGCGTGCTGCCGACGCCCGCGTTCATGGAAACCTTCCGGCTGATGGGCGCGGTGCCGACGCCCATTCCGATCGGCGAGTTGTACATGGCGGCGCAGACCGGCGTCGTCGACGGCTTCGAGCACGATTGCGCGACCGTGCTCGCGAGCAAGTACGACGAGGTCGTGAAATCGTGCTGGCAGACCAATCACGTGTTCAGTCCGCTCGTCGTCGTGATGGGGCGGCGCGCGCTCGCGAAGATTCCGGAGAATCTGCGCCCGGCGTTCCAGAAAGCCGCGCAGGACGCGACCGTCAAGCAGCGCGCCGTCGCGATCCAGACCGCCGCGAGCGCCGAGCAGGAGCTGAAGAAGCGCGGCATGACCTTCTTCCCGATGTCGCAGGCCGACCGCGACACCACGCGCCGCGAAATGCAATCGCAGTTGTATGCGAGCTTCGCGAAGCAGTATCCGGCGACCGCGCCGCTCTTCACGGCGATCGCCGCCGCACGAGGCTGAGACGCCATGACCACCTTTTCCGCGACTCCCGGACCCGAAGCGTCACTCGCCGCGCCGGGCTTCGGCCGGGACACTGCGCTTGCGCGCGGCCTGGCCGTCCTCATGCACTGGATCGAATATCTGTGCGCGGCCGTGCTCGCGGCCGATGTGATCGTGGTGTTCGTCTCCGTCGTCTATCGCTATTTTCTGCACGATCCCGTCGACTGGGCCGAGGAAGTCGCCCGCGCATTGATGATCGTGCTCGTGTTCTTCGGCGCGGCGACCGTGCTCGGGCGCAGTCAGCACGTTGGCGTCGATCTGTTTCGCGGCGCGCTGCCCGCGCGCTGGCAGCCCGCGCTCGTGCATGCGGGACACTGGATCATCGCGGGCGTCGCGGGCAATCTGTGCGTGTCGTCGTGCCTGCTGCTCGTCGATTCGTACGGCCAGATGACGCCGAGCGGCCTGCCCGCGTGGATCAACGTTTATCCGCTCGTCGCGGGCGGCGTGTTCATGGCGGTGTTTGCGCTCGCCAATGCGCTCAACGGACCGCGCAAGACCGTGCTCGGCACGCTGCTCGGATGCGCGCTGCTCGCTGCGGCGCTGTTCGCATGGAACGCCTTCGTGCCCGCGCACGCGGTGAAGCCGGGCTTTCTGCTGGCGGCGGGCTTCGTGCTCGGGCTGGTGCTCGGCGTGCCGATCGGCTTCGTGCTCGCTTTCTCGGCGCTGCTGTATTTCCTCGCGGAGCCGTCGCTGCCGCTGCTCGTCTACTCGCAACAAGTCATGGCCGGCACCGATCACTTCGTGCTGCTGGCCATTCCGTTCTTCGTGCTCGCCGGGCTGCTGATGGAGAGCAACGGCATGTCGTCGCGGCTGATCGAACTGTTGCTGCGCATGTTCGGACGCGTGCGCGGCGGCCTCGGCCTCATCACCATCCTGGCGACGGCGTTCTTCTCCGGCGTATCAGGCTCGAAGCTCGCGGATATCGCGGCGGTCGGCGGCGTCGTGATGCCCGCCGTGCGCCAGAGCCGCCAGGACCCGAACGAGGCCGCGGCGCTGCTCGCCTGCAGCGCGGTGATGGCGGAAACCATTCCGCCGTGCGTGAACATGATCATCATGGGCTTCGTCGCGAATATCTCGATCGCCGGGTTGTTTCTCGCGGGCGTCGTGCCGGCGGCGGTGCTGGCGCTCGCGCTCGCGGTCGTCGCGGTGATTTTCGGCAAGCGTATCGATATCGCCACGGCGCTCACGAATCCGCGCGCCTGGCTGCCGTTGCTCGGCGGCGCGCTCGTCGCGCTCGTGATGATCACGATGATCGGCAAGGGCGTGACCTCGGGCATCGCGACATCGACGGAAGTGTCCGCGTTCGCCGTGGTCTATGCGCTCGTCGTCGGCTGGCTCGCGTTCCGCGAACTCACGCCGAAGTCGGTGGCGCGCGTGTTCGTGCGCTCGGCGTCGATGGCGAGCAGCATTCTGTTCATTGTCGCGGCGGCGTCGAGCGTGTCGTTCGCATTGACCATCGAGCAGATTCCCGCGCTCGTCTCCGACGCGATGATTGCCTTCGCGCACCAGTACGGCCCGACGATGTTCCTGCTGCTCTCCGTGCTCATCATGATCGTGTTCGGCGCGGTGCTCGAAGGCGCGCCCGCGCTGATCATCTTCGGGCCGCTGCTCACGCCGATCGCGACGCAGCTCGGCATCAATCCGCTGCATTTCGGCACCGTGATTGTCGTCGCAATGGGGCTCGGGCTGTTCGCGCCGCCCGTCGGTCTCGGACTGTTCGCCACCTGCGCGATCACCGGCACCGACATGAAAGCCGTCGCGCGCCCGATGATGAAATATCTGGTGGTGCTGTGCGTCGCGCTTGTGGTACTCATTCTCGTGCCATCGTTTTCTCTGTGGCTGCCGACCCGGCTCGGCCTGTAGCCGGATGTTGAACCCCGTTATGAGCACCATTCAGGACGTCGCCCGCCACGCCGGCGTTTCCGTCAGCACCGTGTCGAACGTGCTCAACGGCCGCACGGACCAGATGCGCCAGGAAACGCTGGCGCGCGTGCAGGCCGCGATGAGCGCGCTGCAATACCGCCCGAGCACGCTCGCGCGGCAGCTCAAGACCGGCCAGACGCCGCTCGTGGGGCTGCTCGTGCCGTCGATCGCCAATCCGATGTACGGGTATATCGCCCGCGAAGTCGAGACCTACGCGCAGGAGCGTTACGGGTATCGCGTGCTGATCGGCAACACGTATCGCGATCCGGCGAAGGAAGCGTCGTTCTTCGAGGATCTGCTCGCGCACGGCGTGCGGCGCGTGATCGTGATTTCGTCGCTTGCGGACGAACGCCATCTCGAAACCGCCGCCGAGCGCGGCATGGTCGTCGTGAGCTACGACCGGCGCGCGAACGAAGGCGAAACGACGCGCGTCGATCACGTCACGCCGGACAACTTCGAGGCCGCGCGCATCGCGACGCGCCATCTGATTTCGCGCGGCCACACGCGGCTCGGCTACGCGACGCTCGCGGGCCTCACGCTCTCGCGCCGCGACAAGATTCGCGGTTTTCTTGCGGCGGCGGAGGAAGCGGGTTTGTCGGCGGATGCGCGCGTGCTCGACAGCGGTCCGGTGAACGAATACGGCGATTCGATGATCGCCGAAAACGGCCGCGCGCTCGCCCGCCAGCTTGCGAGCGACGCGAACCGGCCGACCGGCATCGTCGCGGTGAACGATCTGATGGCGCTCGGCCTGATGGCCGGCTTGCGCGAATCGGGTTTGCGCGTGCCGGAGGATGTGTCGGTCGTCGGCATGGACGGACACTTTCTCGCGGCGATTTCGAATCCGGCGCTCACGACCGTGCAGCTTCCCGTCCCGGCGATGGCCGCCGCGATGGTTGAACGCGCGATGCGCCCGAGCGATCAGGCGCTGCCCGATCCGCAGCAGGCGCTGTTCACGGATATCACGCTCGTCGAGCGCGAATCCGTCGCACCGCCGCCGTGAAGCGACCACTTTAGCCATCCAGCAATTCAGGACCAGGACATGAACAAGGTATTCGTCAGCCATCCACGACACATGCTGGAGCATTACTTCGGCGCGCGCGCGGCCGACGCGCTCAACGCGATCGCCGATGTCACCTTCAACGCCGAGTGCCGCGAACTGACGACCGCCGAACTCGCCGCCGCAGCGAGCGACGCCGACGTGATCATCGGCTATCGGCAAACGCCCGCGCCGCGCGCGCTGTTCGCCGCGCTGCCGAAGCTGGCGGCGTTCGTGCGCTGCGCGGTGGATATCCGCACCGTCGATGTCGACGCCGCGAGCGAGCACGGCGTGCTGGTGACGCAGGCGAGCGCGGGCTTCGTGGCGTCGGTGGCCGAATGGACGATCGGCGCGATGCTCGATCTTGCCCGCTCGACGACTCTCTATGCGGAGGCGTATCACCAGCGCGGCGCGCCCGTGCCGCGCATGGGCCGCGAGCTGCGCGGCGCGACGCTCGGCGTGATCGGCTACGGGCAGATTTCGCGCTATCTGTGCGATCTGGCGCTCGCCTTCGGCATGCGCGTGATCGTGTCCGATCCGTACGCGAAGATCGAAGACCGGCGCGTGCATCCGTGCGACTTCGACACGCTGCTCGCCGACGCCGATTTCGTCGTGTGTCTCGCGCCCGCCAACGCGCAGACGCACAACCTCATGAACGCGAACGCCTTCGCCGCGATGAAGCCGGGCGCGTATTTCGTCAATGCGGCGCGGGGCGAACTCGTCGACGATGCCGCGCTCCTCGCCGCACTCGATAGCGGACATCTGGCCGGCTGCGCGCTCGATGTCGGACGCGCGCCGGATCAGATGCCGTCGCCCGCGCTCGCGCTGCATCCGCGCGTGATCGCGACGCCGCATGTCGGCGGCCTGACGCCCGCGGCGATCGAGCATCAGTCGCTGGAAACCGTCGCGCAGACGGACGCGCTCTTCCACGGCCGCATGCCGCAGGGCGCCGTGAACGCGCCGCATGCGACGCGCCTCGCGCGCTTCGACGTTCCGGCGCACACGCAATGAAGCGCCTTCCGTCCGGCGCGTGCGATTGCCACATCCACGTCTACGAAGAAGGCTATGCGCTTGCGCCGAGCGCCACTTTCGTGTCGCCGCCCGCGCCCGCCGACGCTTACCGCGAGGTGCAGCGCGCGCTCGGACTTTCGCGCGTGATCGTCGTGCAGCCGACGGGCTACGGCTTCGACAACCGCTGCACGCTCGCCGCGATCGAACGGCTGGGCGAGGGCGCGCGCGGCATCGCGGTCGTGCCGCCGGACGTGAGCGATGCCGAACTGCAACGCCTGCACGACGCGGGCATTCGCGGCGTGCGCTTCATGATGCTGCCCGGCGGGCTGCTGCCGTGGGATTGCCTGAGCGAGATGGCCGCGCGCATTGCGCCGTTCGGCTGGAACATCAATCTTCAGCTCGATGGCCTGACGCTGCCGCAGCATGAACCGCTGCTCGCGCGCTTGCCCGCGAAGCTCGTGATCGACCATATCGGCAAGTTTCTCGGGCCGGTCACGACCGAGAGCGCCGCGTTCGCGTCGTTGTGCCGTCTGCTCGACGGGCCGCGCTGCTGGATCAAGCTGTCCGCGCCCTACGAGAGTTCGCGCACCGGGCCGCCCGCTTACGACGACATCGCGCCGCTCGTGCGCACGCTCGCCGCGCGCTATCCGGACCGCGCGTTGTGGGCATCGAACTGGCCGCATCCGAACGTCACGCCGACGCCCGACGATGCCGCGATGCTCGACTGGATGACGCGCCGCGTCGACAGCGATGTCACGCTGCACAAGATCCTCGCCGACAATCCCGCCGAACTCTATTTCCAGCCGGCCTGACTCGCGGCGGCGCGCGTTCCGTCCTATGCTTGTTCTGGCGACATCGAACGGAATCGAACGGAATCGAACGGAGCGAGCAGGCAATGAATAGTCTGGAAGGAAAGATCGTCGCCATTACGGGCGGCTTTGGCAGTCTGGGGCTCGGCACGGCGCGCGTGCTCGCCGAACGCGGCGCGCGCATCGCGCTGATCGGACGCAGCGACAAGACCGGAACCTTGCCCGCGCCGCTTGCCGATGCGTGCATCGTCACCGGCATCGATCTGGCGGATGCGCTGGCCGCGCAACGCGCCATCGATACGATCGTACAGCGCACCGGCGGCCTGCATGCGCTCGTCAACGTGGCGGGCGCGTTCAGTTGGGAGACGATCGGCGACGGCAGCGTCGACACCTGGCAGTCGATGTTCGACGTCAACGTGAAAACCGCGCTCAACGCATCGAAGGCGGCGCTCGGGCCGTTGAGCGCGGGCGCGGGCGGACGCATCGTCAATGTCGGTGCGCTGGCCGCGCTGAAGGCGGGCGCGGGAATGGGCGCGTATGCGGCGTCGAAGGCGGCGCTGATGCGCCTGACCGAAGCGCTCGCCGAAGAACTGAAAGACAAAGGCGTGACGGTCAACGCGGTGTTGCCGTCGATCATCGATACCGCGCCGAATCGCCGCGACATGCCCGACGCCGATTTCGCCCGCTGGGTGAAGCCCGAGGAACTCGGCGCGGTGATCGCCTTCCTGCTGTCGCCGGATGCGCAATGCATCACGGGCGCATCGATTCCGGTGACGGGGCGGGTTTAAACGCTACCGCGACTGCGCCTTGAAGCCTTCGCCCTGCATGCCCGCGCGATCCACGGCGGCAATGCGGTTGCGGCCGTTATCCTTGGCCTGATAGAGCTGCGCGTCGGTCAGGTTGATGAAGGTCGTCACGTCCATGCGGTCGCCCGCCACGATGGTGCCGACGCCGAAGCTCGCCGTCACCTGCTGGTTATGCGGCGAGCGCACGTGCGCGATGCCTTCGTCGGCGATCAGCGCGCGGCAGCGTTCCGCAGTGCGCATGGCGCTCTCGGCGTCCGTGTCGGCGAGAATCAGCGCGAATTCCTCGCCGCCGAAGCGTCCGAGGAAATGCTCGTCGCCGGCCGCGCGGGCCAGCACGCGCGCGATGCGCTTCAGGCATTCGTCGCCTTGCAGATGGCCGTAATAATCGTTGTACGACTTGAAGAAATCGATGTCGATCATGACGAGCGAAAGCGGCTTGCCCGACGCCTTCGCGGCGTCCCATTCGCGCGACATCACGTCGTCGAAACGGCGGCGGTTGCCGACGCCCGTCAGGCTGTCGCTGAACGACAGGCGTTCCAGTTCCTTCTGCAACTGCGCGAGCTTTTCCTCGGTGCGCTTGCGCTCGCTGATGTCGAACATGAAGCCGATGAGCGCTTCCACGTCGCCATTCGCCTTGCGCACGACGTGCACGACATCGCGCAGCCACACGTAGCCGCCGTCGCGCGTCAGCGCCCGATAGTCGGCTTCGTGATCCGTTCCCGCCTGCGACTGCGCGACGCAGAAGTTGACCACGGCTTCGCGATCGTCCGGATGCATGCGCGCGGCCCAGTCGTTCACGTCTTTCCACGACGACGGTTCCCAGCCGAGCAGCGCTTCGATCTGCGGACCGATATAGGCGAACGCCATCGTCGCCCAGTCGATCTTCCAGGGAATCGCCTTGGTGGATTCGAGCAGCGTCCGGTAGACGGCGTGATCGTCCTCGCCGAGCGCGCGTTCGGCCGGCGCGAGGGTGTCTTCGTGGCGCAGGAAAGCGGCCTGGAGCGGGCTGTCGGAGGAATGGGCGTTCATCGTGTCGGTAATCGCTGCCTGTTGGCGGTTGCGTGCGTTATCAAGTTGTTATCGGCAGCGCGCGCGGCATTCTGAAGGGTGACATCGATCAATAAACGCGACCCGAAAGCTCGGTTTCGGAGTTTACTGGTGTTAAACGCGGCTATAAGTGCCTATGCTTCGCGGCGTAGCTTGATCGCTACATTAGGTGGTCTCGAACTTTGCCCCGACTCCGTCGGGGCTCTTTTTTTTCCGCCTTCCTTTGCTCGATTCGTTTGCTTCGATTGTTTGCTTCGATTCGTTTGCTTCGGTATTCGAAATATCAGGCGTCGTTCGTTACGACGAAATGCATGACGTCCGTGCGCGCTTCGTCGAAACCCGCTTCGCAATAAGCCAGATACAGGCGCCACGTGCGCACGAAAGTTTCGTCGAAGCCTTGTGCGCGAACCGCATCGATTTTGGCCTCGAATGCGCGGCTCCAGTGCCGCAGCGTGCTTGCGTAGTCCGCGCCGAAGGAAAGCGTCGCGCGGGCGTCGAGTCCTGCGCGTTGCGCCGCGCGTATGAAGCGCTCCGGGCTCGGCAGCATGCCGCCCGGAAAAATGTATTCGCGAATGAAATCGCTCGCCGCGCGATACGCGGGAAAATGCGCATCGGCAATGGTGATCGACTGAACCAGCGCCTGCGCGCCCGGCTTCAGGCAGCGCCGCAGCGTGTGGAAATACGTCTGCCAGAAGCGCTCGCCGACCGCCTCGAACATTTCGATCGACACAATCGCGTCGTACTGGCCGTGCAAGTCGCGATAATCCTGCAATTCGATATCGACGAAACCGTCAAGCCCTTCGCGCTTCATGCGCTCGACGGCGAACGCGTGCTGCGCCGGCGAAATCGTCACGCCGTGCACGCGAATGCCGCGCCGCGCCGCATGGCGCGCGAAACCACCCCAGCCGCAGCCGATCTCCAGCACGCGCATGCCGGCGCGCAGTCCGAGCGTATCGACGATGCGCCGATACTTCCGCTCCTGCGCGGCTTCGAGCGTGAGGCTGGCGTCGCCGTCGAAGCAGGCGGCGGAATAGGTCCACGTCGGATCGAGCCAGAGCGCGTAGAAGTCGTTGCCGATGTCGTAATGCGCGTGAATGTTGCGGCGGCTGCCCGCGCGCGTGTTGAGCCGCAGCCGATGCCGCAGGTTGTGCCAGCATTGCGCCGCAAAGCCGCCCGCGACGGTGCGTTGCAGCGCGGCCTCGTTGCGCATGGCGAGCCGCAGCAGCGCGCACGGATCGGGCGTATCGAGCCAATGCGCGCGGTACGCCTGCGCAAAGCCGATATCGCCCGCGCGCAGAATCGCACGGCAGGCGCGCCAGTCGTGAATGACGAGACGCGCGGCGGGCTGCATCAGCGGATCGCCGAACACGCAGCGGTCGCCGTCCGGCATGACGAGCACGAGATGCCCGGTGCGAATGCGGCGCAACAGGCCGAGAAAAAGCCGCGCGGACAGCGGCAGCGCGGCTTGCGCGGAGAACGAGCGCAGCAGATTCATGGTCGGGCCCCGTCGTTGGTTTCGTTGTTGGCTGGCGGACGCTTGCCGTGGAAAGGCACGCGCTTCATCCACAAGCGCAGCGCCTGCCAGTGAATCCGCACGATGACGTTCGCGGCAAGCAGCGGCTGGCGCGAGAGCGTGCGCCACGCGAGCGCGCCGGTGAGCGGCCGCGCGACGAGACCGAGCGCCGTGCGAATCAGCAGGCCGTCGCCGTCGCGATAATCGATTGATACGAAGACATGCTCGCCGCGTCGCCGCACGCGAAACGCGTAGTCGCCGGTGACATCGCAGAAGGGCGAAACGTGCAGCGTCTTGCGGCAGATGAGCACGGTGTCGCCGTCGATAGGCGCGTGCTCCGGCGCGCTCAGCAAATAGCCGCGACGCTCGCCGAAGGTGTTGCGCACATCGGCGTAAAGCGCGCGCAACGCGCCCGCGCGATCGTGGCAGAACCAGAAGCTCACCGGATTGAACGCGTAACCGAAGATGCGCGGAATGGTCAGCAGATGGATCGCGCCATCGGCGGGAATGTGCGCTTCGGCGAGACGCGCGCGCATCCAGTGGTCGAGATCGCTGCCGTCGCGCGCGCCGTAATCGCGCGTGTGGAGCGCGAGCGGGCGCAAACAGTCGATACCGAACCACGCGCTTCGCAACGCATCGAGCCGCGCGACATCGCAGTACAGATAGCTCACCGGATATTCGAAGCGATGCCGCGCCGGACGCAGCCGCTCGTGCATCACACGGCCGGTCAGCCATTGCGCGCGTGTCATGGCTGCGCCCACGCCGGCTCGACGCCGAAATCGCGCGCAACCCGCAACGCCGATTTCAAACCGTCTTCGTGAAAGCCATAGCCGGTCCACGCGCCCGCGTGCCACGTCCGGCGTGCGCCCTGAATGCGCGGCAAATGCGCTTGCGCATCGATGGCGGCGAGGTCGAGCAGTGGATGCTCGTACTCGTAGCGGCCGAGTTCCGTGCCGGGCGCGGGGTCATCGACGGGATTGAGCGTCACGATCACCGGCGTCGCGAAGGGCAGCGGCTGAAGCTGATTGAGCAGATAGCTCACGCAAACCGGCCCGGGCCGATCGCGCGCGCCGATGTAATTCCACGCCGACCACACGCGCGGCCGTCGCGGCAGCAGCGCGCGATCCGTATGCAGCGACGCGACGTTGCGCTGATAGCGCACCGCGCCGAGCAGCGCGCGTTCGTCGGCGGTGGCGTCGTCGAGCAGACGCAGGCTCGTCGGCGCGTGCGTGGCGAACACGACGGCATCGAAACGCTCGGGACCGGCATCGGTCATGACGGTGACGCCATCCGCATCGCGCCGCACGCCTCGCACGGGCGCGCGCAGGCGCACATCGTCGAGCGTGGCCGCGATGCGCCGCACGTACTCGCGCGCGCCGCCCGCCACGGTCTTCCACGGCGGCCGCTGATTCACCTGCAACAGCGCGTGATTGAGGCAGAAGCGCAGGAACGTCGCGGCGGGAAAGCGCAGGACGTCGCTGGCGGCGCTCGACCAGATGGCCGCGGCCATCGGCAATAGATAGTGGCGCTGAAACGGCGCGCCGTATCCGCCTTCGACGAGCAGTTCGCCGACCGAGCAACGGTTCACGCTCGCCGCTTCGAGATGACCTTGCGCCGACGCGTTGAAGCGCAGAATGTCGCGCAACATGCCGATGAACGTCGGCGAGAAAAGATGGCGCCGCTGCGCGAACACGGTGTTGAGATTCGTCCCCGCCCACTCGAAACGGCCGCCGTCGAGCGAGACGGAAAACGTCATGTCGCTGCGATGCGTGGTCACGCCCAGTTCGTCGAACAGCGCGACGAGGTTCGGATAGGTGCGGTCGTTGAAGACGAGAAAGCCCGTATCGACGGGATGCCGCACGCCATCGAGTTCGACATCGACGGTATGCGCATGACCGCCGAGATAATCGGCTGCTTCGAAAAGCGTCACGCGATGCGCGCGCGAAAGCAAATACGCGCTCGCGAGACCGGCGATTCCCGCGCCGATCACCGCAATGCGCTGACTCTCCCCTGCTACCGATGCGTTCATGCCGGGTGGTCTCCTCACGCCAAATGGTCTCCTCGCGCCGGGTGGACGTGGTCGTTTAAAACGATACGAGGCAGATGCGCGCCCGGATGCAGGCGCGCGACTCGCGGCTTCAGTTGCCCGGGCTCTGGAAGCCGGGCAAGCCGATCTGCTCGGGCGATTGCGGCACGCGCCGGAAACGCGCGGTGTCATAGCCCATCGCGTCCAGGCGGCCGAGCATCGAGCGATAGACGTCGTCGCTCATGGTCGGCTCGCGCGAAAAGATCCAGCCGAGCTTCTTGTTCGGATAGCCGAGAATCGTGTAGCGATAGTCCGGATCGACGTACAGCGTGAGCTGCGTCACACGGACCGGCCAGAACGGCTGCACGCTCCATTCGCCGCCCTGGCTATCCGGCTTCACGGTATCGACGAAATGATGCGTGGTCTCCGCCTGCTCGAAACCGTTCTTGCGGCCGTGGAAGACGTCGTCGATCTTGCCGTCCGGACGCAGCGACCACTCCACGTGCGTGCCGACATAATCGCGCTCGGCGAAATACGGAATGTTCGCGATGACGTACCAGCGCCCCATGTAACGCGGAATATCGACGGGCACGGTCGTAAGCGGCTGATCCGCGCGCGGATTCGGATTGGGCGGGCTGGAACACGCCGCCATCGCCACGACGACACCGGCCGCCGCCAACGCAACAACAAGCGCGCGCTTCATGATGCCGCTCCCGTCGAACGCTTCTCGAACAGATAATGCGCAACGCCCCATTCGCCGCCGCGCGCGTAGCCGAAGAGTTCGGCCACGGCCATGTAAAACATGCGCCACCGCTGGAACCAGATCGCGGCGGCGTCGCCGTAGACATCGCGCAGCATCGGCATGATGCGTTCGCGTGCGGCATCGAGCGAGGCAAGCCATTGGTTCGCGGTGCGCGCGTAGTGGGAACCCGCGAGCCACCATTGACCCGTCACGCGCAGATCGTCCTGAAAGTGCAGCAGTAAAGGCGCGGACGGCATCGTGCCGCCGGTGAAGAAATAACGCGACATCCAGTCGCTGCCGTCGCGCGATGTGAAGTGATACGCGAGCGTCTTGTGCGCGAAGAGGTGGACAAAAAGTCGTCCGTCGTCGGCAAGCCAATGCGCGAGTTTCGCGAGCAGCAGGCCGTAGTTCTTCATGTGCTCGAACATTTCGATCGAGAGGATGCGATCGAAGGCGGCGGCGTCGCGCGGGAAATCGAAACTGACGATATCGCCCGTCACGACGTGCAGATTCTGCAATCCGCGTTCGCGTGCGCGTGCCTCGATGAACGCGCGCTGTCCATGCGAGTTCGACAGCGCGACCACCTGCGCGCGCGGGTAACGCGCGGCCATCCATAACGCGAGCGAGCCCCAGCCGCAGCCGAGATCGAGAATGCGCTGGCCGTCGGCGAGTTGCGCGCGCTCGGCATAGAGTTCGAGCATCGCGAGTTCGGCTTGCGCGAGCGTTTCGTCGCCGCGCGGATATAAGCCGCACGAGTACTTCAGACACGGCCCGAGATGCGCCTCGAAGAACGCATCCGGCAACTCGTAGTGCTGCGCGTTGGCGGCTTGCGTGTCGATGGCGATCGGGCTTGCGCGCAGTTCCGCGACAAAGCCGTCGATGTCGTGCGCATGTTCGTCGGCGAGACGTCGGCGCAGCAGCGCGCGCATGCCGAAGCGCATGAGCGCATCGGGCACGACACCGCGCTCGCACGCGCGAATCAGCGGGCTTTCGTCGAGCGCGGGCATATCGGCGGGCAAACCGGGCGTGGCGCGGGCGGTGACGTTCATCGTGTTGGTTCTCTGGTTCATGTGCGTTTCGGCGGCCACGGGATCAGGACGCTCGTCGTGCGCATGTAGTCGCGATAGCCGTCGCGCGTGTCGGCGAGACGCGCTTCGAGAATCGGAATGCCCGATACCTTCAACAGCAGCCATGCCATCAGCAGCGGCGGCGCGAGCGTGGCCCAGGCCCACGGCAGTCCGATCGACAGGACCGTGTATGCCACCCAGTGCACGCATTCGAAGAAGTAATTCGGATGTCGCGAATAGCGCCACAAGCCATCGCGGCACACTTGCCCGCGATGCGCGGGATTCGCGGCGAAGTGTTTCAACTGCCGATCGGCGACGGCTTCTCCCGAGACCGCGGCGATCCATATCGCGATGGCCGCGGCGACGTTCATCGCGCTTGCGCTTTCCTGTGCGTACGCGGGCACAAGAAACGCGACGGCGAGCAACATCGAGATGACGGCCTGCAACTGGAAGAACCAGAACATGTTGCGCGCGGCGTGCGTGCCCCAGCGTTCGCGAAACGCGTGATAGCGCGGGTCTTCTAGCTTGCCGTGATTACGCCGCCACAGATGCAGCGCGAGCCGCGCGCCCCACAGCGCGCCGCCCGCCGCGACGCACACGCGATTGAGCGCCGCGCCCGTGCCGCACGCGCCGATGAAAAGCGCGAGCGCGCCGAGCGTGGCGGCCCAGACCGGATCGACCATGCCGGCGTTTTGCGTGCGTAGCTGCCAGAGCCACACAACGGAAAACACCAGCACGAGACCGGCGACAACGATAAAAAGCGTGAAGATGACGGGCATGAAGGCTCCGTGAACCTGTGTTCACAGAGCAATACGGATGCCGCGTCCAGGCGGATGCAGCGTGAGGAGGGCGAACGAAAACTGGACGATGCCTTGCGCGCTCGCCCCGGCGATGAATCAGGTCGCGTGCATCGGGCCGGTGGCGAGCACCGGACCGGTCGGCGCACCCGTCGGCGAACCGCCGCTCGGTTCATCCGACACGGCGAGTACGGCCTGCGCCGTCATTTGCGCGAGGATTTGCGGCGGCAGCGACATCGTCGCGGGTTGGTTGGACGCGAACACGCCGAGCGGAATCGGCTTCGCGTTCGGCGGGATGAGCCACAGTTCCGTCGTGCGATCCGCGGGCATCGACAGAAGCGCGACAGGCACGACGACCATGGTTCCGCGACGTACGTCGACGGTTGCGGTCCAGTGCGCGGCGCCGTCCTTGCGGGAGATTGTCGCGACGAGATAGTCGCTCGGCACGGCCGCCGTGGTCGGCGCTTGCGGCGCTTGCCGCGTGCCGATGAAGTTCACGCCGAGCAGGACAAGCGCGGCAACGCTCGCGCCCATCGTCAGCCAGCGCCACAGGCTCAGGCTGTCCCACCAGTTCTTGCGGGCGGCGGTGCCCGGCTGCGCCGACATGAAGCCCAGATCGCGGCGGATACGCGTCCAGACGCGCTCGGGCGGCGCGACGGCGCGAATGTCTTCGGCGAGCGGCGCAAACCTGCGCTGCCACGCTTCCAGCGTGCGCTCCAGGGCGGCGTCGCGCGAGACGGCCGCCTCGAACGCCTGGCGCTCCTGCGCATCCAGCACGCCGAGGGCGTACTCGGCGCAGCGCAGATCGTCTTCGTCGCGGTTGGGCGTGTTCATTGTTCGAGGCACGTCTTGAGTTGCATGAGGCTGCGGCGAATCCAGCTCTTCATGGTGCCAAGCGGTACCGCGAGCCGCTGCGCCAGTTCGCTATACGTGGTCCCCGTGAAGAAGGCCTCGCGAATCGCGCGCTTTTGCTGCGGTTCGAGCCGGTCCATACAATCTTCGAGCCGCCGCCGTTCTTCGCTCGATTCGGCTGCGGCGGCGGGCGTGGGTGCGTCGTCGGCGATGTCGGGCGCTTCGTCGTCGCCGAAGAGTTCCTCGCGATGCTGGCGCAGGCGGTCGATCGTACGATTGCGCCCGAGCGTGATGAGCCAGGTGATCGCGCTGCCGCGCGTGGGGTCGAAGGAATCGGCGCGCCGCCATGCGCTCGCGTAGACCTCCTGCAGAATGTCTTCGGCCTCGCCGCGATCGTGCATCATGCGCACGATCACGCCGAACACGCGTCCCGACGTCTCCCGATACAACTGCGCGAACGCCTGCTCGCTGCCCGTGGCGACGTCGATAAGCAAACGGTTCACGCGCTCGCGGCGCAGACGGTCGGCGTCGTCGGAGGCGTTTGCGTCGAAATTTCCTGTGCTGCCGGAGGTAGTGTCCGTCATGGGCAGAATGAGTCGGGCTGCGCTTCGGGCTGGGTATGTCGCGCAATATAACATTGCGCTCGGCCGTTGGATCGCTGTCTTCATGACGATGTCGATTGCTTCGCGGGGCGACGCTTCAATCGATCATACGGACGGCGGGGGCGCAGGGATGCAGAACTTACTTCCGCCCCGACAGCATCGTGCCGCGGCACCCTTTCGCGAGACAGCGGCACGCGTAAAGCTGTTTGATGGCGGCAGTGCGCCGGCCATCGACAGTCAGCCGATAGTCGATGAACAGTTCCTGCCCCACGCCGATCGGCCGGATCGCGCGGATGAACACGCGTTCGCCGTCCTGCTCCGCCTCGCAGTTCGGCGCGCAACTGTGATTGAGCCAGCGCGCGGAGTTGCCGCCGCGCGCACCGTCGATGACGCTGCCGTCGTCGAGGCCGAAGAAGAACGTGTGACCGTCCTCGGCGGCCGAGCGTGCATGGGCGCGCTGCGCTTCTCGCCACGACAGACGCGCGCCCTTGTATTCGAGCAGCAGGGCGCCCGGCGGAAGATCGGCGAGAGCGAATACGCCCCGGCCATGAACGGGCGATGTCCGGACAGTGATTCGACGCATGGTGTGGCGGCCCGCAGTAATGACAAGAGAGATTTGAGGGAAGACGCCGGCATCGTTATGATGTGGCCGTCATAAATCGCCGTCACTCCCAATGTCCGCAGTTTCTCCCCGCAAGAGTGTTAAGCGCAAGCCGTCACGCGGCATGCTTGCGCGATATCGCAACAGGATCGTCGAAGTGCTCGGGGAGGCGCGCGGCCAGCGCGTGATGATACGGTCCATTCACGACGATGGCGTCGAGCGCCGCACCGCAGTGAAGTGGATCAATCTGCTGCCTGTCGATGCGGAGTTGTTCTAGCTTCGCACCAACCCTCGCGCCTGTTCGAGCAGCGCGGCGGCGGCCAGAAACTCGTGGCGGCCGGCCATCGTGAGCGCGGCCATTGCGGTGTCGCGGAACAGTTCGTCGTCGGATATACGCGGCACGACCGCTTCGCTCGATTGGCCGAAGCGCGCCCGCAGCAAGCGAAAGAACGCCAGCATGTCGAACGCCTGCGCGCGCTGCGCTTGCGGCGCGCCGGACGCAATCAGCTCCGCCGCGCCCGTCAACTGGGCAATGGCCTGGTCATAGTCTGAGGGCTGCATGGTCGTCTCCGGTGTCTTTGAGTCGCGTCGCGAAACACATCCGTGATTCTCGCCGGTTTTGGGTCAAACTATCGCATTGAACCCGAAGCATTGAACCCGAACCCGAAAGACACAACGGAGACGACGCATGGCGGCAAATGAAGCGGTAATGGCATTGCGTGAAGCGCTCGGCGCGCAGGTCGTGGCGCTGCCCGACGAATTCGGCGAGCGGCGTGTCGCGGACTGGAGCGGCATGCCGGGCGCGACGCCCGTCGCGATCATTCGTCCGCGCACGACCGACGAGGCCGCGCAGGCGCTCGCGATCTGCTCGCAATACAAGCAGCCGGTGGTTACGCAAGGCGGCCTGACCGGGCTCGTCGGCGGCGCGAATCTGCTCGGCGGCGAAGTGGCGCTGAGTCTGGATCGGATGAACCGCATCATCGAAATCGATGAAGTGTCGGCCACCATGACGGTCGAAGCCGGCACGCCGCTGCAAACCGTTCAGGAGGCGGCGAGCGCGGCCGGCTTCTATTTTCCGCTCGATCTCGGCGCGCGCGGGAGCTGTTCCATCGGCGGGAATCTCGCGACGAACGCGGGCGGCAATCGCGTCATCAAGTACGGCATGATGCGCGATCAGGTGCTCGGCGTCGAAGCGGTGCTGGCGAGCGGCGAGATCGTCGGCGGGCTGAACAAGATGATCAAGAACAACAGCGGCTACGACTTGCGGCATTTGCTGATCGGTAGCGAAGGCACGCTCGCGGTCATCACGCGCGTCGTGCTTCGGTTGCGCCCGAAGCCCACGGCGACCGCCACCGCATGGTGCGGCCTGCCGGATTTCGCCGCCGTCACGACCTTGCTCACGCGCGCGCAGGCGAGTCTCGCGCCGGGCGTCTCCGCGTTCGAAGTGATGTGGGCGGGCTATCACGATACGGTCATCGCCAATCTGAAGAATCTGCGCGCGCCGCTGGCCGAGCCGCATCCGTTTTACGTGCTGCTGGAAAGCGTCGGCACGGACCCCGCGCGGCACGGCGAAGCGTTCGAGGAATTTCTCGGCGGCATGCTGGAGGCGGGCGTCGTGAGCGATGCGGCGATCGCGTCGTCAGAAGCGCACGCGCGCGATTTCTGGGCGATCCGCGATGCGCCCGGCGAGTACGAGCGCTTCATCCCGAATTACGCCGCCTACGACGTGAGCTTTTCCATCGCGCAAGTGGGCGACGCGGCGCAGCAATGCGAAGCGCGTCTGCGCGCGCGCTGGCCGAACGCGATCGTAATGACCTACGGCCACCTGGGCGACGGCAATATTCACATCGTCGTGGACATTCCCGAGCGCGGCAAGCAGGACCACGACGATGTCGACCGCGTCATTTATGACGTCACGCGCGAGTTCGAAGGATCGATTTCGGCGGAGCACGGCATCGGCACGAAGAAGCGCGACTATCTGCATCTCGTGCGGCGCGCGGCCGATATCGCTTCCATGCGCGCGATCAAGGCCGCGCTCGATCCGCACGGGCTGCTCAATCCGGGAAAGGTGTTTTAGCGTCGGTTACGCGGATGGCGGTGAACTGGCTGTGCGTGGCGCACATTTTAGGCGCGCGATTGAATCCGGCTCTTTCCGCGCGCCCGCGCGTTCTCATTTTTCGCTCATTTTCCCGTCGCAGAATGTCTTCATCGACAAACCGACACTGAGCGACACTGAGGAGACGGAAAAATGAAAGCGATCAGACACCTGATGTTGGCCGCCAAACTGAGCTTTGGCCTTGTGACGGTCGCGCAGGCGCATCCGTTCATCGGCGTGGGGATTCTGGGCGGGCCGGTGT
This sequence comes from Caballeronia insecticola, assembly GCF_000402035.1. Taxonomy (GTDB): domain Bacteria; phylum Pseudomonadota; class Gammaproteobacteria; order Burkholderiales; family Burkholderiaceae; genus Caballeronia; species Caballeronia insecticola. The sequence goes on from NC_021289.1 coordinate 56,492, forward strand.
TTCCGGTCTCATCCAGCGCACAGAGCGCGCCGCCGCTGCCGGTCTATGCGCGCGCAACCGACTCCGGCCCCGCGCCGCTGCCGCCCGAAGCGCCGCCGGTGCGGTACGCGGAACCGGCTATCGGCAATATCGCGGCGATCATGGGCCGCGCGAATGCGGTGAATGTGCAGAGCGGCGTTTGAACATTGCGTGCGTTGGCAATCGCGCTCACATACGCGCTAAAAACATTCGTTTGTCGCACATGGCGCGCGGCGCTAGGCTGAATGGCTCGACGTCAAAAGAATCTCGCACGCCAATGACCGACACCATCGACTACGCCGCCATCGCCGATGCCGCCCGCGACGGCTACATGAACCGCGTCATCGCAACCGTCAACGATCACGACGTGCATATCAGCGTGATGGACGCGCCTTACCGGTGGCACTTTCACCCGAACTCCGACGAGACTTTCGTGGCCGTCGAAGGCACGCTGGTGATCGAGTTCGAGGAAGGCGCCGTCGAATTGCGCGCCGGGCAATTGCTGACCGTGCCCGCCGGAAAGCCGCACGCCACGCGGCCGGGCGGCGCGCGATCGGTGAATCTGACCTTCGAGAAGAAAGACGCCGAAACGGTGTTCTGCGACGCGCCGTCCTAACTGGCCAAACGCGGAGCCGCGCGCGCTTCCAGATGCTCGACCAGCCGCTGCGCCGGGGGCTGCAACGCAGCGAAATCCCTGAAGCAGACGACGAAGCGCCGTTCCGCGAAGTCATCCGACAGCGGGATCGCCTCGATGCCGAGCGCCTGCCGATACGTCCCCGCCACTTCCAGCGGCACGACGCTGATACCCAGCCCCGCCGCGACCACGCGAAACGCCGCGTCGAAGCTCGACACGATCACGCGATACGACATCGTGTTGCCCGCCTGCGCGGCGGCGCGCTGCAGCATCGTATGCACGGCGGTGGCGGGCGGCAGGCCGACATGCTCGAACGCGAGCGATTCCTCGAAGCTTACCGAGCGCCGCCCCGCGAACGGATGATCCGCGGGCACCGCGAGTCCGAGCCGGTCACGACGATAAGCGCGATGCTGCAATCCGCGCAGATCGACGCTGTCCCAGCACACGCCGATCGACGCCACGCCTTCGCGCAACTGCCTCACGAGATCGTGCGATAGCCGCTCTTCGACATCGACCTTGATGTTCTGATTGGCGGGCTCGCGCATGAACGACGCGATGTCGTCGAGCAATGCCTCTGCAATCGCCGACGCCGACGCGCAGATGCTCACGCGTCCCTTCAGCCCGCCGCCGAACGCGGCGACGTCGCTGGCGATGCGCTCCATCGTGAACAGCACGCTGCGCGCATGTTCGAGCAGCGCGATGCCCGCGGGCGTCGGCTCCACGCCGCGTCGCGAGCGCGACAGCAGCGGCACGCCGAGCGCCGTTTCGAGCTGCGCGATGCGCTTGCTGATTGCCGACGGCTCGATATGCGACTCCTGCGCCGCCCGCGCGATGTTCTGATGCTCGCAGACGGTCACGAACAGACGCAGGGTTTTCAGATCGATATCGCGCATGAAGGTTCGTCATTCATCTGACATTCCGAACGGGAAGCATGGACCTTCCAAAATACCGCTTTTAGCGCGTTTGCGGAATCTCTAAAGTCGAAGCCATACATAGAAGACACATAGAAAACACACGGAGACAAAGCCATGCCCGCGTTCCCTAAGCGCGCCGTAATCCGCGAAGTCGGCTTGCGCGACGGCCTGCAAAGCATCCGCAGCATCGTGCCGACCGAGCGCAAGATCGAATGGATCGGCGACGCCTACGCCGCCGGTCAGCGCGAAATCGAAGTCGGCTCGTTCGTGCCCGCGCGCCTCCTGCCGCAACTCGCCGATACGGCCGAACTCGTCGCGTTCGCAAAGACGTTGCCCGGCCTGTTCGTCTCCGTGCTCGTGCCGAACTTAAAGGGCGCGGAGCGCGCGCTGGAAACCCACGCCGATCTCATGCTCGTGCCGCTTTCCGCGAGCCGCGCGCACAGTCTCGCGAATCTGCGCAAGACGCCCGACGAAGTCGTTGCCGAGGTGGCGCGCATGCGGGCCGCGCGCGATGCGGCGGGCGGGAAGACGCTGATCGAAGGCGGCATCGGCACGGCGTTCGGCTGCACGATCCAGGGCCGCGTCGATCATGCCGATGTGTTGCGCTACATGCAGGCGCTGCTCGATGCAGGCGCGGACCGCGTGAGCATCGCCGATACGGTCGGCTATGCCGGTCCCGCCGCCGTGCGCGCACTCTTCGACAAGGCGCGGCACATCGCGGGCGAGCGCTTCTGGTGCGGCCATTTCCACGACACGCGCGGCCTCGCGCTCGCCAACGTCTACGCCGCGCTCGAAACCGGCGTCGCGCGCTTCGATGCGACGCTCGCGGGCATCGGCGGCTGTCCGCATGCGCCGGGCGCGAGCGGCAATGCATCGAGCGAGGATCTCGCCTTTATGCTCGCCGACATGGGCATTGCGACCGGCATCGACATTGCCGCGCTGCTGACATTGCGCGCCAAACTCGCGCGCTGGCTCGACGGCGAAACGCTGCACGGCGCGCTCGCACTCGCGGGCTTGCCCGTGACCTACGCCGAACCCACCGCACTTGAAGCCTGAGGACGATATGAATCCTGCAAACTTGCCGCTCGAAGGCATTCGCGTGATCGAATTCACGCACATGGTGATGGGCCCGACCTGCGGCATGATCCTCGCGGATCTCGGCGCGGAAGTCATCAAGATCGAACCGCCCGGCGGCGACAAAACGCGCAATCTGCCGGGGCTCGGCATCGGCTTTTTTCGCTCGTTCAATCGCAACAAGAAGAGCGTCGTGCTCGATATCAACACGGACGAAGGACGCGAGGCCGCGCTCGAACTCATCGGCGAATGCGACGTGCTGCTCGAAAACTTCCGTCCTGGTTTGATGGCGAAGTTCGGCTTCGACTACGCGACGCTGTCGCAGACGCATTCGAAGCTCATCTACGTTTCGCACAAGGGCTTTCTTCCGGGACCGTACGAGAAGCGCCTCGCGCTCGACGAAGTCGTGCAGATGATGGGCGGCCTCGCGTACATGACCGGCCCGGCGGGCAGGCCGCTGCGCGCGGGGACTTCGGTGAACGACATCATGGGCGGCATGTTCGGCGCGATCGGCGTGCTCGCCGCGCTGCGCGAACGCGATCTCACCGGGCGCGGTCAGGAAGTGCAGAGCGCGCTGTTCGAGAACTGCGTGTTCCTCTCCGCGCAACACATGCAGCAATACGCGATGACGCACGAAGCGCCGCCGCCGATGCCTTCGCGCGTATCGGCGTGGAGCGTCTACGACGTCTTCACGCTGGCCGAAGGCGAGCAGTTGTTCATCGGCGCGGTGAGCGACAAGCAATTCGTCACGCTGTGCGACGTGCTCGAACGCCCCGATCTCGCGCGCGAGCCCGAATTCGCGACGAATGCGCTGCGCGTCGCGGTGCGGCCGCATCTGCTGGAACGGCTCGGCGAAATTCTCGCGCAGCATCGCGCGGGCGAACTTGCGCCGAAACTCGAAGCGGCCGGCATTCCCTACGCGCCGATCATGCGCCCCGAGCAACTGCTCGACGATCCGCATCTGAAGGCGAGCGGCGGCCTCGTGCCGATGCAGACCGACGACGGCGGCACCACCGACGTCGTGCTCCTGCCGCTCACGATGGGCGGACGCCGCCCCGGCGTGCGGCAACCGCTCGCGCGCGTGGGCGAGCATACCGACGAAGTGCTGGGACGCCTCAAGAAAAACGTAGCGGCATGAAGCATCGCGACGAGCGCATACAAAAAGCCAGCGCCATCGCCCACTCAGGAGACAACGCAATGCAGCCCACTTTCAGCGCGGTCGCACAGCCGCTCGCTTCGCCCGATATTCGTGTCGATACGACACCCGGCGCGCAGATTTCCGCGCGCATGGATCGACTGCCGATCACGAAGCATCTCTGGATGCTCGTGCTGCTCATCTCGCTCGGCGGATTCTTCGAAATCTACGATCTGATCTTCACCGGCTATATCGCGCCGGGCATGGCCAAAAGCGGCCTGTTGCAGACAACGACGCATGCGTTCTTCGGCTTCACGGGCATCGCGGGTTTTATCGCGGCGACGTTCGCGGGGCTGTTCATCGGCACGTTCTTTTTCGGCTGGCTGCCGGACCGCTACGGACGCCGCAGCGTGTTCACGGTGTCGCTGCTGTGGTATTCGATCGGCTCGGCGATCATGGCGTTTCAGACCACGCCCGAAGGCGTGATCTTCTGGCGCTTCGTGACGGGCATCGGCGTGGGCGTGGAGATCATCACCATCGACAGTTACGTGACCGAGCTCGTGCCGCAGCACATGCGCGGCCGCGCGATGGCGTTCAACCAGATGGTGATGTTCGCAGCCGCGCCCGTCGCCGCGATTCTCTCGTACTGGCTCGTGCCGGAAATCGTGTTCGGTCTCGACGGATGGCGCGTCGTGGTGCTGGCCGGATCGGTCGGTGCGGTGGTCGTGTGGTTCATTCGCCGCGCGGTGCCGGAAAGCCCGCGCTGGCTCGCGATGCACGGCAAGATCGAGGAAAGCGAGCGGATCGTGAGCCGGATCGAGCGCGCGGTCGAGCGCGAATCCGGTGCCGCGTTGCCGCCGCCCGCGCCGGTCGTGGAGCAGCCCGCGCATCGGCGCGCGTCGCTCGGCGAGCTGTTCAACGCGCCGTATCGCTCGCGTCTCATCATGCTCATCGTCTTCAATCTTTGTCAGGCGATCGGCTATTACGGCTTCGCCAACTGGGTGCCGACGCTACTCATCGGTCAAGGCGTCACCGTGACGAAAAGCCTGCTTTACTCGTTCGTCATCGCGTTCGCATTGCCGATCGGTCCGCTGCTCGCTATGCTGTACGCCGACCGCGTGCAGCGCAAATGGCTGATTGTCGGCGGCGCGCTCGTCGTCATTGCCAGCGGTTTGGCCTTCGGTCAGATGAAGTCGCCCGTCGCGTTGATTGCGCTCGGCGTGCTCATTTCGCTCGCGGGCCAGACCATCTCGGTGTGCTATCACGCGTATCAGACCGAACTGTTCCCGACCGCCGTGCGCTGCCGTGCGAGCGGCATCGTGTATTCGGCGAGCCGCCTCGGCGCGATGATGTCGGGCTTCATCATCGCCTTCTTGCTGAAGGACTTCGGCGTGCCGGGCGTGTTCATCGGCATTACGGTGTGCATGCTGCTCGTGGCGCTCGCCATCGGCCTGTTCGGACCGAAGACCAACGGGCTGCGTCTCGAAGAGTTGAACCGCTGAATTCGACGCATCGAAACCCGGATGCTTCAGCTTTGAAGTAAATGCTGCATGGCATATAGACGCGCCACATTCAAGGAGACTAGTATCCGCCCAAAGCCGTATTCGCCGCACTTTCAGTTCCCTGTCAGCAGGTGTTTCAAGGAGACGTGCCATGAATACGGCTGGACGATCGCGCACTTCGCTGCGCCTCTGCGCTGCGGCGTTGCTTGCTTCGACTGCACTGCTCACTGCATGCGGTCACGACCACGGCGGCGGCATGACGCCGGCCAACGCGGCCGATGCGCCTTTGTCATCCGACCCCGCATGCCAGAGCCTCACGCCCGCGTCGCAGGGCGGGCCGCTGCCGCAAGGCGACACCGCCGTGCTGCGCTGGCTGGGCACCGCGAATTACGAGCTGGCGTATCACGGCGTGATCGTCATCATGGACACCTATTACGACCGGCCCGCGCGTACCGCGGCGCTCGGCTTCACGGTGCCGCAGGTGACGAAGGCGAACGTCATCCTGATCGGCCATGCGCACTCGGATCACATCAGCGATGTGGCGGCCGTCGCCGCGCAGACGAAAGCGCCGGTGATCGGCTCGGCCATCACGACGCAGGAAGCGCAGGTGCTGGGCGTGCCCGCGGCGCAAACCATCACCGTGAAGGGCGACAACACCGAAAAGTTCACTTACGGCGACATCACCATCAGCCCGACGCACATCATTCACAGCACGATCGAAGCGGGTCTCACGACGCAGCTCGCCGCGCTCTATGCCCTCGACGCGCCGCCGCTCACGCCCGCTGAACAGCAGCAGCACGATGCGGTATCGGCGCGCGGCTCGAACGATCCGAACATCATCACGCAGGGCACGATGGGTTTCACGTTCACCTTTCCGAACGGCTTCAGGATCGTATGGTTCGACAGCGTGAGCAACCCGAGTCCCGAAGAAAACCAGCTCGCGACGAATCTCGCGCCGGGCGTCGATGTCGGCATTTTTCCGTGGACGCCGCATCCGATCGCCGAAACGCAGTTGACCTACACGTTCCAGCATTTGCAGCTCTTCAAACCGAAGCTGTTCCTGCCGGATCATCACGATTCGATCTGGGGCGCGTGGCTCGATAACGGTCTTTCCCCGCTCTTCACGAAGATTCGCGACGACCTGCCCGGTACGCGTTTCGCCGAGCCGCTGTATCGCTCGCCGATCTGTATCCGCACGACCGGCAATAGCCGCGACGACTTTTATCTCGGCGGAATGGGAACCTGAACGCTTGATCGCCATGCGTCGCGAGATATAGCGCCACCGTCACGAAACCTTCATCGTCCTGCGCGGACCATCGCTTGAATGCACCTCGTTCGAGCATGGTCCGCGCGGCGCTTTCCGCAAACATTTGCGGGAACGACTCCTGCATGCCTTGTTCTAAGCGAGCGACGAGGGCGAACCGGGCTCGCGCTTGACATCCTTTCTCGCTTCCACGACAACGCTCGCTCCATCCCGCCGCCCATGCATCGGACGCCGCGCGGAGCTTGCAGGTTTGGGCCAAATGAACACGCAACTCAGCACGCAACTCAGCGAACAATGTAAGTCTCGCTTGTATCGAATGAAATTCGAGGCGCCTGTCGAAAACGTCGCTTTCGTGATGGCGGACAGTCGCGAGGCTGCCTGGCGTATCGGCAAGACGGTGATGGCGGTGTTGCACAGCGTCGGCATTCAGGATGTATCGGTGCACGACATTCGCTCGTTCAGGGAACTCATGCGCACGGGCGTCAGCGAGGACGAAGATCTGCGCATTTTCGAACTCGCCGCGTCGGACGGACAAGTCGATGAATGGACGCGCGCGCCGTACTTCTTCACTGACGACGCCTCGCTGCTCGGCAAATGGGCGGCGCTATGCGCGGATCTCGCCGCGAGCCTTGTGCGCACGGCAATTCGTCGGGCGAGATAAGACCGGCAAAATCGAGAATACGCACGGGTACGTCGTGTGCTTGCGGCACGATCAGGCGCCGTGCGCCGAGAGAATGCGTGCCATCCGGCGAGCGCTTCTCCGCATGCTCACGGCGCGTCCCTTTGCGTCGTACGAGAGTGACGGGGTGCCGCATGATCCGGTCGTATAACCATAAAGGCTTCGTGCTCGAAGTGGCCGTCGAGACGAGTTGTCGCCTGGTGCCTCAACCTGCTTCGATCCGGTATCTCGCGATCGTGACGATCAGCCGCTCGGGCAGACCTGTGACCGCGTTCTCGCCGCTATGCGTCGGCAGTACCCGCTATGCCAATTTCGCGTCTGCCGAGGACGCGCTGATGAGCGCGCACACAGCGGCGCGCGCGATGGTCGACGAATGGGTCCAACGAACTGCGTGACGAACTAGGCGGCGGCGCGACGGCTGCGCTCGTTGCGCGCGTCGGTGTGGGTATCGAACGAGGTCGGGTCGAGGGCCGCATCCATCAACGCCAGTTTTCGTTGCAACGAGATGACGCGCTGACTTTGCGACGGCACGAGGTCGTAGTCGGCGTCGAGGCGCGCGATGCGCATGTCCCAGTAGCTCGCGGGCAGCCGTTCAGTGGCGGTATTGCGTTCGACAAAGGTGGCCAGAATCATTTCCAGATGCTGAAGCTCGCGCTCGGCGAGTTGCGCAGGTCGTCTCTGTCGGAAAGCGGGGACCGTGGTCGCGTGGATGCCTTGTTTCATGTCGATGTTCCAACGAGGTATTCGGAGACTAAATCTTTAGCAAGCGATGTACCGATTTACCCTGTGATGCCGCTTCGACATGTTTCCAGATGAAACGTCGAACCTGCTTTCGGCCGCAATCCCGTATAGCAAACGTTTTGCGGCCCGTTACATTTGCTTCCGAGTAAAACCTCTAATTTTGGAAATTGCACGCTCGCGGCGTGTGCGAGCTTTTTGGAGGCCGCACGCGGTGCGCAAACTTTTCAAGCAGCCGGTGAATGGTTGAAATATGCGCGCGACCGAGCGCCGCGCAAATGCGATTCATTTCGATAAACGGGGCCTCATCGACTCAGGCAAGCTCGGCGCTAATAAACGGAAATATAACGAAAGACAGGGAATCTAATAGACGCGCGAAAACACCGGACGCAAAAATAAGCGTTCCGATATTCAAGGCAAATTGAAACGGAGCGGTCTCCTCTCGCGAAACCGCTCCGTGCCTTCAGAAAAGCAACTCGGAGTTCTGTCGACGAAAGAAGCATAGCAACGTTGATTGCGCTGATTAACCTCATGCCGCGCAATGCACTCATTCACGAGGCGCAGCAATAACGTCGCTCATGTGCAACAGGCCTGGCGCCGCGGCAAGCAAGCAAATTGCGCTAAGCGTCTGAGCTTAAAAGAATATGAAGCGTCGCGAATGCCTTTTCCCAAAATCGGCAACACATTATTGCGTGCGATACGCCGCCACAGTTCGGCGACCGTCGAATAAAGTGTGACCCAGTTTCTTAAGGGCAACCGGCCAGCAATATGGCTCGCCGGGCTTCGGGAAGCTTTCGCATTAACAGGAATCTCAGAGAACCATGAAAAAGACTCTTCTCATCGCGGGTATTCTCGGCACGTTCGCGGCGTCGGCTCAGGCGCAAAGCAGTGTCACGTTGTACGGCACACTGGATGCAGGGCTCGTCTACACGAATAATTCGGGCGGACATAACAACTGGCAGCAAGGCAGCGGCTCGGTTTCGGATACGTATTTCGGCCTGAAAGGCAATGAAGATCTCGGCGGCGGGTTGCACGCGCTTTTCAAGTTGGAGAGCGGCTTCAACCTCAATAACGGCCGCTTCAACGAAAGCAACACGATGTTCAATCGTCAGGCTTACGTCGGGTTGCAACACGATCAATACGGCACGGTCACGCTCGGCCGTCAATATGATTCGATGGTCGATTATCTGTCGCCGTTCGCGGAAGCGGGCGCGGGCTATGGCAATAATCTGAGCGCGCATCCGTTCGATAACGACAATCTCGATCATTCGTTCTCGATCAAGAATTCGGTCAAATATCAGAGCGCGAATTACGCGGGCTTCAAGTTCGGCGGCCTGTACGGCTTTTCGAACGACGCCGGCGACTTCTCGAACAATCGCGCATGGAGCGCGGGCGCTTCGTACAGCAACGGCCCGCTGAATGTCGCCGCCGCCTACTTGCAACTGAACAATTCGCGCAATCTGAACGCGAACGGCGCGGTGTCGGCCGGGCAGAGCAACAACGCCAATCTGACCGCCGAATTGCAGCGCACCTTCGGCGCGGGCGTCAACTACACCTACGGCCCGGCGACGGTCGGCTTCGTGTGGACGAACACGCACTACGACAACCTGATCGCCGCGTCGCAAGGCGGCACGTCGGTCGTGCTGCCGGGCAACACGAATCTGCATCTGAACAACTTCGAACTGAACGGCCGCTATGCGCTGACCCCGGCGCTGAGCCTCGACGCCGCGTACACGTACACGGACGGCAAGACCTCCGGCACGAACGGTTCGGGCGATCCGAAGTGGCACACGGTTTCGCTGCAGGCCGACTACTCGCTGTCGAAGCGCACGGACGTGTACGTCGAAGGCGTGTACCAGCACGCATCGGGCGATCTCGGCAATGCGGGCGCGAACGTGGCAATGATCAACACGCTGTCGCCGTCGTCGACGCAGAATCAGGTCGCGGCAACCGTGGGTCTGCGTCACCGCTTCTAAGCATCACACGCAGGAAGCAAAACGGCCGCGATCGTTCGATCGCGGCCGTTTTTACATGCGGCGTTACTTCTTTTCCTGCTCCGAGCGTTTCATGAGCTGACCGATATCGTGCGCCGCGCCACCCGCGCCGCCCGTTCCTGCGGCGAGCCGTGCGAGCGCGGAGGCGGCCGTGTCGCGCCGCACGCCGCTCTCGGGACGAAACTGCTTCGGTAGCGCCATATAGAACGTCGCGCCGCCGTCGAGCGTGCCTTCGGCCCACGCTTTGCCGCCATGCCGCTCGATGATGCGCCGCACGTTGGCAAGCCCGATGCCGGTGCCGCCGAACTGTTCATCGACGTGCAGCCGCTGGAACACGCCGAACAGCTTGTCGATATAGCGCATGTCGAAGCCCACGCCGTTGTCGCGCACGACATAGACGAGATGCCCGATCAGTTCTCCCGTGCCTTCCCGCGCCGCGATTTCGATGACGGGCGGCGTGCGCGTCGCGCTGAATTTCACGGCGTTGGAAAGAATGTTCGCGAACGCGACGTGCAGAAACACGTGATCGCCTTCGACGGGCGGCAGCGCATCGACCTTCCAGTGCACGCGTGCCGAAGCCTGTTCGTCGATGTCGTTCTGAATGACCGCATGCACGAGCGCGTGCATGTCGACCTTATGCGGGCGCAGCGCCGCGCGGCCGAGTTGCGCGAACGAGAGCAGATCGTCGACGAGACGGCCGCCGAAACGCGCCGATGTCACGACGCGCTCAAGATACCCGCGTCCGCGTTCCGACAGCTTGTCGCCATCGATCTGCCGCAGCAGATCCGCGAAGCTCACGATATGCCGCAGCGGCGCGCGCAGATCGTGCGACACCGTGTACGAAAATCCTTCGAGCTCGTGATTCGCGCGACCGAGTTCCGTCGCCAGTTGCGCGATTTCCTCCGCGCGCCGCAGCACGATGCCGAGCACCGCCGCGCGGAATTCGAGCGCAATCTCGCGTTCGGCAGGCCGCCACGGCAGCGAGCGATTGCGCACGACATCGGTCCAGGTCTCGAAGCTCACGCGCGGCGACAGCGACGTGGACAAACCCGTCAGCTTCGCGCGCGGATCGCCCGCCCATTCGATCGTCTGCACGACTTCGCGGCGAAACCAGATCACGTAGTTGCGATAGATCTTCGAGATCGACACCGCCAGAAATCCCGCCACGTCCGACGAATCCGCGAGCGCCGGGCAATCCTGCGACGCGCGGTCGGAGAGCACCACGTCTTCGCTCTGCTCGTCGAGCCAATCGACCAGCGCGCTCACGCTGTGTTCATCCGGCGTCACGCCGACGAGCGACGTGCGTCCCTCGAAGATCACCGCCGCGCCCGACGAACGCGTGAAGCCGAGCAGATCCGACGCATCGCCGACGAGCGCTTCGACGAAACTGTCCGTGTTCGCCATCGACGAAAGCAGCTTCGACAGCATGCGGCGCAATTCGAGCCGGTAGTGCGCTTCGTCCTGCGTTTCGCGCGCCTCGATCTGCAGCGACACGATCTGCGCCACATGCTCGCACGCGGTGCGCACTTCGAACGGCGGCAGACGCGGCGTCGCGTGGTGGCAGGAAATCAGGCCCCACAGTTTGTCGTTGACGAGGATCGACATCGACATCGACGCGAGCGTGCCCATGTTGCGCATGTATTGCAGATGCACGGGCGACACGCTGCGCAGCGAGGCGTATGTGAGGTCGGTCGGACGTCCGGTGGCCGGATGCAGCGCGGGCACGAGCGGCGCGGCTTGGTAATCGGCGTTCGAGATCAGCCGGATGCGGTTCTTGCGATACAGCTCGCGCGCCTGCGCCGGAATGTCGGAGGCGGGAAAGTGCTGGTTCAGATACGACGGATAGCCCGCCTCGACCGCTTCCGCGAGCACGTTGCCGTGGCCTTCGTCGTCGAACTGATAGACGAGCGTGCGCCCGAATCCGGTAATGCGCGCGATCTCCGTCGCGGCGAACTGGCAAAGCTGCTGGACCGTGTGCATCGTTTGCACTTCGCTGACGAAAGAGCGCACGAGCGGATACATGGTCGAGAAGACATCGGCGGTGTCCTGCGCCGGTTCGACTTCGACGAACAGCAGCCCGTCATGCCGATGCACGATGATCGCGGCGGGCGTGGCGGGCGTCCATCCGTCGATGATCACGTTGCCGGCGTGGATCGTCGCGCCGTCGCGGGCGAGTTGTTTGAGGCCCGCGTTCGCGCGTTCGGTTGCTTGCTGGCCGAGCACGTCGACGAGCGCGCGGCCGAGACACGCCTGTGCGTCGACACGCGCGAACTGCGCGACGTTGCCGCTCACCTGCAGGATGTGACAATGCGCATCCACGCTGAAAAGCACGCCGTGTGGCTGAATGCCGCCCGGAATGTGGATGGGTTCGCGCGCGCATTCGGCGGAGGCCGATGCGTCGAGTGAATCGCGGTCGGTGATGTCTGTCGTGAAGGTTTTGTCCATCATCGTCCTGGATGCCGTGTCGGCCGGATATGGCGCCGATAACGAGATCATAAATTGGGTTGGCGTCCGGCATGAAATCTCGCCGCATGTCGTAGACAATGCGTGCCCTCGCAAGATGCGTGGCCGGTGATTTCTACTTGCTGCGCCGGCGCGGCGAGTCATTTCTACGTGCGGTTTGCACGGCGTGAACCGATGATGGCGCGTTAGCGCGCGGGCTTGCGCTTGTTGCTCAGCTGGACCCGGCACTCTTGAAAGATGCGTTGCACGAGCGGGCTGTCGTAGTCGAGGTCTTCGCCTTCGAGAATGCGTTCGATATCGCTGCGGGCGGCATCGGCATCGAGGGAAGCGGAGAAGCGCGCGGCGAGAGCCTGCGCCGTGACCGAGAGACGCGCGGTCTCGATCCAGTCAGCCGCGCGATGATGCCGGTCGAGCCAGCGATGCGCGGCGCGCACCTGAAACGACGTATCGGGCCAGTCGCCTTCGAGATAGAACGCGCCGAGGAATCCGCAGGTGAGCCAGCACAGTAGATGAACCCGGTCGTCGGGCCCGAGAGGGTAGCGGACTTGACTCATGATGGCGGCACGCGGCAAGCAATTCGTGACGCAACGAAGATAGCACGCCGCGCGTCGGCGAAACATGCGGCGCGCGTATGTGGGCGGGCGGCGGCCATGTCCGGCCGAAGAACCCACGATTGCGCCGGGGCGTTGCACAGACGGAAGCGAAGGACACGCGTAGACATCTCGCACCAGGCCGAATGGCGTTTCGCCATGGGTTGTGAAAAAGCGTGCTCAAAAAAGAAAGGTTTGCTAAGAAATACCTAGAATTCGCGCTCCGACTTACTACTTAGGCTGCATCACGTATGAAACGTCACGCTCTGCATCTCCTCAGTACGCTTGCTCTCGCGGCTGCATTCGTCGTCGCTGCTCCGGCTGAAGCGCAGTATTCGAATTACCCAGGCGCATCCGACAAGATTTCGGTTGGAACGGTCTCGATCCTCACCGCTCCGGTAGCCAGCGTGGCCGGCAGCGTGGATGGTGAACCGGCCACAGGCTCGACCTTTGCGCTGATGGGCAGCGCCTTCGTGGTCACCGGCATCGCGCAGGGTTTGGGCGAAACCGTCGAAGTCGTCATTGATGCGGTCGGCCAAGCGGGCAAGGCATCCGTGAAAGTCGCCAAGTCTTCGTTCGATAAGCTCGGCGTCTCGGTGGGCACAGCGGTTCAGGCAGTGAAGGTATCGACCGGGACTGTGCTGGTGGCATCGGGCAAGGTGCTGGCGTTCGTTCCCAATGCTGCAGGCGAAGCGCTGCTTCATCAGGAGCGCGTGCCGGGATGAGCCGACTGTCGAAGGTTGGGGCGCGGCGGGCCTTATGCGCCGCGATTGCTTGCGGCGCGCTGTTCGGCCTGATGCCTGCGTCGGCATCGGCGGGACAGGCCTGCACCGAGGTGCCGCTCACCCCCGACACCATCACGCAAGCGATGGCCGCCGCGCAGCGCGTGACCGCCGAACTGGAACGGCGTCAGATCGACGTTGCCGTGCTCGGTCGCATGGGACAAGACTTGTCCGCCTATGGTCTGCGTTACAGTCACGTTGGTTTCGTCTATCGGGAGAAGCCGGGCGCACCGTGGCGCATCGCGCATTTGTTGAACGAGTGCGGCACGGCCAAATCTGACCTGTGGTATCAGGGCGTCGGAAACTTTTTTCTCGACGATATGTACCGCTTCGACGCGTTGCTGCTGATTCCGCCCAAGCCGGTCGCCGAGATTCTGCGCGCCCGTCTGATGCAAGGGCCTGAATTGCGGACCGTGTTCGACAGCCACTACAGCATGGTTGCCTATCCGTTCTCCACGCGTTATCAAAACTCGAATACGTGGGTGCTGGAAACGCTCGCCAGCGTCGAGGCCAAGGACGCGAAAATCGGCGATCGCGAACAGGCGCAGGCGTGGCTGAAGATGGCGGGCTATCAGCCGTCCGAGATGCAGCTTGGGCCGTTCAAGCGCCTGGGCGGTCGCATGTTCAAGGCCAATATTGCGTTCGATGACCATCCGAATGAGCTGCGCTTCTCGGATCGCATCCGTACCGTTACCGTCGATTCCGTGCAACGCTTCCTGCTGGCACGTCAGGAAGGTTGGGAGGTGACGGAGTTGACGGCGCCATAACCGCACTAGCGGCGCACCGAACCGGCGAGCATCACGCCGGTTCGGTTCTGCGGGCAGATCACCCGCCAACTTGCTTCGTCAGAACGCGTGCCGCATCGCCACTCGCGCGACGAACTGCTGCGAATTCGACGACAAGCCCTGCGTCCCCGGCACGAACGCCTGGTCCATGACCGAATCCGTCGAGCTACCCGTGATCTTCTGATACGCGCCCTGCACGTAGAAGTCGGTGCGCTTCGAGATGAAGTAATCCGCCATCAGCCCGGCCGAATGAATGCGCGGCCTCACCGTGCCTGCCGTGGAGTCATAGGTTTCGATCGAGTACACGTACTGCGCCCCGATGAAGAACGCCGGCGTGAACTGATATTTCCCGTTCACTTCGAAGTTCTGATACTTCAGGTTCTTGAGCGTATTTCCCGCCGATGCGAGCGGCACGCCGATATAACCGTTCGTCACCGGATCGCGATAGCTCGAATTCGTGTACGCGAAGCCTGCCGTCGCGCGGCCGAACGTGTAGTTCACGCCCGCGCCGAAAATCTGCATGCGCTGCGCGATGAAGCTCGCATCGTTCGTCGCGATCGCGCCGTTTGCATTGAGGCCCGTGCCGTCCGCGCGCAGATAAGCCGCGCCGAGCAGCAGGCCGCCGTTCGCATAGGACGCGCCCGCGCTGTATTGCCGGTTGTTCGCGAAGCTCGTGTCGTTACTGAAGCTATACGTGCCGCCGAACTGAAGCCCGTCGATGTTCGGGCTCGCGTACTTCACCGTGTTGTTGACGCGGAACGAGTTGTCGGTGTTGTCGTTGTCGAACGGATGCGCGAGCAAGTAGCCGCCCCAGTTGCCGTTCGCTGTTGTCGGCGCGAGATAGTCGACGACCGAATCGTACTGACGGCCGAGCTTGACCGAACCCAAACGGTCATTGCTCAAGCCGACATACGCTTGCCGACCGAACATGCGCCCGCCCTGGCCCGCAGCGCCGTTGCTCAAGTTCACGCCGCTTTCCAGCTGGAACACGGCCTTCGTGCCGGCGCCCAGATCTTCGACGCCGCGCATGCCCCAGCGGCTGCCCGATGCATAACCGCTCGTCAGTTCGTATACGCGATTCGACGCGACATTGGTCGTGAAATCGAATCCTTCGTCGAGGACGCCGTACAGCGTGACGCTGCTCTGCGCATGAACGGAAGTTGCGGCGCACGCGAGCATGGCCAGTGAAATTACTTTGATTCTCATGAAAGTCTCAAGTCTTTTAGTTTTCTTCAACAAGTTCCGACGTCCACTTCGGCGGAACCGCGAGCGACGGATTTTGCTGCATGAACGTGGCACTGCAAAAGGATTTAGTCGAAGACCAATCGTGAGTTTTTTGAATGTTCCTCCCGCAAATTCTTCGCTTGTCGTTGCAGCGCGACGCAATGAAGAATGAGCCGCAAATGCGCCGCAATGTCGCATCGGCTGCCGATGAGCGGACGGTCGTGCGGCGCGCGCACAGCGATCAAGGACACCATCGGAAATGAAGCCAGAACGGAATTTTGTGAACGGGCGTTTCATCGAGCCCGCAGGCGACAACGTCACTGTCATCCTCAATCCCGCCACCGAAGAAGTCGCGGGCCACGTGCATAACGCGTCGCGCGAGCAGGCGCTGCTTGCGGTCGAGCAAGCCGCCGGCGCGCAACGTCAATGGCGCCTGATGCCCGCCGCCGAGCGCGGCGCACTGATGCAGCGTCTCGCGGATGCCATCGTCGAGGCGTCGGCGGAGATTGGCGCCGCGCTCGCGAAAGAGTCCGGCAAGAGTCTGGTCGATGCCACCAACGAAGCCGTGTACGCCGCGCAGATCACGCGCTATCACGCGGAATGGGCGCGCCGTATCGAAGGCGAAGTCATTCCGAGCGATACGCCCGATGAAAACCTCGTGCTGCATCGCGAGCCGATTGGCGTCGTCGCGTGCCTGATTCCGTTCAATTTCCCCATCTACACGCTGATGCGCAAGGTCGCGCCCGCGCTGATCGCGGGTAACACGGTCGTCGTGCGTCCGAGCAACAACACGCCGCTGTCGGCGTTCGAACTCGCGCGCGCCGTCGAACGTGCGGCGCTGCCGGCGGGCGTCATCAACATTCTGGCGATGGAACACGCCACGGCCGAAGTCGTGTGCACGCATCCGAAGGTCGGCATGATCACGCTGACGGGTAGCGTCAACGCGGGTCGCAAGGTGCTGGAGTATTGCAAGGCGAACATCGCGAAGCCGTCGCTGGAACTCGGCGGCAAGACGCCCGCGATTGTCGAGCCGGATGCGGACTTGCAGAAGGCCGCGCGTGAACTCGTCGCATCGAAGCTTACGCACAGCGGCCAGCTCTGCACGGCAATCGAGCGCGTGTATGTGCACGAAAGCATTCACGATGAATTCGTCGGCATGCTGCGCGCGCAGATGCAGGCGAAGCAGATCGGCGACCGCTACGAGGACGCGAGCCGCATGGGTCCGCTCGTGAACAAGGCTTCGCGCGACGGCATTCACGCGATGGTCCGCCGCGCAGTCGAAGCGGGCGCGAAGCTCGAAACCGGCGGCGAAGTGCCGGATCGCAAGGGCTTTTTCTATCCGCCGACGCTGCTCTCGAATTGCCGTCAGGACATGGAGATCGTGCAGGAAGAGACCTTCGGGCCGGTGCTCGCGGTGCTCAAGTACAGCACGATCGACGAAGCGATCGCCCTGGCGAACGATCATCAGTTCGGGCTTTCGTCGGTGCTGTACACCGAGAACTATCGTACGGCGATGAAGGTCGCCAATTCGATCGAAGCGGGCGAGCTGTATATCAACCGCACGCCGGCCGATCCGTATCAAGGATTCCACGCGGGCTGGAAACGCTCGGGCATCGGCGGCGACGACGGCAAGCACGGCATGCTCGAATTCACGCAGACGCGTCTCGTCGTCATGAAGTACTGAGTCCCCGGTTCCGAATCTACTTTTTACCCACCACAAAAACCATATTGAAGGCCCGGCTGCACGGCATTCGCATGCCGCGCGTCGCGCCCTTCGAGGAGCACACCTGTGTCATCGAATTCCGTGCAATCCGGTCAAAGCGCCGTGACGCCGCGTGAAAGTTCGCGCGCCGACCGCTATATTCAGCTCGCGCTGCTTGTTGTGGCCGCCGGCGCCATCTATCCGCTTTTGTATCTTCGGCAGGTCTATCAGCCGACGATGCTCGAAGTTTTTCACATCACCGAATCGCAACTCGGCTATCTGTATTCGGCGCTCGGCACGATCTTTCTGCTGTGCTATCTGCCGAGCGGCTGGCTCGCGGACCGTATCGCGCCGCGCGTGCTCATCAGCTTTTCGCTGATCGCCACGGGCGCGCTCGGGCTGTGGTATTCGACGACGCCCGCGTTCAACTCGCTGATCGTGATCTTCGGCTGCTGGGGCCTCTCGACGGGCCTCACGTTCTGGGCCGCAATCATCAAGCGCGTCTCGATGATCGCCTCAGCCGACGAGCAAGGCCGCTTCTTCGGCTTCCTCGACGGCGGGCGCGGCCTGATCGAAGCGTTGCTCGCGACCATCGCGATTTCGCTGTTCGCATGGATCACGCAGACGCGCGGCGATTCGACGGCGGCGGGCTTTAAGCTCGTGGTCTATATGTACGCGTTCTTGTGCATCGGGCTGGGCATCGTGCTCGGCCTGGTGCGCGATCCGGCCGGAGCGGCACCGAAGGCCGCGCGCCGCGACAGCAATGTGATGCGCGATCTCGGCGTGCTGCTGAAGAATCCGCAGCTGTGGCTGCTTGCCGCCATCGTGTTCTGCGGCTATCAGGTGTTCTGGGCGACTTATAGCTTTTCCGCGTATCTGCACGAAAAGGAGATCGGCCTGACGGTGGTCGCGGCGGGCTTCATCACGACGCTCAAGCTGTGGATGCGCCCGATCGGCGGCATCGGCGGCGGCTTTCTCGGCGACCGTTTCTCGAAGACGTCGGTGCTCGTGTTCGCGCTGTTCGCGGCATCGGCGGCGCTGCTCGTGCTGATGGCGGCGCCGTCCATCGGCAGTCATGTGCTCATCGCGGTGATCGTGCTGTTCATCGGCGTGATGACCTACGCGATTCGCGGCCTTTACTGGTCGCTGCTCGATCAGTGCAAGGTGCCCGCTGAAACCATGGGCCTCGCCATCGGACTCGTGTCCGTGATCGGCTATTCGCCGGATGCCGTGCTGCCGCTCATCAACGGCTATCTGACCGAGACCTATCCGGGCGTGCACGGCTATCAACTGTACTTCGGCTATATCGCCGGCATGTCCGCGCTGGGCGGCGTAGCGGCTCTCGTCTTCAAGCATCGACTCAACAAGCAGGAATCTCAACGATGAAAATCGCTGCACTCGAAACGCATATCGTCGCCGTGCCGCCGCCGCATGTCGGTGGCATGTACTGGATCTTCGTGAAGCTGCGCACGGCGTGCGGCATCGAGGGCGTCGGCGAGATTTATTCCGCGACGTTCCATCCGAAAGCGATGACGCCGATCATCGAAGACGTGTTCACGCGCTATCTGCTCGACCACGATCCGCATCATGTCGAACGCTTCTATCGTGAAGCGTATTCGAGCGGCTTCACGCAGCGCCCCGATCTCACGATGATGGGCGTCGTGAGCGGCCTCGAAATGGCGTGCTGGGACATCATCGGCAAGGCGGCGGGCAAGCCGGTGTATGAACTGCTCGGCGGCCGCGTGCACGAGCGGCTGCGCTCGTACACGTATCTCTATCCGAAGAACGCGCGCGGCGAATACGACTACGACGATCCCGATCTCGCCGCCGAATGCGCCGCGCACAACGTCGCGCTCGGCTTTACGGCGGTGAAGTTCGATCCGGCGGGGCCGTACACCGCGTACTCGGGACATCAGATTTCGCTCGAAGTGATGGACCGTTGCGAAACGTTCTGCCGCAAGGTGCGCGAAGCGGTCGGCAGCAAGGCCGATCTGCTGTTCGGCACGCACGGCCAGATGGTGCCTTCGTCGGCGATCCGGCTTGCGCAACGCCTCGAAAAGTACGATCCGCTGTGGTTTGAAGAACCGGTGCCGCCGGGACAGGAAGACGCGATGGCGCAAGTCGCCGCGAAGACGAGCATTCCGATTGCGGCGGGCGAGCGTCTCACCACGAAGTACGAGTTCTTCAAGCTGCTGGACGCGCGCGCCGCGTCGATTCTGCAGTTCAACGTCGGACGCGTGGGCGGCCTGCTGGAAGCGAAGAAGATCGCGAGTCTCGCGGAAGTCTATTACGCGCAGATCGCGCCGCATCTCTACAACGGTCCGGTCGGTGCGGCGGCCAGCGTGCAGATCGCCGCGTGTTCGCCGAACTTCCTGATTCAGGAAAGCATCGGCACGTGGGACGGTTTCCACGCGGAAGTGCTCAAGACGCCGATTCGCTGGGAAGACGGCTACATCATTCCGTCGAACGAGCCGGGGCTGGGCGTCGAACTGAACATGGATGTTGTGCGCGCGCATACGCCTTACACCGGCGAGCGTCTGCATCTCCAGATGGCGAACCGCCCGTTCGACGTGAAAGATCTCGCGCCCGCCAAGGGCTGAACTGAAGGCATGAAGAGCATGGATTTCGATTACATCATCGTGGGCGCGGGATCGGCGGGCTGTATTCTCGCGGACCGCCTGTCCGAGTCGGGTCAGCATTCGGTCCTGCTGCTCGAAGCGGGCGGCGCGGACAGCTCGTTCTGGTTCAAGGTTCCGGTCGGCTTCACCAAGACCTATTACAACCCGCAGTACAACTGGATGTACTACAGCGAGCCGGAAGCGCAACTCAAGCAGCGCAAGCTGTATTGCCCGCGCGGCAAGGTGCAGGGCGGCTCCGGATCGATCAACGCGATGATCTACGTGCGCGGACAGCCGCACGATTTCGACGACTGGGCGCGCGCGGGCAACCGCGGCTGGGGCTTTCGCGACGTGCTGCCGTATTTCCGCCGCGTCGAATCGCACTGGGCCGGCAACACGGAATATCACGGCGCGGACGGCAAGATCGCTATTTCGTCGATGAAGGACGGCGCGCATGCCATCTGCAAGACGTTCCTGCAAGGCGCGCAGCAGGCAGGCTACGCACTCACCGACGACATCAACGGCCCGCGCTACGAAGGCGCGACCATCTACGACATCAACGCGCGCAACGGCGAGCGTTCGTCGAGCAGCTTCGAGTATCTGCATCCGGCGCTTTCGCGCAAGAACCTGCGCGTGGAGCGCGACGTCACCGTGCATCGCGTGATATTCGATGGCAAGCGCGCAACCGGCGTGATGGCGACGCGCCGGGGCGAAGCGCTGCAATTCCGTGCGAAGCGCGAAGTGATTTTGTCGGCGGGCGCGGTGGATACGCCGAAGCTGCTGCAACTGTCGGGCGTCGGCGAGCGCGCGCTGCTCGCGAAGCATGGCATCGACGTGGTGCACGAGCTTCCCGCCGTCGGCAAGAATTTGCAGGATCACCTGTGCGTGAGCTTCTACTATCGCGCGACAGTCAAGACGCTGAACGACGACCTGCGCTCGCTGTTCGGCAAGGTGAAGGCGGGCCTGCGCTATCTGACAGTGCGCAAGGGCCCGCTCTCGATGAGCGTCAATCAGTCGGGCGGCTTCTTCAAGGGCGACGCGCGCGAAGCCGAGCCGAACATGCAGCTGTATTTCAATCCGCTGTCTTACCGCATTCCGAAGAGCAGCAAGGCGCAACTGGAGCCGGAACCGTATTCGGGCTTTCTGCTGTGCTTCAACCCGTGCCGTCCGACGAGCCGCGGTTCTATCGAGATCGGTTCGAATCGCGTGGAAGACGCCGCGAAGATTCACATCAACGCGCTGACGACCGAGAAAGATTTGCTCGAAGCGGTGCAGGGCAGCAAGCTGATTCGCCGCATCATGGGCACGAGCGCGCTGCGCGGCATCACTGCGGAGGAAATCTCGCCGGGGCCGGATGTCAAGAGCGACGAGGCGCTGCTCGACTATTTCCGCGACCAGTCCGGCTCGATCTACCACTTGTGCGGATCGTGCGCGATGGGGCCGGATGCGGCGACGTCGGTGGTCGATGAACGCTTGCGCGTGCATGGCATCGACAGCCTGCGTATCGTCGATGCGTCGATCTTCCCGAACATCACGTCCGGCAATCTCAATGCGCCGACGATGATGGTCGCCGAGAAAGGCGCCGACATGATCCTCGGCGACGCGCAAGCGGCCGACGCGCGCGCGTCCACTCCGGCGGAGCTCACGGCCGCCGTCTGACCGGAAGCGGCATAATTCGCTTCGATTCGTAAAATGCTGCCGCAGAGCGGCATGCTCCGGCGCGGATGCGGTTAAATGCATCCGTCGTACGCCGGAACCTCCGGTGGAATGAGACCCGGACGCGAGCGCGAAAACGTTCGCCCGGGTCGCGAAGGAGTTCGTCTTGAAGCGAAAAATGCCCGCCCTCAACGCGCTGAGGGCTTTCGAAGTGGCCGGCCACACCGGCAGCTTCACGCGCGCGGCGGAGGTGCTGCACGTCACGCAAAGCGCCGTGAGCCGCCAGGTCCGGCAGCTCGAAACGCAACTCGGCGAAGCGCTGCTGCTGCGCCGTCATCATCATCTGGAATTGTCCGCGACGGGGCGTCTGCTGCTGCAGGCGCTCAAGCTCTCGTTCGACCGCATCGAGCTGACGGTGCGCAGCATCCAGGAAAAGACGCATCTCACGCGTCTGCGCATCAACGTTCCGCCGACCTACGCGAGCCGCTGGCTGATGCCGCGTCTGCAATCGCTGCGCGCGGCGGCGCCCGAACTCGAACTCACCATCACCACGAGCCTGAAGGACGACCTCGTCGAATCGGGCGCGCTCGACTGCGCGATTCGTTTCGGCGACGGCGAATGGGACGGCCTCGACAATCAACTCCTGATGAACGAGCGGCACATCGCGGTGTGCGCGCCCGCGCTGCTCGGCGGGCGCGCGTCGCCGGTGGAAGATCTGAGCGCATTCACGCTGCTGCATGTGCTGGCGAGCAGCGACCAGCGCTATCTCACGTGGCAGCATTGGCTCAAGGCCGCGCATATCGACGATGTGGAACTCAGCGGCGGCTACGAATTCGATCTGCTCGATCACGCGATTCGCGCGGCCGTCGACGGCCTCGGCGTGACGATGGCCGACCGTCACATGATCGCGCACGAATTGCGGCGTGGCACGCTCGTGCCGCTGCGCGATGTCGAAGTGGACGGGCATCAGTCGTACTGGCTCGTCACGCGCACGGGTCAGGACGATGCGCCGCAAGTCGCGCTGTTCCGCGAATGGCTGCATCGGGAGATCGAGGAGCAGGAGCGCGGCTGGCCGTCGCGCGCTCGCGAATAGACTATCCGTGCGCCGCAGCCGCAGCCGCAAAAAATATAAAGGAGACTTCCGTGCGCCGCCTGCCATCTCTCACCGCGTTGCGCTTTTTCGAGGAAAGCGCGCGGCATATGAGCTTCAACAAGTCAGCCACCGCGCTGTGCGTGACGCCGGGCGCGGTCAGCCGGCAGATTCGGCTGCTGGAAGACGCCCTCGGCACGAAGCTGTTCGATCGCGATCACAAAGGCATTCGGCTGACGAAGCAGGGCGAGGAACTGCTCGCGTGTTTGTCGGAGGCATTCGATTCGATCGAGCGCGTGACGCGCGCGCTCTCGGCCGCTAAACGCAATGAGCGTAGCGAGCGCAAGCGCCTGACGGTGACCGCGCCGCCGACCTTCGCGACGCGCTGGCTTTCGCCGCGGCTCGGCTCGCTGATGGACGCCGTGCCCGACATCGATCTTTCCGTGCGCACCGATATCGGCGACGACCGGCATTGCTGCATTCGCTTTGGTCACGAAGCGCGGGCGGATCATCGTTCGGAACTGCTGTTCATCGAGCGGCATGTGCTCGTTGGCGCGATGAAGTTCGCAGGGCAAAGCGTCGAGGCGCTGCTTGCGCGCGTGCCCACGCTGCATGTGCTGCATAACGACGCGCGGCTCACGCTCTGGCCGAACTGGCTCGACGCGGCCGGCTTGTCGCGCGATTACGCCGCAAACGGCATCGAATTCTCGACGCTCGATCAGGCGATCCATGCGGCGCGCGCGGGGTCTGGGCTCGCGGTGGTGGATCGCAACATGATCGCCGATGAATTGCACGATGGCGCGCTGGCGCAGTTGTCGCCGGTGGAATCGACGGGGCCGTATGGCTACTGGCTCGATATCGCGGGTTCGCACGCGGGTGAGGACAGCGTGCAGGCGTTCGCGGAATGGCTGCGCGGCGAGGGAGCGAAAGCCGCGCAGCCGTGAGAGGCGGTTAGCCGCCGCTTGCCTGATTCAGCGTGAGATGCTTCGTCTCCGGCGCCCACGCAATCGACACGATCATCCCGACGAGCAGCACGGCGGCGAGCGCGAGCATGGTCATCTGAACGCCGATCTGCGCGATGCCGACCGGCAGCAGGAACGTCCCCACCGCCGATCCGAGCCGGCTGCATGCAATCGACAAGCCGACGCCGCACGCGCGCGCCTCGGTCGGAAAGCACTCGGGCGGAAACACGCCGACCAGGTTCGAGAACGCCGACATCGTCAACGTGAAGATGCCGAACGCGACGATCATCCCGCCATTCGCCGATGACGGCAACGCTGCCAGCGCAATCAGCGAGAAGCAGCACACCGCGAACGAACCGATCAGGAACGAGCGCCGCGACAGTTTGATCGTGAGCCAGATGCCGAGCAGCGCGCCGAGCACGAGAAAGGCGTTCAGCAGCAGATCGGCGCCCGAGCCTTCCGGCAGACGGATCGCCGTGAGAATGCTCGGCAGGAACGTGTAGATCGCGAAGTACGGAATCACGAGGCACACGAAAAACGCGCAGTTGAACAGCGTGCGGCGAATCAGGTCCGGCTTGAAGAGACGCGCAAAACCGCCCGCCGGGGCGAAGTGCTCGCCGGCATCGGCGTCGAGCGTCACGTTCGGACCGAAGTGCTTGCGCACGATGCGCAACGCTTCATCCACGCGGCCTTGACCCAGCAGCCAGCGCGGCGACTCCGGCGTGCCGATGCGCAGGATCAGCACGAGAAACGCCGGCACGCCTGCGGAGGCGAGCAGCCAGCGCCATGCATCGGGCGATGCATCGGCGTAATGCATGCCGAGCACGTTGGCGATCACGTAGCCGATAGTCCAGATCACGCTGAACGAGCCGAGCAGCGTGCCGCGATGCTTGCGCGGCGAAAACTCGGCGAGAATCGCGTGCCCGACGGCGAAATCGCCGCCCATGCCGAAGCCGATCAAAACGCGCAAGCCGACGAGCATCGCGGGCGTCGTCGCATAGAACTGCGCGAACGCCGCTGCGGTGATGATGACGAAGCTCAGCAGGAAAATTTTCTGGCGGCCGAGTTTGTCGGAGAGCCAGCCGAACACGAGACTGCCGATGAAAATGCCGATCAGCGCCGACGAACCGAGCAGGCCCATCCAGAACGCATCGAGCGGAATCTGCCGGTTCAGCGACGACAGCGCATAACCGATGGTGCCCAGCGCATAACCTTCCGTGAAATGCGCGCCGAATGTCAGGCCCGCGATCTTCACGTGGAAGCGGTTCAGCGGCACATCGTCGAGCGCGACGCGGTCGTGCGTCGCGTTGAAGGGCGCGGCCGCGTGCGGCGCGAGCGCCTGCGGGCTCAGGCTTTGAGTATCCAAGAGTATCTCCTCCACTTCGAGTGGAGCGGCGCATGAAGCACCGCTTGAAAGCCGCGCACGCGATGGTCTTGTCGTTCGTGCGTGCGCGGTGAGGGACGTCGAGCGACGACGAGCGATGAATCAGCGGCCGAGGCCGGCCATCATCATGTACTTGAGCTCCATGTATTCGTCGAGCCCGTACTTCGATCCTTCGCGGCCCAGTCCCGATTGCTTCACGCCGCCGAAGGGCGCGACTTCCGTCGAGATGATGCCTTCGTTGATGCCGACCATGCCGCTCTCCAGCGCCTCCGCGACGCGCCACGCGCGGCCGAGATCGCGCGTGTAGAAGTACGCGGACAGGCCGAAGGGCGTGTCGTTGGCGGCGGCGATCACCTCGTCTTCCGTCGCGAAGCGGAAGCACGCGGCCACCGGACCGAAGGTTTCTTCATCGGCGATCAGCATGGAAGGCGTTGCATCGGCGAGCACCGTCGGCTCGTAAAAGGTGCCGCCGAGCGCGTGCGGCTTGCCGCCGGTGAGGATCTTCGCGCCCTTGTTCACAGCATCGGCGACGTGCGTCTGCACCTTCTTCAGCGCGGCCTCGTTAATAAGCGGCCCCTGATCGAACGGACCTTCGAGGCCGTTGCCCACGCGCATCGCGTGCACGGCGCGCGTCAGGGCTTGCGTGAAGGCATCGTAGACGCCGTCCTGCACATAGAAGCGATTCACGCACACGCACGTCTGCCCTGTGTTGCGGAACTTCGAGGCGATCGCGCCTTGCACGGCGGCGTCGATGTCGGCGTCGTCGAACACGATGAACGGCGCGTTGCCGC
The DNA here is from genome assembly GCF_000402035.1 of Caballeronia insecticola. Taxonomy (GTDB): domain Bacteria; phylum Pseudomonadota; class Gammaproteobacteria; order Burkholderiales; family Burkholderiaceae; genus Caballeronia; species Caballeronia insecticola. The sequence goes on from NC_021289.1 coordinate 82,491, forward strand.
CGAGTTCGAGCGAAAGCTTTTTGAGCGTATCCGCCGATTGCTTCGCGAGCAGCTTGCCGACGCGCGTCGAGCCTGTGAACGACAGCTTGCGCACATCCGGCGATTCGGTCAGCACCGCGCCGATGGCAACGGCATCGCCCGACACGATGTTGAACACGCCCGCCGGAATGCCCGCTTCTTCGGCCAGCACCGCGAGCGCGAAGGCGGACAACGGCGTCTCTTCGGACGGCTTGAGCACCATCGTGCAGCCTGCGGCGAGTGCGGGGCCGGCTTTGCGCGTGATCATCGCGAGCGGGAAATTCCACGGCGTGATTGCCGCGACGACGCCAACCGGCTCGCGCGTGACGATGATCTTCGAATTCGGCTTCGGACTGGGAATGACATCGCCGTAACTGCGCTTCGCTTCTTCCGCGAACCATTCGAAGAAGCTCGCCGCGTAGGCGACTTCACCGAGCGCCTCGGCAAGCGGCTTGCCTTGCTCGCGCGTCAGCAATTCGGCGAGCGTGTTGCGGTTGGCGAGCATCAGTTCGCCCCAACGCTTCACGCGTGCGCCGCGCTCCTTCGCGCTCAATGCGCGCCACGCGGGAAACGCGCGTTTTGCGGCATCGATGGCAAGCCGCGTTTCCGCGCCGCCGCCATGCGCGACGTTCGCGATGACTTCGCCCGTCGCGGGATTGCGCACCGGATACGTGCTCGCGCTTTCGCGCCAGGTTCCGTCGATGTAATGCGTCGTTCGCAACAAGTCGTTCATGCCGCGCGCTCCAGTGCGTTGTCGAAGACGCCTTGCGCCGGACGCGCCTCGCGCGCGATGCGCCGTCCCGCTGTGTAGTCGTTGATCAGATCGCACGGCGTGTAGTTGCGATCGAGTTCGTGGAGTTCGTCGTCGCTGAGCTTGGTTTCGAGCGCGGCGAGCGCGCTGTCGAACTGCGCCGCCGAATCCGCGCCGACGAGCATGCTCGCCACGCCCGGCCGGTTCAGCACCCACGCCTGCGCGATCTGCGCCGCCGGCACGCCGCGCCGCGCCGCCACGCGCGCTACCGATGCCGCCATCTCTTGCGATGCGCGGTCGCCGTACATTTGCGCGGTGAAGAAATCGGTCTGATTGCGCGTGGATTTCGCATCCGATGTGAGCAGGCCGCGCGCGAGCGGGCTGAACACCGACACGCCGACGCCCTGATCGATGCAGTAGGGAATCATCTCGCGCTCTTCTTCACGATACGCGGCGTTCAGTTGCAACTGCATGTTGATCGGCTTGTGCCAGCCGTGGCGCTCGCACGCTTGCATGATCTTCGCGAACTGCCAGGTGTACATCGTCGATACGCCGATATAGCGCGCCTTGCCCGCGCGCACGATATCGTCGAGCGCGCCCATCGTTTCCTCGACGGGCGTGTTCACGTCGAAGTAATGCAGCATGTAGATATCGACGTAATCCATGCCGAGACGCGTGAGCGACCCGTCGATGCCATCCATGATGTGTTTGCGCGAATGGCCGCCCGCGTTCGGATGGTTCGCCATGTCGTAGCCGACCTTGGTCGTCACGACGACTTCTTCGCGCTTGACGAGCCGCTTCAGAATGCGGCCGACAACCTCCTCGCCGACGCCCGTCGAATAGAAATCCGCCAGATCGATGAAATTCACGCCGGCGTCGAGCGCGTGCTTCACGATCGGCTCGCTTTGCGCTTCGTCGAAAATCCAGGGCTTCCATTGCGGCGTGCCCATGTTCATCGTGCCGAGGCACAGACGCGAAACCTTGAGGCCGGACTGGCCGAGACGTACGTATTCCATGTGCGGCAACTCCTCAGCGCGCCTTCGGCGTGTAGAACGGGTTCGAGACTTCGCGCGCGGCCTTGAACACGGCGTCCTTGCGCGGCAGGCCTTCCATCGCGGCGATGATCGCGTTCTTGCACGCGCGATAGTTGTTCTCGAAGACGGCATCGAGATCGTCGGTTTTCGGATTGACCCAGTTCGCCGACACGACAACCCAGTCGTTCTCGGCTTCGGGCGGCAGCGTGCCGTTTTCGAGCGACTCGGCGACCGCTTTCGCGATACCCGCCTGCGATGCGCCCCAGGTCGCGTTGCCGTGGAAATCGCCGTCGATCTGCGCCTTGTTGACGTAGAGCGTGAGCGGCTTGGTCGGCACGCCCGGCTGCGCGATCACGACGAACGGCGCGTGACCGGCGGACGGCGTCGCGAGCGCGGTGGCGAACGCCTGACCGGCCGGGCCGTTGCGCGGTCCGACCAGCACGTTGATGTGGGCGAGATTCACGCCGGGGCCTTCGAAGCCTTCGCCGATGAACAGATTCTTTTCCATGAACTCCAATCCTTTGCGTTACGTTGAAGATGCAAGGATTCTGCGGCGGGCTTCGCGCGAAGAGGAATCGAGGATTTTTGAGGGCGGCGTTGAAGAAAGCTCAACTCGGGGTTGACCCGTAGGCGGATTGTTTCGCTCTGCGCGCAAATCCGCGCGGCTTACAGTTTCCTAAGCGTCCCATAAGGTTGCCGCCCGACAATGGTCGCTTGTCCCTGAATGCGGAGCGTTTCGGCGCGTGCGAATCGCGAATCGCGAATTGCGAATTGCGAATTGCGAATTGCGAATTGCGAATCGCGCGCCGCGATCCCGCTCGACGCGCACGCCCGCCACCGATCGCATGTCCATTCATCTCGCCGCCGATGCCGCCTGGCATCACTCCGATCTCGCCAAGGCGCGCGTGCGGGTCCATGCGCCGCCCGCGCCGGGCGAGGTCTGTCTGTGGCTCGTGCCGAGCGAGTTCCGCTTTGCGTCGGCGTCCAATATCGGGAGCTGGCTTTCGGTGGCGGAGCGCAAACGCGCGCGGCTGCATCCGAATTCGGCGCTCGGGCGGCGCTTCAGCGTGGCGCGCGCGACCTTGCGCCTCGTGCTCTCGCATATGTTCGACTGCGCGCCCAACGACGTGACTGTCGAGGACGAACCCGACGAGCGCATTGTCGTGACCAATCCGCGGGGCGACGGCGCCATTCATGTCGATGTTGCGTATTCGGGCATCTGGATCGTGATTGCGGTGGCATCGGCGAGAATAGGGCTGGGCGTAGCCGTCGAGCCTGCCGGCCCGCACGATGTCGACGCCCGCAACGCGCTCTGGAGCGAGGCGGCGCGCATTGGCCGGGCGCGCGCGGAACGCAGCGAGGCGCGCGCAGCCGATGGCCCGCCGCAATGGCAAGGCCTCACGCTGCCGATGCCCGGCGGCATCTGCGGCGTGCTCGCCGTGGACCGGGCCGTCGCGCACGTTAAGGCGTTCGGCTGGGAGCGTTCGCTCGAAGCGGAAGGGCGCGCGCTCGCATCGTGAGTTCGTGCGGGCGCGGCACAACATCGGAGAATCGTCACATGGATTACAACGCGCTCGCGCAGCGCCACGCGATGGCGATCATCGCGATCGTGCTTCTCGCCGTTCCTGTCGCGGCGGGCTGCGCGTGGCGATGGTCGGCGCGCGAACGGCGCTCGTCCGCGACGGCCGTCGCGCTCGCGGCGTTCGTGCCAGTCGCGTTCGGCGTGTCGGTGTACGTCGCGATCGCGATGCGTATTGCGCACGGCTCGGCGTTTTCATCGGCGGATCAGTTGCTGCTCGACGCCGTGCGCGACGGCACGCCCGCCCTCGCCGCGCGCTGGTTCGCGCGCGTCACGCATCTCGGCGACCCGCCGTTGCTCGCGCTGCTTTGCGCGCTCATGTGCGCGACGCTCGTTCTCACGCGGCGGTTCGGACTCGCGGTGTATTTCGCGGCGGTCACGAGCGCGGGCGGCCTGCTCAATCAGGCGCTCAAGGCGATGATGCGCCGCGACCGGCCCACCGGCTCGACGGTTCCGCTGCCCGACAGCTTCGCGTTTCCGAGCGGCCACACGTTCGGTTCGATCGTCTGCTACGGCATGTGCGCGTATGTGCTGTTGCGCCTCGCGCCGACGCGCTGGGATCCGCTTATCGTCGCGCTGGCGTGTTTCATCGTGCTGGTCATCGGCACGAGCCGCGTCGTGATGGGCGTGCATTTTCCCGGCGACGTGATCGGCGGATTCGCGTCGGGCGGCGCGTGGCTGGCCGCGTGCATCGGCGCGGCGGAAGTGCTGCGGCGGCGCGCGCGGCCCGGTTCGGTCGTCGGCTGAACTGACGCCAAGCAGCAGTTTCGGATTGTGGCGATTGAGCGGCGCATCGCGCATCGATACTCTTCAGGTTTTCCCTGGACTGAATCGATGCTGCCGCTGAAATCACGCGTAGTAATGGCTGTGTGTTGTTTGCTCTCCGTGTTCGCCGGTTGTGCGTTTCACGCCGACCCGGACCCGAAAGAAGTCATGAGCCGCGTGCGCGTCGGCATGACGAAAGACGATGTCGTCGACCGCCTCGGCCCGCCCGACGACAATTGGGGACCGGTGTATTCCGAGTGCAGCGAGTACGGATTCGGCAAGACGAACGCCGACCGTTACGCGATCTACTTCAACAATCAGCGCCGCGTGATTTACAGCGAACATGCAGCGTGCAATCTGAATCGTTCGCGCGCGCTCGGTACTCGCTGACCGCCACAAAGACAAACCCCACGCATTGCGTGGGGTTTGTTGTTTTTATCGTGTAGAAACAGATCAATTCGCCGTGGGCCGCCACTTCAGCAGGCGATGCTCCACGGCTGTCAGCAAGTAGTCCGCCGCGAGCGCAACGACCGCGAGCACGATCATCGCGGCAAATACGCCGCTTGCGTTGAACGCGCCTTGCGCCGTCGAGATCAGCAGGCCGATGCCCTGCTTCGAACCGAGAAACTCGCCGACCACCGCGCCGACCAGCGCGAAGCCGAAGCTCACGTGCAGGCTCGCGAGAATCCACGAGAGCGCGGACGGAATCACGACCGATGTCGTCACCTGACGCCGCGACGCGCCGAGAATCTGCGCATTCGCGATCATGTAGCGATCCGCTTCGCGCACGCCCTGAAACGCATTCGCGAACACGACGAAAAACACCATCACGACCGCGAGCGCCACTTTCGACGCCATGCCGAGACCGAGCGCGATCACGAACACCGAGCCGAGCACGACACGCGGAATTGAATTGGCGATCTTGATATAGATGCTGAACACATCCGACAAGAGCTTGTTGCGGCCGAGCACGATGCCGCAAAACACGCCCGCCACCGACCCGATGATGAAGCCCAGGCCCGTCTCCTCCAGCGTGACCCAGACTTGCGTGAGCAGCGGCCCTTGCGAGGTGCCGTCGACGAACCATTCGACGATCTGATCGAAGATGGCCGAGGGCATCGAGAAGAAGAACGGGTCGATCCAGTGAAGGCGCGCGGACAGTTCCCAGCCGCCGAGCACGAAAACGAGCACCGCGATCCGCAAACCGATGACGAGCGCGTGGCGCTGCTTGATGCGCTTCTGCGCTTCACGTTCGACGCGCGCGAGCGTGCCGGGATCGATGCCCGCGGGCATTGTTTGTTGAGGCGTTGACATGTGTGGGGTTCCTCTCGAACGGGTTCAACCGATCTGCACTTCTTCGCGCAAGTCGTGCCAGATATCGCGCGAAATTTCGATGAAGTGCGGGTGATAGCGAATTTCCGACGTGATGCGCGGACGCGGCAGGTCGATCTCGTAGACCTTCTTGAGCGTCGCGGGGCGCGCGGTCAGCACGAACACGCGGTCCGCCAGCGCGATCGCTTCTTCGAGATCGTGCGTGACGAACACGACCGAGCCCGCGTTCGCCGACCACAGTTGCAGCAACTCGTCCTGCATTAGCGTGCGCGTCTGCATGTCGAGCGCGGAGAACGGCTCGTCCATCAACAGGATTTCCGGCTTGTTGATGAACGTCTGCGCGAGCGCCACGCGCTTTCGCATGCCGCCCGACAACTGATGCGGATAGTGCTTGCCGAACTTGTCGAGGCCGACGCGGCGCAGCCATTCCTGGGCTTCGTCGTAGGCCGCGGACTTCGAACGGCCGCGATAGAGCGGACCCGCCGCGACGTTGTCGAGCACCGAGCGCCACGGAAACACGGCATCGGCCTGAAACACGAAGCCGATGCGCGGATCGATGCCGTCGACGGGCTGGCCCATCACGCGCACTTCGCCCGTCGTCGGCTTGAGGAGGCCCGTGATCATGCTGAGCGTCGTGGACTTGCCGCAGCCGGTCGGACCGACGATCGCGACGAACTCGCCGCGCGCCACCGACATGCTGAAGTCGCGCAGCGCGACGGTGGCCTTGCCGTCCGGCGAAATGAAGCGGCACGAGACGTGACGCAGTTCGATAGCCGGTTGTGTCGTCTGGTTCATCGTGCGCGCCTCACTTGGATGCCGTTGCCGTGCCCGACAGATATTCGTTCGAATACGTGCGCGCGAGGTCGATATGCTTGCCCTTCACCGAAGGATTGAACGCGGCGAGCACCTTCAGCACGGTTTCCGGACCATCGGCGGGCATCTTGCCGTCCTTCGTGAACATCGGCATCGAGGCCTTCAGCGCGGCCACGTACAGGTCCTTGTTCTTCGCGTAATAGTCCTTCGGCATCTTCTCGGTGATCTGCTCGGCGCTATGCGTCGCGATGAAGTTCAGCGTCTTCGCGAATGCGCGCGAGAGCTTCGCGGCGTCCGCCTTGTGCGATTCCGCCCACGCGCGCTGCACATAGAAGCTCGATGCCGGATACGTGCCGCCCAGCGCGGCGCGCGTGCCCTCGAGCGTGCGCATATCGACGAGCACCTTCGCGTCGCCGGTCTTCAGCAACTGCGAGACGGTCGGCTCGGTGGTCATGCCTGCATCGATACGCTCCTGCTTAACTGCCGCAATGAAGCTCGCGTCGGCGCCCACCGGCAGCAGCGTGTATTCCTTCGAACTCACGCCGGCGCGCTGCGCGAGATATTGCGTGAGAAAGCTCGTCGACGAACCGAGGCCGGTCACGCCGAGCGTCTTGCCCTTCACATCGGCCATGCTCTTGAACTTGTCGGCGGCTTTGGTCGAAACCATTTCCACTTCGCCCGGCACCTGGCCGAAGATCACGAGCGCCTGCACTTCCTTGCCCTTGCTTTGCAGGTCGATGGTGTGATCGTAGAAGCCGACGACGCCTTGCACCGCGCCGGCAAGCAGCTCGTTCTCGGCATCGACGCCGGCGGGCTGCGAGAGAATTTCGACATCGAGCCCTTCGTCCTTGAAGTAGCCGAGTTGTTCGGTCAGCTTCGCGGGCAGATAGATGATCTTGGTCGCGCCGCCGACCATGATCGAGATCTTCTCGGCGTGAGCGGACGCGGAAGCGGCCGCGAGGGCGAAGGCAATACCGGATACAGCAGCGATCTGGCGCAGGGTACGCATCAGGAGTCTCCTTGTTCTGGGCCTTCGAGCATGAGCGGCCCGCTTTTCGAATGTGTGCGGCGATTATAGAAAGGCGAAACCTTCTGCCAGCTTTCTGGCGCGATGGCAAAACATGGGTGTTAACCCGATGCGCCTTCGCGTGACGAGACGTCCTACAATCGCGCGCTATGCCGCACACGAGCGCACTGTCGTTACGCACCCCGCCATGAAGCTGCTCCTGATAGAAGACAATCCGACGCTCTCGCTCTGGCTCGCGAAAATGCTGGAGCGGGAGTCGTTCGCGCTCGAAGCGGTGCAGGACGGCGAATCCGCCGATCATCTTCTGCGCACGAATCACTACGATGTCGTGCTGCTCGATCTGAACCTGCCGCGTCTGTCCGGCAAGAACGTGCTGCGCAGATTGCGCCAGCGCGGCGACGCGACGCCGGTGATGATTCTCACGGCGAGCGGTTCCATCGACGAAAAAGTGGAGCTGCTCGGCGCGGGCGCGGATGACTATCTGGTCAAGCCGTTCGAAGTGCGCGAACTCGTTGCGCGCGTGAAGGTGATGATCCGGCGGCGCACGTCGGCGACGGCGAACGAAGTTGCGTGCGGCGATCTCGTGTTCGACATCGACACGCGCCAGTTCACGCTGAAGGGCGCGCCGCTCAACGTGACGCCGCGCGAGCGCAGCGTGCTCGAAGCGCTGATATTGCGTCTCGGCAAAACGGTCTCGAAGGCCGCGCTGCTCGATGCGATCTTCACGCACGAAGACAGCCCGAGCGAGGATGCGCTCGAAATCTATGTGTCGCGTCTGCGCAAGAAGCTCGATGGCAGCACGGCGGCGATCGTCACGTTGCGCGGGCTTGGCTATCTGTTGCGCAAGAAGGACGATGACCAATAGCCTGCGCATTCGTCTCCTGTGGTGGGTGCTGGTGCCGCTCGCGATCTACGTGTTCGTGACCGGCAAGGCCGCCTACGACAACGCGCGCCACACCGCCGATCTCGTGCAGGAAAATACGCTGCTCGCTTCCGCGCGAATGATCGCGGGCGAAGTGGAATGGTCGGACGGCCGCTTGCTCGTCGATATTCCGCCGGCCGCACTCGAAGTATTCGCATCGCCGCAGGGCGATCAGGTCTTCTACAACGTGAGCGTCGACGATGGCCGCCTGCTCGCGGGCGCGCCCGATTTTCCCGTGAAGCGGACGAGCGCCGGTTACGACACGCCCACGTATTACGACGCCGATCTCAACGGCAAGTCGATACGCGCGGTCGGCTATGTGCGTCAGATGTACGACAACGGCGCGATTCGCCGCGTGCTCGTATCGGTCGGCAAAACGCAGGCTTCGCGCGATGCGATGATCCGCGAACTGTGGCGTCCGCAACTCGTGCGGCAGATCGAAATGGTGCTGCTTGCCGTGGCGCTTACGTGCATCGGCCTGACGTTCGAATTGCGTCCGCTGCTGAAAGTGAAGGACGAGGTCATGGACCGCGATCCGATGCAGCTCGAACCGTTGCGGGTCGAGCGTTTGCATACGGAACTGCGGCCTATCGTCGAAGCGATCAACCAGTGCATCGCGCGGCTTGGGTTGCAGGTGGCGGCGCAGCGGCGCTTCATCGCGGATGCGGCGCATCAGTTGCGCACGCCGCTCACGCTGCTCGAGACGCAATTGCAGTTTGCGCGGCAACACGTCGCGATGGAGCCGTCGCTTTCCGAGGCGCTGGCGGCCATGCAGCGCAGTAACCGGTCGATGGTCGGTCTCACGAACAAGCTGCTGTTGCTCGCGCAAGCGGAAGCCGCGGATTACACGCAGCTCGCGAAGCAGAAGGTCGATCTCGCCGCGATTGCGCAGAACGTGATCGAGGATCTCGCCATGTTCGCGCAGAAGCGCGAGATCGATCTCGGCGCGGAGCTGGTCGAATCGGCGTGGATGATCGGGCATGAGGCGTTGTTGTCGGCGCTTGTTTATAACGTCGCTGAGAACGCGATTCGCTATACGCAGGCGGGCGGGCATGTGACGGTCGCCGTTGCGCGGGATGCGCAACGGGTCACGCTTACTGTGACCGACGATGGTCCGGGTATTCCTGCCGAAGCTCGAAGTCGTGTGTTCGAGCCGTTTTATCGCGCGGCGACGGAGACTGAGGGGACGGGGCTGGGGCTGTCGATTGCGCGGGAGATCGTGCTGGCGCATCGGGGGGAGATTTGGCTGGGTCAACCTGAACATCCGGCGCGTGGGGTGCTGGTCACGGCGACGTTCGAAAGCAATCAGAATTGAAACGACAACGGTCGGTCGAAGGCGATGGATCTCGCGATGGTGCAGAAATTTCAAGCGCCGAAGCGAGGCTTGGCTTAATCCCCCGTCGACGCGAAGTTGGACGCCTTCTTATGGGCGGTTTTCGTTGCGCGAGGTTTTTCGAAATTGCCTAAAGGCAATCAGCGGCAATTTCAAGAGGGGGAAATAGAAAGGTTTGGGAAAATTATGTAATGAACATTTCATTTTGATTTCATGTTGAAAATATACTTCTCCCACCATGCGCGAGGGCGTGTGGTCAGTCATAAAGGAGAAGAAGGTGAAAAGTCTGAGGGGTCTAGCGTTAGCTTTTTTATCAGGATTACTTATTAGTGGATGTGGAGACGGTAGCAGCACCAGCGCGATCAGTTCCACGGCCAAGACGTCTGTCGAGCAATCCGTCGCGCAGGACAAGTCCACGGTGAAGGGCTACGCGTTATCGACGGTTATTTGGGATCGCTTGCCGATCGGTGTTTGCTGGAACCTGAGCAATACAGAGTTCGCACAAACTTCCGCAGAGCGCAACTGGACTCGTCTCGCGATCCAGGAAACTTGGGAGCAGCATTCAGGCGTCGAATTTTCCGGTTGGCAGCAATGCACGAACGATCCGAACTATTACGGCATTCGGATTTCGGTCGAGGACATTGACGGCGGCGCGCCGCACACCATGGGCCTGGGTGCGATGCTGAACAACGCTCAAGGGGGAATGGCGCTCAATTTCACTTTCAAGAACTGGAGCCCGAGTTGCCAAGGGCGTGAGGAATATTGCATTCGCCGGATCGCCGCGCACGAATTCGGTCACGCGCTGGGTTTTGCGCATGAGCAGAATCGGCCAGATACGCCGTCATCGTGTATCGAGCCCGCGCAGGGCACCCGTGGCGACACGATGGTCGGCTTGTGGGATCTCGCGTCGATCATGAATTACTGCAACCCGCAGTGGAATGGCGACGGCAAACTGAGCGCCACCGACATCGAGATGGCGCAGAAGTTTTACGGCCCACATAAGGACACGGAAAGCGTCTTCGTTATGAAGCGCGTGGCGAGTCCTGCGAAGATCACAGAGTACGACCTGAACACGCGCGCCGAGGTGTCGACGATTAATCTCGATTTCGGAAGCGGGGACGACTACGTTCGAAGGATGTTCGCGAGTCCGGATCAAAAGCGGCTCTATTTCGAACTGGCGATCGCATCGCAACCCGGTTTGCAGGAAAAAGGCGCGCAATCGAGCGTGTTGATTGCATACGATATTGCTTCGCGTGCGATTGCCTGGAACGTCCGTTTGAGCCGCACGGCATCCATTGAACTGAGAGTTTCGCCGGATAATTCGCAAATCTATTACGCGGCGGACAACACGATAAGTGTGATCAATGCTGAGGACGGCAAGGTCGGCAACGTGATGACTTTCCCGGCTTACTACTCGGTCAAGGCCCTCGACACGACGCCCGACGACAACGATACGGTCTACGTTCTTGCGAGCACCTCCGGCACGCAGCAGAACATTCTGCGCGTGAACATGAAGACGAAGAGCGTGATGACTTCGTTTGCAGCTGGACAATTGCCGTCCAGGGACTATCACGTCCTCGCTGTGACGCCGGACGGAAAGCGCGCTGTCTACATGAAGCCCGTCTCGAATCTCGGCGGATCGAACATGTCGGAAATGGACTTGTCGAATGGCAAGATAAGGCAGTTGCCGGGTGGCGAACCGTACAAGTCAGTCAATAATCTGCAGGCGACCAACAATCACCAAGTCGTGTTCGTCGACAATAACGAGTACAACGTCGCCCCGGTCATCTTTTACGATCTGGACACAGGCGGGAAAGTCTGGGCTGAATCGAACAGGAAGTTGATTCCGGAAATTCAGTATGACGCAAAAACGCAGTCCGTTTTCCTGATGAGCGATTTGAAAGACACAGTCGAGCAGTTGGTGCCGCAAGGCGATGGTACCTACAAAAATATCGATTTCGGGTTTACGGCCTTCACAGAAGACGTGATATGGAAACCCATGGCAGCGCCCTTTGTCTTCGTGAGGCGTTGATCGACAGTTGAGTTAGTTGGACAAACGAGGCGGCAGGCGGTCGAAAGAACGGCTGTCGCCTCGCTTTGTTTTTGCGCGGTCAACGTTTCCCGATTTGGATGCAACGTATCTGAATTTATCGAAGCAGTCACGAGACGCGATAGCGTCAAGGGCAGCAAGCGCCTTTGTCTGCCCACATTTGCGAATCCCGCGCCCTCATCTGCCGCCGTTGCAAGCGGCTGCTGTTTCATCGTCTTTAGCTTATCTCTTTGACCCTATCGGTCAGAACGCGCAAAGCGCACAGAAGATAGGCTCGATCCGTGTTGTCTTAACGAATATTCACCTACACCAACACATCAGATAAACCGCGTTTTGTCGGGATTTCAAAGCACCCACCTCAAGCAACGCGGCGCATATCACTCGCGATGCCCGCTTTTATGACGGCCCTGCGTAATTCAGTATTTAATATCCCTCGCGACCTGACGCCCTTGTTGCTTTGTTTGCCGCTTGTCTTGCCTGCACTGAGCGTTGGATTGCTGGTTGGCGGCGCGGCAATCTTGCTTGGTATGACGGGAGTATTGACGCGTATCCTGACGAACATCTCGCGCTGCGCGACGCTCTTGTGCTTGTTGTGTTGCGTTCGATGCGTCAGGCCACGAGCAAAGGAGTGTTGCCGTGAACAATGAAACGAACCTGAATTCGCGTACGTGCATGTTGCTATCTCCGGAATGCTCGACCGGTCTCGGCCGTGCGTAAGGTACCGCTGGCATCCGTCGTGGAAAAGTGGTGCTTACGAGTACCACTGTAAATAGTCAACACGCTCGACAATGCCCAAGAAAAGGCGCGATTCGACGGTTTAGGGAATCGAAATAATCCGACGCTCGATGCAATGAACGGAGGGCGTGAGCCGTGAGATTGTCCAAGGCCGTCACAGGAGCATGTTTCTCGTTCGTGCTGGGCAGTGCATGCGCGAGCCCGATCGATATGTCGAACGCGTTGCCGAATTTCGTCGGCGCCCTTCGGCGGACTGAGCGGCTGTCAATGAGCCCTGCGCGGGCGTTGCGTCTCGGGCGGCGAGACGTCGACGACCGATGGGCGATGCGGCGGCGATCCCTATCGTGACGCGGCACGGTACGCGCAATCAATGACTTACGACGTGGGCATCGCCTATGCCTTCCGATGAAGCGTAGAGCGTCCTACTTACCGGATCGCATAGCGTCCGCCAGGTTCGGCGCCTCAAGACCCACGATCAAATCAACTTCGCCATTGGCAAGCGCCTGCGTTGCGGGAACGCCTGCCGCCTTCAAAGCAGCGCCGTCAAGCCGCGACGCATCGCCGAGCGCGACGCGCAAACGCGTGGCCGCAAGCGCTTCGAGCTTCAGGATGTTGGCCGCGCCGCCCAGCGCCGCGCGGATCTTTTCCATACGCGCCTTTTGTTGCGCCGTATCCTGCATGGCGACAGTAGCCGGCGCAGGCGCGGTGTCCATCGTAGCCGCAACCGCACCGGCCGCCGGCAAATCGGCATCGCTGCCCGCTGACTTCAGGTATTCCTGCATGTCGGTTTTCATGTTTTCCGACAGCGGCCCAAAGATCGCCTGCACGCCATTGCCGACGCGCATGACGCCCGCGGCGCCAAGCACCTTCAATCGCGCATCGTCGACGAGTGACGCGTCGTTCACGGAAATCCGCAGCCGCGTAATGCACGCATCGAGGCTCTTGATGTTCGAGCGGCCGCCGAACGCAAGCACGAGATCGCGCGAGCGTCCGCCCACACCCGTGCTTACCGCGGCGCTCGCTATCGTGTCTTCCTCGCGCCCCGGCGTCTTCATGTCGAATCGCGTGATGACGAAGCGGAACACGCAGTAATAGATCGCCGCGTAAATCGGCCCGAGGATGAACACGTACCACGCGTGCGTCGCCTTGTTGCCGATCAGGTTGAACATCAAAAAGTCGATTGCGCCTTGCGAGAACGTGAAGCCCATGTGCATGTTCAGCGTATTGGCGACGAACTGCGCCGACGCCGCAAGGCACGCGTGAATGAAGTACAGCACGGGCGCGACGAACAGGAACGCGAATTCGATCGGCTCGGTGATGCCCGTAAGGAACGACGTCAACGCCGCCGACACCATCATGCCGCCGACCGCGACTTTCTTCTCCGGCTTCGCGCAATGCCAGATCGCGATGGCGGCGGCAGGCAGGCCGAACATCTTGAACAGGAACGCGCCCGACAGAATGCCCGCGGTGGGGTCGCCGGCAAAGAAGCGATTGATGTCGCCATGAACGACCTTGCCGGTCGTCGGATCGAGGAAGCTGCCCGCTTCGAAGAAAAACGGCACGTTCCAGATGTGATGCAAGCCGAACGGAATCAGCAGACGTTCGACAAAGCCGTAGACCGTCGCTGCCGTGCGCGGATCGGAGACCGCCGCCCATTGCGAGAACGCCTTGATCACGCCGCCGATCGGCGGCCACACGACCGACAACACCGCGCCGAGCACGATCGAACCGATGGCCGTCACGATCGGCACGAAGCGCTTGCCCGCGAAGAAGCCGAGATACGCGGGCAGCGCAATCTTGTAGTAGCGGTTGAACATCCAGGCGGCGAGACCGCCCGCGAGAATGCCGCCGAAGACGCCGGTCTGGATCGATGGGATGCCCATGATCATGCTCGTCTCGACGCCTTCGACCTTCGCGATCACCCCGAGGGTCGCCGTCATCACGAGATAGCCGATGGTCGCCGCGATGCCCGATACGCCGTCGTTCTCCGTGAAGCCGAGCGCGACGCCGATCGCGAAGATGAGCGGCAGGTTGCCGAAGATCACATCGCCCGCGTTCTTCATCAGTTCGAGGACGATCGCGGGCACGTAGCCGTGGAAATCGGTCGCGCCGAGGCCGAGCAGCAGCCCTGCGACGGGCAGCACCGCGACCGGCAGCATCAACGATTTGCCGACTTTCTGCACCACGCCGAATGCATTCTTGAACATGTTGCGCCTCCGCTTATTCCGCGTACGGTGCGAGCAGGGCGCGCACTTCCGCGGCCGTGCCGAGCGTGATGACTTTTGCCGCAAGCGCGCGCGCTTCGTCCATCGTGAGGCGCGCGAGCTGCGCCTTGATGGAACCGATGGCGGGCACGCTCACCGAGAGTTCGTCGATGCCGAGCCCGACGAGCACCGGTACGGCCATCGCATCCGATGCCATGCCGCCGCACACGCCGACCCACTTGCCGTGCCGGTGCGCGCCCTCGACCGTCATGCCGATGAGCCGCAACACGGCCGGATGCAGGGCATCGGCGTGTTTCGCGAGCTTGGGATGCCCGCGATCCATCGCGAGCGTGTATTGCGTCAGATCATTGGTGCCGATCGAAAAGAAATCGACTTCGCGCGCGAGCGGTTCGGCGATCAAAGCTGCGGACGGCACTTCGATCATCACGCCGACCTTCACGTTGCCGATGCGGTCACCGGCTTCTTCCTGAAGAATCCGCTTCGCCGCGCGCACTTCCTCGATTGCGGCGACCATCGGAAACATGATGTGCAGATTGCCGATCGACGCGGCCCGCAAAATCGCGCGCAATTGCGTGCGGAAGATGTCGGGACGATCGAGGCTCACGCGCACGCCGCGCAGGCCGAGGAACGGATTGTCTTCCTTCGGCAACGGCAGATAGGAGAGCGGTTTGTCGCCGCCCACGTCGAGCGTGCGCACGACGAGCGGGCGCTCGCGGCCGAGCGCTTCGGCGACCGCACAATACTCGGCGGCCTGTTCGTCTTCCGATGGCGCAGCGTCACGGCTGTCGAACAGGAACTCGGAGCGCAGAAGGCCGACACCCTCGGCGCCTGCCGCGACCGCGTCGCGCGCTTCCTGCGCATTGCGGATGTTCGCCACCACTTCGACGCGATGACCGTCTGCGGTAACGGCGCGCCTGCTCGCGGCGACTTTCTCTTCTTCGCGCTTTTTCGTCTGACGCTCGATGCGTTCGCGCGCCTTCGCGAGTTCGTCCGCGCTCGGATTGCGCCGCAGGCTGCCGTGCGAGCCGTCGAGCACGACGAGGGTGCCGTCGGGCAATTGCAGCGCATTTTCGTCGATGCCGCAGATCGCCGGAATGCCGAGCGAGCGCGCGAGGATCGCCACATGGCTGGTCGCGCCGCCGGTCGTCGTGCAGAAACCGAGCACCTTGCTGCGATCGAGCGACGCGGTATCGGACGGAGAAAGGTCCTCCGCGATCAGGATCGATTCGCCGGGCACGTCGATATGCGCCTGCTTCACGCCCGCGAGCAGCGCCAACACGCGGCGGCCGACGTCGCGGATATCGCCTGCGCGCTCGCGCAACAACGCGTTATCGAGTTTCTCCAGCGTGTTCGCCTGCGCCTCGAACGCGGCGCGCCACGCGAAGCCGGCACTTTTGCCCTGGCTGATGCCGGCGATGGCTGCGTCGTTGAGATCGGGATCGTCGAGCAGTTCGAGATGCGCATCGAGAATCTGCGCCTTCGACGGATCGGTCAGTTTCGCTTTCAACGCCTCGATCTGCTGACGCGCTTCGTGGTGCGCGACGTCGAGCCGGGCGCGTTCGCGTTGCGGCGATTCGCCGGCTTCGGCCACGTCGATGACTTCCTGACGGAACTGCACGATCTTGCCGACCGCGAGCCCCGGCGACGCCGACACGCCGGTGAACGCGTTCGCATCGAGGGGCGCGGTGCGTGTGGGTGCGATCGCTTCGGTTGCGGGCGCGGCGGGCGCGGGCGCATTCTCCGGCTTCTCGCCCGAGCCCGATGCGAGCAGACGCGCGAGCGCCGCGGCGGCTTCGGCCGCATCGGGGCCGGTGGCCTCGACGCGCAGCGTGTCGCCGAACTTCGTGGCGAGCGCCATCAATGCGACGATGGACTTCGCGTTCGCCGTGTCTTCGCCGCGCAGAAGGCGGATATCGGATGTGTATTTCTTCGCTTCCGCCGCGAACACGGCGGCGGGCCGCGCGTGCAGTCCCTGAGGGTTCGGCAGCGCGACTTCGCCGGACAGGATCGCGCCCGCAGTACCGCCGCTCGATTCGTCCTGCGCGCCATCGACGAACTCGACTGTCAGCGCCACATCCTTGCCTGCGGTGACGAGTCCCGTTGCGGGGACGTAGCGCGTGACAAGCTCGCCGTTGGCGATGACCATCTGCGTGAGCAGGCTCACGGCGCGCGCACCGACGAGGAGCGGATCGAAACGGATCAGCGGCTGGCCGGTCGTGACCGTGTCGCCTTCCTTGACACGCGGCGTAAAGCCTTCTCCGCGCAGCAGCACGGTATCGAGCCCGATGTGTATCAGCACCTGAAGGCCGTTTTCGCCCGTCACCGTGACCGCATGCGCCGCGCGATGCAGTTGCGTGACCGTGCCGGAAAACGGGGCGAGCAATTCGTCGGATGTCGGATCGATCGACACGCCGTCGCCGACCATCTTCTGCGCAAACACCGGATCGGGCACGGTTTCGAGTTGCACCATCACGCCGGATAACGGCGCCATCAACTCGATTCGTGCCGAACGCAGAGGAGCTTTCATGTGACCGACTCCTTGTCCCTTGACGGTTTGAAGCCAATACCAAAGGCGTACAGGACAACGCGTTGCAATGGCCCGACTTACTTCACCTGAATCATAGGCAAAGGCGGGGCGATTCGCCGATTTACGTGCCGGAGCCGGAGAGCGGGGTTTACGACGCAGAGACTGAAACGAATCCGGCGATTGATGCGGAATTTGTAGACAGGGCGAGATTTAAGGTGACGCGCGCCAAATCTGGTTGAAGGTCACCAATGAACTGAAGAACCGTGATTTGCAAGGCATCCTGATCGCGATGGTCGACGCGGTTCATCCTGCCGCCCAATGCCTCGGTCCGTTTCCCATTCGCGATGCTTTGCACGGCGAGGATGCGAAGCTTGCCCGTTAGGTGTGCTGTGGTATCTTCGTCGCCTTTCCTGCCTTCTGTTCCTCGTTGATGCGTCATCCTATGAAAGCGAAATCCCGGAACGTTCATTCGGAAGTTTCTCTTGTTATGTCGCGCTCGTCATAGGTATTCCTATGGTTTGTCAATAACCATTGATCCGACCACAAGGTCTAACTCTAGTTAAACGTAGTGTCTGCATGACAAGTTTCGATTTCGATCTGAAAAAAACCTTCGCTATATTTTTGGGAAATGCGGTAAGTACGTTAGAGCAAGGCCATCTGGAAGCACATAAGGTGTGGCTGGAAGCCGCGGCATTCCTGAATGGCACCGACGACGATTCGCTCTTTACGCTCGTGGAGTCGTTAGCGTCTCAACAGTCGCTCGCGGACGCTCTTGCCGTTGCCGAATCGTGGTCGAAGCTGCGTCCACACAACGCCACCTCTCATAACAGTCGGGGATGCTTGCTTGCCATGTCGGGGCGTTACGTTGACGCGCTTCCCTGCTTCCGGCGCGCCATGGAGTGCAACGCAAACTTCCCGCGTCTGCGCAAGAACCTTGCTGCAGCGTTAATCCAATGCCATGGTCATGGCGATGAATCTCGCGCATTGCTCGAAGATGCGGTCAAGGCAGAGCCACACGACAGCGACACTTGGACTAACTTGTGCATCGCTCGATGCAACGGCTTCGATCTCGACGGCGCGTTAGCGGCAGGCCAGAGAGCGATAGAACTCAATCCGCAAAGTACCGACGCGCTGAACATCTATTCGCTGGCTCTAAAAGAAGCCCAATGCTGGGATGCCGCCGAGAAATATGCGCGCGCGGTATGCGATCTTTCACCGGGCGATGCGTCGTTGAGGTTCAATCTTTCAATTCTCGAACTTGGACGAGGCGATTTTCAGCAGGGTTGGCGCGATTATGAATCGCGATGGCAAGGTCCGCATGCATCGGACAATCGTTGGCCCGTTTTTCCCAAGCCGCGTTGGCGAGGTGAATCGCTCGAAGGAAAGACTTTGCTGCTATGGGGTGAGCAGGGCATGGGCGACTTGCTGCAGTTCTGCCGCTTCGCACCGGCGCTCGCGCAACAGGTTCATAAAGCGGGTGGGCGTCTCGAATGGAACTCTTTTCCGCAGATGGGAGGGCTGCTTGAACGCTCGTTGAGCAAACATGTCGACGGATTCTCGACCGTCGGCACCGTCGAAGCATTGCCGGAATACGACTATCACCTGCCGTTGCTTAGCGTTCCGCTCGTGCTCGACGTGCGCGAGGAAACGATCCCTGCAACGCCTTATCTGAACCCAGACGTCGCGTTGGTAGCGTTCTGGAAGAAGCGTCTTGCGGTCGATAAGCGCCTGAAGGTCTGACTGGTCTGGAGCGGCAGCGCAAACCATCAGCGAAACCCATTCCGACGTGTGGGCTGGGAGCGATACGCCAAGTCCCTCAAGGACATTCCCGGCGTCGCGTTTTACTCGCTTCAGGCGGGAGCAAAGGCGGATGTTGCGGCGGCCCGCGCGGTTGGACTCGAGATGATCGATTTCACCGACGAGTTCCAGACCTTCGACGACACCGCGGCATTCGTCAGTGCGCTTGATCTCGTGATTACGGTGTGCACGTCGGTAGCTCATCTTAGCGGAGCGCTTGGCCGTCCGACGTGGGTGCTTCTAGACGCGAATCCTTACTGGATCTGGGGGCGCGACAGTGTCCACACTCCCTGGTATGCATCCGCCAAACTTTACCGTCAGTCGGAGTTCGGACAGTGGGAGCCGGTATTGGATCGAGTGGCAACGGACCTTTCGCACCTTGTGAAATGAAAAGTTCATAAGCAGAAGGATTTCAACGGACCCTCAAGCGGTGCATTGTCGAGTTCTCTACCACGACGTGGAACGCGCGTTGCTCATTAATCAAGACATGACTAACGTAAGTGGAGAACGATGATGAACACGGACGAACAGAAAAGCACGGACAAGCCGCTAGGCGATGCCGGAAGCGGCGCGAGCGGTGGCGGTTCGCTGGGCAATGCGCCGGGGCCGGGCGCGCCCACCGGCGGCGATCCGAAGCAAGGCGTGCGCAAGCCCAATGCAGGGGAAGTGGAGCCGGAGAACCGTCGATTGGATCAGCACCCGGAACAGACAGCCGAAGTGCCATACGGATCAGGCGGCCGACCGGAAATCGCGGGCACGGGCGGAATGGAAGCGGAGAATCCGGGCAATACCGATCCGACAAAAAAAGCATAACGGCCCGTCGCGTGAAGTTGATTGAACTGACGCTAACAAATGACGTGGGCGCGCTTGATGCTGGCGTCGAGCACGATCACGTTAATGGGAGGCAAACAGAATCATGACCATTACCGCAGACCGCATTTCCGACACTGAAGTCAAAGTAGGCGAGACCATCTACACGTTCGACGCCAAGCCAAATGCCGATGCATTTCAGCAGTGCCTTGGCAATGACTCGATCGAGACGTGCGCGAAGAATCACGCCCCGATCAAGACGCGCAGCGCGTATCCGGACGCAAGCGCGCCAAATGCCGAACCGGGCAGCATCATCTCGCCTTCTCTGGGCGGCATGCCTTGAACGCTTAAATGTTGTCCCGAAGCCGAGAAGGGTCAATGGCGCTTGTGAGTTGTCTGAGCGATTGAATCTCCACACCTGATGCGGATCAGGTCCCAAAAAATCCCGCTAATCCAGTTTCCAATTTTGGATCCAAAATCCTTGATTCAAAAAAGAGACTGGCGCACAATCCGACGGAACCGCACCGCACCCCCGAGCCAGCGTCCACCGGAGCCGCCATGATCGACCGAGCCCAAGCCGTTGCGAATCCATACACCGCGGGGGACAGCCCCCGCGTCTCGTCCCAGTCCAGCCGCGCGGTCACTGCCGCGGTCGTCGGCAACATCCTCGAATGGTTCGACTTCGGCACCTACGCGTTTCTCGCCACCGTTATCGCCAAAGTGATGTTTCCCGCCGGCGACGATTTCGCCGCCATGCTCGGCACCTTCGGCGCATTCGGTCTGGGCTTTGCCGCGCGTCCGCTCGGTGCCGTCATCTTCGGATGGCTCGGCGACAAGAAAGGCCGCAAGTGGACGCTCACCTTCGTCATGCCCTTGATGGCCGCCGCCACGCTCTTCATGGCGCTGCTGCCGTCGTATGCGTCCATCGGCATCATGGCGCCGGTGCTGCTCGTCGCCGCGCGCATGCTGCAAGGCATTTCCGTCGGCGGTGAACTTGGTAACGCGGTGGCCTTTCTGGTCGAATGGGCGCCGCCCAAGAAACGCGGCTTATATGGCAGCTTCCAGCAATGCAGTACGCTCGGCGGCATGCTGCTCGGTTCCGGCGCGGCCGCGCTCATGACGACGCTGCTCAGCCCGCAAGCGATGCTCGACTGGGGCTGGCGCGTGCCGTTCATCATCGGCGCAATCGTGATCGGGCCGATCGGCTGGATCATCCGCAAGCGCAGCGAGGAAACGCCGGTCTATCAGCAAGCCAGCGACGACGCACCCAAGGTCAAAGGCCGCGCGCCCGCGCTGCTCGGCTTGCAGGCGTGCGGGCTCGTGATCGTGTGGACGGTATCGCTTTACGTGTTGCTCAACTATCTGCCGTCGTTCACGACGAAATACGTCGGCATGAGCACGTCGACCGCGCTGTGGCTCAACACGGCAGGGCTGATCGTGATGACAATATCGATTCCGTTCTGGGGCGCCGCCTCCGACCGCTTCGGCCGCAAGCCGATTTATGCCATCGGCTGCTTCGCGTTTCTCGTGCTGCCGTATCCGATCTTCCATCTGATGCTGGAGTACAAGTCGGCGGCGGTCGTCGGCGCGGTGCAGGTGCTGGGCGGCGTGATCATCGGTATCTTTTCCGGCGTAGGCCCGGCCGTGTTGTCCGAACTGTTCCCGACGAAAATCCGCACGACGTGGATGTCGATCGGCTACGGCATCGCCAATGCCATCTTCGGTGGCTTCGCGCCGATGATTTCCATTGCGCTCATCAAGGCAACCGGTTCGCCGCTCTCGCCCGCGTATTTCGTGATGCTGGCCGCGCTCCTCTCGACCATCACCGTCGCGACCATCCGCGAAACCGCGCACGATCCATTGCAATGAACATGTCGGCTTCGATCGAAGAGAAGGCGGATGTGGTGGTGATCGGCGCAGGCATCGTCGGGCTTGCCTGCGCGTGGGCCGCGTTGCGCGACGGCGCGCGCGTGACAATCGTGGATCGCGATTTCGAAGGCGATCGCGCGTCGCACGGCAACGCAGGCGGCATTGCGGTGACGGAGAGCATGCCGCTCGCCGTGCATGGCATGTTCACGAAAGCCGCGAAATGGCTGATGGACCCCCTCGGGCCGCTCGCGCTCGACTGGAAGCATGTACCGAAAGCGCTGCCGTGGTTCATGGCGTTTCGCCGCGCGAGCGAGCCGGAGCGTTATCAGGCGATCTCGCATGCGCTCGCGTTGTTGAACAACCGCGTCTACGACGACCTTCTGCCGATGTTCGCCGATATCGGCGCGTCTTCGATGCATTATCGCGAAGGCGCCTTGACCGTCTATGAAACCGATGAAGCCTTCGCCGCCGATCAGGCCGAGTGGATGCTCAAGCGCGAACTCGGCGTGCGCTGGCATGCAATGAACGCGCAGCAAGTGCGCGAATGCGAGCCCGCGCTCGCATCCGTCTTCAAACACGGCGTATATCTCGACGACTGGTCGCAGGTCGGCGATCCGCGCCGCATCGTCACGCTGTTGCGCGAGCGCGTGCGTGCGCTCGGTGCGCGCTTCGTGACGGGCGTCGCGCGCGCGATCGAAGCGCCCGATGCCGTCGTGCTTGCAGATGGCATGCGCGTCGTGGGGCGGCGCATTGTCGTTGCGACGGGCGCGTGGTCGGCCGCGCTGGCGCAATCTATCGGCGACCGCGTGCTGCTGGAAAGCGAGCGCGGCTACAACACGACCCTGCCTAAGCACGGCATCAAATTAACGCGCGAAGTGATCTTCGCCGAGCGCAAGTTCGTGGCGTCGCCGCTCGACGTGGGCTTGCGTATCGGTGGCGCGGCGGAGTTCGCGGGCCTCGATGCGCCGCCGAACTATCGGCGCAGCGACGCGCTGCTCGCGCTCGGCAAGCGCTTCATTCCCGGCATCGACGATACCGACGCGCGCAAATGGATGGGCCATCGCCCCGCGACGCCGGACTCGCTGCCGGTGATCGGCGCATCGCCGCGCGTGCCGTCGGTCATCTATGCATTCGGCCACGGCCATCTCGGTCTGACGCAATCGGCGACGACCGCCGCGCTCGTCGCCGATGTGCTCGCGGGCCGCATGCCGCGCGTACCGATCACGCCTTATTCGATTGCACGCTTCTGAGAACCGAGACTCGAATCCACTGGAGGAACGAACATGCAAGTGAACTGGAAAGGCGTATTTCCCGCCGTGACGACGAAGCTGAAACAGGACGGCTCGCTGGATCGGGATGCAATCGTGAGCGGCTTGAATCGTCTCATCGACAACGGTGTAGGCGGCGTCGTGATGATGGGCATGGTCGGCGAGAACGCGCAGCTCACGCCCGATGAAAAGCGCACCGTGCTGAAGATCGCCGTTGAAACGGTGAAGGGCCGCGTGCCGGTCATATCCGGTCTTGCCGAGTTGAATACGGCCAACGCGGTGCAGTTCGCGAAGGACGCGGAAGCTATCGGCGTGCAGGGCTTGATGGTGTTTCCGGGCCTGACGTATCGCTCGGACGATCGCGAAACGGTCGAATATTATCGGTCGATCGCACGCTCGACGAAGCTCGGTCTGATGATCTACAACAACCCGCGCGGCTATGGCGTCGACATGCGCCCCGATCTGCTCGCGCAACTGGCCGACGAAGCGAACGTTGTCGCGATCAAGGAAGAGACTTACGACACGACGCGCGTCACCGATCTCTATGCGCGCTTCGGCGAGCGCTTCGTCGTGTTCTGCGGCGTGGACGACTTGATCGTGGAATCCGTTGCGCTCGGCGTGACGGGTTGGGTGTCGGGCATGGCGAACGCCATGCCGAAGGAATCCGTCGACTTGCTGAACTACGCGGTCAACGGCGAGTACGGCAAGGCGCGTGCGTTGTATCGTGCGTTGATCGATCTTTTCCATCTCGACACACATGTCAAGCTCGTGCAGTACATCAAGCTCGCCGAGAACATCACGGCGGGTTATCCGGAATACGTGAAAGCGCCGCGTCTCATGCTCGAAGGCGAGGAAAGGCAGCGGACGATTGCGATTGTCGAGAAGGCGATCGCCAATGTGCGGGCGCTGTCGCAATGAAGTCCACGTTCTTCTGCATCGACGGACACACGTGCGGCAATCCGGTGCGTGTCGTCGCGGGCGGTGCGCCGCCGCTCGAAGGCGCGAACATGATCGAGCGACGCGCGCACTTCCTGCGCGAGTTCGACTGGATTCGCACCGCGTTGATGTTCGAGCCGCGCGGCCACGAAGTCATGTCCGGCAGCATCCTCTATCCGCCGACGCGGCCCGACTGCGATCTGGCGATTCTCTTCATCGAAGTGAGCGGCTGCCTGCCGATGTGCGGACACGGCACCATCGGCACGGTGACGACGGCCATCGAACATGGCCTCGTGCGGCCGCGCGAGCCCGGCGTGCTGCGGCTCGATACGCCCGCGGGTCTCGTTATCGCGCGCTACCGGATGAACGGCGAGCATGTGGATTCGGTGCAGCTCGTCAACGTGCCTTCGTTTCTTCATTCGCGCGACTTGTCTGTCGATGTCGAAGGCCTGGGCGAGATTCGTTTCGATGTCGCATACGGCGGCAACTTCTACGCGATCGTCGAGCCTCAAGCTCATTACGCAGGCTTGCACGCGCTGAAGCCTTCGGACATTCAGCGCCTGAGCCCGGTGCTGAGGCAGAAGGCCAACGAGAAATACGCGTTCGTGCATCCCGAGAACGACGCGATACGCGGGCTGAGTCACGTAATGTGGACGGGCGAGCCGACCGTCGAGGGCGCGAGCGCGCGCAACGCGGTGTTCTACGGCGATAAGGCCATCGACCGTTCGCCGTGCGGCACGGGTACATCGGCGCGCATGGCGCAGCGCGTGGCCAAAGGTCAGTTGCAGATCGGAGATCGCTTCGTGCACGAGAGCATCATCGGTACGTTGTTCGAAGGCATCGCGCTGGAAGCGGTGCGCGTCGGCGAATACGACGCCATCCGGCCGGCCATCGAAGGATGGGCGCGCGTGACCGGCCACAACACGATTTTCGTCGACGACCGCGATCCGCTCGCTCATGGATTCCTGCTGAAATAACGGGAGAAATACGTCATGTTGATACTGAAGAACGCCCGCGTGCTCGACGTCGATCATGAACGCGACGACGGCCGCTACTCCATCGTCATCGACGGCGACACGATTCGTGAAGTCACACGCGAGCCGGTGCAGGCGAACGGCGCGCAGGTCATCGATGTCGGCGGCAAGACGGTGATGCCCGGCATGATCGATTGTCACGTGCATGTGATTGCGTCCGTCGCGCATCTCGGCAACAACAGCCGCTTGCCGAACACGTTCGCCGTGTTGCGCGCCGTGCCGATTCTCGCGGGCATGCTCAATCGCGGCTTTACGTCCGTGCGCGATGCGGGCGGTGCGGACTATGCGTTGTCGCGCTCGATCGAGGACGGCGTGATCGCCGGGCCGCGCCTGTTCGTCGCGGGCAAGGCGCTTTCGCAAACCGGCGGCCACGGCGATTTTCGCGAGCGCTTCGACAACTCGGACCCGGACCCGTGCGGCTGCAATCGCAATCTCGGTGCGATCGGGCGCGTGGTCGACGGCGTCGACGAAATGCGCAAGGCCGTGCGCGAAGAGATGCGCGCGGGTGCGCATCACATCAAGATCATGGCGTCGGGCGGCGTGGCTTCGCCTACCGATCCTATCGGCAACCTGCAATTTTCCGTCGATGAAGTGAAGGCCGCCGTCGAGGAAGCGGAGTCGCATCAGACGTATGTGATGGCCCATGCGTACACGCCGAAGGCAATTGCGCGCGTCGTCAGGCTCGGCGTGCGGACCATCGAGCACGGCAATCTGATCGACGAGGAAGCCGCCGGCGTGATGGCCGAACACGGCGCATACGCGGTGCCGACGCTCGTCACGTATGACGCGATGTCGAAGGTCGGCGCGCAGATGGGTCTCGGGCAGGACACGCTCGACAAGAACGAATCCGTGCGCAAGCGCGGCCTCGAAGCGTTGGCGATGCTGCACAAACGCGGCGTGAAGATCGGTCTCGGCAGCGACTTGCTCGGCGACATGCATCAGTATCAGAGCGATGAGTTGTCGATACGCGCGGACATCGTCGGCGCATTCGAGGCCATTCGTCAGGCCACCGCGACCGGCGCGGAAATCATCAACATGAAGGGCAAGCTGGGCGTTGTCGCGGCGGGTGCGTATGCGGACTTGCTCGTCGTCGATGGCGATCCGTTAAAGGATATTCGCGTGCTGACAGGGCAGGGCGAGCGCATCGCGGGCGTGATGAAAAACGGCGCGTGGGTGCGCGAGACCTTGCGCTGAACGTCACGCGAGATCGCTCTTTAGCGCGTGCTACGATGCCGCAACCCTACACATAAGCACTGAAGAAACACATGCCTCCGGTCGCCATCAAATCACGCCGCATCGACGAAGCGCCCAGCGCGAGCGACTCGACGCGCAAGATCGTGCGCACGACGACGGTCGAACTCGTCACGACCGCGATCCGGCAGCGCATTCTTTCCGGCGATCTCGCGCCCGGCGAAGTGCTGCGGCAAGAGGCGCTCGCCGATGAACTCGGCGTGAGCCGCGTGCCGGTTCGTGAGGCAATCACGCGTCTCACGGGCGAAGGCTTGCTCACGAAGGTGCCGCACAAGGGCGCGTATGTCGCGGAGTTGTCGATCGAAGAAGTGCAGGAGACGTTCGAGATTCGCTTGCGACTGGAGCCATGGCTGTTTTCGCAGGCGATTCCGCATATCAGCGATGCGGAAATCGCGAAAGCCGAGAAGCTCGTGACCGAAATGGATCAGGCGGAATCGGGCATGTGGGGTCAACTGAACTGGCGTCTGCATGAAACGCTTTATCTGCCCGCAAGGCGCGATATCACGTTGCAGATGCTGCGCGTGCTGCACGATCGCAGCGACCGCTATTTCCGCTTTCAGGTGGTGCAGGTGCCGATCCGCGAGCAGTCGCATGACGAGCATATGGCGCTCGTCGATGCGTGCCGCAAGCACGATGCGAAGCTCGGCGCGAAACTGCTCGAACAACACGTGAAGACGGCGGCGCAGCAGATCATCGCGGTGGTCGAAACGATGATGTCGCGCTGAGGCGCACGCGCGCAGGACGAGCCGCGTCGCGCGCATCGATTTCGATAGCGATATCGACATCGGCGGCTGCGATCTGCGCGAACGCGGTTTCATCGACCATCACGACGGGCACGTTCGACGCATACAACTCGTTCGCCACGATAGCGCCGATCGACAGAATCAGATCGCGTTCCGTCAGCACGATGCCCACGGGTCCCGTGCCGTTGCGCAACGCTTCGGCGAGCACGCTGCTGCTCGAACTCGATCCGCGTGCGCGCGGCATCACGAGCACGCGCGCGGCGAGGCTTTTGCCGTAGCCTGCGTGCGTTGCATCGACAATGACGCCGCGTTCGGCATCGTAGCCGCCCCAGAAGCTGAGCGGCGCCAGTGCGATGCCCGGAGCGCGCGCGTGACCGGGAACGAGCGCGACGGCGTCAAATGTCGTCATCGATGCACACCTTTCCTTCGAAGGCCGAGCGCACGCATTCGCTCATGCTGCCGAACGCGACCGTCACGCCGATATTCGCGGGCGCGTAGTGCGCCCATTTGCCCGAGTTGGTCATGACGAGCCCGCTCACCTGCTTCATCACGGGCGTGATGTACGTGCAAGTGTCCGTCACGATCTGCACGCCGCGCGCAGCCAGCCTTTGCGCGAGACCTTCTTCTTCGAGTTGCCAGAGCACGAAGCGGCTCGTGTTCACGTAGATGTCGCTGCGTGGCGAGCCTTCGTGACGCTCGAACAGCGCGGCGAGCCGACGAAATTCATCGACGGAAAAATGCGGCGTGCCGAGACTGACGGCGGCGAGCGCATCGCCCGGTTGCGCGTGGCTCCAGCGCGCGCGTATGGCGGCGAGATCCGCGGCACTCACGCGTATCGTGCGTTCGGGGGCGCGGCCTTGCAGCGCTTCATCGAGCGTGGCGGCTTCCGGCGTGATGCCGACCGCATGAAACAGCGCCACCGATCCGCTCGACGCGGCCGCCGCACCCAGCGCCTTCAGTTCGTCTTCGGTGGTGTCGCCGGGCAGGCCGATGATCGCGGCGACCGTCGCGCCGACTTCGCTTCCGAGCAGAAAGCCGAGCGCGGCGAAGCTCGCATCGCGATGCAATGACGTGCTCAGATCGGGTGCTTCGATCACGATACGCGCCGCGCGATTCTGCGCGACATGTAGCCCGGCGTAGGGCACGCGCCCGGTGATGGCAGCGGCGAGATCGAGGAAGTCGCCGTAGCGGCTCGTGCGTGCACCGAGCACGGAGTTGGCGAAGACGATTGCATTCGATTCGGCCCACGCGATCTGATCGCCCTTTCGCGGCCGATGCTTCAACTGATACGGCGCGCAAGTGAAGCTCGCTTCGCAGCCGAGTTCGATGTGCGCTTCCATCAGGCGTTTGCCTGCGCTGGCGATATCGGCTTCACCGCGAAAGAGTTCGGGATGAATGAGATCGAGCGACCCGACATTGAGCGTGGTCGGCACCGCGACTTTCGCGCCGCTCGCGACGAAGCGTTCGACGAAATCAAGGCTGGCCGCGCCGTGATAGAGGCAGCCGTCGATATGCGCCGATGTGATGTCGATGAGCGTATCGGCGTTCATGACGTGAGCCGTCGCCGCGACGATTCGCATCGCGAGTGCGAGGCCCTCGCCTGCGTCGCCGTTGAGCATGGCGGTGTCGCGGGGCGTCAGGGTGAGCATCGGTGAGGAACGGAATGGTTTGCGTCAGGATAGCGGAATTGCGCGCTCGCTTAAAGAGCGCCGTGCGCCGCCGTCCGGCAAACTCACACACTCACACCGGCTCGCAATGGATGTCGAACTTGATGAGCTTCGTCGGACCGAAGGTGTTGCTGATCGCGACGTCGGCGGCATCGCGGCCGCGCGCCATCAACACGCGGCCGATACGCGGCACGTTGTTGCGCGGATCGAAGGTCTGCCATGAGTCGCCGAGATAGGCTTCGAACCAGGCCGCGAAATCCATCGCGCTATGCGGCGGCGGCACGCCGACGTCACTGATATAGCCCGTGCAATAGCGCGCGGGAATATTCATCGCGCGGCACAGTGCCACGGCCAGATGCGCGAAGTCGCGGCACACGCCTTTGCGTTCCTGCCACGCCTGAAATGCGGTCTTGGTCGGCCGGGCAAACTCATATCCAAAGGTGATGTGGGCGTGCACATAGTCGCAAATGGCCTGCACGCGCTCACGGCCCGGCGGCGTCGTGGAGAACAGTTTCCACGCGATGTCCGACAGCAGATCGGTTTCGCAATATCGGCTGCCGAGCAAGAACACCAGACATTCGTCCGGTAGCGTTTCGACGGCATGCTGCTGGCCCGACGTCTCGCGCGTCTCGGGTTGATCGGAGACATCGAGCAATGCAATCGTGGAAAGCGAAATGAGCCCCTTCGGCGCGACGATTCGGCTGCACAGATTGCCGAAGCTGTCGCGATACTGCGTGATCGGCACCGGCGGATCGACCACCAGCAAATCGGCGGACAGCACATGCTCGGCACGCGAGAAGTGCGTGTTCAACATGAGCATCATCGGGGTCGGTTGCTCGCACTCGTAGATCAGTTCATAGCCCACGCGGAGTTTCATCTGATCATCCTTCCAATGTAAAAGTCGTGAGAGGCGGGCGTTCGGTGTTGTCGATCAGGGTGCTTCGGTCACGCTCACGTCGACCTTGAGGCTGCGGAACGAATGCATCGCGCCGTGCCAGGTGCCCCACAGCGGCAACGCCTGATCCGAATTCCACGCGACAGCCACGCGAATCAGATGCCGGTTGCCGATGATGCTGTTGGTCGGATCGAAATCCACCCAGCCTGCGCCGGGAAGGTAGATCTGCAACCATGCGTGAGTCGCGCCGCCGCCGAGCGTGGCGTCGTGATCGGGCACGAAGATATAGCCGCTGACGAAGCGCGCGGCGAGGCCCAGCGAGCGCACTGCGTCCATCATGAGCACGGCGAAGTCGCGGCAACTGCCGCTACGCGAGCGCAGCGTCTCGGCGGGACGATTCACGCCCTTCTCCTCGCGCCGCATGTACGTGAAGCTGTTTTTGATCTCGAGCGTCATGCCGCGAAGCAAGGTCATGGTGTCGGTCGAGCCGCCGGGTCCGATGAAGCATCGCGCCCATTCGTCGACGTCGTCCGTGGGGAACTGACGGCTTCGCGCGTTCACGAGATTCGAGGCTTCCTCGTTCGTGTACGCGAAAGGCCACGTCGACGCATACCGTTCGAGCGAATAATCGGGCAGCGGCGCTTCGTAGTGTTCGAGCGTGACTTCGCTTCTGAAGAGCAACTCGGATGCTTCCGCCGAAAAGGTCGCGACGGCCACCGAATTGTCGAACAGATCATGCAGCCAGTGCAGGCGGTCGGGCGTGGGCGTGATCAGCAACTGCGTGGTGAGCAAGCGCAGATCGTGACTGGCGCGCGGGCGAAACATCATGCGATGCTCGCCGAAGCGCACAGGTTCGGAATAGCGATAGACGCTCTGATGCACGACTGTCAGACGTTGCGGCGTGTTCATAGCGTCGCACCGCGATATGACTCGCTCGCCATTTCGCCTCCAAAAGGAAAAACTCAAAGTTGCAGGACGAAAGCAGGCGGCAATCGCTCACAGCGGACGTACGCGCTGCAAGCGACCACGTTCTGAAGTCTCAATGAACGGTGAGCGTCAAACGACGTGCATGTCGACCGCCGCATCGTGCGGCAGTCTTTACCGGATAGACGCGAGATCGATCGGAATTATGCGGACGCGATGCAAGGCATGCGGCGGTCGCTTACTTCTTCTTCGTGACGCTCGTTGATGCCGAAGTCTTCGATACGGGCACCTTGAATGGATCCGTCACGGGAGAAGACAGCTTTTTGGGTTGTTTAGGCTTTTTTGCCTCCCGGTTACTACGCATCTGACCTTTTGCCATTTCACGCCCCTTAGCGGCGGCCATGGAAAGGGCCGCTCTCCGACCCATTCTGGACGCATTTTTAATGACTGTCGCGATCTATTTAAAATCGCTTGAGCACACGCGCTATAAGGTCCGGCCGCATTCTCGTGATAAGCAACACCGAAGTGCCTCGTCGATTGTGCTTGCTTTAATGCGACATGCAGCGCACCCTTGAGCAGCCACGCGCAGTGGCCAAGCCCAGTGGCGCCGAGGCCGCTGCCCAGCACTAGCCCTTTACTCTGCAGGCATCCACATGCTGAAGCGAACTACGATAACGCCGACCACGTCGGTGAGACCTCAGGACCATATCGCCACTCAAAAGGCCCGCGCCGAAGCTCTGCGGCGCGCGGATTCCGACCGTGCGCAGAAACGTCTCGACGACGATGCGCGTATCGATGTGAACGCCGCTAAATGGCGCTATGTCTCACCGAGAGACTAGATCGCATAAAGCGGGACGGCGCTGTCCCCTCGCTCGCCCGGCATCGCGACCCGGCGAGCATCGTTCGGATGGCGCGGCTTAGCCTTTCGGTGGCGTGCGAAACGCAACGCCGAATCGATTGAACGCATTCATCAGGGCGATCGCGTAAGTCAGATCAGCCAGTTCCTTGTCGCTGAATTCCGCCGTTGCCGCTTCATAGTCGGCGTCGGGTACGTGCGTGTCCGCCACGCGCGTGACGGCTTCCGCCCAGCGCAAAGCAACGCGTTCGCGTGCAGTGAATACTTCTCCCGAATCGCGCCATACAGGCACGAGTGCAAGCTTCTCAACTTCGAGTCCGAGCTTGAGCAAGTCGCGCGTATGCATATCGATGCAAAATGCGCAGCCGTTGATTTGCGAAACCCTTAGATAGACGAGATCGATCAGCTGTTTCGAAAGACCAGCTTTTTGTAGCGTGACATACACGGCTCCGAAGGCTTTGTAGCCTTCCGGCGATGCGTGGGCGTAGTCGATGCGATGGCTCATTTCAAGTCCTGTGTTCATGTGTTGAAAGACGCCATCGTGCGCGTTCTTGGTCTAGCGAGAAAGATCCATGATGCGGCTTGCGAGCTAGGCCATGATCGTCGTCATAGCAGATTCAAAATGCGACGCGCGAGATTCTCCGCCGTGCGTTGAGCGTCGATATTCGTGAAGCCTAAAAGCACCGCCGGGCTGCCTTCGCTGCCCGCGGTCCAGTCGGTCAGCGCCTCGCCATACAGGCCGTCTTGCCGCATGCGCGCAACAAGACGTCGATCCGAGCGACGGCCTCGCATCCGCAGAATCAGGTGCATGCCTCCGGGTTGCGCATCGATTTGCATGTGTCTGCCAAGCACGCTTTCCAGTCCGGCTACCGTCGCTTCGCGGCGCTCTGCGTAGAGCTTGCGCATGCGTTGTACATGGCGTGCGAAGTGTCCATCGGCGACAAAGGTCGCGACGATCGCCTGCGTCAATTCCGGGCTGCCGCCCGAAAACGTCTGGGTGATCTGTTCGAACCGCTCGACCTGCGCTTCCGGCACGACGAGATAGGCCAGCCGCAAGCTAGGAAGAAGGACCTTGCTGAATGTGCCTGCGTAAAGCACGCGTCCGTCGCGATCCAGGCTCTTGAGCGCGGGCAAGGGACGGCTGACGTAGCGATACTCGCCGTCATAATCGTCTTCGATCAGCCATGCTTTGTTGCGCGTCGCCCAGTCGAGTAATGCGAGACGCCGGGACAACGATAGCGACACGCAAAGCGGGCTCTGATGTGCCGGCGTGACCACCGCTGCACGCGCTTTCGGCGCCAGCTTGAGCGCATCGGATACGATCATGCCTTCGCCATCTACCGGCACCGCGACGGCGGCGATATTCAGATGCGCAAGCAATGCGCGCGTCGGCGGATAGCCGGGATTTTCGAGCCAGACACGGTCTCCTGCTTTCAGCAATGCATGAGCGATCAACTCGATGGTGTGCCGATATCCCGATGTCACGAACACCTGTGATGGCGAGCAGTCGATGCCGCGGGAAACCTGCAGATACGCGGCAATCTCGGCGCGCAGTTCAGGCAAGCCGTAGACGGACGGGTGAACCATGCGGGACGGCTGCGTCGCGCGTATGCATCGCGCGCCGAGACGGGCCCAGATTTTTCGCGGGAACGCGTCGAGTGCGGGCAGGCCCATCTGGAACGGCAGGATTGAATCGGGACGAAAAGTTGGCGCTGCGGAGTGATCGACGGCGCGCGGCTTGACGATTGCGACCGGCATCCGCGCCTGGATGCCCGGCGTCACGATGGTCCCGGCCTGGCCGCGTGCCTCGATATACCCTTCGGCGGTGAGCAACGAATAAGCGGCGTCGACGGTGCCTCTCGCCAGACCCAGCTCGTTAGCCAGCGCGCGTGCCGAGGGTATTCGATCGCCGGGCTTCAACACTCCCCCGGCGATGGCGGCGCGGAATCGATCGTAAATCTGCCGATAAAACGGCGCAGACGATGTCGCGTCTAGAGGCGAAATGGGGGTGGTTTTCGCGGCGGTCATGGACTGGTTGAGAATGCATCTTCGGTGAAGGCGAATGCGCCATGATGGTTCACGGCGGAGGCGGATGCAACATGGATTAGTTCGAATTCGCGTTCATGGATCTACTGGACAGCCAATTCGTGGTCTCCCGGTGAAGCTCAGGCAAGTGAAACGCATGAACCGATTAATTCATTCGCAATGCAGATAAATCTAAGACTAGATCACTTGCTTATCTGACCCGTTGCCTATATCACCCTCGAACCCCCATCGGGTAATCCCGTTCCCCCTCGTTTCGGGTAGGGGAGCCTGCATGGCCGGCTGCAACACTGGTCGGAGCGCGGAGTGTCGTCGTACGTTCCGCACACGGGCTCACACAACGAGGAGACAAGCATGCGGTTCATCGGTAAAGGCCTGGTCGGGGCGACGGTTGCGCTGGCTGTGGGCAGCGCGGCGGCGCAGTCGAGCGTCACGCTGTATGGCGTAGCGGACACGTTCTTCCAGTTTCTCGACAACGGCGGACAGAAGTCCTGGTCGTTGAGAAGCGGAGGCAACAGCGGCTCGCTTTTCGGCCTGAAGGGCACGGAGAATCTGGGCGGCGGCCTCTCGGCAATTTTCACGCTCGAGAACGGCTACAACATCAATAACGGCACCTTTCTCGCGGACTCGTCGGCGATGTTTTATCGTCAGGCGTGGCTCGGGCTGACGCACGACAAATATGGCACGCTCAGTCTCGGGCGCCAGTATCAGCCGACCTTCTGGGTGCTGTATCCGACCGATCCGCTGCGCGCGAACGAAATGCTCTCGCCGCTCGCCGCTGCGTCGCAGAGTGTCGATCGCAACACGATGGGCGTGCAGACCGGCGGCGGCCGTTCGAGCAATGCCATCGTGTATAAGAGTCCGAACCTGCTCGGCTTCCAGATGTGGGCGATGTACGCGCTTTCGGCCACCGTCTCGCAGCCCATTCCGCAAGTCACCGGCAACATGCTCGACGTCGCCGCGACTTATTCGGGCTACGGCTTGTACGCGGGATTAGCGTATCAATTTCAGCATCCCGGATCGAAGACTTTCCCCGGCTTGCCCGCCGCGCTCAACACGGTTTCGACCAAGCACTACACGGGCGCAGTCGGATATCGCTTCGGCATCGTCAATCTGACGTTCAACTATGCGTATCACCAGCCCGACGATGCGCCCGCAAATTCGCTCGCCGCTCGCCTGAACGCCGTGCATTCGTTCAGCGTGATGGAAGCCGGCGCCACGATCCAGGCAACGCCGTTCGACACGATCGAGATTGCCGGCCTTCAACGCGTCGTGCGCGGCGTGCACGACAACGCGTGGGGCGTGCAACTGGGCGTGGACCACAGTCTCTCCAAGCGGACGGCGCTCTATGCACGCGCGGGCTACATCAAGAACAACGGCACCGCGACGATCAGCTGGCCCGGCATCACGACGAACGGCATCGATGCGCCTCAGACGCTCGTCGGGGTCGGCATGACGCATCGCTTCTGATTTCGTCGCGCGCGGACACTGCGGCGTCTGCGCATCGTCCATTCTCATCAGGTTAATCAAGGCAATGAACACCACTCGAATTGCACATTTCGCACAACTCACGTCATGCGCGCTCGTGATCGCCGTTTCTTCATTCGCTCACGCACAAGCCGACGGTCCCGCATCGGCCACGGCGGAGGCGTCGAAAGCGGCGTCGAGCGTATCGTCGAAGGCGGAGGATCGCGCGTTGCGCCGCCGCGTTCTGACGGCGCTCGGCAAGGCCAAGGGCATGCGCGCGACCGGCATCACCGTTCGCGCGAAGGGCGGCGCCGTGCTGCTCGAAGGCTGGGTGCCGGAGGAAGCGCAGATCGAACAGGCGACGCGCGTCGCGCAGGGCGTGCCCGGCGTGCAATCCGTGCGCAATGAGCTGACGCTTTCGACCTTCTGACGTCTTTTCGACTTACGCACGCGTCACCTCAAAACGAGCGCGATGTCATGCACATCGCGCTCTTTTTTTGCGTCTGCACGCTTCAGACGATGATCCCGCGCAATGTGTCACACCGCGCGGACAGTGTGTCTCCGTGCGGCCACCGCGCGCACCGGCCGCTGGCTGATCGAGGGCGATGGCATCGTCCTTGCATGTGGACGTTCCCTCGATCTTCCGAACCTCGTTCAGCCCTGAAAGGAGAGCCCCATGAGTCTGGATCTGACGTTCCGCGCAGGCGAAGCCACCGTGCTCGCTGCTCCCGGACAAACGACCGATGCGATGCCCGAAATTCTGATTGGCCGCGTCGACGGGCCGGTCGGTCACGCGTTCGCCAACATGATGGCGCAGTCCAAAGGCCACACCGCGATGTTCGCGATACGCGCGTGCAATCAGATGGTCCGCCCCGCGACGATGATCGTCCCGAAAGTGACGCTCAAGGACATGGCGAATATCGATCTGTTCGGCGGCGTGGTGCAATCGGCGACGGCGGATGCGGTCGTCGATTGTCTGATCGACGGCATCTTGCCGAAGGATCAGGCCAACGAGTTGTGCATCATCAGTCTTGTGTGGATCGATCCGCGCTGCGCGACCGACGCGAATCTCGACAAGAAGGACATGTACCGCACCAATTACGAAGCGACGAAGCTCGCTATCCAGCGCGCGATGAGCAACGAGCCGAGCGTGGAGACGCTCATCGCCAATCGGCACAGCATCAAGCACGACATGGACGACTGGAGTTGAGCAGCCACGTCATATTGATCGGGACAACGAAATAAAATCATTCTCACGCAATCACCGCGCGGGCGGACGGCTGAACACTCCGCCAGCCAGCCACGGCATACGCTGCTAGACTGAAACTCCTGCTGAAGAACGACCGACGCGCGCGGCCATATTCCGCACTGCAGCATGCTCCGCGCGCGAAAACGCTATAGCCGCGTCCTATCGGCGGCATTGCAAAAATCGCCTTCTATTGATGGCTGCTCTCACGTATTTTTTAGCATGCGGAAGGCTCGCCGCAAGAGTCATGCTCGCCGGATTGCATGCCGCGACCTCCCTCATTTGACCCGTTTCGGGCAGCACGAAACCTGATGTCGTAGCCGTAGAACAACTAGTTGGTACGTCCTCGCAAGGAGATAGCGCATGTCAAATGAATCGAAGTGCCCGTTCAATCATGCCGCCGGTACCGGCACGACCAACCGGGACTGGTGGCCGAAGCAACTACGGGTGGATCTGCTGAACCAGCATTCCAGAAAGTCCAATCCGCTCGAAGCCGATTTCGATTACGCCGAAGCATTCAAGACTCTCGATCTGGCCGCGGTCAAGCGGGACCTCGCGGCATTGATGACGAATTCGCAGGAATGGTGGCCGGCCGACTTCGGCCACTACGGACCGCTTTTTATCCGCATGGCGTGGCATAGCGCCGGCACGTATCGGACCGGCGACGGACGCGGAGGCGGCGGACGCGGACAGCAGCGTTTCGCGCCGCTCAATAGTTGGCCGGACAATGTCAGCCTCGACAAGGCGCGTCGTCTGTTGTGGCCGATCAAGCAGAAGTATGGCCAGAAACTCTCCTGGGCCGACTTGATGATCCTGACCGGCAACGTCGCGCTGGAAACCATGGGCTTCAAGACCTTCGGCTTCGCCGGCGGCCGCGAAGATACGTGGGAACCGGATCAGGACGTGTACTGGGGCAATGAAAAGACCTGGCTCGGCGGCGATGTCCGCTACGGCAAGGGTGCGGCCGGCAACGACGACGATCAGGGCGTCATCACCGCCGATGTCGAAAAGCACGGTGAGGAAGTCAGCCGCACCGACGCGGGCCGCAATCTGGAGAATCCGCTCGGCGCGGTCCAGATGGGTCTGATCTATGTCAATCCGGAAGGCCCGGACGGCAATCCCGATCCGCTCGCGGCGGCGCATGACATCCGCGAGACTTTCGCGCGCATGGCGATGAACGACGAGGAAACTGTCGCGCTGATTGCGGGCGGGCACACGTTCGGCAAGACGCACGGTGCGGGTCCGGCTGACAACGTCGGTCCGGAGCCGGAATCCGCCGATGTCGAGAATATGGGTCTCGGCTGGAAGAGCACCTTCGGCAGCGGCAAGGGCGCGGACACGATCACGAGCGGTCTCGAAGTGACCTGGACCACGACGCCGACGAAGTGGGGCAGCGGCTTCTGGGAAAGCCTGTTCGGTCACGAATGGGAACTGACCAAGAGCCCGGCGGGCGCGAATCAATGGGTCGCGAAGGATTCAGCGGAAACCGTGCCGCACGCGCATGACGCATCGAAGAAGCTGAAGCCGACGATGCTCACGACCGACCTGTCGCTGCGCTTCGATCCGGAATACGCGAAGATTTCGAAGCGTTTCTGGGAAAACCCCGATCAGTTCGCAGATGCCTTCGCGCGCGCCTGGTTCAAGCTGACGCACCGCGACATGGGCCCGAAAGCCCGCTATCTCGGCCCTGAAGTTCCGCAGGAAGACATGCTCTGGCAGGACCCGATTCCGGCGGTCGATCATCCGCTTGTGAGCGAGCAGGATGTCGCGGCGCTCAAGCAGAAAGTGCTGGCGTCGGGTCTGTCGGTGGCGGAACTGGTGTCGGCGGCGTGGGCATCGGCATCGACGTTTCGCGGTTCGGACAAGCGCGGCGGCGCCAACGGCGCGCGTATCCGCCTGGCGCCCCAGAAGGACTGGCAAGCGAACGCGCCCGAACAACTGGCGAAGGTGTTGAAGACGCTCGAAGGCATCCAGAGTGGCTTCAACGGCGCACAGTCCGATGGCAAGAAGATCTCGATGGCCGATCTGATCGTGCTGGCGGGCGGCGCGGCCATCGAGCAGGCGGCCGAGAAGGGCGGGCAGAAGGTAACGGTGCCGTTCACGCCGGGCCGCATGGACGCGACGCAGGACCAGACCGACGTGGAATCGGTCGGGGCGCTCGAACCGGTCGCCGATGGCTTTCGCAATTACGTCAAGGCGGGCGTTGGCGTTGCGCCCGAAGCGCTGCTGATCGACCGGGCGCAGTTGCTGACGCTGACCGCGCCGGAAATGACGGCGCTCATCGGCGGATTGCGGGCGTTGAAGGTGTCGGCGGGGCAGAACTCGCAGGGCGTCTTCACCGACCGGCCGGAAACGCTGACGAACGATTTCTTCGTCAATCTGCTCGACATGAACACGGAATGGCTGCCGGTTTCTTCAGGCCGCGATGTGTTCGAAGGGCGCGATCGAAAGACGGGTCAGCGCAAGTGGACGGGCAGCCGCGTCGATCTGATCTTCGGTTCGCATTCGGTGCTGCGTGCGCTGTCCGAGGTCTATGCCAGCGCCGATGCGCAGGAGAAGTTCGTCAAGGACTTCGTCGCCGCGTGGACCAAGGTGATGAATCTCGATCGCTTCGATCTGAAGAAGTAGGCGGCAGCTTTTTAGCAACTGCACGCCGGACGGCGGCTCTTCGGAGCCGCCGTTTTTTCATGCGCGTTCACATCATGTGACGCACGAATTTTCAGCGAATCGCGTATTGTCTACGCTTGACTCGTTCGTTCATCGACTGGAGACATGACATGCCCCGCACCGTCGCCGAGAAACGCGCCGCCTTTCGCGCGCTGCACGAATCAGGCTGTTTCATGTTGCCGAATCCCTGGGATGTCGGCTCCGCGCGCTATCTCGAATCGCTCGGTTTCAAGGCGCTCGCAACCACCAGTTCCGGCTTCGCGTGGTCTCGCGGACACGCCGACAATCACATGACGCGCGATGCGGTGCTCGCTCATCTGCGCGAGATCGTCGGGGCGACCGATTTGCCCGTGAACGCGGACTTCGAAAGCGGCTTCGGCGCCACGCCGGATGACGTTGCGCAGAGCGTGAAGCTCGCAATCGAAACGGGCGTCGCAGGTTTGTCGATCGAAGATTCGACCGGCGACGAAGCCGCGCCGCTGTTTCCGATCGACGTTGCCGTGCAGCGCATGAAGGCCGCGCGGCGCGCTATCGATGAGCGCGGCGGCGACACCTTGCTCGTCGGCCGCGCGGAGAATTTCTTCGCGGGCAAGCCCGATCTCGACGATGCCATCGCGCGTCTCAAAGCCTATTCCGACGCGGGCGCCGACTGTCTGTATGCGCCCGGCATCAAGACGCGCGAGCAGATCGAAGCGGTCGTGAAGGCGCTCGCGCCGAAGCCGGTGAATCTGCTGATCGGCGGCGTGTCGGAGTTCGCGTTGAGCGACGTGGCCGCGCTTGGCGTGCGGCGCGTGAGCGTCGGCGGAGGGCTGGCGCGCGTGGCGTGGGGCGGCTTCATGCGCGCGGCGCAAGGTCTCGTCGACGGGCGTTTCGACGGCTTCAAGGACGCCGCCGCGGGCGACGCTCTCAACGGAATTTTCGACAAACGCGCATAGCGCGACAAGGCAAAGGAAACGATCGATATGGCTCGCGAAATCATCCGTGTCGAACCGCTTTCGACCTGGCTCGAACGATTCAAGGCGCCGACCTCCGCGGTCACGCGCCACGGCGACACGGTCTATGTGTCCGGCTTTCCGCCTTTCGATCCGGCGACGGGAGAAATCGTTGCAAATGCAACTATCGAGCGGCAGACCGAACTCGTGCTGGAGCAGTTGAAGCTGTGTGTGGAAGCGGCGGGTTCCTCGCTGGATCAGGTGCTGAAGTGCAATGTCTATTGCACGTCCGTCGATGCGTTCGGCACGGTCAACGCGGTCTATGCGCGCTTCTTCGGCCCCAATCCGCCCGCGCGCATTTTCGTCAATGTTCCGGCGTGGCCGGGCGGCTTCGACATCGAGATCGATTGCGTCGCGGCGGTGGCCTGAGCTTCGGCATCGCGAAGCTCAGGCGTGGCGTGCGTCAATCGGCGTGCGCCCGGTCGAACGCCCAGACTTCGGGGAAGCCCATCAGCTCGCACATCTCCGAGAACGGGTACATGCCGCTCGCCGCGCCTTCGGTGCCCTTGCGCGCGAGAATCTCGCCGTACACGTCCTTGAGCGCCTTCGCCACCGTTAGAAAACCCGACGCCGGATAGATCGCCAGCGAGAAGCCGAGCTTCTGCAATTCGTCGGGCGCGAGTTGCGGCGTCCTGCCGCCTTCGACCACATTGACGAGCAGCGGCATGTCGAACGTGCTGCCGATCTTCGCCAGTTCTTCCACGCTCTCCGGCGATTCGACGAACAGCACATCGGCGCCTGCCTTCGCGTATGCGTCGGCGCGGCGCAGCGCTTCATCGAGCCCGAGCGACGTGCGCGCGTCCGTTCTCGCGACGATCTGAAAATTGCGGTCGCTGCGGCTCTCCACCGCGACCTTGATCTTGCGCACCATGTCTTCGAGCGCGATCACGCGGCGGCCCGGCGTATGGCCGCATTTCTTGGGGAATTCCTGATCTTCGAGCTGGATACCGGCGGCGCCCGCCTGTTCGTAGCCGTGCACGGTATGCGCGACGTTGAGCAGGCCGCCGTAGCCCGTGTCGCCGTCGCAGATCATCGGCGTCTTCGTGCCGCCGCAGAATGCCGCGACGCGATTCACCATGTCGGTGTACGTGGCGAGCCCGGCATCCGGAAGCCCGAGATAGGACGCGACGGTGCCGAAGCCCGTCATGTAAAGACAGTCGAAGCCCATCGAGTCGGCCATCTTCGCGGAGATCATGTCGAAAATGCCGGGCGCGGTGACGATCTCCTTGCGCGCGAAACGTGCCTTCAACGCCTGACGCTTGCTTTCATTCGTGACGCTCATGACGGTTCCTCAGTAAGTTTCAACGTTGCGATTCATGCGACAGCGACGACGTCGCGAGTGCGCCGTCGAGATCGGTCGAAGGCGCGATGTCTTCGAGCGAGCGGCGATTCGTCTCGATGCCGAACACCGCGAGCACGAGCGCCATCACGACGAGCGCGCCGATGATCATCGACAACACGTCTTTCACGCCGCCCGCCGTATACATCACGACGACGAGCTGCGGCGCGAAGATGCCCGTGATGCGTCCCGCGCAACCCGCGATGCCGTTCGCGCGCATGCGGTTCTCGGTCGCGAAGAGCTCGGGGATATACGTGGCGATGCCGAGCGCGACCATCAGATAGGTGAGCGTGAAGAGCAGGAAGCCGAGCAGCGTCGCCATTTCGACGCCGGTCGAATGTCCGTAGAGCCAGCCGACGACCGCCGCCAGCGCGGACACCGCAATGAGCCCGTTCTTGCGTCCGACGCGGTCGGCGATCAGCACGCCCACAAGCGCGCCAGCCGGCCCGCCGAGCGCCATCAACGACGAATAGCCGAGCGACGACGCCATGCCGACGCCCTGCTTCATCAGGAACGTCGGGACCCAGACGATAAAGCCGTAGATCACCATGTTGACCGCGACCTGCACGACGATCGACACGAACGTGCGGCGAATCAGCGAGGGCGAGAAGAGTTCGAGCAGCGTGGTTTTCTTGGTCACGGTGCGCGGCGCATCGGTGATGGGCGGCAGCGGCGCGCGCCGCGACGACTCTTCCTCGGCGGCGCGCAGGATCGCTTCGGCTTCCTCGTAACGGCCTTTCGATTCGAGCCAGCGCGGCGATTCGGGCATCTTCTTGCGGATCACCCACACGATCATCGCGCCGACGCCGACAATGGCGAACATCGCACGCCAGCCGATCGTCGGGATGATGAGATAGCCGAGAAACGTCGAGAAGAACAGCGCCGAGTTCGTGATGAGCGACAGATACGCCGACCACTTGCCGCGCACCGCAGGCGGCATGAACTCGCCGACCGACCCGTAACCCACGACGATTTCCGCGCCCAGTCCGAGCCCCATGAAGAAGCGGCACACGATGAGCCACGTCATGTTCGGTGCGAACGC
This sequence comes from Caballeronia insecticola, assembly GCF_000402035.1. Classification (GTDB taxonomy): domain Bacteria; phylum Pseudomonadota; class Gammaproteobacteria; order Burkholderiales; family Burkholderiaceae; genus Caballeronia; species Caballeronia insecticola. The sequence continues at coordinate 124,448 of NC_021289.1, forward strand.
TCCGGCAATCGATGCGAGTCCGAAGACCGCGAGATTGAACTGATACGTGAACTTGCGGCCTTTCGCGTCGCCGAGCACGCCGGCGGTGAAGGCGCCGAGCAACATGCCGATGAACGTCGACGAGAGGAACGCGGCGTTCAGTTGCATCGTCGACCAGCCGGTTTTCGCGAGCGCGCCGAGCACGCCGCCCGCGAGATAAATGTCGAACGAATCGAGGAACATGCCCGCGCCGATCAGCCATAGCACGCGCTTGTGAAAGCCGGAGATCGGCAGGCGGTCGAGGCGCGGACCGGCGCTGACCGAGCTTATCGTGGTGGCGGCGGTGCCGTCGGTGCTCAGCATGTCGTGTCTCCATTGTCGCTGCGGCGACTATCTAACGACGGTTCAAATGCTGTCTGCTCGAAGCGCCGCCGTTCACGCGGAGGCGGAATGCTCTCTGTCGTAGCGGTCGAGCACCGCCTTTTCGGCGGCGAGAATATGGCAGCGCGTGACGGCTTCCGCCCACGCGGTATTGCGCTGTTCGAGCGCAAGAACGATCTCGACATGCTGGCGCGCGCTGCGCTCGCGGTCGGCGTCGCTGTAGGTGTCGAACGTCCACTTGATGAGCGGCGTTTCCTTCATCGACTTGAGCGAGCGATCGAGGCGCGCGTTGTTCGCGGCGGCCGTGATGATCGCGTGGAATTCGCCGTTCGCGGTGAACCAGGCTTCGCATGTCTCGTGCGTCGATGGACGCTGCGTGATCGCGAGCATCGCATCGGCAAGCGTTTTGAGGCGCGCGATGTCGGCCGCGCTGATCGCGAGCGCCGCGCGCCCGGCCAGATACGGCTCGATCAAAAGCCGCGCTTCGAAGATCTCGCGCGCGTCCTGCAAGGTCCACGCCTTCACGCGCACGCCGTAGTTCGCGCGCGTTTCGACCCAGCCTTCGGCGTCGAGGCGGCGCAGGGCTTCGCGCACCGGCGTGCGGCTTACGCCGAGACTTCTGGCGAGTTGTTCCTCGCGCAGATACTGGCCTGCGCCGTATTGCCCGCCCGCCAGCGCGTGCTTGATCGCGGCGTAGACGTCATCCGCCGAACGGGCCGGTTCGGGCAAGATTGTATGCAAAGCGGCCTCAGTCTGCGACACGACGCTCCAGTTTTATGCGTTTGACAGGACCATTGTATGCAATGTGGGCGCAATGAAACGTGGGGATTTCCCGCAGTGTTCGCTTACTTCGGGCGCTTGGCCATGTAGCCAAGATAGGCGATAAGCGCGTCGAGATCGCTGTCGCTGAGCGCGTTTTTGTCGAAAGGGGGCATTTTCATGTCGGGCCACGCGCGAATCGACTTCGGATCGCGGATGAACGACTTCAGCACCCACGGCTGAAAGTATTCGGTCGGATTGTGCGGGCGTCCGAGGTCGGGGCCCATCGATGCATCGCCGGCGCCGTTCATCTTGTGGCAGACCATGCACTGCGTCGCTAACACGCTCTGGCCGCGGCGCACCGGCGAATTCGCGGGCACGTTCTTGTCGACGGCGAGCTGCGGCCAGCGCGCGGCGAGCGTCTGCGCAATGCGAATCGCATCGACCTTGAACGGCCATTGTTCGCTCGTCACGCCCGACGCAGCCGGATCGAGCCACACGACATAGAACGGACCGATATCGCCGCTGCCCGACACATGCGGCCACGGCTCGTCGGGCGATTCGATCGCGAGCCACGGCTCGGCGCGTTTCTTCGCATCGCCGAACAGGAGATTCGACGAAAGATGCGTGACGAAGCCATCCGTGGCGGTGATCTGCAGCTCGGTCCCGGCGGGCAGTTGCGCGATGCCGAGCAGCGCCCGCAGCGGCACGGCGCGATACGTCATCGTGCGATGAAAGGTGACGTCGTTCGGCACGCGAATGGTCGCGACGTCGGGGCGCGTGAGCAACTGGTCGGTCGTGAGCGAACGCTCGCCGCCGACATTGATCGCGAGGCTCGCGGCCATCGACTGCGCGCAGGCGAGCATGAAGCTCGCGAGCGTGAAGGCACGTTTGAAGATGCGACGTTTGCGTTTCAACGCACTCTCCCGAACAACGGCGAAGCGAGGCTCGCCGCCGCAAGTTCCTGCGCGGCCGCGAGGAGCGTCGGCCCGAGCGTCATCATGCGCTTTTCGGTGAGCCGCACCAGCGGTCCCGCAATGCTGATGACGCCGATCGCCGGATAGCCGCGCCGCTGCACGGGCGCGGCCATCGCCGTCATGCCGGGCGCGAAGACTTCGTTGATCGTCGCGTAGCCGCGCTCGCGGGCGGCGTGTACGAATTCGAGCAGGCCCGTGACGGTGGTCGGCGCGCGCGGCCCGTATTGCTTCGGCGATCCGAAGCCTTGTCTCGACACGAGTTCGAGCGCGCGTTCGTCGGACATCGTCATCATCCACGCGTGGCCGGTTGCGCTGCACGAGAGGATCGTGTCCATGCCCATGTCCGGATCGTAGCGCAGGCCCTTGAGCGCGCCTTGCGCTTTCGCGACCCACGTGAGGCGGTCGCCGTCGACGATCGCAAGCCGCACCAGTTCGCCCGACGTTTCGGCGAGCCGGTCGAGCATGCTCTGCGCGATATCGACGATACCCGACGTCGCCAGATAGCTCAGCCCGAGGCCCACGAGTTTGGTCGTCAGCACGTAGTCGCCGTGCTCGCGCAATTGCCGCACATAGCCGCATTGCTTCAGATCGACGAGCAGACGATGACACGCGCTGCGCGGTATTTCGAGCTGGTCCGAGATCATCGCGAGGGGCGTGCCTTCCATTTGCGTCGCGAGAAATTCGAGGACCGCCAAGGTTCGTTCGGTGACGCCGGGCATCGTTGTTCTCTCACGGTTTTCGAGTCGAAACGAGCCGCATAATTGCATATTATGAGATGAAATTCCACCCTGGAACGATGTCCCACCCGTGCTGTTAATCTGTGCGCCATGCCGATTCCAGGCACACAAGAGGAGACGACACGACATGCTTCAATCATCATCCAACGAGGCCAATCAGGCCATGCGCACGCGCGCCGTGACCGCTGCCGCGATCGGCACGGCGCTCGAATGGTTCGACTTCACGCTGTACGGCGCGCTCGCCGCCACCGTATTGCCGAAGCTGTTTTTCCCCGCGATGGACCCGACTTCCGCGCTGCTGGCGTCGCTGGCGACGTTCGGCGTCGGGCTGGCGGCGCGGCCGCTCGGCGCGATCATCTGCGGCCATCTCGGCGACAAGCTCGGCCGCCGCAATCTCATGCTCGGCACCGTCACCGTGATGGGCCTCGCCTCGATGCTGATGGGCTTTTTGCCGACCTACGCGAGCATCGGCGTGTGGGCGCCGCTGTTGCTCGTGATCCTGCGCATCCTGCAAGGCTTCGCGCTCGGCGGCGAATCGACCGGCGCGCAGCTCATGGCGATCGAACATGCGAGCCCCGACGCGCGCGGCAAGTATTCCGGCCTGCTCGGATTGTGTTCGCCGCTCTCGCAGATCATGGCGAACGGCGTGCTGCTCGCGCTTTCATCGACCATGTCCGCCGACGCTTTCGACAGCTACGGCTGGCGCATTCCGTTCGTCCTGAGCTTCGTGCTGGTGATCGTCGGCCTGTATATCCGGCTGCGCGTCTCGGAGACGCCTGCGTTCGTGGCGCTGTCGAAGACCGAAGTCGCGCATGTCGGCAGTCCGCTGCGCGATGCGTTGCGCCTGCACTGGCGCACCGTGCTGCGCTGGATGCTGTTCTTCTGCGGACCGGCGGCGATCTTCTATCTGATCGTGGTGTTTTCGCTGAGCTATGTGACGAAGACGCTCGGCGTGCCGAAGCAAACCGGCTTTCTCCTGCTGATGGGCGCGAACGTCTGCGCAATCGTCGGCGCGCTGGCGGGCGGCATGCTGAGCGATCGCATCGGACGACGCCGTGCGCTCGCCATCGGCTCGACCGCGACGCTGTTGATGCTCTTCGTCTATTTCCAGATTCTCGATACGAAGAGCTTCATGCCGATGCTGCTCGCCATGGGCTTCTTCCTCGGCTTCACGCAGTTTCAGAGCGGCATTCAGCCGGTCGCGTTCGCCGAAGCGTTCCCGACGAACGTGCGCTATTCCGGCTCCGCGCTCGCCTATACGGGCGCGAATCTGATCGCGGGCGGCCCGATGCCGGTGCTCGCCGTGTGGCTCTTCGCGGTCTGCAACGGTTCGCCGTGGGGCGTGGTGGCGGTATGCGTCGTGTTCAACGTGATCTCGCTCGCCATGATCCTGACCGCGCCGGAGACACGCGGCATCGACCTGAATCGCACCGATTCCGCCGCCGAAGTGGCGGGCACGGACGCGCCGAATGCCATGCATTCCCAATCTCACTGAATTCACGATGCACATGAAACCACTCATCTACGTATTGAACGGCTCGAACCTGAACATGCTCGGCAAGCGCGAGCCGCATCTCTACGGCACGACGACGCTCGCGCAGGTTCAGTCGCGCACCGAGGCGCTCGCCGACGAACTCGGCCTGCAGTGCGAATTCCGCCAGACGAATCATGAAGGCGTGATGGTCGACTGGCTTCAGGAAGCGTTCGAAAAAGACGCAGCTGTCGTGATCAATCCAGCAGGTTTTTCCTTCGCGTCGATACCCGTGCTGGATGCGATCAAACTCATCAAGAAGCCGGTGGTCGAGGTTCATATCACGAACATCCATCAGCGAGACGAGCAGTATCGGCATTCGCTCGTCTCGCTGGCGGCGCGCGGCGTGATCTGCGGTCTCGGCGTGCAGGGCTATACGCTCGCCGTGCGCGCGGTGGCCGAAATGCTGCGCGAAGCGGCCTAGCCGCCGTCCGGCGTGAATTGCGCGCGCAGCGACTTGCGGATGACCTTGCCTGTTGCGGTCATCGGCAATTCGGCGACGAAGCGCACTTCGCGCGGATATTCGTGCGCCGCGAGCCGCGTGCGCACGTGTTCCTGCAACTCGCGCACGAGGGCATCGCCGGGTTCGAAGCCGTCGTTGAGCACGACGACCGCGCACACGATCTCCGTGCGCTTCGCATCCGGCACGCCGATGGCGGCCGCGAAGCGCACGGCCGGATGGCGGATCAGACAGTCTTCGATCGGCCCCGGCCCGATGCGATAGCCCGCGCTCGTGATTACGTCGTCGTCGCGGCCGATGAAGCGAAAAAAGCCGTCGCCGTCGAGCATGCCGAGGTCGCCCGTCAGCAGGAAATCGCCACGAAATTTCTGCGCGGTCGCGGCTTCGTCGCGCCAGTAGCCGAGGAACATGACCGGATCGGGCCGTGCGATGGCGATATGTCCCTGCACGCCGCAGGGCAACGGCACGCCACGATCATCGACGATTGCCACGCGATGCCCCGGCACCGCGCGGCCGATCGATCCGTTGCGCGGCTCGAACCATCGCTCGCACGACGACAGCACCATGTTGCATTCGGTCTGCCCATAAAACTCGTTGATGGTGACGCCGAGCTTCTCGCGTCCCCATGACAGCAACTCTTCTCCGAGCGATTCGCCGCCGCTCGCCACCGAGCGCAACGCGAGGCCTTCGCGCCCGGCACCGGGTGTGGCGCGCATCATCTTGAGCGCCGTAGGCGGCAGGAACGTATGGCTCACCGCGTGGCGCGCGAGAAGATCGAACGCGGCGTTGCCGTCGAACTTGTCGAAGCGGCGCGCGAGCACCGGCACACCGTGATGCCACGACGGCATCAGCACATCGAAGAGTCCGCCGATCCACGCCCAGTCGGCGGGCGTCCAGAACAGCGTGGCGTCGCGCGGAAAGCATTGCTGCGACATTTCCACGCCCGGCAGATGCCCGAGCAGAATGCGATGTCCGTGCAGCGCGCCCTTTGGCTTGCCCGTCGTGCCCGAGGTATAGATGATGACGGCCGGATCGTCGGCGGCGGTGTCGACGAGCGTTTCGTCGTCGGAGGCGGTTTCGATCGCGGGCCAGAAGTTCGAATCGGCGGAAAAGACGAGTTGCAGGTCGGGCAATGCGTCGCGGACCTGCGCGATTTTCGCGGCGCCTTCGGAATCGGTGATGACGGCTTTCGCGCCCGAGTGCGCAAGGCGGAACTCGATTGCATCCATGCCGAACAGCGCGAACAACGGCACGGCCACGCAGCCCATGCGATACGCGGCGAGATGCGCGATGGCCGCTTCGACCGACTGCCGCACGAAGATCGCGACGCGATCGCCACGCGCGACGCCTTGCGCTTTCATCGCGTTGGCGAAGCGGTTGGAGAGATGCTTCAGGTCGTCGAAGCTATAGCGTTTCTGCGACGCGTCGGCGGCTTCCACGATGAGTGCGAGCCGGCCCGAGCCGTCCGCCCATTTGTCGCACACGTCCTGCGCGATGCTGTAGCGCGCGGGAATGCGCCATTCGAATTGCGATGCGACGGCTTCGTACGAATCACCTGACGGGAGCATGGGCTGAGTGCGAAAGGGTTGGTTGTGCGCTCATCATACTTCCATGCGGCCGCTCGATTCAGTCGATGCGCTTCTGCCATATCGCAATCACGCTCGCACACAGCGCCACGCCGATGATGCAATAGAAGCCATCCAGCGAACCGAGGAAGTTCGCCTGTTGCGTGACCATGCGGCTCATTTCGCCGAGCGCCAGGCCTTTCGCTTGAGACGCGCTATAACCCATGTTCTCGAAGCCGCTCATCAGGCGTTCATACGCGTTAGTAAAAATCGGGTTATACGGATTGATGCTTTCGACGAGCCTCGTCTGATGCAGCGCGACGCGGTGCTGTTCGAGAATGATGATGGTGGCCGTGGAAAAGGAATACGTCAGTTGCTTGACGATATTCTTCAAGCGATAACCGTGGCTGTATTCCTCGATCGCGAAGACGCGAAACGTGAGATTGGCCACCGGCAGCGCGATGAAAAGCAGCAACATGCCGCGCAGGACCATCGGCAGGATGAGCCACGGCATGCTGACGTCGGGCGGCAACTCGACCATCCACGCGCCGATGAACGCCGCCAGCAGGAAGCCCGCCGTGATCAGCCATTTCTTGTGCCGGATGCGCGCCGAATAGCGGAAGTACAGCACGGCCATGCCGAGCGAAACGATCGACGTGTAGCCGACGAGCCTTCCCGCGTTTTCCACCGGATAGCCCAGGCCGACTTCGAGCGTGCGCGAGACGAGAAAGCTCATCGCGTTGTTGATGTAATAGAACGCGATGTACAGCACAATGCCCACCTGAAACGTCTTCTCGCGAAGCGCATGCAGACGCAGCAGCGGCCGCGGATGATGCCATTGATGCCACGCGAACCAGCCAAGCGAGAGCAGGCCGGCGACCGTGAGCACGATCAGTTCCGGCGACGTGCTGAACAACTCGAAGCGCACTTGCTGCATGACGATCTGCAGCGCGCCCTGCGCAAACGCGAAAACGATGTACGGCCAGAAATGCGTGTCGCGGCGTTCATGCGGCTCAACGCGCCCGGTAGACGGCACCGCGAAACACGCCAGCACGCCGAGGCCGACGCCCGCGAACGCAGTGGACGTGAAGAGCGCGCGCCATCCCAGCGACGCGACGAGATAGCCGCCGCACAAGGGTGCAAGCGCGGTGCCGAGCAGGATCATGTTGAGAAAGCGGCGCGTGGCGGCTGGACGCTCCCGCTGCGCGAAGCGTGTTTGAATCAGGATGCGCGCGGCGCTCATCATCGGGCCGATGAAGTAGCCCTGAAATCCGCGTGCGAGCGCAAGCTCGATCGACGATTCCGAAAACGCGGCCGCCACCGCGCCCGCCGCGAAGAGGAAGAGACACGCGGCGATATAACGCCGATTGCCGATGTGCTCGATCCACCATTGCTGTTGCAAGATGCCGAGCACGGATGTCACCGCGTATGCGCTTGAAGCCCACACGAGTTCGTCGGGCGATGCGTTGATGCCGCCCGCGATATAACTCGCGAAGAACGAAAACACGGAATTGTCGAAGTAATCCAGTCCGGTTGCGAGCGCGATGGCCCACGGAAACAGTCCATCCATCAGACGCTGGATTGAAAGATTCGGATTACGAACGAATTCAGTGGTCATTCTGCATCACGCGTTGCGCGTTTCGACTTGCTCGCGGTTATGCGTTCCTGCAGCAACGCTTCCTTGCTCTCGCCCGCGATCCGGCGCCGCAAATAGTCGAGGTCGCGGGCCAGCTCGCCACGGACCGCCTGCGCTTCCTTCAGTTCGCGGCGCACGGCGGCGATGCGTGCATCCACGGCGTCGATCTGTTGCGAAAGCGCCTGTTCGATCTCCCGCAACGACGACGCCGAATAGCCCGTGCGACCTTCGCCGAGCGTTTCCATCGGCCGTTTGAGCATTTCGACGATGCCCTGAAGCGAGAACCCGAGCGAGCGCAGGCGCAGGATGCGCGCAAACTGTTCCAGGTCCTGCTCGCTGTAGAGCCGGTAGCGTCCCTCGCTGCGCGTGGGCGTAACGAGCCCGCGCTCTTCGTAGTACTTGAGCGTGCGCGGCGTGACTTGCAGCCGTTCGGCGGCGTCGCGAATAGTGAGCAGCACGGGTTGGCTAGGCGGCATGGCGGGCGCTGAAATGCAGTGTCGATGCCGCGCAGTATAACGCAAACCTGTACGTTCGCGTACAGGTTGCGCGGGCATGCCGCGTGCTCGCCGCATGCGGCACGTCCTGCCGCAAGAGGGCGCGATGATAGACTCAACGACGCGGCGTTCGCGTTGAACGCCGCTTGACTGTCACAAAAACAGAAACGAATGAAACGATTCTCGATGATCCGCGAGTTCAACCTCGCCGATTGGTTTACGTTGGGCAACGCGGTATGCGGCACGGGCGCGCTATTTTCGGCGATGTCCTATCTCGACGATTCCGACGTCCTGCATATCTATCTGTCTTGCGCGCTGGTGTTCGCGGCGCTCGTGTTCGACGTGCTCGACGGCCGCATCGCGCGGTGGCGGCAAAAGGCATCGCTGCTGGGCAAGGAACTGGATTCGCTCGCCGACGTGATCTCGTTCGGCGTAGCGCCGGCGATCATCGCGTACGGCTTCGGCATGCGCGGGCTGTATGACCGCGTGATCCTCGCGTATTTCGTCGCGTGCGGCGTGTCGCGTCTCGCGCGCTATAACGTGACCACGGAAGAAATGTCGGGCGCGAGCGGCAAGGTTACGCATTTCGAAGGCACGCCAATTCCCACGTCCTTCGTGATCGTGCTCGTGCTGACGCTCGGTGCATGGATGGGCGCGATCGGCGAGAACATGTGGTTCGGCGCGTGGCGCATCGGCGGATTCACGCTGCATCCGCTCGTGCTGATCTACGCGATCTCCGGCTCGCTCATGATCAGCCGCATCCGCATTCCTAAGCCGTGACGAATTGCGGCGCGCGCACGCGGACATCGTCCGCGATCGGGCGCGCTGCATGGGGCGGCTTCACGTCGAACTTGTCCTTGAGCGACGTCGCCAGAAATTCCACGAAGGTTCTGATCTTCGCGTCCACATGCTGACGCGACGGATACACCGCGAACACGCTCGCGTTTTGTAGCGCGTGGTCGGGGAAGAGGCGCACCAGCCTGCCGGCGCGGATATCGTCGGCGACGAAGTAGTGCGGCATCGCGGAGACGCCCGCGCCCGCCAGCAGCGCGACGCGAATCGCCTCGGCGTCGTTGACGATGATCTGATCCGGCTGCGCGCCGTGCACGGCATCGGGCGCGAGTTCCGCGTGCCAGTCGCACGGATGCGCGAAGGGCGCGTTGATACGCGTGAGCGCGTGCATCGGCAGATCGCCGATCGACTCGACCGCGTGGCGCTTCAGATAGCCCGGCGCCGCGACCAGCACGCGCTGAAACCGGCCGACGATCCGGTACGTGTTGCCCGAATCGGGCAGTGAAGCCGCCGAGAGCACGGATACGTCGAACTGTTCGTGTACGAGGTCCGGCATGCCCGGCAACAGCTTCAGATCGACGGTGACTTCCGGATGCGCGCGCCGGTATTCGACGATCGTGGACATGAGTTGCGCGAGGCCCAGATCGGGCATTGCATGCACGCGCAGACGGCCGCGCGCGATGGTGGCGGCGTCGCTGGCTTCGGCGTCGGCGGCATCGATCTCGGCGAGGATCCGCTTGCACTTGTCGTAATAGCGCGCGCCGCTGTCGGTGAGCGACACGCGCCGCGTCGTGCGTTGCAGGAGCCGGGTGCGCAGGTCGTCTTCGAGCGAGACGACCGCGCGCGACACGATGCCCACGCTGCAATCCAGATCCTTCGCGACGCCGCTGAAGCTGCCGGTCTCGGCGACGCGCGAAAACACGCGCATGCTGAAGAGCTTGTCCATTCCGCTTCACCTCCCGATCGTTCGAGTTGAACTCACGATACGGTCGGACGCGGCTTCACGCCATCAGCCGTGCATACAGCCGGATCATCCTTGCGTATAGGTTCGGGCGGAGTGATGTCGTCCGATCAGAAGGAAATGCGCCAGCGCGATGAGCGGAAACACCGTGGCGACGAGCGCGACGAGCGTCCAGCCGCCGTGGTCGTAGAGCTTGCTCGCGAACGCGGAGCCGACTGCGCCGCCGACGAAAATGCTCGTCATGTACACCGCGTTCAGACGATTGCGGCTCGCGGCGTGCAGCGCGTAGATTTCGCGCTGGCCGAGCACCATGTTCATCTGCACGGCGAAGTCGAGCACGACGCCCGTCACGACGAGCGCGCCCACGCCCCACGCCGGGTGAATCACGACCGGCAGATAGGCGAGCGCCGCGAGCACCAGCGCGATGAAGGTCGCGCGCACGGTGTGGCCGGCATCCGCGAGGCGTCCGGCGATCGGCGCGGAGGTCGCGCCCGTCGCACCGATCAGCGCGAAGATGCCGATGGCCGTCTGCGTGAGCCCGTAATGCCGCGTCAGTTCAACGGGCACCGCGGTCCAGAACAGACTGAACGACGCGAACATCAGCCCTTGATACAGCGAGCGATGACGCAGCACCGGCATCGAGCGCACGAGATGGCCGAGCGAGCCGATCAACTGAAAGTACGTTGCCTGATGGTCGGGCTGGCGGCGCGGAATGGTGAGCGCGAGCACGGTCGTGATGACGACCATCAGCACGGCGGCGGCGCCGAACATCGCGCGCCAGCCGAAGTGGCCCGCCACGAGACTCGAAATCGGCCGCGACAGCAGAATGCCGAGCAAGAGCCCGCTCATGATCGTGCCGACGACCTTGCCGCGCGTTTCATCCGGCGCGAGGTGCGCCGCGAGCGGAATCAGGATCTGCACGGCCACCGACGAAAATCCGATCAGCAACGAGATCAGAAGGAACAAGCCAGGCGTGTGCGCGAACGTGGCGGCGACGAGGCTCGCAATCGACACGAGCGCGGTCGCGATCATGAGCTTGCGGTTTTCGAGCAGATCGCCGAGCGGCACGATGAAAAACAGCCCGAGCGCATAGCCGATCTGCGTCAGCGACACGATGAGGCTCGCCGTGCCGCCCGCCATGTGCAGATCGGGCGCGATGAGTTCGGTGATCGGCTGCGCGTAATAGAGATTCGCGACGATGGCGCCGCAGCAGAACGCGAAGAGCGCAATCAGGCCGCGCGTAAGCTCGACGTGCTTTGAGCTGTCGAGCGTGGTCGATGTTGGAGTCGACATGAAGATTCCTTGAGTGGCAGAGGGGGAATATACGGTGTCGTCGCGTAACGTGCTTGAGACGCTTCCGTGCCTCTGAATGGGCGATGTTCCGAAGCATAGTCGTTGCGGAAACTTTGTTGAATAGCCCTAGAATGCAAGCTGACGTTGCGTGTAACGCAACCATTTGAGGCGAGCATGGACAAACTTCAGGCACTCACGACACTCCTTGAAGTGGCCGACGCCGGCGGCTTCGCGCGCGCGGCGCAGCGGCTGGGCGTGGCGACATCGTCGGTGACGCGTCTCATGGACGCGCTCGAAGCCTCGCTTGGCGCGGCGCTGCTCACGCGCACGCCGCGCCGGGTCAGTCTGACGGATGCGGGCGTCGCCTATGTCGAGCAGATCGGCAAGCTGCTCGACGAACTCGCCGAAGCCGACGAAAGCGTGTTCGACAGCGGCGCGTCGCCGGTCGGCGTGCTGCGCATCGCGGTGCCTTCCGCCTATGGCCGGCTTCGGCTGGCGCCGCATCTGGCGGCGTTTCTGGCCGAGCATCCGCGCGTGACTCTGGATATTGTCGTCGCGGATCATTACGCGGATCTGGCGGCGGAGCGCATCGACGTGGCCGTGCGCATCGGCGTGCCGGAGCGCGACGCGAATCTCGTCGTACGAAAGCTGGCGGACAATCCGCGCGTGGTGGTCGCGAGCGAAGACTATCTGGCGCGTGGCGGTACGCCCGCCGCGCCGGAAGACCTCGCCCGGCACGAATGTCTGCGCTTCGCTTACGGCGGGAGTCATCGCGCGCGGCAGGAATGGACGTTTCGACGCGACGCGGGGCCCGATACGCGCGTGGAAGTACACGGGCATCTGCTGTCGAACAATATCGACATGCTGCTCGAAGCGACGCGCGCGGGCCGCGGCATTGCGCTCTTGCCCGCGTGGCTCGTCGAAGCCGATGTGCGCGACGGCCGGCTCGTGCGGCTATTCGAGCATCACGAGGCGCGGCCGCACGACATCGACGCCATTGTCTATGCGGCGTTTCTTCCGAACCGGCGGCAGTCGAGCAAGGTCCGTGCATTGCTGCGGTATCTGAAGGCGCGCGTCGGCGTGGCGAGCGAATAAAGCAGACGCTTCAAATCCTATACGTACATATGATTTCGCCGCCTGCGCCGCGTGCGTAAGATGGGTTCATCCAAGCGGTGGACCAGTCCCATGCCCGCCGAATTTCACGCACGGTTCAGGACAACGCCCTTGCTATCGCCTTCTAGAGTTTCCGTGGTCGACGACGACGAATCCGTCCGCGTCGCCTCCTCCAGCCTGCTGCGCTCGCTCGGCTGGGAGGTCAGCCTGTATCCGTCGGCGGAAGCGTTTCTCGACGCCGATTCGCTCGACGGTCTTGCATGCATCATCACCGACCTCAACATGCCCGGCATGTCCGGCCTGCAATTGCAGCAACGTCTGCGCGAACTCGGGCTCGGCGTGCCGATCATGTTCGTCACGGCGTTTGCATCGGACGCCGCGCGCCGTCAGGCGCTCGAAGGCGGCGCGGTGTGCTTTCTCAGCAAGCCGGTCGACGGAACCGCCGTCGCCGATTGCCTCGAACGCATCAGGCAAGGTTTTTGAAGGATTAGAATCATTCTGTAATCGGGCTTGCGCGCAGGTCTCGTTGCGGCGCGGCGGGCGCGATATTCATCAACGAACGCTTTTTCGAACGCCCATGACCCTGTCGCCTGCTTCGTTTGTCGTTCGTTTCCACTCGCCGGCGTCAGACCGGCTGTGATGGAGACATTCCAGAGCGCGCCGCGCGCGGTGCGTCACGATACCCGCATCGTGTCGATTCTCGCGGCAGTCATCGGCCTTGCCGTTTTTCTCATCGATGCGCTCACGCCGCTCGATATCGCCATCGCGGTGCTATATGTGATTGTCGTGCTGCTCGTCTCGTCGACGGGCAATCGCACCGCGACCGTCACCACCGCCTGGGGCTGCGTGCTGCTGACGCTCGTCGGCTTCATTCTCTCGCATGACGAAACCGTGTCGAGCGGCGCGCTGGCTCGCTGCGCGGTGAGCCTGCTCGCCATCGTCACGACGGCGATCCTCACGCTGCGCAATCAGTCCGCCACGACGAAGATGCAGGAGCAACTCGAACTGCTCAATCTCGCACACGATGCGATCGTCGCGCACGACATGAACGACCGCATCACGTTCTGGAATCGCGGCGCGGAAGCGCTCTACGGTTTTTCGGCGCAAGAGGCGCTCGGCCAGCCGATTCAGCGCATGACGCAATCCAGCTCGCCCGTGCCGCACGCGCTGATCCGCACCGAACTGCTGCGCTCGGGTCACTGGGACGGCGAGATCACGCGCGTGCGGCACGACGGCAGCGAGATCGTCATTGCGAGCCGCGCGGCGCTGCTGCGTGACGCCAAAGGCCTGCCGCGCGCGGTGCTCGCGACCAGCAACGACATTACGCAGCGCAAGCGCATGGAAGCCGAGGTGCAGCGTCAGCGCGAGGAACTGCGCAAGACGATCGACGTGATTCCCGGCATGGTGTGGAGTTCGTCGTCCGACGGGCGGCTCATTTTCATCAACCGCCGGTGGAACGATCTCGGCGTGGCGCTCGACGAAGGCGGCGGCGATATCTGGCGCACCATCGTGCATCCCGCCGATCTGGCGCAGATGCAACGCGACTGGCAGGCGGCGATCGCGGCGGGCACGCCGTTCGAGAACGTCTCGCGCATTCGCGGCGGCGACGGCGGCTATCGCTGGATGCATATCGGCGCCGAGCCGCTGCGCGACGGCGCAGGCCAAATCCTGCGCTGGTACGGCGTCAACACGGATATCGAGGCACGCAAGCAGGCCGAGCATGCGCTCAGGCGCAGCGAGGCGTTTCTGCTCGATGCGCAGCGTCTGTCGCGCACGGGCAGTATCGCGACGCGTCTGCCCGCGGGCACGATGTGGTGGTCCGACGAGGCGTATCGCATCTTCGACTATCCGCGCGATGTCGTGCCGAGCATCGACGCGATTCTCGCGCACACGCATCCCGACGACATTGCCATTGTGCGCGGCGTGCATGAAGCGGCCGCGAGCGGCGCGTGCGAGATCGATGTCGAACATCGGCTGCTGCTGCCGGACGGCGCGATCAAGCACGTGCATTTCGTCGCGCATCGTGCGTCGAGCGAAAGCGATGGCGACGAGTACGTCGGCGCGTTGATGGACGTCACCGAAACCAAGCTCGCGCAGGAGGCGCTCGCGCGCTCGACCGCCGAACTCGCGCATGTCACGCGCGTGACGATGCTGGGCGAACTGGCGGCGTCGATTGCGCATGAAGTCACGCAGCCGATGGCGGCCATCGTCACGTGCGGCGGCGCGGGCTTGCGCTGGCTCGGGCGCGAGAAGCCGGACATCGCGGAGGCGCAGGAATCTATTACGCAGATGATTCGCGACGCCAAACGCGCGAGCGAGGTCATCGCACGCATTCGCGCGATGGCGCGCAAGCGCGACAGCCAGCCCGCCACGCTCGACTTGAACGAGATCGTCGGCGAGACGATCGAACTCGTGCGGCGCGAACTGGAGCGTTATCGCGTGGACGTGCGCACCGATCTCGCGATGCCGTCGCCCACCGTGGTGTGCGATCGCGTGCAGTTGCAGCAGGTGCTCATCAATCTGATCATGAACGCGGCGCAGGCGATGTCCGGCGTGAACGGGCCGCGCATCTTGCGCATTGCGACGGGCGCGAGCAGCCGCGATCCGGGTTGTGCGCAGATCACGGTGCAGGATTCGGGCACGGGCATCAGCGAAGAAAACGCCCGCCGGCTTTTCGATGCGTTCTTCACGACGAAGGCCGAAGGCATGGGCATGGGCTTGTCGATATGCCGTTCGATCATCGAGGCGCACGGCGGCAGGATATGGGCGGAATCGCCCGATGAAGGCGGCGCGCGCTTACGCTTCGTGCTGCCCGAAAACGAAGGGGGAGACAATGAGCACTGACAAGGACGCGAACACGAAGGCAAACAGCGCGATGGTCTACGTGGTCGACGACGACGAATCCATGCGCGACGCGCTCGACATGCTGTTGCGCTCCGTCGGCATGAGCGTGATGACGTTCGCGTCCGCGCACGAATTCCTGGCCTACGACATGCCCGAAGTGCCGAGCTGCCTGATTCTCGACGTGCGTCTGAAGGGCCAGAGCGGGTTGGCGGTGCAGGAGCAGATGGCGGCGAGCCAACTCGGCTTGCCGATCGTTTTCATGACGGCGCACGGCGATATCGCGATGACCGTGAAGGCGATGAAGGCCGGCGCGAAGGATTTTCTTGCGAAGCCGTTCCGCGATCAGGACATGCTCGACGCGGTTGCGCAGGCGCTCGAAAGCGATGCGCAACGGCGCGCGGCGAGCCGCTCGGTCGCGGATTTGCGTCGTTCGTACGATTCGCTCACGCCGCGTGAGCGCGAGGTGATGGCGTTCGTGGTGTCGGGGCTGATGAACAAGCAGATCGCGGCGGAGATGAACCTGAGCGAGATCACCGTGAAGATTCATCGCGGCCAGGCGATGAAGAAAATGGCAGCGCGTTCGCTCGCCGATCTCGTGCTGAAGGCCGAAGCGCTCGGCGTGAAGATGCCGCAGGGCGCATCCACGCCGCCGCGCGCTTGATGGTGTTATTGCTGAGGCGTCTGGTCTTGCGCGAGTATCGCAGGTGCGGATTCCGCTTCGTGCGCTGCGTGCGCCGCGTGCGCTTCGTCCAGCGCGATGCGCTCGAGCGGCAACTGCGTGTCGTAGCCCGCGCGGTCGAGGGCGCTCCAGTCGTGCGGCACATTCAGCGAATACCACGTGCCGAACGCCAGCACGGCGGCGCAACCCGATAACAGCCTGCGTGTCGATGTATCGCTCATGATGCGCTCCCAGTGCTTGACCATGACGTCAGCTTACGGAAGCGCACGCGCGCAGGCTATTCTACGAACGACTCGGCGGGGTTATACGAACGTGTGGGGCAACCGGGATTCGCACGGCTTCGGAACCGCGGTCAGCTTCGCTGCGTGGCCAGTGCGGCTTCGTCGTCGTTCTTCGTGAGACCCGCTGCTTCCGCCGCGAAGCGATACCCCCCACGCTCATACTGCTTCGCCTCATACAACGCCGCATCCGCCCGCTTCAACGCGCTTTCAAACGCCTCTCCCGGCAGCGCGAGCGCAATGCCCACGCTCACCCCGACCCGCACGGTCACGCCCGCATCGAGCACATAAGCCGGCGACAGTTCGCGAATGATCTTGTCCGCGAAACTCTCGCAAGCCCTTTTCGACAGATAGCTCGCGACGATCGCGAATTCATCGCCGCCCAGACGCGCCGCCAGTTCGCCGCGCCGCAGCGCGTTACGCAGCCTGTCGGCGACGCGCCGCAGCAACTCGTCGCCCGCGTTGTGGCCGTGCGCGTCGTTGACGCGCTTGAAGCCGTCGAGATCGACATACATCACGAGAACCTTCTCGTGCCCGACGCCGCCCGCCATCAGCCGCTCGGCGTGATCGCCGAGATAGCGCCGGTTGGGCAGACCGGTGAGCGAGTCGTGATGCGCCCAGTGCAGAATCTTCGCCTCGGCCTTCCGGCGTTCCGTCACATCCTCGATGATGATCACCGCGCTGCCGTCCGGCACCGGATTGCGGCTCAGTTCGAGCTGCCGGCCATCGCACAGCTGCAGATCGAGCGGCGGATTGCCTTCACGCAGCCATTGCGTGCAGCGTTCCGAAAACTGCGCGCGCAGCGTCTCGCCGAACTTCGCCAGCCCGACGAAGCCGATGAAATCCGGCAACGACACATTCAGCCGCAGCATCTCGACGGTCGCGCCAAACAGTTCCGCCGACTTCCGGTTCGCGATGACGACCTTGCCCGTCGCATCGACGGTGCATAGGCCATGCGGCATATGCGCGAGCGCGGCGTCGAAGCGCGCGGCGATTTCCGCATGGCGCTGTTCGGCCGTCATCAGCGCGACGAGGCTGCGGTAATGGCGGCCCACGACCGCGCACATCGCGCCGATATACAAAAACAGCGGCGGCACGAGAATCCAGTAGCCGGGCGGCCCGAACAGCGCGCCCACGCCGATCGGCACCGCGCCGAGACACACTTGTCCGATCGCCAGATGCGGCGTTCCCGCGTTGCGCGACGCGATGCCGCCGAGCAAACCCGCCGTGACCATGATGGCGAGCGAGGCCAGCGCGGCATCGCCCGAAAGCACGCAGGCCATGGTCCCGAGGCCGGTGACGAGGCACGTCGCGAGCGCGAACGGCGCATAGCGCCCCGCCCACGGCGCGGGATGCGGCGCAGCGTTTTGCACACACGGCCGGCACAGCGCGCGATAGCGGCAGACGATGCCCACGCGCACGGCCAGCAGCAATAAATCGGCGGCGACCCAGAGCATCGTCCAGAGCGCGCCCAGTCGCGCAAGCGCGATGATCGCGACGAACGCGCTGGAGGCGCCGGACAGCAGCAACGGACGGATATCTTCGACCAGCGTCGAAAGCAGCGAGGCGCGAATGGCGGCCGTGATCTGCCCGTCCTCTGTCGCCGGCGTGGCCAGAATCGATTCGATCAATGACGGATTGCCTGGCATACGGAGGACCGACGGGCCGGAGAGAGCGCGAAAGGGGAGCGGCGGCGTCATTGTTACCGCCGGTGATCGTGTTTACGGCCGTGTCTGCACAAGCTTTAGGCACATCTCGGCGCGCGTGCCTATTATTCGCTGAGAGCGCATTCTGATTTTCATCGGAGGCAGATTATGTCTCTTCCAAGACATAGTAATTTATCGCCCAAGCCTTTCACCGACTGCGCGGCGCGCGGGTTTTGCCTCATCGAAAGCTTTCGTTTCAGCGACCATGATGAATGGATGCCCGCCCAGGCGCGGTGCATCGGTGTCGCCTAGCGAAAGCAAGCAAGAGGAAGTGTGATATCGGTGTAAGGACATCGTCGTAAAGAAGGGCGCAGAACCCGTCGAACGATCAAAAAATGGAGACGTCATGGATACGAATTCCCTCGCACCCGCGAAAGACGGGTCGCACGCCGAGCACCGCAAGCAGACGAAGAAAGCGACGGCGAGCGGCTGGATAGGCTCCGCGCTCGAGTACTACGACTTCTTCATCTATGCGCAGGCGGCGTCGCTCATTTTTCCGCAGATCTTCTTTCCCTCGGGCAACCCGAAAGTGGCGATCGTCGCGTCGCTCGCGACCTACGGCGTCGGCTACGTCGCGCGGCCGATCGGCGCGTTCGTGCTCGGTCACTGGGGCGACACGCACGGCCGCAAAACCGTGCTCGTGCTGTGCATGTTCCTGATGGGCTTCTCGACGATGGCCGTCGGCCTCTTGCCGACGTATCAGAGCGTCGGCATGCTCGCGCCCGCGCTGCTCGTGATCCTGCGGCTGGTTCAGGGCTTCGCGGTGGCGGGCGAAATCTCCGGCGCAAGCTCGATGATCCTCGAACACGCGCCATTCGGACGACGCGGCTATTTCGCGAGTTTCACGCTGCAAGGCGTGCAGGCCGGGCAGATTCTCGCCGCCGCGATCTTCCTGCCGCTCGCGTATTACATGCCCGAGGACGCGTTCAATTCGTGGGGCTGGCGCATTCCGTTCCTGCTTTCGGCGGTCGTGCTGATCGCGGGTTACATCATTCGTCGCGAAGTGCACGAAACGCCCGCGTTCGAGAAGGAAGGCGAGAAGGGCGCGGTGCCGCACTCGCCGATCGTCGAGGCTTTCAGATACAACCTCGCCGACATGATCCGCGTCGTCTGCATGGCGCTGATGAACGTGATTCCCGTCGTCGCGACCATTTTCGGCGCGGCCTACGCGGTGCAGGCGGCGTATGGCGTCGGCTTCCACAAGAGCGTGTATCTGTGGATTCCGGTCGCGGGCAATATCATCGCCGTGCTGGTGATTCCGCTGGTCGGCAATCTCTCCGACAAAATCGGGCGCAAGCCGCCGATCATTTTCGGCGCGATTGCCTCGGGGCTGCTGTCGTATCTGTATCTCTACGCGATCAGCATTCACAGTGTCGGCCTGGCGATCGTCGCGTCGCTGCTGATGTGGGGCATCGTCTATCAGGGCTATAACGCGATCTTCCCGAGCTTCTTCCCCGAGCTCTTTCCGACGCGCACGCGCGTCTCCGCGATGGCCATTGCGCAGAACATCGGCACGACCATCACCGCGCTTCTGCCCGCACTCTTCGCGACGGTCGCGCCGCCCGGATCGACGAACATTCCGGTCATGATCGGCTCGATCACGCTTGCCGTGACGATCATCGCGGCCATCGCCGCATGGAGCGCGCGCGAGACGTATCGCATTCCGCTCAGCCAGCTCGGCGAGCCGGACGCGCGGCCGGTCGAGAAGTCCGAGTACGACCACCTGCGTGCGGAGTCGGTGGCGAACGCGCGCGAAGCCTGACCGGCACACGGGCCTGCCGCCGCGGGCCCGTGCTTTTTCCCATTACATGTTTCCCATACGGCGGCGCGTGGCCGCGCCGTCCGCGTGCCTTCGTGCGCGCGCTTTTTTCTCGATACGGTGAATCGACGTGACTATGAACACAGGCAAGACGCGCATCGCAGTGGCTGGCGCGGGTTATATCGGACAGGCGCACATGGGCGTCGCGCAGAACAGCGTGACCTGCACCTTGTGCGCGATCGTCGATCCGGCGCCCGCAGCCGTCGATATCGCGGCGCGCGCGGGCGTGCCGCTCTACAGAACGCTCGATGAGCTGCTCGCGAAGGATCGCCCCGACGGCATCGTGCTCGCCACGCCGAATCAGTTGCATGTCGAGCACGCGCGCATCTGCCTCGCGGCCGGCGTGCCGACGCTGCTCGAAAAGCCGATCGCGCCGACGGTCGCCGAGGCGCAGATGCTCGTCGATGAAACGGAGCGTTCGGGCGTCAAGCTGCTGATCGGGCATCATCGCGCGCACAGTCCGATCATGGCGCGCGCGAAACAGGTGATCGACGAAGGGCGGCTCGGCAAGCTCGTCGCGGTGATGGGCAGCGCCGTGTTCTTCAAGCCCGACGAGTATTACGCGGGCGCGGCCTGGCGGCGCGAGCCGGGCGGCGGCCCGATCCTGCTCAACATGATTCACGAGGTGCACAACCTGCGCATGCTGTGCGGCGATATCGTCGCGGTTCAGGCGTTCGCCTCGCACGCGACGCGCGGCTTTCCCGTCGAGGATACAGTCGCGATCAATCTGCGCTTCGCGAGCGGCGCGCTCGGCACCTTCATGCTGTCGGACACGGCGGCGAGCCCGCGCAGCTGGGAACAGACTTCGCAGGAGAACAAGGCATATTCGACTTATCCCGACGAAGACTGCTACGTGATCGCGGGCACGTTCGGCTCGCTGTCCGTGCCGACGATGCGCCTCAAGTCCTACACGCGCGCCGAAGACCGCTCGTGGTGGAAGCCGTTCGAGGAGAGCGTCGTGCCGATGCAGCGCGACGATCCGCTCGCGCGGCAGATGGAACATTTCGGCCGCGTGGCGCGCGGCGAAGCGGAGCCTATTGTCAGCGCGCGCGACGGGCTGCAGAATCTGCGCATCACCGAGGCCATCGGCGAAGCTGCGAGCAGCGGCAAAATCGTCGAAACCGTCTGAATTCCCATCCCTATCTCATCCAATCAAGGACAAGTCATGGCAAAGATCCTGACGCTGCACGGCGTCAACCTCAACATGTTCGGCAAGCGCGACCCGAAGACGTACGGCACCGCGACGCTCGCGCAGATCGACTCGCAACTGGACGCGCTCGGCAAGGAGCTGGGCGTGGAGGTGGAGTGCTATCAGACGAACATCGAAGGCGAGATGTGCTCGCGCATTCACCGCGCGTTCGAGGAAAAGGTCGATGCAATCGTGATCAACGCGGGCGCGTGGACGCATTACAGCTACGCTATCCGCGATGCGCTCGCCATTCTGACGGCGCCGATCGTCGAAGTGCACATGTCGCACGTGCACGCGCGGGAGGAATTCCGCCACAAGTCGGTGTTCGCGGAGATCGCGAAGGGCCAGATTTCCGGCTTCGGCGTGGAGAGTTATTTGCTGGGTCTGCGGGCCGCGGTGGCCGCGATCAAGGCAGGCAAGTAAGGCAAGTAAGGCAAGTAAGGCCAAGCTTCGTTTGAATCTGTCCGGCGAGACGCGCGTGCGTCGCGCCGGAGCGGGGTTCCGGACTGCACGGCGCTCAGATCGTGCGGCCGAAATCCTTGGAACGTTTGCTGTTCAGCTCGTGCTCATTGGTGCGAATGCGCAGCGGTTCCTGATTGCGCTGGGCCGCGCCACGGATGAACAGCACGGCGCAGAACGCGCAGATCGCCCACACAGCCGCGATGATCGTCAAGTAGTTCATGCTCTTCTTCCTGATGCCTGTCTGATGCGATGAACGCGGGCGGCTGACGGCCGCCGTCGCGTCGTGACGTGTCCGTTACGCCTGCGATGCGGGCAGCGCCAGCAGACGGCCGATCAGCTGCTGCGCGAGCGCGTGCTGTTCGGTGATCGTCGCGGCGTCGTGGGCGCTGGCGTCGGGCTCGGCGCGCAGCTTGCCGGCGAGGCGCATGATGTTGTCCGACACCGACTGCAGCGTGCTCAGCAACTCGGCCTGCGTGACCGGCTCGATCGACAGCATCTGCTCCGCAGCAACTTCGGCCGTGCGATGCGGCCTGGCGTTACCTTCCATCGTCTGAAACATGGCGACCCCTCGTGAGTGGATGAGTGCGATTCTGCTGCCAGCGCGCCCGAAGTAATCCTCCGAACAACACCCTATTTCGGCCTCAAATCGGCCCGAGTGCCGCCCTCAAGATTGCGACGCGGGCGCGGCAGGTCCACCCATCAAGGTTCACCGGCGGCCTGGCGGTAAAATCGCAAATTCGTTTTCGGGCGGTCAGCGCGTTCGCGCCGGCCACCTGGGGGCCATCCGCGCAAAAAAACAACACGTTTTACCCGAAAAAACGGCGGCACAGGTGGTCCGAAAGACACAAATTTGCGTACAGGCAGCTTTTACGCGGTAACTTTTGCGGTTCCGCAGGGATGAACATGGTGTCAGGCAACACGAACGAAGCAACGCAGCGCGTCGCACTCAGGCGCGGCCTCAAAAGCCGCCACATTCAGCTGATCGCGCTCGGCGGGGCGATCGGCACGGGACTTTTTCTCGGCGTCGCGCAGACCATCAAGCTCGCCGGGCCATCGGTCCTGCTCGGCTACGCAATTGCCGGCCTGATGGCGTTTTTCATCATGCGGCAACTGGGCGAGATGATCGTCGACGAACCGGTCGCCGGTTCCTTCAGCCATTTCGCCGACAAATACTGGGGCCACGCCGCCGGTTTCGTGTCGGGCTGGAACTATTGGGCGATCTACATTCTCGTGAGCATGGCCGAGCTTTCGGCGATCGGCATCTACATGCAGTACTGGTGGCCGGGCCTGCCAACTTGGGTATCGGCGCTCGTGTGCTTCGCGATCGTCAACGCGATCAACCTGACGAGCGTCAAGTCCTACGGCGAGACCGAGTTCTGGTTCGCCATCGTCAAGGTGGCCGCGATCGTCGGCATGATTTTGTTCGGCGGCTATCTGCTGGCGTCGGGCCACGCGGGGCCGGACGCCAGCGTCGCGAACCTGTGGCGGCTCGGCGGCTTCTTTCCGAACGGCGTGAGCGGTCTCGTCATGTCGATGGCCGTGATCATGTTTTCGTTCGGCGGGCTGGAACTCGTGGGCATTACGGCGGCGGAGGCGGAAGACCCGTCGCGCAGCATTCCGCGCGCGACGAATCAGGTCATTTACCGCATCCTGATTTTCTATGTCGGCGCGCTCGCCATTCTGCTTTCGCTGTATCCGTGGGACAAGGTCGCGACCGGCGGCAGCCCGTTCGTGCTGATCTTCCGCGAAATGAACAGCACGCTGGTCGCGAACGTGCTCAACGTGATCGTGCTCACCGCCGCGCTGTCCGTGTACAACAGCGGCGTCTACGCGAACAGCCGCATGCTCTTCGGCCTGGCGCAACAGGGCAACGCGCCGCGCGTGCTGGCGCACGTGAGCGCGCGCGGCATTCCGCTGCCCGCGCTGGCGGTGTCGGCGCTCGTGACGGCGGCGTGCGTCGTGATCAACTATGCGATTCCGGGCCGCGCGTTCGGGCTGCTGATGGGGCTCGCGGTATCGGCGCTGATCATCAACTGGGCGATGATCAGCATCATCCATTTGCTGTTCCGGCGCGAGAAGCGCGCGCGCCATGAAGCCAGCGCGTTTCCGAGCTTTGCGCATCCGCTGACGAACTACGTGGTGCTGGCGTTTCTCGCGGGCATCGTGTGGGTGATGTACGAAACGCCGGACCTGCGCCTGTCCGTGTACCTGATCCCCGTTTGGCTGGCCGTTCTCGGAATCGGCTACTATCTCAGAAAAAGGGGCGGCGACGCGGATCGCGCCAGCCGTCTTCCCTCTCGCTGATCTCTCGTCCTGACACCACTACCATGTTCGAACATATCGATGCCTATCCCGGCGACCCGATTCTCTCGCTGAACGAAAACTTCCAGAAAGATCCGCGCACCAACAAGGTCAATCTGAGCATCGGCATCTACTTCGACGACGAAGGCCGCCTGCCCGTCATGCAGGCCGTGCGCGAAGCCGAATTGTCGATGCTGAAGAATCTCGGCCCGAAGCCCTATCTGCCGATGGCCGGTTTCGCGCATTATCGCGACGCGGTGCAGTCGCTCGTTTTCGGGCACGATATTCCGGCGCGCGCGGACGGCCGCATTGCGAGCGTGCAGACGCTCGGCGGCTCGGGCGCGCTGAAAGTGGGCGCCGATTTCATCAAGCGTTATTTCCCGCAATCGAAGCTGTGGGTAAGCGATCCGACGTGGGAAAACCATCGTTTCATTTTCGAGCGTGCGGGCTTCGAAGTGAACACGTATCCGTACTACGACGAAGCCACCGGCGGCCTCTTGTTCGATGCAATGCTCGCCGCTATCGACAAGCTGCCCGCGAAGAGCGTCGTGCTGCTGCACGCGTGCTGCCATAACCCGACGGGCGTCGATCTCGATCAGACGCAGTGGGTGCAACTCATCGACGTGTTGCAGAAGCGCGATCTGCTGCCGTTTGTCGACATGGCGTATCAGGGTTTCGGCTCGGGCCTCGACGACGACGCCTTCGCCGTGCGCGAGATCGCGCGGCGCGGCCTGCCGGCGTTCATCGCGAATTCGTTCTCGAAGAATTTCTCGCTGTACGGCGAGCGTTGCGGCGGCCTGCATGTCATCTGCGACGATGCCGCCGAAGCCGACCGCGTGCTCGGTCAGTTGACGAGCGCGGTGCGTTCGAACTACAGCAATCCGCCGACGCATGGCGCGAAGATCGTGACGCACGTGCTGAACACGCCGGAACTGCGGCAGTCGTGGCAGGAAGAACTCGCGTCGATGTGCCAGCGTATTGCACGCATGCGCCGCGCGATCCACGACGGCCTGAAGGACCACGTGCGCGGCGAAATGCTGACGCGCTACATCAAGCAGCGCGGCATGTTCACGTACACCGGGCTCGTTGCGGAACAGGCGGACCGGCTCAAAGAGGAGTTCGGCGTGTATATCCTGCGCTCGGGCCGCATGTGTGTCGCGGGCCTGAACGACAGCAACGTGCAGATCGTCGCGGACGCGATCGGCAAAGTGCTCGCAACGAAGTAAGCATCACGACAAGCCATCACAACGCGGGACAGGACAGCACTTTCTGCTGCGGCAGGCTGCCCGGTCCCGTGTCCACTTTCGTGCCGCGCGGCGGCGTCGCCACGAGGCGCACGCTGTTCTCGCCGGCATTCGCGAGCACATATTGCTCGCCGCTTCCCTCCGGCTGCCAGTACACGCGATATACGTCGCCGTCCTGATAGACGTGCAGCGCGCCATGCCGCACGTCGCCGCCGCGCCAAAAATTCACGCTTTCTCCCTCGCGCAACGCGAACATTGCGCCTTGCCCGCCCGATGCGCTTTCAAGCGTGCCGCATGCGGCGTCGTCGGCGTGAGCGGGTGCGCATAACGCGAACGCGGTGAGCGCGGCGGCGCACAGGCCGATCGAAGCGTGTTTCATCGTCATTCGATTCCTCATCGAGAAAATTGGCGCGTGCGCCGTGCCGCGTTGCTTGCAAGATCCGCGCCGCCGTTCTTTTGCGCGTGTGCTACTTTGAATGAAGCAAGGTCAATGAAGCAGCCGATCATGGAGGCCGACATGTCAGTGATTGCACCGGACGAAAGAGCGGATTTCCTCGCGATCCTTTCGCGCCATCGGCTCGATGAAGGCGATTTTTTCGTGCAGGAAGGCGGCGCATGCGATGTCGTCGACGACGTGTATCCGTTGCAGGGACTCGTCACCATCACGCGGCGCTCGACGTTGAAGGAACGCGATTATCAAACCGGACACGGCACGCAGTGGCCCGTCGCGTTTGAAAAAGATCTGAACAAGGGCATGTTCGGCTGAACGAACGTGCCTCAGGAAGTGAATTCACGTAGTCATTTGTTACGCACTTTTCGACGCGGAGCAGGCGATGAGACCGACCGAATTCAAAGCGTTCAAGGCGCATGTCGCGATGCTGCTGCGCGATCTTCCGCACGGCATGACCGCTGATCTGACCGATGTGGCCGTCGCGTACTGGAACGGCAAGCAGGTGGTCGGCGCCTATCTGCGCGACAACGGCCGCATCGACGAAGATTTCGATTTCGACGAGAACGCGTGGGGCAACTGGCGCGAGGAATTTCTCGTCTGGCTCGATGCCCCGCGTTTCTCCGAACGCGCCGATCTGAAGGCGGCGTTCGTGGCCGGCGCGCTGCCCTCGAATCAGTGCGGCGGACTCTGGCCGCGACACGTCTGACACGTCTGACGCGTCTGACACGTACGATTCGCGTGCCTGTTGCCGCGATCTTCGCAAGTCGTCTGTAAAGCCGCCCCGCGCGCGTCTTTTCCCGCCGTAACGGCACGTTGCTTGCTCCACTCGACGACGCGACTGCGTCCGAACCACGACCGCTTGCGATCGTGTTCCGCCTTTCATCGTCACGGAGGTTTCAGCATGGCTGGCAACGGAAGACTTCATCCGCTCACGTTCTTCACGGCCATTGCGTTCATCGTCATAGGCGCGCTGCTCGCGGCCGGCGGTGCGTATCTCATCGCGCTGAAAGGGTCGTGGTACTACGCGATCACGGGTGCGGCCATCGTTCTGACGGGGCTTCTGCTGCTGATCCGGCGCCGCTCCGCGCTGCTGCTCTTCGCGCTCGTGCTGTTCGGCTCGACAATCTGGGCCGTTGTCGAAGTTCGTTTCGATTTCTGGCAACTGATGCCGCGCCTGTGGATCTGGGTGCTGCTCGCGCTGTGGCTGCTGATTCCGTTCGTGCATCGTGGCGCGATGCACGGTCCGCCCGCCAATCCTCGCGCCGCGCGCACGCCGCTTGCCGCCGCGATCGTGCTGGCGCTTTTGCTCGGCGTCGGCACGTTTTTCCACGATCCGCACGATCGGCCAGGCCGCATCGACGTGGAGGCCGCCGCCGACGCCAATCAGCCCGATACCAACGCGGGCACTGGCCGCGCGCCCGGCGACTGGATCGACTACGGCGGTTCTCCGCTCGCACAGCGTTACGCGCCGCTCGCGCAGATCACGCCGCAAAACGCGTCGCAACTGAAAGTGGCGTGGACGTATCGCACCGGAGACATGCCCGGCCCCGGCGATCCCACCGAGACCACCGACGAAAACACGCCGATCAAGGTCGGCGACACGATCTTCCTGTGCACGCCGCACAGCAAGGTGATCGCGCTCGACGCCACGAGCGGCAAGGAAAAGTGGCGTTTCGATCCGCAGATCCAAAGCCCGATCGGTTTCAAGCACTGGGAGCACATGACTTGCCGGGGCGTCGCTTATTACGATCCGGCGATGCACGCGGCCGCCGCCGTGTCCGCGCCTGCCGAAGCGAGCGCGCAGCCCGCTTCCGACACTGCGGTGACGGCGGATCAGGCTTCGGCGGCATCAGCGTCGGTACCGGCAGCGCCGCCCGCGCCCGTGCAAACGCCCGCGCAAACCACGGCGCTGGCCGAATGCCCGCGCCGCCTGTTTCTCCCGACCGCCGACGCCCGCCTGATCGCGCTCGACGCCGACACCGGCAAGCCCTGCGCGAGCTTCGGCAAGAACGGCGCGATCGATCTGCGCGCGAACATCGGCCCGTTCACGCCGGGCGGCTATTACTCGACGTCGCCGCCGGCGGTGTTCGGCAAGCTCGTGATCGTCGGCGGCCACGTGACCGACAACGAGTCGAACAACGAGCCGTCGGGCGTGATCCGCGCGTTCGACGTCAACGACGGCCATCTCGTATGGAACTGGGATTCGGGCAATCCGGACGCCACCGCGCCGATCGCGCCGGGCGGTACCTACGTGCGCAATTCGCCGAACATGTGGTCGATGTTCAGCGTCGATGAGAAGCGCGGCATCATCTATCTGCCGATGGGCAATCAGACGCCCGATCAATGGGGCGGCCAGCGCACGCAGCAAGCGGAGAAGTTCGCGGCGGGTCTGGTCGCGCTCGATGCCGCGACCGGCAAGCTGCGCTGGAATTACCAGTTCACGCACCACGATCTGTGGGATATGGACGTTGGCGGCCAGCCGACGCTCGTCGATCTGCAGACGGCGCAGGGCACGCAGCCGGCGGTGATCGCATCGACTAAACAGGGCAGCATCTACGTGCTCAATCGCGAAACCGGCCAGCCGATCGTGCCGATTAACGAGATGCCGGTGCCGCAGGGCGCGGCGAAGGGCGATCGCACGTCGCCGACGCAGGCCGTCTCCGCGCTTAACTTCAACCCGCCGCGCGTAACGGAAGCCGACATGTGGGGCACGACGCCGTTCGATCAACTTTGGTGCCGCGTCAAGTTCCGAAGTCTGCGCTATGACGGGCCGTTCACGCCGCCGTCGGAGCAGGGCACGCTGGTGTTTCCCGGCAATTTCGGCGTGTTCGACTGGGGCGGCATTTCGGTCGATCCGGTGCGCCAGATTTTGATCGCGAATCCGGATTACATGGCGTTCACGTCGAAGCTGATTCCGCGCGAAAAGCTGCAGGAAGGCGCTACGAGCACTAGTGAGACGAGCGGCATCAAGCAGGCGCGCGGCACGCCGTATGCGTATGAAATCAGCGCGTTTCTCTCACCGCTCGGGATTCCGTGTCAGGCGCCGCCGTGGGGTTATATGGCGGGCGTCGATCTGCGCACGAACAAGATTGCGTGGATGCACAAGAACGGCACCATTGTCGATAGCGCGCCGCTGCCGATCCCGATGCCGCTCGGCGTGCCGAGTCTGGGCGGGACGATGGTGACGGCCGGCGGCGTCGCGTTCCTGACGGGCACGCTCGACCAGTACGTGCGCGCCTATGACGTGCACGACGGCAGAAAGCTGTGGGAAGCGCGCTTGCCGGCAGGCGGCCAGGCCACGCCGATGAGCTACGCGGATGCCAGCGGCAAGCAGTATTTGCTCGTGACCGCAGGCGGGCACGGCTCACTGGGCACGAAGGCGGGGGATTACGTCATCGCGTACACGTTGCAGTGAGGTTGCGATGACGCGGTGTTGCGCGCGGGGAATGTTTCCCGCGCGCAGACGTTACATCGCTCGACGATACGCTTCGGCCATCAGCGCGCTGACTTTGGCGCGGGCTTTGAGGGCGTCGCGCACGGCGCTGCGCACTTTGGCGGCGATGAGCGAAACGAGAGCGATAGGGGTAGCGGCGATGATTCCCATGGTGAACTCCGGCTTAAGGGTAACTATCTAGGTAATAACCCTAGGTTAGCACAGGTGACGCGTTGCAACAAATTTCTTTCGGGAAATTAAGCATTTAGGGTGCGGCATGGCGTCCGCCGCGCGCCCGACTTGCCTTCTCCGGAAAGGGAGAATGCCGATGAAAACGCATTTCTCGGGAATGACCGCGGGATTTGGAGTCGCGATGGCCGCGGCGGTCATCGTCGCGTGCAGCGGCGGCGGCGGGGGATCGGGCGGCGAGTCCGCTTCCACGGCGCCGGGTGCCACCGCGCCGGGCGGCGTCGCGCCTGCGGGGGCGTCGAGTCCGTCGGCGGCGTCGTCGGGTGGAGCGGCGAGTGCGCCCGCCGGTGCAAGCTCGGGTACGTCCGGTATGTCGGGTACGTCGGGCACATCGGGCACATCGGGGAGCGGAAGTTCGAGCGGCAGCGGCACCGGCGGTGCTTCCGGCAGCGGTTCCGCTTCCGGCGGCGTCACCACGCCGATCGGCAATCCGATGGACGTCGCCACCTATCACAACGACATCGGCCGCACGGGCCAGCAACTCGCCGAAACCATCCTCACGCCCGCGAACGTGAATGCCAGCACCTTCGGCAAGCTCGCGGTCTTTTCCGTCGATGGCGCCGTTGACGCCGAGCCGCTCTTTCTCGCGGGCGTGTCGATCGCGGGCGGCACGCACAACGTGCTTTACGTCGCCACCGAAAACGCCAGCGTCTATGCCCTCGACGCCGACAGCGGCGCCGTGCTCTGGAAGACCACGACGCTCGGCAGCGGCGAAACACCCAGCGACGACCACGGCTGCCCGCAAATCACGCCGACCATCGGCGTCACGGCGACGCCGGTCATCGACCGTTCGCGCGGGCCGCATGGCGCGATGTACGTCGTCGGCATGTCGAAGGACGGCGCGGGCCGCTATCACCAGCGCATCCACGCGCTCGATATCACCACAGGCGCCGAGCTTTTCAACGGTCCCACGGAAATCACCGCGACATATCCCGGCACCGGCTCAGGCAGCCAGAACGGCACGCTCACGTTCGACCCCGGCCAGTACGCCGAGCGCGCGTCGCTTTTGCTGCTCGGCGGCACGGTCTATACCGCGTGGACGTCGCACTGCGACATCCTGCCGTACACCGGCTGGGTGATCGGCTACAACGCGAACACGCTGCAGCAGGCGAGCGTGCTGAACGTGACGCCCAACGGGCAAATGGGCGCGATCTGGATGAGCGGCGCGGGCCTCGCTTCCGACGGCGCGTCGATCTATTTCCTCGACGCGAACGGCACCTTCGACGCCACCCTCAACGCGCAGGACATGCCGATCCACGGCAATTTCGGCAACGGCTTCCTGAAGCTCGGCACGTCGCCGACGCTTTCCGTGACGGACTATTTCCAGCCGTCGAACACGGTGCAGGAGTCGAACGCCGACGAAGACTTGGGCTCCGGCGGCGCGCTCGTGCTGCCCGATCTCGCCGATGCGAGCGGCACGGTTCGTCATCTCGCGCTCGGCGCGGGCAAGAACTCGACGATCTATATCGTCAACCGCGATTCGATGGGCAAGTTCGATTCGAACGCCGATCACATCTATCAGGAGCTTGTCGGGCAGATTCGCGGGCCGATGTTCGCCGCGCCCGCGTACTTCAACAAGACGGTGTATTTCGGCTCGATCGGCGACAGCATCAAGGCATTCACGATCACCAACGCCGCGCTGTCCGCCACGCCGACCAGCCAGACGGCGAACACGTTCGGTTCGCCCGGCGCGACGCCCAGCATTTCCGCCAACGGCACCGCGAACGGCGTGCTGTGGGCGGCGGAAAACGGCACGATCGCCGGTCTGCGCGCCTACGATGCGACCAACCTCGGGCGCCAGCTCTACAACAGCGGCGACACCGGCGGGCGCGACCAGTTCGGCCAGGGCAACAAGTTCATTACGCCGATGATCGCGAACGGCAAGGTGTATGTCGGCACGAAGAACGGTGTCGGCGTGTTCGGGTTGCTGCCGAAATAGTCTCCGGCGCGGGCCGGGATGCGTTATATTTCAAAGTATACAGCGCATGATTCTGCGCTTTCGATATTCCGGCCCCCCGCAATATGCTGACGCGCACCCGAACACTTTCTCCCGATTCCGCCGGCAGCGGTTACGGCGCGACTATCGTCGTCGTGAAGGCGGCGCGCGATCTCGTCGATGCGCATCGGCGGTTGCATGGCAGCGTGCTGCGTTTTCTCTCCCGGTTCGACGATGCAGGCCGCGCCGTCCGCGAAAGGCCGCAGCCGCTGGAAACGCTCGTCGGGCAACTGGAGAAGAAGGCGCGTGCGGCGGGCTTCGCGCGCATGCGCGAGCTGAGCGCGACCGTGCAGGCGGCACGCGAGGCGGCGCGGCAGCGTGAATGGCTCTTCGCCGATTCGTTCGGCACCGACGCGCCCGCGCTGCAAGAGGCGGCGCGCGCGCTGGAGCGTCTGGATGCGACGCTCGTCGGGCTATGCGTCGAACACGTATTGCAGACGACCGCGCCGCGAGCCGCGAAAAGCCGCGCGCGCCGGACCCGGCAAGACAACTAAGCCGGCGGATTTACGCCGGGCGGCACGGCGTCGAGTTGGCGGAACACGCTCAGCCAGTCTTCGAGATGCCAGGTCTTCGATACGCGGCCGTCGCGCACTTCGTGGAACGAGTGAATCGCGAAGCGGATGGCCTTCTTCGTCGCGGCGATGCCCATCAACGGGCCGGATTGCGTCCCGCTCACTTCGGCGCGCACGCCGACGCGATGATCCTGAATCAGCATGTCCAGAATTTCGATGCGCATGTCCGGCAGCGCGCTGGCCAGGTCGGCGAAGATGGGGATCATCTGGTCCGGGCCGGACGCTTGTCCGGGCGGCTCGGGGAGATATTCCCAGTCGGGCGTGACGGCTTCGCGCAACAGCGCGACGTCCTTGCCCGAAAACGCGCGATAGAGCCGCTCGACCGCTTCGCGCGCGGCTGCCTGAGTGAGCTGATCTGCCTGCATGGTGCCTCCGTCATGGTGCTGTCTGCATGAGCCGGGAACTGCGGCATAACGCGCTCACTGTACCGCAATCGACGCGAACCACGCCGGAACGGTCGATAAGTCATGTTAAGCTCACGTTTCTTCGCTGGGGAGTAGCCGGCTTTTCCGCAATGGAAAAGCGCCCATGTCAACACGCTCGGTCGGTCAGACCGTGGCATGGGTAGCCATAACAAGGTTGGCAAGACCATCGACACAACTCGCGACCGGTCGGGCGCGCGTTCTGTCGTTCCATCTTGCCCGACCAGAGCCCTACTCGATGAACCTCGCTTCCACCATTTTTCTGGCGTTCGCCATGTCCACCGATGCCTTCGCCGCCGCTGTCGGCAAGGGCGCAACCCTGCACAAGCCGCGCATCCGCGAGGCGCTGAAGACCGGCGTGATCTTCGGCGTGATCGAAGCGCTGACGCCGCTCGTCGGCTGGGCGCTCGGACGGGCCGCCGCGCAATACGTCACGGCGTGGGATCACTGGATCGCGTTCGGCCTGCTGTTCCTGCTCGGCGCGCGCATGATTCGCGAGGGCCTGAGCAATCCGGGCCACGAAGAAGAAAAGCCCAATTCCCACTCGTTCTGGGTGCTCGCGCTGACGGGCTTCGCCACCAGCATCGACGCGATGGCGGTCGGCGCGGGCCTCGCCTTCATCGACGTCGATATCTTCTCGACGGCGGCGACCATCGGCTTCGCGACCATGCTGATGGTGACCATCGGCGTGATGGTGGGACGCGTGGTCGGCGCGACGATCGGCAAGCGGGCGGAGATTGTCGGCGGGCTGATTCTGATTGGCGTGGGCAGCGTCATTTTGGCCGAGCATCTCGGCTATCTGAGTTAAGTCGATGTGACTTGCCGCCGCGCGGCATGAACGCGGCCAGCGCGGCGGCGACGATGAACAGCGCGGGCACATCGCCGAGCAAATGCCCCAGATGCTCCCGATGCCCGTCGCCGCCGAACGACTGCACGGCCATGATGGCGGCGTGCACGATGCTCGACCACACCGTGAACCAGATCAGGCTCAGATGCCTGAGCGGATCGCGCGACGCGATCAGCAGAAACACGCCGAGCGTCGCGTAGATGCCGACGATCATCAGCGCATATTCCGAGAGGCCCGCGTGACTATCGTGGCTGAGGTGGCCTGTCTCCCAGGCCCATCCCGCGGGCCAAAAGAGCATCAGCGGATAGAGGCCGAATAGCGCGATCAACCCTACGATCACGAGCACGATGCGCAGGCAGGCGAGACGGCGGACGTCGTCCATGGCGGGCTCCTTCGCGTGATTCCGTATGAGCCAGACGATACCGCGCTACCCGCCGCTGCGGCCGGGAAAAATGAAACAGGCAATATCACCAAAATATCGGAAAAATACATTAACAAACACTGCCTGTTGGCCGATACGATTCACGATTCCACTGTAACTTCCCGAAAATCCAGCCATGCCACGTCCGATTGCCGCGCGTATCCATGCCGATGCCGTTCGTCACAACCTGCAACTCGTCAAGCGCACGGCGGCGGCGTCGCGCGTGTGGGCCGTCATCAAGGCGAATGCGTATGGTCACGGCATCGAGCGCATTTACCCGGCGCTCGGCAACGCGGACGGCATCGCGCTGCTCGATCTCGATGAAGCCGTGCGCGTGCGCGAACTCGGCTGGACCAAACCGGTGCTGCTACTGGAAGGCGTGTTCGAGCCGAAGGACGTCGAGACGGCGGAGCGGCATCGGCTGACCGTCACCGTCCATTGCGACGATCAGCTCGACATGCTGAAGGCCGTGCGTCCAAGCGAGCGCATCGGCGTTCAGTTGAAGATGAACTCGGGCATGAACCGGCTCGGCTTCCGGCCGGCGGATTTCGAGCACGCGTGGGAGCGCGCGTCGGCAATCGACGCGATCGGCTCGATCGGACTGATGAGCCATTTCGCCAATGCCGACGACGGCGCGATCGACTGGCAGATCGACGAATTCGATGCCGCCACGCGCAACCTGCCGGGCACGCGCTCGCTGTCGAATTCGGCGGCGGTGCTGTGGCATCCGCGCGCGCATCGCGACTGGGTGCGGCCCGGCACGATCCTCTATGGCGCCTCGCCGACGGGTTGCGCGCGGCATATCGAAGGCGTTTCGCTGCGCGCCGCGATGACGCTCGAAAGCCGCATCATCGGCGTGCAGACGCTCGCGGCGGGCGAGACCATCGGTTATGGGCGCAGCTACACGGCGGAGCGCGCGATGCGGATCGGCGTGGTTGCGTGCGGTTACGCGGACGGCTATCCGCGCCATGCGCCGACGGGCACGCCGGTCATCGTGGACGGCGTGCGCACGCGCATCGTCGGACGCGTGTCGATGGACATGCTCACGGTCGATCTCACGCCGTGCCCGGCAGCGGGCATCGGCTCGGCGGTCGAGCTGTGGGGCGAGCGCGTGAAAGTGGACGAAGTGGCGGAACCGGCCGGCACGATCGGCTACGAGCTGCTGTGTGCGCTCGCGCAGCGCGTGCCGGTGAGCGTGGACGCGGCCGTGGCGAGCGAAGAATCGGAAACCGCTTCCGCCTGAGCTTCGCTTCAGCGCGTGGCGGCCAGAT
This sequence comes from Caballeronia insecticola, assembly GCF_000402035.1. GTDB lineage: Bacteria > Pseudomonadota > Gammaproteobacteria > Burkholderiales > Burkholderiaceae > Caballeronia > Caballeronia insecticola. The sequence continues at coordinate 159,310 of NC_021289.1, forward strand.
AGAACGCCGTCGAGCGCTGCGGCGTGACGCCGACGATCGTCATCTGATTGTTGACGACGGTCGCTTCCACCGACATCGACTGGCCATTGCCCGTCGCGCAAGAGGCGTCCGTGAAGTTCAGCGTGCCGTCCAGAATATGCTTGCCGGTCGCGCGCGGTTTGAACGTGCCGGTGAATGTGCAGGCGCCTTGCGCGCCCGTCACCGAACCGTCGGAGCGGAACGTGACGGTCGTCGGCGTCGCGATGGTCGCCGGGTTTCTCCACGTGCCGAGCACATCGCTGATGGCGAGCGGCGTGTCATACACGGCGTTGTAATTTCCGTTGAAGTTCAGGGCCGTGATGTTCGGTGTCGTGTTGATGGATACCGTCGCCGAGAACGTGTTCTTCGCCGTGAAATTGCCGGTGAGTTGCCCCGCGATGATCGCGCCCGATGTATGCACGGCGACGGTCGCCGGATCGGTGAAGGCGCCGTCGGTGGCCGTGACGATGCCTTCCGTCAGCCAGACGAGATCGGCATTCGACGTGTAGATGCTGAAATATTGCCCCGTCTCAAGGACGATGGTCTGCGCGGCAAGTCCGGTGGTCGTCGCGCCGAACCAGATGCCTTCGGGAATCGCGTGCGAGGTCTTGGCGACGCAGCTCCGTTGCAGATCTGCGCTCGTGACGCATGTCTGGTCGCTGCCGCCGCCTCCGCAGGCAGCGAGAACGGGCAGGGCGAGCAGCATGAGCTTCGATGGCAGTTTCATGAGAGCGTTTGGCGTTGTTTTAGTCGGATATGCACGAGTTCGGGCGCCCACGGCGCGCTAGCCCCGTATTAACGGACACATCCGCAAAAACTTGAGTGGATTCCACAGGCACGCGCGGTGCTGATGTAAATAACTAGACAGCAATGCCGGAAGCGGCATGCCCATTGCTGCTAACTAAGTAACCCCGCCGCGCGGTTTGCGCTGGCAACTGTTTTCCACTCCACGGCACATCAACGCCGTATCACGCCAGCGCAATCATTCATGCGCTGAGACTCGTAGCCACACGATCGCAAGTGACGCCACGGCGTTCCTCCGCGTCGGGGCTCGATCGAATCAAATTTCTAACGACTGCGTCGGCAAGCCCCCGCAGGGGCTTAGCTCGTCCTCACAAAACAGGAGTCATCGATATGTTCGTTCATAACAAGCGCCTGCAATATACCGTCCGCGTGAGCGGCCCGAACCCGGGTCTCGCCAACCTGCTGCTGGAACAATTCGGCGGTCCGCAAGGCGAACTGGCGGCCGCTTGCCGCTACTTCACGCAGGCCGTTGGCGAAGACGATCCGGGCCGCAAGGACCTGCTGTTCGATATCGCTACGGAGGAACTGAGCCATCTGGAAATCATCGGCTCGATTGTCGCGATGCTGAACAAGGGCGCGAAGGGACAGCTCGCCGAAGCGGTTGAATCGGAAGCGGAGTTGTATCGTTCGCTGACGGGCGGCGGTAATGGCTCGCACACTACCGCGCTGCTATTCGGCGGCGGCCCTGCACTCACGAATTCGGCGGGCGTTCCGTGGACGGCCGCGTATATCGATACGATCGGCGAGCCGACCGCCGACTTGCGCTCGAACATCGCCGCCGAGGCGCGTGCGAAGATCGTCTACGAACGTCTCATCAATGTGACCGACGACCCCGGCATCAAGGAAGCGCTCGGCTTTCTGATGACGCGTGAAATCGCGCATCAGAAGTCGTTCGAAAAGGCGCTGCATTCGATCCAGCCGAATTTCCCGCAAGGCAAGCTGCCGGGCGATCCGGCATTCACGAGCGTCTACTTCAACATGTCGAAGGGCAACGACGCGCGCGGTCCGTGGAACGAGGGCGGCGACTGGGAGTTCATCGAGGACCCGCAGCCGGCCGTAGATGGCGGCGACGGAACCGCGACGGTGAACGTATCGGAACTGGACATCGAGACGCTGCAGGCGATGGCGGCGCGCACCGCATCCGATCCCGCCACCGACCCGATGACGGGCGCGGACCTGGGCGCGGGCGAGGCCGTCAAGGCCTAATCAGCTGAGTTCCAGTCCGCAGCCGAAGTCCCCGGCGGCGCGGAAGGCCGCGTATAGGCCGCCGGGGTCCGCGCAAAGCGGGCACTCGGCCGCACCGCCAGCAACTCACCGAAGCCGGATTCATAACGCTCCATATGGGGCGCGAGGTCCGGCTTCGGCCTTTTCGATCCGTCGGCGATCCGTCCGAGACCGCGCAGCCATTGACCGGTCTGCGCCAGCGACACTTCGACATGCCAGCTCCCGCCTTCGCGCTGCTGCTTCCATGAAGCGGCCGCCGCGCCGAACGCCATCAGAAAGCCGCTTGCCATGTCGAGCATTTGCATCGGCAATGCGCGTGGCTTGTTCTCGTGGGCCGCTTCGGCTTCGGCGGCATTGAAGCCCATCGCGGTCTGCACCAGCGAATCGAAACCGCGCCGCTCCGCCCACGGTCCCGCCGTGCCATACGCGGTGAGCGACGTATATACGATGCCCGGCCTGCGCCGCGCCACTTCCTCCGGCCCGAAGCCGAGCGCCGCAATTCCGCCCGGCCGATAACCCTGCGCAAACACATGCGCCTCATCGATCAGCCGCCCGAGCGTCTCGCGGTCCTGCGCCGCGTGCAGGTCGAGCAACGCCGAACGCTTGCCACGGCTCGTATCGGCGATGGCGGGAATATTCGGCAGATGCGGCGAATTGACGAGCATCACGTCCGCGCCGAACGCGGCGAGCGCCCGCCCGCCGACGGGGCCCGCGAGAATCCGCGTGAAATCGAGGACGCGCAGGCCGTCGAGCGGACGCGCATCCGGTGAGAGCGGCGGCAACGCGAGCGGCGGCGCATCGCCGATTCGCGTGATCGTCATCAACGGCTGTGCGGCGATGGCCTGGCCTTGCGGCGTCGCGTCCCATTCGTCGAAGGTGCGCAACATCGACACGACGAGACCGCGCTCGGCCGCCGCGTTCTCGTAATCGCTCGCGCGCCACGCCAGCAGCGCGCGCTCGGCGTCTTCACGCGTGGCCGTGCGCGGATCGAGTCCGAGCAGACGCAGCGCGCCATCCTGATGATGTTCGAAGTTCGCGTGGATGCGCACGTAGCCATCCGCGCAGCGATAGAGACCGGAGAAGCGTCCCCAGGTCTCCGGCTCCTTGCCATCGACCGTGAACGCGCCCGTGCATTCGACAGCCGCAGCCGTCATGTCGACGCAGACGCGCTGCCGTTCGACGCCGCGCGCCACGCCAAGCTCGCATGCCGCGAGCGCCGCCGCGCCGATGGTCGCGTGCGCCGCCGTGCCGATTGCAAAGCTGGAAGGGAAAACCGGATCGTGACCGGGAAGGTCGATGTAAGAAAGCGCATCGCCAGGCAAGCCGGCAATGCGCCATATGTCGTGCAGCGTATCGAGAGAGGAAGTCATGATCGGCCGGCGCGAACGCTTCATGTGAAGCGTTCATTATCGCGCCGTCCGCTCAATGGCGCCGCGTCGCGAGTTCCGCGCCCTGACGCAGTGCTTCGAGCATGCTGCCTTCATCGGCGATGCCTTTGCCCGCGATATCGAACGCCGTGCCGTGATCGACGGACGTGCGGATCACATCGAGACCGACCGTCACGTTCACGCCCGCTTCGAGACCCAGCACCTTCACGGGACCATGCCCCTGATCGTGATACATCGCGACGACGAGATCGAAGTCGCCCCGTCCCGCGCGATAAAACAGCGTATCGGCGGGCAGCGGGCCGGTCACGTCGAGGCCGCGTTCCTGCAAAATCTTCACGGCGGGAATGATCTTCTCTTCTTCCTCGCCATAGCCGAACAGCCCGTTTTCGCCCGCATGCGGATTGATCCCGCACACGCCGATGCGCGGCTTCTCGATGCCCGCCTTCACGAGCGTCGCGTTGCCGCGCTCGATCGTGCGCTGCACGAGACCCGGCTCGATCTTGCGGATCGCATCGATGATGCCGATGTGCGTCGTCACGTGAATCACGCGCAATTGCGGCGCGACGAGCATCATCGACACTTCGTCGACGCCCGTCAGATACGCGAGCATTTCCGTGTGGCCGGGAAACTTGTGGCCGCCCGCGTGCAGCGCTTCCTTGTTGAGCGGCGCGGTGCAGATGGCATCGATCTGTTTGGCCTGCGCCAGGTCCACGGCACGCGCAATGTATTGATAAGCCGCATTGCCCGCGACGGCGGAGAGTTCGCCGAAGGGCAGGTCGTCGGGAATCAGGCCGAGATCGATGCAATCAATCACGCCCGGTTCGTAACGCGCCTGCGATGCGTCCTCGATACACCGCACTTTCGCGTGGCCCCCGACGAGTTCGTTCGCGCGTTCGAGACGGCGCGCGTCGCCGATCACGAGCGGACGGCACTGCTGGTAGACCGCATCGTGCGCGAGGCTCTTGACGACGACTTCCGGGCCCACGCCGCTGGCGTCGCCCATCGTGATGCCGATTACGGGAAGATAGTTGCTCATGATGTTTGTCTGGATGATGTCGGTGACGGGTGCGCGGCGGACATGTCCGCGCCGCGCAAATGCAGGTACGCGCCGAGCAGCGCATGCTCGCTGCCGAATGCGCCCGCCTTCGTGACGATGGCGGGGCCGTGGCCGTTCGAGGGCCGTCCGAGCGCGACGCCCGCTTCGATTTCGCGGACGAGTTCGAGGCTGCCGAGATTCACGGCGGCCAGCATCGCGCGTGCGGTTTCGCCGCCGGTCGCGATCAGTCCGCCGAGCGCGGCGAAATGCGGTGCGACGAGCGCCGCGAGCGCGTTCGACAGCAGCGCGCCCTCGGCGGGATCGAAGGCATCGTCGCGGCCGATGCGCAGAATCGCATCTTCATTGCCGCGCACTTGCCTGCCGATGCGTTCGTGCCACGCGTGCCATTCCGGATGACGCGCGCCGTCGCGCAGCACGGCGGGCGGCACGATCATCTCGCACACGCCTGCTTCGGCGCGGAGCAGCTCGCATTGACGCACGGAGATCGCCGAGAGGCTGCCGACCAGCGCGAGGATCGGGCCGCGCGCCGCTTCGAACGGGCGCGTCGCGGGCGTGGCGGCGCTCGCATCGAAGAGATCGGGCAACGCGGCCAGTTCGCGCGCGAGTCCGCCCGAGCCGACCCAGAAGAACGGCGCGTCGATCGATGCGGTCACGCGTGCGAGCGCGGCGAGATCGTCGCTGGTTTCGGCATCGACGACGATCGCGTCGATGCCATGCGCCGACGCCGCCGCCGACTCGACCATCGCGGCGACATCCTGCGGCGCGGCGCGGAACGCATCGAGCGAAACGTGCGCGACGCGCAGGCCCACCATGTCGAGCAGCACGCGCAGTCCGGCGTTTTGCCCGGCGTTTTCGAGCTGCCACGTTTCGGTGTCTTCGAGCGGCACGCCGCGTACGAACACGCGGCCGTCGCGCACGGTGCGGCCCGTCGCCGGAAACGCGGGCGTGACGATCGCCGGTCCGGCGATCCGCGTCAACGCGGCGACTTCGGCTGTCCAGTTGCCGCGCAAGGTCGAATCGATCTTCTTGTACAAACGCCGTCCCGGCGCACGCAAGCTCTGCCACGCGCTGGCCGTGCGTCTCGCGGCATCGGCGGGGTCAAGGCGGCGCGTATCGGTGTCGGCGGCGATGACTGCGGCGTCGATGTCCGTGGCGCGTGCGTCGAGCGACACGACCGTCTTGCGCCCCGCCGCCGCAAACGCGATGGCGCAATCGGCGGCGCCCGAGAGATCGTCGGCGACGATCAGCAAGCTCTTCATTGCGTGGCCTCGCGTGTCTTCGACGAGGCGCGGGCGTCGTTGCGCGCATTCACACGCTTGGCAATCGACGCCGTCAGCACCGGCGACACGATGGCCGTCACGACCACGCACGCCGCGACGAGCAGCGTCGCGCTCTTCGCCGCTTCGGCATAAACGGGATTGGCCGCCGCGATCAGCGCCGGAACCGCCGCCGCATTGCCGGCCGTGTTCGCCGCCGCCGCGCCCGCGACGCCCGTGCCGCCGGTCAGGCGATCCGCGAAGTAAAGCGGAATGCCCGTCACGACAACGACCGCGAAGCCCAGACCGATGCCCAGCAAGCCCGCTTGCCAGACCTTGTGCAGATCGAGGCTCGCGCCGAGCGCCAGCGCGAAGAACGGAATCATCACGGGCACGGCGCGGCCGAGGAAGTCGCGCATTTCGCGGTCGAGATTGCCGAGCAGCATGCCGACTGCGAGCGGCAGAATGCTGCCGACGAGCGTCGGCCACGGAAACGCGGAGAGGCCGGCGACGCCCAGCGTGACCATGGTCAGGAACGGGCCGGATTCGAGCGACATGATGGTGTAGGCGCCGACATCTTCGGATCGGCCATATTGGCCCATCAGCGCCATATACAGGCCGCCGTTGGTGTCGTTCATCGCGGCGACGACAGCGAGCGTCGAGATGCCCGCGAACACGCCCGAGGTGATCGGCTGCTCGCCGAGAAAATGCCCGAGCACGATGCCCGCGATAATCGCCGTGCCGACTTTCGTCGCGAACAGCGCGCCGCCTTTCCGGATGAGGTAAGGCGTTGCCTTCACGTCGATGCTCGCGCCCATGCACACATAGAACACCGCGAGAATCGGCAGCGCGCCGGTAAAGAGCGCGTTGGTGAACGAGCCGAAGAACTTCGGCATGCCCGGCGCGAACGTGGCGATCAGCGAGCCGAGCAGCAGCGGGACGATCATCATCCCGCCAGGCACGCGCTCGACGGCGCGCTTGATATGAATCTGAGCCATGCGTGTCTCCAAAAGGGGTCTCTGGCTGAAGCGATCATAAATTGACCGAATCGATCAATCGAAGTGTAGCCTTGCCGCCAACTTTGCGCAAATCGCTCGGTATGCGGGTTTACTCTGATCGGGTCGAGCGGAAATTGTCATTAAAAATGATCGAATCGATCAAAGCGATGGAGTGCGTCCGTCTCTTCGATCAGCATTCGGCGGACCCGTCCGGTTCGTTACACTGTGCGTCCGCGCCAACCCCGCAAAAGATTCAGGAACACGATGAAAGTCGAGAAACGCCGCGAAGCGATGCTCAAGGCCGTACTGTCCGGCATGAACGATGTCGCCGCGCTGTGCGACCACTTCGGCATGTCGGAGGCGACGGTGCGGCGCGATCTGCGCGCGCTCGCCGGAGAGCGTCGCATCGTGCGCACATATGGCGGCGCGGCGTCGGTGGGCATGCACGAACCGGAAGAGTCGCTCGACACGCGGCGCGAGAGCTTTCGCGAGCACAAGGAAGCCATCGCGCGCGCGGCGGCGCGGCACGTGCAGGACGGCGACACCGTTTTTCTCGACGGCGGCACGACGACCGCCGCACTCGCGCGCTGCCTGATCGGCCGGACGGAGATTCACGTCGTCACGAACAATCTGCTCGCGGTGAGCGTGCTCGCGGCCGCCGACGTGCGCGTGACGCTGATCGGCGGCGACGTGCGGCCGTCGAGCATGAGCACGCTCGGGGCGCTCGCGCAACTGGCGCTGTCGCGCATCACGTTCGACAAGGCGTTTCTCGGCGCGGACGGCGTGGTCGCGGGCCGCGGCCTGTGCGAAGCCACGGCGGAGCAGGCGTTCTTGAAGGAATGCATCGCGGGCCAGGCGGCGGGATTGTTCGTGCTGGTCACGTCGAACAAGCTGGAGCGCGCGAGCCAGCAGCACTGGACGCCGCTGGAACGCAACTGGACGCTCGTCACCGATGCGCTCGCCGAAGCGCCGGTGCTCGTGCGCTTCGAGGAACGGGGAAACGTGACGGTGGAATGCGCGGAGCTTATGTCGAAGGAATCGTGACTTAGCACGACGGCGCAGTCGCCCGCGCGCGCCGCGCAAAGCGTCACGCGTGCGCCGCCAGCGCCAGCACGCGCTCCAATTCCGGAAGATCGACCGGTTTGACGAGATGCGCATCGAAACCGGCGGCGCGCGTGCGCGCGCGGTCTTCGTCGGAACCCAGGCCTGTCATGGCCGCGACGATCACGCGCTTGCCGTCGTCGCGCATGCGGCGGATCACGTCGAAGCCCGTCAGGCCCGGCATCGACAGATCGAGCAACACGACCTGCGGGCGCTGCGCCTCGAATGCATCGAGCGCTTCGGCGCCGTCGTAGGCAGCGCGCGCGCGATGGCCGAGCATATCGACGAGCAGCGTCATGCTGTCGGCGGAATCGCGGTTGTCGTCGACGACGAGCACGTCGAGCTGACGGCCCGCGAGCGCGGCCGGCAACGCGTCCGCCGGCGCCCCGCTTGCCGGCGCCTCCGCGAGCGGCAGCCACAGCGAAAACGCGCTGCCCTTGCCCGCGCCGCCGCTCTTCGCCTCGACGTGTCCGCCGTGCAGCTCCGCGATCGCCCGCACGAGCGTGAGGCCGATGCCCAGGCCGCCTTCATCGGGATGCGCGCCCGGCGCGTGCTCCTGCACGAACAGATCGAATACCGTGCCGAGCGCATCGGCGGAAATGCCGCGCCCCTGATCGACGACGCGCACCATCACCGAGCCGCCGCGCGGGCCGACTTCGAGGGTGATGGTCGATGCGGGCGGGCTGAACTTCGATGCGTTGTTGAGCAGATTGTTGAGCGCCTGCACGAGCCGCGTCGAATCGCCGTTGACGTAGAGCGGCTGTCCGCTTTCCTGCAGGACGATGCGCTGCCCGCGCTGATCGATGAGCGGCTGGCTCGCCTCGACGCTCAGATGCACGACATCCGCGATATCGAGCACATCGGTCGACAGGCGGATCTTGCCCGAGCTGACGCGCCCGGCTTCGAGCAGGTCATCGACGAGATGGGTCAGGTGCGCGAGTTGCCGGTCGACGATCTGCCGGCTGCGGATGACTTCGGCATCGTCGGAGGCCTTCAGCTTGAGGATGCTCACCGCGTTGCGGATCGGCGCGAGCGGATTGCGCAGTTCGTGGCCGAGCAGCGCGAGAAACTCGTTCATGCGCCGGCTCGACGCTTCCAGTTCTTCGAGCCGCCGCCGCGCGGTCATGTCGCGCGTGATCTTGACGAAGCTGCGCTCGCCGCCGCTGTCGTTGGGCAGCGCGCTCAGGATCATGTGCGCCCAGAACTCGGAGCCGTCGCGGCGCACGTGCCAGTCTTCGTGCTCGATGCGGCCGCGTTTGGCCGTCAGCGTCAGATCGTCGCCCGGACGGTCGCGGCCATGTTCGTCGGACGTATAGAACAGCGCGAAATGGCGGCCGATGGCTTCCGCCGCCGTGAAGCCGTAAATGGCGCGCGCGCCGTCGTTCCACGAGCGCACGTAGCCGTTCTGATCGAGCATGCAGATCGCGTAATCGCTCACCGAATCGATCAGCAGACGCAGGCGCTCGTTCGCTTCGGTGGCAACGCGCCGGTCGGTGATGTCGTGCACGAAACAGGCGAATTGGCGCTGGCCTTCGTACCACACTTCGCTGATGGTCAGCTCGGCGGCGAACTCGCTGCCGTCGCGGCGCAGCGCGGGCAACTCGACGCGCTGATTGATCATGCGCGCCTCGCCGGTCGCGAGATAACGCGTGAGCCCGGTGCGATGCGCGTCGCGCGAACGCTCGGGCACGATGAACGACGCCAGTTCGCGGCCCGCGACTTCCTGCGCTTTCCAGCCGAACAGGAGCGCCGCGGCCGCGTTCCATTCGACGACCATGCCTGCCTCGTCCATCGACACGAACGCGACGTGCGCGTTGTCGAGCACAGTCTGACGGCGGCGCATGGCGTCGGCGAGTTTCTTTTCGTATTCGCTGCGCAGCGCCGATTCCACGTTCAGATCCGCCGCGACGCTCGCGTTTTCCTTTAGCAGTTCGCGGTTTTCCTGCGCGATCTGCTCGCGCGCAATCGTTTCGGCAATGCACGCGCAAAACGCATCGAGAATGCTGATATCCGACGGGCCGAAGTAATCGACCTCACCGGAGATGAGCTTCAGCACCGCAACGGAGCGGCCTTCGTAGACGACCGGCGCGACGACCATCGACACTGCGCCGACCGCCTCGCACGCCGCGCGATCCACGCGATGATCGGTTGCCGTGTTGCGGCTGATCAACGCTTGCTGGCGCGTGATGCACAGCCCGGACAGACTGCCGGCGGTGGGCAGCCGCACGCCGACATGCGCCGCCGCCGCGCCGCTCGCCGCGCGATAGACGAGTTCGGCGCCCTCGATCCACTCCACCACGGCGGACGCGACGCCCGCAACTTCGCGCAGAGTATCGGTGACTTTCTGCAAGTAGGCGGGCAATGGCAGCCGCGAATGCGCGAGGCTCGCGAAAGTCGCGAACCAGCGCTGGGAATGCGCTTGCCGCGTGTGTTCCGCGTCGAGCTTATTTTCTGGTGTGGACGCCTCGTATTGAGTCCGCATAGGCCAATTTCCAGTCGATGGATCGCGGTGTTAATCGCGGCGGCATCGGTTAGGTTGAGACGGATATTGGCGTTAATTGGAACACAAAATGAGCGCGGGACGTTCGGTATTTATGACGGCTTTCTGATTTCGCGCGGGTTCGTCGGCATAATTTTATCGGTGCAATTCGGATTGATTTACCGCGCGATTCGTGCGTGGAGATTCGCGCGCGATTAATTGCCGCATTAATCGCGCGCGAAGCCTGAACGAGCAGCGATTAAGCCGTTATTGCCCGGACCACTCGCGCGCCGAATCGGCGGCGAAATCGCGGTATGTCCGTGGCGGCCGTCCCAGCAAGGCCGTCAGCCGTTCGATATCACGCGGCGTGGCCACCGCGCCGTCTTCCTGATAACGCTGCATCATGAGCCGCATATCGTAGGCGAGCCATTCGGGGCCGGCGTTTTTCATGCGCGTTTCGAACGCATCGAGATCGTCGCCGACATAACGGATTTCTCGATTCAACGCGGCACTCCAGATTGCGCCGATGCTGTCCGCGGTCAGCGCATCCGGACCGGCGAGTTCATAGGTTTCGCGCGGCAACGGCGCATTGCTGCGTTCACGGCGCAGAAGTTCGCGCGCGGCGGCATCGCCGATATCGCGGACATCGACCATCGAAATGCCCTTCGCGCCAATCGGCATGCCGTAGACGCCGTGTTTCAAAAGCGCGTCCTTCAGCCGGATATCGTTCTGAATAAAGTACGCGGGACGCAAAATCGTCGCGGGCAAATCGCGGTGCTCGATCATGCGTTCGACTGTGTGCTTGCTGGTGAAATGGGGCACGTCGGAATAAGCGTCGCCCTTGAACACCGACAGATACACGATGCCCTTCACGCCCGCCTCGCGCGCAATGCTCATCGCCTGCAACGCCTGCGTCAGTTCGTCCGCCGCGTTCGGTGCGAGCAGGAAGAGCGTGTCGATGTCTTTCATCGCGTCGCGCAACGCGCCGATCTCGGTGAGGTCGCCCTTGACCGCCGTTACGCCCGCCGGAAAATTCGCGCGTTCCGGCGAACGCGTCAGCGCGCGCACGCTCGCGCCGCTGCCCTGCAAATGTTCGATCACTTGCGTGCCGATGACGCCGGTGCTGCCCGTTACGAGAATAGTCATGTCGATCTCCTGGATGGATACGTTAAGGACACTGTTACGATAAGCGTTCCAATTGCGAGCCGATAGACCGAAATTCGAGACGGCTCGTCTCATCGATGGAACGAACATGGATCTGACCGCACTCGCCGATTTCAACGCCGTCGCGCTTCACGGCGGTTTCGGGCCCGCCGCGCGCCAGTCGGGCCGTCCGAAGGCGACGCTCTCACGGCGCGTCGCGGAACTGGAGCACAGTCTGGGCGTGCGGCTGATCGAACGCGGATCGCGCACGCTGCGTCTGACCGAGGAAGGCCGCGCGCTGCACGAACGCACGCGCGGCCTGCTCGCCGAAATCGACGACGCCGGCGAAGCGATCGCCTCGCGCGCGCCCGTGCCGCGCGGACGCCTGCGCGTGAGTGCGCCGATCGTGTTCGCGCATGTCGTGCTGCCGCGCGTGGCGGCGCGTTTCGCGCGGGCGTATGCGCAGGTGGAACTGGAGATCGTCGCGGAGGATCGCGTCGCCGATCCGGTGCAGGACGGTTACGACCTCGTGATCCGCGTCAATCCCGACGCCGATGAATTGCTCGTGGGCCGCCGCATCGCTACCGACCGGCGCGTGCTCGTCGCGCCGCGCGGCTTCACGATGACCGATGACGCATCTTCCTTGCCTGCCGTCGTGCTGACGCGTGCGGCCGGCGAGTCGTGGCGAATCGAAACCGCCGATGGCCGCGAACGCGTGTTCACGCCCGAGCCGGCGCTGCGCTTGTCGTCGCTGCTGATGGCGCGCGAAGCGGTGCTCGAAGGCGCGGGCGTCGCTTTGTTGCCGGGCTTGCTGGTCGAGCCGGATGTCGCGGCGGGCAAGCTCGCGATGCTCGGCCGGGAAGCGGGGCCGGCCGTCGAACTCTGGGCGCTGTACAGTTCGCGCCGCTTGCTGAGCGCGAAGGTGCGGGCGTTTCTGGACATGTTTCAGGGCGCGGATGTTCAGTAAGCGTGCGCCTCCACGACTTCCGCCACGCGTCGCAACGCTTGCTCGAGCGTTTCCGTATCCACCGATCCCAGCGCCAGCCGCAACGCGTGCGGCACGTGCGCCGTGGTGCAGAACGGCCCAGCTGTCGATACCGAAATGCGCTCGCGCATGAGCGCCGCCGCGATGCGGTCCGGGCGGACTTCCTCCGGCATCGGCAGCCATAAAAAGTATGAAGCGGGATGCGTCACGCGTTTCAGACGGCCGAGCGCCTGCGCCGCGATGACCTGCCGCATCGACGCGTCCGCGCGCTTCTCGGCTTCGAGTCTGTCGACCGTGCCGTCCTCGATCCAGCCGCATGCGATTGCCGTCATCACGCCGGGCGTGTTCCATGTTGTCACTCGGATCGCGCGCTCGATCTTCGGCACCCATTCGAGCGGCGCGACGACATAACCCACGCGCAGACCCGTCGCGACGTTCTTCGAGAAACCGGACACGTACACCGTGAGTTCCGGTGCGAGTGCCGCGAGTGGCGGCGGAGCGTCATCGGCGAGAAAGGCGTAGGCGGCGTCTTCGATGATCACGAAGCCATGCTTGCGCGCAAGCGACACCAACTGCTTGCGGCGGCTCGCCTTCATCACCCAGCCGAGCGGATTGTGCAGTGTCGGCATTGCGTAGAGCGCGCGCACGCGGCGGCGCTTGCAGAGCGTTTCGAGCGCATCGAGATCGGGGCCCGCGCCCGAAGCGGGCAGCGGCGCGAGTTCGAGCCTGTGCGCATCGGCGAGCAGTTTGAAGCCGGTATAGGTGAGGGCATCGACGGCCACGACATCGCCCGGCTTCAGCAGTGCCATGACGGTCGTGGCGAGACCGTGTTGCGCGCCGTCGACGAGCATCGTTCGTTCGGCGCTCGCGGCGAGTCCGCGTCGCGCGAGATGACGTGCGACGCACGCGCGTTCATGCGCGCGCCCGCCGTGCGGCTGATAGCGCAGCAACGCTTCCAGATCGCCTGCCGACGACAACTGCCGCAACGCGCCGCGCAACAACTCCGTCTGCCCCGTGAGCGCGGGATAGTTGAAGTTCAGATCGACCATGTCTGCGGCGATGGCCGCCTGATCGATGCCGAGTTCGCGCGCCAGCGTCGTTTCCTTGACGAAGGTGCCGCGTCCCGTTTCGCCGCTGACGAGGCCCATTGCGTCGAGTTCGGCATAGACGCGCGTCGCCGTGACGAGCCCGAGCCCTTCGCGTGCGGCGAGTTGACGATGCGTCGGCAGACGCGTGCCGGGCGCAAGCCGGCCCGATTGAATCTCGTCCGCGAAACGATCGACGATCTGCTTGTAGCGAGGCGGTTTAGGCATGCAAAGCGCACCGATGTATCCATGACAATTTTTTGATTGTATTCGCCTTTCGCCCTAGGATGCCCACATGCGGTCTTCACGATAAAAGGAGCACACGATGCACATCGCCATTCTCACGTTCGACGGCTTCAACGAACTCGATTCGTTGATCGCGCTCGGCATTCTCAATCGCATCAAAAAGCCTGACTGGAAGGTGTCGCTCGCGTGTCCGTCAACGCAAGTGCGTTCGATGAACGGCGTCGTCATCGAGGCGCAGGCCACGCTCGAAGATGCCGCGCACGCGGATGCCGTGATCGTCGGCAGCGGCACGAAGACGCGCGATGTCGTCGCCGATGCGGCGTTGATGGCGCGCCTGAAGCTCGATCCCGCGCGGCAACTGCTGGGCGCGCAATGCTCGGGCACGCTCGTGCTCGCCAAGCTCGGCTTGTTGCAGGACGTTCCCGCATGCACGGACCTGACGACCAAGCCCTGGGTCGAAGAAGCGGGCGTGCGCACGCTCGACCAGCCGTTCGTCGCGAACGGCAACGTGGCCACGGCGGGCGGCTGTCTTGCGTCGCAGTATCTGGCCGCGTGGGTGATCGCGCGTGTGGAAGGCATCGAAGCGGCGCGCGGCGCGATGCACTATGTGGCGCCCGTCGGCGAGAAAGAGGCGTATGTCGAACGCGCGATGCGCAATATCGAGCCTTATTTAAAGGTCGCCGCGCACGCCTGACCGCGCTTGCGATCGTGCACTGCAAAGCCCGTCACCATGCGCGTGACGGGCATTTTCATGCTGCATCCGCGCATTAAACGCTCCGGGAAAATCCCTAAAGAAACATCAGACGTCTGATGTATATTTCAGGCACTGCGATCCTAGAGACCTTCATGCGCCTGAGCGTCGAACCATCGATGAGCGACAAGATCCAGGAATCGCTCCTCACGATGATTCGCGAGCGCAAGCTCAAACCCGGCGATCAGATTCCCACTGAAATCGAGCTTTGCGAGCTGCTCGGCGTTGGCCGGTCCAGCTTGCGCGAGGCCGTGGCGCAGATGATTTCGCATGGCTTGCTGTCGCGTCAGCAGGGCAAGGGCACCTTCATCAGACAAATTTCGCTGAAGCTGCACGGCGGTCTCGATGATCTGATGTCGGTGACGGACATGATCCGCAGCGTCGGCGCGGTGCCATCGACGAGCCGCATTCAGATGGACACGGTCGCGGCGTCGGAGAGTCTTGCGGAGAAGCTCGGCATCCGGCCCGGCGATCCATGCATGAGGATCGAGCGCGTGCGCCGCGCGGACGACGCCATCGCCGCATATTGCATCGACACGATTCCGAAGCACGTGTTCGATGCAGCCGAAGGCGAGCTTGGCGAATCGCTCTTCGGCATGTTCGCGCGCACGGGGCGGCGGCTGTCGCACACGCATACGTCGATACAGCCGACCATACTCACGCCGCGCGATCTGCCGGAACTGGGCGACGGCTTCGGCCTGTTTCTGCTGCTGGACGAAGTGGATTTCGATCAGAGCGGCGAGCCGCTTTGCTATAGCAACGACTACTACAACACGAGCATCTTCAAGTTCGATCTCGTGCGCAAGCGTCGCTAACGAGGACGTTCGCGCCGGAACAACATCGGAGGAGACACCGATGGAGTTTGAAGCTTTTACCGCGCAGGAACTGGCCGCCTATCTCGGCGGCGTTCCCGACGTGCGTGCGTTGCTCGGCGACCCCGACGATCTCGAAGTCGCCGAAGTGGGCGACGGCAATCTGAACTACGTGTACTTCGTGACCAATGCGAAGACGCCGGAGCGCAGTGTCGTCGTCAAGCAGGCGCCGCCGTTTCTGCGGCTCGTCGGCAAGACGTGGCCGCTTTCGTGTCAGCGCATGGAGCACGAGGTCGCGGCGTTGCGGCGTTTCGGCGCGCTGTGTCCGCAGCACGTGCCGAAGGTCTATCACGCGGACAGCAAGCGTTTTCTCATGGTGATGCAGCGGCTCGCGTCGCATCGCATCCTGCGGCAAGGCCTGATGGATGGCGCGACGTATCCACGCCTCGCCGATCATCTGTCGACCTATCTCGCGCATACGCTGTTCTACGGCTCTGATCTCTTTCTCGCGCCCGACATCAAGAAGCAGGCCGCGAGCACGGCGGTCAATGCGGAACTGTGCAAGATCACCGAAGACCTCGTGTTCACGTTTCCGTTCGAAGATCATCCGTCGAACGTGTATAGCCCTGCGTTGCCGAAGACCGCAATCGAGCGGTTGAGGACGCACGAGCCGCTGCGCATTGCGGCGGCCGACATGAAGTGGGCTTTCATGAATCACGCGGAGACCTTGCTGCACGGCGATCTGCATACCGGCTCGATCATGGTCAACGAAGACGAGACCTTCGTGATCGATCCCGAGTTCGCGTTCTATGGACCGATGGGCTTCGATATCGGCGCGGTGATCGCGAACCTGCTGCTCGCGTATTTCTCGCGCGACTGGCACGGACGCATCGATGGACGTGATCCCGCCGCCTGTCAGGAATATCAGGAATGGCTGCTCGAACAGATGATGCGTATCTGGACCGGCTTTAGCGCGCAGTTTCTCGCGCTCTGGCGCGATCACGAAAGCCGCAGCAAGAGACGCTTCATCGGCGCGCAGGCGGAGACGCATGCGGTCGCCGCGTTTCGCGCGCATTTCATGCGTCGTTTGCTCGCCGATACGCTCGGCTTCGCGGGATGCAAGATGATCCGGCGCATCGTCGGCATGGCGAAGGTCGCGGAGATCACGCGCATTACAGATGCCCACACACGCGCGCGCATCGAAGTGCGTTGCCTGCGTTGCGCGGAAGCGTTGCTCGTGCAGCGCGCGACGCTCGGCGATATCGAACAGGTCGCGATGCTCGCGCGCGAGATGGCCCGCGATCCCGCGAACTCGTAATGGCGTCGGCTTCTTTTGCACAAGGAGAATCCATGGTTTCGCAGCCCTTGTTCACCACGCTTGCGCCGACCATCGAATGGCGCGCCGGCGATCTGTTGCTGCTCGACCAGACGCGCCTGCCGCATGAAATGGTGGTGGAGAACGTCGCCGATGTGGCCGCGGTCTGGCGTGCCATTCGCGAGTTGCGCGTGCGTGGCGCGCCCGCGATAGGCGTGGCGGCTGCATACGGACTGTGCATCGCAATGCGCGATTCGACTGCGTTGCCCATCGCGCAGTTTCGCGCCGAACTCGAACGTCATGCGAACTGGCTCGAAACGGCGCGGCCCACGGCGGTCAATCTGAGCTGGGGCTTGCGGCGCATGCTGCGTCACGCGCGTGCTACCGATGCGAAAGATGCCGCGACACTCTACGAAGCGCTCGTCGATGAAGCGATGCGCATCCACGCGGAAGATCGCGCGCTGTGCGAAGGCATCGGCGAACATGGCATGCCGCTTATCGCGCAGGATTGCGGCGTGCTCACGCATTGCAACGCGGGCGCGCTCGCCACTACTGGACTGGGCACCGCGACCGCGCCGATCTACGCGGCGCATCGTGCGGGCGTGGCGTTCAGGGTCTATGCGGACGAAACGCGTCCGCTGCTGCAAGGCGCGCGTCTTACGGCGTTCGAACTCCAGCAGGCGGGCGTCGATGTCACGCTCATCATGGACAGCGCCGCCGCGTCGATCATGTCGCAAGGGCTGATTGATCTCGTGATCGTCGGGACGGATCGCGTCGCGGCGAATGGCGATTTCGCCAACAAGATCGGCACGCTCGGCCTTGCCATCGCCGCGAATCATTACGGCATACCGTTCTATGTCGCGTGCCCATCGTCGACGCTCGATCTCGAAACGCCCGCCGGCGCGCGCATCGAAATAGAAGAACGCGATGCCGAAGAAGTCACGCATCTTGCCGGGCAGCGCATCGCGCCCGACGGCATGAAAGCGCGCAATCCCGCATTCGACGTCACGCCGCACGCGCTCGTCACGGGCTTCATCACGGAGCTTGGCATCGTGCGGGCGCCGTTCGAGCGCTCGCTGCGAAGTCTCTTCGCCACCGAGGGAAGCGCCGCATGAACGCGACCGATGAAGACGCGTTGCGCCGCGCGATCGTCGGCACGGCGCTCGAGATGGAGCGGCTCGGCATCAATCAGGGCACGTCGGGAAACGTGAGCGCGCGTCACGGCGAGTGCTTTCTGATCACGCCGAGCGGCGTGCCCGCGCGCGAACTCGACGAGATGCAGATCGTGCGGCTGCCGCTCGATATCGCCGACGATGCCGCGATACTGGGCGTCGAGCGCCCGTCATCCGAATGGCGCATTCATCGCGACATTCTGCGCGCACGCGCCGATGTTCACGCGGTCGTGCATACGCATTCGATTGCGGCCACCGCGCTCGCCATTCATGGCCGCGAGATTCCCGCGCTGCATTACATGGTCGCGGCGGCGGGCGGCAAGTCGATACGCTGCGCGCCTTATGCCGTGTTCGGCAGCCAGCAGTTGTCGGATCACGCGCTCGCCGCGCTCGACGAGCGGCACGCGTGTCTGCTCGCGCATCATGGCGTGATCGCGCTGGGCACCGATCTCGCGCGCGCCGTATGGCTCGCCCATGAAGTGGAAGTGCTCGCGAAGCAATATCTGCTGGCGTTGCAGATCGGCGCACCGCCGTTGCTTTCCGACGAACAGATGGATGAAGTGCTGGAGAAGTTCAAGACTTACGGCAGGCGCAACAAGGAGCATCGCTGAAGCGCGCGTCACGCTAGCGAAACTTATCGCATTGAAGCTGCAATCAAACCGCATTGAACAACTCGTACAACGGAGACAGCCATGGCCTGGAGTTCGACACGATTCGACAGCTGGGGAACGTTCGGTAAGTCCACGAGCGCCGTATTGCTATGCACGGCCGCCGCGTTGAGCGGATGCTCGAAGAGCGACAACTCGTCGTCGACGGCGAGCAGCACCGCCGCGAGTGCGAGCGCACCCGCCAGCGCGCCGGCGAGCGCGCCCGCGACGAGCGCATCGGGCGGAAAGCCGAAGATCGGCTTCTCGATCGCGACGCTCAACAACGCGTTCTTCGTCGGGCTGAAGGCGGGCGTGGAGCGCGGCGCGAAGGAACAGAACTTCGACCTCGTGCAGACCAACGCCAACGGCGACGCGCAGCAACAGGTCAACGACGCGATCAATCTGTTGAGCCAGGGCGTGACCGCGCTCGTGCTCAATCCGATCGATTCGAAAGCGATCATTCCCGCCGTCGAGAAAGCGAACTCGATGAACATCCCCGTGTTCACGCTCGATCGCGGCTCGGATGGCGGCAAGGTCACGTCGTTCGTTGCGTCGGATAACGTCGCGCTCGGGCAGACGGGCGCACGATGGATCGCCGAGCAATTGAAGAAGCGCTACGGTAGCGAGAAGGGCAACGTGGTCGATCTGATCGGCCTTGTCGGAACCACGGCGGCGACGGATCGCGAGAAGGGCTTCAGCGAAGAGATCGCGAAGTATCCGGACATCAAGGTGGTCGCGCGTCAGGAAGGCGCATTCGATCAGGAGAAGTCGCTCAACGCGATGACCAATATCCTGCAGAAATTTCCGCAGATCGATGCAGTCTTCGGCGCGAACGACGACAACACCGTGGGCGCGGAAAAGGCCATCGACAATGCGGGCCGTTACAAGCCGCTCGGCGACAAGGAGCATATTCTCGTGATCGGCGCGGACGGCACCGCGCAGGCGCTCTCCGCGATTCGCGCGGGCAAGCAGGACGCGACGATCTCGCAGAACCCGATCCAGATGGCGGCCAAGTCGCTGCAGTTCATTGCGGACTACAACGCGAAGAAGGACGTGCCCGCGAACTACGCGTGGCCGACCATGCTCATCGACAAGTCGAACATCGATTCGGACGAAGTGAAGAAGTACGGCCTCTGGTCCGAGGAAGTGAAGCAGTAATCGCAACCGGCGGCCGCGTGCTGTTACACGCACGCGGCCCGTACGCGGAATGCACGACATGACAGTGGAAACCGAAGCGCAAGCACACGCGCCCGCGCATGCAAAGGCGCCGTTGTTGCGCATGCAGGGCATTGTGAAGAGCTTTCCCGGTGTGAAGGCGCTGCGCGGCGTGAGCCTCGAACTGCACGCGGGCCATGTGATGGCGATCGTCGGCGAGAACGGCGCGGGGAAGTCGTCGCTCGTGAAGGTGCTGTCGGGCGCGTACGAACCCGACGAAGGCTCGATCGAGATCGACGGCATGCCGCTCGCGCGCGGCACCAACGCGGCGATCGATGCGGGCGTGGCCGTCATCTATCAGGAGTTGTCGCTGATCAACGACATGACGGTTGCGGAGAATCTGTTCCTCGGCCGCATGCCTTCGCGTAACGGTTTCGTGATGATGCGCGAAGCGAACGCGATGGCGCGCGAAGCACTCGCACGCGTCGGGCTCGACAACGTGCCGCCGTGGATGCGTCTCGGCGATCTGCCGTTGAACAAGCGGCAACTCGTCGAAGTGGCAAAGGGAATCGCACGCGATGCGCGCATTCTCGTGATGGACGAGCCGACCGCCGCGCTGCAAAGCCATGACATCGCGAACCTCTATGCAGTGGTGCGGCGGCTGCGCGCGGAAGGCATGGGCATCATTTTCATCTCGCATCATCTGGAAGAAGTGTTCGAACTCGCCGACTCCGCCGTTGTGATGCGCGATGGCGCGACGGTCGGCGCGCGTCCGATGGCGCAATGGTCCGAAGCCGATCTCGTGCAGGCGATGGTCGCGCGCAATCTCGAATCGTTCTATCCGTGGGAGCCGCGCGAGTACGGTCCGGTCGTGCTCGAAGTGCGCAATCTCGCGAGCGCGCCGCTGTTGCGCAACGCGAGCTTTTCCGTGCGCGCGGGCGAGATCGTCGGCATTGCAGGCATTGCGGGCGCGGGGCGCACCGAGTTGCTCAAGACGATCTTCGGCGCGTTGCCCGTCAGCGGCGGCGAAATTCTCGTGAGAGGCAGAAAGATCACCAATCATTCGCCGACCGAAGGCGTGCGTCATGGGCTTGTCTATACGTCGGAGGATCGCAAGCTCGAAGGACTCGTGCTGGAAGCGAACATCGAAGAGAACATCGCCCTGTCGAGTCTCAAGGCGTTGGCGAGCGGCGGCTTCGTCAGCCGCGCGAAGAAGCGCAAGCTCGCGCAGGAGGCGAGCGCGCGTTTCGGCGTGCGTGCGTCGTCGGTATTGCAGATCACGGGCACGCTCTCGGGCGGCAATCAGCAGAAGGTGATCCTCGGCCGCGCGACGGCGACGAGCCCCACCGTCATCATGCTCGACGAACCGACACGCGGCATCGACGTGGGCGCGAAGTCCGAGATCTACGCGCACATGGTGACGATGGCGCGCGCCGGTGCGGCGGTCGTCATGGTGAGTTCGGAACTGCCGGAGTTGCTCGGCATGTCGGATCGCGTGCTGGTGATGTATCGCGGCAGCATCGTGACCGAGATCGCGCGCGACAAGGCGGATTCGGAAACCGTCATTCAGTGGGCAACGACAGGAGCAGGCGCATGACCTCCACAGCAGCCGATCGTTCGGATAACGAAGCATTATCGCGCCGTGTGATCCGTCAGTTGAGGAGCGGGATCGGACCGTTGTTTGCGGCGCTCGTCATCATATGTATTGCGTTGTCGATCGCATCGCCCGAGTTTCTCACTACCAGCACGCTGACGAACATCATGGTGCAGGTGTCGGTGGTGGGCATCGCGGCGGTAGGCGGCACGTTCGTGATCATCACGTCGGGCATCGACTTGTCGGTGGGTTCGCTCGTCGCACTGAGCGGCATGGTCGCGGCGACGGTCATGGCGGGATCGAGTCCGGGCGCGGTGGGACTGGGCATGACGGGCCTTGGCGTTGCGCTCGCGGTGGGCGCGCTCGCGGGTGCGCTCAACGGGCTCGCCGTTTCGTGGCTGCGCCTCGTGCCGTTCATCGTCACGCTTGCCGCGATGGCCATGGCGCGCGGCCTCACGCTCGCCATTTCCGATGGCCGCACCAAGTTCGATTTTCCGAATGCGTTCACGGTGTTCGGCGCGAAGACCGTTGCGGGCTTGCCCATGCCGATGATCGTGATGCTGGTCGTCTTCGTCATCGGACATGTGTTGTTGCGCAAGACGACGTTCGGGCATCAGGTGTTTGCCGTCGGCGGCAATCAGGAAGCGGCGCGGCTCGCGGGCATTCCGGTGCGTCGCGTCGTGTTCTTCACTTACATGCTGGCGGGCGTGACGGCTGCGATTGCGGGCATCGTGCTCGCGGGGCGTCTGAATTCCGCGTTGCCTTCGGCGGCCAATGGCCTCGAGTTGCAGGTGATCGCGGCTATCGTGATCGGCGGGACGTCGCTCGCGGGCGGACGCGGGTCGATCGTCGGGACCTTCATCGGCGTGGTGTTGATCGGCGTGATCAATGTCGGACTGTCGCTGCTCGGCGTGAATCCCTTCTGGACGCAGTTCATTCAAGGCGGCGTGATTTTCGCTGCCGTTTTGCTCGATGCGTTGAGTCAGCGGCGAAAAGTTTGACTCGCCTTTCCATGGAAGCGCAATGAAGCCGATACGGATCAACAAGGAGTCACTTCGGACATGAAGAAGATCATCAACCATCCCGATCAGTTCGTCGACGAGATCATCGAAGCGCTGTTGCTCGCGCATCCGCAATGGATCAAGGCCGCGACCGAAGACCGCCGCGCGCTCGTACGCGCCGATGCCCCGAAGCAGGGGCGCGTGGGCATCGTGACGGGCGGCGGCTCGGGCCATCTGCCGGGCTTTCTCGGTTATGTCGGCGAGGGCTTGTGCGGCGGTGTGGCGGTGGGCAACGTGTTCTCGTCGCCGTCGTCGGAGCAAATTTTCGAAGCGACGAAAGCCGTGAACGGCGGCGCGGGCGTGCTCTATGTCTACGGCAACTATGGCGGCGACGTGCTCAACTTCGACCTTGCTGCGGACTTGGCCGAAGCCGAAGGCATCGACGTCAAAACGGTCGTGCTCACCGACGACGTTGCCTCCGCGCCGAAAGAACGCGCGGACGACCGGCGCGGCGTGGCAGGCATGCTGTTCGCGTTCAAATGCGCGGGCGCGGCGGCCGAACGCGGCGATTCGCTCGATGACGTCACGCGCATCTGTGCCAAAGCAAACGCAAATTGCCGCACGATGGGCGTGGGCCTCTCGCCGACGATCCTGCCCGCCGCAGGCAAGCCGACCTTCACGCTGCCCGAGGGCGAAATGGAAATCGGCATCGGCATTCACGGCGAGCCGGGCACGCATCGCGGTAAGCTCGAATCCGCCGATGCCATCGCCGAACGTTTGACGAAGCAGATCGTCGGCGATCTCGCTGCGGCTAAAGGTTCGCGCGTCGCGTTGCTCGTGAATGGACTCGGCGCCACGCCGCTGGAAGAGTTGTATCTGCTGTATAGCCGCTCGGCGAAACTCATCGCCGACGAAGGGCTCAAGGTCGCGCGTTCGTATGTCGGCGAGTACGTGACGAGTCTTGAAATGGCGGGCGCATCGATCACGGTGATGTTGCTCGACGACGAACTCGAAGCGCTGCTCGAAGCGCCCGCGCGTTCGCCGTTCTTTCGCGACGGCACCGTGTCTTGAGAGGAGCGTGCGATGAGCGTGACGAGCAAGGAACTGCGGGACATTCTCACGCGCGCGTTGAGCGCGCTTCCCGCCCACGCCGATGAACTGCGCGATCTCGATGCCGCGCTCGGCGACGGCGATCTCGGCATCACGGTGCAGGCGGGATCGGCGGCTGTCGTGAAGGCATTGGCCGCGTTGCCCGATGAGGCGTCATTGAACGAAGTATTGCTCGCGGCGGCCAAGGCGTTTTCGACGGCCAATCCCTCGACGTTCGCGGCGCTCGTCGGCGGCGGCTTGCTCGCGGCCGCGAAGACCGTGACCGGCAAGGATGCGATCGGGCGCGACGAGGCGCTCGCAATCGGGCAGGCGGTGGCGGCGCGCATCATCGAGCGAGGCAAGAGTCAGGTCGGCGACAAGACCGTGCTCGATGCGCTGGTGCCGAGTCTCGACGTGCTGGGCGCATCGCAAGGCAGTTCGACGGAAGCGCTCGACGCGATGATCGCAAAAGCCACCGAGCAGGTCAGCGCAACCGCATCGATGCAGTCGAAAAAGGGCCGTGCGGCGTGGGTGCAGGAACGCAGCATCGGGCACGCGGACCCGGGCGCGACCGCTTACGTCCGATTCCTCGAAGCATTGAGAAATGCGCTCACGGCATGAATGAAGGCGCATTCATGCGAGGGCTCACTTGTCTCACTCTGAATGGCTTTGCTTGCCGATGAAGCGCAAACGGCTCTCGGCATGATGGTTCTGTGGAGCGTGCGGATCGTCGAGCACGTGTGACTTCTCACGCGTCCGGAAACCGGCGGAAAACGACACATCGGATTTGAGCGATGTCGGGTTTCGACGAACAAGTCCATGCGCTTGCGTTGGCCGCGCCCCGACAGTCGTCGTGTGACACGCGCGTTCGCACGCATGCGCGAACGCGGCCGCATCCCTTTGTTTTCAAGCCATGCAGCCCGATAGAACGATGTGTCTATCGACATTGGCACAGGCCATGCACTTGTCGGCGCGAACGCATTGCGTTTTACGACAAGTCTATGGAGTCGCCATGAAAGCCAAACTCACCGCCATTCTTCTGGCCGCCAACGCGGCATGGTCCGCCGTTCCCGCTGTGGCCGACGATTGCAGCATGGCGAAGATGCATTGCGAGGGCAAGGTCGCACCGGTCTCGCACAGCGCGCGGGCCACGCATGCGATGAGCACAACGGATAAGATCGATGCCAACACGAATGCCGTCGGCGGCAGCGATGCGTATAAAACGCAAGCGGGAAAGCGCGAGCAACGCGATAGCATCGACGCGTGGTATCGCGGCGGTTGATCGACGATTGCAGCGCAGTTCGGATTCAACCGCGCAATTCGCCCGGGCCTTTGCCGGTCCAGCGTTTGAGCGCGCGGCGAAAATTCGCGGCATCGCTGAAGCCGAGGAGCATCGCGATATCGTCGGTGCTCATCTTCGTCGTTCGAAGATATTCGAGCGCGAGAGAGCGGCGCACGTCATCGACGATAGCCAGAAACGATGTGCCTTCCGCTTCGAGTCGCCGTCTCAGCGTGCGTGTCGTCAGGTGCATGGCTTCGGCGATTGCATCCATGCCCGGAAACACGCCGGGCGTGCTCATCAGGATCTGATACACCTCACCCGATACGCCGCTCGATGTCTTCGCCTGCCCGATCAACCGGTCGCAAGTTTCCTGCAATAACGCGGCCGTGAGCTTGTGCGCGAGCTGCGGCTTGCGATCGAGGATCGCGCTGTCGTAGACGAGCTCGCATTGCTCCGCATCGAAAAAGCAGGGACAGCCGAGATACTCGGGATAGACATCGGCATGCGCGGGCGCGGGATACGAGAAGCACGCCTTCACCGGCGGACACACGCCGCCCGCCACATCCTGAAGATGCGTGACGTGCTGCGTGTATTGCTGCTCGATGATGAACTCGCGCAACTCGCGCGAAGGACTCGACTTGAACGCGTCAGGGAAGGTCCACACCATGCGGTCTGGATACTCGGTCCATTCGATCGTGACGGTGGGCGTGGCGAGCCCATGATATTTCACGCCGAGTTTGAAGTACTCGCGCAGCGAGAGGCACGACATGAGCGCGTAGCCGTACATGCCGTACGCCGAAAGATGCAGGCGCTGTCCAACCCTGAACGGCGTATCCGGCGCGCAGCGCAGCGCGACCGCATTTCTGCAAACGGTCGCGTACTGGCCGACCGAAGTCATCACTGTTGCATCGTAGATTTCATCGCTGCCGACGCCCGAGCCGCGCAGGCTGTCCTCGGGCGCAATGCCCTGTTCCGCCAGCACTTCGACGAGCGCGGCGATTTTGTAGGGCGCATACATGCGCTCATTCAGCGGTGGCCGTGTCGATGCCATGGATAGCGTTCGCCGTGTCCGCGCGGGACACACGTGTGTCCGAAAATGACCTTTCCGGCGTGATGCTACCTCACTAAGATTCGTGTCACAAGGAGACAAACGCGGAGACAAACGCCCGCGAGACAATCATATGAAAGACACAAGCCGCAAGGTCATCATTTCCTGCGCCGTGACGGGCGCCACGCATGTTCCGTCGATGTCGGAGCATTTGCCGCTCACGCCCGCCGACATTCGCGATCAGGCGATCGAAGCCGCCGAGGCCGGCGCGGCGATCATCCATCTGCATGCGCGCGATCCCGAAGACGGACGCCCGACGCCCAGCCCCGACATCTTCAGGCGCTTCGTGCCCGCGATCGCCGAGGCAACCGATGCCGTCATCAACATCACGACGGGCGGCAGCACGCGCATGACGCTGGAGGAGCGTCTTGCGTATCCGCTGCTCGCGCGACCGGAGATGTGCTCGCTCAACATGGGCTCGATGAACTTCTCGATTCATCCGCTCGCCGCGAAGATTTCATCGTGGCGATACGGCTGGGAGAAGGACTACGTCGAAGGCATGGAAGACATGATCTTCCGCAACACCTTCAAGGACATCAAGCGCATTCTGCTCGAACTCGGCGGTCACGGCACACGCTTCGAGTTCGAATGCTATGACCTGGGCCATCTTTACAATCTCGCGCATTTCGTCGACGAAGGTCTGATCAAGCCGCCGTTCTTCATCCAGTCCGTATTCGGGATTCTGGGCGGCATGGGCGCCGATCCCGAGAACATGACCGTGATGCGCTCGACCGCCGACCGTCTGTTCGGGCGCGAGAACTATCACTTTTCCGTACTCGGCGCGGGACGCCATCAGATGTCGCTCGTCACGATGAGCGCGATCATGGGCGGCAACGTGCGCGTGGGACTGGAAGACAGCGTGTATATCGCGAAGGGCGTCAAGGCCGAATCGAATGCGCAGCAGGTGCGCAAGATTCGACGCATTCTGGAGGAGCTTTCGTTCGAGATCGCCACGCCCGCTGATGCACGCAAGATGCTCGGGCTAAAAGGCGCGGACACAGTCACGCCCTGATGCACTGACGCCGCGCTTACACATAACGAATATATGGAGACACGATGAACACCGCTTCACTCAACGAAAGCAGCGACGAAGTCCATCGCCTGGCGACGCGCCGCGCGATGATCCGGCTGATTCCGCTCATGTGCGCGATCTACTTCATGTCGTTCCTCGATCGCACCAATGTGGCGCTTGCGAAGGTGCAACTCGCGGCGGATGTCGGCATCAGCGCAGCGGCTTATGGCCTCGGCTCGGGCATCTTCTTTATCGGCTATGCACTGCTCGAAGTGCCGAGCAATCTCGCGGCGCATCGTATCGGGCCGCGCCGCTGGATCGCTCGCATTGCCGTGACGTGGGGCATTCTCTCCACCGCGATGATGTTCGTCACCGGCGAATGGTCGTTCTATGTGCTGCGCGTGTTGCTCGGCATTGCGGAAGCGGGACTGTTTCCGGCGCTCATGTACATGGTGACGTTGTGGTTCGCGCCGCATGACCGGCCTGTTGCAGTCGGCTGGATTTATACCGCGCCTGCGCTCGCACTCATGCTCGGCAATCCGCTGGGCGGCGCGCTGATGCAACTCGGCGGCATCGGCGGCCTGCACGGCTGGCAATGGATGTTCATGATCGAAGGCATTCCCAGCGTGCTCGTCGGCGTGCTGCTGTGGTTCAAGCTGCCGGAGCGCCCGCGCAACGCGAAATGGCTCTCGCCCGCAGAGGTCGCCGTGCTCGAAGCGCGCGCTGTCATCGATGCGAAGGGTCATCCCGAACTCACGTCCGCCGACTGGATCGCGGCGCTCAAGCGGCCCACGACGGTGCTGATCGGTCTGATCTACTTCCTGAATCAGGTGGCGTTCGTCGGCCTGTACTTCTTCACGCCCGCGATGATCCATCAGATGCATGTCAATACGCCGTTCCTCGTCGGCTTGTTGTCGAGCAGCGTCGGGCTGGGCTTCCTGCTCGGCGTGCTGATTCTGCCGCGCATTCATCGGCGCTACGGCAACGACTGCGTCTACCTTGGCGTGCTGACGGCGGGTCTCGTCGCGGGTGCGTGCGCCTTTATCGCGGCGGCGAGCCCTGCCGCGCGCATGGCGCTGCTCGTGGTGACCGCGTTCTTCGGCGGCGGCGTTCTGCCTTCCTACTGGGCAATCGCGATGAAGCGTTTGCACGGCATTCAGGCGGCCGCCGGTCTCGCGTTCATCAATACGATCGGGCTGATCGGCGGCTTCGTCGGCCCGTATCTGTTCGGCATGACCGAGACCGCCACGGGCCGCAGCGACTCGGGCTTCATGGTGATTCTCGCGGCGTCCGTGCTGGGTCTTCTGCTGGTGCCGCTGCTCGACCGCGCGATTCGCCGCGAGGCGAATCCGCACGTGGATGTCGCGATCAATCGAGCGTGATGCCGTCGAAGCGATGCCCGCCGAGCGGGCTGATCAGATAGCCGTGCACGCGCTTCGAAATGGGCTGGAAGATGTTGGCATGCGCGAGCGGCGTGTACGGCACCTGATCCTTGAACACCACTTGCGCTTCTTCATAGAGCTTCGTGCGCGCGTTCTGATCGGTGACGAGGCGCGCCTTCGCAAGCAGATCGTCGAACTGCTTGTTGCACCACTTCGCCATGTTGCTGCCGTGCACGGCGTCGCAGCCGAGCGTGGTGCCGAGCCAGTTGTCCGGGTCGCCGTTGTCGCCGAGCCAGCCGTAAAGAATGGCATCGTGCTCGCCGTTGGTCTTTGCACGCTTGTTGTACTCGGCCCATTCGTAAGTGACGATATTCGCCTTGACGCCGATCTTCGCCCAGTCCGATTGAATCAACTGCGCCATCAGCCGCGCGTTCGGGTTATAGCCGCGCTGCACAGGCATGGCCCACAGCGTGATCGTGAAGCCGTTCGGAAAGCCCGCTTGCTTCAGTAGTTCGCGCGCCTTCGCGGGATCGTGCGGCGCGTCTTTCAGCGCCTTGTTATACGACCATTGCGAAGGCGGTATCGGGTTCGTCGCGATGGTGGCCGCGCCTTCGTAGACGGTCTTGATGATCGCCTGCTTGTCGATCGCCATGTCGAGCGCGCGGCGCACGTTCACATTGTCGAGCGGCTTGTGCGTCGTGTTGTAGCCCACATAAGCAACGTTGAAGCCGACACCCGATAACACCGTGAGCTTCGGATCCTGTTTCGACGCGGCGATATCGGCGGGGCGCGGGAACGACGTCAACTGGCATTCGCCGCTCGACAGCTTCTGCTGACGCACGGCGGCGTCGGGCGTGATCGAGAACACGAGCTTGTCGATGTGGACATCTTTCCTGTTCCAGTAGGTCGGATTCGCGTCGTAACGGATGGTCGAATCTTTCTGATAATCGCGGAACACGAATGCGCCTGTGCCGACAGGCTTCTGATTGATATCTTCCGGTTTGCCTTGCTTGAGCAATTGCGCGGCATACTCTGCCGACACGATCGATGCGAATTCCATCGCGACGTTGCGCACGAACACGACATCCGGCGTCTTGAGCGTGAAGCGCACGGTGTAGTCGTCGAGCTTGTCGACCGATGCGATGTTCTTGTCGTAGCCGAGATCGGTCAGATACGGAAAGCTGACCGGATGCGCCTTCTGAAACGGCTCGTTCGGATCGATCATGCGCTTGAACGTAAAGACGACATCGTCCGCGTTGAAGTCGCGCGTGGGCTTGAACCACGCTGTCGATTGAAACTTCACGCCGCGCCGGAGATGAAACGTGAAGGTCTTCGCGTCCGGAGATTCGTCCCACTTTTCCGCGAGTCCGGGCGTGAGATCGAGCGTGCCGCGCTTGAACTCGACCAGCGTGTCATAGACGGAGTGCGCACCCGCATCGAAGTCCGTGCTGGTCGTGTATTGCGCGGAGTCGAAGCCGGCCGGGCTGCCCTCGGAGCAGAACACGAGCGTTTTGCTCGCGGCCGATGCGCCTTGCGAACTCATTGCAAGCGCCGCAGAAAAGGAAACAGCAAGGAAACGTCGCGTCAGAAGCATTTTTCTTGTTTGCTCGGAAGAGTGGACGAGCCGCCTCGCGGCGGGCGTAATCCATACTCTACCAAGCAAACGTTTTTGAACGAACCGACGATTTCTGCTTTTCTCTTGCGCGCGCGTTACATCGCGCGCAGTGCAAAGCGTTTGAGCTTGCCCGTTTCGGTGCGCGGCAGTGCATCGAGGAACGTCACGATGCGCGGATATTTATACGGCGCGACAGTGCGCTTGACGAACGCCTGCAACTCGGCCACGAGCGTATCGTTGCCCTTGAAGCCGGGATTGAGCACGACGAACGCACGCACTACCTGACCGCGCGTTTCATCGGGCACGCCGATCACGCCGCATTCGGCGACCGCTTCGTGCTGCATCAGCACGCTTTCCACTTCCGGCCCCGAGATGTTGTAGCCCGCGGACACGATCATGTCGTCGGCGCGTGCCTGATAGAACACGTAGCCGTCTGCGTCGATGACGACGGAATCGCCGGGCAGGTTCCAGCCGTCGCGCACGAACTTCTGTTGACGGTCATCGGCGAGATAGCGGCAGCCTGTCGGCCCGCGCACGGCGAGCTTGCCGAGGGTGCCGGGCGGCACTGGCTGCATCGCGTCGTCGACGGCTTGCACGATATAACCCGGCACCGCGCGTCCGATCGCATGCTCGCGCACATCGGCAGCGGCGGACGATACGAAGATATGGATCATCTCCGTGCCGCCGATGCCGTCGATCATTTCGATGCCGCTCGCTTCGCGCCACAATGCGCGCGTGGAATCGGGCAGGGCTTCGCCGGCGGAGACGGTTTTTGCAAGGCTCGAAATATCGAACCGTTCGATGAGCGGCGCCATCTGCCGATAGAACGTCGGCGCCGTGAACATGATCGTGGCGCGAAAACGTTCGACCGTTTGCAGCAACGTTTCGGGCGTGAGCTTTTCGAGCAGCACCGTCGATGCGCCCGCGCGTAAAGGAAAGCACAGCAAGCCGCCCAGGCCGAACGTGAACGCAAGCGGTGGCGTGCCGCAGAAAACATCGTTCGATGCGGGCTTGAGGATATGGCGCGGGAAGAGGTCGCACATCGCGAGCACATCGCGATGAAAATGCATGCAGCCCTTTGGCGCGCCTGTCGTGCCGCTCGTGAACGCGATAAGGCAGACATCGTCGGCGGCGGTGTCGCATGCATCGAAGCTGTCGGGCTTCGATGCCGCGCGCGATTCGAGCGAGCCGGGCGCATCGTCGTGAAACGTGAGGACTTGCGCGAGCGTGTTGCAATGGAATTCGTCGCCGTGGGCGCTGCACCGTGCGAGTTCATCGGTCAGGCGAACGTCGCATAGTGCGGCGGAAATATGCGCCTTGTCGATGATCTGCTTCAACTCCTTCGCGCGCAGCAGTGGCATGGTCGGCACGACGACGAGCCCCGCCTTCAACGCCGCGAGAAATGCAACGGCCATCTGCAAGGTATTCGGTCCGCGCAACAGCACGCGATTGCCCGGCCGCAAGCCCATGTCATCGACGAGCACATGCGCGCTGCGATTCACGAGCGCGCGCAGTTCGCGATAGCTCGTTGCATGCGGCGCACCGTTCACGTCGGACCAGATGGCCGGATTGTCGCCGTGGCCGCTTTCGATCGCGCGATCCAGCAGTTCCGTCGCGCAATTGATGCGTGCAGGGTAGGCGACATCCGCGTTGTCGAGCAGCAGCACCGGCCACTGGTCCTGCGGCGGCAAGTGATCGCGCGCGAATGTATCGACGTGTGCTGACCGTTCCATCGTGCTCTCCGCTTAGTCGGGGATGACTGCCGTCGCTTCGATTTCCACCAGTGCATCGTCTTCGATCAACGCGACCACTTGCACCGCGCTCATCGCGATGTCGTAGTCGCCGATCAGCTCGCGAAACGCCGCGCCGATTTCCTTCGCCGCCGCGAGATAGGCGCGCTTGTCGGTCACATACCACGTCATGCGCACGAGATGCTCGGGCTTGCCGCCCGCCTCGCGCAGCACCGCGACGACATTGCGCAACGCCTGCACCGCCTGCGCACCGAATGCCTTGCTGACGAAGCGCGCCTCTTCGTCCCAGCCGATTTGCCCCGCGATATACACCTGCGTGCCGCGCACCGCGACGCCGTTCGCGTAGCCGCGCGGCTTGATCCAGCCCGAAGGCAGAAGCGTCTTTTTCATGTGCCTGATTCCTCCTGCAATGTGCGGCTCGTGCCCGGCGCGAAGCGTTCGAGCGCGCGGGCAATGTCGCCGGGAATGTCGATCGAGCGGCCATCGTCGAGCGATGTCGTTACCAGAACCTGCTTCGCGCGGAAGCGCACTTCGCCGTCGCAATGACACACGATATCGATGCGGACAGAACGTTGGCCCACGGAATCGACGGCGAGCGTGAGCGTCACCGTTTCACCCATGCGGCTCGGCCGCGAGAACTCGCAATTGAGCCTGACGATCGGAAGCCCGACGCGGCGCTCCGAGATCATCTGCGCATAGTCGATGCCGAGCGCGTCGTCGAACCAGTCTTCAACGAGCATGTTCGTCATCACGAGGTATTGCGGGAAATAAACGATGCCCGCCGGGTCGCAGTGCGCGAAGCGAATGCGCATCGGCATGTCGAAGGTGTGCGTCATCGCTGATGTTCTCCGTGCGCCTTCAACACGTCTCGCCCGACAATCAGTTGTTGCACTTCCGTCGCGCCTTCGTAGATGCGCAGCGCGCGAATCTCGCGATACAGCGATTCGACCGTGGTGCCGCTCTTCACGCCTAAGCCGCCCCACAATTGCACGGCAGCGTCGATGACTTGCTGCGCGCCTTCGCTCGCGTGCCACTTCGCCATTGCGGCTTCGCGCGTCACGCTCTCGCCCTGATCGCGCAGCCATGCGGCGCGATAGACGAGCAACGCGCTGCTGTCGATGGTCAACGCCATTTGCGCGAGCTTTGCTTGCGTCAATTGAAAGTCGCCGAGCGTGTGGCCGAACATCTTGCGCGATGCGGCGCGCTCGAGCCCTTCGTGCATGGCGCGCCGTGCGAAGCCGAGCGATGCAGCCGCCACCGATGTGCGGAAGATGTCGAGCGTGCGCATCGCGATCTTGAAGCCTTCGGCGGGCGCGCCGAGCATCTGACTGCGCGGCACGCGAGCGTCGGCGAAATGCAGGCGCGCAAGCGGATGCGGCGCGATCACGTCGATGCGCTCGGCGATCTGCAAGCCCGGCGTATCCGCATCGACGATGAACGCGCTGATGCCGCGCGAGCCCGGCGCTTCACCGGTGCGCGCGAACGCGACATAGAAATCCGCGATGCCGCCGTTCGAAATCCAGGTCTTGTCGCCGTTCAACACGTAGGCGTCGCCGTCGATGCGGGCGTCGAGCGATAGTGCGGCGACATCGGAACCGGCTTCCGGTTCGGATAGCGCAAACGCCGCCAACGCAATGCCTTTCGCGACGCGCGGCAGATAGCGCGCCTTTTGTTCATCGGTGCCTGCAAGCGATATCGCGCCGGAGCCGAGACCTTGCATCGCGAAGGCGAAGTCGGCGAGGCCGTCGTGCTTCGCGAGCGTTTCGCGCAACAGGCAGACGGCGCGCGTATCGATCGTATCGTGCGATGCGCCGTAGCGCGTGCCGCCGATGCAGTGCGCGAGCCAGCCCGCATCGCCGAGCATGCGCACGAGGCGTTTGCAGGTGGCATCGGTATCGGCGTGATCGACATGCTGCAAATGCGCGGCGGCCCATGCATCGACATCGCGCGCGAGTTCGCGATGGCTTTCTTCGAAGAAGGGCCACGCAAGCGCGCTATGTGGATCGACGTTCAATTCAGTCTCCTTCGAAAACGGGACGCGCTTTCGCCGCGAACGCACGATACGCGCGCTCGAAATCGCGCGTGCTCATGCAGATGGCCTGCGCCTGCGCTTCGGATTCGATCGCTTCGTCGATGCTCATGCTCCATTCCTGATGCAGCATCTTCTTCGTGATGCCATGCGCGAAGGTCGGGCCCGCGACGAGTTCGGATGCGAGTGTGGCTGCATCGTCGAGCAAGGTTTCGGGCGCGCAGAGGCGGTTGTAGAAGCCCCATGCGAAGCCTTCATCGCCCGTTGCGGCGCGGCCGGTGAAGAGCAGTTCCGCCGCGCGCCCCTGACCAATGATGCGCGGCAAGATAGAGCACGCGCCCATGTCGCAGCCCGCGAGACCGACGCGCGCGAACAGGAACGCGAGCTTGCTGCGCGCCGTGCCGAGACGCATGTCGGACGCCATCGCAAGGATTGCGCCGGCGCCCGCGCATACGCCGTCCACCGCGGCGATGACCGGCTGCGGACAATGACGCATCGCCTTGACGAGATCGCCCGTCATGCGCGTGAAGAGCAGCAGTTCCGGCATCGGCAGATCGATGAGCGGCGCGATGATTTCGTGCACGTCGCCGCCGGAGCAGAAGTTGTCGCCCGCGCCGTGGATCACGACAGCCTTCACGTCGGTCGCGTACACGAGATCGCGAAACAGATCGCGCAACTCGGCATAGGATTCGAACGTCAGCGGATTCTTGCGCTCGGGACGATTCAGCGTGATGGTCGCGACGCCGTTCGTCACGGACCACAGAAAATGCTTCGCGCGATAGTCCGTCAGCGTGAGGCGGTTGCCGGCCAGAAGCGCGTCGGCGGATGAAGTCATCACGATCTCCTTTAATCTTTGAGCGTGTTCAGCAGATGCTGCTTCAGCTTGCCGAGCCGCTGATGCGTCTGCGACTTCTCGTTCAGTTCGAGTCCGCCGAACATTTCGACGACCCATTGTTCATGCGCGGTCGCCATCTTGTCGAACGCGCTGCGGCCTTGCGGCGTGAGGCGCACGCTGATCGAGCGGCGATCGTTCGGATCGGTATAACGCGATACCAGCCCTTCTTTTTCCAGTTGATCCGTGATGCCCGTGACGTTGCCGCCCGTGACCATCATGCGGCGCGACAACTCGGTCATCTTCAGTCCTTCGGGCTGACGTTCGAGTTGCGCCATCAGATCGAAGCGCGGCAACGTGGTATCGAACTCGGTGCGCAGGCGCTTGCGCAATTCGGCTTGCACGAGATTCGTCGTGGTCAGCATGCGCAGCCACAAGCGCAGGCCCATATGACTGTCGGCGCCGGTGCTCATCTCCAGATCGACGACGTTATCCGCCGGCTTCTCGACGCCCTTGCGCGGCGCTTTCGCTTCGGTCATCGGCGTGGTCTTCTTGTTGCGTGCAGCGTGAGTCACGTGACTTCTCCACCGGATACGGATAAGGATTGACCATTCATCGATTCGGAACCGGGCGCGCAAAGCCACAGCACGGCATTCGCCACTTCTTCCGGCTGCACGAAGCGGCGTTGCGGATTGAGGCGCACGAGTGCATCGCGCGCGTCCTGTTCGCTGCGGGATGTCTTCGCCATGATTTGATCGAGCGATGCGCGCAGCAGCTCAGTCTCGGTATAGCCGGGACACACTGCGTTGACCGTGACGCCCTTCGTCGCAACCTCGGCGGCGAGCGCGCGCGTCAAGCCGATCACGCCATGCTTCGCGGCGCAATACGCGGCAACATAGGCATAGCCGATTTGCCCCGCCGTGCTCGCGACATTGACGATGCGTCCGTAGCCGCGTTCGAGCATCGCGGGCAGGGCGGCGCGCGTGCATAAAAACACGCCGGTCAGGTTCACGTCGAGCATGCGTTGCCACAGGGCGGCGTCGGTGTGCGTGAAGGGCGCGGCTTGCGCGTGTCCCGCGTTATTCACGAGCAGATCGACGGGGCCATGCATTTCGACCGCCTGTGCGAAGGCATGGCTGACGGCGGCTTCGTTTGTCACGTCCACGCTGATGCACGCCGCATCGCCGTGAGGGCGCATTGCATCGCGCTGCGCTTCGAGGCGCTCGATGTCGCGGCCCATCAACGTGACGCGCGCGCCGGCACGTGCAAGTGCTTCCGCGCACGATGCACCGATGCCGCTGCCGCCGCCCGTCACGACCGCGTGTCTGTTGGCGAGGGATGTCATGATCAGATGCTTCCTTCGGCGCGTTGCGCGCGTTCTTGCGGTGAGAGGCGCGCGTTATCGGTAGCCATTGCGCGCTCGCGTTCCAGATTGCGTTCGAGTTGCGATTTCGCGGCCGCGTATTGCTTCGGCCACGCGATATCGAAGTAGCCGATCTTCGCGGCTTCGGTGAGTGTCCACGAAGGATTCGCGAGATGCGGGCGCGCCACCGCGCACAGATCGGCACGTCCCGCCGCGATGATGCTGTTCACGTGATCCGCTTCCGATATCGCACCGACGGCTATCGTCGCGATGCCCGCCTCGTTGCGGATGCGATCGGCGAAGGGCGTCTGAAACATGCGGCCAAAGACGGGCTTCTCGTCCTTGCTGACCTGCCCCGAAGACACGTCGATCATGTCCGCACCAGCCGCCTTGAATGCGCGTGCGATGTCCACTGCATCGTCGGGCGTGGTGCCGCCATCGACCCAGTCGTGAGCGGAGATGCGTACTGAGATCGGCTTGTCCTGCGGCCATACCGCGCGTATCGACTTGAAGATGCGCAGCGGATAGCGCAGGCGGTTTTCGAGCGAGCCGCCGTATTCATCGCGGCGACGATTCGTGAGCGGCGAAAGAAAGCTCGATAGAAAATAGCCGTGTGCGCAATGCAACTCCAGCCAATCGAAGCCCGCGGCCGCAGCCATTTCAGTAGCGCGCACGAATTGCGCTTCGATCTCGCGCAGATCGTCATGCGATGCTTCGCGCGACCACTGACTCACGTCGCGCAGATACTGCTGCGGCGATGCGGACACGAGCGGCCAGTTGCCATCGGCAAGCGGTTGGTCGATGCCTTCCCAGCTCACGCGCGTCGAAGCCTTCGCGCCCGCGTGGCCGAGCTGCATGCCGATCTTCGCATCCGATTGCGCGTGCACGAAATCGACGATGCGCTTCCACGCATGCAGATGCTCCGGCGCATACATGCCCGGGCAGCCCGGGGTGATGCGCGCTTGCGGCGACACGCAGGTCATCTCGGTCATTACGAGCGCGGCGCCGCCCATGGCGCGCGCGCCGAGATGCATGAGGTGATAATCGCCCGCGATGCCATCGACGGCGGAGTATTGCGCCATCGGCGAGACGACAACGCGGTTCTTCAGCGTGACGCCACGCAGCGTGAAGGGCGTGAACATCGGCGGAACGGAGCGCGTTTTATCGGCGCGTTCGAGTCCCGCGCGACCGGCGAGCCAGTCTTCGAACGATGCGAGATAACGCGCATCACGCTCGCGCAGGTTTTCATGCGAGATTCGCTGCGAGCGCGTGAGCAATGAATACGCGAATTGCTCCGGCTCGAACGATGCGTAACGGTCCACATGTTCAAACCATTCCGTCGAGTTGCGCGCCGCGTTCTGAATGCGCAGCACGTCGACGCTGCGCACGCGCGTGTAGTGATCGAGCGCGCCTTCGAGGTCGCCGTCCTGTTTCGCGAATGCGGTATCGATGCTGTTCGCGAGTTCGATCGCATCTTCGAGGGCGAGCTTCGTGCCGGAGCCGATCGAGAAATGCGCGGTGTGCGCGGCATCGCCCATCAGGACGACGGGCGTGCGCTTGCCGTTTTCGTCGCTTCTCCAATGCACCCATTCGCGATTCACGACGCGCGGAAAGCGGATCCATTGAGACGAGCCGCGCAAATGCGTGGCGTTCGAGATCAGCGCATGACCATCTAAATACTTCGCGAAAAGCCGCTCGCAAAACGCGATGCTTTCTTCCTTGCTCATGTCGCCCAAGCCCGCGGCACGCCACACGCGCTCCGGCGCTTCGACGATGAACGTCGATGTGTTGTCGTCGAAGCGATACGCATGCGCCTGAAACCAGCCCCATTCGGTTTGTTCGAAGGCAAACGTGAATGCGTCGAAGCATTTGTTCGTGCCGAGCCACACGAAGCGGCATTCGCGAAGATCGATATCGGGCTGATACGTGGACGCGTATTTCTGCCGGACCGCGCTGTTGAGACCGTCGCTCGCGATGATCAGATCGGCATCGTAGTCATCGTCGTTCGTGACTTGCGTTTCGAAGACGAGCTTCACGCCGAGTTCTTCGCAACGCGCTTGAAGGATATTCAGCAGACGTTTGCGGCCGATGCCGCAGAAGCCGTGCCCCGACGAGCGAATCGTGCGTCCGTTGATGTGGACCTCGATATCGTCCCAGTGATTGAAGGCGTCGAGGATGGCGCCGGCGCTTTCGGGATCGGCGGCGCGCAGGTTGCCCAGCGTCTGATCGGAGAAGACGACGCCCCAGCCGAAGGTGTCATAAGGACGATTGCGCTCGACGATGGTGATGTCATACGCGGGATGGCGGCGCTTCATCAACAAGCCGAAATAGAGGCCCGCGGGGCCGCCGCCGATACAGACGATGCGCATGTTTGCTTCTCCGACTTGTGTGCCCGAATCGATAATTTAGGTTTAGATAGTTTAGATGTCAAGTAAAAAGCGTGATCGTCCAAGGTATGAAAACCTATACGATCGTTTTGTCGACGCGAGCCTGTTCGAGCGTTAAATTACAGGCGTTTGAGCCACGCGGCGTGATGCGTGTGTGACGCTCGTTTTACGCAGACCGGCGAAAAGAACGGCCATTCGCCGCAGTCCTGGATTCGCAACCGAACGCAATCGTGAGGAGCTCGACATGAGCCTTGGGCAGAGGTCGAATACGGTGGACATGAAGCTCGAAGTTGTCGTCATACCCGTCTCGGACGTTGATCGCGCGAAGCGGTTTTATGCAGACCTGGGCTGGCGGCTCGATGTGGATATCGCGAAAGACGATCAGTTTCGCGTCGTGCATTTCACGCCGCCGGGGTCGCAATGCTCGATTCTGTTCGGCCGTGGCGTGACCACGGAAAAGCCGGGCTCGGTGCAGGGACTGCATCTCATCGTGTCCGATCTGGATGCGGCGCATGCTGATCTCGTCGAGCGTGGCGTGCGCGTGAGCGAGATCTTTCACGATGTCGGCGGGCTGTTTCATCATGCCGGCGAAGAAGGACGCGTGAGCGGCCCGCATCCGGCGCGCAGCACCTACGGTTCGTTCGCTTCGTTCAGCGATCCGGACGGCAACGGCTGGGTCTTTCAGGAAGTGACCGCGCGGCTTCCCGGACGCGTGGATACGTATGCGTCGTTTGCATCATCGAAGGAACTGGCGGGCGCATTGCGCCGCGCTGCGGCCGCGCACGGCGAGCATGAAAAGCAGACCGGTCAGCATGACGAGAACTGGCCCGATTGGTATGCCGAGTTTATTGTGCGTGAGCAGACTGGTGGCAAATAGCGAAAGAGCACTCACCCAGCCTCAGCCATCAAATACGCATGAATCTGCGCAACCACGGCCGCGCCTTCACCGACCGCAGACGCAACGCGCTTGATCGACCCCGACCGAACATCGCCGATCGCGAAGATGCCCGCAACGCTCGTCTGCAAGGACATCGTGCGCACGTCCGCGCGCGGATGATCCGCGCCCGTCAGCACGAAGCCCTTGTTATCGAGCGCGACGCCGCATGTCCGCAGCCAGCCCGCATTCGGCTGCGCGCCGATGAACACGAACAGATGATGCGTCGCCACGCCGCCGCTTTCGCCATCCGCGCCGCGATAGTGAACGCGTTCGAGCCGCGCCGCACCTTCGAGCGCCGTCAGGTTCGTGTTCGCATGCACCGTGACGTTCGGCAGCCCTTCGATCCGCTCGATCAGATAATGCGACATGCTGTGCCTGAGGCTCGCGCCGCGAATGCACAGATGAACATGCTCGGCATGCGACGCTAAAAACACCACCGCCTGTCCCGCCGAGTTGCCGCCGCCCACCAGCAGCACCGGCTCCTTGCGGCATAGGCGCGCTTCGATCGGCGTCGCCCAGTAATAGACGCCCGTGCCTTCGAAGCGCGCGAGGCCGTCGATGTCCGGTCGCCGATACTCCGCGCCAGTCGCAATCACCACCGTGCGCGCGGTGATGCGTCGACCATCCGTCATCTCGATGACCGGTTGCGCCTCGTTGCAGTACAACGCTCGCGCTTCGCACGGAATGCCGATATGCGCGCCGAACTTCTGC
Organism: Caballeronia insecticola; assembly: GCF_000402035.1. Lineage (GTDB taxonomy): Bacteria > Pseudomonadota > Gammaproteobacteria > Burkholderiales > Burkholderiaceae > Caballeronia > Caballeronia insecticola. The sequence continues at coordinate 199,039 of NC_021289.1, forward strand.
GCCTGCACGAAGGCGCGGCCCGCAAGCGCATGGCCGGTGATGCCGGTCGGAAAGCCGAGATAGTTTTCAATTCGCGAACTGCTGCCCGCCTGTCCGCCCGGCGCGCGGCAGTCGAGCGCCGCGACCGACAATCCCTCGGACGCCGCATACACCGCAGTCGCCAGTCCGGCCGGACCCGCGCCGACGATCGCCACGTCGTACACATAAGCGGGATCGAAATCGGGAATCAGCCCGAGGCACGATGCGAGTTGCCCTTCGTCCGGATTGCGCAGCACGGTGCCGTTCGGACAGAGCGCGAGCGGAAAGTCGTCGGGCTGCGGCGTGAGGCGCTCAAGCACCGCGAGCGCTTCGGGATTTTGTTCGGCATCGAGCACGGCGCACGGAAAGACGTTGCGTCGCAGGAAAGTCTGCAAAGCGAGCAGACGCGCGTCGCCCGATCCTCCGACCAGCACCACGCCCTGTCCGCGTTCGAACACGAGCACGCGCCGCAGAATGAGCGCGCGCATGATTTTCTCGCCGAGATCGGCCTCGCCGATCATCACCGCGCGCAACGCATCGGGGCGCAGCAGGAGCGCATCGACGTCTTCGATGACATGCGCATCCACGACCGCCGGCTTGCTGGAAAGCTGCGTGACATCGGAGGTGAATTCGCCGCGCTGTGTGTACGTGTGGATGACCTGCTCGTGCCCGAGCGCATCGCGGCTCACAATGCGCACTTTGCCCGCCAGCAGCACGAACACGCCCGGACACACACTGCCCGCGCGATACAGCAGCGCGCCTTTCTCGTGACGGCAGGGCTCGCCGAAGCGCCGCAGCCGATCGACTTCGGCCGCCGTGAGCACGGGAAACATCTGCTGATGCCGCGGATATTCGGGCACGCCTGATTCTTCGAGCGCAGCATCGCCGATGACGGGTTCTGCCGCGCTCGCGCGAGGATCATGCTCGGGCTGCGTCGTCATCGAGGGTGTCCTCCGACGATGGATCGGAACCGGATGCGGTGAAATTTCCCATGATAGGCGCGCCGGAAGGGAAATGTAAGGCGAGGGCGTTCGCGGACCAAACTGCAGGCGCGAGCCAATGCTTTTATCGCTCGCGGCGGTCGCCCGCGCCATCAGACGATGGTTTCGCGAACCATGCAATCGTATGGCGGCGGATTGCCGGCTGTCGAACAAAGGCGTTGACATCATCCAAATACACGCCTATAACCATCCATATGGATGGTGAGAGGATGATCTTAATTTCATGACAAAAGAAACGGCAGTCGAGCCCGCCCGCTCCCGAGGCGGCGAGACGGAGAAAATCACGATCAATATCGGCCCGGTGGATCTGGGCCAGATCGACCTGCTCGTGGAAGAAGGTTTTTATTCGAACCGTACGGATCTGATCCGCACGGCGATCCGAAACCAGTTGTCGGTTCACGCGGTGGTCGTCAAGGAGACGGTCACGCGGCGCGAACTGGTGCTGGGCCTCCAGTATTTTTCGAAGCGCGATCTCGAAGCGGTGCGCGCGGCAAACGAACGGCTCAATATCCAGGTACTTGGATTGGCCAGCATCGCCGCCGACGTCACGCCCGAACTCGCCCTGGCAACAATCGACTCGATTCTGGTGCGCGGTGCGCTGCACGCATCGGCGGCTGTGAAAGCTGCCCTCGCGGATCGCATTCGCTAGCGCCGGAATGACCTTACGGACTCACGTCCGACCAAAACGGAATGAACAATGAAACTCAATGATGGTTTTCTGGATTCGATGAAAGAAGCGTTCGCGCGCTTTCGCGAACACGACGCAACGGGCGCCACGGATGTCATTCAGCGCGCGTTGCGTGGCGGCTCGCCCGCGGCGGAACCCGCGCAGGAAGCATCGCGGCCCGAGCAATCGATTTCGGCGCGTCTCGCCGATGTCCTCCAACGCTTCAGCCATGCGCGACCGGAACAGACCGCGCACGACGTCGAAGACCGTGGGCATTTCAGCACGCGCAGCTATGCGAACGCCGCCGGCCAGCGCGATTACAAGCTCTATGTGCCGAGCGGGTATGACAGCGAGCCGTTGCCGCTCATCGTCATGTTGCACGGTTGCACGCAGGACGCCGACGACTTCGCGGCAGGCACGCAGATGAACGCGCTCGCCGAAGAGCACAACTGCATCGTCGTGTATCCCGTTCAGCCGCAGCATGCGAATACGTCGAAATGCTGGAACTGGTTCAAGACGACCGATCAGGCGCGCGACGGGGGCGAGCCGTCGCTGATCGCGGGCATCACGCGCGAGGTGATCGAGAGCCATTGTGTGGACACGAAGCGCGTGTATATCGCGGGATTGTCGGCGGGTGGGGCGATGGCGGCGATCATGGCGCAGCGCTATCCCGATCTCTACGCGGCAGCCGGCGTCCATTCCGGTCTGCCGGCCGGTTCCGCACACGATCTGCCGTCCGCGCTCGCCGCCATGCGTGGCGGAAAGAGTCCGACGCCCGCACGCGCGACGGAAAAGCCCCGCTGCCCGCTCATCGTGTTTCATGGCGATGCCGATGCGACCGTGCACTATTCCAACGCCCGCGAACTCATGCGTGCCTATGGCGAGGACATGACCGCGCGCGATCAGCCGTCCGCAGGGCTTGCCGGTGCGCGCAAATACACCGTGCGGCAAACGACATCGCCCGATGGCGTGATCGCCGAACTATGGACCGTGCATGGCGCACCGCATGCGTGGTCCGGCGGCAGCACGCGCGGCTCTTTTACCGATCCCGCCGGGCCGAACGCCAGTGCGGAAATGCTGCGCTTCTTCCTCGCGCATCCTCAGCGTCATTGATCTCGCTTCGACGTAAGCGCTCTACTTGAGCGCTTCCACATTGACCGTCCGATAGGAGATCGGACGATCCATCGTATGCGTCGTCGATGCAGCGGAGCGGCATGCGACGACGAAACCATCATGCCGAGAACGGTCATCGACATCGCGAATGTTCGAAGCCCAAAAATGCGTTCTCGTTCATAGGAAAGCCCGAGGCTGCGCCAGTCTACGACGCGCCTCGCATACGCGCCGAACACGCCTCGTGTTCACGGTAAGCGCGACATTCATTGCATCGCACTCGACATGTGCGAACGCTCAATCGTCATACGCATGCAGAAACGAGGCCAACGGATCCGCCATATCCTAGTCATCGTCCGACCATTTATTTCTGCGGAAATGTTCGCGGACAATATTCGCGAGAGCATCAGGCCTGGCCCCATCCAACAACGGAGTTCCGCAGATGAAAGGGCACTTGACGGTCGCCGCGATCGCTTTCGCTTTCGCCACTGTAGTCGCCGGATGCAGTGGCGGCAGTTCCAACTCCGACGCGCCCGCCACGACCGGAGGCGCAGCGCCCGCAGCGAGTCCTTCATCCGCGCCGTCGAGTCCTGCGGCGGCTTCGAGTCCAACGACATCGGCATCGAGTCCGGCGGCTGCATCGAGTCCCGCGACAGCAGCTTCGAGCCCCGCAGTGGCGGCTTCGAGCCCTGTGGCTCCGGCATCGAGTCCCGCGACAGCGTCGACGCCATCGGCGGCGTCATCGCCAAGCGGTGCGAGCGCGCCATCGGGGGCGAGTACGCCATCGTCGGGGACGCCGCCATCGGCATCGAATGCGATGGACGTGACCACGTATCACAACGACATCGGCCGCACCGCGCAGCAACTCGCGGAAACGAAGCTCACGCGCGCGAACGTCAACGCCGCGACGTTCGGCAGGCTCGGGTTCTATACCGTCGATGGCGCCGTCGATGCGCAGCCGCTCTTTCTCGCGAACGTGCCGGTTGCAGGCGGCACGCATAACGTGCTCTATGTCGTGACGGAAAACGCGAGCGTGTATGCCTTCGATGCCGACACCGGCGCCGTGCTCTGGCGCATCTCGACCGCGCTTGCCGGCGAAACGCCGAGCGACGATCACGGCTGCAATCAGATCACGCCGACGATCGGCATCACGGCGACACCTGTCATCGACCGCGCGCGTGGGCCGCATGGCGCGATGTATGTGGTCGGCATGTCGAGAGACAGCGGCGGTGCTTATCATCAGCGCCTTCATGCGCTCGATATCACTACGGGCGCCGAACTCTTCAACGGTCCCACTGAAATCACCGGCTCGTATCCGGGCACGGGATCGGGCAGCGTGAACGGCGTCGTGCCCTTCACGCCGGGGCAGTATGTCGAGCGCGCGTCGTTGTTGCTGCTGAACGGCGTCATCTATACAGGGTGGAGTTCGCACTGCGATACGCTGCCGTACACCGGCTGGGTCATGGCCCATAGCGCGGACACGCTCAAGCCAACCGGCGTGCTCAACCTGACGCCGAACGGTGAGATGGGCGGCATCTGGATGAGCGGCGCGGGCCTCGCGTCCGACGGCACGGCGATCTATTTCCTCGACGGCAACGGCACCTTCGATCCGACCACCAACGCGCAGGACATGCCCAGCAAGGGCGACTTCGGCAACGGCTTCCTCAAGGTCACGCCCACGCCCACGCTGCACGTCGCCGATTATTTCGAACCTTCGGACACGGTGCAGCAATCGAATGCGGACCTCGATCTCGGCTCGGGCGGCGTGCTGGTGTTGCCCGATCTCGTCGATATCAACGGCAACGTGAGGCATCTCGCGGTCGGCGGCGGCAAGACGCGCGCGCTCTATATCGTCAATCGCGATTCGATGGGCAACTTCGATTCGAACGGCGACCACATCTATCAGGAGCTTTTCTCGACGATCTTCGGCCCGATGTTCAGTGCGCCCGCGTATTACAACAGCACGGTGTATGTCGGCCCGGCGGGCGATCATCTGAAGGCGCTGCCGGTCACGAACGCCGTATTCGCCACGACGGCATCGAGCCAGAGCGCGCAGACGTGGAGCTTCCCGGGCGTCGCGCCGGTGATCTCGGCGAACGGCAGCGCGAACGGCATCGTGTGGGCGGCGGAAAACGGCGCCGTCGGCGCGCTGCATGCCTACGACGCCAGCAATCTCGCGAGCGAGCTGTACAACAGCAACCAGTCGGGCACGCGCGATCAGTTCGGCGCGGGCAACAAGTTCATCTCGCCGATGATCGCGAACGGCAAGGTCTATGTGGGCACGAAGACGGGCGTCGCCGTGTTCGGTCTGTTCGGCGGCTGACGGGATTTCATGCGGGCGGGCGTTGCGTCGATATAAGATCGCGTAACGTCAACCCGTGGAGTGCCTGATGCAACTGACCCGTCTTCTCGTTCCGGCTTTCATGCAGACGCTCAAGAGTGTGTCGACATGGCTCGATAAAGCCGCCACGCGCGAGCAGGAACAGGGCGCCGATGCCGATGCGCTGCTCTGCCTGCGCCTCGCGCCCGACATGTTTCCGCTCGCGGCGCAGGTGCGCTTCGTGTGCTTTCAGGCGCAGGAGCCGCTGTATCGGCTGCGCGGGGAAGCGGTGCCGCAAGCGTTGCTCGATGTGCGGCAGGAAGGATGGAAGTCGAACGAAGCGCCCGGCACCTTTGCGCAGGCTCAGGCGCGCATTGCGGATGCCATCGTGTTGCTTCAGGGTCTCGCACCCGACGCGCTCGATGCCGGCGCCGAGTTGCAGATCGCGCTCGAATTGCCGAACGGAATCGTCTTCGACATGACCGGCGAGCAGTACGCACGCGACTGGGCGTTACCGCAGTTCTACTTTCATGCCGTGACCGCGTACGCGATTTTGCGCCATCACGGCGTGCCGCTCGGCAAGCCGGAGTACGTCTCGCATATGTTCGCGTACATCCGGCCCGGCACGTTGCCGCAGGGTTGAAGCCTCACGCGTTGGACGTCACGCGTTGGACATTACGCGGCGCTTGTCGTCGGCACGTTGCTCGTTGCCGTGACGCAGGCGCGCGCTGCATGCCGCGGCGATCAGCAGCGCCACCGCCAGACACACGAGGCCGTTCATTGCGCGGCCGGTCGTCTGCTCGATGATGCCCATCACCGTCGGTCCGACGAAGCCGCCCAGCAGGCCGCACGAGTTCACGAGGCCGAGGCCGCCCGCGAGCGCACTGCCCGACAGACGCGACGACGGGAACGTGAAGATGATCGACTGCACGACGAAGAACATCGACGCGGACATGCATACGCCCAAGAGCCCGATGACCGGCGTCGACCATGCGGCGATCAACATGCCTGACGCCATGACGACGAGTCCGCCAATCAACATGCGGCGGCTGCGCGACGAACTGCTTGCCAAACGCGGCAACGTGGCCGCGCCGATTGCAGCGGCAACCCACGGCGTCGCGCTCAGCAGACCGATCATCAGCGGCGAGAAATGCCCCGACTTACCGATGATGCCCGGCAGGAAGAAGATCACCGTGTAGATCGTCAACTGATGGCAGAAGTAGACGAGAATCGCGAGCCACACCTGACGATCGGCGATAACGCTGCGCAATCCATGCGAGCCATGCGCGCTGCCTTGCGCGGCATGCTCCGCCGCGAGACGTCGTTCGAGTGCGAGCGCTTCGTCGCGGGCGAGCCAGGGTGCGCTCGTCGGGCGATCGGGCAGCATCTTCCACACGACGAACGCGAGCAGGATCGCGGGCAGACCTTCGATCACGAAGAGCCATTGCCAGCCATGAAAGCCGAGCCGGCCGTCGAGTTCGAGCAGCGCGCCGCCGAGCGGTCCGCCGACGATATTCGCCACGCACACGCCGAGCAGGAAATAGCCTGTTGCGCGCGCGCGTTCCTCGCGGCCGAACCAGTACGTGAGATACAGCATCACGCCGGGAAAGAGGCCTGCTTCGGCGGCGCCGAGCAGAAGGCGCATCACATAGAACGAGGTCTCGCCGGTGACGAAGGCCATCGCCACGGAAAGCGCGCCCCACGTCACCATGATGCGCGTGATCCAGAAGCGCGCGCCGACCTTGTGCATGACGAGGTTGCTCGGAATCTCGAAGAGCGCATAGGTCAGAAAGAACAGACCCGCGCCGAGTCCGTACGCGGCGGCGGAAATGCCGAGATCGATGCTCATCGAATGCTTGGCGAGCGCGATGTTCGTGCGATCGAGGAAGCTGATCACATACACGATCACCAGCAACGGCATCAGCTTGCGCAGCAGCAGGCTATTGAGCGGCGCGGGCGTGGCGCTCGTCGCGCTCGTTGAATTGGGCTTGGACATGATGACTCCCGGATCAGAATGGACGCGCGGCGCGCGGGGGCAGTGCGGTGTCGGGAAGGCGTTGCATGAAGGTGTCTCCGTTAGCTTTGTAGTTTTATTAGTGTGATGACAGGCACGCGCCGCAAGCGCAGCGCGTGTATCGCGTGTATCGGGAAATCAGAAGTTCACGTTGTCGCCGCCTTTGAGCGACAGCATCTGACGCGCTTCGGCAGGCGTCGCGACTTCGAGCGACAAACCTTCGATCACTTGCCGGATCTTGCGCACCTGCGCCGCGCTCGATTCGGCGAGTTCGCCCGGACCGATCCACAACGAATCTTCCAAACCGACGCGCACGTTCGAACCCTGCGCCACGCCGATCGAGCCGAGCGGAATCTGATTGCGGCCCGCGCCGAGAATCGACCAGACATAGTCGTTGCCGAACAGGCGGTCCGCCGTGCGCTTCATATGCGCGAGATCTTCGGGATGCGCGCCGATGCCGCCCAGCAAACCGAATACGCTCTGCACGAAGAACGGCCCTTTCACGAGCCCGCGATCGACGAAATGCGCGAGGTTATACAGATGCGAGATGTCGTAGCACTCGAACTCGAAGCGCGTGCCGTTGGCCGAACACGATGTCAGGATGTATTCGATATCGGCGAAGGTGTTCTTGAACACGAGATCGCGGCTCTTTTCCAGATGCTGGCGTTCCCAGTCGTGCTTGAGATCCTTGAAGCGATCGAGCATCGGATAAAGGCCGAAATTCATCGAGCCCATATTCAGCGACGCCACTTCCGGCTGAAAATGATGCGCGGGCTTTAGCCGCTCCGCGACCGTCATGTGCGGACTGCCGCCCGTCGTCAGATTGATGACCGCATCCGTTTCCGATTTCAAACGCGGCAAAAAGCGCTGGAACACGGCGGGGTCCTGCGTCGGGCGGCCGTCTTCAGGATCGCGTGCGTGCAGATGCAGAATTGCCGCGCCTTCCTTCGCAGCCGCGAGCGCGGCTTCGGCGATCTGATCCGGCGTGACCGGCAGATACGGCGACATCGACGGCGTATGAATCGCGCCCGTCGGCGCGCACGTAATGATGACCTTGCGTTTCGTTGCCATAGGTTCCTCGATGTTCTTCAAAGCGTTTCGACGTTGCCGCAGACGGAGAGCGCCTGACCCGAAATGGCGCTGCCGGCCGGCGAACTGAGATACAGCACGCTCGCCGCGACTTCCTCCTGCGTGACCATGCGGCGCAGCGAAATCTTCGCGAGATACTGCTTCTCCATCTCTTCATACGCGATGCCGAGCTGCTTCGCGCGCGCGGCGATCACGCCTTCCATGCGCGGTCCCTTGACGATGCCCGGCTGCACCGCATTCACGCGGATGTTGTCCGGACCGAGTTCGATCGCGAGACTCTTCGCGAGCCCGACGACCGCCCATTTCGTCGCGGCATAAGGCGTGCGGAAGCCATAGCCGAGACGTCCAGCCACCGACGACATGAACACGATCACACCGCCATCGGGCGCATGGCGCAGCATCGGCACGGCTTCGCGCGAGAAGTAGTACTGGCTGTTCAGATTCACGTCGATGGTCTTTTCCCAGTCGGACGAATCGATCGCGTCGATGCCGCCTGTCGGTCCCGCGATGCCCGCGTTGTTGATCAGCACATCGAGGCCGCCGAGTTCGCGCTGCACGTCTTCGAAGACGCGCTTCACGTCGTCCTTGTTCGCGACGTCGGCGCGCGTGCCGGTGATCGACGGCGAGACGGTCGATACCGCGTCGATCGCCTTCGGATCGACGTCGCACACATGCACGCGTGCGCCCGTCGAGACGAACGCCTTCGCGATCGCGAGGCCGATGCCCGACGCGCCGCCCGTGATGAGCACACGCAAGCCCGCGCGCGGCGTGAGAAGTTTGATGAAATCCATCGTTCGGCTCCTTTCTGGTTATGTTCGGCGTGGACGAGCGTCGTCCTCGCTCAAGCGATGAGTCATGTCTGCGAGTATGTGAATCAGGCGCTCTGGATGCGCCTTCGCTGTTCAGCGATGCGCCTGACGCCGCGGCGCTTCGTCCTGCGAGCGCAGACGCGTTTCGAGGTCGCGCGCCGCATCGCGGATATCGCGCGCGATGCCTTCACGCGCCGCCGCGCCGTCGCGCCGCCAGAGCGCATCGATGATCTGCCGGTGCGCTTCCATCGACACACGCATATGCGCGACATCCGGCGCGACCATGTTCAGAAACGGACCGATGCGCATCCACATGTTCTGAATGGTCGCGAGCGTCATCTCGCTTGCGCCGTGCCGGTAAATGCTCGTATGGAACGCGAAATTGCAGCGCAGATAGGCGCGCGCGTCGTCGGCTTCGACGTGGGCGTTCATCTCGTCGAAGATGCGCTGCACGGCCCCGACATCGTCGTGGTTCATGCGCGCGGCCGCTCGTTCCGCAACACAGCCTTCCAGTGCGATACGCACGTCGCGCAGTTCTTCGAGCAAGTCGGGCGTCATCGGCGGGACCATGAGGCCGCGCGACGGGCCATCGACGAGCGCGCCTTCCGCACGCAATCGCGTGAGCGCGGCGCGCACCGGCATGGTCGACAATCCGACCGCCTCGGCGACGCCGCGCAGGCTCAGCGGCTGTCCGGCCGTGAAGCTGCCGGCCATGATGGCTTCGCGCAGTTGCTGATAGACCTTCGACGCCATGGTTTCCGTGGCGATGATTTCGAGTTGCGGGATGGGTTGCGTTGAAGATCGGGGTGCCACGCTTCTTTCCTTGCTGATCTTTGATCTGTGATCACAGTTTGATTTCGAGACAGCGTTAAGTCAATGCGGAACCGCTCAGGGATAACCCGAGGCGCGCTTCATCGTCATCGAATACGACCGCGCGATTTGTTGGGCACAATGCTTGCCACCCACACCGTGCGACACCGCGCGACATAGAGCCAACCCACTTCATGCGACCTGCCGATCCCGACGTCTCTCCCGCCCTCGAATGCCGCCGCCTCACGAAGACCTACGGCAGCGGCCGCATCGTGCTCGACGAACTCGACTTCGCGCTCGGCGCGGGGGAATTCGTCGCGATCATGGGCGACTCGGGCGTCGGCAAATCGACGCTGCTGAACCTGATCGCGGGTCTCGATACCGCCGAGAGCGGCGACGTGCTGATCGACGGCGCGCGCATCTCGAACCTGTCCGACGATGCCGCCACGCGCCTGCGTCGTCAGAAACTCGGCTTCGTGTTTCAGGCGTTTCACGTGTTGCCGCATCTGACGCTGTATCAGAACGTCGCGGTGCCGCTGCTGCTGAACGGCTTGCCGCCCGCGCCCGCGCGCGCGATGCTCGCGGCGGTCGGCCTCGACGGGCGCGACGACGACCTGCCGCGTCAGCTTTCCGGCGGCGAGTTGCAGCGCGTGGCGATTGCGCGGGCGCTCGTGCACCGGCCGCGCCTGATTCTCGCCGATGAACCCACCGGCAATCTCGATCCGCAGACCGCGCACGAAGTCCTCGGCTTGCTGCGCGCCGAAATCCGGGCGACGGGCGCGGCGGCGGTCATGGTCACGCACTCGGAGGCGGCCGCCGCTTTCGCCGACCGCGTGCTGATTCTCGCCGACGGCGCCTTGCACGCCGCCGCGCTCGCGCGATGACGGGCGCCGCCGTCACGCGCCGTCCGTTCGATACGCTCACGCGCTGGCTGCTCGACGCGCAATGGCGCAGTCATCGCGGGCGCGCGCTCGTCGCCGTGCTGACCATCGCGCTCGGCGTCGGGCTTGGCTATGCGGTGCAACTCATCAACGGCGCGGCGTTCAACGAATTTTCGGCGGCCGCGCGCAGCCTTTCCGGACAAGCCGACTTGCAGGTGCGCGGCGCGCAGCCCTTCATCGACGAAAACGTCTATCCGCGGCTGGCGACGCACGCGGGCGTTGCGGTCGCGAGTCCGGTGCTCGAAGTCGATGTCGCCGTGCCCGGCAAAAGCGCGCCGCTCAAGGTGCTCGGCATCGACGTGTTTCGCGCGAAGCGTATCGCGCCCGATCTGACCGGCGTGCCGTCGCCGCAAGCGCCGTTCGACGTGCTCGCGAACGACGCCATCTTTCTGTCGCCCGCCGCGCAAACCTGGCTCGGCACGCGCGACGGCGCGCAGGTCGATTTGCAGAGCGGCACGTCGCCGGTGCGCTTGCGTGTGGCGGGCGGCATCGCGCGCACGCGTCCGGGGCAACGCATCGCCGTGATGGATATCGCCGCCGTGCAGACGCGTTTCGGGTTCGCGGGCAAGCTCTCGCGCGTCGATCTGCAACTCGCGCGCGGCGTCGATCGCGATGCGTTCCGCCAAACGCTGCAACGCGAATTCGGCGCGGGTCTCGTCGTCACGGAAACGCGCGATGTCGAAAGCCGCACGGATCGTCTGTCGCGCGCGTATCGCATCAACATGAACGTGCTGGCGCTGGTCGCGCTGTTCACGGGCGCGTTTCTCGTGTTTTCGACGCAGGCGGCGGGCGTGGTGCGCCGCCGCGCGCAATTCGCGATGCTGCGCGTGCTCGGCATGACGCGCGCGTCGCTCGTGCGGCAGATCATGCTCGAAGGCGCGCTGCTCGGCGTGGCGGGCGGCGTGCTCGGCATCGCGCTGGGGTTCGCGGTCGCGGCGCTCGCGCTGCGCTTTTTCGGCAGCGATCTCGGCGGCGGCTACTTTCCGGGCGTCGAGCCGCGCGTCGCGTTCGAGCCGGTCGCGAGCGCGATCTTTCTTACGCTCGGCATCGGCGTGGCGCTCGCGGGCACGCTCGTTCCCGCGCTCGAAGCCGCGCGCGCCCGGCCCGCGCCCGCGCTCAAGGCCGGCAGCGAGGAAGCCGCGCTCGCGCCGCTCGGCAAGCCGTGGCCGGCGCTCGCGTGTCTCGCGGCAGGCGCGGCGCTCACGCAGGCGCCGCCCGTGTTCGATGCGCCTATCGCCGGATATGTTGCCGTCGCGCTGTTGCTGGTCGGCGGCATCGCGCTGATGCCGCGCCTCACCGCAATCGCGTTCCGCCTCGCGCCGCAGCCGCGCAACGCGGTGGCGACGCTCGCGCTCGCGCGCCTCGCCAACGCGCCGGGACAGGCGTCGATCGCAATGGGCGGCGTGCTGTCGAGCTTCACGCTGATCGTCGCGATGGCGATCATGGTGACGAGCTTCCGCGTGTCCGTCGAAGATTGGCTCGCGCATTTGCTGTCCGCCGATCTCTACGTGCGCATGGCGTCGAGCGGCGACACCGGCGGCCTGCGTCCCGATCAGCAATTGCAACTCGCCGCCGCGAACGGCGTGGCGCACGCGGCGTTCTCGCGCACGTCGAAACTGACGCTCGATGCCGCGAATCCGCCCGTCGCGCTGATTGCCCGCGAACTCGACGCCGCCGACCCCGGCGCGACGCTGCAAATGACCGGCGACGTGTTGCCGCCTGCCGCGTGGCGCGCGGACGAGACGCCGGTCTGGGCCTCGGAAGCGATGAGCGATCTGTACGGCTATCGCGTTGGCGAGCGGGTGACGTTGCCGGTCGGCGGGGCGCGCGAGCGTTTCGTCGTCGCGGGCATCTGGCGCGACTATGTGCGTCAGACGGGCGCGCTGCAAATGCGCCGCGAAGACTACCGGCGCCTGACCGGCGACGCGACCGCGACCGACATCGCCGTCACGTTGCGCGCGGGCGCGAGCGTCGCGCAGGTCATCGACGCGATCAAAAAGCTGCCCTTCGGCGAGACGCTCGAGTTCTCGCAACCCGGCGAGATTCGCGCGCGCTCGCTGACCATTTTCGACCGGAGCTTTGCCGTGACGTATCTGCTCGAAGCCGTGGCGATCGTGATCGGACTCTTCGGCGTCGGCGCGACGTTTTCGATGCAGACGCTCGCGCGCGCCCGCGAATTCGGCATGCTGCGGCACGTCGGCGTCACGCGCACGCAGATTCTCGCGCTGCTCGCGGCGGAGGCGGGCTGGCTCACGCTGCTCGGCATCGCGCTCGGCTGCGTGCTCGGCTTCGCGATCAGCCTGATTCTCGTGTTCGTCGTGAATCCGCAGTCGTTTCACTGGAGCATGTCGCTGCATATTCCATGGACGATGATCGCGGTCATCGCCTGCGTGATGCTCGTGTCTTCTTGCGCGACGGCGGTGCTGTCGGGGCGGCGCGCCGTTTCCGTCGATGCGGTGCGTGCCGTGCGGGAGGACTGGTGATGCGTGCGTGGCTGTTTGCGTTGCTGTTCGCGTCGCTGTTCGCGTCGATGAGCACGCTCGCCGCCGCCCAGACGTTTGCGCCCGTCGTGCCGGGACACGCGATCGACTGGCCGAAGGACAGCGGCGCGCATCCGCCGTTTCGCACCGAATGGTGGTACGCGACCGGCTGGCTCGACACGCCGGATCATCAGCCGCTCGGGTTTCAGATCACGTTCTTTCGCTCGAACACGGGCAAGGGCAACAACGGTAACGGCACTAACAACGTGAGCGCGTTCGATCCGGCGCAGTTGATCATCGCGCATGCGGCGCTGTCCGATCCCGCTTACGGGCGGCTCGTGCACGATCAGAACGTCGCGCGCCAGGGCTTCGGCCTGGCCTATGCGAAGGAAGGCAACACCAATGTCAAACTCGACGCATGGCGCATGACGCGCGCGCCCGACGGCAGCTACGCGGTGCAGGCCGATGCCGCGGGCTTCGCGCTGCATCTCACCTTCACGCCGACACAAGCGCCGATGATCCAGGGCGAGCAAGGCTATTCGCGCAAAGGACCGTCGCCGGAACAGGCGAGCTACTACTACAGCGAGCCGCAACTCACGGTGACGGGCAGCGTGACGCGCCCGTCGGCGGCGGCGAACGGGAGTGCGAAGACGAATGCGAGCATCGCGGTGACGGGCCGCGCGTGGCTCGATCACGAATGGTCGAGCACGCTGTTGCCGCCCGATGCGGCCGGCTGGGACTGGCTCGGCGCGAATCTCGACGACGGCGCCGCGCTGATGGCGTTCAAGGTCCGCTCCCGCGACGGTCACGCGGTCTGGGCGCATGCCGCGCTGCGCGACCGCACAGGCCGCACGACGCCATTCGGCCCGGGCGATGTCGAGTTCACGCCCGAACGCCAGTGGCGCTCGCCGCGCACGAACACGGTGTATCCGGTCGCGATGAACGTGCGCGTCGGTGCGATGCACTGGCGGCTGAGTCCGCTCATCGACGATCAGGAACTCGATTCGCGCGATTCGACCGGCGCGCTGTATTGGGAAGGCGCGGTCAGGCTGGATGGCGACGGCGGGTCCGGGCGCGGCTATCTCGAACTGACGGGGTATGCGAAGACGCTGGAGATGGAGAAGCGGTGAGCCCGCTCACGCAACCGCCTTGACCTCCACGCGTGCGCCCGCCGCGACCCAGCGGCTCTTGCCCGCGCGTTTCGCTTCGTAGAGCGCGTTGTCGGCGTCGCGGAGTACGCCGTCGAGTTCGTCGTGATGATGATCGAACATCGCGATGCCGATGCTCACGCCGATCCGCAGCGGCACGTCGCCATCGGTGTGGAAAGGCCTCGCCAGTTCGCGCACGAGGACATCCGCGAGCGCGAGCGGATCGGCGTGCGGCTCCGTGACGATCACGAACTCGTCGCCGCCCAGCCGCGCGACCAGCGACGCATCGCCCGACAAATGCCGCAAGCGACGGGCGACAAGCGCGAGCAGCGTGTCGCCGACTTCGTGGCCGTGGGCATCGTTGACGGACTTGAAGCCGTCGAGATCGAGATAGAGCAGCGCCGTGCGCGCACTGTCGCGCGCATGTCCCGGCGCGCGCGAACGCACCGCCTGAAACAGCCCGGCGCGATTGAGCAGGCCGGTCAGTTCGTCGTGGCGTGCGCGGCGGTCGTTTTCCTGTTCGGCTTTCATCGTCGAGACGAGCATGCCGTTCAGACGCCACGCGGCGGCGCTCATCGCGAAAAGATAAAAGGGGATTTGCAGCAGCGTGAGCCACAGCG
The DNA here is from genome assembly GCF_000402035.1 of Caballeronia insecticola. Taxonomy (GTDB): domain Bacteria; phylum Pseudomonadota; class Gammaproteobacteria; order Burkholderiales; family Burkholderiaceae; genus Caballeronia; species Caballeronia insecticola. The sequence goes on from NC_021289.1 coordinate 214,066, forward strand.
TCGGCTCGCCGGACAACACCGCGCCGATGCAGCACGGCCCGAGCGACAGAAAGATCATCACCGCGACGAGCCGCGGCGCGCCGAAATTGCGGAAGCAGATGCCGCCGACCATCGCCGCCGCCGACAGAAACGAGAGCGTCGCCGCGACCCAGTCGCCGGAGAGCACGGAGACGAGCGCGCCGTAACCGACCGTCGCGCCCCAGAGCGGCGCGAGCAGCACGTAGGTATCGGTCGGCGTGGGCTTGCGCGCACGCGCCCGCCGCCGCGCGACGACCAGCACCATCAGCCGCACGAGACACACGGCCACTTCGAGCGCGAGCCAGATGTGGAAGGACATCGTCGGATGCCGGCGGTCGAGCACCCAGGCGACGGCGACCGTATTGAGCACGCCGCCCGCGAAGATCGGCAAGGTGCCGAACAGGCTCCCGACAAGGGCGACGCGGATCGCGCGGGGAATGTCGGCTCCCGCGTGCAGCAACCACGTGGCCGCACGTCCGCGCGGCAGGGTGAACACCTCAGTCTGATGGTCCATGTTGGTTTCCGGCGCGGTCCGAGGACGGCTGAACCCCTTGCAGGAAAGCCGGACCACATATCGGATAACGGTCGTGCGGTTCCAAACTTTAGGCAGACCGCAATTTCCGGCTCAAGCGGTCGGATACGAACCGCTCGACCGCGTGCAAAGGTTTGCGCGAGACAAAAAATATTATTTTTTCGCAAATCATTGACATTGTGTCCGCTGCCCGCACTCCCGCGCGGGCACTCGCATGCGCCGAAATCGACCACAACATTACAACCTGCTGACATGTAGGGCTGACGTTGAGAATGATTCGCGTTTACGTTAGCTTTCCGAGTCCTACGGAAGTGGAGCACGATTTATGGCTTACATGCGCGTCCAGCCGGCAGTGTCGAAATATGCATCGACCTCGCCGCCGCCTTCGTCGAATCTGTCGCTTTCAGCGTACTGGCGTCCGCCCGTCACGCGCGCCGTTCCCAAGCCGCCGCCGCAGGAAAGCGCGGCCGACGCGCCGAGCCTGCTCGATCTCGCCGTCGCCAACCGGCAGATGCTCGTGAACATCGCGCGCGGCGTGCTCGGTTGCGCGAGCCGCGCCGAAGACGTGGTGCACGACGTCTTCGTGAGTCTCATCGACTTGCGGCAACAGGACGGCGTGCGCCAGCCGATGGGTTACATCGCGCGGATGGTGCGCAATGCATCGATCGACGCATGCCGGCGCCTCAGCCTCGAAAACACCTATCGCGCCGATGAGGAAGACGGGCTCGACGTACCGTCGCAGGAACTCACGCCCGAAGCGTGCGTGCAGGCGCGCGACACGCTGCGCCGCGTCTGCGATGCGCTCGCGCAATTGCCCGACCGCAGCCGCACCGCGTTCGAAATGGTGCGCGTGCGCGAAGAAACGCTGCAGAGCACGGCGCGCGCGCTGAACGTCTCGCAGACGCTCGTGCACTTCATGGTCCGCGACGCCGAAAAGCATTGCGCCGATTGCCTCGATGCGGGCGAGCGCAATGTCGCGTGTCCGGTGTTCGTCGGCGGGCGGGCGCGTCGGCGCTGAAAGCACGATTCGAGTGCCCGGCGGTAAAAATGCACGCGCCCCGAACGTCTCAAACGATGAAGGCGGCGCAATCGCGTCGCGAGCTCAAGCATTCCGAGAGAGGCATCACCATGACGCAACAACAGAACCTTGCAGCGGACGATCTCGTCTACACGGTCGTCATCAACGAGGAAGAGCAGTTCTCGATCTGGCCGACGTTCCGCGACGTGCCCGCCGGCTGGCGCGAAGCCGGCGTGCGCGGCCCGAAGGCCGAGTGTCTCGCCTACATCGAAAAGACCTGGACCGATATGCGTCCCGCGAGCCTGCGTCGTCACATGGACGCTGTCAGCGCGCAGGCCAAAGCGCGCCTCAACTGATCCGCCGAAACGACTTCGCAAGAGGGCATTGCATGACCGAACTCACCGTTTCCGCGTCCGCGCCCGAACTCGCCGATCTGCGTATCGAGCCGGGTCTGCCGCTCGTCGTGTCGCCGCGCGCGGGCGCCGACATGACGCTCGACGAGGCCGCGCCGCTGTTGCATCGAATCGTCGCCGAGTCGCTCGAACAGGCGGGCGGCGTGCGCTTCAGCGGCTTTCGCGTCGAGTCGATCGAGGCGTTTCAGCGCTTCGCCGCGTCGTTCGGCGATCCGCTGATCGGCTACGAATTCGCCTCGACGCCGCGCAGCCAGGTCGAAGGCGCGGTGTACACATCGACGGAATATCCGCCGCATCGCTCGATTCCGCTGCACAACGAGCAGTCGTACACGCGCGAATGGCCGATGCGCATCTGGTTCCACTGCGCGCTCGCCGCGCGCACGGGCGGCGCGACGCCGATTGCCGACAGCCGCGCGGTGTATCGCGCGCTCGACCCGGCGCTCGTCGAACGCTTCGCACGACGCGAACTGCTGTACGTGCGCAACTTCGGCCAGGGGCTCGATCTGCCGTGGCAGAACGCGTTCGGCACCGAAGACCCGCGCGAAGTGGAGCGCATTTGCGCGGCGCGCGGCATCGCGTGCGCATGGCGCGACAGCGACGACGGCGAACGGCTGCTGCGCACCGAGGAACGCTGTCAGGCGGTCGCGCGCCATCCGCGCACCGGCGACAGGGTCTGGTTCAATCAGGCGAATCTGTTCCATCTCTCATCGCTCGATGAAGACATGCAGGAAGCGCTCGTCGATGCCGTCGGCCTGGAGAACGTGCCGCGCAACGTCTATTACGGCGACGGCGCGCCGCTCGAAGCCGACGCGCTCGCCGAAATCCGCGCGGTGCTCGATGCGCAGCGCGTCGTGTTTCCGTGGCTCACCGGCGACGTGCTGATGCTCGACAACATGCTCACCGCGCACGCGCGCGATCCGTTCGACGGGCCGCGCAGAGTCGTCGTCGCGATGGCGCGCAGCTATCGCGAGGCGCGATGACGTTACGTACGGCGCTTCGTGCGCGTTCGCTGACCGTCGGTTATCGCGACGATGTGGTGCTGGAGAATCTCGATATCGATATCGCCGCGGGCCGCGTCACCGCGTTGTGCGGTCCGAACGGCTGCGGCAAGAGCACGCTGTTGCGCACGCTCGCGGGCCTGCAAACGGCGCGCGCGGGTCAGGTGGACGTGAACGGCAAGCCGATTGCGTCGATGCGGCGCCGTGCGCTGGCCCGCACGCTCACGATGCTCGCGCAGTTCAACCAGATTCCCGCGGGCCTGACGGTGCGCGAACTGGTCGCCTACGGACGCTACGCGCACGGCGGCTGGATGCGCGGTCTCTCGACACTGCGCCGCGCGGACCACGCGGCCATCGACGCGGCGCTCCACGCGAGCGGCCTCACCGACGACGCTTCACGCGACGTCGCCGCGCTCTCGGGCGGCGAGCGTCAGCGCGCGTGGATTGCGATGGCGCTCGCGCAGGAAGCGCCCATCGTGCTGCTCGACGAACCGACCACTTATCTCGACATCCATCATCAGCTCGATATTCTGCGCGAACTGCGGCGGCTCAATCGCGAGCGCGGCCTGACGATCGTCTGGGTGCTGCACGATCTGAATCAGGCGGCTGCGTTCTCCGATGAAATCGTGCTGATGCGCGCGGGGCGCATCGTCGCGCAAGGCACGCCCGAAGCGATGATCGATCCGCGCCACTTGCAGGAGACGTTCGGCGTGCGCATGCTGCGCGTGTCGCATCCGCAGACCGGTGCGCCGATGTGCGTGCCCGCCTACGAAGGCGTCGCCGAATCGGCGAAAACGAGGGACATTGCCGCATGACGACGCTCGCCACCCGGCGCCGCCTGCGCCGCACGCATACCTTCTGGGCGCGCGTGTCCGTCGTCATCGGATTGATCGTGGGGCGCAGCCGGACATGACGACGCTCGCTTCCACGAAGACTTCGACGCAACGCGGCGCGGCGCCGGACCGCGTCGGTGTGACGGCGGCCGCGCTGATCGCGTTGATCGTCGCGCTTGCTGCGCTGCGCCTGGGCCCCGATGTGCGTGCGTGGCTCGACGCGCCCGCCAACAGCGACGCCGCGCAGCTCGCACATCTCTTCCTCTTCGATCTGAACGCGCCGCGCGTGGCGGCGGCGCTGGTCGCGGGCGGATGTCTCGCGGTGGCCGGCGCGCTGTTCCAGGCGCTCACGCGCAATCCGCTTGCCGCGCCCGATCTGCTCGGCATCACCGGCGGCGCGCAACTCGGATTGCTGGCCGCGATGATCGCGCCGCAGATCGTCGGCGCGGCGTCGGTGCCGTTGCTGTTCGTCTGCGGACTCGCGGCGGCGGGCTGCGTCGCGGCGGCGGCGGGCGGCTGGCGCGCGACGCCGCTGCGGCTCGTGCTCGCGGGCAGCGTCTGCATGCTGCTGTTCTCCGCGCTCTCGACGCTCCTGCTCGCGTTCTTCGAGCAAACGGTCGTCGGCGCTTCGCTGTGGGCGAGCGGCAGTCTGTATCAGCCGGGCGCGTCCGGGCTAACGTCGGCGCTCGCGTGGCTCGTGCTGCCGCTCGCCGCGTTGCCGTTCGTGATGCGTCCGCTCGATCCGCTCGCACTCGGCGACGATGCCGCCGCCGCTGCCGGCGTCCCTGTCGATGCAACGCGCCTGCTCGCGATGACCGTCGCGGTCGGCTTTGCGAGCGTTGCGGTGGCGATCGCCGGGCCGCTCTCGTATGTCGGATTGATCGCGCCGAATCTGCTGCGGCAGGTGCGCGGCGCGAAGTCGTCGAAACTGGGCGCGCTCGTGCCGCTGTCGGCGCTTGCGGGCGGCGCGCTTGTGCTCGCCACCGACAGCGCCGTGCTCGCGCTCGGCCTCGATTCGACGCTCTCGACCGGCGTCGCGATCGCGTTCGTCGGCACGCCGCTGATGCTCGCGATGATCCGCAACGGCGCGGCGTGGACGGGCGCGCTGCATGCGGGCCAGGCGCGCGAGACGGCCCGGCGCGGCACGCGTGCGGCGCGCGCGGTGCGTGCGTTTTCGGCGCTGCCGTGGCCGGTGCTCGCGGCTGTGCTCGTGGCGATCGGCTGCGCGGTGCTCGCGACAGGCGCGTCCATCGGTCCGACGATGCTCGGCCCCACGCGCTGGATCGATGCGCTCACGCATCGCGACGACATCGCCCGCATGCTGCTCGACCTGCGCGCGCCGCGTCTGCTTTGCGCGTTGCTTGCGGGCGCGCTGCTCGCGGCGAGCGGCGTGCTGATGCAGAGCATCGTGCGCAATCCGCTTGCGGGTCCCGAAGTGCTCGGCGTGACGCAAGGCGCGGGTCTCGCGACGCTCGCCGCGCTGATGATCTGGCCGCTCGCGGGGCACGTCTTTCTGTCGGGCGCGGCGTTGCTCGGCGGCGGCGTGACGCTCGTCATCACGCTGTTGTTCAACCGGCGGCATCGGTATGCGCCGCTGGCGGTGGCGTTGACCGGCATCGTCATCGGCACATTGTGGACGACGCTCGCGCAATGGCTCATCACGCAGCAGAGCGTGCAGCCGGCGCGTTTCGTCGTGTGGCTCGTCGGCGGCACGTATGGGCGAAGCTGGGGCGAAGTCGCAATGCTCGTGCCGTGGTGCGTGCTCGCGCTGCCGGTGCTGGCGCTCGTGGCAAAGCCGCTCGATCTGCTCGCGCTCGGCGACGAACAGGCGTCCGCGCTCGGGCTTCCGATTGCCGTGCTGCGTCCGCTCGTGCTGACGATTGCGACGCTCGCCGCGTGCGCGGCCGTGGCGGCGGTGGGACCGGTCGGTTTCATCGGCTTGATGGCGCCGCATCTCGCGACGATGCTCGGCGCGCGCACGCATGGCACGCGGCTCTGGCTCGCAGCGTTGCTGGGCGCGCTCGTGCTCGCGGCGGCGGATCTCGCGGCACGCACGCTGCTCGCGCCGCGCGAGATTCCGGCGGGCGTGCTGACCGCGTTGATCGGCGCGCCTTACATGCTGTCGCTGCTCGTGATCGAGACGCGGCGCGACCGTGGCCGAGGCCGCGCGCGATGAAGCCCGAAGCGCGCAGCTTCGCCGCCTTCGCGCCGCCCGCTCTTGCGCCGTATTTGCAGCATGTGTGGCTCGGCGAGCCCGCGCACGCACCCGGCGACAACGCCATGCGCATTCCGCTCAGCGCGCTTCCCGACCATCGCGCCGCATTGCTCGATGCAATGACTGCGCTGTATGGCGGCGACGCCGCGCATCATGCACGCGCGCTGTTGTCGCAATGGAGCAAGTACTACTTCGGGCTGGCCGCGCCCGCGGGCGTCGCGGCGGCGCGGCTGCTCGGACGGCCGCTCGACATGTCGCCCGAACGCACGCATCTCGTGCTTATGAACGGCATGCCTGCCGAACTCCATTTCGATGCCGATGCATTGCAGCCCGCCGACGCCGATCCGGCGCGGCGCTATGCGGGACTCATCGCGCATCTGGACAGCGTGATCGCCATGCTGTCAGGCATGACGAAGATCGCGCCGCGCGTGCTGTGGAGCAACGCGGGCAATCTGCTCGACTATCTGCTCGCGAACTGCCCTTTGCAGTGCCCGACGATGTCGAACGATGCCGACATCGACGCTGCCTGGCTCTTTCGCGCATCCGATGCGAACCCGCTGCGCACGCCGCTGCGCGATGCAACGCCGCGTTCGCCCCTTCTGCCCAACCCGTTTCGCGCGCGCCGCGTGTGCTGCGTGCGCTATGAGATTCCCGGAGAGACGCAACTGTGCGCAAGCTGCCCGCTGCTGTTGACGATGCGCGACGAAGAACTCGCGTTGCAGGACGCCATCCGCTGAAGCGTGCGGTTTCGCTTGCGGCATGCGCATGCATTGCATGGGCGGCCCGCGACGCGTTCGCGAACGATAACCATGCATGCGCGCCGCTCGCGGGCAATCCCACCGTCTCGCAGTTCAGCAAGTCGATGCCCGCGCGGCCGCAACGCATCGTCGTGCTCGAATTCATGTTCGCGGAAGATGTCGCGGCGCTGGACATGACGCCCGTCGGCGTGGTCGACCCTGACTATTACGATGCCTGGATCGGCTACGACAGCGCGCGTTTCAAGGGCGTGCCGACGGTCGGCACGCGTCAGGAGCCGAGCCTGGAGGCGATTGCATCGACGAAGCCGGATCTGATTATCGGCGTGGGATATCGTCATGCGCCGATCTTTGCCGCGCTCGATCGCATTGCGCCGACCGTGCTGTTTCAGTTCAGTCCCGATGTCGAGAACGGCAACGGCGACGGCGCACGCACGCAGCTCGAATGGACGCGCAGCATCTTTCACACGATCGCGTGCATGACGGGGCGTGAGCAACAAGCGCGCGAAGTCGATGCGAAACTCGATGCCGGCCTCGCGCACGATGCCGCACGTCTCAAGGCGGCGGGTGTGTCGGGCACGCGCTTCGCGCTGTTGCAGGAACTCGGCTTGCCCGACCGATACTGGGCTTATACGGGCAACAGCACGGCGGCGGGCGTGGCGCGCGCGTTGGGCGTGCAGCTTCGGCCCGAAAAGCCGACGCGCGAAGGCACCGTGTATGTGACCTCGGCGGATTTCCTGAAGCAGCCGGATGTGGCGGTGTTGTTCGTGACGGCTTCGGGTGCGGATGCGCCCGTCGATACGAAACTCGATTCGCCCGTGTGGCGCTTCGTGCCCGCGAAGAAGGAAGGGCGCGTGACGCTCGTCGAACCGAATATCTGGGGATTCGGCGGGCCGATGTCGGCATTGAAGCTCGGCGACATGATCACCGAGAAGTTGCTGGCGTTGCCGAGGAAATGAGAGCGGGGCGCGGCATCTGCTTGTTTGCCGTGCCCCGTTCTGCGCTTAACCCATTGTTCCGTTGGCCTGTGCTTGCGCGATCGTTGCAGCCCTCACGCCGCCTCCGCGCGTCTCGTTCACCACCATCCCGTTCTCCAGCTTGAGCACGCGATCCGCAATGGAGAAGTAACGATCATCGTGCGTGACGACGATCACCGTCTTGCCGCGCGCACGCAACTCCGGCAGCAATTGCTCGTAAAACACGGCCTTGAATGCCGGGTCCTGATCGGCGGCCCATTCGTCGAAGAGATAGAGCGGCCGGTCCTCCAGATACGCGACAACAAGCGCAAGCCGCTTGCGTTGACCGGTGGAAAGCTCGCGCGTCGAGAACGCGCCGTCGATCACTTTCACCTTGTGATCGAGCGCGAGTCTCGCGACGAGCGCATTGGCCCGCGCGTCCGCGGCTGCGCGCGATGCATCGTTCGGATCGATGATACCGAGCAGCCCGTCGAACAGATGGAAGTCGTTGAACACCGCCGTGAATCGCTCGCGATATGCCGCGCGTTCGCTCGCCGTCACCGGCTTGCCATCGACTTCGATTACGCCCGTCTCCGGTTCGTAAAGCCCTGTCAGCACTTTGGCGAGCGTGGTCTTGCCGCTGCCGTTGCCGCCGACGATAAACACCAGCTCGCCCGGCGCGAAGCTCAGATCGACGGGACCGATGCGGAACATGCGTTCATCGCGTTCATGGAAGTACGAATGCGTGACGCCGCGCATCGTGAGCGTTTCGAAGCTCGCATCGTGCGTCGATGATATCGGCGTGGCCTGCACACGCAAACTGCCGAATTCAGCCATCACCTTTTCGATGCGCCCGAGCGACACACGCGCCGCATTCAAGGTCGGAATGTTGTTGAGCAGACCATCGAGCGGCACGAGCATGAAGAGAAACACGACGACATAGCCCGCGGTCGCGCCCGTATCCGCGCGCACGCCGAGCGACGGCCAGAACGCCGCCGCGCCGAGAAAGCCGTAGAACAGGAAGATGATCCAGCCCACGCCGACCGCATACGCACTGAACGCGCGCCGCCGATGATCGCGCACTTCGCCGATCGCAGCGCCCAGTTGCCCATCGACGAATTGCTGTGAGCGCACGCGATGCAGCTTCAGTTCCTTCGCGCCCGCGAACAGCGCGCCGAGATAGCCGAACAGCTTGTCCTGCGATTGCCCCGCGGCTTCGAGCGAGGCGATCGCGCGACGGTCGCCCAGGTGATAGCCAAGCGATCCCGTGATGATGGCCGCGAGCGCGAGCACGCACACCGGCCACGACAGCCACGCGAGATAGCCGAGACAGCCGAACACGATCGAGCCGTGCATCACGATGTTGGGCAACGCGAAGAAGAGCATCGATACGTTGGTGGCGTCGTCGGTGAGCACGGATTGCACGGGCGCGGCGCCGATGCGCTCGACATCGCGCAACTCGGCCGCCGCCACGCGCCGCGCGACATGTTCGCGCAATTGCGCCATGGTGTCCTGCGAAAGCCGCGCGAACAGCACGCCCGACACGACGCGCGTAATCAACGCGACGACCGCGCACAACGCGAAGCGCCACGCGAGCGCGCTATCGGCGGAAGCGGTCGACGATAAAGCGCGATTGAGCGTGGCGACCAGCATCACGCTCGCGATGCCGTTCAACACGCATGCGACCAGCGCGACGGAGAACGCGCCGCGCGAGCGCTTCAGGAGCGCGAGGATCAGGCGCGTCGCGGGCTTTTGCCCGGATGCGGGCGAAGTATCGAAAGGCTCGTGGATAGCGGTCATTGGGTCATAAGGTGGCACTTGGATGAATGAGCGGCGCGCGATGCGCCTCTCCATAGAGACGTTTCGGCGCGTCGAATCTTTAGCGCCATTCATCGCACGTGCGTTCGAACGTTGCTGGCAGGCGCTCTCGCAAGCACGCCAAAAAAACCGGTAAAAATTCTTTTGCGCGATTCGTCATCCCGAGTGAAGCCGCTTTTCCGGTGGCGCCCCGTTCATGCCGCAGCTTTTACTGACGCGGCCAGAACCGAAGGACTTAATGCCGATGACGAGTTTCCCGACCGCGCTGCATCTCCGTATTCAGGCGCTTGCACGCCTTCAACCCGACGCGGGTGCGCTTGCCTTTGCGCATCACGATGCGCATCTTTCGCGCGGCGCACTCGATGCGCGTGCCGCACGTCTCGCGGCGCGTTTGCGCGCGTCCGGCGTCGGCGCCGAAGTGCGTGTTGGCGTGTGTGTCGAGCGTTCGTGCGAGTTGTTCGTCGCGCTGCTTGCCGTGCTGAAGGCAGGCGGCGTGTTCGTGCCGCTCGATCCGCATCATCCGGCCGCGCGGCTCGACTGGATCGCGAAGGATGCGGGGCTTGCGCATGGCATCGTCGATCAAAGCGCCGATGCACGGATGCGCGCGCGCTTTGCGCATTGCTTCAACGTGCATGACGATCATGCAGACACGCCCGCGTTCGAAGACGATGCGCCCGTTCATCCGCGCTCGGCCGCGTACATGATCTACACGTCGGGCTCGACGGGTACGCCCAAGGCCGTCGTTGTCGAGCATGGACCGCTTGCTGCGCATTGCGATGCACTCGTGGCGGCGCTCGGCATCGGCGAGGGCGATAGTCTGCTGCATTTCGCGTCGGTCAATTTCGATGCCGCGCACGAATGCTGGCTTGCGCCGCTCGCGGTCGGCGCGCGCGTGGTCATCACGCCGCCGCCGCCGTTCGCGCCCGATGCGGCGCACGCGCTGATCGAGCGTGAAGGCGTGAACGTGGCGGCGTTTCCGCCGGCTTATCTACGCGAGTTCGCGGCATTGGCCGAGCGCGTCGGCGTGCCTCCATCGTTGCGCGTGCTCGCGTTCGGTGGCGAAGCGTTGTCACGCGAAGCATTCGCGCACGTGCGGCGCGTGTTTGCCGCGCAACGGCTGATCAACGGCTATGGTCCGACCGAAGCCGTGATCTCGCCGATGTTGTGGCCGGTCGAGCCGCACGTCACGCCCGATCTGAGCGATGCCGATGCGTACGCGTCGCTGCCCATCGGACGCGTGATCGGCCCGCGTGTCGCGCGCATCGAAGACGACGAGTTGCTGCTCGGCGGCGCGTGTATCGCGCGCGGTTATCACGGACGTGCGGCGCTCACGGCCGAACGCTTCACGCCGGATGCTGCGGGCGCGCCGGGCGCGCGCATCTATCGCACGGGCGATCTCGCGCGCGAACGAGCCGATGGCGCATTCGACTATCTCGGCCGCATCGACGATCAAGTGCAGATTCGTGGCGTGCGCGTCGAGCCTGCGGAAGTTGCCGCGTGCCTGCGTGCGCATGCATCGGTGCGCGATGCGGCCGTGATCGCGGAAACGACGAACGGCCGCACGCAACTAACTGCCTGTCTCGTGTTCCACCGCGAAGATGTCGATGCGCCCGCGTTGAAGCAATTCCTCGCCGAACGCTTGCCTGCAGCGTGGCAGCCGCATCGTTACGTGAAGTTCGAGCGTTTGCCTTATACGTTGAACGGCAAGCTCGATCGCAATGCGCTCAAGGCGCAGATCGCGTCCGCTCACGCATTGCGCGGTGCGGACTTCATCGCGCCCGCGACCGATACCGAGCGCCGCCTCGCGCAAACATGGCAGCGCATTCTGAATGACGACGCGCCGCTTGGTCGCACCGATCGCTTCTTCGATCTGGGCGGCGATTCGCTCGCGGCGATGCAACTGCAAGCGGCTATTCGTATCGAATGGCGCGTGAACCTGCGTCTCGATGCGCTGTTCGACGATCCGTCGCTCGAAGCACTGGCCGCGTTGATCGATCGCAGCGAATGCGAGGCAAGCGGCACGTCCATCCTGAAGCGCGTCGCGTCGACGAACGCGGCCTTCATCGATCGCGCTGCTTCGTTCGCGCAGCAGCGTTTCTGGGTGCTCGCGCAGACACGCGATGCGAGTGCGGCATATCACATCGCGGGTCATTGGGACATTCGCGGCTCGCTCGATACACACGCATTGCAACGCGCACTCGATAGCGTGATCGAGCGTCACGAAGCGTGGCGCACGACGCTCGTCGAGAACGATGATGGCATCGTCATGCAGCGCATTCACGCGTCCTTGCCGGTGACGATCGAACGTGTGAGCGCGGATGCATCGAACGATATCGACGCACGTGCACGACGTCATGCAAGCGAAGCATTCGATCTGTCGAACGGGCCGCTTTTGCGCGCGACGCTCGTCACTTTCGGCGACGAATCGCATCGTCTGATGTTGACGGCGCATCACGCAATCTCGGATGGCTATAGCTCGCGAATCGTCTTCGATGAACTCGCGCACGCGTATTCCGCGCATGTGGAAGGGCGCGCGCTGCAACTGTCCGCATTGCCGATTCAATATGCGGATTACGCGCAATGGCAACGCGAACTCGTCGCGGGCGAGGAGGGCGAACGTCAGCTCGCCTATTGGCGCGAAGCGCTTCGCGATGCGCCGGAACCGCTCGCGCTTCCCTTCGATCGCGCGCGTCCCGCCGAACGCGATCATCGCGGCGGACGTGTTGCGTTGCGCTTGTCCGTCGAGACTTCGGAAGCGTTGCGCGAACTCGCGCGCAACGTGCATGCGTCGCCGTTCGTCGTGCTGCTCGCTGCGTTCGATGCGTGGCTCTACCGGCTTAGCGGAGCAAACGATGTCGTCGTTGCGGTGCCGGTCGCGCATCGGCAACGTGCCGAGACGGCATCGCTCATCGGCCTGTTACTGAACACGCTTGCATTGCGTGCGCGCGTCGATGCGCATCAGACGTTTTCTCAGTTGCTCGATGCAGTGCGCACGCACGCGCTCGCTGCATTCGCGCATCAGGACGTGCCCTTCGATCGCGTGCTCGATGCTGTCAAACCGCCTGTTGCGCGCGGCGACGAATGGTTGCGGGTGAAGTTTGCGCAGCAGTTCGATACGCAATTGCACGCGCATTTGCCGGGCGCACACGCAGTGGCGACGCCGGGTCCCGATCTCGCCGCACGCTTCGACTACGCGCTCGATTTCACCGACGATGCGCGCGGCATCGAACTGGTCGCGGCGCATGCGCTCGATTGCATCGACCGCGCGACGGCGCAAGCATGGCTCAATAGTTTCGCGACACTCGTGGACGAAGCAGTGCGCCATCCGTCGCGTGCGATTACTGCGCTCGATTGCGCAACTCGACATGACCGGCAGCGAGGCCGCGCGCTGACATTCGCGTCTCACGATGTGCTCGCGCTGATCGCGCAACATGCGAGCGCCACGCCGCATCGCATCGCGCTTGCGGACGCGCATACGCAAGTCACATTCGCCGAACTCGACGATGCATCGAATCGCATCGCACTTGCGCTGCGTCAGAAGGGCGCGGCGGCGGAGCGCGCGGTGGCCGTGTGCATCGAGCGTTCGGCGCGCTTCGTCGTTGCACTCATCGGCGCGATGAAGTCGGGCGCATACGCGGTGCCGCTCGATCCGGCGATGCCGCAAACACGCCTCGACGCGGCCATGCAAGCATGCGATGCATCGCTCGCACTCGTTGCAATGAGCGACGAACGCGCGCCGCAATCGCTCGGCAATGCGCGTGTGCTCGACGTCGATACGCTTGCGCAGGACGCATCGCTGGCCAACGCGGCGATGCAGCGCGCGCATATCGCGCCGGTGCAGACCGCATACGTCATCTTCACGTCCGGATCGACCGGTACGCCGAAGGGCGTCGCGGTGCCGCATCGTGCGCTCGCGGACTACGTGCAAGGCATGCTCGATGAACTCGCGTTCGCGCCGGGCACATCTATGGCGATGGTCTCGACCGTCGCCGCCGACCTCGGTCACACGACGCTCTTCGGTGCCTTGTGCTCGGGCCGCACGCTGCATCTGTTGCCGGCTCAATGCGCATTCGATCCCGACCGCTTCGCCGCCGAGATGCGCGCGCGCGAAGTGGGCGTGTTGAAGATCGTGCCGAGTCATCTGCATGCGTTGCTCGAAGCGCAGCATGGCGCAGATGTGTTGCCGTCGCATGCGCTCGTAACGGGCGGCGAAGTGTTGCCGTGGACGCTGGTCGATCGCGTGAAGGCGTTGAAGCCCGCGTGCCGCGTGATCAATCACTACGGCCCGACCGAAGCGACCGTCGGTGCGCTCACATGCGAAGTGCCGGCATTGACGGACGACGCACGCGGCCCGCACGGCGCACCGCTCGGCCTGCCGCTGCCGAACGCCTGCGCCTACGTGTGCGATGCGTTCGGCGCGTGCGTGCCGGCCGGCGGCATCGGCGAACTGTATTTGGGCGGTCCGGGCGTCGCGCGCGGCTATCTCGAACGCGCGGCGGCCACGGCCGAACGCTTCGTGCCGCATCCGTTCGCGCGCGGCGAGCGACTTTATCGCACAGGCGATCGCGTGAAGCTGCTTGCCGATGGCCGTATCGCGTTCCTTGGACGTCTCGACGATCAGGTGAAGATTCGCGGCTATCGCGTCGAACCGGGCGAAGTGAGCGCGGCGTTGCGTGCGTTGGATGGCGTCGCACAAGCCGAGACGCTGCCGGTCGAACGCGACGGACGCGTGCAGCTCGCATCGTTCGTGACGGGTTCATGCAGTAACGATGCCGCGTTGCGCGAAGCACTCGCCGCGCGTCTTCCCGACTACATGGTGCCCGCGACGATCGTCGTGCTCGATGCGTTGCCGGTGACGCCCAACGGCAAAATCGATCGCGCCGCGCTGCGCGATCTCGCGATGAAGCCCATCGAACAGGCACACGTTGGCGATGCGCCGCGCGGTGAGAAGGAAGAAGCGATCGCGGCAGTGTGGAGCGAGGTGCTGAAAGCGCGGCACATCGGCCGCGACGACAACTTCTTCGAACTCGGCGGCGATTCGATTCTCGTTCTGCAAGTGATCGCGCGCCTGAAGAAGCGCGGACTGCGCGCGACGCCCAAGCAAGTATTCGACAACGCGACGGTCGCGCAACTCGCGCTCGTCGCGAAGACGCTCGATACGGCCGAAGCGAAAGCGCCTGCACCCGCTGCGGCCGGGCCAGCGGACACGCTCACGCCTGCGCAATTGCGCTTCTTCGAACTCGATATTCCGCATCGCGGCCACTGGAATCAGTCGATTGAATTCGACACCGATGCCACGTTCGACTTCGATGCCTTCGCGCGCGCCTTCGATGCGCTGCTTACGCATCATGAAATCTTCCGGCAACGCTTCGAGCAGATTGGCGCGACGAATGCATGGCGCGTCGTAACGGCACCGAAGGCATACGATGCGCTTCCGCTCGCCGCGATCATGGCCAACGACGAAGCCGATGCAATCGCGCAATTCGACGCCATTCAACGCACGCTCGACATCTCGCGCGGCCCGCTTGCGTGCGCACTGGCGGCATCATTGCCGGACGGGCGCACGGAGCTGTATCTCGCGATTCATCATTTGATCGTCGATGGCGTGTCGTGGCGCATCCTGCTCGACGATCTCGCGAACGCATATCGCGCGGCGCAAGTTCGAGGCGTTGCAACACTGACGCGAACGGGCGCGACCGCATCGCAATGGGCCGCGCGTCTTGCGAAGGCCGCGCGTGATGCGCAGTCTCCGTTTGCTGATGAAGTTGCGTACTGGACTTCGACGGCATCATCGGGGACGGACTTGCGCCTCGATCATCCCGAAGCACACGCCACCAACGCCGATGCAGCGATCATCGAACAGACGCTGGATGCGGCGCTCACGCGCGCCGTGCTCGCCGATGCGAACATCGCGTATCGCACGCAGACAGTCGAGATGCTGATCGCGGCGCTGGCGTATGCCATCGGTGAGGCGTGCCGCATCGAACTCGAAGGACATGGACGCGAAGCACTCTTCGACGACATCGACGCGAGCCGCACGCTCGGCTGGCTGACGAGTCACTATCCGCTTTCGGTGCCCGTCGAGGCATCGCCCATTGCGACGCTCGCGGCAACGAAAGACGCGTTGCGCGCGCTGCCGAACAAGGGCCTGGGCTTCGGCGTGCTGCGTCATTTCGGCGATGAGGCGACACGCGCCGCGCTCGCCAAGGTGCCGCGTCCGCGTGTGACGTTCAACTATCTCGGCCAGTTCGATACGCACGCCACGCGAGATGCGGCGTTCTCGCCGCGCTTCGGCGGCGCGGGTTGCGAGCGCGATCCGTCCGGTCCGCTGGGCAATGCGCTCGCCATTCACGCCTATGTCGACGATGGGAACGAACGCACGCTCAAGCTGCATTGTGTGTACGGTGCGACGCAATTCGAACGCGCGAGCATCGAAGCTATCGTGCAGCGCTTCGAGCGCGCGCTTGCCGACATGACGGCCGCGTGCGCAGAACGCATCGCCACGCGCGGTGCGGGCGCGACGCCCGGTGACTTCCCGCTTGCACGCAACGCAGGCCTCACGCATGCGATGCTGGAACGCATGCCGTTCGATTTGCGCGGCATCGTCGACATCTATCCGTTATCGCCGATGCAGCAGGGCATCCTGTTTCATTCGCTGTTCGCGCCGGAACAATCGACTTATGTGAATCAGCTCGCGGCAACGTTGATCGCGCCCGATGTCGATCGTCTGCGCGCGGGCTTCGAAGCAGCCGTGCCGCGTCACGACATTCTGCGCACAGGCTTTACGCCCGACGAAGCCGCGCCGATGCAGATCGTGCATCGTCAGGCGCGCATGCCGTTCGAAGTGTTCGACTGGCGCGGTCGTGAAGATGCACTGGCAGAGTTCGACACATGGCTCGCCGATGATCGCGCGCGCGGCTTCGATCTGGCAACGCCGCCGTTGATGCGTGTCATGTTGATTCGCATGACGGACGACGAATGGCGTCTCGTGTGGACGCGCCATCATCTTCTGCTCGACGGCTGGAGCACGGCGCGCATGTTCGCCGATGTATTGCGCGATTACATCGAGCCGCCGCGCGCGCAACCGTTCGCGGCAAGCGCCAAGACACGCTATCGCGACTTCATCGCGTGGCTTGCATCGCGCGATGCAGGCGCGGACAGAACCTTCTGGCTCGAACGACTCGCACGCCTCGACGAACCGACGCGCATCGCGCAGCGCGAAGCGAGCGGGACACCTTCGCTCGACGATCACCGCACGTGGCGCGCGACACTGGACGCCGCCACGACTACGCGCCTTACCGATACGGCGCGCCGGTTGCGCATCACGCTCAATACGCTGGTGCAGGGCGCATGGGCGCTCGCGTTGCAACGCATGACGCATCAGTCGAGCGTGGCGTTCGGTGCGACGGTGGCGGGCCGCCCCGATACGCTTTCCGATATCGACGGCGTGCTCGGGCTCTTTATCAACACGCTGCCCGTGATCACCGCGCCGCTGCCGCAACGTACCGCATCGTCGTGGTTGCGTGATTTGCAAGCCGATAGTGCGGCCTGCGCAGAGCACGCACATACCTCGCTCGCAGACATTCAACGTTGGGCGGGGCAAGGCGGCGCGCTGTTCGATACGCTCGTCGTGTTCGAAAACTATCCCGTCGATGAAGCGTGGACCGGACGCGATGCACGCGCGCTACAGATGCGCGATCTGCGCAATATCGAAGCGACCGACTTCGCGCTGACGCTCGTCGTGGAAGCGCGCGAATCGATCGTGATCGACTACGGCTACGACGCCGCGCGTCTGGATGTCGAGCGCGTGGCTGCGTTGCATCGCGCGATGTCCGTGTGTCTCGATGCATTCGCGGCGAACGCGGATGCGCCGCTCGGTGCGCTATCCATCGGCGAGGATTGCGCGCATTTCAACGCGACTGCGTGCGCATGGAGCGACGCGGAACGCGCGCCGCTGCATCGGCAATTCGAGCGCATGGCGAAGGCCACGCCCGATGCGGTCGCGCTCGAATTCGTCGCCAGCGACGGCACGCTGCAACGCATGAGCTACGCTGAACTCGATGCACGCGCCGATCGTGTGGCTGCTGCTCTGATCGCGTCGCATGTCGCGCCCGACACGGCGGTGGCGCTGTGCGTCGAGCGATCCTTCGAGATGGTCGTCGCGCTGTTCGGCGTGTTGAAGGCGGGCGCCGCGTACTTGCCGATCGATCCGGATTACCCGGCGGATCGCATCGCCTATTTGCTCGACGATGCGAAGCCCGCCGTCGTGCTGACGCAAGCGCATTTGCGCGAACGTGTCGAGGCTGCCGCCGCACAGGCGCGCGTGTTCGATATCGCGGCGCTCATGCAAAACGAAGCGACGCTCGATGCGCCCGTCGATGTCGCCGATGCGCAGCTCGCCTATCTCATCTACACCTCGGGATCGACCGGCAAGCCGAAGGGCGCGGGCAACACGCACGGCGCGCTGGCGAACCGCATTGCGTGGATGCAGCGCGCATATCGACTGACCGATGCCGATGTCGTGCTCCACAAGACGCCATTCGGTTTCGATGTATCCGTGTGGGAGTTCGTCTGGCCGCTCGCGACCGGCGCGAAGCTCGCGATTGCAGCGCCCGGCGATCATCGCGATCCGGCGCGACTGGTCGCCGCGATCGAAGCGCATCGCGTCAGCACGCTGCATTTCGTGCCGTCGATGCTGGCGGCATTCGTCGCGCATCTCGACGAATTCAACGAAGCACATCGATGCGCAAGCATTCGACAGATCGTTGCAAGCGGCGAAGCGCTCGCGCCCGAACTCGTCGCGCGCGTCGCGCGGCTTCTGCCGCACGCGCATCTGCACAACCTGTATGGCCCGACCGAAGCGGCCATCGACGTATCGCACTGGACATGTTCGCCGCAAGATGCCGTAGCGATCTCGGTGCCCATCGGTCATGCGATCTCGAACGTGCAGTTGCATGTGCTCGATGCAGCCTTGCATCCGGTGCCTGCCGGCGGCGTCGGCGAACTCTATCTCGGCGGCGCGGGCATCGCGCGCGGTTATCTCGGACGCGCTGCGCTGACCGCCGAGCGTTTCGTGCCCGATCCGTTCGTCGCTGGAGCGCGGCTTTATCGCACGGGCGACCTTGCGCGCAGACGCGACGATGGCGCGCTCGAATATCTGGGCCGCATCGATACGCAAGTGAAGCTGCGCGGCCAGCGCATCGAACCCGGCGAGATCGAAGCGCTATTGCGTGCCGCGCCGGATGTGCGCGATGCCGTGGTGATCGTGCGCGACGAGCAGTTGCTCGGCTATGTCGCGTGCACCACGCCCGAAGCCTTCGATGAATCCGCGACGCTGAACTCGTTGCGTTCGCAACTACCCGCTTACATGGTGCCTGCACATGTCGTGGCGCTGGATGCGTTGCCGGTCACGCCGAACGGCAAGTGCGATCGCAATGCATTGCCAGCGCCCGCGCGCACGCAGCGGCTGGTGGCTGCTCCGCAGACGCCGACTGAAATCGCGCTCGCATCCATCTGGCAGCGCGTGCTGCATGTCGAGGCCGTCGGCTGCGATGACGACTTCTTCATGCTCGGCGGCCACTCGCTGCTCGCGACGCAAGCGAACGCGCAGGCCAACCTGCACTGGTCGCTCACCTTGCCGCTGCGCACGCTGTTCGACGAACGCACGCTCGCGCGTTGCGCCGCCGCGATCGACGCCGCGCTCGCCAGGCGCGATGCCGATGGCGGTGCGCACGATGCGGCGAGTGCAATCGATGCCTTGCTGGGAGAACTGGAGACGCAATGAGAACCGCACGTAAAAGAGGAACCGCATGACGCCGTCCAAACCCGATCTGCTTTCGCTCGCGACACGTTTCGCTCAGTTGCCGGAGGCGCAGCGCGCGGTGTTCGTCGCGCGTCTCGCCGACGCGGGCATCGACTTTCGCATGCTGCCGATTCCGCCGCGTGCGCGAGGCGACGCGTGCGAAGCAAGCGTGCCCGCATCGTTTGCGCAAACGCGCCTGTGGTTGCATGCGCGCATGATCGACGAGCCCGCGGCCTATCACATCACCGAGCGTCTGCGGCTCGACGGCACGCTCGATGCGCATGCACTGCGTCTTTCGTGCGATGCATTGATCGCGCGTCACGAGGCGCTGCGTACAACCTTCACCGAAGGTGCGGACGGCGTACTGCAAACGGTGCACGCGCCGATGCGCTGTCCGTGGCAGGCCATCGATCTCACGCATATTCCCGCCGCCGAACGCGAGGCGCGTGCGGTGGCCATTGCGTTAGCCGATGAATCGCGTCCATTCGATCTCACGCATGCGCCGCTCGTGCGCGTGCAGTTGATCCGCCTCGACGCGAACACGCACTGGCTTTCTTTGACCACGCATCACATTGTCTCCGATGGCTGGTCCGCCGACATCGCGCTCGCGGAACTGGCATCGTTCTATCGCGCGTATGCGAAGGGCGAGTCCGTATCCGTTGCGCCCCTGCCGATTCAATACGCGGATTACGCGATGTGGCAGCGACGCTGGCTCGATGCAGGCGAACGCGACCGGCAACTCGATTTCTGGCGCGCACGGCTCGATCCGTCACGCGATGTGTTGATGCTGCCGGGCGCGGCGCCGCGACCAGCCGAACGCAGCGCGCGCGGCGCGCGTCATGTGTTTGCGCTCGATGCGTCGCTTGCGGCCCGCTTGCGCGAGTTCGCGAACACGCGTCGCGCAACGCCCTTCGCCGTGCTGCTCGCCGTACTCGACGCACTGTTCGCGCGCGCATCGGGCGAAGCGCATATTCAGATCGGCGTGCCGGCCGCCAACCGCGAGCGCGCGGAAACGGCCGGGCTCATCGGCTTCTTCGTGAACACGCTGACGCTTGCGGCGCGCGTCGATGCAACGCAGCCGTTCGCATCGCTTGTGGATGCATCGCAAGCCGCACTCGTCGATGCGCAATCGCATCAGGACGTGCCGTTCGAGCAGGTCGTGGAGGCGCTCGGCATCGTGCGCAGCGCGAGTCATCATCCGCTGTTTCAGGTGATGGCCACATACGGTGCGCGCCGTGCGCTGCCTTCGCTCGCCGATGTGCGCATGACCGAGCTGCCCTCCGGCACGCCCTTCGCTAAGTTCGATCTGACTGCGAACTTCGAGGAACGCGCGGACGGCTCGCTCGACGCCGCGTTCATCTATGCGCTCGATCTCTTCGATGCCGATGCGATCGAACGCCTCGCGCGCCGCTTCGTCGAACTGTTGCGTCATGCGCTGGATGCGCCGCATACGAACGTCGGCGATCTGCAATGGTTGCCGCAGGACGAACGCGCGCAGCTTGACGCGTGGAATCGCAACGCGCCGGAATGCGTGCCCGAGTTCGTGTCGGTGCCCGAACGCATCGCGCGTCATGCACATGCACGGCCCGATGCGCGCGGCGTCGCCGACATGGAGCGTGCGTTGACGCGCGGCGAAGTCGATGCGCGCGCGACCCGCATCGCACAACGTCTGATCGATGCGGGCGTGCGCGCGGAAATGCGGGTGGGCGTGGCGTTGAGCCGCTCGGTCGATCTGCTCGTCGGTCTGATCGCGGCGCTCAAATCAGGCGGTGCATTCGTGCCGCTTGATCCGAGTCATCCGCGCGAACGTCTCGCGCAGATTCTCGATGATGCGCACATCGAACACATCGTGACCGAACGCGCGAGTCTCGATGCGCTGCCGGTGCCCGCGAACGCGCGCGTCTGGCTGCTCGACGACGAAAACCTCTACGCCGACGATGCCACGTCGGGCGTTGCGTTGCCCGACCTCGCGCCCGAGCAGGCCGCGTATGCAATCTATACATCGGGATCGACGGGCAAGCCGAAGGGCGTGATAGTCGATCATGGTTCGTTCGCGCGTCATTGCGTGGCGATCGCGGAACGTTATGGCGCGACCGAGCGCGATACGTTCATGCTGTTCCAGTCGGTCAATTTCGACGGCGCGCACGAAGGCTGGTTCTCGCAGTACATCTCGGGCGCGGCGGTGGCGATCACCGCCGACACGCTCTGGCCGCCCGCGCTCACCTGCAAACTGATGCGCAAGGAAGGCGTGACGATGACCTACGTGCCGCCCGGCTGCGCCACGCAACTCGCCGAATGGGCGCTCGTGCATGGCGCACCGCCGACGCTCAAGTCGATCACGGTCGGCGGCGAAGCAACATCGCGCGAGGCTTTTGCGTTGATGCGACGTGCGTTCCCGAACGCGCGCATCGTCAACGGATACGGTCCGACCGAGACCGTCATCACGCCGATGCTGTGGATGTTCTATCCCGGCGATGACCCCGCGAAGCTCGCCGATTGCGCCTATCTGCCGATCGGTACGCTGGTCGGCGCACGCACCGCGCATGTGCTCGATGTGCGGCTGAATCCATTGCCTGTCGGCGTGATCGGCGAGCTGTATCTCGGCGGCGAAGGCGTGGGCGTCGCGCGTGGTTATCTCGATCGTCCCGCGCTCACTGCGGAGCGCTTCGTGCCCGATCCTTATGGCGATGCAGGCGCGCGTCTGTATCGTACGGGCGATCTGGTGCGGCGTCGCGCGGACGGTGTGTTCGACTTTATCGGCCGCGTCGATCATCAGGTGAAGCTGCGTGGCCTGCGCATCGAACTCGGTGAAATCGAAGCGCAACTCGCGGCGCATGACGACGTGCGCGAAGCTTGCGCCGTGGTACG
Source organism: Caballeronia insecticola (assembly GCF_000402035.1). GTDB lineage: Bacteria > Pseudomonadota > Gammaproteobacteria > Burkholderiales > Burkholderiaceae > Caballeronia > Caballeronia insecticola. The sequence goes on from NC_021289.1 coordinate 236,292, forward strand.
CGGCAAGGGCGCGCAGGCGGCGCTCGTCGCCTATGTGGAATTGAAGAGCGATGCGCGCGAACGCGCGGCGCTTGGACGCGCTGCCGATGCCGCCGAACTCGATGCACATCTGCGCCGCACGCTGCCGGACTACATGGTGCCCGCGCATATCGTCGTGCTCGATGCGCTGCCGCGCAATGCGAACAGCAAGGTCGATCGCGCGGCGCTGCCGGAGCCTGCGAAGAAGGAGCGCATCTACGAAGCGCCCGCTGCGGGTACGGAAGCCGCGCTCGCGAAGATCTGGCGCGAAGTGCTGAACGCCGAACGTGTGGGACGCAGCGATCATTTCTTCGAACTCGGCGGACACTCGCTCGCGGCTGTGCGCGTCGTGACGCGTATCGCGGAGGCGCTCGGGCGCGATGTGCCGGTGCGCGCGCTGTTCGAGACGCCGGTGCTGTCGCAATACGCGAAGCGCGTCTTGGAAGCGAATGTGTGCGAGGGCGCTGCGGGCGTCGTGCAACGCGTCGCTCATGAAGCGGATGAAAACGGCGTGTGGCCGTTGTCCGCTGCGCAACTCGGCCTCTGGTTCCTGTGGCGTGCGCAGCCGCAGAGTGCCGCGTACAACATTCCGGTCGCAATCCGCCTGCGTGGCACGCTCGATGCCGATGCGCTTCGTGAAGCGCTCGCGCAGGCGGCGGCACGTCATCCGGCATTGCGCACGCAACTGGTCGAACGCGACGGCGCGTTGCCTGGGCAACGCATCATGCCGATGTGGCGTGTCGAGTTGCCGGTGATCGATCTGGCGGGCCGCATCGATGAAGCCAGGCGCCTCGTCGATGAAGATGCACTCACGCCTTTCGATCTCGCGAGTGCGGATCATCTCTGGCGCGCGCGTCTTGTGCGTCTCGCCGAGGACGATCATGTGCTGTCGCTCGTTGTGCATCACATCGTGTCGGATGGTCAGTCGATCGATCTCTGGCTCGATGACATTCGCGCGACCTATGTGGCGTTGCAGAAGGGCGCATCGGTGTCGGAACGTTCTTCGCATGCGCTCGTGTTACCGGCATCGGCATCGGGCGCGCGGCTCGCATTCTGGCGCGATGCGCTGCAAGACTTGCCTGCGATCGAACTGCCTTCGCCCGCAACTGGTCGCGTCGATGAACCGCAGTGGCTCGCGAGCCGCATTGCCTTCGATCTCGACGACACGCTCGTCGAACGCGCCCGCGCTTTCGCGCTCGAATGCCACGCCACGTTGCCGATGCTGCTGCACGCTGCCCTCAACGCAGCGTTGCATCGTTTGACAGGCGCGCACGATCAACCGGTGGGCGTGCTCGCCTCGACACGCGAAGCGACGGGCGATGCCGCGCGCGATGCGCTCGGCCTCTTCATCAACGCTGTGGTCGTGCGCACGCGCATGACGCATGACGACACGCCTGCGAGCTTGCTCGCCACGGTACGCGACGCCGCGCTCGCGGCCTATGCGCATGCAGACGTGCCGTTCGCCGATGTCGTCGCGGCGCTGCACGCGCAGCGGCCCGGCGCGGGCAATCCGCTGTTTCAGGTGATGTTCAATTACTTGCGCCCGGCGGCGATGGCTTCGCGCGACTGGGCCGGCCTCGCGATCGAAGGCTTCGACGACGTGCGTCATCGCGTGGTGTTCGACCTTGAATTGGATGTCACCGAACATCCGGATGCGCGCGTGAGCGTGGCATTTTCATATGCGATCGAACGCGTCGATGGTGCGTTCGTCGAAGCGCTGGCGCAATGCTATCGCGCGCTAATCGAACAGTTCGTTCATGCGCCGCATGACGCGTTCGACGCATGCGAGCCACGCTTTGCAGGCGTGTCGCAAACGCACCGCGCACCGCAGACCGATATCGACGCAAGCAACGAAGCGCAGGCGCTTGCGTACATCTGGCGCGATCTCTTCGAAGGTCAGACGCTTGCCTTCGATGACGACGTGTTCGAAGCGGGCGCGACATCGTTTGCCGTCGTGCGTTTCGTCGATGCCGCGCGCCGTGCGGGCTTCGATATCGCGATTCAGGACATCTTCGCCACGCCGCATTTCGCGGGCCTCGGCGCGACGCTCATGCGCCGTGCCGCGCTGGCATCGACCCATGACATGTGAGAGAACCAGGGACATGAAGAAAGAAACCGTATTCGATCTGATCGGCGTGGGCTTTGGACCGTCGAATCTGTCGCTCGCCGTGCGGCTCGCCGAAGAGAGCGCGACTTCGAACATGAAGCATTGCTTCATCGAACGGCAGCGCGAGTTCGGCTGGCATCGCGACATGCTGCTCGACGACTGCCGCATGCAGATTTCCTTCCTCAAGGATCTCGTCACCCAGCGCGATCCGACGAGCCGCTTCACGTTCATCAATTATCTGTTCGAGCGCGGACGCCTGAACGAATTCGTGAACCTGAAGAACTTCTATCCGACACGCGTCGAGTTTCACGACTATCTGAGCTGGGTCGCGCAGACCTTCGACGAGCGCGTGCACTACGGGCAATCCGTCACGGCCATCGAACCGGTGCTTGCAGCGAACGGCGATGTGAGCGCGTTGCGTGTGGTGTCGCAGGACGAGGACGGACGTGAATGGCGGCGCGTGACGAATGCGCTGTCCATCGGCGTCGGCGGTACGGCGCGTGTGCCGGAGCCGTTCGCATCGCTCGGGCCGCATAACGTGATCCATTCGTCGGCGTATCTGAGTTCGATCGAGCGCATCGCGGGCGATCAGCGCAGCGGCAAGAAGCGCATCGCGGTGATCGGCGCGGGACAGAGCGCGGCGGAAGTGTTCTCGGATATCGCGCGCCGCTTCCCGCATGTCGATGCGACGCTCGTCATTCGTGCAAGCGCACTCAAGCCCGCCGACGACACGCCCTTCGTCAACGAGATTTTCAGCCCGGAATTTACGGACGTCATGTATGCGCAATCGGAGGACGGACGCCGCTCGCTGATGGAGCGTTTCCGCGATACGAACTACGCGGTGGTCGATCGTCCGCTGATCGAACAGATCTACGAAATGCTCTATTTGCAGAAGGTTTCCGATGAAGCGCGGCATCGTTTGCTGGCGAACACGGTCATCGAAAACACTGCGCGCCGCGCAAACGGCGAGATCGAACTGACGATGCGCGACGTGCTCAGCGGACACGCACACGCAGAGCGCTTCGACGCGCTGGTGCTCGCAACGGGCTATCGGCGAGATACGCACGTCGCGTTGCTGGATGGTCTCGCGCCACATCTCGGCGATGCGCTCGCGCAACGCAACGTGGGCCGCGATTATCGGCTCGTCACGCCGTCGAACTTCAAGGCGCGCATCTATCTACAAGGCTGCTGCGAAGACAGTCACGGTCTCTCCGACACGCTGCTATCCGTACTGGCCGTGCGTTCGGACGAGATCGCCGCGTCGCTTGCCGATGCGGGACAAGAGAACGCCGCCGCACAGCGCACGGCGGATGACAAGAAGACCGGGGTGAGCGGCGGCCGCGTGGCTATCGCTCTTTGACAAAGCAGCGGCATGAACGAAGCCGCATTGGGATTGGAGAGAAGAAGAATGAAGTGGGGAAGAGGGACGACGCGCCGCACGCGCGTACGGCGCAGCGCGTTCGCGATGGCAACGATCGCGGCGTTCGGTCTGGCGGCGATGCATCATGCTCAGGCACAGGAGCAGCAACAACAGCAAGCACAGCAAGCCCAGCAAGCACAGGAAAGCACGCTGCCCGCGGTGCGCGTGAATGCAACGGCGGACAACGACGATACGGTCGGCCTCGTCGCGCGCAAGAGCCGCACCGGCACGAAGACCGACACGCCTATCGACGAGATTCCGCAAACGATCAACGTCGTGACGTCGACGCAGATCGAGGAAACGGGCGCCACCAGCATCAACGAAGCCTTGCGATATATCCCGGGCTTTTCGTCGTATGGCGCGGACGTGCGTTCCGACTGGTACTCGGCGTTGCGCGGCTTTACGCCGACCGTGTTCGTCGATGGCCTGCAGGTGCCCAACACGCTGAATCTGTCGAGCTGGCGCGTCGATCCGTACATGATCGACAGCATCACGATTCTGCGCGGACCGACTTCGGTGCTGTACGGACAAGGCGATCCGGGCGCGATCGTCGACGTGCAGAGCAAGCTTGCCGATGGCGGACGTTATCGCGAAGCCGGCGTGCAGATCGGCGACTATGCGCGCAAGCAGGTGCAGTTCGATATCGGCGACAAGATCGACAAGGACGGAATATGGTCGTATCGCGTGCTCGCAGTGGGACGCGACGGCAATTCGCTGACGGGTCCGCACGCGGAGCAGCGCTTCGCGATTTCGCCATCGGTGCGCTGGCAGCCGAACGCGAATACGTCGCTGACGATTGCGGCGAGTTATCTGCAGGATTGGGGCGATGCATCGAACAATTTCCTGCCGGCGCAAGGCACGGTGCTGCCGAATCCGAACGGCAAGATATCGCCGGACCTGTACACGGGCGATCCGACCTACTCGTACTATCGCAAGAAGGAATGGTCGATCGGCTATCAGTTCGAGCACAAGTTCAACGACATCTGGACGTTCCGGCAAAACACGCGCTGGATGCATCTGTCGCTCGATAACGGCGCGGTGTGGGGCGGAGGGCTCGACGCGAGCGATCCGACCGAACAGACGCTCGCGCGCTATGCAGGCCTGTTTCAGCCGAACTACAGCCGCTTCGACATCGACAATCAGGCGCAGGCGCGCTTCGGGACGGGTCCGCTCGAACATACCGTGCTGCTCGGCTTCGAATACAACCGCCAGAACTCGACGGACAGTGAATGGCTCGCGCAGGCGCCGAGCCTGAACATGTACAACCCGGTCTACACGCCGGTGTCGACCGCGATTTTCAGCGGCCCGGATTCCTTCGGCCAGACCAACACCCGCACGACGCTCGATTCGTTCGGCGTCTATGCGCAGGATCAGGTCAAGTGGAACCGCTGGATGCTGACCGTGGGCGCGCGCGAAGACTGGAGCAATACGAAGCAGGACGATATCGTCGGCGGCACGCAGCTCAAGCAGGACGACAGCGCGTTCACGGGCCGCGTCGGCCTCACGTATCTCGGCGATTACGGGCTTTCGCCGTACATCAGCTATTCGACGTCGTTCAATCCGATCATCGGCGTGAGGATGGCCGATGGCGGGCTGCCCGCGCCGACGAAGGGCCGGCAGATCGAAGCGGGCCTGCGCTGGCAACCGGCGGGCAAGAATCTGATGCTCGGCGCGGCGGTGTATCAGATCAACCAGAAGAACGTGCTCACGCCCGATCCGAACGATCCGACCGGAACGTTCTCCGTGCAGACCGGCGAAGTGCGTTCGCGCGGCATCGAACTGAGCGCGGTGGGCAACGTCACGCGCAATCTGTCGGTGATCGCGGCGTACGTCTATCAGGATGTGAAGAACATCAGCGCGAACGACGACACGCTCGGCAAGTGGCCCGTATCGATTCCGCTGCCGCGTCAGATGGCATCGCTATGGGCGGACTGGACCTTCCATTCGGGACCGCTCGATGGCCTCGGCTTCGGCGGCGGCATTCGCTATCAAAGCGCGCTTGCGGGCGCGGCCGACAACTCGCTGCGCATCCCGAGCTACACGACATACGACGCGGCGGTTCACTACGACATGCCGCACTGGCGCTTCGCGGTCAACGCGCAGAACATCTTCAATCGCACGTTCGTGAGCGGTTGCCAGTCGGATTCGGCCTGCTTCTATGGCAATCCGCGCACGGTGATCGCAAGCGCCCGCTATAACTGGTGATGATCGCGGGCGGCGTCTCGCGCGCCGCCCATTTATCGAAGACGATTCAATGACGAAGACAAAACTGGTCTACATCATGTCCTTGCGCAACGCGGCGGCGGATCGCGCGGGACAGCATATCGAGTACAAGGGCGAGCGGCGCTACATGAAGTCGCCGCTCGAATATCTCGTCGAACGGCTGGGCGATTCGCCGCTCGGCGACATCTATTCGCTCGAAGGCGTGATCTACGACGATGACGAAGGCTCACCGAAAGATCGCGAGAAGCTCGCCGGATACGGCTTTCGCTACGAGCCGGGCGGACAGTGGATTCATCCGCCCGAACTCACGGTGCACGGCGTGCCTGTCACGAGTCTGCTGCATGCAGTGCCATCTTCGTATCGACGGCTGCCGATAGATGCCGTCGCCGAACGTGCCGCGCAGAAGAGCGCGTTCGAGCGCCGCTTGCTCGACAAGCTGCATGCGCTCGATGCCGACTTCGTTGTGCTCGATGGCCTGCTTGTGATTCTCGATGAACTGGTGCGGCCGGGCGCTGCGTTCGACCGGCGCATCGCGAACATTCATCCGGGCGTGACGCGGCTGGGCTCGCCGTTCGAACGGCGCGGCGCGTATGCGACGCTCGATGCGTTGTATGGCGCGCGAGGCCAGCGCGTCGCCGACTGGACCACGATGCGCATGGAGCCTGCGCCGCTCATCGACAGGACTGGCGCTTCGTTTCATTACGTCGATAACGGGATCGATTCCGGAGAGGTCATCTTCGATGTGCTCGGCACGAGCATCGATCCCGCCGACACCATTCTCGAGCTGCGCTGGAACAACTTTCAGCGCAGCTTGTTTCCCGCGCTCGAAGGGGGACTTCTGGCCATGGCCGAAAGTTTTGCGAAGGAAGCGATCTAGTCGTTCCCTTCACCCGCGAGACACGTCAAAGACATGCCGGAGACTCACCGATGAACATTCGTTTCGATCCCGAGGTCGCGGCCAGCGCCGCGCATCAACCCGACCGTGCTTTGCCTGCGTGGCATGCCGGCATGAAGCCCGACGCGCTGCTCGATGCGTTATGCGATGTCTACTGCAACGAACCCGAGCGACGCACGGCGACGCTTGCATTGCCACATGCGCCGGACGATCTGCATCGCGCGCAAGCGTTCGCGGCTCAGGCGCAGCACGAAAATCTGATCGATGAAGTCGCGCATCGCGATGGTCATTTGCTTTTGACGACATCGCGCAAGACGTTCTGGCAAAGCGCGCGGCCGTGGCTCAAAGCGCCCGCATCGAGCGAGACGTTGTTGAGCTTCGCGCAGACCAATGGCGTCACGCATCCGGTCAGACCGAAGAACGTGAAAGGCACGATCTACGAGCGCCATTTCCCGCAGATCGACATGACGTTCAGCCTGCGCACGGCCGACCCCGACGCCGACTCGCAAGTCTTCAGCGACTGGATGAACCTCGATCGTGTCGCGCACTTCTGGGAGCAACGGGGCACGCGCGCCGAGCATGCAGCCTATCTCGCGGAACGTCGCGAAGACCCGCACATGCATCCGATGATCGGCTATTTCGACGACAAGCCCTTCGGCTACTTCGAGTTCTACTGGGCGAAGGAAGACCGTCTCGGTCCGTTCTACGATGCGGGCGACTTCGATCGCGGCCTGCATCTGCTGATCGGCGATGCGCAGTTTCAGAGCGCGGGCAAGTTGCGCGCGTGGTGGAGCGGCGTGCTGCACTACATGTTCATCGACGATCCGCGCACGGAACGGCTCGTCGGCGAACCGCGCGTCGATCATGTGCGGCACATTGCCTACATGCATCGCATGGGCTTCTACACGCTCAAGGAATTCGACTTCCCGCACAAGCGCGCCGCGCTCACGGTCATGGAGCGCGAGAAGTTCTTCAACGACTTCCGCTTCTGAGCGCCGAAGGAGAAGGAAAGCAGGGCGGCTCTTATACTGGCGGCACCGCCCACAACCTTCCCTTCGTCACATGGCCCTCATCAACTACATCACGCAGATTCAATTCGACTTCGGCGCAGTGCGCCTGCTTGCAAGCGAATGTGAACGCATCGGCATTCGCCGTCCGCTGATCGTCACCGATGCCGGCATTCGCGCGGCCGGTCTCGTCGATACCGTGCTCGACGCGCTCGGCTCGTCCGCGCCGGTGCCCGTGTTCGACGCGACCCCGCCGAATCCGAACGAAGCCGCCGTGCGCGCCGCCGTCGCCATGTTCAAGGAGAACGCGTGCGACGGCGTGATCGCGGTGGGCGGCGGTTCGTCGATCGATCTCGCGAAAGGCGTCGCCGTCTGCGCGACTCACGATGGCCCGTTGCAAAGCTTCGCGGTGATCGAGGGCGGCTTGGCGCGTATCACGGCGAAGACCGCGCCTGTGATCGCGATTCCGACGACCGCGGGCACCGGCAGCGAAGTCGGCCGCGGTGCGATCCTGATTCTCGACGATGGCCGCAAGGTCGGCGTAATTTCTCCGCATGTCGTGCCGAAGGTCGCGATCTGCGATCCGGAACTCACGCTCGGCCTGCCGCCGATGCTCACCGCCGCGACCGGCATGGACGCCATCGCGCACTGTCTCGAAACCTTCATGGCGCCGGCGTTCAATCCGCCCGCCGACGGCATCGCGCTCGACGGCCTGTGGCGTGCGTGGCGTCACATCGAAGGCGCGACGCGCGACGGCTCCGACCGCGTCGCGCGCCTGAACATGATGAGCGCGTCGATGCAGGGCGCGCTCGCGTTCCAGAAGGGCCTCGGTTGCGTGCACAGCCTGAGCCACTCGCTGGGCGGCATCAATCCGAAGCTGCATCACGGCACGCTCAACGCCATCTTTTTGCCTGCGGTGATCGCATTCAACGCCAGCGCGCCTTCGATGCAGCAGGAGGACAAACTCGGACGTCTCGCGCAGGCGATGGGCCTGGAATCCGGCGATGACGTCGGCCTCGCCGTGCGCGCGATGACCGCGACGCTGGGCTTGCCGCGTGGTCTCGCGGAACTCGGCGTGACGCGCGAGCTGTTTCCGCGCATCGTCGCGGGAGCGCTTAAGGATCACAGTCATAAGACGAATCCGCGCGAGGCGTCGAGCGCGGACTACGAGGCGATGCTGGAGGCGTCCATGTAAATCCGTTCCGAATCGGGGCCGGAGCGCAACGCCAGTAACGGCAGGCGATTTGCGGCATTGCAACACGAAACTAGGGGAAAACCCTTAAGTCTGTTACAATGCCGCAAAGTTTGAGGATTAGATCATGCGTCGCCGTTACGAAGTCATCGAAAAAGTCGCCTTTGCCCTGCTCACGCTGTCCGCCGTTGTGGACGCGAGCTACATCACCTGGGAAAAGCACCCCAATTTCCGCGAAAACGTCACGGAAATGGTGCGCATGAGTTCGGAACTGTCGCTGGCTAATCCGGGTATGGGCGAACCCACGCCGCTCGTTCCGATGGCGTTCAACTAAGCATAGAGTCTCAAGCGCGGACACTTCGCCGCGCGCTTTCCTTCCGGGCGCATAAAGGTTATTCGGCCCGACGCCGCACGGCGCGCGCAGGCTGCTTTATGCTGGCGGCTTCCCAAGCCGCCGTTGCCCAGCATGTCTTCCGCTCTCCATTCCGACGCCGCTCTCGGCTATCAGATCCGCAGCTTCGCCCGCGCGATCGGCCAGATCGTGCTCCAGCGCAACGCCGCCACCGGCGCGCTGCTGTTTCTCGCCGTGCTCGCGGCAAGCCCGCGTCTCGCGTGCGGTTTGCTGATCGGCACGCTGACGGGCAATGTCATCAGCGTCATCCTCGACGATGCCGACGCCCCCGCCTTCCGCGACGACCTCTACGGCTTCAACGGCGCGCTTGCCGCGCTCGCGGCGTTCGCGTTCATCGGCGATACATCGCAGGCTGCCGCTGTCGCGATCGTCGCGGCGATGGGCGCGACCTTCCTCGCCCACAAACTCATGCGCGTGCTCGCGCGCCATGCATTGCCGACGTTTTCCAGCCCGGCGATCATCGTGACCTGGTGCTGGCTGCCGCTGTTCGCCGATCGCGGCGACACGGGCGCGATTCCGCCGGTCGCCGCCGGCATCGTGGCGATGCTGCAGGCCGCGTTCGCGGGCCTCGCGCCGATCACCTTCGCGACCGGCGCGCTCGCGGGCGGGCTGATTGCGCTCGGCTTGTTCGCGTCGCGGCCATCGCAGGCGGGCTGGGCGCTCGCCGGCAGCGCGCTCGGCGCGACCTTGCACGGTCTGGGCGGCGCGAGCGATGTCGTCGTGCTCTCGGGCGCGTGCGGTTTCAACGCGGCGCTTGCCGCGCTGGCGTGCGCGCCGCTCGGCAGGCGTTATGCGCTGGCTGGCATCGTCGCGGCCGTTTTGATCGAACGCTTGATGGATTGTCTGGGCATTGCCGCGCTGACCGCGCCCTTCGTGCTGGCCTCGTGGGCGATGATCGTCGTCCGGCGGCGCATGTCGGGCGCATCGGGCGCATCGAAACAAGGAGAATCGCATGTCGTTCACCCACACGCCTGAGCGCCGGATCGCGGAGAGCGGGCCGCGCTCGGCGGCCGAGCAGGCCACGCGCGTCGATCTTGCCGCGGCCTATCGCCTGGTCGCGCTCAACGGCTGGGACGATGTCGTGTACACGCACATTTCCGCGAGCGTGCCGGACGAGCCGGGGCGCTTTCTGATCAATCCGTTCGGGCTTTCGTTCGATGAAGTCACGGCGTCGAATCTCGTGAAGATCGACATCGACGGCAATGTGATCGGCGAGAGCGCGCATCCGGTCAACGCAACCGGCTTCGCCTTGCATGCGGCGGTGCACGCCGCACGTGACGATGCCGCGTGCGTGATGCATCTGCATGTACGCGAGGCGATCGCCGTATCGGCGCAGCCGCACGGTTTGCTGCCCGGCTCGCAGCACGCGATGCGCTTTCACGGCCATCTCGCGTATCACGATTACGAAGGCCTCGCGTTCTCACGCGCGGAAGGCGAGCGGCTGGTGCACAGCCTCGGCGCGCATCGCGCGATGCTCTTGCGCAACCACGGTCCGCTCACGCTCGGGCGCACGATCGCCGAGGCTTACGTGCTGATGGATATGCTCGTCAAGGCATGCGATATTCAGCTTCGCGCGCTCGCGGGCGTGAGCAAGATGATCGTGCCGACGCCGGACGTCGTCACGCGCACTGCGGCGCAATTGCACGATGACGACGCTGTTGAAGGCGCGCTCGAATGGCCTGCGCTGTTGCGCAAGCTCGATCGCATCGATGCGTCTTATCGCGACTGAACGCGCGACTAAATTCAACTCGACAGGAGATCAACGGCATGCCGACATTCAACATTCAGCTTTTCGAAGGCCGCACGGCGGAGGAGAAGCGCAAGTTCGTCGAGGCGATCACGCGCACGACGTGCGAGACGCTCGGCTGCGAGCCGGGCTCGGTGGACATCATCCTGACGGATGTGAAGCGCGAGAACTGGGCGACCGCGGGCAAGCTCTGGTCGGAGCAGTGAAGCGCGCGCACATACGGCGCCATGCCGTATGTGCGCGAACGCGTTACATCGATTCCTTCACGGCGAGACGGAACTTGTGCAGCAAGGGTTCCGTATAGCCGCTCGGCTGCGTGAGGCCTTCGAACACAAGCGCACACGCGGCCTTGAACGCGAACGAGCTGTCGAACGCGGGCGCCATCGGCGTATAGGTCGGATCGGCTTCGTTCTGCTTGTCGACGACGGCGGCCATGCGCTCCAGCGTCTTGCGAACCTGCTCTTCCTTCACGATACCGTGACGCATCCAGTTCGCGATGTGCTGGCTCGAAATGCGCAGCGTGGCGCGATCTTCCATCAGGCCGACATCGTGAATGTCCGGCACCTTCGAGCAGCCGACGCCCTGATCGACCCAGCGCACGACATAACCAAGAATGCCCTGCGCGTTGTTCTCGATTTCGTTTTTGATGTCCTCTTCCGACCAGCTCGGTTTATCCACGACGGGAATCGTCAGCAGGCCGTCGAGCAATTCGTTCTTCTGGCTTTCGTAATCGATGCTTTCGAGTTCCTGCTGAACCTGCTGCACATCGACCATGTGATAGTGCAGCGCGTGCAACGTGGCCGCCGTGGGCGAGGGCACCCATGCCGTGTTCGCGCCGGCCTTCGGATGCGCGATCTTCTGTTCGAGCATGGCGTGCATGAGATCGGGCATGGCCCACATGCCCTTGCCGATCTGCGCGCGCCCGCGCAAGCCGGTGTTCAGACCGACGAGCACGTTATTGCGCTCATACGAGCTGATCCACTTCGACGACTTCATGTCGCCCTTGCGCATCATCGGGCCGGCTTCCATCGACGAATGCATTTCGTCGCCGGTGCGATCGAGGAAACCCGTGTTGATGAACGCGACGCGCGGTCCCGCCGCCGCGATGCACGCCTTCAGATTCACGCTCGTGCGGCGCTCCTCGTCCATGATGCCCATCTTGATCGTATGACGCGGCAGGCCGAGCAGGTCTTCGACGCGCGAGAAAAGCTCGTCCGCGAACGCGACTTCGGCGGGACCGTGCATCTTCGGCTTCACGATATAGATGGAACCCGTACGCGAGTTCATCTTGTTCTTGAGGTCGTGCATGGCGCCGAGCGTGGTCATGACTGCGTCGAGGATGCCTTCGGGAATCTCCTGGCCGTCGCGATCGAGCACGGCGGGATTCGTCATCAGATGGCCGACGTTGCGAATGAACAGGAGCGAACGTCCGTGCAGCTTGATGGTCGAGCCGCCGGGCGCGGTGTATTCGCGATCCGCGTTCATGCTGCGCGTGAAGCTCTTGCCGTTCTTGGTCACCTGTTCCGACAGATGACCTTGCATCAGACCGAGCCAGTTGCGATAGAGCTGCGTTTTGTCGGCGGCATCGACGGCTGCGACCGAGTCTTCGCAGTCGATGATCGTGCTCACCGCCGCTTCCATCAGCAGGTCCTTCACATGCGCGCCGTCCGTCTTGCCGATCGGATGGCTGGCGTCGATCTGGATCTCGAAGTGCAGGTCGTTGTGCTTGAGCAGAATGGCGGACGGCTCTTTCGCATCGCCTTGGTAGCCGGCGAATTGCTCGGCGTTCTCGAGGCCGCTCTTGCCGCCGTCTTTCAACGTGACGACGAGCTTGCCCTGTTCGACCGCGTATTTCGTGGCATCGGCGTGCGAGCCGTGTGCGAGCGGCGCGTTGTCGTCGAGGAAGGCGCGCGCGTAGGCGATCACTTTCGCGCCGCGCTTCGGATTGAATTCGGCGGTGCGGCCGGAGCCGTCTTTGTCGTCGATGGCGTCGGTGCCGTAGAGCGCGTCGTAGAGGCTGCCCCAGCGCGCGTTGGCGGCGTTCAGCGCATAGCGCAGATTGGAGAGCGGCACGACGAGTTGCGGCCCGGCCTGCTCGGCGATTTCGCGATCGACGTTGGCGGTGCTCGCCTGCACATGCGCGGGCGCGGGCACGATATAGCCGATCTCGTCCAGAAACTTGCGATAGGCACGCAGATCGCGCACCGGACCCGGATTGCTACGATGCCAGTTGTCGAGCTCCGACTGAAGACGGTCGCGCTCGGCCAGCAGCGCGCGGTTCTTCGGCGCGAGGTCGTGCACCAGCGCATCGAATCCCTTCCAGAAGGACGCACTGTCGACGCCCGTGCCGGGGATGGCTTCATCATCGACGAACTTCGCCAGACTCGCGTCGACCTGCAGGCCGTGTTGTTTGATCATGTCGTTCATGGGCACTCCGGCTGAGTTTGCTGCTATGCAAAGGGTTTTGGGGTGGGCTGGGCCCTATGGTAGCGCGTCTTGGGGGAGGAACGAAGTGGGGCAGAAATGCAAGCGGCGTGCCCGAAGGGCGGGGGAAGCGGCGGGCGGCAATCAGCGGGGAAGGCGACTTCGTTCAGCGCGGCGCGGTGTTTCCCTCGTCCAAGCTCGCAAGGAGCGTTTGAATCTGGCGGTAAAAGGCGGGAAGAATTTCGACGACCGTTTTCCAGACGATTTCGGGTTCGACCTGGTGATAGCCGTGCGCAAGGACGTTGCGCATTTCATAAGCGGAAGAGAAATCGACGTCCGAATGCGCTGCCGCAAAATCCGGAAAATACCTGCCAACGTTCTTGCTGGCTTCTCCGATGATTTCGAAGTTGCGGATGACCGCGTCTTGGGCCATTTCGTTATTCAGAAAGGCCAACTGATCCAGCCCTTCCGTGTAACGCAGGATGCGTTCAATCGCTGTACCGATGTGTCCGAGATAGTCGGCAAGAACCAGCGCGTCGCGACTCATACCGGAAGAGCTCCTCCGAGAATGGCATCGCGCCTGCGATCAGGAATCGCGCCCGAAGTGAGCACGTCCACAGGAACGCCGAGCAGCGCTCGAAGCTTGTGCCGGATGGCCCCCAGATCAAAGAGTGTTGTCTCCGGCGTTGGATCGATGAGCAAATCCAGATCACTGTCTTCCGTATCTTCTCCGCGAGCGACGGAACCGAAGACGCGCGCATTCACTGCGTGGTGCGCTTCGACGATGCGACGAATCTCGTCACGATGAGCTTCTAATGCGATCGAAGGTTTCATGGCTGTTTGAGTAGTCGGCCCGCTTTCGGTCAACGATTATTCTGTGTGCATTTGCTCAGAGGAAAAAGCACATGCAGTCTAGACTAGTATAGCGGCGCCGCCAAGGCCTCGGAGGCGCGCATTCAGTTGAGGATACGGTCATTCGTTTCGGTGTATCGAGCTGGTTTCGTAGAGGTCGCCGTCTCAACTTAAATAATTCGGAATGCGAAATAAAAATTAAGATCGATACTGGACTATCACGCAATTCTGAAGGTACGAACCGATAGCATTCAAACCCGGCTTCCGCGTCATACCGCGCACGAAAGACCGGGCCCAAACCCCGCAAATCAAGCCTTCAACAAATCCTCGATCATCACCGGCAGCTTCCTCACACGCACGCCCGTCGCGTGATAAACCGCCCCGGTGATTGCCGACGCGATGCCCGCGAGCCCGATCTCCGCAATGCCCCGCGCGCCGAGTTCGTTGAACACCGTATCGGGATAGTCGAGGAACGTGACGTCCATCTTCGGCGTATCGGCGTTGGTCGCGACCACGTAATCCGCGAGGCTGCTGTTCACCGGCGCGCCGCTCCGCTCGTCGTACACGGTATGCTCGAAGAGCGCCATGCCGACGCCCATCACCACCGCGCCCTCGATCTGATTACGTCCCGCGCGCGGATTCAGGATCTTGCCGGCATCGATCACGGTCACGACGCGGCTCACGCGCAGACGCGCCGTCGCGGGATCCCACGTCACTTCGGCGAAGTGCGCACCGTACGAGTGAATCGACCACTTCTTCTTCAGAGGATCGTCGAAGCCGCCTTTCGCGCTGCCGCTGCCCGACGCGGCATGCAGCTTCGCCGCTTCGAGAATGCGCGCAAACGGCACGCCGTTCTCCGGCCGCTCGTTCTTGCGATGCACATGGCCGCCGCTCATCGCGAGTTCTTCCGCGCGAGCGCCCGCGAAAGGCAAGCCCTCCGCCTTCACCGCGCGCGCGAGCAGCGTCTTGATGGCGCCGCGCACCGCATCCGATACCGCCGGAATCACCGACGCCGTCGCCGCCGATCCGCCCGATACGGGGCCGAGCGGCAACGCCGTATCGCCGAGTCCGACTTCGATCTTGTCGAGCGGAATACCGGTGTGCTCCGCGACGAGCTGCGCGAGGATCGTGTACGTGCCCGTGCCGATATCCTGCGTGCCGCACGCAACGCGCGCCGTGCCGTCGGCGCGCAGATCGACGGTCGCGTCCGCCGAAAAGCGCAGGCCCGGCCAGCTGCATGCGCCAACGCCCCAGCCGAGCGTGAGCCCGTCGCGCTTCATCGAGCCGACTTCCGGCGTGCGCTTGCTCCAGCCGAATTTCTCCGCGCCCGTCTTCAGGCATTCGACGAAGTGCCGCGACGAAAACGGCAAGCCGCTGCTTTCATCGACGCTCGGCTCATTGCGCAGCCGCAACTCGACCGGGTCCATCTTCAACGCGATGGCAAGCTCGTCCATCGCCGATTCGAGCGCGAACAGGCCGGGCACGGCGCCGGGTCCGCGCATCGACGTGGGCGAACCGACGTTACGCTTGACCGTGCCGCCCGTCACGCGAAGATTGGGCGTGCTGTACATCGAAGGCGTGGCTTCGCCGCAGTCTTCCGTGTAGTCGTCGCCGAGCGCGGCGTGATTCACGAAGTCGTGTTGTAGGGAAACGAGCTTGCCGTCCGGCGTCGCCGCGAGCCGCAGGCGTTGCTGTGTGGTCGGCCGATGCCCGACGTTCTGAAACATCATCTTGCGCGAAAGCACGAGCTTCACGGGCCGCTCGGTCTGCCGCGTCGCGGCGGCGGCGAGCAGCGAATGCGGCCACATCCACAGCTTGCCGCCGAAGCCGGAACCGAGATAGCGCGAGATCACGCGCACCTTGTCTTTCGGCAGGCCCATCATCTGCATCAGGCTGCCCTGATGATTGGCCACAGCCTGGCTCGTCTCGTAGAACGTGTAGCTCTCGCCATTCCAGTGCGCGATGGTCGCGTGCAGTTCGATAGGATTGTGCGTCTCGACGGGCGTCACATACGTCTCGTCGATCTTCACGGGCGCGCCGTCGAAGGCGCCGTCGGGGTCGCCGCGTTCGCTATGCACGTCGAGTTTCTGGTCGGACTCGAGCGTCGCGCTGACATCGTGCGGCGTCTTGTCGTAGCCGACCTTGATGGCGGCCGCCGCCGCACTCGCCGTCTCGAACGTATCGGCCACGACGAGCGCCACATACTGCCCGTAATAGCGCACGATGTCGTCTTCGAACGGCGGACGGTTTTCATCGACGAAGCCGGTATCGATCGAATTGCCGGCCAGGCGATAGAAGCGGCCGATATTGCCGCGATGCAGAATCAGCTGCACGCCGGGCATGGCTTGCGCGGCGGCGAATTCGAGCGACATGATCTTGCCGCTCGCGATAGTCGCGCCGACCGGCACGGCGTACAGCATGCCGGGCAGATCGACGTCGGAAGTGTAAGTCGCGCGGCCGCAGACCTTCAGCGGTCCGTCGATGCGCGACTGGGGCCGTCCAATGAAGGACTGCGTGATGTCGGGCGCAGTGGACATGTTCGGTTCCTCGGTCTCGGTCAGGAAGTTTGCGTGGCCGTCTTGAGCGTATGCACGATGCACCGCTTCGCCAGTTCGATCTTGAAGCCGTTCTCGCTTTGCGGCTTCGCATCGGCGAGTGCGGCATCGGCGGCGCGCCTGAAGGTGGCTTCGTCGGGGGCGGCGTCCTGCAATTCCTTTTCCGCCTCGCGCGAGCGCCACGGCTTCGTCCCGAGACCGCCGAGACCCACGCGCGCATGCGCGATGCGGCCGTCCTTCACCGCGATCACCACACCCGCAGACGCAAGCGCGAACTCGTACGACGCGCGGTCGCGCAGCTTGAGATACGCGGAACGCGCGCCCTCAACCGGCGGCGGCAGCGTGACGTGCGTGACGAGATCGCCCGCATCGAGCACGTTCTCGCGATCGGGCGTCGTGCCCGGCAGCAGGAAGAATTCGTCGATCGGAATCGCGCGCTTGCCGCCGGTGCCTTCGACGTGAATCGTCGCTTCCAGCGCCTGAAGCGCCACGCACATGTCGGACGGATTGCTCGCAATGCACGATTCGCTCGTGCCGAGAATCGCCATCATGCGGTTAAAGCCCTGAATCGCGGAGCAGCCGCTGCCCGGTTCGCGCTTGTTGCAGGGCGACGCCGTGTCGCGGAAATACACGCAACGCGTGCGCTGCAAGAGATTGCCGCCGGTCGTCGCCATATTGCGCAATTGCACGGATGCGCCCGCGAGCACCGCCTGCGACAGCACCGCGTAACGCTCGCGAATCAGCGGATGGTGCGCCAGATCCGAATTGCGCGAAGTCGCACCGATGCTCATGCCGCCGTCGGACGTCTCCTCGATTGCAGCGAGCGGCAGACGGCTGATGTCGATGACGCGCATCGGCCGCTCGACGTTGAGCTTCATCAGATCGAGCAGCGTCGTGCCGCCCGCGAGAAAGCGCACTTCGGCGCCCTGTTGCGCGGTATGGGCGAGCGCGCCCGCATTGATCGCGTCGCGCATGTCGCGCGCGCGGGAGAGTTGGAACATGTCCATGGCGCGCTCCTTATTTGGCCGACGGCTTGCTGGCGCGCACCGTCTGAATCGCCGTGACGATGTTCTGATACGCGCCGCAGCGGCAGAGATTGCCGCTCATCGCTTCGCGCACGTCTTCATCGCTGGTGCCGATGGGTTCATCGAGCAGCGCGACCGCCGACATCAACTGACCGGCCGTGCAGTAGCCGCACTGATAGCCGTCGCATTCGACGAACGCGGCCTGTAGCGGATGCATTGCTTCCACTTCGCCGATGCCTTCGATGGTCGTGACCGTGTCGCCATCGCATGCGGCGGCGAAGCAGAGGCACGAGTTCACGCGGCGGCCGTTCACATGGACGGTGCACGCGCCGCACTGGCCGTGATCGCAGCCTTTCTTCGTGCCGGTGAGATGCAGATGCTCGCGTAACGCATCGAGCAGCGTGGTGCGCGGATCGAGCGACAGCGTATGGCTGCGCCCGTTGACGGTGAGCGAAAACGACATGTTCGCGCCATCGACTGCGGGGGGCGTCGGCGCGAGCGATGCGGCGCGCCCGGTTTCGTTCGGTGTATCGGCGTGCGTGATTTTTGATTGGGGGACAGGACGTTGTGGCATCGGGCAATCTCCTGGAATAGCGCAAAAAGCTGCACTGACGCGGCAGGAAGCCGGCAGCAGGTGAGAGAGGCGAAGATGCGGCGAAGCGTGTCGGGCGCCGGTGGCGCAGGGATAAGCGGAAGGTTTGCACGTCGCGCGCAGGACTTCCGGACGCCGACGACGCGGCGAAGAACGACTCTCAAGCCAGTATAGGCAGCGGACGCGAAACTTTCCCGCCTGAAAGCTCAGACGCGCCCGCGCACCATGGAAAGCGCGTTCGCATGAAGCATGCCTACGGCGGATGCGTGACCGATATCAGTGCGTGAGCACTGTATGTGCGAAGAGGTAGAGCAGGAATACGCCGACTGTCGTGAAGGCGACGAGCGCCACGAGGATCAGGATCAAGCGCAGAATCATCTGCATCGCGTCTCCAAAAAAATGGCCGCTTGCGCGGCCGGAAGGAGGGGTGGATCGGTCAGCCTTCAGGCTAAGCGCGCTTTCTTAAATCAGACTTAAGCGCGCCCGTCTTCCGTGCGGACCGGCCGTATTCCTTCCTCGGGCGAGCGCGATGCAGCGGGCTCAATGTAGTACTCATCGCAGCGCCTCGCTATAGCGATCGCGCAGCGGGAAAATCGTGAGAAGCGCAACCGCGCTGCCGAAAATCACGTAATAGCAGATCGACAGCGGGTCGCCCGTGGTCATCGTGAGCCATTGCACGATGGCCGGTGCGAAGCCGCCGAAGATCATCACCGCGACGTTGTAGCTGACCGAGATGCCCGTCGAACGCACGCTCGACGGAAGCAGCTCGGAAATGAACGCAGGATAGCAGCCCTGGAAGATGCCGAGGTAAGTCATGAGCAGCGCCTGGCAGACGATCAGCATGGGCAGGCTCGGATGCGCCGTCAGCACCGCGAAAATCGGATAGGCGGTGACGAGCGAAAGCGTGAGCGCAGTGGCCATCAGCTTCTTGCGGCCGACGCGGTCAGACAGGCGGCCGAAGAACGGGCAGCAGACCAGATACACGAGCGCGCCGATCGTCGAGCTGATGAGGCCGTCTGTGAGCGCCATGTGCAGCACGCGCGTGGCGTGCGTCGGCAGATACAGCAGGAAGATATACGTGCCGATGGTGCCGAACACCGTGAGGCCGAAGCCCGCGAGCACGGGCATCCAGTGCTTCGTGGCCGTGTCGCGGATCGGGCTCGCGCTCAGTTCGTTCTTCTGCGCCTTTTCGACGAACACCGGCGATTCATCCAGCTTCGAGCGCAGATAGAGACCGACCGGAACGATCAGCAGACCGACCACGAACGGAATGCGCCAGCCCCAGCTATTCAGATGCTCGGGGCTCAGCGTGCGCGTGAGCACCGCGCCGAAGAACGAGCCCGTGAGACTCGCCGCGGCCTGCGCGACCATCTGGAAGCTGCCGAAGTAGCCGCGCTTGTTGGCGGGCGCATATTCGACGAGAAACGCCGTCGCGCAGCCGACTTCGCCGCCCGCCGAGAAGCCCTGGATCAGCCGGCCGAGCAGCATCAGCAAGGGCGCGGCGATACCGATTGCCGCATAGGTCGGCGCGAACGCGATGATCGCGATGCCGACCGCCATCAGCGAGATCGTCAGCGTGAGCGCCGACTTGCGCCCGACGCGATCGGCGACCGCGCCGAGCACGATGCCGCCGAGCGGCCGCGTCAGAAAGCCGACGCCGAACGTGGCCCAGGTCGCGAGCAGCGAGATGGTCGGATTCGTCGCGGGAAAATACAGCTTCGCGATGATGACCGCGAAGAAGCCGTAGACCATGAAGTCGAACCATTCGAGCGCATTGCCGATGGTCGATACGACAATGGCCCGCCGGCCGGACATGTTGATTGCGGCATTCTGGTCGGCCGCATGCGATGCAGGTAGTACGGTGCTCATCGATTGCACTCCGTGGGCGTGGGGCGATTAGGTAAGTGCCAGACTGTTTTGTGCGACGACATCCGCTTATTTACGGCTTGCTTCGCGCGAGCGCGCAAGCCTCTGCAACACGCAAACATTACGCCGAGTTGAAATAAGAAAATATAGAATTTCTGAACTGACACTCAAGGAAACCTGATTGAACGATCGGGTTTGTCCCTAGGCCTATGAGCAATATTCGCTTCCTGCGCACGTTCATCGCCGTCGCGCGTTATGGGTCGTTCGCGGCGGCGGCCGAGAAGGTCGCGCTGACGCAAGCCGCCGTCAGCATGCAAATGCAATCGCTCGAAGACGACCTGAAGCGCCCGCTGTTCGACCGCGTCGGCCGCACCAACCGGCTGACGAGCATCGGCAAGCAGGTGTTGCCGCAGGCGGAGCGCATCGTCGCGCTGTACGACAGCATGCGGCTCACCGGCCTCGACGACGAGATCGCCGGCTCGGTTGCCATCGGTGCGGTCGATTCGGCGATGGGCGCGCTCGCGTCCGTCGTCACGGAGTTGAAAGGTCAGTACCCTCGGCTCGATGTGCGCCTCTTCACGGGCAAGGCGCTCGCGCTCGCGCCGCAGGTCGAGGCGGGCGAAATCGATGCGGCGGTGATCGTCGAAATGGCGGGCAAGACGCCCGCGAGCCTCAACTGGACCGAGCTTTATTCGGAACCGCTGGTCGCGATCGGCTCGCCGCGCAGCGCGCCCGCGAGCGCCGCCGAGATGCTCGCGAGCCGTCCGTTTCTGCGCTTCGATCGCGCGCAGCGCACCGGCGCGTTGATCGAGCGGGCACTGAAGCACAACCGGCTCGCGGTGAACGAGTTTCTCGAACTGAACTCGCTTGAAGTGATCGTCGAACTCGTGCGGCAGGACGCGGGCGTGTCCGTCGTGCCCTTGCTCGAATACGGTTCGTGGGCGAGCGATCCGGCGCTGCGCGTGCTGCCGCTCGCGAAGAACACGCCGCGGCGCGTGGTCGGCATGCTCGAGCGCAAGATTCACGATCGCCATGCGGTGATGCGTGTCGTGCAGGAACGAATCCGCGTGCGCTCGCACGAGATCGCAACGCCGCGCAAGCCATAAAGCTCGGGCGTCCCTTAACGTTTCCTTAAGTCACGGACAAGAAATATCAGCTTTCCCTGTGAATTCCGGCCATCGACAATGCTTCCGGTCTATTCACTATTCACATCGAGGAAAGCATGTCGATCATTCCCGAGATTGCTCGGTCGCACGACGAGATTCAGGCCATTCGCCGCGATATCCACGCCCATCCCGAACTTCGCTACGAAGAAGCGCGCACCGCCGAACTGGTCGCGCGAAAGCTCGAAGAATGGGATATCGAAGTGACGTGCGGGCTTGGCAAGACGGGCGTCGTCGGCGTGCTGAAAAAAGGCACGAGTACGCGCGCGATCGGTCTGCGCGCCGACATGGATGCGCTGCCGATTCCCGAACTGAACACCTTCGCGCATGCATCGCGTCACGAGAACAAGATGCACGCATGCGGCCACGACGGCCACACCGCGATGCTGCTCGGCGCCGCGCAATATCTCGCGAAGCATCGCGACTTCGACGGCACGATCGTCTTCATCTTTCAGCCCGCGGAAGAGGGCGGCGGCGGCGCGAAGGCGATGATCGAAGACGGCTTGTTCGAGCGCTTTCCCGTCGATGCCGTGTTCGCGCTGCACAACTGGCCGGGCATGCCGGCGGGCGAATTCGGCGCGCGCGTCGGGGCGACGCAGGCATCGAGCAACGAGTTCGAGATACGTATCGAAGGCGTGGGCGCGCATGCCGCGATTCCGCACGATGGCGTCGATCCGGTGTTCACCGCGTTGCAGATCGGCATGGGCTTGCAGAGCATCGTGACGCGCAACAAGCGGCCGATCGACGCCGCCGTGCTTTCCATCACGCAGATGCAGGCGGGCCACGCCGTCAACGCGATTCCGACGACCGCCACACTCGGCGGCACGGTGCGCACGTTTTCCGTCGATGTGCTCGATCTGATCGAGACGCGCATGAAGGAGATCGTCGCGGCGACGGCGGCGGCGTATCGCTGCAAGGCCGAAGTCAGTTTCGTGCGCAACTATCCGCCGACGGTGAACACCGAAGCCGAGACGCACTTCGCGCTGGGCGTGATGCAGGATGTCGTCGGCGCGGCGAAGGTGAACACGAACGTCGATCCGACGATGGGCGCGGAAGACTTCTCGTACATGCTGCTCGAGCGGCCGGGCTGCTATGGGTATATCGGCAACGGACTGGGCGCGCATCGCGAGCATGGGCATGGCATCGGGCCGTGCATGCTGCACAACAGCAGCTACGATTTCAACGACGAACTGTTGCCGCTCGGCGCCACGTACTGGGTGCGGCTCGTCGAAAAATTTCTCGCGCGCGCCTGAGGGGACGACATGTTTTCATCGACTTATCGCGAGGCGCGCCAGCACTTTCTCGACGCCGCCGCCGAGCGCGCTTTTGCCGTCGATACGCGCGTGCTGAACGGCGTGACGGGACTCGAAGGCGAGACGCTTGCGACCGATGTCGTGCGTATCGGTCCCGCCGATGCGAAGCGTCTGCTCGTGCTCACATCCGCGACGCATGGCGTCGAAGGCTTTTGCGGCTCGGGCGCGCAGATCGCGTTGCTGCGCGACGAAGCGCTTGCCGCGCAATTGGACAAGCTCGGCGTCGCGATGCTGCTGGTTCACGCGATCAACCCGTACGGCTTTTCGTATCTGAGCCGCACGACGGAAGGCAACGTCGATCTGAACCGCAACAGCGTGGACTTCGACCAGCCCTTGCCGCAGAACCTGGCCTATGCAGAATTGCACGACGTGCTGATTCCCGCGAGCTGGCCGCCCGACGATGCGAATGTCGCGGCCATTCGCGCGTATATCGATGCGCGCGGTCAATGGGCGTATCAGCAAGCGGTGACGACCGGACAATACACGCATGCGCAGGGCATGTTCTACGGTGGCGCGGAAACCGCGTGGAGCACACGCACGATGCGCGCGCTGCTTGCGGAATACGGCGAGCCTTGCACGGCGATCGGCTGGATCGACTTTCATACGGGACTCGGGCCGAGCGGCTTCGGCGCGAAGATCTGCGTGGGCGATGTGCCGCGCGCGCGGCGCTGGTGGGGCGCGGACGTGACGAGTCCGTCGGATGGCACGTCGATCGCGGCGGATGTCGCCGGGCCGTTGCTCGATACGCTGCGGCAGACGTGCCCGCATTCGGCGAACGCGGCGATTGCGATCGAGTACGGCACCGTGCCGCTCACCGACATGCTCGACATGCTGCGCGCGGATGTCTGGGTGCGGCATCATCCGGACGCGCCGGATGCGCTCAAGACCGCAATTCGCAAGCAGATTCGCGCAGCCTTTTTTATCGATGACGATGTGTGGCGCGGGATGGTCGTCGGGCAGGCGCGTGCGGCGGTGTTGCAGGGGGTTTATGGTTTGTCGCGGGAAGGGGGCGTGTAGCCCGCGCCAGACACTCCTTAACTTTCACTCGTCGCGAATGCAAAGGGCCGCTTTTCGCGCGGCTCGAGCAAGACCATTTTCGACCAGGATCCGGCGACCGTTCGAAGTCAGGGTTCGGTTCAGGATCTTGTCGATTGTCTGCGGCTTCCGGCCCCGAGCCGTTCGAAGCCCAGGCGATTCCCACTTCCTCGGCACTGCTCGAACTGCAACGCTACAAGGCGTTTCTCGCAGAACGGCGCACAAGAATCGCGGCCAGACTCAACGAATTCCTCGGCACTCAACGTGAACCCAGAAGTTGACGGCCTGGATCGCTGTTCTCTTCCCGCAGCGGCGGGTTCAGTCTGAATAGTCCCGCCTTTCAATCAATCTTTGCAAACCCGCTTAAGTTTTTTGCAGTTCGATATTGCTTCGTAAAGCCAAGCACATAAGAATCTGGCGACGCTATCCAATCGCGAGCATTAAAGCGTCAGTCATCTTCTTTGCCGGGCCGCTTCGGCCCGCATCCGGTTTGGAGCAACACATGCAACACATTTCCCGCTTTGTCCGAATCGTCTCGACGACAGCCACCGCTGGCGTCGCGCTCGCGTTTCTCGCCGTGGCGCAAGCGCGCCCGTCGCCAGCCCGGCTCAAGTCGCAAGCGTGATGGCGACACATCTTTCGTGCAGCAACTGAATCGCAGATCCGCAGAACTCCACGTCGCCCGCACCATGAAAGCACGCATCAAACTCTCGCTTGGCATTTTCCTGTTGACGTCGTTCGGCATCGCGAGCTACGCGCAGCAGCCGGGCTCGCCCGTTCCGCCATCGGTTCAACCCGCCGCGCCGCGCGGCCTGACCAAAGAACAGCAAGCCGCGCTGGACAAAATGGATGAGGACATCGGTCAGATCGCACTTACGATCGTGAAGTCGATCGATCAGGGCAAGGCGCCCCAAGTGTGGGATGCCGCTTCGCCCATCGCCAAAGGCATCATTTCGCGCGATGCCTTCGTGCAAAAGGTGTCGCACGATCGCGCGGTGCTCGGCGAGCCCGGCATGCGCATGCCAATGGGCATCCGGCATTTTCGCTATCAGAGCACCGGCAATCTGCCCGCGGGCGCCTACATCAACGTGACATTCGAAACGCAATTCGCTCAGGCGAAGCAGTCGGCGCTCGAATTGGTGACGTTCTTCCTCGACTCCGACAACATCTGGCGCTTCGCCGGATATTCCGTGCGTTGAGCAGCTGAGCGGCCACGCGCGTCACATGTTCGTGTAAGACGCGCACCAGCCGCGTCCGGCTACCAGCTTGTCGCCGAAGAGCGTGCAGCCGCCCCAGGGGTCCGTCGACTTGCCCGAGAACAGCGAGCAGTTGGCGCAGGTCTGCCCCGCGGAATAATTCGAATACTTCGCCTTGTCGACCTTGGCTGCATCTTCCCGATAGCCGACGGCGACCGCCGCCGGATCGGATTCGCTCAAGTGCGACGCGTCGGCGCCGGCGCGTGAAAGCCAGAGCGACGAACTCATGCCGACGCTGAGAATCATGAAACTGCGGCGGGATATGTTTTTCATCGGTTTTTCATCCTGAACCGTCGTTGTGTCTGTGGGGATCGCGTTCGCGCGCGTGGCGCTCGACATGGCGCATCAGCGAGACGATACGCCGGCGCGGCGTTTCGCGCGCTTCACGCGTTTCGCCCATTTCGCTCGCGCGGACAAATATTCGCGAATCGAACGGGCGGTCGGTTTTCATCGCGCGCCTTTTCGCCATTCTCCTTCAACGTGCGGACAACGTCGTTCATTCCCTGTCGCTAAACCTTTGCGCGCGCGTGCCGTAAATCAGGCCAGATGGTAGTCAGACAGTTGCAATCGTGTGAATCACCCCGCGGCGCCCTGGCCGCGGCTCAATTCGAAGGAGAACGACCGTGAGTGAAATGGATTGGATGATGGCGGGCTTGTATCTGGCGGCGCTCGTCGGCGGAACGCTCATCATGAGCGTGCTGGCGCGCCGCAGCTTGAGCCGCGTGGAGGATCGCGGACATTGACTTCATCGCGCGGCGCTGAATCAGCGCCCAAACAAACGCGCGCCGGGAAGCCGACCCTTGAGCCGACCGCCCGGCGCGCGCAAAAGCGCCTGCCTGATGCGTCAGTGGAACAGCTTCATCGCTTGCGTCAGCGTATTCGTCACGCCCCAGGCGAGCGGAATCAGCACATAGGCCCAGAACAGCACCAGCAGTCCCTTGTTCGACGAACCGCCTTCCTGAGTATCGATACGGGTATTCATTGCGGATCTCCTCTTTTCAATCTCAGTTGGCCGTCTGCGCCGACATGTTCATGTGATGCTTCTCGTGCACGCGCGACACGAGCAGGTTGCAGACGAAGCCGATCACGAGCAGGCCCGCCATGATGTGCAGCGTCATCGTATAGGCATCCGCGCCCACGACGCCGTGCGCCACCTGATACGCGCGCACGTAGTTGACGAGCACCGGACCCGCGATGCCCGCCGCAGCCCACGCAGTCAGAAGCCGGCCGTGAATGCCGCCGACGAACGCCGTGCCGAACATGTCCGCGAGATATGCGGGAATGGTCGCGAAGCCGCCGCCGTACATCGACAGAATCACGCCGTAGGCAAGCACGAACAAGGCGATGTTGCCCGAGCCCGCGAATTGCGGCACGAGGAAGTACAGCACCGCGCCCAGCACGAAGAACGCGAAATACGTGTTCTTCCGGCCGATCCAGTCCGATGCCGACGCCCACACGAAGCGTCCGCCCATGTTGAACAGCGACAGCAGCCCGACGAAGCCCGCCGCGGCGCCCGCCGTGATCGATGCCTTGAAGCTTTCCTGGATCATCACCGAAGCCTGGCCGAGGACGCCGATGCCCGCCGTCACGTTCAGGAACAGCACGAGCCACAGCAGATAGAACTGCGGCGTCTTGAGCGCCTGATCGATGTGCACGTGATTCTTCGTGATCATCTTTTTGGCGGTCGTGGGCGGCGTCCAGCCGGCGGGCTTCCAGTCGGCCGGCGGAATGCGGATCGCAAAGGCGCCGATCGTCATCGAGATGAAGTAGAGCACGCCGAGCACGAGGAACGTCTCGGCGACGCCTGCGCTCGTCGCGCTCTTGAAGTGGTTCATCAGCGCGACGGAGCCGGGCGCCGCGATCATCGCGCCGCCGCCGAAGCCCATGATCGCCATGCCGGTCGCCATGCCGCGGCGGTCCGGGAACCAGCGGATCAGCGTCGAGACCGGCGACACATAGCCGAGCCCCAGCCCGATGCCGCCGATCACGCCATAGCCGAGATACAGCAGCGCGATCTGATGCCAATACACGCCGAGCGCCGAGACCAGAAAGCCGCCGCCGAAGCAGCAGGCCGCGGTGAACATCGTGCGTCGCGGGCCGACTTTTTCGAGCCACTTGCCGGCGAACGCCGCGGACAGGCCGAGAAACACGATCGCCAGCGAGAAAATCCAGCCGAGCGTGGTGAGCGACCAGTCGTCCGGCGCGGACTGCGTGATGCCGATAATCCTCGTGAGCGGCGCATTGAACACCGAGAACGCATAGGCCTGTCCGATACACAAGTGAACAGCCAGCGCGGCGGGCGGCACCATCCAGCGCGAGAACCCGGGCCGGGCGATGGTTGCCTCTTTCGAGAAGAAGCTTGTCGGGCCGTGCGCGGCCCCTTGTTTGATGGTGCTGTTCATGGTGGTCTCCGTGGCGCGCTATGAATGCATGCGCGCGCTCGTCGTTGCTTGAAGCGCCTGCCCGGGGTCGCCGGTCAGCAGCCCGCCGTGGTTCATGCGTTCACCGATGCGGTCTGCATCGGGCGTTCGCAAGGCCATTTCGCGCGCCCAAACATGCGATCAAACGACATATAGGTGCGACGCTTTGCCACGGCTGGGCTCGAACATAGACAAGTGTGAAGGGCTTTGCAATATGAACACTCGTGCCATAAGCGTTTGCCCGCAGCATCGAAAGCGGTTCTTTGCGCGTTCTTGCCGCAACCTGCGCGCTTGGCCGGGCGAAGCGGCGCCGTATCGCATCGCTACAGCGCGACGCAGGTGTTCTGAATGTGAACAGTCGATGCGCACCTCGTGAAAACCCTGACGATGTCGCGCGAAGCCGCACGCAGCGGGCGCGTGCAGCATGGCGACATCGCCGCCCGCACGATGGCATGGAACTCGCAAACGAGAGCCACGGCGCCGGACATCGTTGTGCCGGCCCGTTCATGTCGACATGCGAGGAGCACACACAAATGAATCACGCAGAGATGCAGTTCCTGAGCACCGAGTACCCGTACAAGAAGCAATACGGCAACTTCATCGGCGGCAAGTGGGTGCCGCCGGCGGGCGGTGAGTATTTCGACAACATCTCGCCGATCACCGGCGAACCCTTTACGTCGATTCCGCGTTCCCGCGACGCCGATATCGAAGCCGCGCTCGATGCGGCGCACGCCGCGAAGACGGCGTGGGGCAGGACTTCCGTCACGGATCGCGCGAATGTGCTGATGAAGATCGCCGACCGCATGGAAGCCAACTTGCAGCGCCTCGCGGTGGCCGAGTCGATCGACAACGGCAAGCCGCTGCGCGAGACCATGGCCGCGGACATTCCGCTCGCGATCGATCACATGCGCTACTTCGCGAGCGCGGCGCGCGCGCAGGAAGGCGGGATTTCGGAGATCGATCACGATACCGTCGCCTATCACTTTCATGAGCCGCTCGGTGTCGTCGGGCAGATCATTCCGTGGAATTTCCCGATTCTGATGGCGATCTGGAAACTCGCGCCCGCGCTCGCCGCCGGCAATTGCGTCGTGCTGAAGCCGGCCGAGCAGACGCCCGCGTCGATTCTCGTGCTGCTCGAAGTGATCGGCGACCTGTTGCCGCCGGGCGTGCTCAACGTCGTGAACGGCTTCGGGCTGGAGGCGGGCAAGCCGCTCGCGTCGAACAAGCGCATTGCGAAGATCGCGTTCACCGGCGAAACCACGACCGGCCGCCTGATCATGCAGTACGCGAGCCAGAACCTGATTCCCGTCACGCTCGAACTGGGCGGCAAGAGCCCGAACATCTTCTTCGCCGATGTGCTGAATGCCGACGACAGCTTCTTCGACAAAGCGCTCGAAGGCTTCACGATGTTCGCGCTGAATCAGGGCGAAGTGTGCACGTGTCCGTCGCGTGCGCTGGTCGAGGAATCGATCTACGAACGCTTCATGGAACGCGCGCTCAAGCGCGTCGCGGCAATCGCGCAGGGCCATCCGCTCGACAGCAAGACGATGATCGGCGCGCAGGCTTCGCACGAGCAACTGGAGAAGATCCTGTCGTATATCGACCTCGGCAAGCAGGAAGGCGCCGAATGCCTCGCGGGCGGCGAGCGCAACGCGATGGATGGCGAACTGAAGAACGGTTACTACATCAAGCCGACCGTGTTCAAAGGCCACAACAAGATGCGCATCTTCCAGGAGGAAATCTTCGGGCCGGTGCTCTCGGTGACGACCTTCAAGAACGAGGAAGAGGCGCTCAAAATCGCAAACGACACGCTGTATGGTCTGGGCGCGGGCGTATGGACGCGCGATGGTACGCGTGCGTATCGCTTCGGCCGCGCAATTCAGGCGGGCCGTGTGTGGACCAACTGCTATCACGCGTATCCGGCGCATGCGGCGTTCGGCGGCTACAAGCAATCGGGCATCGGACGCGAAAATCACAAGATGATGCTCGATCACTATCAGCAGACGAAGAACATGCTCGTCAGCTACAGCGACAAGCCGCTCGGCTTCTTCTGATCCGGGCGCCTGACGACGCAACGAGCCGCTGTATGCATGCGGCATGCATACAGCGGTGCACGTCATTTCAACATGGGGACGACATGAGCGAACAAGAAGTGCTGCGCGTGACCGCGACGCCCGCCGCAATCGAACTGATCGGCAAGCTCAAGGCCGAGCATGGCGACGTGCTGTTCCATCAATCCGGCGGATGCTGCGACGGCAGCGCGCCGATGTGCTTTCCCGTCAACGAGTTCATGGTCGGCGGCTCGGACGTCAAGCTCGGCGCGATTGCGGGCGTGCCGTTCTACATGACCGAATCGCAATACGACTACTGGCAACACACGCAGTTGATCATCGATGCCGTGCCGGGCAACGGCGGCATGTTCTCGCTGGAGCGTCCCAGCGGATTGCGCTTTCTCACGCGTTCACGCCTTTATAGCGACGATGAAAACGCGTGGCTCGAACGACATCCGGTCGAGCACGTGAGCTGACGCATTCAGTTCCAGCGCGGCGGACGTTTCTCGATGAACGCCTGCGTGCCTTCGAGCGTGGCGTCGTCCATCATGTTGCAGGCCATGGTCTCCGATGCGAGCGCATACGCAGCCTCGATGCCGCCTTCGAGCTGGCGATAGAACAGGCCCTTGCCCGCCGCGACCGCTTCGCGCGGTTTGGCGGCGATCGTCACGGCGAGTGTGCGGACTGCATCGTCGAGCGTATCGGGCGATGCCACGCGGTTCACGAGGCCCCGCTCGCGCGCGGTTTCGGCATCGATGAATTCGCCCGTGACGAGCATCTCGAACGCCGCCTTGCGCGATACGTTGCGGGACAGCGCCACACTCGGCGTCGCGCAGAACAGCCCGAGATTCACGCCGGATACCGCGAAGCGCGCATCGCTCGATGCCACCGCCAGATCGCACATCGCGACGAGCTGACAGCCCGCCGCCGTCGCGACGCCATGCACGCGCGCGATAACCGGTTGCGGCATGCGCTGGATCGCGAGCATCAGGCGCGAGCAGCGCGCGAAGAGATCGCGATAGTAATCGAGCGCGGGCTCGGCGCGCATCTCCTTGAGATCGTGCCCTGCGCAGAACGCGCGGCCCGCACCCGCCAGCACGACGACGCGCGCATCCGACGCGGCAATCTCCTGCAACGCGCGCCCGAGCGCATCGAGCATGGCTTCCGAGAGCGCATTGAATGCTTCCGGACGATTGAGCGTGAGCTTGACCACTCCATTGCTGTCATACGCGTTACGTTCGATCAGGACCAGGTCGCTCATGGCGTGACTCTCCTTGTCAAACGTCGATGGCCGTGACCGAGCCCGCGCGCTTGCGCAACTCGAACTTCTGAATCTTGCCGGTGGATGTTTTCGGCAACTCGCAAAACTCGATGGCGCGCGGCACCTTGAAGCCCGCGAGATGCTGCTTGCAATGCGCGATCAACTCTTCGCCGCTGACATGCACGCCCGTCTTCAGTTCGACGAACGCGCAAGGCGTTTCGCCCCAGCGCGCATCCGGCTTCGCGACGACAGCCACCGCGAGCACGGCGGGATGGCGGTACAGCACGTCCTCGACTTCGATGCTGGATATGTTCTCGCCGCCCGAGATGATGATGTCCTTGCTGCGATCCTTGATGCGCACATAGCCGTCCGGATACGCGACGGCCAGATCGCCCGTATGGAACCAGCCGCCGCGAAAGGCTTCTTCGGTTGCGGCCGCGTTCTTCAGATAACCTTTCATCGCGATGTTGCCGCGAAACATGATCTCGCCGATGGTTTCGCCATCGGGCGGCACGAGCTGCATCGTGTCGGGATCGCGCACCGTGACCGCGTCCTGCAAGTGATAGCGCACGCCCTGACGCGCATTGAGCCGCGCGCGTTCGCCGATATCGAGTTCGCTCCATTCCGCCTGATGCGCGCAGACGGTGGCGGGGCCGTAGACTTCGGTCAGACCGTACACGTGCGTCAGTTGAAAGCCCATGCGCTCCATGCCTTCGATCATGGCGGCGGGCGGCGCGGCGCCCGCAACCATCGCGTTCACTTTCTGAGCGATGCCGGCCTTCAACTCATCGGGCGCGTTGACGAGCATGTTCTGCACGATCGGCGCGCCGCAATAGTGCGTGACGCCTTCGTTGCGAATCAGATCGAAGACGGTCTTCGCATCGATGCGGCGCAGGCACACGTTCACGCCCGCACGCGCCGCAATCGTCCATGGAAAGCACCAGCCGTTGCAATGGAACATCGGCAGCGTCCACAGATACACGGCATGCGCCGGCATGTCCCATTCGAGGATGTTGCTCACGGCATTCGTATACGCACCGCGATGGTGATAGACGACGCCCTTCGGATTGCCCGTTGTCCCGGACGTGTAGTTCAGGCAGATGGCGTTCCATTCGTCCGATGGCGGCGTCCATTCGTAGGCGGGATCGCCGCTCGCGAGCAGCGCCTCGTATTCGATCTCGCCGATGCGTTCGCCCGCGCCGGCGTACTGCGAATCGTCCACATCGATCACGAGCAGCTTCTGCGGCACGCTCTCCAGCGCGCGGCGCATGACGTCCGAGAATTCGCGATCGACCAGCACGGCCTTCGCCTCGCCGTGCGTGAGCATGAACGCGAGCGTGGCGGCGTCGAGGCGCGTGTTGAGCGCGTTGAGCACGGCGCCCGTCATCGGCACGCCGAAATGCGCTTCGACCATTTCGGGCGTGTTCGGCAACATGACCGCGACGGTGTCACCCACGCCGATGCCGCGCGCCGCGAGCGCCGAGGCGAGCCGTCGCGTGCGCGCGTACGTCTCGCTCCAGGTGCGGCGCACATCGCCATGCACGACGGCGGGCCGATTCGGATACACCGACGCCGCGCGCTCGATGAAGGTGAGCGGCGTCATTACCGCGAAGTTGGCGGCGGTTTTGGGAAGTCCTTCGTCGTAGATGCCTGGCGTCGTCATGATCTCCTCCGAATGCGTCAATTTTTTCTTGTGGATGCGTCACATATTACGCGCGCCTGACGATGCGTGGCGCAATTCCGGCCCACCAGAATTCGAAGCGCCTGTCTCGTAATCAGCCGATACGACTTTGCCATCCGTGCGCGTCAACTCGCACACACGCAGCCACGTTGTTGCGGCAATGCCCGGAAATCAGCGTGCTCCGGCATTTCACGGACTTAGATTTTTACCAGGAGTAGACATATGAAACGCATTTTGACTGGCTTCGCTTTCGCAGCCGTTGCCGTAAGCGCCCTCGCTCAGAATCACGGCGCAGGCTTCGAGCCGGCGCAGCGCATGATCGACGACACGATCAGCCGTATCGATGCCGAGCATCGTGAAGCTCACGTCAACTTTGGCGGCCACGTCGCCAAGGCGGCAGAACTGCTTCGTCAGGCCAAGGCCGAACTGGAAGCGGCAGACCAGATGCGTCGTTGATGTCGATGTCTTCGCGCTTCCGAGAAGCCAACGCTACGGAGCGCGAAGGCTAAAGCATCATCTCAGGCCTGGTCGTCCAGCTTCACGTCGAAGCCGCGTTGCACGCCGGGCCGCGCAAACAAGGCGTCATACCAGCGCTTCACGTTCGGGTAATCGTCGAGCGATACCTGATGGCGCTCATGCCGCCACGCCCAGCCGAGAATCGCGAAATCGGCGACGGACAATTCACCCGCCACGTATTCCACTTGCGCAAGACGTTTGTCGAGCACGCTATAAAGGCGGCGCGTTTCGTCGGAATAGCGCTTGAGCCCGTATCGGCGATCGCTTTCCGCTTCGACCATGCGGAAGTGATGCACCTGTCCCGGCATCGGGCCGAAGCCGCCCATCTGCCACATCAGCCATTCGAGCACCGGCACGCGATCGCGCAGACTTGCGGGCAGGAACTTGCCGGTTTTCTCGCCTAGGTAAAGCAGAATCGCGCCGGATTCGAACACGCTGATCGGCTGGCCGTCGGGACCATCGGGATCGACGATCGCCGGAATGCGATTGTTGGGGCTGATACGCAGGAAGCCGGGCGCATGTTGCTCGCCCTTCGTGATGTTCACCGTCTTCACCACATACGGCAGTTGCATTTCCTCCAGCGCGACGCTGATCTTGCGTCCGTTGGGCGTGTTCCACGTGTGCAGTTCGATGGTCATGTCGATGCGCTCCGTTTAGCTCAACGCGGGCGCGACGTAGCGCTGAAAACCCGCGCGCTGCGTGACGCCCGCGTACCAGCGTTCCAGTTCGGGCAGCGCGGGCCGCACGAGTTCGGCGATGCCGAACCAGCGTCGCGCATACGCGGCGATGACGAGATCGGCGAGCGTGAACGTACTGCCTTCGAGAAAGTCGCGGCCTTGCAGATGGGCATCGACCACGCGCCAGAGCTTCTCCGTTTCGCTCGCGGCGGCAGCGAGTTTCGCGGTGTCGCGTTCGGCGGGGCTCGTGCGGATATAGCCCCAGAAAACCGGACGCTCGGCCGGCTGCAACGTGGAGAGCACCCAGTCGAGCCACCGGTCCGCGCTCGCGCGCACCTTCGGATCGGCGGGATAGAGCGTGCTGCCGGAGCCGTATTGCATCGCCAGATAGCGGATGATCGAGTTCGATTCCCACAACACGAAGTCGCCGTCGACCAGTGTGGGCACGCGGCCCATCGGGTTCATCGCGAGATAGTCGGGCTCGCCGTTGCGCCCGAATTGCAGGCCCGCGTCGATGCGCTCGAACGCAAGCCCCAGTTCCTCGCAGCACCACAGCACTTTCTGCACGTTGACCGAGTTGGCCCGGCCCCAGATCGTCAGCATTCGATGTCTTCCTCCGTTTTCGAAGGATCCATCTTAGCCGCGTTCCTGCGGGTCTCGCTGAGCGCGCGTTACTCGACGTGCGCCGCGAAGCCGCTTTCGCCCTCCGCGAGTTCGGCGCGCAAAGTCAGCTGAGGAATCGCGTAGTCGCCGTGATTCTGCTTGCGGAACGCGATGGGCGCGTCGTCCCAGAAGCGGTCGAGGCGCTTGCTGAGTGCGTCGTAAGTCGTTTGCAGACGCGTGGCGTCCATCTGGCTCGTGTGATAGACGACGAAGGGCGGCAACACGTCGAAGCCCGGATAGAAGAGCACGCCGTGCTGGATCGGAAACAGCAGATCGTCGATCGGTCCGTTGATCCCGCGCGGACTATAGTGCGACTCCCAGCCGCCCGTCGTGACGACGATCATCGCGCGCTTGCCCGCCATCAGACCTTCGCCGTAGCGGTCGCCCCAATGTGTGTCGGAGTGCTCGCCCACGCCGTAGCCGAAGCCGTATGCGTACACGCGCTCGACCCAGCCCTTCATGATCGCGGGCATCGAGAACCACCACATCGGGAATTGCAGGATCAGCGCGTCGGCCCAGCGCAGCTTGTCCTGTTCGATTTCGATATCGCGGCTTTGCAGACCGTTCTCGAACGCGTGCTTCGAATCGAGGCTCGGGTGAAACGGCGCATCGCTGCGGCGCTCGCGGACATCGTCGGCGTCGAGCAGGGCTTTCCAGTTCATCGCATACAGGTCGGACACTTGCACCGCGTGACCGTTGGCGCGCAGCCGTTCGACGGTGAAGTCATTGATGGCGCCGTTCAGCGAGCGGCGTTCGGGATGTGCATACACGATCAACACATTCATGAGGCTTTCTCCACTTCAATTCAGAAAAGAAGGCCAGCATAGAGATCGCTCGGGTATATTGGAAATGAATATCTGAAATTGCAGGCATTACGATGAATAATATCTTGAGGCGGCTCGATCTGAACCTGCTCGTCACGCTCGATGTCCTGCTTGCCGAGCAGAACGTCACGCGCGCGGCCGAGCGTCTTTACTTCTCGCAACCGTCGGTGAGCGTGCATCTGGCCAAGCTGCGCGATATCTTCGGCGATCCGCTGCTGTTGCCGGGTCCGCGCGGCATGCGTCCCACAGCGCGCGCGGAAAGCCTGCGCGCGCCGTTGCGCGAGGCGCTGGCATCGCTCGAACGGGCGGTCGCGCCGGAAGAAGCCTTCGATCCTGCTACGGCCGAGCACACCTGGCGCATCGCCGCGACCGATTACACCGAATCGACGGTGCTGCTACCCGCGCTGAGCGGACTGCGCGCCGCGGCGCCGCGTACGCGTATCGCAGTGCTGGAGATCAATCCGCCGCGCCTGACGAAACAGGCCGAGAACGGCGAGGTCGATCTCGCGTTCCACATCACGTCACCTGACGACGCTCACTTCCATCAGCAGGCGCTCTTCAGCGAAAGCTATGTCCTTGTTGGACGGAAGGATCATCCGCGCCTGAAGCGCCGGCCGGCGCTCGCGCAGTTCTGTGCGCTCGAACATGTGATCGTGTCGCCGGATGGCGGCGGCTTTGCCGGCCCGACAGACGCCGCGCTTGCGGCCTTAGGACTGAAGCGACGCGTCGTGCTATCGGTGCCGCATTTCCTGTTCGTGCGCAATGTGCTCGCGACGACCGATCTCGTTTCGATACAACCGTCGAGGCTCGCGAAAGACTGGCCCGAGATGCGTGTCGTCGCGCCGCCGCTCGATGTGCCCGGCTACGAGATGTCGATGCTCTGGCCCGAGCGCGTGCATCGCGATCCGGCGCATCGGTGGTTGCGCGAGACCATCGCGCAAGCCGTTTGAAAGCATCTTGATTCATGACATTTCGGCATGATCGTCTTTATCGTTATTACCGATTCAGCACGCGTTAAGCGAGTGCTACTGTGTGCCCGGCAAATCCTTAAAAGCTGCATGTGTCTGGCTGGCGTCGCTCCACTATCGAATAGAAAGAGAGGAGACGGATGATGTCCAAGATCAAGACGTGGCGGGGAATGAGTGCCGCCGTTGCAACGGGTTCGGCGATGGCGGTAGTGAGTGTTTCGCCCGCAGCGCACGCGGCGTCGGAGCCGATCAAGATCGGCGTCATCAGCGAGGAGTCCGCGGTTGCGGGCGCCTCCATCAGCAAGGCCGCGCAACTCGCGGCGGAAGAGATCAACGCGCACGGCGGCGTCGACGGCAGGCAAATCCAGATCATCGCGTATGACGACCACTCGTCGGCCTCCGACGGCGTGCGCGCGTTCCAGCGCGCGGCGAGTCAGGACAAAGTAGTGGCGATCATCGGCAGCTATATCAGCGAAGTGGCGCTCGCCATGGAGCCCTGGTCAGCGCGCCTGAAGATGCCGTTCATTACGCCGGGCGCGGCCAGCAACGAGATTTCGAAGCGCGTTCACGACGACTACAACAACTACAAATACACGTTCCACGGCTGGATGACGTCTGCGTTCATCGCGCAGTCCATCTGCGATTTCTCGCATGACGTGCTCGTCGGCGAGTTCAAGATGAAGACGACCGTCGTGATGAGCGAAGACGCCGCGTGGACCAAGCCGCTCGACGAACGTTACCTCGAATGTCTGCCCAAAGCCGGGCTCAAGGTACTCGATCACATTCGCTTCAATCCGGATACGTCGGACTTCACGCCGATCTTCAATCAGATCGAGGCGAAGCATCCGGACACCATCACGACCGGCATCAGTCACGTCGGCGTGCAGCCCACGGTGCAATGGCACGATCAGCAAGTGCCCATTCCGATGAGCGGTCAGAGTTCGCAAGCCACGACAACGAGCTTCTGGAAAGACACGAATGGCGCAACCGAAGGCGTCATCACGGCATCCGCCGCGGCGCCCGGTGTCGCGATCACGCCGAAGACCGTGCCCTTCATCGATGCCTACCAGAAGCGCAATGCCGGCGTTTCGCCCGCGTATGACGGCTTCACGAGTTACGACCTGGTGTACATCATCGCGGATGCGATTCATCGCAATCAGGGCTCGACCGATCCCGACAAGATGGTCGATGCACTCGAGAAGACCGACTACGTCGGCACGATCGGACGCTGGCAGTTCTACGGCAAGAACGATCAGTTCACGCATGCGCTGAAGTACGGCGAAGGCTATATCACCGGCATCAATTTGCAATGGCAGAACGGCAAGCAAGTGGCGATCTGGCCGAAGTCCGTCGCCAATGCGAAGGTCAGGTTCCCGGCCTTCGTGAAGGTGCAGGCGGCGGCGAACTAGGCGTCTGACATGCGCCCGGCGGGCCTCGCGACGCATGTTGCGGGGACCGGTTCCACGTTGGCATCGACATCGAAGGCCGCCTATGTTGCCATTGCAGATTCTTATCGACGGGTTCGCGATCAGCTCGCTCTATGCGCTCGGCGCGATCGGCTTCACGCTGATCTTCGGCGTGTCGGGCGTGCTGAATCTCGCGCATGGCGGCGTGATGCTGATTGCCGCGATGCTCGG
Source organism: Caballeronia insecticola (assembly GCF_000402035.1). GTDB lineage: Bacteria > Pseudomonadota > Gammaproteobacteria > Burkholderiales > Burkholderiaceae > Caballeronia > Caballeronia insecticola. Next base: position 274,092 of record NC_021289.1, read on the forward strand.
CTGGGCGCTCGCAGGCGAGGGCGGTCTCGGCACGTATATCGGCACGCCGCTCGGCGTGCTGTGCGGCATGGTCGCCGCGTTCGTCACGTACTTCATGGTGGTGCGGCCCATTCAGCGTTCCACCGCGATTCCGCGTGAAGAGAAGGAGATCTTCGTGCTCACCGGCACGCTGCTGTGGGGCATCATGATCCAGCAGGGCATGGCCTATCTGTTCTCCGACAATCCCATCACAATGCGCCCGCTCATTCCCGGCGTCGCGAGCGTGGCGGGCGTGCGCGTGCCTTATAACGAGATCATGATCGCTGTCGTGTGCTGGATCGTGATCGGCTTGTTGTGGCTCTTCGTGAACCGCACGAAAGCGGGCAAGGCGTTGCTCGCGGCATCGATGAATCCGCGCGGTCTCACGTTGCTCGGCTTCGAACTCTCGCGCATCTATTTGCTTGCGTGGACGCTCTATGGCGTGCTGGCGGGCATCGCGGGCGTGCTGCTCGCGTCGTTTCTCGGCGTGAGCACGAACAACACGGGACAGCTCACGGCAAGCGCGTTTTCCATCGTCGTATTGGGCGGGCTCGGCAGTGTTTCAGGCTCGTTGATGGCGGCGTATGTCGTGGGTTATCTGGAGACCGTGACCGCTTATTTGATCGCGCCGACGTTGCGGCCATTGCCCGCGCTGCTGCTGCTCGTGCTCGTGGTGTATGTGCGGCCGCAAGGCTTTCTCGGACGGCGCTGATCATGAAAGACATGTTTCGTTCGCGTCTGATATGGGCAGGGATAGTGCTCGCGGTCGTCGCCGTGACCCTGCCGTGGTGGCTCACCGGATACATTCTCGGCGTGCTGACCGTCGCGTATTACTTCGGCGTGTTCGCGATGTCGTGGGACTTGCTGTTCGGCTTTGCCGGCGAGGTCAACTTCGGTCCGACATTTCTGATCGGACTCGGCGCCTATTCCGCCGCGATATTGAACGCGCATGCCGCCGCGCCGATCGCGATATGCGTGATGGCGGGCGGACTCGTCGCGCTTGTAGGCGGCTTGCTGCTCGCCGTGCCCGCACTGCGACTGCGCGGTCCGTATTTCGGCCTCGTCACGCTCGTGGCGGTGCTGCTTCTGCAGAACGCGATCGTTATTTTCGCGGGTATCACGGGCGGCGAGATCGGCATGATGGTGCCCGATGTCCTGTCCGTCGATGCGAGCTACAACTACTGGATCGCGCTCGCGTTCCTGATTGTCTGCGCGATCATTTTGTTCGGGCTGTCGCGCTCGGCTATCGGTCTCATTCTGCAGGCGAGCGGACAGGATACGGTCGGCGCGCAGGCGCTCGGCTTCAATGTGGTGAAGCATAAGCTCGCGGCGTTCTGCATCAGCGCGGTGTTTTCCGGCGTCGCGGGCGCGATGCTCGTGTTCTATCAGGGCACGGCATCGGTGAGCACGGTCGTCGATATCGGCATCGGCGTGCAGATCATTATCGCGGCGGTGCTGGGCGGACGGCGCACGATACTCGGCGCGGTGCTGGGGTCGATCTTTCTGATCGTCGCGGGCGAGTTTCTGCGTCCGCTCGGGCAAATCAATACCTTCGTGGTCGCGGCCGTGGCGCTCGCGGTCATTCTGTTCTTCCCCGATGGCTTGCTCGGCAACCTCCTGCGCGTCAGGGAGCGCGAATGAACGAATCTCCTCTGCTCTCCGTGCGCGGTCTGACGAAACGCTTCGGCGGTCTCGTCGCGGTGAAGGACATCGGCTTCGATATCCGGCCCGGCGAGATTCTCGGCTTGATCGGTCCGAACGGCTCCGGCAAGTCGACGGTGATGAAGCTCATCATGGGCATCGAGCGGCCCAACGCGGGATCGATCAAGGTCGATGGCGTCGAGATGGCCGGCTGGCTTCCGCATCGTATTGCGCGCGCGGGCGTGGGTATCGTGTTTCAGCATTCGCGGCCGCTGCATCGACAGACCGTGCTCGAACACATCAAGCTCGCGCTGCTGCCGGATTCGCTCTTGAAGCTCGCCGCCGATCCGCATGTGAATCGGCGCGCACGCGAGATTGCGGAGCGTGTGGGGTTGAGCAAGGTGATGCATCGTCATCCGGCGACGCTGCCGTTCGCCGATCTGCGTCGCATGGAAATGGCGAAGGCGATTGCGCGCGATCCGCGTGTCGTGCTCGTCGATGAACCGTTCGCCGGTCTCACCGCAGCGGAATCGGAGACCTTCTCCGAGCTGATACGCGGCTTTCGTGCCGAGGGGCGCGCGGTGTTGCTCGTCGATCACAACGTGAAGAGCCTGGCGGCGCTCGCGGATCGCGTGCTCGCGATGTATCTCGGCGAGTACGTAGCCGAAGGCACCGCCGAAGAAGTGATGCGGAACGAGACCGTGCGGCGCGTTTATCTCGGCGGCAAGATCGAGGCGCGCGAGCGCGGCACGGAAGTGGTGAGCAGCAAGCCGTCGATACTGGAAGTCGAGCACGTCGGCGTGTTGTACGGCAAGGCGCGCGCGCTGGACGACATCAGCATGCATGTGCGCGAAGGCGAGTTCGTGTCGGTGGTCGGCCTGAACGGTGCGGGCAAGACGACGCTCTTCAACGCGATCTCCGGACTCGTGCCTTACGAGGGAACCATTCGCTACGGCACACGCGATCTGAAGGGCATGAGCGGCGCGGCCATCGCGCGTGCGGGCATCGTGCAGTGTCCGGAAACCCGCGAGCTTTTCGGGGATATGACGGTGCGCGAGAACCTCGATCTCGGCGGCTATCATCTGCCGGACAAGACGCGCGCGGATCAACTCAAGTGGCTCTTCGAACTGTTTCCGATTCTCGAATCGCGTCAGGTTCAGACGGCGCGCACGCTTTCAGGCGGCGAGCAGCAGATGCTTGCGATTGCGCGCGCCTTGATGATGCAGCCGAAGCTCTTGATACTCGACGAACCGACGCTCGGTCTCGCGCCTGTGATTCTCGAGCAACTGTCGAAGGCGATGGAACTGCTGCAAAAGACCACGCCCATCACGGTGCTGCTCGGCGAGCAGAACGTGACGTTCGCGCTGCCGCATGCCGATCGCGTGTATGTGCTGGAGCATGCGCGCATCGTGTGGGAAGGCAGCCCGTCGCGCTTCGAAAAAGAAATGGGACGCGGCTTTCTCGAAGCGGTGCCATCGGCGCCGGCGCAAACGGCGCAAGCAAGAGCGTGAGCCATCCATAAAATTAGAAATACAGAAGATGTGATCGCTACGTCTTAAGTCTTTACGCCACAAAGTCCACTGAAGATATGTGATGTTTCGCACGGTGCGGAGCGTCGAAAGCGGGCATTTCTTACGCCTGTAAAGCGATGCACAACATCGCCTTGCGATGAATCCGGCCTGAGCGTGAAGAAGCCGCAGCACACATTCGACAACGCGCAAGACCCGCTCTAAGCGATTTGAATCTCTTCGATCGAGAGAAGGCTGCGCCATGAACATTGTCGTGCTGTTAAGCGTGGTTGCGTCGCTTATGTGGAGCGTGCGCGCAACGGCGGCGGGATGCGATTTTTCGAATCAGTCGCTGTCGTTTGCGGGCGATGAGATCACGCAAGCGCGATGTTTGCTGAGACCGGTGATGAAAGGCGGAAGCCTCGGCGCGCGATTGAATCCGTTGCCGCCGCCGTTCGAGCATTTCATCGGTCAACCGGTCGGCATTACGCCCGACGAGTTCCTCGCACTGCTCAAGCAACTCGACATTGCGCCGAATGCGCTTGGCGGCGCGGTGACGCAACCGCTGTCGCAATCGTCTGCGCCGGGACATCCGCAGGCGCGCTATTTCGTCATCCACGATACGAGCCTGAACGTATGCACCGATACCGGGCAGTTCGCGCGTTCCGAAGATGCGGATGCATCGTGGAATCGCGCATCGCGATGGGCCAACGACGCCAACGCGCATCTTTACATCACGCGTGACGGCAAGCTCGTCGCGCCGCAAGGGCGCATCTTCAGCGTGCCGTGGCGCGCAACGAAGCTCGAGGCCAACGCCGGACCGAATTCGCGCGGCTTGTTTCTGCACGTCGAGAACGTGCAGTTGCGTATCGCCGAGTTGAAGCCCGGCGACGCCGCGATGGTGAACGGCGACTGTCGCAACGACCGCATCGCGCAGACGCCCGGCTTGTCCGATGCGCAAATGCAGAAGCTCGCGCTGACCTATATCGCCGCAAGCGTGCGCGCGAAGAAGTGGCTCATTCCTGCGTATCACGCGGCCATCGACGATGGCATCTCCAACGGACACGACGACCCCCAGCACTTCGATCTGACGCGCTGGGGAACGGTGATCTGCTCTTATCTCGATCGCATGGGCAAGGCCTGCTCATAGGAGTGTCGAACATGTCGAAGATCGTTTCGATTCTCGCTGCGTCGCTGATGGCGTCGCTCGTTCACGCGGAAGAGTGCGCCGATATCGCGCAACGCGTCGCGCAACTCGACTTCTCGAAGGCCGCCGATGTTCGCGCGAACGATCACGCGACGTTCACGGACCTCTACAAGGAGTGCGATACGCACAACACGTTCGGCGGCAAGGCATTGCCCACGTTCAAGGGACGTCCGCTGAAATGCTCCACCGATCCGAATCGCGTGGCGTCCGTGGTTCAGTTCGCCGACAAGACGGTTGCGTTCAAGGCCAAAGCCGCCGTCGATGCAGACGGATCGCCCGCCGCGTGCGGCCCACAAAAGAGCGCGACGGATCAGTGCCAGACGTGGTTCACGTATGGCGCGGGCAGTACGCGCCATTTCATCGATGCGGAGCAGGTTCCGTTCGTGGTGGTGCCGCTGGATGCGCCGTCCGGCTCGATCTCGTTCATGAAATCGACGGGCATCGGCAAAGGCGATCTCGCCGTGGTGATTCGCGGCAATCAGTGTGCGTTCGGCGTGGTCGGCGATGCAGGCCCGTACTTCAGGCTCGGCGAGGCATCGGTTGCCGCGCATGCGGAGCTGGGCAATCCGCAATGCGCCGGGTCCGAGCGTCCGTGTACGCGTCTGCGTGGCGGAGGCGGCGGTGTGGGCATTGGTTCTAACGTCACCTACATCGTCTTTCCGCATTCGCGTCCGGCATCGTTGACGGCGGAGAACATCGTGCAAGTGACAACCGCGGGCGCTAAGGAAAGGCTTGAGCAATTTCTTGGCGGTAATGGCGCGGCTTCGCAATGAATTTCGATGCAGCTAACGGAGGCCACATGCAAAGCAAATCGATATCGAATGCGTTTCACAAGCACGCGCGATGGTTTGGCTGGTTCGCCGCGCTTGGCACGTGCGGTTGGCTCGTCTCGGCACATGCACGCCTGCCTTCAGCATCTCCCCCGGAACAGATGCTCGACGATGCAACGCTCGATACATTTCTCACGCAAGGAGGGTGGAGCCCCACCGCCGACGATACGGCCGGCCCGACGCAGCTTCAGGCGAGCTTCGTCAAAGGACTTGTCGATGCCTACGTGAAGAATCCATCGGACCCTAAAGCGATATCCGCGCTCGGTCTTATCGCGCTGTCGCAATCGGTCGCGGAATGGGGCGTCGAGCCGCCCGATGGTTTGCCTGCCGATCCGGTCGGTAACAAATGGCGCGGCGTGAGCGGCGGAGACGGCAAGCGGCTGATGGCTTATTCGAAGGGCGGCATCGGCATTGCGCATGCGGACAGCGGCTTGCTGTCCGATTTCATCAAGCATATTCAGGCGACCAAAGGCGATTCGCTTCCCGAGGCAGCGCGCTTTTATCGGCTAAGAGGCGTGAATTTCGACGTGCTGTATGCCAACGGCGGACACTGCAAGAAGCCATCGACCGTCATAACGAACGATCTCGATGACAAGCCGTTCGGTTACAAGGAATACGGTTATGCAGGCGACGGATATTGCAAAACCTATAACAACGGCAAGACCAATGAAGCGGACTGGCGCATCTTTCGTCACGACATGAGGCTCGTGCTGCGCGAGAAAGAAACGCAGGCATGGCTCGTCGACAACTGGCTCTCGCGCTACTGGTGGCCGTCGTATCGCAAGGTTGCGACGGAAGAAAGCAGCACGATCGCCGATGTGCTCGTGAACTCGCGCATCAGGAATTCTTCGCCCGGGACAGCGGATTGCGCGCTCGTGCAGGCAAGGGGAAGCGCGGATCGCGTTCGTGCGCAACTGGTCGCGTATGCATCGCCGACATGCAAGGGCAATCCGCGCCATAAGGAACGTTGGCCTTATATGTTGCGAGCAGTGGAACTCCAGAAGTTTTACGCGCAATAGCGCCGAACACGCGCCGCTAAACACGCAAGGGGTGTTGCGTAAAACGCGACACCCCTTGCTTTACGCTGCGCGTGAGGATATTGGATGTGTTAAAAAGCCGCGTGCTTTTTTACGTTGCGCCGAAAAGATTCTGTATGCAACGCCTTAAAGACTTATGAAGGCAGCGCTAGACAGGAGCTTGAAAGGCGGCGTGAAAGCTCACCAGAAATAATCAAAAGAGACGTCTTCGACACATCATGAAAATCATCACATCGCGTGCCTTCGCAGGCATCGGCGCATCGCTCATCGCACTTGCCTGTCAATCCGCGTTCGCGCAAAGCTCGGTCACGCTGTACGGCGTCGCCGACGTGAGCGTGCGCTATCTGACCAACGCCAACGCCAATAACGACGGCAAGCTGTTCATGACCAACGGCGCCATTACCAACAGCCGTATCGGTTTTAAGGGCAGCGAAGATCTGGGCGGCGGCCTCAAGGCGATCTTCCAGTTGGAAAGCGGCGTCGAACTGGAAAACGGCCAGTACTCCGACAGCGCGCGCGCCTTCAACCGCGCGGCATTCGTCGGCTTGTCGAGCCGATATGGCACGCTCACGCTCGGCCGTCAGAAGACGCCGCTGTTCGACATGCTCGGCGACACTTATGATCCGCTTACCGTCGGCAATTACTTCGAGAACGCGTGGCTGCCGGTGGCATTGGGCGCGGGTCTCTATGCGGACAACGCGGTGAAATACAACGGCACGTTCGCGGGCCTGACGCTCGGGGCGATGTACTCGTTCGGTACGAACTACACGGCGACGGGCGCGGGCGGCTTCTCGGGTCAGGTGCCGGGCCACCTCGGCGCGGGCAACATGTACGGCTTCACGGCATCGTATGCGCTGGGCGCGCTCGCTATCGGCGGCGGCTATCAGCAGAACAGCGACAACGCGAACAACAAGCAGAAGATCTGGAACGCCAACGTCGTCTATACGATCGGCCAGGCGAAGCTGTACGCGGGCTATCTGCATTCGACCGACGACACCGGCTTCGTCGACAGCATCCTGCAACAGCGCGGCCTCGTGTCCGGCACGGATATCCTGAAGGGCTCGGGCCGCCGCGACGACGGTCCGTTCGCAGGCATCACGTATCAGGTCACGCCCGCGCTGCTGCTGACCGGCGCGTTCTACTACGACCACATGAAGAACGCGGCCATCGGCGGCGGCGCGACCGGCAGCGGCAATCGCTATACGGGCGTGGCGCTGGCGGAATACGCGCTGTCGAAGCGCACTGAAGTGTATGGCACGGTGGACTTCAACAAAGTGACCGGCGCGGCCGAAGTCGAACTGCCCGGCCGCTCGAATCAGACGGGCGTATCGCTCGGCTTGCGCACCATCTTCTGATCGTGCTTCAGCGCACGCGCAGCGTATAGCGCGTGCGCTGACGATAAATCTCGCCGGGACGCAGAACGGCGTGCGCGCTGTCCATGTTGATCTCGTTCGGAAAGCCGCCTGCTTCGAGACACAAGCCCGCATGTTTGCGATAGCTCGATCCATCGCGCGCGGGCACGCCTTCCAGATAATTCCCCGAATAGAACTGCAAGCCGCGCGCATCGGTGGCGACGCTCAGTTCGCGTCCACTCGACGGATCGAACAGCACGGCGACCGTGCGCGGTTCATCGGCGCGATCATCGTTCAATGCATAGCAATGATCGAAGCCACCCGCGAGCGCGAGTTGTTCGTGCGATGCATCGAGACCCACGCCGATCGAACGCGGCGTGCGCAGATCGAAGACGCTGCGCGCCACGTTTTCGCGCGCGACGGGAATCGAGCTTGCATCGATCGCGAAGTAACTGTCAGCCGCAATCGCGATTTCATGATCGCGAATGTTCGCCTGCGCGCCTGGTTGGCCGCTCAGATTGAAATACGCGTGGTTCGTCAGATTGACGGGCGTGGGCGCATCGGTGCGCGCTTCGTAGTCGATGGATAGCGTGCCGTCGTCGCTCAACGCATAGCGCACGGTCACATCCAGATTGCCCGCAAAACCTGACGCGCCCGCGGGCGATGTCAGCGTCATCACCAGCGCGCCATCGGCTTCATGCACGCGCCACATCTGCCGATGAAACCCCGCCGATCCGCCATGCAGATGATTCGCGCCTTCGTTGCGTTCGACTTCATGCGCGACGCCATCGATCGTGAAGCGCGCATCGCGAATACGATTGGCCCAACGCCCGATGATCGCACCCATGAACGCGCGGCCATGTCGATAGTCTTCGGGCGTATCGTGGCCGAGCAGGACATCGGCTATGCGTCCGTTGCGATCGGGCGCGTGCCATGAAACGAGCGTCGCGCCCAGATCGCTGATATCGATGCGCATGTCCGATGCATTGCGCAAGGTGTAAAGACGCGCATCGCCCCACGCGCGCATGTCGATAGTGGCGTGTACGGTCATGGGCGTGCGGCCACTTCGTCGAGATGGAGCAAAAGATCGGCGGGATCTTCGTACACGCGCAGCGCGCCGGAACGTTCGAGTTCATCGCTGCCATAACCGCCCGACAGCAAGCCGACGCCGAGCGAACGGCAACGGCGCGCTGCGAGCATGTCCCAGATGCTGTCGCCGACAACGACCGTATTTTCTATCGGCACGTTCAGTCGGGCGGCGGCGGCAAGGAACAGATCGGGATCGGGCTTCGCGTACTTCACCTGATCGCGCGTGACGACCACTTGCTTCGACGGATCGACGCCCAACGCTTCGAGATTGACCTGCGCCGTCTCCATGCGCCCGCTCGTCGCAATCGCCCAGCGCGTGCCGGCCTGCGTCAGCGCATCGAGCAGTTCGCACGCGCCCGGCAGCGGACAAACCTGCGCGCGCAGCCGCGTGTACGCCTCCGCATGCAGTTGCCGCAGCCGTTCGACGCGGTCCGCGCTGATCTCGCCATGCGTCTCGCGCAGCAACTGATTGGTGAAGAGTCCGCCGCTCATGCCGATCTTGCGGTGAATGCGCCACACCGACAATTCGATGCCTTCGGCGTCGAGCGCTTCCTTCCACGCCAGAACGTGCTGATAAACACTGTCGACGAGCGTGCCGTCGAGGTCGAACAGGAATGACGTTTCAATGCGCATGGTCCGCTCCCTTTTCGATTGACTGTCTGTCTGCATGATACGCACTCTCGGCTGCGCGTTTTGCAGGCTTTTGAACGCCGTGATCCGCCGCAAGTGCGATAATGAATGTCTGCGCCCTATGGCGGTATGCGCGCGGAAAACGCGCATGAAACACCCGAATTTTGCAACGATAACGCATGACGGAGCTTATTTTGACCCGCATCGACAATCCCTCCCGCGATCAGGAGGCAGGCGTGGCCGACGCCACGCAAGACACGACCCGCATCGACGACACGCGTATCGGCGCGGTGCGTCCGCTGATCTCGCCCGCGCTTCTGCTCGACGAACTGCCGGTCACGCCCGGCGTGCAGACGCTCGTCGAAGACAGCCGCGCCGCCATCGCCAATATTCTGCATGGCCGCGATGACCGGCTCGTGGTCGTGGTCGGCCCGTGCTCCATTCACGATCACGATCAGGCGATGGAATACGCCCGCCGCCTGCGCGTCGTGGCGGAACAACTGCGCGACGATCTCTTCATCGTGATGCGCGTGTACTTCGAGAAGCCGCGCACGACGGTCGGCTGGAAAGGCTATATCAACGATCCGCGTCTGGACGGCAGCTTCCGCATCAACGAAGGCCTGCGCCGCGCGCGCGAACTTCTGCTCGACATCAGCGGACTCGGTCTGCCGACCGCAACCGAATTCCTCGATTTGCTGAGCCCGCAATACATTGCCGATCTGATCGCGTGGGGCGCCATCGGGGCGCGCACGACCGAGAGCCAGAGCCATCGGCAACTGGCGTCGGGGCTGTCGTGTCCCATCGGCTTCAAGAACGGCACTGACGGCGGTGTGCAGGTCGCATCCGATGCCATCGTCGCAGCGCGCGCGAGCCACGCGTTCATGGGCATGACGAAGATGGGCATGGCCGCGATCTTCGAAACCCGCGGCAACGACGACTGTCACGTCATTCTGCGCGGCGGCAAGAAGGGGCCGAACTACGACAGCGAAAGCGTCGCCGAGGCATGCGCGTCGCTGGCGGCGCTCGGCCAGCGCGAACAAGTGATGATCGACTGCTCGCACGCCAACTCGAACAAGTCGCATCTGCGTCAGGTGGATGTCGCGCAGGACATCGCGCGTCAGCTGGAAGCAGGCGAGCGGCGCATTACCGGCGTGATGATCGAGAGCCATCTGGAAGAGGGCCGTCAGGACCTGAAGCCGGGCGTGCCGCTCAAACACGGCGTATCGATCACCGATGCGTGTCTCGGCTGGACGCAGAGCGAGCCGGTGCTCGAACTGCTCGCGCAAGCGGTGAGAAAGCGCCGCGCGGGCTGATGGTTCGCGATGCGCCTGTCGGGTTCGACAGGCGCATCGCTACGTTCTAGCGTTACCGTACCGCCGCCGCATTCAACGCATTGATCAACGCGAGCGGATCGAACGGCTTGCGTAGCTGAATGGCTTTCGGCAACGCGCGCCGTTCATCGTCATTCAAAGCAAGGTCGTAGCCGGTCACGAACACGACGCCGAGTTCCGGCATCTCGCGGCACGCCTCGATCGCAAGCTCGACGCCCGATTTCCCCGCGAGATCGACATCCGTCAGCAGCAACTCGAAGCGATGCTCTCGCAGCAGCGTCAGCGCTTCCTCTACGCTGCACGCTTCCATCAGATCGAGCCCGAACGTGCGCAGCAATTCGGCGCTGCTCGTGCGCACGAGTTCGTTGTCTTCGACGAACAGCACACGCATGCGCGACACGGCGTCGGCTCCAACGGTATCGACCGCATCGGGCACGCTGGCATCCACATCGGCATCCGCTGTGGCCGGCGCCGCATCCCGCACGCGCAGTCCGAGCACATAGCGCACCTTGCGCGCGAGCGCTTCGTGCGTATAAGGCTTGCTCAGCAGATCGATGCCCTCGTCGAGCCGTCCCGCATGCACGATGGCGTTGTCCGTATATCCCGACGTGAACAGCACCGCGATACCCGGCACGCGCTCGCGCGCCTTGCGCGCCAGTTCGGTGCTGCGCAGCGGCCCGGGCATCACGACATCGGTGAATAGCAAATCCACCGGCACGCCGCTCTCGACGATGGCCAGCGCGCTCTGTGCATCCTTCGCGCGCAGCACGCGATAGCCGAGTTCGGCCAGCATTTCGACGACGGTCGCGCGCACTTCTTCGTCGTCCTCGACCACGAGGATGGTTTCGCTGCCGCCTTTCGCGGGACCCGCATCGATGCTCGTTTCGAGGTCTTCCTCCTGACGCGCGCGCGGCAGATAGATGCGCACCGTCGTGCCGATGCCTTCCTCGCTATACACCTTTACGTGGCCGCCGGATTGCTTGACGAAGCCATACACCATCGACAGGCCGAGCCCGGTGCCCTGACCTTCGCGCTTGGTCGTGAAGAACGGCTCGAACGCGCGCTCCTGCACTTCGGGCGACATGCCCGAGCCCGTGTCCGTCACCGCGACCATCACGTACTGGCCCGGCGCGACGTCGGCGTTGCGCATCGCGTAGGTTTCGTCGAGCCACGCGTTGCCCGCTTCGATCGTGAGCCTGCCGTGGCCTTTCATCGCGTCGCGCGCGTTGATTGCGAGATTGAGCAGCGCGTTCTCGACCTGAAACGGATCGACGAGCGTATTCCACAAGCCGCCCGACACAACCGTTTCGATCTCGATGCCGTCGCCGAGCGCGCGGCGGAACATGTCGTCGAGACCGCGCACGAAGCGGCCCAGATTGACGACCTTCGGCGCGAGCGGCTGACGCCGTCCGAACGCGAGCAGTTGCGACGCCAGATTCGCGCCGCGCGCGACGCCCGCGAGCGCGTTGCGCACGCGTTGCTCGGGCTTGTCCTGCCCGGCGACGTCCTTCGCGAGCAACTGGAGATTGCCGCCGATCACTTGCAGCAGGTTGTTGAAGTCGTGCGCGACGCCGCCCGTTAATTTGCCGATGGCTTCCATCTTCTGCGCCATGCGCAGCGCCTCTTCGGCGTGACGCAGTGCGTCGGCGGTTTCGCGGTCGGACGTGACGTCGCGCCCGACGCCGTGGATACGTCGCGTGCGCGGATCGAGCGAGACGTTCCACGCGATCCAGCGCCAGCCGCCGTCCGAGCGCCCGAGCCGGCATTCGTAACGCGCGGGCGCGCCGCTCGCACGCAGGTGCTCGAGTTCCGCGGCGGCAAACGCCGCGTCGTCCGGATGCACCAGATCCATCACCGTGTGCGAGTGCAGCCGCTGCGAGTCGAAGCCGAGCAGGGTGGTCCATGACGGGCTCACGCGCAGCAGCGCGCCCTCGAAGCTCGCCACGTAGAACAGGTCTTCGCTCAGTTCCCACAGACGGTCGCGGTCCGCGACGGCATCGGCGACGCGCCGCTCCAGCGTCTCGTTCAGCTCGCGCAACGCTTGCTGCGCCCGGGTGCGCTCGGCGATCTCGTCCTGCGCCGCCTGAAAAAGCCGCGCATTGTCGATTGCGATGGCCGCCTGCGCCGCGATGCCCGCGAGGATTCGCTCCGAGCGTTCCGTGAACACGCCCGGCTCCGGATGCCCGAAGAACAGGCCGCCGAGCACTTCGCCCGTGCGCGACATGACCGGCGCGGCGAGATAGCTGCACACGGCGAGATGGCCCTTCGGCATGCCTTGATGCGGCGCGTTCCGGCCGTAGCGCGGATCTTTCGTGATGTCGTCCGAGCGCACGATGCCGACGCCCTCGAAGGTCGGCCCGAACACGGCGGTGTTGCGCGGCATCGGAAACTGGGCGAACGTGTCCTTCGGCACGCCCGACAGCGTGTAGAGCGTGTAGCGGCCGCCTTGTTCGTCGATGACGTTGTAGAAGAACGAGCCGAACGCGGCGCCGGTGAGTTCCGTGGCGGCATCGACGACAACTTGCACCGCGCGGCTCAGTTCGAGCTCGCCCGCGACCGTCGTGCCGACGCGATTGAGGATTTCCAGCGTGCGCGATTCGTCGCGCAGTCGCTGCTCGGTCTCGTGCCGCAGCCGCGCGAGCCGCAGATTGCTCGCCACGCGCGCAAGCAGCTCGCGCGCGGAAAAGGGCTTGGTCAGATAATCGTCGGCGCCGGCTTCGAGGCCGTCCATGCGCGCCTCCTCGCCCGCGCGCGCCGACAGCAGCACGACCGGCGTCTCGCGCAACGACGCGTCCTCGCGCAGCGCCTGCAAGAGGCCGAAGCCGTCGAGGCGCGGCATCATCACGTCGGAGACGATCACTTCGGGCGGCGTTTCGCGGGCCAGGGCGAGCGCGGCTTCGCCGTCGGCGGCGACCATCACGTCGTGACCCGCGCCGGCCAGCATGCGGCGCATGTAGTCGCGCAGATCCGCATTGTCGTCGACGACGAGCACGCGCCCCGACAGCGCGTTCCGGGCGGCCTGTGCACCGAGCGGCGCGTCTTCCTCGTTCGCCACCGCGCCCGCGCCGGGCCGTTCGTCCGCGTCCGGCATCCAGCGCATGGCGGCATCGACATAAGTGCGCGCGCGTACGCTCGCTTCGGCGCGCGGCGAAGCGTGGCGGACGGCGTCGGATTCGCGCAATTCCGGCAGCGCGACGATGAAACGCGTGCCCGCGCCCAGCCGGCTCTCGACGCGAATCGTGCCGCCGTGCAGCTTGACGAGTTCCTGCACCATCGCGAGACCGATGCCGCTGCCTTCCAGCGACCGTCCCGCCGCGCCCGCCACGCGATGAAAGCGCTCGAACACGCGCGCGAGTTCGTGCTCCGGAATGCCGATGCCCGTATCGCGCACGCTCAGCTCGACGCCGCGGCCCGCATCCGCGTGCAGCGAAATCTGGATGACCCCGTAGAACGTGAACTTGAACGCGTTCGACAGCAAATTCATCACGATCTTTTCCCACATGTCGCGGTCGACCGTCGCGACGATGGGTGTCGAGGGAATGTCGATGTCGAGGCGCAGCCCCGCCGTCTCGATCGCCGAGCGGAACAGCGACGCGAGCTCGGCCGTGAACCCGGCGATGTCGGTCGGCTGGCGATGAATCTCGATGCGCCCGGCCTCGATGCGCGAGAAATCGAGCAGCGCGTTGACGAGCTTCAGCAGCCGCAGCCCGTTGCGATGCATGATCTCGACGACCCGCCTGTCTTCCGGATCGATGCGTCCGGGGCTCGCGAGCAGTTCTTCGAGCGGCCCGAGCATCAGCGTGAGCGGCGTCCTGAATTCGTGGCTGATGTTCGAGAAGAACGTGGTCTTGGCGCGGTCGATCTCGGCGAGCGCTTCGGCGCGGCGGCGTTCTTCGTCGTAAGCATGCGCGTAGCCGATAGCTGCGCCGATCTGCCCCGCGACGAGATTCATGAACGCGCGATAGCCTTCGTCGAAGAGCCGGTACGGGTTGAGCGCGGCGATCAGAACGCCCGCGCGCCCCGTTTCGCCCGACGGCGCGACGGGCAGCAGCACCGCGCTCTCCGGCGCGACGTTCCACGCGCCCGTGGGCAGCGGGACATCGAACCGCTGTTGCAGATTCGACAGGACGCGCGGCTGGTTGTCGTGCAGGACATCCTGAAACGGCCACGGGTCAGCGTGTGCGGCATGCAGGATTGCGGGCGCGGCCGGGTGTCCCGGCTCGATGCCGCACGCGCCGACGAGCGTCGCCGTCTCGCCGCCCGGTTCGGCCGCATAGAGCAGCGCGAAGGGCATGTCGCGCGATGCGCTGTCGAGCGCGTTCATCGACCGTTCGCACGCCTCGCGCCACGTGCGCGCATCGGCGGCGGACGCCGCGAGTTCGCGCAGCGCGAGCAACTGGCGCTCGCCGAGCACGCGCTGGGTATCGTCGCTGTTGGCGCAGATGATGCCGCCCGCGCCGCCGCGGTCATCCGGAACCGGGCTGTAGGAGAACGTGTAATACGTTTCCTCGGGGAAGCCGTTGCGCTCCATGATGAGCAGCTTCTGTTCGACGAAGATGCCCTCGATGCCCGCGAGCGCCGTGTCGAGCAGCGGACCGATCTCGTTCCAGATCTCGCGCCAGACGAGCGAGGTCGGCCGGCCGAGCGCGTGCGGATGCTTGCCGCCGATGATCGACTTGTACGCGTCGTTATAGAAGAACAGCAGGTCCGGCCCCCAGCCGACCCAGATCGGCTGGCGCGAGGTCAGCATGATGCGGATGGCCGTCTTGAGGCTCTGCGGCCAGTGCTCGGGCGCGCCGAGCGCGGTCTGCGTCCAGTCCGCATTGCGGATGAGCGCGCCCATTTCGCCGCCGCCCAGGAGGAAGCTCGGATCGGCCCCGTGCGTCCTCGAATCCGCGATCAGATGGTCAGCTTTCATCGACGCTGGGTCTCCTCGGCCGGTCTCGATGTGGCGACTTAAACATTCCAGGTTGGCCGCTCGCGCGGACGGCCCGAACGGCCCGCGTGAGCGATGTCGAATTCTCGCATGGAAATATGCTTTCGTTGTACCCCGCCGCGTGCGCCGCAAGCCCATGGGTAAAGGCGCTCGGGGTATCGCGATGGGATCGTCAACGCAGGCGTACGCACACACGCCCATCCCGCACGGAACGCTTTTTGCTGAACCCGATGCGAAGCAACGCGAATACTTCTCCCAGCTGGCCGATAGTCGAGACCATGTCCAAACCGATGCCGAAAACCACGCCAACATCAGGAGCAGGGTCGCACGAAGGCTTCGATATCTACGCATCGTACGTGGTGAATGCGACGGGCCTGCACATCGGCACGCTCAAGGTCGTCAGGAAGCGCGACAAGCGCGTGCTCTATCCGTTCGATGGCTGCGAGACCATCGGGCCGTTCGAATCCAGCGAGGATGCGCGGCGCGCGGCCGAAGCGCTCGGCCTGCGGATCGTCGCGGCGGATATCGCCAATCCGGAGCGTTAGCGTCGCGCCGATGCGTTTTGTCGCGAATGTCCTATGACACTTGCTATGGGTAAGAAGCCCCGCAACATCGCGCGGCG
This sequence comes from Caballeronia insecticola, assembly GCF_000402035.1. Classification (GTDB taxonomy): domain Bacteria; phylum Pseudomonadota; class Gammaproteobacteria; order Burkholderiales; family Burkholderiaceae; genus Caballeronia; species Caballeronia insecticola. The sequence goes on from NC_021289.1 coordinate 290,293, forward strand.
ATCGGCAAGAACCGCCCGCGCTTCGGGGAAAACCCCAGCATCGCGATCGTCCTAGGACATGCGAGGCGGGCGGCATGCGTCTGTATCTTGAACTCAAGGCGGTGCATGGCGCGCGCACTTGGGCGCGGCACCGGTCACTGACGCATCCGGGAAACGACTATGAGCTATGTGCAACCCTCCACCACGCAAGGCGACCAGACGGCGCAGGCGCCTGAGCGCGGACCGATCAGGCGCGCGATGGCCGCATCGGCCATTGGCAATGCGACCGAATGGTTCGATTACGGCATCTACAGCTACGGCCTCACCTATATCTCGGCGGCGCTCTTCCCCGGCAGCACGGCGCAAGCCACGCTGTTCGCGCTCGCCACGTTCGCCATCTCGTTTCTCGTGCGTCCGCTCGGCGGGCTGTTCTGGGGGCCGCTCGGCGACAGGCTCGGCCGCAAGCATGTGCTGGCGCTGACCATCATCATCATGTCGATGGCGACGCTGCTCGTCGGCGTGTTGCCGTCGTATGCGAGCATCGGCATCTGGGCGCCGGCCTCGCTCGTCGTGCTGCGCATGATTCAGGGCTTCTCGACCGGCGGCGAATATGGCGGCGCGGCCACGTTCATGGCCGAGTATGCGCCGGATCACAAGCGCGGCTTTTGCGGCAGCTTCCTTGAATTCGGCACGCTCGCGGGCTTCTCGCTCGGCGCGTTCCTGATGCTCGGCTGCTCGGTGCTGCTGGGCAACGACGCCATGCACGCGTGGGGCTGGCGTCTGCCGTTTCTGGTCGCGGCGCCGCTGGGTCTGATCGGCCTGTATCTGCGTTCGAAGATGGAAGACACGCCCGTGTTTCGCGAGTGCGCCGAAGCGGCGGAGCGCGAGCATCACACCGGCGTGAAGCTGGGCGAACTGTTCGCGAACTACTGGAAGCCGCTGCTTCAGCTCGGCGGTCTGGTCGTGGCGCTCAACGTGGTGAACTACGTGCTGCTCGCCTATATGCCGACTTTCATGAAGAAGGAACTCGGCATGAGCGACAACCTTTCGCTGTTGCTGCCGCTGCTCGGCATGTTGTCGATGATGGTGTTGCTGCCTTTCGCGGGCGCGCTGTCGGACCGTATCGGCCGCAAGAAGGTGTGGTGGCTGTCGCTCGTGGGCATTTTCGTCGCCGCCGTGCCGATGTTCACGCTGATGTCGCATGGCATCGCGGGCGCGTTGATCGGCCTCGGCGTGCTGGGCTTGCTGTACGTGCCGCAACTCGCGAGCATTTCGGCGATGTTCCCCGCGATGTTCCCGACGCAGGCGCGTTATGCGGGCATGGCGATCGCCTATAACCTGTCGACGTCGATCTTCGGCGGCACCGCGCCGATGGTCACCGACTGGCTGATCGGACGCACGGGCAGCACGCTGGTGCCGGCTTACTACATGATGGGCGCGTGCGCGGTCGGCGCGGTGGCGTTACTGTTCGTCACGGAGACGGTGGGATGTTCGTTGCGCGGGCGGGAGATTCCGGGGCGGCGTGCGGTCGAGTCGCGTGATGTTGGTTCGCTGCCCAATGCGCACGATGCTTGGCCGGATCATCATCACGCTTGATGGTGATGGCTTGGAGATAAGCACGGCCCGGTGTGGAAGCGCCGGGCTGTGTTTGTTTTCGATCGCTTCTTTCATGAAAATGGAAAAGCCACCCGAAGGTGGCTTGTGCTCGTGCCGGTCGCAGAAAGCCGCCTCGAGGGCGGCTGCTGGCTAGCCCGTTCTGACCTTTGGCTCGCGAACGAAGACAGCCCGAAGAGATGTCACAACCTTCCTCATCGGAGAGGTGATCTTCCACGACGTAGATTCTTCGATGTCGCTCAGCCGCGCCCGCAGCGCCGCGTTTTCCAGCTTGATCGCAATGACATCGGGCGACTCGTCACCTGGGGCGCGACTGTTGGACGCCTGTTCGCCTTGCACTTTGCGGATAAGGTTTGTCCGAATGTGAAAGTATTCGTCCTTCGAGTATTCGGGCAACCAGTCATCGCCCATGGCCGTGAGGCGCGCATAAAACTCGAAGCCCGCACTTTCGACCGATTCGATCTTGAATTTGAGCAGCCCGAGAACTGAAAGATCCAGTACAAACAGTTCAAAGAGTGAAGGCGTCAGCGTCCAGCAGTGGGCATCGTTGTATTGTCGGTCACCCGTGCTGATCTGCGCTGTCCAGAAATCGAAGCCATATTGAATGTTGTTGGTCGGCTCTATCTCTGAACTGTTGACTGCCAATCCAAAGGCTCCCGAGCCGTTGTAAAGTGCCCCGAGCTGATGCGCCTCGAAAACCTGCTTGAGCGTCGGCTTCCGGCGTTCGTCGAAGTATGCTTCAAGCCAGTCGCCCAAAGAGCTATGCGGCCTGAAGTGGTCGAAGCATCCGCGCTTATCCGGAATGGCCATCGACAACACCCCGCCGCGCCGCAAAACGTGACTGCAACCCTGCAGGAATTTTATCGGGTCGGGGACATGTTCAAGATTATGCGAAGAGATGATGTAATCTATCTCTCCCAGCAAGCCTCTATCTGAAACGATCGACTCGATTTCGACGGATGATCCGACAAGGTCGACACTTTCGATTTGAGATAGCTGTTGACCGGAAACGCTTTTGTCCTCTGATGCCTTGGATAGAAGCGTCTCCGTATCGTAAACATCAAGCGAAAGACAATTGAAACCGTCCTGCTTCGGAGCGACAGGATTAAACCACGGGCCAATCTCGATGCCCTTCTGATCTCGCGTAACACCATTGAGAATCTTAGCTATCCTGTCCATTTGCGTGCCGTCCACTGTGAGGAATGGTTGAAGGCATTCTATCCTGTTCAACGCGCCCTGACGGTTATTGGCAGGGAACCCATCAAGGCGAGCCAATACCGACCGTCAGTTCTTCAAATCGTTTCTCTCCGCTTTCCGAGTCCTTCTGCACCGCCTTAGTTTCCCCTCTGTTTTTTGTCCTTAGAGACCCTCAAGAACCAATCATGACCAGACCGAGATCGCGGAGCGCCTTGGTGCGCCCATGCCCTATCAATCGAGCTAAGCACGGCGCAAAGCAACTGCACGCGAGAACGCCATTCTGGATGGTAAATCTGTATTCCCTTAGCTGTGCCACAGAGGCCATGGGCTTTCCGATCATTCTGTGCATGGCAGAGGCCAGCGCTGTGCCTGCAAACAGGAATTCGCGTTGGTAGCCCCTGACCGAAAGAAAGAGAAGCTTGCGGCGATCAAAGTGAGTTCCGTTCAGGCAACGCAGCAAAACGTTATCACGGAAGACCACGAATCGATCGCAAGTAACGCGAACTACGCCCTCACGGCAGAGACCCCTCACTGAGACCGACCAAAGGTGCAGCAGAGAAGAATCACGCACAGCGAGCAGCCCACGTCGCCGTTCCTGAGACCTTTTTCCTATCCTTGTGAAATCCACGGCCCTGACCCGAAGAGCCGTACCGGGGTTTCGAATTACGCTGACGTAGGGAAGCTGGCGGGGCGTCTGGAAAAGGAGGCTTGCCCAGTCTCGGCCTTCGGATGATGGCTCGACTCGGCCGCGAGCATGCGTTCGGCCAGTTGCTTATTGAGTTGGCCGGCCAGGCTTGATTCGCCCAAGACCGATTCGGCATCCTTGCCCCGAAACCTGTGCAAGCAATTGGTCAATTGGCTCATCGGGAAACAGCTTTGTTGTCTTGAGACTCTTGGGCTTCTAAGTCACGGTTGCGTCGGTCATTGGAAGTTTAATCTCCGTATCTCCCATGACCTCGGCACACTAAAAATCTGACAGGCTCACAGCAACACCACCCTCAACGCGCAACCTTAACCGTCTTCCCCCCGCGCTGATTTAAAACCCGCGCCTGCAACACGATCACCAGCAACAGAAACAATCCGCGAATCACCGACTGCCAGTACGCCGACAGCGAGATATACCCCAGCCCATTCTCGAAGTTGAGAAGATTGAAAACGAGCCCGAGCAGCGCGACACCAGCGATCGTCATCGCGATGGAGCCGTCGCCGCCGGTCAGCCGTGTGCCGCCGAGCACGACCGCCGAAATCGCAAACAACTCCCAGCCGACGCCTTCGTTCGGCTGCCCCGCGCCGAACTGCGCGGCGAGAATCGCACCGGCGATGCCCGCCAGCAAACCGCTCAGCGCATACACGCAGACCAGCGTGCGATCCACGTTCAGCCCCATCAAACGCGATGCCTCTTCGCTCCCGCCGATAGCAAGCGCGTGCCGTCCGAAGCGCGAACTGCGCAGCGCGAGCCAGCCGAGCACCGCGATCACCGCGCACACGATTCCCGGAATCGGCAGCGTCAGAAAATCGCCCTGACCGAACGCCGCAAAGTTCGTATCGGACGATATCGCCACCGCATCGTTATGGCCGAGCAGCAGCGCGAGTCCGTGCGCGCCGAGGCTCGTCGCCAACGTGACGATGAACGGCAAAATCCGCATATGCGTGATGACGATGCCGTTCAACACGCCCACCGCGAGCCCCGCGAACGATCCCGCGAGCACGCCCGCCAGCGCGCCATGCGGGCTCGCCAGCGCCGACACCACGCTCGCCAGCGCCGCCACCGCGCCGACCGAAAGATCGATGCCGCCCGTGATGATCACGAAGGCCATGCCGATGGAGATCAGCAGGAACATCGAGTTATAGCGCCAGAACGACGTCACGTTATACGCGGACAGAAAGTGCTCGTAACGCGTGACACCGAGCACGAGCAACGCGACGAGCGCGATCAGAATCGGCAGGTTCTTTTTCATGATTAAGCTCAGCCTCGCTTGCGTTGCACGTACACCGCGGCAATGATGATCGCGGCCTTGAGCACGAGCGCGGCGGCATCCGGAATGCCGTGCGCGAGCAGCGTATATCGCAGCAACTGGATGATCAGCGCGCCGATCAGCGTGCCCGTGATATACGCCTTGCCGCCCGTCAGCGCCGTGCCGCCGACCGCGACCGCCGCGATGGCATCGAGCTCGACGCCCAAGCCCACCACGTTCGCATCCGACGACGAATTCACCGAGATCGAAATCAACCCTGCAAGTCCGGCGAGCGCCGCGCACGCCGTGTACGCGATCATCTTCACGCGCGCGGTCGGAATGCCGGAGAGATACGCGGCGTCCTCGTTGCCGCCGGTGACGAGCAGATACTTGCCGAACAAGGTCTTGCGCACGATCCACGTGAACACCGCGACGAGCGCGAGCATCAACAGAATCTGGAAGGGCACGCCCGCGATCTTGCCGAGCGCGATCCATTGAAACGCGGGATTGTTGAACGCCTGGAGGCTGCCATCGGTGACGACTTGCGCAATGCCGCGTCCCGCGATGAACAACACGAGTGTCGCGACGATAGGCTGCACGTTGAGCCGCGTCACGAGAAAGGCGTTGAACACGCCGCACACGGCGGCAGCGAGTATCGGCAACGTGAATGCGAGGACGATGCCGAGCGGCCCGTCGATGTTCATGAAGAGCATCGGCGCGAGTGCACCGGCAATGGCCATCGACGCGCCCACGGACAAGTCGATGCCGCCGGTCGCGACGACGAGCGTCATGCCGATGCCCACGATCACGATCGTCACGACCTGCGTGAGATTCACGTTGAACGTCTGCAACGAAACGAAGTGCTGCGTGAAGATCAGATTGAAGACGATCATCGCCAGCAGCACGACAATTTCGCGCTGAATGGCGACGCCGCGTTTCTTTTTCACGGTGGCCTGCACGATCGGCGCGGCGCGCTGCGTGTCATCGATCATGTTTGGTTTCCTCCAGCGCGTCGGCGAGTGTCGACTCCGCGCCCGCGCCGTACGCGATCGCATCCATGATCGATGCCTCGTTCATTTGCGCGCCGTCCAGTTGCGCGACCGTCTCGCCGTCGCGGATCACGACCGCGCGATCCGCGACGGCCGTCAGTTCTTCAAGCTCCGATGCGGACAGCAGCACCGCAAGCCCCGCATCGCGCAATTCGCGCACGATCTTCGCGACATCGGCTTTCGCGCCGACATCGATGCCGCGCGTGGGTTCATCGAGCAACAAGAGGCGCGGGTGCGTCGCGAGCCAGCGTGCAAGCAGCACCTTCTGCTGATTGCCGCCCGACAGTTCGCGTATCGGCTGATCCGCCGAACGCAGCTTGATGCCGAGCGATTCGATGAAGCCATCGACAATCTCGCGCTGCTTCGCCACATCGACCACGCCGCGTTTCGTCAGCGCGGGCAGGCACACGAGCGTCAGGTTGTCGCGCACGGACAGTTCCGGCACGATGCCTTCGGCCTTGCGATCTTCCGTGAGATACGCGATGCCGCGCGCGATTGCATCTTTCGGCGACTTGAACGCCGCGCTCTCGCCACTGACGGTGAGCGTGCCCTTCGCCGGACGATCCGCGCCGAACAGCAGGCGCATGGTCTCCGTGCGGCCCGAGCCGAGCAGGCCCGCGAGACCGACGGCTTCGCCCGCATGCACGTCGAGCGAAACGTCCGTGACTTTCGCGCCCGCCGCGAGGCCTTGCGCCGCGAGCATCACGTCGCCGCGCTTCGCGAGATTCGCTTCCTTCACGGCGCTGTCTTCGTGCACGACGGCGGCGAGCGTGCGGCCGAGCATCGTCGTGACGAGCTTTAGCTTGTCCATTTCCTGCATCGTGTTTTCGGCGACGGTCTGGCCATCGCGCATCACGGTGACGCGGTCGCATAGCGCATAGAGTTCGTCGAGCCGATGCGACACGAAGATCACCGCGCGTCCGTCGTCGCGCAAACGCCGCACGACGGTAAAGAGCAATTCCACTTCGCGTTCGTCGAGCGATGAAGTCGATTCGTCCATGATGACCATCTTCGCATCCGACGACACCGCGCGTGCGAGCGCGACCATCTGCTGGATCGCGGTGGAATAGTCGCGCACGGGCTTCTTCACATCGATTCGCAAACCGAACGATTCGAGCAGTTCGGACGCGCGATGCTGTACGGTCTTCCAGTCGATCAGCCCGAAACGGCGCGGCTCGCGTCCGAGAAAGATGTTCTCCGCGACCGAGCGGAACGGCACGAGATTGATCTCCTGATAGATCGTGCTGATGCCTGCTTCGCGCGCGTCTTTCGGCGTGCGGAAATCGACTTCGCGGCCGTCGAAGCGAATCGTGCCCGCGCTCTTGTGATACGCGCCGGTGAGAATCTTGATGAGCGTGGACTTGCCCGCGCCGTTCTGGCCGATGAGCGCGTGCACTTCGCCCGCCGCGACGCAGAGGCGCGCGCGCTTTAACGCGGGGACACCGCCGAACGCGATGTCGATATCCTGCATGTCGAGTAGGGGAGTCTGAGCCATGCCGTGAGGTCCGTCGAAATGAAAAAGCGAGCGCCGTCGATCAGGCGCCCGCAAGACACACACGCTTCGCTCAATAGCCGTACTGCATGCTCGCGTCGACGTTGCTCTTGTCGTAGAAGCGGTCCGAGACCTTGACCCACGGCGGAATCGTTTCGCCCTTCGCGTACTTCTGCGCGACATCGCACGCGAGCGGTCCGAAGAACGGACTCGACTGCACGCTCGCGCCCAGTTCGCCGGCCTTGATCGCTTCCAGACCGCCCTTGGTGCCGTCGATCGTCACGAGGACGATGTCCTTGCCCGGCTGCTTGCCCGCCGCCTTGATCGCGGCGATCGCGCCGAGCGCCATTTCGTCGTTATGCGCGTAGACGGCGGTCACGTCCGGATGCGCCTGCAAGAGCGTCTCCATGACCTGACGGCCCTTGTCGCGCGCGAAGTCGCCGCTCTGCGACGCGACGATCTTCATGCCCGAGTTCTTCGCGATGACATCGTCGAAGCCCTTCTTGCGATCGTTCGCGGCGGAAGCGCCCGTCGAGCCTTCCAGTTCGATGATGGTCGCCTTGCCGTTCGTCGCCTTCACGAGCCAGTCGGCGGCGCGCTGCCCCTGATCGATGAAGTCCGAACCGATGAACGTGATGTAGTCCTTGCCCGCCTTCGCCATCGACTGGTCGATGTTGCGGTCCACGAGAATCACCGGAATGCCCGCTTTCTTCGCCTGCAACACGACCGGCGCAAGCGGCTTCTCTTCGCGCGGCGGGAACACGAGCAGATCGACGTGCTGCGCGATCATGCTCTGAATGTCCGAAACCTGCTTCGCCGCCGAACTGTTGGCGTCGGTCATGACCATCTGCCAGCCGCATTTCGCCGCGATGTCCTTGAAGCTCTTCGTCTCGGCGAGACGCCACGGATTGTTGCTCTCGGTCTGCGCGAAGCCGACCTTCAGCGGCTTCTTGTTCGCGATCTTCGGCAGGCCGTCGTCGGCGGCGTGAGCGGCGGTGAAGCTGGCCGCAAGCGTCAGGGCGGTCAGCGCAGTCAGTGCGGCGGCGAGCGGGCGCAGGCCCGAACGCGATTTCTTCTCTAGCGACAGCATGTCTTCCTCCATAGGATGGTTTGCCTTTTTCTAGTAGTGCCGATGCTTGTATTGCCCGGTCTGCCTGCTGCGAGAGTGTTCGGTACGGCGTTTTATTAACGGTCAATCGCTAATATTATTAGTTGCCAGAAGCTGATTCGCTTCGGTCATTACTCTGACCGAGCCGCGTTCGATGAGCGGTCCGTCGAGCTTGACGGTGCGGCGCCTTACCGGCGCGCCCGCCGCGCGGTTCTGTTCTTCCTGCAAGAGCGTTTCGACGGCCCAGCGCCCGAGTTCATAGTTCGGCAACACGACGGTCGACAGCGGCGGATGCGTATGCCGCGCGATTTCCTGATCGTCGTAGCCGAGTACGGAGACGTCGTCCGGCACGCGCAGGCCGAGCTGCTTCAGCGCCTCGATCGCGCCGAGCGCCATCAGGTCGTTCGCGCAGAAGATGGCCGTCGGCGGATTCGGCTCGCGCATCAGCGCAAGCGTCTGCTCGAAGCCGGTGTCCGGGCTCCAGTCGCCTTCGCGCACGAGTTCCGGCGCGAACGGCAGATCGGCGGTGGCGAGCGCGGTGCGATACCCCTTCAGCCGGTCGCGCGCGGCGTCCTGCCAGGGCTCGCCGTTGATATAGCCGATGCGCTTGTGTCCCGCCGCCAGCAGATGGTCGGTCGCCGTATGTCCGCCCGCGACCTCGGCCGGCACGACCGACGACACGTTCGCTTCGTTCGAATAGCAGTTCAGCAGCACGGTCGGCACGCGGGCGAGCGCGTCGGGCAGCGTGACGCGGCGCGTGTACACCGTCGCGTAGATCACGCCGAGCACGTTCGGATTGCCGAGCGTCGCGTCGAGCACGCGCGCCTCGATCTCCGCGTTGCCGTGCGTCGAATAGACCGCGAGCATGCGGCCGTTGGCGAACGCGGCGTCGCGCGCGCCGTCGATGCTCACGACCGGATGCGGGCTCGTCGAGATTTCATCGGCGAGATAGACGATCAGATTGCGCTCGCTCTCGCTTTCGAACGCCGGAACCGGCTCGCGCTGCGTCATGCGATAGCCCAGTTCGTGCGCGGCGCGCAGCACCTTGTCGCGCGTGCTGTCGGAGAATTTCGCGCCGCTTGCGTTGTTCAGCACGAGCGATACCGTCGATTGCGAGACTCCGGTGAGTTTCGCGATGTCGGTCATCGTCGGGCGGCGTTGAGTGGTTTTTTTCATCGTGCGGGCTTGAGATGCTTGCAGCAAATATTAGTGATAAATGCAGCGAAAAGCACGTATTAAGTGACGATTGAAGCTCAGGGTTTTCACCGGTTATTACTAATAATATTGACGAACAGATTACGCACATGCGATTCTTTTCGCGACTAACCGGCAACCAGGAGAAGTGCATGGGCAAGTACGACGAGAGCACGCGAGACGCGTTCGCCGAGTCGTTCGAACGGGACGGCTTCGTCCTGCTGCGCGATCATTTCCCGCGCGCGACGCTCGAACTCTGGCGCGATGCGTTTGCGCCGCTTCTGCAACCGCATGTCGACGGCGCGCACGAAGCCGGTGCGAACGGCAATCGCGGGCCGGGCCGCTATTACGTCACGCTGCCGTTCGAGGGCACCTTCGCGGACCCGTCGATTATTTGCGATGACGATATCGTCGGCATTGTCGAGCGCGTGGCCGGGCGCGATCCGGTGATGTGCCAGCTTGCAACGGACACACCCGTGCTCGGTTCGGACTATCAGGACTGGCATCGCGACACGCCGCCGCTGTTCGACGACGCACCCGAAACGCCGTCCTTTCAGCTCGCGGTGAATTTCCCGCTCGTCGATGTCGATGACCGCAACGGTCCGCTCGACACCACGCGCGGCACGCACCGCATGTCGCGCGACGATGCGCTCGCGGGCCTCGAAGCAGGGCGCTTCGCGGCGGAGCGCGTGCCGATGCGTCTCGGCGACGTGATGATCCGCGATGTGCGCGGCCTGCATCGCGGCACGCCGAATCTGAGCGGCGAGCCGCGGCCGATGGTCGTGATCGGCTATAGCCGTGCGTGGTACTTTCGACCCGAAGTGCATATCGACGTGCCGCGCGACGTGCTCGCCGGCTTGCCCGCGCGTGCGCGGCGCCTGTTGCGCTTCAATCCTGTGGTCGAAAAGACGCCGCGCACGTTCGACGAAAACTACCGGCAATTCGCATATTGAGCGCCACTCCTTCCGATACGCTCGTCGCGCTGCGTCACGGCGCGCGGCGCGTACTGCTTGCGCCGCATGTCGGCGGAGCGATTGCCGCTTTCGATGAAACGCGCGACGACCGCGTGATCGACTGGCTGCGTCCCGCAACGCCCGCCGCGCTTGCGGCTCGCGATCCGCTCGGCATGGCGAGCTTTCCGCTGCTGCCGTATTGCAATCGCATCCGCGATGCGCGCTTCATGTTCGATGGCGCGCCCGTCGACCTGTCCGGCGACGGCAATGCGTTCGCGCATGCGCTGCACGGCAACGCGTGGCGCTTGCCGTGGCGTATCGCAGAAGTCAGCGAGTCGCGGGCGCGCATGCATCTGCTGCACGAGCCTTCGCGTGCAGCGGCGCATCATTGGCCGTTTGCGTACGAGGCGACGCAGGACATCGCACTCGATGCCGATACGCTATCGGTCACGATGTCGGCGCGCAACCTGTCCGATCGGCCGATGCCCTTCGGCATGGGACATCATCCATACTATCCGCGCACGCGAAACACACGCATTCATGCACGCGTCGCCGCGATGTGGCACAGCACGCCGGATCTGCTGCCGACGCATGCGGGCCCGCACCCTTGCGTCGATGCGATGGCGTCGCCCGAAGGCCTGTCCGCCGATGCCTTCGACCTCGACAACAACTTTGCCGGCTGGTCGTCGCGCACGGCGACAATTTCATGGCCCGATGAACATCGCTCGATCCGGCTCGACGCGGACGCGCCCTTCGATCACATGGTCATCTATGCCCCGGCGTCGCATCCGGCATTGCTTTGCGTGGAACCAGTGAGCAATGTGGCGGACTGGATCAATCTGGACGTCGCGCGCGCGATGAAAGGCGGCGCGGTGCTGCAACCGGGCGAGTCGGTCAGCGCGACGTTCGCGTGGACGACTCGCGTGGGATAAGGCGTCGCGGGCGGGAATTCGTCCGCGACGTAGAGCGTGCTCCGCCTTACTGGCCGAAGAAGACGTCGCAACGCGGCGTGTCGCTGCATCCCTGACGCCTGCCGCTCGCGGATGCGCTGGCACCGGCTGCCATGCCGCCGTACGCGGTGTCGTCGGCTTGTTGCGCGGGCATCGCGGCGGTTTGCGGTTGCTCGGGCGTGGCCTGCGCAAGGTGCATCGGGCGCATTGTCTGAACGAGTTGCTGCGCGTCGGCGGGCATGCCTTGAGCGTGCGCCGAACCGATGGCTGCGACGTTAGCGACGATCGCGCAACCGGCCATCATGGCGATGAGTTTCGGGTTGATTTTGGGCTTCATGTTCCAGCTCCTTGAAACGAATGCACAAGCAGCCGGGAAACGCGATTCTCGGACTCCTTGCAACCAGGTCGATGATGAGATCGAGCGCATGCGGCCGCGATGAAGCATGCGGCCACGAAAAGCCGAAACGCGATTTCGCCCGATTGACGAGAAAGTCCAATCCGGCGCGACGGAAGGCGCTCGCAAGCAAGGTTACGGAGATGGAACGCGACGTGAAATCCCTATGTGGTAGGGATGCTTTAGTAGGGGTGTTAGCGACTTAGTAGCGACTCAGTAGCAACTCGAAAGCACTAAGCTCCTATGTAATTTTCGCCGATGAACGAAGCGTGGACGAAAAGCAGGCCCGAACCGTAGAACGGCCCGGGCCTGTAACTGCTGCGTCAATGCCGATGCTTAGCAACGCTTAGTACGTCTTGGCAGCACCGTCATTCGACGTACCCGAATTCGAACCGCTCTTCTTCTGCTTTTGCATCTTGCTGCCCGAACTTTGCGGCGAGCCCATGGTGTTGGCGCCGGATGCACCCGAAGTCGAACCCGTTACGCCGTTGCCGTTCGGCGTGCTCATGCCGGTGCCGCCCTGGCCAGCACCGTTACCGCCCGCCGAGCCGCCACCGGCGCCGCCGCCCGCGCCTTGCGCGAACGCTGCGCCAGACAAGCCCAAAATCATCGCGGTTACTAGCACATTCCGTTTTGCATTTTTCATGATGTCCTCCCGTTGATCCATGATTTTTGCTGCGCGCCGCTTTGTTCGAACTTCGTTCGATACCGCGGCTTCGCGCCTTACATAGCGCAATCGTCATGCCGCGCGCTGGTTATGCGCGGTTCGGGGGACAAGACTTCAACGGCAAGCTTCAGGCGATGGCTTCGTCGCACCATTCGATTGCCCATGCGCGCGCGCAATGCAACGCGTCCGATGCGGTCGAGAAAGCATCGAGATCGCCTGAATCAAAGACTTCCAGATGTGGGGATGCGTCGTTCGCTTGCGTGATCCGGGCGTGGGCGTAGAAGCTTCCTTCTTCGTCGTGACGCGCGGTGCAGTCGATATGGAATGCCTTGTAGTCGAATCGCATAGAGGCTCCGGAAAGTGGGCGGATTTTGAGCAGGCGCGCTGCGTGCGCATGGTCAGGGCGAGGATGTTGACGCAAAGAAAGCAGAACGCCGCCAAACTAAAATCACTTGGGATACTGTATAAAAATACAGTACTATGTGCAAGATGGATCTCTCGGAAAAGCTCGAAATTCTTGCGGACGCCGCCAAGTATGACGCGTCATGCGCGAGCGGCGGGGCCCCTAAGCGCGAATCGCGCGGTATCGACGGTCTGGGCGCCAGCACCGGCTCCGGCATCTGCCACAGCTTCACGCCCGATGGCCGCTGCGTCTCGTTGCTCAAAATTCTGCTGACGAACTTTTGTCTTTACGACTGCCAGTACTGCATCAATCGCCGTTCGAGCAATGTGCCGCGCGCGCGTTTCACGCCGGAGGAAGTCGTCGGCTTGACGCTGGATTTTTATCGCCGCAATTACATCGACGGGCTATTTCTCAGTTCCGGCGTGATCCGCTCATCGAATTACACAATGGAGCAACTCGTCCAGGTCGCGAAAAGCCTGCGCGAGAAGCACCATTTTCGCGGCTATATCCATTTGAAGACGATTCCCGACGCCGATCCCGGCCTGATCGCGCAAGCGGGGCGGTATGCGGATCGTCTGAGCGTGAATATCGAGCTGCCGACGGAAATCAGCCTCGAACGCCTCGCGCCGGAAAAAAGCGGCCGCACCATCAAGCTGGCGATGAGCAACATCCGCGTCGCGCGCGAGGAGTCCGAAGCCGAACCGCGCGCGCCTCGTTTCGCGCCGGCGGGGCAGAGTACGCAAATGATCGTCGGCGCCGATGAAACCGACGACCGCACCATCCTCGGCACCGCGGAAACGCTGTACGGTTCCTATCAGTTGAAGCGTGTGTACTACTCGGCGTTCAGTCCGATTCCGGACAGTCCGTCGGGTGTGCCGTCGAAAGCGCCGCCGCTGTTGCGCGAACATCGTCTGTATCAGGCCGACTTTCTGATGCGCGGCTACGGTTTCGGCGCGGCCGAATTGCTCGGCGACGCGGGCAATTTGCCGCTCGATGTCGATCCGAAACTCGCGTGGGCGCTCGCGCATCGTGAGCGTTTTCCCATCGATCTGAATGCCGCGCCCGTGCGCATGATCGCGCGCGTGCCGGGCATCGGCATGCGTAACGCGAAGCGCATCGTCGAGTTGCGGCGCGAGCGGCGCGTGCGCTATCAGGATCTCGTGCGGCTGCGCTGCGCGATGGACAAGGTGAAACCGTTCGTCGTCACGGCGGATTACCGGCCACCGCTTACCGAAGCGCCCTCGGACAATTTGCGGCGCGCGCTCGCCACCGGTCCGGTGCAGCTTTCGCTCATCTGATGCGCACCATCACCATCGACGACGATTTCGACGCCTGGCGCACCGCCGCGCTCGACGCGCTCGCGCAGCAACTCACACCCGAATCGATCGACTGGCGCACGACGCAGGCGGAGCCGGCGTTGTTCGCGGCAGAGGCACCGGCATTGCAGCAACCGTCCGAAGCACCGCAAATCCGCGTATCGCGAGAATTTGCGACGCTATTGAAAGACGCCGCGCATTTCCGCGACGAACGCCGCTGGAGCTTCCTTTACCGCGTGCTCTGGCGCTGGACGCAGGGCGACCGTTCGGTCGCGTCGCCCGCCGACGAAGACGGTGCGCGGCTCTACAAAATGGCGAAGGCGGTGCGGCGCGCGCAACACGACATGATCGCGTACGTGCGCTTTCGCCAGCGCGATGCGGCACTCGGCGCGCCCGAATATGTCGCGTGGTACGAGCCCGATCACGATGTGCTCGTCTGGGGCGCCGACCATTTTGCCGCGCGCATGGGCCGCTCGACGTGGCTCATCGCAACGCCCCACGGCGCCGCCATGTTCGACGGCGAGCATCTGCAAATCGAGCGCCGTCGCGCGTTGGCGGCGGAACACGCCGTCGATACGCCGGACGCCGCCGAAACGCTGTGGATGACGTATTACCGCAGCATCTTCAACCCCGCGCGCCTGAACGAAACCGCGCTCGAACAGCACATGCCGGTGCGCTTCTGGAAAGGCTTGCCCGAGGGCGCGCTGATCCCGCAACTCGTGAGCGCCGCACGCGGTGGCGCGCGTCGGGTCGCGCAGGCGCAGGGCGTCGGCGCGCGGGGCGGAAAGGCCGTTCAGGTCGAGGCTCAGGAGGCGCAACCCGAACGCGACGCGCCGACCTCGCTCGACACCTGCCGCCGCTGCGATCTGTGGCGCAACGCGACGCAGGCCGTGCACGGCGCGGGGCCGTCCGATGCGCGCATCATGCTGCTCGGCGAGCAGCCCGGCGATCAGGAAGACCTGAAGGGCGAGCCGTTCGTCGGACCGGCGGGCCAGCTTCTCGACGACGCCATGCGGCGCGCGGGCGTGCCGCGCGAGCAGGTCTATCTGACCAACGCCGTGAAGCATTTCAAATGGGAGCCGCGCGGCAAGCGGCGGCTGCACAAGACGCCGGCGCAGCAAGAAGTCGATGCGTGCGCGTACTGGCTCGAACAGGAACTTCGCGATGTCGGCGCGCAGGTGATCGTCACGCTCGGCGCGACGGCGCTCGCCGCGCTCTTTGGCCGTCGCGCAACGCTGTCGGCGCATCTCGGCCGCGTCGTGACGTATGGCGACAAATCGGTCGTGGCGACGTATCACCCGTCGTATGCGCTACGCCAGAACGACGAGGCCGCGCGCGAGCGCACCGTCGCGGCCATCGTCGAGGCGTTGGAACGGGCGCGGACGCTCATCGCGCGATAAAGCCGCCCGCCGAAACAGACGCCGCGCTCAGAATGCCGCGCGGATCACGCCGCCGTCCGCGCGCAGCGCAGCGCCATTCGTCGCCGACGACAACTCCGAGCACACATACGCCACCATGCTCGCAATTTCTTCGGGCGTGATGAAGCGCTTGAGAATCGAACTCGGGCGCGCTTCCGTGAAGAACTGTTCCTCGAAGTCGTGAAAACTCTTGCCGCCCGAAAGCTTCTCGACGAATTCAGTGACGCCTTCGGAACTGGTCGGCCCGGGCAGCACTGAATTGACCGTCACGCCCGTGCCCGTGCAAGTCTCGGCGAGCCCGCGCGCCAGCGAAATCTGCGCCGATTTCGTCATACCGTAATGAATCATCTCGACGGGAATCTGAATGCCGCTCTCGCTGCTGATAAAGACCACGCGGCCCCAGTTGTTCGCCTTCATCTTCGGCAGATAGGCGCGCGAGAGCCGCACGCCGGACATCACGTTGGCGTTAAAAAAGCGCAGCCATTCTTCATCGGGAATTTCTTCGAACGGCTTCGGATCGAAGATGCCCATGTTGTTCACGAGAATATCGACGCTCGGAAAGCGCTTCACGAGTTCGTTCACTTGCGCGGCATCGGAGACGTCGCCCGCGAAGCCTTCGGCCTGCGCATTCGGCACGAGTTCGCGCAGTCTGCCGAGCGCCTCGTCGACGGATGACTGCGAGCGGCCATTGAGGATCACGCGCGCGCCTTCGCGTGCGAGCGCCACCGCGATGGCGTGGCCGATGCCTTTCGTCGATCCGGAAACCAGTGCGAGTTTGTTGGCGATCTTGAGATCCATGTCATCTCCTTGGAAAAACGTTCGAGTTGATGCGCCGCGCCGCGCGCGATGCGTTGACGGCAGTAAACCAGAAGCCCGCAAAGCGTGCACAAACCTGCTCGCGACGGGTACGCCGTAAAGCGCCGAAACCCTTTCTGCATAAGCCTCTGCGGCCGATGAAACACCGCGACATAAATGCTCGATGGCGCGCGCCGGAGGCATCGTCCATAGTTGCGCCAGCGTGACCGGGAGACGAAGCAGCAACGAGAACCGAGAGCCGTATCACGCACGAATGAGATCACGGATAAGGAGCGCGGACCGCATCCTCATCGCGCGATACGAACCCGCTAACGATTCCACGATTCCTGAGGTCATCATGTCCAAGTCGATCAAGTCTTTCTCGTTCAACGCTATCGTCAAGAAGGCGCGTGGTGCGGCGCTCGCGGCGTTCGTCGTCGGCACGGCGTTTTTGGCAGGTTGCGCGAGCAATCCCGCGCAGGCCGCGAGCCCGTACAGCCAATATGCACAGAGCGCCACGCCCACGCTGCGCGCCGACACCATCTACGTCTACGCGTTCGCCAGCGACGCGAGCGAGGTCAAGCTCGACGATCACGGCATGATCTCGAAGATCGGCTCGGCGATCTCCGGCGACTCGCAAGCCGACAAACAGACGCAGGACGCCGCCGCCGCGCGCGAAGAAGTCGCGAACGAGATCGTCGCGAAGCTCCAGTCGATGGGCCTGCGCGCCGTTCGCGCCGACGTCGCGCCGCCGGACGACCAGAGCGTGCTCGTCGTGGAAGGCAGCTTCAATACGATCGACGCCGGAAATCGCCGCCGCCGTATGCTGATCGGCCTGGGCGCGGGCGAAAGCAAGGTCGGCGCGACGGTGCAGCTCGTCTTCAAGCCGGCGCACGGCGTGCCGCAAGTGCTCGAACAATTCGACGCGAAAGCCGACAGCGGCCACGCGCCGGGCGTCGCGGAAATGGCGGGCGTCGGCGCGGCGGCGGGGCATGTCGCGAGTTCGCTGGCGGTATCGGGCGGGCTGCACACGGTGTCGGAGACGAAGCACGCGGGCGTGTCGTCGGACGAAAAGCGTCTCGCCGATTCCATCGCCAAGCAGATCGCAAAGCTCGCGCAAAGTTGAGCGGGGCCGGAGCATGCGTACACTAGCGGTTCCGGACGAATGTTCGCTTCGCGAGGCCCCCGCATGCTCACGATTGCCCTGATTGTCCTGACCGTTGTCGTTACGCTCGTCGTCGTGCTCGTGATCGCGAACATGTCGAGCGGCGAGAAGAAGATCGAGCACAAGATCGAACGGCTATACGCCAGCGACGATCCACAGTTCATCCGCTCGATGGGCCTGCTGCTCGGGCCGCCCGTCGGCGACGGCAACCGCTTCGAAGTGCTCGTGAACGGCGACGAGATTTTTCCGTCGATGCTGGACGGCATCCGCTCGGCGCGCGAGACGATCACGTTCGAAACCTTCATCTACTGGTCCGGCGCGATCGGCGAGGAATTCGCCCACGCGCTGTCGGACAAGGCGCGCGCGGGCATTCCGGTGCATGTGCTGCTCGACTGGGTCGGCTCGTCGAAGATGGACAAGCGCTATCTGCAGATGCTGCGCGATTCGGGCGCGGAGGTTATCCAGTATCACAAGCCGCACTGGACCGGGCTCGGCCGCATGAACGACCGCACGCACCGCAAGCTGCTCGTGATCGACGGGCGCATCGGTTTTACGGGCGGCGTGGGTATCGCGGAAGAATGGACCGGGCACGCGCAGGACGAGAAGCACTGGCGCGATACGCACTTTCGCGTCGAAGGTCCGGTGGTCGGCCACATGCAGGCGGTCTTCATGGACAACTGGATCAAGGTGACCGGCAACGTGCTGCACGGACCGCGCTATTTCCCGGAGATCGCGGCCGCAGGCGACGGTCTCGCGCACATGTTCAGCAGTTCGCCCTCGGGCGGCAGCGACGACATGCAGTTGATGTACCTCATGGCGATCACCGCCGCGACGCATTCGATCCATCTGTCGAGCGCGTACTTCGTGCCCGACAAACTGACGATCAACGCGATCGTCGAGGCGGCGAAGCGCGGCGTGCGCGTGCGGATCATCACGCCGGGCAAGCGCATCGATACGCATACGGTGCGCGAGGCGTCGCGCGCGTGCTGGGGCGATCTGCTCGCGGCGGGCGTGGAAATCTACGAATATCAGCCGACCATGTTCCATTGCAAGCTGATCGTGGTCGATGAATATCTCGTGTCGGTCGGCTCGACCAACTTCGACAGCCGCTCGTTCAAGCTGAACGACGAGGCCAATCTCAACATCTACGACCGCGATTTCGCGCGCCGCCAGACCGCCATTTTCGACGCCGACGTCGCGCGCTCGAAACGCATCACGCTCGATGAATGGCGCCATCGTCCGCTTAGCGAAAAAATGCTCGAACGCGTCGTTGCGCTGCTCGATTCGCAGCTTTGAAGAAGCTTTGTCGAAGCTTCGTCGACACTTTGTCGTATGCGTGAAACGCTTCGCGAAAAAACTCGTGCGTGAGCCTAAAGATCGGGAGACGTAAGCCGATAAGACGCTCACGCAAACGAGTCTCCGGGCTATTCGCATCATGCACGGCACCTACAACTTCTGGCTGGTCGCGGCGTCGCTCGTAGTCGCCACGCTCGCTTCCTTTACCGCGCTCGACATTTCGGGCCGCATCGCGCTGTTGCCGCAATCGCGCGTGCGGCACGCATGGCTCGCGGGCGGCGCGGCGTCGATGGGCATCGGCATCTGGTCGATGCACTTCATCGGCGTGCTCGCGTTCGAACTGCCGATTCCGCTCGGCTACGACCTCAAGATCACCGCCGGCTCGCTGGTCATCGCGGTGCTCGTGTCGTTCTTCGCGCTCCATGTCATCACGAGCAAACGGCTGACGGCGAAGCGCCTCGTCGCGAGCAGCGTGCTGATGGGCGCGGGCATCGCCGCGATGCACTATACGGGCGACGCCGCCATGCGCATGCGCCCGGCGATCCAGTACGACCCGAGCCTGTTCGCCGCATCGATCGTCATTGCGGTGGTCGCATCGGGCGCGGCGCTGTGGATCGCGCACACGCTATCCGCCGCGAATCTGAAGAACGTGATGGCCAAGCGCGTGGTGTCGGCGCTCGTGATGGGCATCGCGATCACCGGCATGCACTACACCGGCAACGCGGCCGCGAATTTCCTGCCGGGTTCGATCTGCGGCGCCGCCAACGATGTCGATGCGCGCTGGCTCGCGACCACCGTCGCGCTCTTCACGTTCGCGATTCTGATCATCACGCTGGTGCTCTCGCGTTTCGATGCGCGCACCGCGTTGCTGGCCGGTTCCGTGTCGCGCCTGAACGGCCAGATCGTGCGCATGGCGACATTCGATACGCTCACGGACCTGCCGAATCGCCGCACGATGAACGAGCGCGTCGAGCGCGCGATCCGCCATGCGCGGCACGGCGGCAGCCGCTTCGCGATCCTCTTCATGGACCTCGACGGCTTCAAGACCATCAACGATTCGCTCGGCCACACGGTCGGCGACGAAGTGCTGAAGGCGTTCGCGCGGCGTCTGCAAGAATGCGTGCGCGGCGGCGACACCGTGGCGCGTCTGGGCGGCGACGAATTCATCGTGATGCTGGAGAACCTGAACGTACCCAGCGACGCCGAGAAAATGGCCGAGCGCATTCTCGACGCCATGCGCCGGGGCTTGCTCGCCGCCGGCCATCCGTTGCAGGTGATGCCGAGCATCGGCATCGCGCTGTATCCGCAGGACGGCGACAGCGTCGAGTCGATGCTCAAGCACGCGGACGTCGCCATGTACGAGGCGAAGCGCAGCGGGCGCAGCACGTATCGCTTCTTCGAGGCGAGCATGAACGAAGCAGCCGTGCGCACGTTGCAGATTCAGCAGGCGCTGCACGAGGCGTTAAACAGCGGCCATTTCTATTTGCTGTTCCAGCCGAAATTCCGCGGCGCGAGCGGCGAACTGGCCGGCGCGGAGGCGCTCATCCGTCTCGATCATCCGCAGATCGGCACGCTCACGCCGCTCGAATTCATACCGATCGCCGAGCGTTCGGGGCAGATCGTGCAGATCGGCTACTGGGTCGTGCACGAGACCTGCCGCCATCTCACGCAGTGGCGCGCGCAAGGGCGTCCGCCGGTGAAGGTCGCGATCAATCTGTCGCCGCGGCAGATGTACGAGGCGGATCTCGTCGAGAACATCATAAAGATCGTGCGCGATCAGGGCGTGCCGAGCGAACAGATCATGTTCGAGATCACCGAGACGGTCGCGATGCAGGATGCGCCGCGCACCATCGAGATGATTCGCGCGTTTCAGGACAACGGCTTCGAAATTGCCATCGACGATTTCGGCACCGGATATTCGAGTCTCGCTTATTTGCAGCGGTTTCGCGCGAAGCAACTGAAGATCGACCGTTTCTTCACGAACGGGCTCGACGAAAACGGCCAGGAAGGGCGCGCGATCGTCTCGGCGATCATCGCGCTGGCGCATTCGCTCGATATGGATGTCGTCGCGGAAGGCGTGGAGACGGGCTCGCAGCTCGATCGGCTGCAGGACATGAAGTGCGATGAAATGCAGGGCTTCCTGCTGGCGATGCCGCTTTCGGCGGACGTCTTCGGCGGCATGCTGGAGAAGGGCGCCGTCAGCGTCTGAAGCGAAAACACATTTCGACAAGTCGCCGATAGTAGACCTTGATAATCGGCGTCCTTCGAACTCGTGTTTTCTCTATGTCACTCTTTGAACGTACGCTCGACGCGTATCTCGCGGGCCGAACGCAGGAAGCCGAATCCGGCTGCCGCGACGTGCTCGCCGCAAACGCGCGCCATATCGACGCGTTGCATCTGCTTGGATTGATTCGCCGCGATAGTGGCGCTTTCGATGAAGCCGAAAGCCTGATCCGCCAGGCTATCGCCGAGGACGAGCAGGCGCGTTTCGCCGGAAGTCTCGGCAGCGTCCTGCTGGACCAGGGCCGCAAGACGGAGGCCGAAGCGAGCTTCAGGCGCGCGATCGAACTCGACGCACGCGACCCCGCCGCGCACTACAACCTCGCCATTCTGCTGCTCGATGTCGCGCGCGCGGACGAAGCCGAAGCGGCGCTGCGTCGTGTCGTCGCACTCGACACGCATTTTCCCGGCGCGCATCGCAACCTCGGACGCGCGATGTTCATGCTTGCGCGTCACGACGACGCGCAAGCGTTCTTCCGGCACGCCATCGAAGTCGATCCCGCCGATGCTCGCGCGTACACGGGCCGCGCGGCGGCGTTGACGCTCGCGGACCGGCTCGACGATGCAAAAGCCGCCTGCGACGAAGCGATCCGCATCGATCCGGCATCCTGCGATGCATACGTGAATCTCGGCGCCGTGCTGCTCAGGCTCGAACGTCTGGAAGAAGCCGAAGCGGCGTCGCGCGCGGCGCTGCGACTCGACGCTCAGCGGGTGCACGCGCACTACAACCTCGGCACGACGTTGCTCGAAGCGGACCGGCTCGCGGAAGCGGAAGCATCGTTGCGGCAGGCGCTGGAACACGATTCATCCTGCGTCGAAGCGTGGCTCAACCTCGGCCGTGTGCTGGAGCGGTTGCGGCGTCTGGACGAGGCTGAATCGGCGTATCGAAGCGGGTTGAAACTGCGGCCGTCCGATCCCGACCTCGAAGGAAATCTGGCGCTCGTGCTGCTCGCCCAAGGACAGTTCGCCGAAGGCTGGCCCCTTTACGAGTCGCGCGTTCCCGCGCTGCGTGCAGAAGCGCATCTGTGGGATGCGGGTCTCGCCTGTCCGCAATGGAAGGGTGAATCGCTGCGGGGCAAATCGATCGTCGTTGTGTCGGAGCAGGGTCTGGGCGACACGCTGCAGTTCTGCCGCTATCTGCCGCTCCTGAAAGCGAAGGGCGTCAAGCGTCTGACCGTGGTCTGCGACGCGGCGCTTGCGCGGCTGGTCGAAGGAATCGAGGAAGTCGATGCCTGCATTCGCAGCAGCGCGCTGCTTGACGCGCCGAAGCACGATTTCTGGTGCCTGATGATGAGCCTGCCGTTACGGTTCAACACGACGCTCGAATCGATTCCTGCGCCGATGCCTTATCTGCGCGCACTCAACGGACTGGCCGAAAACTGGAAGACGCGTCTGCCTGCAACGACGCCGAAAATCGGCCTCGTCTGGGCGGGAGAGCCGCGTCCCGACATGAAGGCCGCCGCGCCCATCGACAAGCGCCGCTCCATTCACGCGCGCCAGTTCATGCCGCTGCTGCAGATTCCAGGCGCGACCTTCGTCAGCCTGCAACTGGGCGCGACGACGCGGCCGCAAATCGGCGAGTTGCCGGACGCGCTGCGTCCCTTCGATCCGATGAACGACGTGACCGATTTCGCCGATACCGCCGCGATCATCGAGAATCTCGATCTCGTGATCGCCGTGGATACATCGACCGCGCATCTGGCGGGCGCGCTGAACAAGCCCGTGTGGATGTTGTCGCGCTTCGACCAATGCTGGCGATGGCTCATCGAACGCGACGACACGCCGTGGTATCCGTCGATGCGTCTCTTCCGTCAGACGCAGCCCGGCGACTGGGACAGCGTGATTGCGCGCGTCGCGGACGAACTGAAAGCGTTCGTCGCGCCCGCCGCGAAATCGAAGACCGCAGAAGCCGCGAAGCGTCCGGCGCGCAAGAAGCGCAAATAGGCGGCTTGCCCGCCCGCGCGGCTGTCGTGCTTGATTGCGTCGAGCGCGATAGCCGCGTCAATCCATGGCCGCATGCGCGACCGGCTCATCCGCGGCCGACTGGCGCGCCGGCCGGATCAACAGCAACAGCGGCACCACCAGCAAGGTCGCGACGAACATCAGCTTGAAGTCGTTGAGATAGGCGATCATCGAAGCTTGCTGCGTGATCGTCTGGTTCAGCATCGCCATGTCCTGCATCGATCCGCCCGCCAGCATCGACTGCATCGCCGGATTGAACGGCGTCACCTGCGCGGCGAGATCGGCGTGCGCGACTTGCGTGTTGCGCGTCATCAGCGTCTGCACGATCGAAATGCCGATACTGCTGCCGATATTGCGCATCAGGCTGTAAGTGGCGGTGCCGTCGGCGCGCAGTTCGGGCGTGAGTGTCGAGAAGGTCAGCGCCGACAGCGGCACGAACACGAGCCCCAGCCCGAAGCCCTGAATCACGCCCGGCCACACGATATCCGACGCCGACAGCACGATCGTGTAATGCATCATCTGCCAGAGTGCGAGCGCGGAAATCAGGAAGCCCGAGAGCAGCATCAGGCGGGCGTCGACGTGTTTCAGCAGCCGCCCGGCGAACAGCATGGCGACCATCGTGCCCGCGCCGCTCGGTGCGGTGACGAGGCCCGTCGTCGCGACGGGATAGTTCATCAGGTTCTGGAGCATCGGCGGCAAGAGCGCGCGCGTTGCGTACATCACCGCGCCGATCACGAAGATGAAACACGTGCCGGTTGCGAAGTTGCGATCCTTCAGCAACTGATATTTGAAGAACGAGCGTGCGCCCGCGGTGGCCGTATGCGCGATGAAAAAGACGAACGCGAGCGCCGCGAGCAGCGCCTCGATGCGGATTTCCATCGAGCCGAACCAGTCGAGTTGTTCGCCGCGATCGAGCATGGCCTGGAACGCGCCGATCGCGAGGCCGAGGGTCGCGAAGCCGAACGCGTCGAACTTCACCGCGCGCCGCGCGGCCTGCGCGGGCAGGAACGTCAACACGCCGAAGAGCGCGAACGCGCCGATCGGCACGTTGATGAAGAACACCCAGCGCCAGTTGTAGCTGTCGGTGAGCCAGCCGCCGAGCGTCGGTCCGAGAATCGGTCCGACCATCACGCCCATGCCCCAGACGGCCATCGCCTGACCCTGCTTTTCGCGCGGATTGATGTCGAGCAGAATCGACTGCGACAACGGCACGAGCGACGCCCCGAAAACGCCCTGCAACAGCCGCGACGCGACGATCTGCCCGAGGGTCTCCGACAGCCCGCAAAACGCCGACGCCACCGTGAAACCCGCGATCGAAAAGCACAGCAGCCGCTTCACGCTCAGCTGATCGGACAGCCAGCCGGTGAGGGGCGTGGCGATCGCGGCCGCGACGATATACGACGTCAGCACCCACGTAATTTCATCCTGCGAAGCCGACAGCGTGCCCTGCATGTGCGGCAGCGCCACGTTGGCGATGGTGCTGTCGAGCGTCTGGATCAGCGTTGCCAGCATGATCGAAATGGTCAGCATGCCGCGGTTCAGAGGCGCGGCGGCGCGTGCCGTTGGGGCTTCGGTGGACATGGAGGACTGTCGCCCGCAGGCGGTAATTGATAAGTAAGGTGATGATAAGCAGGCTTATTATAGGCCGCGAGTGCCGCGCCGCAATGCGGTGAAACACGCGGTGCGTCCTGGCGCACGCGCCGGGAGCTTCTACATATAATCGCGCGATGGAAACCCAACTCGACAAACGCTTCGGCTTTCTGGTCGCGGACGTGGACCGCCTGTGCGGCAACCGTTTCGACGAACTGGCGAAGTCGTCGCTCAATCTCACGCGCGCGCAATGCCGCGTGCTCGCGTATCTCTCGCATTACGGCGAGGTGAATCAGGCGCGGCTGGCCGGGCTGCTGGAAGTCGCGCCGATTTCCGCCGGGCGTTTGCTCGATCGCATGGAGGAGGGCGGCTGGATCGAGCGCCGCCTCAATCCCGACGACCGCCGCGAGCGCCAGGTGCGCATGACCGCGAAAGCCGAAAAGGCGCTCGACCGCGCGCGCCGCGTCGGCGACGAGATCACGTCCGAGGCGCTGGCCGGATTCAGCCGCCAGGAAAGCGAACAACTGATCGGTTTGCTGCAACGCGTGCGCGGCAATCTGAGCCGGATCGTGGATCGGTAAGTGTCGAGCATTGAACGACTTCGGACCCGTCTCTGACGGTTTCATCGAGCCGTGCTAACGTGCCGCGCGTGGATCGCTTATTGCTGATGCGATTCCGCAAGCGCCTTCGTCAACTGTCGCCATCCATCCGGAGAAGATCATCATGAACAAACGCACCGCACCGTTGGCGGTCATCGCTTTGTCTGTTGCGGCATGGCTCGCTGTGCCCGTCGCGCAGGCGCAGGACACAGCCGCCGCCGCAGCCGCTTCCACGCCGAAGCAGATCAAGAAGGCACAGCGCAAGGAAGCACGCGCGAAGAAGAACGCCGAACTGAAACAGCTCGAACAGAACGGCTACAACCCCGCCGGCGATCAGACGAACTATCCGCAGAACCTGCAGAACGCGCAGGCGAAGATCAACGCGCAGAAGGCGGGCAAGCCCGCGCCCGCATCGGCGCCGTAATCCGGATCGCAGACGGAAAGCGCGGGCGCGGCTCGCGCTTCAGTCGCGCTTCAGTCGTGCTTCAGTCGAACTTCAGTCGAGCTGATACGACAGCGTCGCGTTGATCCTCGGACTGCGCGACGCACTTTCGACCGGCGCATCGCCGATGGCTTTCGCGACCGACAAATCGATGCTGTAGTGCTTCGCATCCGACACGCGAAAGCCGATTCCCACTGACGACAACCTGCGCGGATTCGCCGTCCCGCCGTGCAGAAACACGCGCGCGGCGTCGATCGTCACATAGGGCGTAAAGCTCTTCAGATACGTCATGCCGACATCGAGCGGCCGGTTCACTTCGAACGACGCGCCCCAGCCCGAATCGCCCGACGCTTCGCCCGGCTGATAGCCGAGCGCGAAACGCTGCGCGCCGAACGAGATCTGCTCGGATGTCGGCAATGTGTCGGGCGAGTATTGTCCGGTCGCGGACACCACGGTGCCGATTTTAAACGGCCATTCGTTGCTCTGCGTGTGGGTCGCGCCGGTGCGCACGAACGTGAGCGACACCGGATTGACCGGCGCATAGCCCGCGATATTGGTCTCCGCACTTTTCGACGCCCCGAGCACATCGAACGCCTTCGCGACATTGAAGCTCGCGCGCCGCACGACGCCCGTGCCGATGCCGGTGTAATCGAGCTGAAGCTGCGCGACGCGAACCTGCGAACGCTGCGACAGATACGGATTGCCCGCGACGATGGTGTTCTTCAGCCGGTCCTCGTCGTGCGATGCATACACGCTCGCCGTGCCGACCACACTGCGCGCGTTGCTCAGCAGGAACGGATACACGGCGGAAAACGCGAGCTTGTCGTTGACCACGGTGCGTTCGATATACGACGGCAGGCCGGGATTGTCGACGGGATGGCCGTGATAGTGCGACGCATCGACTTTGGTGGTGAAGCCGTCGGTGCCGACCGGCAGCGTGCCGTTCAGCGCGTAATAGGTTTGATCGTCGCGTCCTTTCGGCAGAAGCGCGGCGGCCGTCAGCGATTCGCCGAGCCCGAGCATGCCGTTTTCCGTCGCGCTCAGAATGCCCTGCACACCCGGATGATTGAAGTCGATGCCCGTGCTGAAGTTGAACGGCTTGCGCTCGACATCGAGTTCGAGCGCGGTGGCGCCGTCGGTGTTCTGCGGCGGCGCGACGTTCGCCTTCGTCTTCACGCCCGGAATCATCCCGAGCACGTTGATATAGCGTTCGAAGTTTGCCTGCGTGAGCGGCCGGTCCGCTTGCAGGCGTTCGGCGACCGCGCGGATACGCTTCTCCGCCGCGCCCGCCTGACCCTTCACGACGACCTGCGCGATATAGCCTTCGACGACCGTCACGCGCACGACGCCGTCTTCAAACGTCTGCGCCGGCACGAACGCGAACGAGAGCGCATAGCCGCGTTGCTTGTAGAGCGCGGTGACGCCGTTGGCCGCCTCGATCAATTCGCCGATGGTCACGTCGCGGCCGACGAACGGCGTGAAGCGGGCGGCGACTTCATCGAAGGGCAGCGCCTTCACGCCTTCGATCTCGATCTTGGCCGGCGTGACGTGACGGGCGAGCAGCGCGTCGAGCGTGGGCGCGGGCGGAGCGACGCTCACCGCGACGGGCGGTTTGGGCGGCGCGTTGACTTGCGGGAGCGCATCGAGCGGATTGCCGCCGACGCTCGCGCGTGGCGTTGTCTGCGCGAACGCATGTGGCGATGAAATGGGCGCCGCAAGTGCGGCGAGCATGAACGCCCGTGTCCATTCACGGATCTTCATTGTGATGCCCTCGATTGGTTGCGAGAACGTCGTGCGGGGGTGGGCCGCCGCGTTCTTCGTCGTGTGTCGTTATGTTTGCTTCGATGCTTTCGATGCCTGCGATGCTTTCGATGCTGCTTGCCGCGAGAGAAGCGAGGCGCTCGACGAACCTCGCTTCCCGATGCGCGCGATGCTTATCGCCGCGCGCCTCCCAACACGCCGCCGACGACCGAACCCACCGCGCCCAGCAGCCCGCCGCCGTTGGTGGCGCTGCCGGTGTTGTTGCCGGTGGTCGTCGCGATGCCCGCACCCGCACCCGCGCCTGCGCTGGCCGAGCCTTGAGTCGTCGAGACGGTTACGCCGACCGCGCCGGTAATCGACGTCACGGTGCCGAGCACGCCGCCCACGCCGCCGGGCGATCCCGTCGTGCCGCCCGGCGACCCGGGCGAGCTGCCCGGCGCGCCGGTCAATGCGCCGACGATGCCCGTCACGGGCGCGAGCACGCCTGCATTTCCCGCGCTGCCTGAGCCTGATCCGGCGCCCGAGCCGGTCGCGCCGGCCAATGCGCCGGTCACGCCGCCGACGAGTCCCGTCACTGGTGCGAGCACGCCGCCCGCGCCTGCGCCCGTACCGCCGGTCGCACCGGTCAACGCGCCCGTCAATCCACCGACGACGCCCGTCACCGGCGCAAGCACGCCGCCTGCGCCGGAGCCCGTACCGCCGGTCGCACCGGTCAACGCGCCCGTCAAGCCGCCGACGACGCTCGTCACCGGCGCAAGCACGCCGCCTGCGCCCGCGCCCGTACCGCCGGTCGCACCGGTCAACGCGCCCGTCAATCCACCGACGACGCCCGTCACCGGCGCAAGCACGCCGCCTGCGCCCGCGCCGCCGGTCGCACCGGTCAACGCACTCGTCAAGCCACCGACGACGCCCGTCACCGGCGCAAGCACGCCGCCCGTGCCCGCGCCGCCGGTCGCACCGGTCAGCCCGCCGAGCACGCTCGTCACCGGCGCGAGCGGATTCGCGCCCGGCGTGCCGTGGACGAGGCCGCCAGCCGATGCCACCGTCTGTCCCGTCGTCGTAACGAGATTGCCGACGCCCGCCGTGAGCGGATTGGCGCCGCTTCCCGTGATGCTCTTGCCCGCGCCGGCAAGCGTGCCGCCGAGTGTGGTCAGCAGGGAGTTGACCGGTGTGCCGAGGCCGGTCGCGGCGCCGACGGTCTGCGTCGTCGAACCGGCGAGCGCCGTGATCGGCGTGATCGCGTGGCTGACCGTCTGCGTGAGTTGCGTAACGGGCGTGCTGGTGAGCGTCTGGCCGACCACGCCGCCGGTCTGCGTGACCGCGTCGCCCACAATGCCGACGATGCTGCCGACCGGCGTCGTCACCGGCGCGAGCGGCGAGAGCGCGCCGCTGCCGAGACTCGATACGAGCGTTCCCGCGCTCGATACCGTCGCACCCGTTTTCTCGACGACGCCGCCGAGGCTCGCCGTCGTCGTGCCGACGGGATTCGCGCTCGTGCCGATGGTGCCGAGCCCGGCCGACACGCCGTCGCCGAGCGTGGAGACGGCGGCGCCCGCGTTCGACAGAACGTCGCCTGCGGCTTTCGTGGTGCCCGCCCCGACGCCCGGTACGGTCGTCGAACCGACGGCCGTGCCGACGCCCGATACCGTGCCGCCGAGCGCGGACACCACGTTGCCGGTCTTGTCCGCGACTGCCGCGACCGGCTGGGTCACCGTACTGCCCGACCCGCCGCCGCCCGTGCCGCCGCTTCCGCTCCCCCCGCCGCTTCCACCCCCACCGTTGCTGCCGGTGTTGGTCCCCGAACCCCCGCCAGAACCGCCGCCCGTGCCCGTGCCCGACCCGCCGCCCGTGCCTGTCCCCGAACCTCCGCCTCCGGTCCCGGCGTTCGTTCCGCCGCCGCCGGTGCCCCCTGTGCCTGTCCCCGAACCTCCGCCTCCCGTTCCTGCGTTCGAACCGCCGCCTGCTCCTGTGCCCGAGCCGCCGCCCGAACCTCCGCCTGCTCCAGTGCCCGAGCCGCCGCCGGAACCGCTGCCGCTGCCGTCGCCGGTCGAGATCGTGCCTGTGCCGCTGCCGCTTGCGCCGGCCGACTTGCTCATCGTGCCCGAGCCTCCGCATGCGGCGAGCGTCAGCAAGCTCGCGACCGCAGCCGCCACGATGGTCTTGCGCAACACGTCGCGTCCGATGTTCCTCGTATCCATGTCAGCCCTCGGTATCTTGTTTTGAACGAACCGCGGACGCTTAACTGCATTAGGTGTGCCATCGCACAGACAGCCGATCGCCTTGGCGGACTAGACGCAGCGCATTTCCCTGATGGATCAAGACTGGCGGATGAAAATCGGCGCGTCGAATTCGGTTCGACGGCAAGGCGGAAACAACGCGAAACTCAGTCGCGTCACGTTACGCACGCAATGCGACGTTACGAGGACTCGGGTTACACACGGAATCCCGCAAAAGGGGACATATTCGTTTTGCGGGTGACAAGCAGGAAAATAATACTGCTGTGATCACGAGTCGCAGACGCATCAGGCTGATATTGGAATATCGCTGCCTCCAAGCAACTGGTTGAATGTTGGGGTAAAAAAACAATCGTTCAGACAATAATTGATTTTGAGATAGGCTTGCGTTATAAATCGACTAACGATTAATTCTCGCGCCGCAAACGTTAGAGAGGCGTTAGCGAGACGTGATATCGACCTAATAAAACAGAGTTGGAATGCTCAACCGCCATGCTGCTTCGGAAAGACGGCCTTGCGTCTTCCGACCGGGGCGCGGCGTGCGGACGGGCATATGCGGCCAGAGTAGTAAATCCTTCCGAGGGCAATTAAAAATGAGAGCAACCTTCAAGCAGTTCATTCGCGACCGCCGCGGGATTACCGCCATCGAATATGGTTTGATCGCCGGCGTTCTCGCGCTGGGCATCATGACCGCGGTCGGCGACGTCGCCACCCAACTAAAAAGCACATTCCAGGCGATCACGGCGGAACTTGCGAAAGTCGGCAACTGAACGAATTCAGTTCGCCGCCGATATTCGGCAAGACCGCCGGATTCTTTAATCCGGATCAGCGCGCCGGTTCAATCCGGCGCGAGGAATCTTATTGTCTGCCGGTAAATATTTAACGCCCGTATTAATACGGATAGCGTGATGTGTTTGCCTGCCGGTTCGCTTTGTCATGATTCCAATTGAATCCGCGATATTTATCGGCTGGGCGCTCGCCGTCGGATTATCCGACTGGCGGCGCCGGCTGATTCCCAACGCGCTCGTGCTGGCGGGCGGCGTTGGCGCGCTCACCCTCGCGGCGGCGCGGCTTTCTCCGTTCGATATCTCGACGGGCACGGCGCTCGTCGGTCTGGCGGCGGGCTTCGTCGCGCTGCTGCCGTTCTATTTGTTCGGCATGATGGGCGCCGCCGACGTCAAGGTCTTCGCCGTGCTCGGCGCGTGGTGCGGACCGCGCGCGTTGCTCGGCATCTGGGTGGCGGCGAGCCTCGCGGCGGGCGTTCACGCGCTCGTGCTGCTCGCGCGCCGCCGCGCCGTCTTCGCGCTGCGCGATTTTCCCCAAGAGGCGTCGCTGGCCGAACGCCGGCGCAACAGCACGCCGTATGGCCTGCTGCTCGCGGCGGCGGGCATCGGCCATCTTGCGTTGCATGCGCTGCATGCGCTCGGAGCGCGCGCATGAAGCACGCACATCGAACCGGCCAATCCGGCCGCCGCACTCAGCGCGGCAACATGGCGATCGAGTTCGCCATCGTGTTTCCGCTGTTTTTCGTCGTGTTTTACGCGATCGTCACGTACAGCCTGATCTTCGTCGCGCAGCAGTCGCTGACGCTGGCGGCCGAGGAGGGCGCGCGCGCCGCGCTGCGCTTTCAGGCGAACGCAACGAGCATCGACGACGCCCTCGCACGCCGCGCCGACGCCGCCTGCGCGGCCGCGAACGGCCTGACCAACTGGCTCGCCGGACTGGCGCATTGCAGCGCCGCGCCCGCGCCGTGCGACTACGACGGCACGCTGCGCTGCATCGCCGTCACGCTCGATTACGGCTACGCGGCGCGCCCGCTCGTGCCGACGCTGCCGCTGTTCGGCCTCGCGCTGCCCGATTCGCTGGTCGCGCGCGCGATGGTCCAGCTCGATCCGGACAACGTGCTATGAGCGCACGCGTTCGCCTTCACTCGTCCTGACGCCATGGCCAATCTCACTCGCACGCTCGCCATTCTGCTGTTCTCGGTCGCGGCCGTCCTCGGCATCTTCGCCGTGATGCTCGCGCGCCAGCCCGTGCCGTCGCCCGAACGCGACCATGCGCCGCCGCAGTCCGCCGTGCTTGCGCCGTCGCATCGGGTGCCGGTGGTCGTCGCCGCGCGCGATCTTCCGGCCGGAAAGACGCTCGACGCCGACGCGCTCACCGTGCGCATGCAGGCCGAGCCCGCGCCCGGCACCTTCGGCGAGCCTGCCGCGATTGTCGGCCGCGTGCCGCTCGCCGCCGTGCCGAAGGGCGCGCCGCTCACTGCCGATGCGCTCTCCAGCGGACTCGCCGATGTCGTCGAGCCGGGCGAACGCGCGGTGGCCGTGCGCATCGACGAGACCAACGCGGTGGGCAATTTCGTGCGTCCGGGCGATTTCGTCGATGTCTTCTTCACGCTCAAGCGGGAAGGCGGCGCGGCAAACGGCGATGCCGAAATATCGGCGACGCAGGCGCGTCTGCTGTTGTCGAAGGTGCGCGTGCTGGGCGTGGGCGATGCGTCGGTCGCGCAGGGCGTCAACAAAGAGGCGAAGGACGCCGCGTTGCGTCAGGGCAGCGCGCGCACGGCGGTGCTCGCGATCCGCACCGGCGACATCGACGCACTCACGCTCGCGGAAAGCGCGGGCCGCCTCGTGCTCGCGCTGCGCAATTCCGCCGATGCCGAAGTGCCGCCGCCGCATGCTTTTGCGCCGCTCGTTGCGTCGGCGCGGCCGGACAGCGACGCGGCGCGCGCGGCGGCGGGACTCTCGCTCGGCACGCTGGCGGGCGCGCGCACGGCGGCGCGTCAGGCGGACACGCCGCGCGCGCCGCGCACGCCACGCATGGTGACCGGCGACGAAATCGAAGTGATTCGCGGCGGGCGCGCAGAGCGCATCGCCTATTGAACGATTGAACTGACTGGCAAGAACGGAGCGCGGCGTCGCGACCCCATAACGATGACAAGAATACGGCAACCCGGCGACGAGTCGAACTCGAAGCGATGGAAGGCAGCGGCACTCGTCGCATGCATGACGATGGCGCTTGCGATAAATACCTATGCGGCAACGCGAGTCGAAACACCCATGGCAACCGATGCGAACGTCATCGCGCTGGCGACCGGCGGGCAACGCTCGCTCGCGCCCGGCCGGACGATCACACGCGTGGCGCTCGGCGATCCGTCCGTCGCCGATGTCAACGTGCTCAAGGGCGGCGGCGTGCTGCTCGTCGGCAAGTCGGCGGGCACGACCAATCTGATGCTGTGGGAACGCGGCCGCAACGCGCCGCTCTCGTACACGATCGAAGTCGCGTCGGGCGCAAGCATGGCGCTCGCCGACGTCGACGCGCCAAAAGTGCGCGTGCTCGGCAAGACGGCCGTGCTCTCCGGCACCGCGCCGACGATGGACAAGCACCAGCGCGCGGTCGCGGCGGCGCGTGCATCGGTGGGCAAGGACGGCGCGCTCGTCGATACATCGACGGTGGCTACGAAGAGCGTCGTGCAGGTCGACGTCAAGGTGGTCGAGTTCAGCAAGACCGTGCTCAAGGAAGCGGGCTTCAATCTCTTTTCGCAGAACCACGCGGGCTTCGCGTTCGGCACGTTCGCGCCGAGTTCGCTGTCGAGCGTGACGGGCGGCGCGACCAATCCGCTCTCCGTCACGGCCACTTCGCCGATCGGCTCCGCGTTCAATCTGCTGCTCAACTCGACATCGCGCGGGCTGTTCGCGAACCTGAGTCTTCTCGAAGGCAACAACCTCGCGCGCGTGCTCGCGCAGCCGACGCTCGTCGCGCTGTCGGGACAGAGCGCGAGCTTTCTCGCGGGCGGCGAGATTCCGGTGCCGGTGCCGCAATCGCTCGGCACCACGACGATCGTCTACAAGCCGTATGGCATCGGCCTTTCGCTGACGCCCACGGTGCTCGGCCCTGAACGCATCGCGCTCAAGGTTGCGCCCGAGGCGAGCCAGCTCGACTTCGCGCACGCGATCACCATCGACGGCGTGTCGGTGCCCGCGCTCACCACGCGCCGCGCGGAAACCGCCGTCGAACTGGGCGACGGCGAGAGCTTCGTGATCGGCGGGCTGGTGGATCGCGAGACGGCGTCGAACGTCAACAAGGTGCCGCTGCTGGGCGACCTGCCGATCATCGGCGCGTTCTTCAAGACGCTGCAGTACTCGCAGTCGGACCGCGAACTGGTGATTATCGTGACGCCGCATCTCGTCGCGCCGATCGCGAAGAACGCGGCGCTGCCCGCGACGCCCGGCCAGCAGTCCGAACAGCGCGACGGCCCGGTGTGGCGCAGCTTCGTCGGCGGGGCGCTCTCGTCCGACGCCGCGCCAGGATTTTCGCGATGACGATGAACACCGCCGCCATGCCGCCTCCGCGTTTTCTCTGCGCAAGCCCCGACGCCGCGCGCCGCGACTGGCTGCAACGCGCGCTCGCGAACGCGGGCGCCATGGAGACGGCGCCGTGCGATCCGGCCGGGCTGGTCGCGCGCATCGGCGAGGTTGCGCCTGCCATCGTCTTCGTCGATTTCGGCGCGGGCGATGCATCCGCCGCCCACGCCAGTGCGCTCGCGCAAACGGCCCGCGACGCGTTTCCGTCGTTGCCGATTGTCGCGCTCGGCACGCTCGCGACGCCCGCTCCGGCGCTCGCCGCGTTGCGCGCCGGCGTGCGCGATTTCGCCGATATGAGCGGCCCGCCCGCCGATGTCTTCGCGATCGCGCAACGTCTGCTCGACGAGCGCCCGCCCGCGCGCAGCGAAGCGGCGAGCCGTCAGGGCAAGGTGACGGTGCTGCTCGGCGCGCGCGTCGGCATGGGCGTGAGCACGCTCGCGGCGAATCTCGCGGTCAGTCTGCACAAGCGCGGCGCGGCGGCCGGGCGCGCGACGGCGCTGCTCGATCTCGGCCTGCCCGCCGCCGACAGCGCGCTCTTGCTCGACACGCGCAGCGAACTGCATTTCGTCGAAGCGGTGCGCAACCTGCGCCGTTTCGACGACACCTTCGTCAACACCGCGTTCGCGCGCCATGCGAGCGGCCTCGCGCTCACGACGCTGCCCGCCGATCTCGCCGAGATGCGCTCGATTTCCTTCGCGTCCGCGATGAGCATGCTGAATCGACTGCGCGCGTATTTCGATCAGCAGATCGTCGATCTGGGCGGCTTCTCGAATCTCGATTTCGTCGCGCAGGCGGTGCAGGCCGCCGACGAAACGTGGCTCGTGTGCGATCCGAACGTGGCCTCGGCGGTGTCGGCCATCGCGCTGCTCGACGCGTTGCGCACGGATGACGGCACCGAAGCGCCGAAGCCCGGCCTCGTCGTGAACAAGTTCGACGCCGCGCTCAACTTCGGCGCGGATCAACTTGCCGGGCGGCTGAATCTGCCGCTTATCGCCGTGTTGCCGGAACGCGCGCAGGCGCTCGGCCGCGCGGTGAATCAGGGGCGTCTGCTCGCCGAGTGCGCCGAGCGCGATCCGTACGTGCGCGCGCTTGCGCCGCTCGTCGCCCGGTTGCAAGGCGAACTACGCGAGGCCGACGCCGCGCGCGACACCAAAGCATCGCGCACGGCACTGAACGTCGGCCATCTCCTTCCCAACTTTCTCAAACGGTCATAGACGATGGCTCAGGACTTCAGCAAGGACATCGCGTTCGCGAACGATCTGGCCGAAGACGCCGTCGCGTTCGCGCAATCGCAGCAATTTCAGGACGTCGCGACGGCGGCGCACGAACATCTGCTTTCGCGCATCGAGGAGCTGGGCGCGGAGTTCGGGCGATGGTCGCGGCAGGCGATCCACCAGTTCGTCGATCTGGAGATGGACAGCTTCGTGCGCCTGCGCCGCATTCCGCTCAACGAGAGCGAAGTGCGGCTCGTCGCCGCCGCGCTGACGAAGGAGCTGGCGGGCTTCGGTCCGATCGAGGATCTGCTCGCCGATGCCGCCGTCGAAGACATTCTGATCAACGGCTACAGCGACGTGTATGTATCGCGTCACGGCATGCTCGAAAAAATTCCGGTGCGCTTCGCCGACAACGCGCATCTGCTGCGCATCGTGCGACGCATTCTCGCGCCGATCGGACGACGTCTCGACGAATCCAATCCGATGGTCGATGCCCGCCTGCCCGACGGCGGCCGCGTCAACGTGGTGATCGAGCCGCTTTCTATCGATGGTCCCGTGGTCTCGATCCGCAAGTTCCGGCGCGACCCTTTGCGCCCCGACGATCTGCTCGCCAACGGCACCTTCAATCAGGACATCGCCTCGCTGCTCGAAGCGGCGGTCGAGGCGCGCTGCAACGTGCTCGTCTCGGGCGGCACGAGTTCCGGCAAGACGTCGCTCCTGAACGCGCTCGCGTTCTTCATTCCGAAGCACGAACGTGTCGTGACGATCGAGGATACGGCGGAACTGTCGCTGAATCATCCGCATGTCGTGCGGCTCGAAAGCCGGCCCGGCGGCTTCGATGGCGCGGGCGTCGTGTCGATCCGCGATCTCTTGCGCAATACGCTGCGGATGCGGCCGGACCGGATCATCGTCGGCGAAGTGCGCGGCGGCGAAGTGCTCGAAATGCTTCAGGCGATGAACACCGGCCACGACGGCTCCATGGGCACGGTGCACGCGAGTTCGCCGCGCGAATGTCTGTACCGGCTGGAAATGCTCGCGGGTTTCGCGGGTTTTCAGGGCACGGAAGCGAGTCTCAGAAGGCAGATCGCCAACGCGATCGATTTCATCGTGCAGATCGGGCGGCTGTCGAACGGCCGCCGCCGCATTCTCTCGGTGACGGAAGTGACGGGTCTGTCCGACAACATCATCGCGATGCAGGAGTTGTATCGCTACGATCCGGCCGTCGATGCGAACGGCGAGGAAACGGACCGCTGGAACTGGCTCGGCATTCATCCGAGTTCGCCGAAGCTCGCGAAGTACCGGCAGGCGCTCGGCGTTGCGCACGCGGAGAGCTTCGGGCAGGCGGGACGCTTCGGCGGCGGTTTCGGCGGGGGCTTCAATGTATAGAGCCGGCGCGCTCATCGCGATGCTCGCGCTGCTGTGCGCGGCGGCGGCGCTCATGCTGTGGCGGCGCGGCACGACCGGGCGCGAACGGGCGCTGGCCGAGCGTTTCGTCGAGCGGCAGGTGCGGGGGACGCAGGCTGCGCCCTCAACGCATACGCCCCGACCGCAACAAAGCGTGCGTCCCGCAACGACTCAGACGCACCTTGCGCGCGCCCGTGCCGCGTTCGCGAACCTGATGAACCGCGCGGGCATCGCGCGTCCGCGTGCGCTTGCTTGCACGACGCTGGCCGCAGCCGTGATCGGTGCGCTGTGCGCCGGCATGCGCGCCGGACCGGCGCTCGGCGCGGGCGTCGCCGCGCTCGTGCTCGCCGCCGTGCATGCGTGGCTCACGTGGCGCGCGCAGAAACGCTATCAGCGCATCGTGCGGCAATTGCCGCCGTTTCTCGATGGCATCGTGCGCATGATCGTCATCGGTCATAGCGTGCCGGCCGCGTTTCAGGCCGCGCTCACGAACGCCGAAGCGCCGCTGTCGGAATGCCTCGACCGCGCGCTGCCGATGCTGCGCACCGGCATGGAGATCGACCACGCGCTCGGCACGGTCGCGCGGATTTATCGCGTGCGCGAGCTGGAACTGGTCGGCTCGGTGCTGCGCGTGTCGGTGAAATACGGCGGACGCTCGGACGTCATGCTCGACCGCATGGCCGCGCTGATGCGCGATCTGGAACAGGCGGACCGCGAACTCATCGCGCTGTCGACGGAAACGCGGCTGTCGTCGTGGGTGCTCGGACTGCTGCCGATCCTGCTCGGCGCGATGGTGATCGTGACCAATCCCGCCTATTTCGATGCGATGTGGAGCGACGCGCTCGGCAAGCGTCTCGTGTATGTCGCGCTCGCGCTGCAACTGCTCGGCGCATGGCTGTTGTACCGGCTCGCGAGGATCAGAACATGACGATGACGCCCGCCTTGCTCGGCGCGCTCGCGCTCGCCGCCGCGGCGCTCGCGGCCGGTCTCTTCGGCATGCTCGCGTTCGGCCGCTATGCGCGCATGCAGCGTTCGGCGCGCACGCTCGATCACGCGTTGAAGGAGCGCACGTCCGCACCCGCGCCCGCGTCACTCGATCCGGCGCCATCGCCGAGGGGGTTGCTCGCCGCCATCGGCCGTGCCGGCGCGGCATGGCTCGACACGCCGTTCGGGCGCGTGGCCGTCGCAAACGAGGACCGGCGTCTGCTCGAACGCTGCGGCTATGTCGATGCCCAGGCGCGCGGCCGCTTCTTCGCGGCTCGCGTCGCGGGCGCGGTGATCGCGCCGCTCATCGTGATGACGACGGGGCACGGAACGGCGCACGGCGCGCGCTTCATGATGCTGCTGTTCATGGCGCTGTCGATCGGCTTCATGGCGCCGAAGTGGTTCGTGAAGCGCCGCGCTCAGGCCCGGCAGCGCGCGGTGAGCAACGAACTGCCGCTGTTCGTCGATCTGCTGCGGCTGTTGCAGGGCGTCGGTTTGTCGCTGGATCAGAGTCTGCAAGTGATGGTCCACGACTTCCGCAACGTGCTGCCCGTGCTCGCGAAGGAACTCGCGCTGGCGCAGGCGCAGTTCGCCACCGGACGCACCCGCGAGCAGTCGATGAAACGCCTTGCCACAAGCTACGACAACGAGGATCTCGCCGCCATCGTGCGCCTCGTCATTCAGGTGGAGCAGCACGGCGGCGCGGTGCAGGAACCGCTCAAGCAGTTCGGCGACCGTCTGCGCGAGACGCGCCGCGCGCTGCTGCGCGAGCGCATCGGCAAGCTCACGGTCAAGATGACGGGCGTCATGGTCATCACGCTGCTGCCCGCGCTGTTGATCATCACCGCCGGGCCGGGTTTCATCGCGGTGGTGCATGCGTTGTCGGGACTTCATCGATAAAGGGATGCACATGATTCGATCCACAAGTTTGCGCGCGCTCTTTGCGACGCTGATTTGCGC
Source organism: Caballeronia insecticola (assembly GCF_000402035.1). GTDB lineage: Bacteria > Pseudomonadota > Gammaproteobacteria > Burkholderiales > Burkholderiaceae > Caballeronia > Caballeronia insecticola. The sequence continues at coordinate 329,032 of NC_021289.1, forward strand.
GGCGCTCGCCGCCTGCGCGACGAAGCAGGAAAACGGCTACGGCGTGGGCATTCAGGCCGAGCGTCAGGCGGCGCTCGATCAGGCGCTGCAAAAAGAGTCGCCGCCCGATACGCCCGGCATGTATCTCGCGCTGATCGACCGGATGCAGGCGCAAGGCCTGTGGTACGCGTCGCTCGCGCATATCGACGCATACGAGCAGCAATACGGCCAGTCGCCCGACACGATTCTTCTGCGCGCCGATGCGCTGCGTCAGACCGGCCAGTCCGACGCCAGCGCGGTCGCATACGGGCGTCTCGCGAACACGCCGCTTGCCGCGCGCGGCCTGCGCGGTCTCGGCCTGCTCGCGGGCGAGGCCGCCGATTTTTCGCGCGCGGCGGATCTGTTCGCGTCGGCGTCCAGACGCGCCCCGACCGATGCGCTCATGCTCTCCGATCTGGGCTACGCGCGTCTGCGGCTGGGCGATGTCGCGGGCGCGCGCGTGCCGCTCATGAAGGCCGCCGAACTCGCGCCGAACAATCCGAAGATATTGAGCAACGTCGCGCTGTATTTGCTCGCGAGCGGCGAGGCCGCGAATGCGCAGGGACTCATGACGCAGCAGAAGTTTTCGGCGGATGTGCAGCAGGCCATTCGCGTCGATGCAAAACGCGTCGCCGATGCGGCGCGCGCAAGCGTTGCGTCGCGGTGAGATCGATGAAGGAGAACGGGATGAAGCGAATCGTCGTATCGATGCTGTGTGCCGCGCTCGGCGCGGGGCAGGCGGCGTATGGACAGGGCGCGAACGACATCGGCCAGGCGACGCAGACCTGGCTCACGCTTCAGTCGAGCAACGCGGCGGCGGCGCCCGCGCAGCCGATGCTCGGCGCACAGGCGGGCGCGGCGTATGAGCGCTATCTCAAGTCGTTCGACACGGCGATTCCGGCGCACTTCGGCTCGTCGGTCGAAGACGCGGGGCGTCCGTCGCTGGACGTGAACTATCGCGACATGAACTGATGCCGCGCAAAGTCCACCCGCCTGAACGACGCAACCGCGGCAAAGCACGCACCCAGCGCGGCGCGGCGTCGACGCTCGCGGCGATCTGGCTCGTCGTGGCGGTTGCGGCGCTCGGCGCAATCGATATCGGCAATCTGTTTTTCGCGCGGCGCAGCCTGCAAAGCGTCGCGGATCTCGCGGCGAGCGCGGGCGCGCAACGCGTCGATTCGACCTGCGCGCGCTCGCTCGCCGCCGCGAACGGCAGCGCCGGGAGCAACGGCTTCGATCCGTCCGCGACGGGCAATTCGCTCGCCGTCACGTGCGGACGATGGGACACGCAGGCCAACGCCGCGCCCGATTTCTTTTCGACGAACGGCACGCCCGCGAACGCCGTCAAGGTGACGGCCGCCCGCACGGTGCCGTACTTTTTCCTCGGGCCCGCACGGCAAGTGACGGCGAGCGCGATTGCCAAATCGACGGACGTCGGCTCGTTTTCCATCGGCACGACGCTCGTGAGCATCAGCGGCGGCACGGTCAACGACCTGCTCAACGCGCTGCTCGGCACGAATCTCAATCTGACGCTGGCGTCGTATCAGGGACTCGCCGATGCCCGCGTGCGCGTGGGCGACCTCGTGACCGCCGCGGGTGTCGGCACGGTTGATCAGTTGCTGGCCGCGCAGCTCACGGCCGCGCAAATCGCCCGGCTCATGCTGACCGCGCTGCAAACGACGACCGTCGCGAACGCGAGTCTCGCGACGGCGATCGGCGCGATGGGCGCTATCGTCAACGCGAACATTCCCGGCAATCAGACGATTGCGCTCGGCAGCAAGAACGGCGCGCCGGGGCTGTTGTCGGTCGGGTTCGCCAACACGCAGAGCGCGCTCGATGCGACCATCAGCCCGCTCGAAGCGCTGCTCGTCACGGCCGAGATCGCGCAGGCGGGCAAGTCGGCGGTGAACGTCGGCGCGTCGCTGGCGTTGCCGGGCTTGATATCGGCGGCGCTGAAGGTGCAGATCATTCAGCCGCCCGTGCTCGCCATCGGCGAAGCGGGCCGCGACCCGAACGGCAACTGGCGCACGCTCGCGCATGCGGCGCAAGTGCGCGCGTTCGTCGATGTCAGCGTGCTGCCGTTGCCGTTGCCTGCGGGATTCGGCGGCGCCAAGCCGATGATCCACGTGCCGCTTTATCTCGAAGTCGCGCCCGGCACCGCGTGGCTCGTATCGACGCAATGCGCGGGCGCGGCATCGGCGCGGCGTTCGGTCATCGGCGTGCAGACGGGGCTTGCGAACGTATGCGTCGGCGATACGCCCGCCAACATGGGCGCGTTCAGTTGCTCGAAGCCCGCGACGCTCGTGAACATTCTCGGCACGCTCACGGTGAGCATGGCCGCGAGCCTGCCCGCGACGATGCCCGCATCCGCCCAGACGACACTCACCTTCGACGGCGTGAGCGGCAACGGCGACGACTACAAGACCGTGCCCGCCGCGCCCGGCGCGTCGCTTTCGAATGCGCTGGCGGGCTTGAGCGCGAGTCTTTCGGCACCGGGCGGGCTGACGGTTTCGTCGCCGCTATTGCCTTCGTGGCTCCTGAGCCCCGTCGCGCCGCTTCTCGTCGCGACGCTCGTTCCCGTGCTCGGCACGGTGCTCGCGGGGCTCGATCAGGTGTTGCTGCCCGTGCTGCAATTGCTCGGCGCGCAAGTGGGAACGAGCACGATTCACGACTTGTCGCTCACATGCGGCGAGTCGCAACTGGCCTACTGAAGACATGAAACAGAACACCAGAATCGACGGCCTCGATATTCACGTGTGGGAGGGCAAGGCCGATATCGTCGAACGCGTGGTCCGCGCGATGTCCGGGCAGGACGTGGACGTGCTGCGCGCCGACGGCACGTCGATCAGCGCGCCGCGCGAATCCGAGCGTCCGGCGGTCGCGATCATCAGCGTGAGCGTGATCGACGGCGGCGCGTTCGTGTTGCGCGACTGGGAAGCGCGTCATTCGATGCCGGTCGTGTGGGTTGGCGCGGCGCCGCGCGAACGCGATCCGTCGATGTTTCCCGCCGACTACGCGCATATCCTGCCGCTCGATTTCACCGGCGCCGAATTGCGCGCGATGGTCGCGAAGCTCGCGCAGCAACTGCGCGCGCACGGCGAGGACGCGCACGAGTCGCATGCATTGATCGCGCATGCCGAATGCATGCAGGCGCTGCTGCGCGAAGTCGATACGTTCGCCGATTGCGACACGAGCGTGCTGCTGCACGGCGAAACGGGCGTCGGCAAGGAGCGCATCGCGCAATTGCTGCATGAGAAGCACACGCGCTTCGGCGCGGGGCCGTTCGTGCCGGTCAACTGCGGCGCGATTCCCGACGGTCTGTTCGAGTCGCTGTTCTTCGGTCATGCGAAAGGATCGTTCACGGGCGCGGTGCTGGCGCACAAGGGTTACTTCGAGCAGGCGAACGGCGGCACGCTCTTCCTCGATGAAATCGGCGACTTGCCGCTCTATCAGCAAGTGAAGCTGCTGCGCGTGCTGGAGGATCAGGCCGTGACGCGCATCGGTTCGGCAACGCCGGTGCGGCTCGAATTCCGGCTCATCGCGGCGAGCAACAAATGTCTGCCGCAACTCGTGAAGGACGGCGCGTTTCGCGCGGACCTGTATTACCGGCTCGCGGTGATCGAACTGTCGATTCCGTCGCTGGAGGAACGCGGCGCGCCGGACAAGATCGCGCTCTTCAAGACCTTCGTCAGCGAAGTGATCGGCAGGGAGAAGCTCGATGTGCTGCCCGAGTTGCCGTACTGGCTCGCGGACGCGGTCGCCGATATCTATTTTCCCGGCAACGTGCGCGAGCTGCGCAATCTCGCGGAGCGCGTCGGCGTGACGGTGCGGCAGCTCGGCGCGTGGGACGAATCGCGCGTGAAGCGCCTGCTCGTGCTCGCGCGCAACGCGCAGACGGCGCCTGTGGATGGCGTGTCGGATATGCTCGTCGATCGCAGCAAGTGGGACATGGGCGAGCGCAATCGCGTGCTCGCGGCGCTCGATGCGAACGGCTGGCGCAGGCAGGACACCGCGCAGTATCTCGGCATCAGCCGCAAGGTGCTGTGGGAGAAGATGCGCAAGTTCCAGATGTTCGACGAAGAGCCGGAGACGCGCGCGATGTAGCCGATGTAGCCGATGTAGCCGATGTACCACAGACGAGAGCCCAAAAAAAACGCCGGCGCACGCCATGCGCCGGCGAAGTCCTGGCTTTTCGAGGGCTGCCAGAAGCTCTTGACGGCCGGACTTGTCGGATGAATCCGTCCGGCCCTTCGATGTTCAGCGTTGCGTCGCGATATCTTCAGGCCGCGTCGGCGAGACGCATGCCGCGATGCCCTTCGCGCCGCGCCGACCCCGGCCGCGCAAGCGCATGCTTAAGACGCGCGCCCGGCACGTTGTCCATGCCGAACGCAGGCCGCGCGAGAAAGAACCCTTGCGCGAGCACATACGGCCATTGCGCGAGCCACTGCGCCTGCGCCGCCGTCTCGACACCTTCGACGACGATCGACACGTGAAGCCGCGTCAGCAACGCCACCACCGACGAAAACACCATGCGCGCATTCGGCGAGCGCGGCGCGTCCGTCAACAGTTCCTTCGCAATCTTGACCGTTTTGAACTCGATCGGCGCGAGCGCGGCAAGACACGAATAGCCGGTACCGAAATCGTCCATCGCAATGCTCACGCCTTTGTCGCCGAAGCGGCGCACCACTTTCTGCATGCCCGGAAAGCACGCGAGATCCTCGCTCTCCGACAACTCCAGTTCGAGGCACGCAGGCTCGATGCCGTGCGTGGTGCAGATGCTCTCCATCTGCTCGGCGAAGCCCGGCATGGCCGCGATCGAGGGCGGCACGTTCACCGCGACCGGATAATGCGCGCCGCCGCGTGCACGCCATGCGCCGATATCGGATGCGACCGTGTCCATCACGAACCAGGTCAGCTCGTGCATGATTTCAGCGTCCTTGAACGCATCGCTGAATGCGCCGGGCAGCAATACGCCATAGTCCGGATGACGCCAGCGAATCAGCGCTTCCATTTGCGCAAGCTCGCCGGTGTCGACTCGGTAGATTCCCTGATAGGCGATGCAGAACTCGCCGGACCTGAGGCCCTCGAGCACGCGATGCCGGAATGCATGATCTGACCTCGGCGCGGCGTTCGCTGCGGGCGAGCCGTGTGTTGTCCTTTTCATGCTGGAGCCATCCTCTCAGTTGGTCGTGCCAGCGCTTGCAGGACTCGTGCCCGATCTCGCCCTGCCGCCGCCGTGCCGCGCAAAGCCGCGTACCGCACGCCCGATAACGTTTGCGGGCCGTGACTGTCTGTCACGATAACGGCGCACCGTAGCGAAAGCCATCAGGGTTACGTAACGAATCCGTGGCGCGTTACGGGCTGTGTGAGGTTGCGCACACAGCGCGTTTTGGCGTCGCGTGTCGTCTTTGCAGTTTTGAACATGCGCCTGCCTAAGCGTGTGTAATCCTGACCAGTCCGGCGCTTCAGTGGATGCGCGTCAATACGTGATCGTCGCGATGATCGTATCGCTGTAATTGCCCGCGCTCGGCGTCGTCTGCGGCAGCACGCGCGCATATACCGTGATGGCCTGACTGGAGCCGCTGCCGGTACCCGTCACCGCCGACGTGCCGCCGATGCCGTCGCCCCAGGGCGTCGTGTAGGCGGCGTTCTGGTACAGCTGATAGCGCACTTGCTCGCTGCCGCCGCTCTTCGTCATGCGGCGGTCCGCGACGCTCGCGCCGCTGCCGCTTCCCGCCGACAGCGCGATCGAATAAGGGTCGTTGCTGGTGCACGCGACGCTCAGCGTGCCGGTCGCGTTGAGCGTGCCGTTCAGCACGCCCGCCGTGCCGAAGTTGATGTTGGTCGCGGCGAGCGTGCAATCGTTGATGACGGTCGCCGACACCGTGAACGACAGCGCATTCGAGTTCGCGGTGAGCGTCGAGCAGGAAGGCGCCGTCAGCAAATATTGCTGATACGTCATTTCCGCCTGCGTCGCGCCCGAAAACGCCGACGTATAAACGCCCGCGACGAGCGTCGTCTGTCCCGCGGGCACGCGCGCGTAGAACGGCAGCGTGCGGCTGCCCGACGCGGTGCCGAGCGCGATCGTGAGCGGTATATCGACGGCCACCGCGCCGTAGCTCGCCGAGCGCCGCGAGCCCCAGACGGTGCTGCCGGCCGAATCGGCGTAAAGGTTGTATTGCAGCGTGTCCGTGCCGTTGCTGGCGAAGCGCGGCGAGAACGACGCGCCGCCGCTGCCCGTGCCGATGTTGATGCACGCGCGCACCGGCAGGTTCAGCACGAAGCCGCTGCACGTCACGGTGACCGAGCCCGATACGGTTGCGCTCGACGTGGTCGCGGGCGCGATCGAGCCGAAGTTGATGCTCGATATCGACGCCGTGCACACTTGCGCGCGAACCGGCGCGATGGTCAGGAGAAACAACGCGATGAATAACGCGACTCGCCTCATCGCGATACATTCCCGCAGACGAACGGCCCGAGCGTCGGCAAGCCGTGCCCTTGCGCGGCATACGGCACGCTCGCTTCGCAGTGCTTGCCGGCGGGCGCGGCATCGAGCGTGTTGGCGCGGGCGAGATCGTCGATGAAGGCGAGGCCGTCGTAGCCCACCACATAGTGCTTGCCCGTTTCACGATGCGTCAGCGCCGTGCCCGGCGGCAACGGCGCGCCGCCCGCATCGACGAGCTGCAACTGCGCGCCCGTGAAGCCGTGCAGCGGAAAGCGCGCCAGCACGCCCGCGCGCGATTGCGGCGCGAGATTCAGTTGCGTCGTGCTGACGGCGGTATCGGCGGGCAGGTCGAGCGGATCGATCGCCAGATGATTCGCCTGATACGCGACGAGATCCGGCACGAGCAAATGCCCCGCCGCGTTGGTCTTGCCGATCTCGCGGTTCTCGTGCAGCACGGGCACGTCCGGCACGCCGTCGGTGGAGACGAGCGCGAAGGCATCGTCGATACGGCGGCCCGCGAGCACGTCGCCCGCCATCAACACGAGCGAGCCCGATGCGTCGAGTTCGCCATACACGCGCGAATCGACGCTTGCCACGGTCGCAAGCAGATCGCCGTAGCGTCCGCGATACGCGCCTTGTCCGAGCGACTGCTGGATGCCGTTCTGACGGGCCGTCTGCACCTGCCAGCCGAAGCCGCCGCCGTAATCGGCGGTTTTCGTGACGGCCGCGCCGAACAGCGGCTTGCCGTGATCCGTGCCCGCATCGACGCTCGCATTGAGCGCGCCGCCCAGCGCGAAACTCAACGCGACGAAGACGCCCGTGTTATGCGTGTCGCCGAAGTCGTGATAGATGCTCGCCGCGAGCGACGTGCCGCGCGGCAGCGTCACCGAATAGGCGAGCGAGCCGATGCGCGAGTCGCCGTAGTACGGATCGTCCAGTCCGACGTAACTCGCGCTCGCCGTGCTCGACGAGCCGAACACGCGCAGCGGCGCGGCGAGCGTCGCGCGATAGGTCGAACGCGGCACGGGCGTGCCTTCGGCGGAGGCGAGGTCGCTGTAGTGCGGCGTCGCTTTCTGCGCTTGCAAGTCGATGGACAGCGCGGGCGTGCGCCATTGCCATCCCGCCGAGATTTGCAGACCGCTGCCGCCGTTCGCGGAGGGCGCGGGGACGGGCGTCGCCGCCGGTGCAACCGACGCAAAACCGCCGTAATAACCGGGTGGATACACGTAGAGCGGCGCCGGATTCGAGCCGCCGTTGCCCGCGCTGCCCGCAATCGACACGTTGAACACGCCCGCCTGCCCGACGCCGAACAACATGCCGATGCCCGCGTTATACACGCCGCGCGTCGCTTCGGCGTGGGCTTCGAACGTGAAGGTATCGGTGAGCCCGCGCCGCAGCGACGCGGAGATCGACGGATCGCCCGCATAGTCGAACGAGCGCAGCGCGTAGGCGCGCCGCACGAAACCCGCTTCCACCGAGAAATCCGTGAGGCCGCGCGCGAGCAGGCGGGCGTCGATGTAGAGCGGCACTGTCGTCATGACGCTGCGCCCGAGCACGTCGCGACTCACGATGACGGCTTCGCCCGCACCGTTGATCGCGGGCACCGCATTGATGACGAACGGTCCCGAAGGCGCGTTGCCGCTGTACTGGCGCACGTTGTTTACATACAGATCGACGGCGCTCGGCACCGCAGCCGATCCCGCGAGCGCGGGCACCGGATAGGTGACGAGATCGGGCCGCAGCGCGAAATCGCGCGAGATTTGCGCGCCGCCCATGCGCACCGGCCGCGTCCACGTGAGCGATGAGGAGATCGTGTCGCCGAGGCGCGTCGTGACGAGCGATGCCGTGTCCGAATGGCTCCACGACGTATCGAGCCGCACGTAGCTGCGACGGTCCGCGTACCAGTACGCGGTGCCGGTGTTGTCGAGCACGCCGCCCGGATAGAAGAAGCGTTGCTCGCTGTAGAGGCCGTATTGCGTCGGCGAGTTGGTCTGCACCGTGGCTTCGTAATTGATGACGAGGCCGGTGCCCGTGGCCGCCGTCGGCGCGCGCGCGGGCGTGTTGGCGAGCGCGGCGGGCATGCGGCGTGCATCGGTGGCTTCGAAGTCGATGCGCTGCCGCTCCGGCCGGTACGTGTAGCGCAAACCGGGCACGAAGCCGAGCGCGATGCGGCCTTGCGCGTCGGGCCGCAGGTCGTCGGTGCGCAGGCCGAGGTCGCGCAGTTCGTCGGCGGTCGTGTAGATCATCGTGTTCGTCACGAAGAATTCCGCGATCTTTTGCGTCGACGTGCCGTTGATCGCCACTTCCAGATAAAGCTCGCCCTGCGCGTTCGCTATTGCATTGCCCGCGTTACCCGCATTGCCCGCATTGCCGGCGACCGGCAGCGCGGTATTCGATACGGCGGCAAGCGTCGTGGCCATGTCATCGGCCCGCGCCGGCACGCACGCCGACGCGAGCACGCCCGCGGCCAAAACCCGACGCGCGCGGGCCAGAGGCGAATGCCTTCGCGACGATCGCATCCACGGCTCAGCGACCGGGCGGCGGCGCGGATGCAGACCCGCTCGCCGGCTCGGCGATATTCACGCGCGTCGTCACCGGCTCGCCGTTGACGAGCGCATGCACGGTCGCCGACGTCACGTTCGCGGGCGCGCCCGCCACCGGCCAGCGGCGCACCGCGCGCGGCAACGCGTAGCCGAGCAGGCCTGCGGAGAGTTGCGTCGACTGGCCGTCGGGCCATTCCAGACGCACGCGGCTCAGTTGTGCGTGGAGATCGGTGTTGTTCGCCGCGCGCAGCATCAGCGGCGCGCCGGCCTGCGCGTCCTTGCGTTCGAGCGTCAGCGCGAGCGGCGGCGCGCGTTCGTCGGAAACGCCCGCGAACACCGGCACCGAATAGCGCAACTGCATGCGCACGCCGGTGGCCGTCGCGCTTTGCCCGTTGGGAATTTCGTCGATCAGCAGCCGGTAGGTTTCCTCGCGCGCGAGCGGCGCATGGCTTACGCGCAGGATGCGGATGGTCTGATCGCCGTTCGGCGCGATACGCACGATCGGCGGGCTCGCGACGATCTCCGACGTGCGCTCCAGATGGTCTTCGTCGAGCGACTGCGTCCACGCGAACACGCGCACTTGTGCATTGAGCGGCACAGAGCCGTCGTTGTGCAGCGTGAGCGCGGCGGCGGGCTTGTCGACGGAGAGATCGAGCCGGATCGGCGACACCTGCAACGCCGCCGCCCACGCGGAGCCGTCGATCGTCCCCAACGTCAGCACGGCGAAAATGCAGGCGAGCGCGCGCCTTCCGAGCCGCCGCGCGGCCCGGCCAAACTGCGGATCGCGCATGCCTAGAAGGTGATGGTCGCGGTAACGGTCGACGTGTAGGTGCCGGCGGCGGGCGTCGTCTGCGGCGCGACGCGGCCATAGACCGTCAGCGTCTGCGCGGCGCCGTTGCCGGTGCCCGACAGCGTGTCCGTGCCGACCGTCTGGCCCCAGACGAGCGTGCGCGCGGAATCGCGATACAGCTGATAGCCGACGGTCGGCGTGGGCGTGCCGGTGCCCGCGAGCAGACGGCTGGTGATGGTCGAGCCGGTGACCGAACCCGCGTCGAGCCCGACGTTATAGGCCGCGCCGTTCGAGCAGGTGACGGAGAGCGTCGTCGTCTGGTCGATGTTGGCGGCAATGACGCCCGAGTTGCCGAAATTCAGCGGATTGGCCGCGATCTGGCAATCGTTCTGCAGCGTGAGGGACACCGTGAAGGTGGTGGTTCGCGTGGCGGCGCCGGCTCCGAGCGGAACGAGCGGTCCCATGGCCAACGCAAGCGAAATGAACGAAACCGCAATCGATCGACGACGCATTTTTCACCTCTTTTTTATTGGAAGTGTCCGTCGCCAACGTTTGCGCAGGCTCATTCAGCAGGTTGGCGCCTCGGTGGACATTTTCATTCTTGTTCATTCCTCAGACAAGAGACGTAACCGATTGTAACAATGTGATGTAACGGATCGTCCGCCGCAACGGTGCGGTCAGAACGCGATTTCGACGACCGACGCATTGCCGCCGCGGCCCGGCTTGAGTTCGGCCACGCGAAAGTTCGCGAAGTATTCGCCGGTGAGAATGCGGTATTGCCCGCCCGCCGAGCAGGCGACGGCCGGCTGATGCGCGGTGGTGTCGAGCGTGCAGATGTCGTAGATCGTCAGCGTGACGGGCAACTCGGCGCTGCCGGTCGCGGCGAGCGACGAAGGCGCGGGGCCGGTCACGAGCGCGGGCATGAGCACGGCGGCTCCGGCCGCGAGCGGGCGAATGCGAAAAGCCATGGGATTCACGGGAAGCGGACGAAGGAGGCGGCGCGTGTCAGCCGCGAGCGCCAACACGGCGCTTGCCTTCGTTTACGGCATTTTCCGTATGAACTTGATGGCGAACTTCAGGCAGCCGCAGTCTCGGTAACCGGACGCATGCGTTCGAGCGCGCTGCCGTCGTCGCGAAACAGATGGACGTGGCGAATGCTGAAGCCTGCATTCAGCCGCTGCCCTTCCATGGCGGTGGATTCGCCCGAGCCCTTCACCTGAATCACGAGATCGTTCGGCAAGCGCAGATGCAGCAAGGTCTCGCCGCCGAGATGTTCGATCACGATGACTTCGCCGGTGAGACCGCTGTCGATGTCGCCGCCGCATGCTTCGACGAAATGCTCGGGCCGGATGCCGAGCGTAAGTGTTTCCCCCGCCTTCACCGACGCGCCCGCGAACGGCAGCGTGAGCGTCTCGCCGCCGGGCAGTTCGATGGTGACGCCCGCCGCGTCCACACGCGCCACGCGCACGTCCATGAAGTTCATCTTCGGCGACCCGATGAAGCCCGCAACGAAGCGATTACGCGGCGTCCGATACAGTTCGAGCGGCGAGCCGATCTGCTCCACGCGCCCGTGATTCAGCACGACGATGCGATCGGCCATGGTCATCGCTTCGGTCTGATCGTGCGTGACGTAGATCATCGTCGCGTTGAGCTGCTTGTGCAGCTTGATGAGTTCGAGGCGCATCTGCACGCGCAGAGCGGCATCGAGATTGGAGAGCGGCTCGTCGAAGAGAAAGACTTGCGGTTCGCGCACGATCGAACGGCCGATCGCAACACGCTGACGTTGCCCGCCCGACAACGCGCGCGGACGCCGTTCGAGCAACTGACCGATCTGAAGAATCTCCGCCGCGCGATGCACGCGCTCCTTGATCTGCGCTTCGGGCAGCTTCAGCATGCGCAGCCCGAAGGCGATGTTTTCGTACACCGTCATATGCGGATAGAGCGCATACGACTGAAACACCATGGCGACGCCACGCTGCGACGGTTCGAGGTCGGTCACGTCTTCGCCGCCGATCAGTACTTGCCCGGAGTCGCTGCGTTCGAGTCCGGCGATGGTGCGCAGCAAGGTGGACTTGCCGCACCCCGAAGGACCGACGAAGACCATGAACTCGCGATCGGTCACTTCGATGTCCACGTCCTTCAGCACTTCGATACCGGCAAAGGTCTTGCGGATCTGCTGCAGATGAACTGCGCTCATACGCGTCTCCTGTGTGCTGCTGCGGCAGCGCAGCATCGGATGCATCGTCGATTTTGTTCTTGACAACCTGTTCGGGCCAAAATATACAATTGTAAAACCGAAATTACAAGTGAAACGCGAAGCACGGAAAGCACACGAAAAGCACGAGACAGACGAATCCGCAAGCCAGACCCGCTCGATAAAAACCAAGGAGACAGGCATGAAGAAGCGCTTCATCCCGGCCAGGCAACTCGGCCCGATCAAACACGTCGCGGCAGTCGCGCTGCTGGCGGCGAGCGCGGCGTTCGCCGCATCGAATGCGCAAGCCTGGACTCTGAAGGAAGCCGCGCAGCCGTACTCCGGCACCACCATCAAGGCCATCTTTCTCGATCGTCCCGGCTACAAGGCCGCGCAGCAACTGATACCGCAGTTCGAGAAGGAAACGGGCATCAAGGTGCGCTGGGAAGTGATTCCCTACGAGAACACGCGCGAGAAGGAAGTGCTCAATTTCGTGGGCGGCGGCGATCAGGACATCGTGCTTGTGGACGTCGTGTGGATCGGTGAATTCGCGAGCAACAAGTGGCTCGTGCCGATCAAGAAATTCACCGACGACCCCAAGCTCGCGGACCCGAATCTTAATCTGCCGGGCTTCTTCCCGATCCTGCTGGATTCGTTCGGCACATGGGACAAGGTCGCATACGGTTTGCCGTTCGATAACTATTCGGGCCTGATGTTCTACAACAAGTGCATGTTGAAGGACGCGGGCTTCGACGCGCCGCCGAAGACCTGGGACGAGCTTCTCAACACCTATGCGCCGAAGCTCACGAAGGGCGACAAGTTCGCCTTCGCGCTGCAATCGCGCCGCGGCGAGACGCAATCGGCGGACAGTTTCATGCGCGTGTTGTGGCCGAACGGCGGCTCGCTGCTCGATGCGAAGTTCAAGTCGAACCTGATGTCGCCGGAATCGCAGGCGGGCCTCGAATACCGGCAGAAGCTGATGAAGTACATGCCGCCGGGCATCGTCGATTTCGATCACGCCGAAGCGGTGAATGCGCTTGCGCAAGGCCAGGTTGCGATGATCACCGAATGGTCCGCGTTCTATCCCACGCTCACCGATCCGAGCAAGTCGAAGATCGGCAACTGCCTCGCGATCACCACCGAGCCGAAAGGTCCGGCGGGCCTGAAGCCCGCACTCGGCGGCTTCTCGCTTGCGGTCAACGCGAAGTCAAACGCGAAGAAGCAGGCGGCGTCGTGGCTCTTCATTCAGTGGATCACGTCCGAAGCCATGGCGAAGCCTTATCTCGAAGCGGGCGGCGTGCCGGCGCGCATGGCCATCTATCAGGACAAGGCCGTGCAGGACAAGTATCCGTTCGTGAAGCCGATGGTCGAATCGTGGCAGGGCGGCGTGCCTGATTATCGTCCGCGCTTCCCTGAATGGCCGGCGGTGTCGGAAGTCATCGGCGAATGGGGCAGCAAGATGATGCTCGGACAGGTGACGGTGAAGGAGGGCGCGCAGACCATCGGTCAGAAGACCGAGGACATCCTGAAGAAAGCGGGCTATTACGACGGCAAGAAGCCTTTGCTGAAGTAACTACACTCAAGGAACCGGAGGCGACGAATGGCATCGACAGCAACGCACGCGCGAAGACGCGCCAAGTCCGCGCGCTACTTCGGCATCGTGCCGCGTTCGCCCGCTTTCTGGTTCCTGATTCCCGCAATCGCCGCGCTCGCGATCATCGGCGTGTATCCGCTGCTGCTCGCGCTCTATAACTCGTTCCATCAGTACAAGCTCGCGGATCTCGCCTCGGGCACGCCGTGGGTCGGCGTCGACAACTACATTGCGACGCTCACCGATCCGAGTTTCTGGGGCGCGCTCGGGCGCACGGCGCTGTTTCTGTGCGTCACGCTGCCGATAGAAATCGCGCTCGGGCTGTTCGCGGCGCTGCTGCTGCATCGCACCGACTTGCCGTGGATGCGGGCGGCCGCGCGCGTGAGCCTCGTCATTCCGATGGCGACCACGTATGCGGTCGTCGGCCTGATCGGGCGGCTGATCTTCAACCGGCAGTTCGGCGTGGCGAATTATCTGACGGGCCTCATCGGCATTCCGCCGCAGGACTGGCTCGCGGACCCGACGCTCGCCTTCGTCTCCGTGATGATCATGGATATCTGGCAGTGGACGCCGTTCTGCGCGCTGATTTTGCTTGCCGGACTTTCGATGGTGCCGAAAGAAGCGGAAGAAGCCGCGCGCCTCGAAACGCCGAAGTGGAGCATGATCCTGTGGCATCTGCAGCGTCCTTACTTGCTGCCGGGCCTCACGGCCATTCTCATTCTTCGTTCCGCCGACATGCTCAAGATGTTCGATGCCGTCTTCACGATGACGCGCGGCGGCCCCGGCGCGGCAACGGAATTCATCAGCGTCTATATCCAGCGTGTGGGCTTTCGTTTGTTCGATCAGGGCATGGCGTCGGCGCAGGCGATCATCCTGCTCATTCTGACGATCGTGCTGTCGCGTCTTTATATCCGCTTCGTCTATCGGGAGGCTGCGTGAGTTCGATCAACGTGTCAGTCACGCAACGCGCGAAGCGCGCACGCGCCGCAAGAAAACGCGCCACTGTATGGCATTTTCTGGGCCTCGTCGTCGTGTTCATGTCCTCGGTGTTTCCGTTTTACTGGATGGTCACGACGAGCCTGAAGAGCCAGTCCGACGCGCTCGCCTATCCGCCGAAATGGCTTTTTTCGCCGACGCTTCATCACTATTCCGCGGCGCTCTTCGAACATGATGTGGCGGGCAGCTTGCTCAATTCGCTGATCATCGCGAGCAGTACGACCGTGCTCGCCATTCTGCTCGGCACGCCCGCGGCCTACGCGCTCGCGCGCTACGAGTTTCGCGGCAAGGAAGACCTGTGGTTCTGGTTCATCTCCAATCGCATGGTGAGCCCGGTAGTGCTCGCGGTGCCGTTCTTCCTGATCGCGACGAAGCTCGGACTCGTCGATACGCATATCGTGCTGATCCTGCTCTATCTGACGTTCTCGCTGCCGATCGTCGTGTGGATCTGCACCGATCAGTTCCGCAACATTCCGGTCGAACTCGATGAAGCCGCGCGGCTCGACGGCGCGTCGCCGTGGCGTGTGTTCTGGCGCATCAATCTGCCACTTGCGATGCCGGGCATCGTCGTCTCGGCGATCTTCGCGTTCATCTTCTCGTGGAACGATCTGCTCTATGCGCTCGTGCTGACGCGCAGCGACGCGATCACTTCGCCCGTTGCGGCAACGAGCTACATGAGCGGCTATGAATTGCCGTGGGGCGAAATCATGGCGACGGGCACGCTGATCGTGCTGCCGATGGTGATCTTCGCATTGCTCGTATCGGGCCGACTGGTGCAAGGCCTGACGATGGGCGCGGTGAAATAAAATCGCGGCGCCTTTCATTCAACATTGGAACACCATGAGCAAGAGCGCACCGCCCATCGCCCTCGCAGAAGCGGACGATGCCATCGACTCGGAAGAGGAACTGCAGGCGCGCGTCGCGTGGCACTACTACGTCGGCAATCTGACGCAGCAGGAGATCGCGCAACGTATCGGCAGCAATCGCGTGCGCGTGAACCGGCTGCTCGCCGCGAGCCGCGAATCGGGTCTCGTGCAGATCACCATCAACAGCAAGATTGCGCCGTGCGTGGCGCTGGAAGAAGCCCTCGCGAAGCGCTTCGGGCTGGAATGCGCGGTCGTCGTGCCGACCGGCGCGAACAACGAAGCGAACAACGCGGCGCTGGGCATCGGCGCGGCGGCCTTCTTCGCGAAGCAGATCGTGGCGGGCCAGACCATCGGCCTCGGCTGGGGCCGCACGATTCGCTCCGTGCTGCGCGCGATGCCGCAACGCACGTATGGCGCGGTGTCGGCGGTGTCGTTGCAGGGCGGGCTGTCGCATTGCCCGAGCATCAATACGTTCGATATCGTGTCGGACTTCGCCAACATCTGCCGCGCGGACGGCTATCTTTTCGCGGCGCCGATCTATGTGAGCAGCCAGAAGGCGCGCGATGTGATCCTGCAGGAAGAGACCGTGCGCGAGACTTACGAACTCGCACGCAATGCCGACCTCGCGCTGCTCACGTGCGGCGATCTGACGGAATCGCTCGTGGTGACATACGGCATCGAGAATCCTGAGCAATTGCGCGCGCTGGAAAAGGCCGGTGCGGTCGGCGACATGCTCGGTCATTTCATGGATGCGCACGGCGAACTGATCGATCATGCGCTGAACCGGCGCACCGTTGCCATTACGCTCGACGACCTGCGCAAGATCAAGCGCGTGGTTCTCGTGAGCGGCGGCAAGAAGAAGTTTCATGTGACGCGCGCGGCATTGCGCGGACGTTATCCGTCGGTGCTCGTGACCGATGAGGACACCGCGCGCCGTCTCTGCGAAGAGCCCTGAAGACGACACCATGACGACCATCGACAGAAACCGCGAATTCGCGGGCAAGACCGTGCTCGTCACGGGCGCGGGCAAGGGCATCGGCCATGCGACCGTGCATCTGCTGATCGAACGCGGCGCGCGCGTCATTGCGTTGAGCCGCAGCGCCGCCGATCTCGACGCATTGAAGCAGGAGACGGGTTGCGAAACCGTTGCCGTCGATCTCGCCGATGCGCACGCCGCGCGCGAAGCGGCCCGTTCGGTGCAGCCTGTCGATCTGCTCGTGAACAATGCGGGTCTCGCCGAGTTGCAGCCGTTTCTGGAGACGACCGTCGAGTCCTTCGATGTGACCATGAACGTGAACCTGCGCGCCGCGATGATCGTTGCGCAAGAGTGCGCGAAGAGCATGATCGCGCGTGGCGTGGGCGGGTCGATCGTCAACGTGTCGAGCTTGTCGGCGAACGTGGGCTTTGCGCTGCACGCGGCGTATTGCGCATCCAAAGGCGGACTCGATGCGATGACGCGCGTCATGGCAACCGAACTCGGGCCGCACGGCATCCGCACGAACGCGGTGCTTCCCACCGTCACGATGACGCCGATGGGCGAGCGCGCTTGGAGCGATCCCGCGAAGTCCGGGCCGATGCTCGCGCGCATTCCGCTTGATCGTTTCGTGCAGCCGGTGGAAGTGGCGCGCACGATTGCCTATCTCCTCAGCGACGATTCGAGCATGGTGAACGGTGTGAGCCTGCTGGTCGACGGCGGTTTTCAGGCCTGTTGAAACAAACTCATCGAAACAAGTTGCAAGCGCAACTATTACGCCTCTACCCGTAAAAGGAACGACGATGGAAGCCCTGGTTCTCGAGGAAGCAAAGCGCATCAGCTTGCGCCCGTTCAGCCTGCCGCAGGTTGTGGGCCCGCGTGACGTGCGCATCCGCATTCATACGGTCGGCATTTGCGGCAGCGACATTCACTACTATCAGCACGGCCGTATCGGGCCGTTCGTCGTCAACGAGCCGATGGTGCTGGGGCATGAAGCATCGGGCACGGTCGTCGAAGTGGGCGATGAGGTGAAGCATCTGAAAGCGGGCGACCGCGTATGCATGGAGCCGGGCGTGCCGGACATGGAATCGCGTGCGTCGCGCGAAGGGCTGTATAACCTCGATCCGAAAGTGCGCTTCTGGGCGACGCCGCCCGTGCATGGCTGCCTCGCGCCGTTCGTCGTGCACCCGGCGGCGTTCACGTACAAGCTGCCGGACAACGTGAGCTTCGCGGAAGGCGCGATTGTCGAGCCGTTGTCGATCGGCTTGCAGGCCGCGAAGAAAGCCGCGATCAAGCCGGGCGACGTTGCCGTCGTGCTCGGCGCGGGCACCATCGGCATGATGTGTGCGCTCGCCGCGCTCGCGGGCGGTTGCAGCCGCGCGATCGTGTGCGATCTCGTGCAGGAGAAGCTCGATCTCATCGGCGGCGTGCAGGGCGTGACCGCCGTGAACATCCGCGACAAGCGCGCGCTGGATGTGGTCAACGAACTGACGGACGGCTGGGGCGCGGACATCGTGATCGAGGCGAGCGGCAACGAAAAAGCGTTCGACGGTATCGTCGATCTGCTGTGTCCCGGCGGCTGCATCGTGCTCGTCGGCATGCCGCAGCATGCGATTCCGCTGGATATCGTCGCGGTGCAGATCAAGGAAGCGCGCATCGAGTCGGTGTTCCGCTACGCCAATATCTTTCCGCGCGCGATTCAACTGATTGCATCGGGCAAGCTCGATGTCAAACCGTTTATATCGCGCACGTTCCCGTTCGCCGAAGGCATCAAGGCCTTCGAGGAAGCGGCGAGCGGCGTGCCCACCGACGTGAAGGTGCAGATCGTGCTTGAAGAATGACGCTGACCTATCGAGCGTGCCGGCGAATCATCGTGTGAAGCCCATTTGCTCACGCCCGAGCGGCGTGAGCGTGTCTTCCGTTGCGCGTCCGGCGAAATCGACTTCGAAATTGTCGGCGGGGAAGTCCGGCGGGCTCGCGCCTTCTACAAAGCTCTTCAATTGCCGCTGCAAGTACGCGCTATTCTTCGCGCACGCCGGCGCCGATGCGATATACATCACGTTGCTGTAGCCCTTGCCGCGATGCGCGTCTTCCACGGCATGGATGACGTCGCTATGCCAGAACACGGCGTCGCCCGCCTGCATGTGGGGAATCGACGAAAGTGCATCGAACAGCACGCCGTGAAATTCGCGTTTGATCGAGAGCGCACGGCCGGGCATGGCGCCGCAGAGATCGTCGTCGGCGACGTCGTCCTGCAACGCGCGCAGCAGAACATAGACCATCGCATTGGCGATCGGCACGAGTTGCAGCGTGCCGTCGCCGGGACCTTGCGGCGTGAGTGCGGTCCATCCTTGAAACGTGCGGAACATCGAGCACACGGCGGGCGATGGAACCTCGCGCACTTCGGGACGGTACGCCGCATCGAACGGATCGTAGTCGCGCCACGCGCCGCTAAAGACATGGCGATAAACGCGCCTGAAGTTATCGTCGAGCCAGCGTTCGACGGAGCCGCCATCGCAATGCGCCGAGAGGCCGAGTGATTCCGAACCCGGCGGACGACGGCGCAAGCGGTCCGCATAAACGGGCACGTGTTCCGGATCGAAATGCACGCGGCCTTCGCTGTCGTTCTTCCAGAGCCGGTTGAGGAAGACGCGCGTGTTCGTCAACTCTTCGGACTGACGCGCCTCGACTTGCGGCTTCGACCAATAAATGCCGTAGATTTGCGGTTTGCTGGACGCGAGCGTGCCGAAGTATTTGTCCTCCGCGCGATTCGCGAGCTTCGCATCGAGCCGGTTCGTTTCGACATAGTCCGCGATCTCGCGGTCCCACGCGGCGGCGCGTTCCGGCGCGAACACGCCGCGCACGACGCATGCGCCGCGCTCGCGAATGGCATCGACCGTGTGTTGCGCCACGCGTGCATCGGCGATATCGGCGTAGCGCAATTCGGGGATCACGGCGTCGCCGCGCGCGCGTTCGTCGGCAATGCGTGCGGCCTGTCGCGCGATGTCTCGTTCGACTTCTTTGAACACTTCGCGATAGTTCGGCAACGCTGCGCGCAGTGCGCGTTTGGCTTCGCGAATGGCGGCGGGAAGGTCGTCGATGCGTAGCGGTTCCATGCTGTCTCCAGTCTCTCTGCTTGTTTAAACGATGGTGCAAGCATAGTCCCGCGCGTAGAATCGGAGTGATGTTATCCGGTCAAGCTTTTTGCGTATCTGGACGTCCGCATATGAAGGCATCGTACGAACACGTAGCAATGGGCGAAGGCTGCTCGGTGCGCATCTTCAACCGCCGCATCGCGCGCATTCCGTTCGAATGGCATCACCATCCCGAGTACGAACTCACGCTGACGATGAACAGCCGCGGCAAGCGCTATATCGGCGATTCGGTCGCGAGCTACGGCGCCGACGATCTCGTGCTCGTGCCGCCCGATCTGCCGCACACGTGGGCGTCGAATCGTTCGATCGATGCGGGCGAACCGCAAGTGGCGATCGTCGTGTGGTTCAGCGGCGAATGGGCGCGGCGCATGGCGAGTTGTTGTCCCGAGTACGAGGCGCTGAACCGGCTGTTACGGCGTGCCGCATGCGGGCTTGCGTTCGGCGCGAAGGCGAGTGCGGCAATGCGCAGCCGGCTCGACGGCTTGCTGTCCGTGTCGCCGCGCGAGCGGCTTGCGGTGGCGCTGGATGTGCTCTGCGCTCTCGCCGACGAAGACGCGCAGGCGCTTGCATCGCCGAGTGCGTTTAGCGGGAACGCATCGGTGACGGGGCATGAACCCGAGCGCATCAATCGCGTGCTGGCGCTCGTCGATGCGCGCTTCGCACAGCGGCTCTCGCTACGTGAACTCGCGCAGGCGGCGAATTTGTCGGAGCGAACGCTCAATCGATATTTCGTGCAGCACGTCGGCGAAAGCGTGGGGCGTTATGTGAATCGTGTGAGGATTGGTCATGCAACGCGCATGCTTGCCGATACCGCGTGGCCCATCGCGGTGATCGCGGCGCGCTCCGGCTTTCCGAGCGTAGCGAATTTCAACCGGGCTTATAAGACCGCGAAGGGCATGACGCCGGGCGCGTACCGGCAGGAAATGGCGAACGATCGTGACAAGCGTAAAGAGGATGCGAGCGCGCTGAATGAACGCTCGCCGTCTTTGGATCGTGCGAAAGTCAGAAAGGCGCCTCGGATACGTGCCAAAGCACGCCCGACGGATCGAACAGGAAGCCGACCTTCATCCCCCAACTCTGGATCGCGGGCGCGCGCGCCGCGTTGACGCCAAAGCGTTCGCCAAGCGTTTCGGGATTCTTGTCGCGCCACCATGCATCGACATCGCGCACGAGCATTTGCAGCATGAAGTTCTCGGCGAGTTCCTTCACATAAAAGTTCTGCAGAATGAAGCTAAAGCCATCGGCTTTCAGCATGGCGATATCTTTGTCTTCATGCGTGATGCGAAAGCCGAGTGCTTCATAAAAGCGCTTGGACACATCGAAGTCTTTAGCAGGAACGAAGGGGCGCAGCGCGAGAAGTTGGCTCATCGTGAAAGCTCGCTTAAAGAAAGCGAACAGTGTACCGGTCTCCGGATTGCGAGCGCGTCTTATTTCTGCCGCTAACGAATCAAACCGACTTTATGCGTACTATCGTGTGACGGTCTACGTGGATAACCGCCGAGGCCGAATGCGTTCACGACGATCCGCTCTTCATCTTGGATGACACGCTCGTGCATCAATCGGTGAACGAGTCGGACCGTCTGCGCTATTGCATCTTCCTCGATGTATTGCGGCCCACGCATTTCGCCCGCGCACTGCATGTGCTCGTCACGGGCGTGCGTTTGAGCGTGATCTCGGTGAGGCGCGTGTTCTATGCGAACTGGGAGATGATTCGCTGAATCACGATCCCGACGCATGCAGGAAGATCTGATTGAACGCCTTGTTCCATTGACCGCGCTCGTTCATCGTCATGGCCGGATCAACGAGTGCGACGTTCACGCCCTGCATCGGCGACGCGACATTGCGATTCGTCGGCACATAATCGCGCGACACGAGAATGCGTTGCGCATCGACGGATAGCAGATAGTCGTAAAGCAGCAGCGCCGCAGCCGGATGCGGCGCATGCGTGAGCAAGGCGACGCCGTTGGCGCGTGCGGCTGCCGGCTGCAACACGAACCAGTCGATAGGCGCGCCGCGTCGCTTGGCCTGCGCCGGCATGTAGTTATAGACCTCGAGCGCAAGCGGCACTTCACCTGCGATCACGAGATTGTTGAGAAGCGAATTGCCCGTGCGCGCGGCAACGCCATTCGTATCGACGAGCGTGCGAAAGAACTCGATGCCCTTGTCGCGGCCCATTTGCGTCGCGACGGTGGCGAACCAGTCGGAACTCTTGGCCTCGATGCCGAGCTTGCCTTTCCAGTGCGCGGCAAGCAGGTCGTCATAGCGTCTGGGCAGATCGGCGGGTTTGATGAGGCGCGTGTTATATGCCTGCACCCACACGGACAGCATGGTCGATGCCCATTGCCGATGTTCCGGCACAACGTTCGGCGCAAGCTCGGCCAGCACCGGCGAGCTTACCGGCGTGAGCAGCTTCTCGCGCCGCAGCGCATCGAGATACGACGAGCCCGTATGCACGGCATCCACGATATAGCGATGCCCCTGCGATTCCGCGACGATACGCTGTACCACCTGTTCATCGCCCGCGCGCCAGATGTTGACCTTGATGCCATAGCGCGCCTCGAACGGATCGATGAGCGGCGCCACGTCCGGTTGCGCAATCGACGTATAGAAGTTCAGTTCGCCTTCTTCCTTCGCAGCGGCAAGAATCTTTTCGGCGCGGTCCGGGCCTTCGTATGAGGCGAGCGCGAGATTCGGCTGTGCCTGCGATTGCTTCGCGCACGCGGCAAGCGGCACACCGGCAGCGCCAAGTGCGAACGTCGCGCCGGCCAAACGCATCACGTCTCTTCTTGTCGTCGTCATCGGGACGTGAACCTCCGTCGTTGCGGAATGATTGCGCTTGCAACTATCGTCGCCATCATGACTCCGTTTCAGCGAAATTGCTTTGCCACACGCGTTCGAGCCGCGCATTCAAATCGTGCGGAAACGGCCCCATGCCGGACACCGCGCATAGTTCCTTCAATTGCTCCATCGAAGAAAAGCCGCCGAGTGCGGTCGTCACGCCGGGATGCGCGAGCACGAAGCGAAACGCGGCCTGTGCGAGCGTAATTCCACTTTCGCGTGCAAGGAAACTCACGCGCGCGGCACGCTCGCGCATCGTCGTGGCGTCGGCGGCGTTGGCGGATGTCTCGCGCGCAAGTGGATGATGCGCCTCGCCCGCCACGCTCTGATCGGACAGAAAGCCGCGCGCGAGCACGCTATAGATGGCGGTGCCGGCGTCGGCCTTGCGCGCATCGTCGAGTATGGCGCCGCCGTCTTTATCGACTGCGAGGTTCGCCGGAAGCACCATGCCCGCGCTCGGATTCAGCAGCGTGTAAGGCACATTGAGCACGCTGAACATGCCCGTGGCGAGCAACTCGCGCACGTAAGGCGCATCGTTGCCGCGACAGACGAAGCCGATGTAGCGCACCTTGCCTGCATCGAGCAATCGACGCAGTCCTTCGAGCGCGCCGCGTGGTCCCAGAAAATGCCGCACGCCGAGCGTGTGATAGTCGCGGCCCACAGGCGACCGCGATCCGCATACCGGTGCGTTGTGAATTTGAAGCACGTCGAGACAATCGACGCCCAGCGTCTTCAGGCTCGCTTCAGCGGAGCGCACGACATGCGCCGCGATGTCGTCGAGATTCTCCTCGCGAATCTCGACCTTCGAATTGAGCAGCGGACGCGCACGCAGCTCATGCAGCACGCGGCCGAGATTCGCCTCGGCGCTTATGTAATCCGGTGCGACGTCGAAGTAATTGATGCCCGCTTCGAGCGCCGCCTCGACGACGCGCAACTGCTCGTCGAAGCTGCCGCGCACCATCAGGCCCGCGTTGCCGCCACAGCCGAAACCGATCTCGGACACCTTCAAGTCCGTGCGCCCGATGCTTCTGTATTTCATCGCGAGCCTCCGGGCGTGTGATCAGGTCGCGTCCGCGCTGGCTTCGCGCGCGGCAATTTCCGCTTCCTCGATCCGTCGATGCAGATTCTTCACGTCTTCGATGATCGGACCATAGCGGTCGGCGTCGTCGTTGAAGAAGCCGCGATGATAGAGCTTGCGGAAATTATGCTTGAGCAGCGGCTTGCTATAGTCCGGCGCTTCTCCCGAGCCGTAGATGATCTCCGGCGATTCGTCGCGCCAGAAGTTGATCGGTTCGAGCCCTTCCTCGACGCGGCGAATCTGCTCATCGAGTTGTCTGCGCAGCAGCACGATGGGAATGTCGGTGCGGCCGAGCAACTCTTGCGAACGATCGGTGATCGCGCCTTGCGCATCCCACACGAGCGCGTCCTGCGCCAGCACGTAGTCGAGGATCGGGCGGCCGGTCTCGTCGAAACGCGGCGGCTCGTACCACGGCACGCTGTCCTGCTTGGGCGCGTCAACGCCCGGCGGCGCGGCATAGACCTGATAACAGATGTGGTACGTGTGCTCGTCATCGATCGGCACGCGAATCTGATACTCGCTGCGCGGCGCGCCGGTCTTGCCCGTCTGCGTGAAGAACGGGAAGATCACGGTCGAATGTTCGCGCGTGTAGTCCTCGTCCGCGCCAAGATCCTTCGAATAGCGCACGCCCTTCGAAATGCCATGCGTGCTCGGATTCGCATACAGCTCCTTGATGCCGATGCCGGTCTTCAAACGCGTATGCAGCGTGTGCTCGGCGCGTGCGGCCGCTTCTTCATAACGGCCCTGTTTTTCCAGCACGTACTGGAACATGTGGCCATGCGCCCATGCGCTGTGGGTCGGGTCGCCGGTGTTCTCGTGACACTGCAGCCAGTTGCAGTCGATCTTCATGATAGCGATCTGACGAATCGCATTCGGCCACACGAACAGATCCCAGCGCGGCAGCGCGGGCGCGGGCAGCGGTCCGAGATAAGCGAACACAAGTCCGCCCAGTTCCTGCACCGGATACGCCTTGAGCTTCTGCTTGATCTCGCCGCGCGGCGTGGCTTCCATGGGACGCTCGACGCATTTGCCGTCTTCGTTGAAGAGCCATCCGTGATACGGGCAACGCAAGCCGCACTGATCCGGGATACCGAACTTCAAATCGACATTGCGATGCAGGCAGCGATCGCCGATAAGCCCCAGCGTGCCGCTCTTGTCTTTGTAGAGCACGAGGTCTTCACCGAGCACGCGCACCTTGTGCACGGGATTTTCATCGTCGAACTGGGAATAGGGCGCGATGGGAATCCAGTAGCGCCGCATCAGTTCGCCGCCCGGCGTGCCCGGGCCGACGCGCGTGAGTCTTTCGTTCATCGCTGCACTCAGCATGTTCCGTCTCCGTGTTCAGGTGAATGCAGATTAGGGTTCGTCCACCGTTCTGACAAGCGGCACAAATTCTGTTGGACAGAACCTAAGTGCAAGGCTATAAATTGCTTCGTGAACGAACCTGACGAGACGCCGGCGATGAACCTCGAATACCCGATAAGAGCAGCACAGGCCCACGCGGACGCATCGCTCGACGAAGCGAACGAGCTGGAAGACAAGCGTCCGCGCGTCGAAGCCGTCGAACGTTCGCTCGCGATTCTGCAATGCTTCCGCCTGCCCGGCGAAGCGTTGTCGCTTGCGGTGCTCGCGCAGCGTTCGGGCTTCTACAAGAGCACGATTCTCAGGCTGTGCGCGTCGCTCGTTCATATGCGTTTTCTTGAACGCGACGCGAGCGGACACTTCACGCTCGGGCCTGAATTGCGTCGACTCGGCGCGTTGAGCCAGGCCGAGGTAAGTCTCGAAGATCTCGTGCGCCCCGCGCTGCAAAAGCTTTCGACGTTCACGCGCGAGACGGCTTCGTTCTACGTGCGCGACGGCGATGAGCGCGTCTGTCTCTATCGCGTGAACTCGCCGCGTTCGGCGCGGCATCACCTCGACGAAGGCTCGCGGCATCCGCTCAAAGGGGGCGCGGCCGGACGCGTGTTGTGGGCGTTCGATCCGCAATCGCGCGGCGAGGAATCGAGCATGTCGACGCGTGCGCGCGGCTGGGTCGTCTCGAAGGGCGACCGCGATCCCGATCTCGCCGCCGTCGCCGTGCCGTTGCTCAACGAGCGCGGCGAGTTGCTCGGCGCGTTGACGGTATCGGGGCTGCTCACGCGCTTCACAACGGATCAGATCAAGGTTTTTCGCAAGATGCTGCTCGATACGGCGCTCGCGCTCAAGCCGCGCTTGCCGATGAAGAGCGTGCTGCGTAACGCGGCCAACGACATCAGACGAGATTGAACTCGCGGCGCGTCGCCGCCGCCCGTAAGGAGGAGTGGTTTCATGTCTTTGCAGATGAACGCATCCGATGCGCCGATCAACATGCGCGTCACGGCGATCCGCTACGCCGCCGACGACATCAACGTGTACGAAATCCGCCGTCCCGACAACGCGGCATTGCCGCGCGCCGAGCCGGGCGCACATATCGACGTGCACATGCCGAGCGGTCTCATGCGGCAATACTCGCTCGTGACCGCCGATGGCGACGAGCGCGCGTATCTCATCGGCATCAAGCGGGATCGTGCGAGCCGGGGCGGTTCGCGCTTCATGCACGAACAATTGCGCGTCGGCCAGTTGCTCGACATAGGCGGGCCGCGCAACAACTTTCCGCTGTGCGAGACGGCGCCGCATACGGTGTTGATCGCGGGCGGTATCGGCATCACGCCGATCTGGTGCATGGCGCAGCGGCTCATGCGTCTTAACAGATCGTTCGAGTTGCACTATGCGTGTCGTGAGCGCAGGGAAGCGGCTTTTCTCGATACGCTCACAGCGTTGCCGCAAGCGAGGCTGCACTTCGATGCGGAACATGAGGGGCGTGTCATCGATATCGCGGGCATCGTCGCTGATGCGCCTTCCGGCTCGCATTTCTATTGCTGCGGACCGCAACCGATGCTGGCGGGTTACGAAGCGGCGACCGCTTCGGTCGATCCCGAATGCGTGCATATCGAATACTTCGCACCGCGTGCGGCGGCGGCGTGTGAAGGCGGGTTCGTCGTGCAGTTGCATCGTACGGGGCAGCAGTTCGAAGTGCCTCCCGGTAAAACGATTCTTCAGGTCTTGCGCGAGGGCGGCGTCTCGGCGCCGTACTCCTGCGAAGAAGGCATTTGCGGCGCATGTCAGGTCGATGTGATCGAAGGCACGCCGGATCATCGCGACAGCGTATTGAGCGAACGCGAACAGGCCGCCGGGGACACGATGTTGATTTGCTGCTCAGGCTCGAAAAGCGGACGCCTGGTGATCGACTTCTGACTTCATCGAAACGCTTGCGTTCGTTTGTTGTTGTTGTTGCAGACGAGCGCAAGCGCCGGCATCAATGCATCAATTCGCTTCGGCGGATTTGTCGAGTGCGATACCTTGCGCGACGTTCTTGCGCGGATCGCCTTGTTCGGGATAAGCATAAGGCCCGAGCCGAATGATCGAGATCACCGAGACGGCGACGAGTCCCGAGAAGACCCACAGCGCCAGATGGTACGAATGCGTGAGGTCGTAGCACAGACCGGACAGGAAGATCATGATGCCCGCGCCCCAGCCCCAGCATGCCCACATGCCGCCGCATACACGACCGAACAAACGCAGGTCGAAATAGCGGCTGACGATGAACGTGATGATGTCGGCCTCGGCGCCGATGCTAACGCCGATCATCGCTGACGCGGCCATCGCGGTGTCGCCCGTTGCGCCCGCCGCGAGAATCAGCACGCCGCACAGCGTCAGACCGAACGACATCGCCGCGACATAGGGCGCATGAACGCGGTCCATCAAATAGCCTGCAAACAAGCGCCCGACCGCAGAGGCAAGGCCCGCGATGGACAACATCGTGCCGGCCGCGCGCACGGTTTCGCCGCGATCGGTCATCATCGGAACGAGTTGCGAAAGCAACGCGAGCAAGACGCCGGACATGCAGAAGATCGCGATGCCCAGCAGACGGAACGTGCGGTCGTGACGGAAGATGGTCCATAACGAAGGCAGATCGGCGCGCGCTTCACGCGCACGACGCGAGATCGATTCATCGACGCCGGGCGGCATCTTCACGAGGAAGTAAAGCGCGGGAATCGAGAGCACGACCATCAGCGCGGCAACGCCGAGATAGCCGGTGCGCCAGCCGAAATGACGCAACAGATAGCCTGCGTATTGCGGCATCAGCATCGCGCCGATGGCCGTGCCGCCCACCGTGAGACCGAGCGCCAGTCCGCGCCGATGATCGAAGCGCGCGCACACGACCTTCGCATACGGCAATGCGTTGCTGCCCGGCGCGAAGAAGCCGACCATGACGAACACGAGGCAGAACAGTGCGAGCGACACGGGAATCACGCCGACGAGCGCAATGGAACCCGCAAACAACAGCAGAAAAACAAGCGTGGGACGACGCACGCCGAAGCGGTCGATGAGCGAGCCGAGCACGATCGTGCCCGGTCCCATCGCGAACTCGAAGATGGTGAGGCCGAGCGATACCTGCGCGCGGCTCCAGCCGTTCTCTGCGGCAATCGCCTTGATGAAGGTGCCGAACATGAACGCCGATATCACGCCCGCGCCGACGGAAAGGCAGATCGCGCCACCGAGGACGGTCCACCATCGATTGATGTCTTGCTTCAAAGCCGTGTCTCCTGCATGTCCGCGTTTGAGTTCGGGGACGATTCGTTGGTGCGTCACGCGCCGAGCGCGGCGAGCAGATCTTCCAGATAGCCCGCGCTGACGGGAAGAATCAGCATCGTGCAGTGGGGACGCAACAGGTCTGCGGTGCGGGCCGATTCACGTCGATGGCCGCAAGGTCCGATCACACCCGATACGGTCACGCCCCGGCTGCGATACGCCTGCGCCGCAACCGCGCCCGCTTGCGCATCGTCGCCTTCGCGGCCGGCGATCACCACGAGGTCCGGCGTGCCGAGCCACGCGTTCAATGCGGACGCGTTGGCATCGACGCTGCGCAGAATGCTCGCGGCATCGGCGCCTTCGGTTTGCAACAGCGCGGCGAGTTCGCTTGCATGCACGAACTGCACGTCGGCGTGTGTGCGCTCGGTGCGCTCGGCGCATCTTCGCACTTCCGCATCGTCATTGGTAAGAGCAATGACCCTGATGCGGCGCGGCGCGGAATTCGCAGCGCGCACTCTGAACCGCACTTCCGAAGGCGCGCGATGGTCGGGCGTGGTCACTGCCATGGATCGATCGTCATGTGAATGGCGCCTTCCACGCCTTCGCCTTGCAAGGTGCGCAAGGCGAGATCGGTGTCGTCGAGGCCGAAGGTATGCGTGCTCATCTGCGTGACATCGTGGCGATTCGCGGCGATGAGTTGCAGCGCCAGTTCGACCGATTGATAACTATGCCCGCGCATGCCCTTCACCGTGAGGAAGCGCGCGATGATCATGTCGCTGTTGAACTCGGGAATCGGCACGCGCTTCTGGCCGCCGAGCACGACGGTGCCGCGCTTGCGTGCAAGCTGGATCGCGGACGTGACCGTGGCGGGTCCGCCCGATGCGCAATCGATGACGAGATCCGCCATCGCGCCGCCCGTCAGATCGGCGACACGTTCGAGCACGTCTTCCTGATCGACTTCTATAACATGGTCCGCGCCCAGCCGCTTCGCGAGTGCGAGCCTTTGCTTGTCGGTCTTCGTCGACAGCCCCGTCACGATGATCTTGGCCGCGCCCGCTTCACGCGCCGCGACCACACACGACAGACCCTGCTGTCCAGGCCCCTGAATAACGACTGCCTGACCCGGCCCCGCGCCGCCTTGCAAATAAGCCCACTCGATACCGTTGCCGAGCGGAAGTGCAAGCGCGGCATGTTTCGGCGCGACCGTCGACGGCACGCGATGAAACACCGTATTCAGTTGCAGGTACTGGTACTGACTGAAGCCGCCCCAAAAACTCGGTGCAGTGCGCAAGCCGGTTGCGCCATAGCGCAGTCCGTTGAGACGCCAGTCGGTGGCATCGCAAAGACGGAACTCGTTGGAGAGACAGTATTCGCAATGGCCGCACGGCACGTACTCTTCGAGCGCGACGTAATCGCCTTCTTTCAGGCCCCAGCGTGTGCGCGCGAGTTCGCCCGCTTCCTCGATATGCCCGACCGTTTCGTGCCCGAGAATCAACGGGCCACGGCTTTGCGGCAATTGACGATAGTAGGGCGCATCGCTGCCGCATACGCCGGTGATCGCAACGCGCAAGAGTCCCGTCGATGACGTGATGTCCGGCCGCTCGAAGGTCTGAATCTCGGTGCGCGACGGCTCGACCGCAACCGCGGCCTTGAAGGTACGCGAGGATTCGCTATGTCGATGTGCTTCGTTCATGCATCAAGGCGTGCGAGATTCGAAGGAATCGCGCACGCGTGCCCTCGTCAGATGGTGGTGTGTGCCTTGCCCGCTTCCGCGTGAAGCGCGTCGTGCGCGCCTTCCTTGAACGGCTTCTCGCGATGCAGAACGATTGCGACCGAGCGCACCTTCTGCGATTCGGGATCGCGTCCCGGCGGCTCGATGCCCTTCTCGGCGAGCGCACGCGCCGCTTTCATCAGACGATGCCGCACCATGATGATGCCGTTGTCCGTCGAGACGAGGTTCTCGCGCGTGCGGTCCTGAATCGGCCCCATGCTCTCTTGCAGCGACGCATCCTGCATCGCGATGCCTTCTACGCCGCTGTACGTGATGCCCGCTTTCTGCGCGGCACGGTCCATCAGATAGTTGTTGGTCTTGTTCTGCAGCGGAATATACGTGCCGGGGATATAGCGCACGTGGATGCCCTTGCCGTCTTTCATCGCCTGCACTTCGGCTTCGGTGAGATCGCGTGTCGGATGGTAGTCGAAGCTCCATGCCCAGCAGTTCTCGTCGTCGATCGGTACCCAGAAGTGGCCGTGTACCGGATGATCGCCGCGCGGCGGGACCATCGTGAAGCAGGGCATGACCCACGGCGTGATGCGCCAGTAGTACTGGTCGTCTTCCGCATTGCGCCGTGCGCCGATGAAAAGACCGCCTTCGGATTCCACTACTTCGAACACCGGGCTCAGGTCAGACAAGTTGTATTGATTGCCGCGCGAGCCCTTGAACAGCGGGTCCGTGTTGAGGCTGCCGCTATGCAGAAACGAAACGTGGCTCGAATCGACGCCGCCTTCCAGCGCCTGAAGCCAGTTGCATTCCTGAAGACGCTTGCTCATGAACGACTGACTCAACGGCACGGTCGAGAACTCGAACGCAGGTAGCGGCGGCTGCTCGTCCTTCGGGCCCATATAGACCCAGATCACGCCGCCTTGCTCGACGAGCGGATACGACTTCAGCTTGATCTTGTTGCAGTAGCCGCTCGCAGCCGGTTCCGACGGCACATCGACGCATTGTCCGTTCACATCGTATTTCCAGCCGTGATACGGGCAGCGGATGCCGCCTTCCTCGTTGCGCCCGAACCAGAGCGAGACGCCGCGATGCGCGCAGAACTCGTCGATGAGGCCGAGCTTTCCTTCCGAATCGCGAAACGCCAGCATGCGCTCCGACAGCAGTTGCAGACGCACCGGTTCGCCGCCCGGCTCGGCGAGTTCCTCGGAAAGCAGCGCGGGCAGCCAGAAGCGCCGGAACAGTTCGCCCATCGGCGTGCCGGGGCTGGTTTGCGTGACCAGGTCGTTTTGCTCTTTTCTCAACATAGTGCTTGCCTCAGGTTTGCTGTCGTCTCTCGACGTGTGTTCGTGTGATTGTGTGGAGCGGGCGGGCCGTTTCTTACGGTTCTTTTTGTGTTGCTTTTGATTTGTTCCGTATAAAGGAACGCTGTTCTTTAAACAGGAACAAAGTTATCATTGGACCCATTCCATGTCAAACGGAGAAGGAGATAACCGATGCATCAAGCTTGCGAATTTGCCCGCCTCTGCAAAGCCGGCGACGTTGCCGAAGGTCAGGCCATCAAGATCGAAAAGAACGGCCTCACGCTGGCTGTGTTCAACATTCAGGGCGAGTACTTCGTCACCAACGACACGTGCACGCACGGCCCCGGATCGTTGTCCGAGGGTTATATCGACGGCGATGTGGTCGAGTGCGATTTCCATAACGGTTCGTTCAACATCAAGACGGGCGAAGTTGTTGCGCCGCCGTGCATGATTCCGCTCAAGACGTACAAGACGCATGTCGAGGACGGCGAGGTGGCAATCGAGATCGACAGCGAATGACACATCCGCAAGGACGCGTGCGTGATTAGCGCATCGCGTTCGCTTTCACGATCAACGTAAGGCCGCTCTTTACTTCGTCGGCCTTCATGGATGCGTATGTGATTTGCGCGCGTGCGTCGCCGCGTGCGAACTGCACGATTGCGATCGAGTCACGGTCTTTCATGCGCACCAGACCTTTCAATCTCAGCAGCGATTCACCGTATTGCTTCTGGATGTCGAGAACGTGTGTGTGCAGCGTGTCGATATCGGAGGCTTCATCGATGGCGAGGAAATGCGTCACGGCATCGTGCGCACGGAGTCGCGAGAAGGGCAGCGCGAAGGTGCTTTCAGCGCGTGGCGCGGGTTGAGCGAGAAGCGCGAGCGCATCGTGTAGCCCGAAGCTCGCGTGG
Organism: Caballeronia insecticola; assembly: GCF_000402035.1. Lineage (GTDB taxonomy): Bacteria > Pseudomonadota > Gammaproteobacteria > Burkholderiales > Burkholderiaceae > Caballeronia > Caballeronia insecticola. The sequence goes on from NC_021289.1 coordinate 361,062, forward strand.
GCCGAATGCGCGATGCGCGCGCCAGGATATGCATCCCTCAGTTTTGCTTCGGCAAGAACGAGTTCTTCTGCATCGACGAGATCGGTCTTCGTGACGATCACCGCATCCGCGCCTTGCAACTGTGCGCGCGCGACGCTTTCACGCGCGAGCGTATCGATCGCGTTGTTTGCGGCGATGGTCGTGAACGTGCCCGCAATGCGATAGCGCTCCTTCACGAACGCATTGAGACTCAACGCCGCGACGAGCGGCCCCGGATCCGCAAGCCCGGTCGTTTCGATGACCACCATCTCGAAGCGCGCAACGCTCCGATGCAGCCGCGCCCAGAACAATTGTTCGAGCGCTTCGTTCAGCGCGGGCAGGCCGCTGCAACAGACGCATGCATCGGCGAGCAGCATCGATGCATCGCCCGAGAATCCGAGCGTTGCGTGATCAATACCGACTTCGCCGATTTCATTGACGATGAGTGCGGCGTTGCAGAAGGGCGCTTCCTTCAGCCAGCGCGACAGCAGCGTAGATTTGCCACTGCCGAGAAAGCCAGTCACGACATAAACGGGGATACGTTCGCGAACCATGTGCGACGACGATCAGTCGCCGCGCGCGCCGAGCTTGCCCGCGTGATAGTCCCAGACCTTCTGCAGCAGATTGGGCTTCCACAGATTGCGCCGGATCGCTTCGATCTGTTCGGCATCGAGCACAGCGGGCTCGCCGAGCTGGCTCGCGAGATACTGCCGATGCGCGTTCTCTTCGAGATAGAACGCGAGCACGAACGCTTCGAGAATGCTCGATGCCGCGATCACGGAGCCATGCGACTTCATCATGGCGACGCGATGCGGCCCGAGTGCCTCGGCCAGTTCCTCGCCGAGTTCCTTGCGATTGATCGAAGCGGTCTTGGGGAAACGCTGAATCTCGCCGAGCACGGCTGCTTGCATGATGACGGGCAGCACGGCTTTGCCTGTCATGCTGAAGAGCGTGGACCAGAGCGGATGCGCATGAATCACCGAGCCGACATCCGGCCGTCTGCGATAGATCTCCGAGTGAATGTGAAACTCCATCGGCGGAACGGCATCGCCTTCGATCAGATTGCCGTCGAAATCGATGATGACGATATCGGCCGCAGTCAGCGCGCTGCGCACCGATGCCCCCGAGTTGATCAGCATGCGCTCCTGACCGGGCACGCGCCAGCTTGCGTGCCCGTTGAAGTCGATCACTTCGGCGCGTTCCAGCATGAGGATCGCGTCGGCCAGCATGCGCTTCTGGCCCGTGTGGCTTTCGGTTTGAATCGTTGCGGTCGAATTCATGACGTAACGTAATGATAATGAGCGTTCAACGCGACGACTTCCACGGAATCAGCTTGCGTTCGAGTTCGGTGAGCAAGACCGATATGCCGTAGCCCAACGCGGCGATCACGAGCAGGCCGACATACATCGTCTCTACGGAGAGCAGCTCCCACGCGTTCCAGATCATGTAACCGAGGCCGCTCTTCGAACCGATCATCTCGGCGATGGCGATCAGCATGAGACCCAGACCGATGCCAAGCTTGATGCCGCTCATGATGTGCGGCACCGCGCCGGGCAGCGCAATCGTGCGGAAGACCTGCCAGCGGCTCGCGCGAAAGTTGCGGCCCACGTCGAGATAAATCTTGTTGATTTCGAGCACGCCCGTCGCGGTATTGATGAGCACCGGAAAGAACACGCCGATCGCGACCATCACGATCTTCGACGCTTCGCCCAGACCGCAGATCAGAAGCAGGAGCGGAAAGATCGCGCTCTTCGGCACGGGATAGGTCGCGGCGATCAACGGATCGAACACGGCGCGCAACGGACGTGAAAGACCGATGGCGACACCGAGAATCAGCGCCGGAATGCCGCCCGCGAGCGTGCCCCAGAAGAGACGTTGCAGCGTGGCCCAGGTGTTGTCCCAGAGCGAGCCGTCGTTGACGAGGCCGATGAATGTGCCAAACACCTTCGACGGCGCGGGGAAAAAGCGTTCATCGATAATGCCTGTTTCCGCGAGAATCTGCCACACGATGAGCAACACGATCGGCGATGCGATGCTGATCATGCGGTCGCGGTTATTGCCCGAGAACCAGCGCTTGAGCCGTGAAGGCGGGGACGTGTATTGCATTGCGGGTGCGGTAAGTTTTTGCGCGGTTTTCATGCGTGAATCTCGCCAAGGTCGCGTGAACGGGCGCGCTGAACTTCGTCGCGCAGTTGTCCCCAGATGGAATAGACGAACTCGCCGTATTCGGGCCGTGAGCGAAGTTCGAGCACGGAGCGCGGACGTTCGAAAGGCACATCGACGATCTGTTTGGCCGTGCCCGGCTGCGCGGTCATGATCATCACGCGGTCGCCGAGCGTCACAGCTTCATCGACGCTATGCGTGATAAAGAGCACCGTCTTGCGCGTCTCTTCCCAGATGCGCAGCAACTCTTCCTGCAGCAGGACCTTGTTCTGCTCGTCGAGTGCGGAGAAGGGCTCGTCCATCAGAAGGATGTCGGGATCGTTCGCGAATGCGCGCGCGATCGATACACGTTGGCGCATGCCGCCCGACAGTTGATGCGGATAAGCCTTGGCAAAACGCGTGAGACCGGTGCGGCTCAAATAATGGCCGACCACTTCGCGGATCTGCGCCTTCGGCACGCCGCGCAAAGCGAGACCGTAGGCCGCGTTGTCCCACACCGTCATCCAGGGAAAGAGCGAATCGCCCTGAAATACCATCGAATTGCTCGGGCGCTTTTCCGCGGGCGCGCTGATCTCGACGCTACCGCTCGTCGGCTCGTCGAGGTTCGCGAGGATGCGCAGCAGCGTGGACTTGCCGCAGCCGCTCGGACCCACGATCATGAAGAAGCAGCCCGTTGGAATATCGAGCGACATGTTGTCGAGCGCGGTAACCACACCGCCGCCCGATTGAAACGACTTCGTCAAATTGCGCAGGCGAATCTTCGCAGGCGGCTCGCTGGCGGCGGGCGGTGCGTCGTCGAGAATGGAGGGAATCGACATGCCGGCTCCTTACTTAAGCGGTTTGTACGGGCCGAGTTCCTTCACGGCGTTTTCGGCGAACGATGTGTCGAGCACTTGCGCGACCGTCACGTTGCCCTTCACGACGCCCTCGCTCTTGAAGAACGCGAGATCGTTCTCGAGGCTCGGCACGTTGAGCTTGCCATCCGGATTCGTGCCCTGCGGCACGATCGTGCGATAGATGTTGGGGTCTTTGATCGGCGTGTATTCGGTGAGGATCGAAATCACTTCCGGTGCGTTCGGCCCGGCGATCTTGCCGTTCGAGAGCGCGTTGTTGTAGTCGCGCACGGCGCGGATATAGGCGCGCATGAAGGCCTTCGCCGCTTGCGGATGTTCCTTGATGAAGCCCGTCGAATAGAGCACGACCGCGAGCTGATGATTCGGATAGATTTGATCGTCGCCGACCACGCGCACGGCAGCGCCGCGTTTGACGGCTTCCGTTGCCGACGGTTCGGTGGTGAGCGCGGCATCGACCGCCTTGTTCTGCAGTGCCATCACGTGCTGCGGAAACGAGAGATAGATGCGCTCGACGTCGCTCGTCTTGAGGCCGGCTTTCTTGAGTGCCTCGTTCATGGTCGACGTGGATGCACTGCCCGTTGCGCTCCCCGCCACCTTCATGCCCTTCAGGTCGGCGAGCGATTTATAGCGGCCGTTCGCCACGAGATCGCTGCGCACGAGTAGCGGCTGATAACCGTAGCCCGGCGGCGTCGAGCCCTTGTCTGCCACGATCTTGATGCCGATGCCGCGCACCACCGCGTTATACAGCCCCGCCGATGGCGAGCCGCCCGCGACATCGAGCTGACCTGCACCGAGCGGCGCGACCATCTTGGCGCCGGAGTCGAACGGGATGAATTTCGCGTCGAGCCCTTCCTGACGGAAGTAGCCCTTTTTCTCCGCGATGAAGAACGCGACGTCGCTGCTCGCGTTGGCGATGCCGATTCGCACGGTCGTCAAATCGGCAGCACTGGCCGCCACCGATCCGAGCGCGACCCACGCGACGAGCGTCGCGCCCAATACGCTGACTCCGCAGACTCCCCTGACTCCTTTCACTGCATGTCTCCTTGATCGAACTTCTGCAAGCAATCTTCGATGAAGCGCGGCGCCCGCGCGCCGTGCCTGTCGATATGACCAGGGAAACAGCGTGGGGCGCTTGCGTTCCTTTATACGGAACATCGTATCTTGTAATGGAACAACCTTAGCATTGGCTAAATCGCGGTGTCAATGCGAAACGCAATCAGAAGCGATGACGCAGCGAGAGCTTGACCGCCACCTGGTTGGGCGTGCTCGACTGTCCGAGCGAGCCGATGGCTGCAACGGCGGGCTTGCCGGTCGAATCGATTCCCGATGCGTGCTGCCACACGCCGACGAGATTCAGGTCGGTGCGCTTGGAGAAAAAGTAGTCGGGCCCGAAATCCACCTGTTCGTATTTCGCGGATTCGGCCTTCGTATAGTCGAAGGATGCGGCGACCTGCAACGTCGGAATCACGAACCAGCGCGCATTGATTTCGTAGCTGTTGAAAGTTGCCTTGCCGGTGTTCGGCGTGGTCGGCGTGCGCAAAATGTCGTTGAAACGCGTGTTGGTATAGACGAAGCCGACCTTGCCCGCGCCGAAGCTGTACGAGATGCCCGCGCCAAAAATCTCGACCGAGTTCGCCGACGCATAGCCGCTATAGACAGGGCTTTTGCCCGGCGACGTATAGCCCGCCGCGCCCGGATTCACGGTGCCGTCGTAAGCGGAGATCGACGGGTTGTTCACGTTGTCGTAGGCGATGGCCGCCGTGATCGGGCCGTTCACATAGTTCGCCGCGAGCGTGTAGACGCGGCCCGATGCGAAGTCGCCCGCCACGCCGCCCGGCGCGAAGATGCCGGACAGACGCAGGCCATACAGATTCGGCGACACGTACTTCACCGCGTTGTTGACGCGGAAGTTCGAGTTGAGATTATCGAAGTCGCCCGGATGCGTGCCGACCCAGGCCCAGATCGACGTCGCGGCGATTTCGCCGATCCATTCGGTCATCGGATCATACTGACGGCCCAACGTGACCGTGCCATAGGGACTCGACAAGCCGACGAACGCTTGCCGGCCGAACTCGCGTCCACCTTGAAGCAGCTTGCCGTTCGACGTATCGAAGCCGTTCTCGATCGTGAAGATCGCCTTCATGCCGCCGCCGAGATCTTCGGAGCCGCGCAAACCCCAGCGGCTTCCGTTCGTCTGCCCCGTCACAGTCTCGATGTTCGAGTGTCCCGACTGATTGTTGATGTAGACCAGACCGGCGTCGAGCAGACCGTAAAGCGTGACCGAGCTTTGAGCGTGGGCGACGCCCGCTCCGGCAAGTACGGGAAGTGCGAGAAACAGCGCTGTCTTTTTCATGGGGTCTCCGTCCCTTGTTTCATAGTGATGCCGGCTCGTCGAACCGGGATGCTTTGCTGCGGAATCTTTTGATCGTCTTATTTTTGGACAGGCTAATTAATTCGGATAACTAAGCGAATATTTACCTCCTGCGCTGTTGGGCGAACCGTCTTCGAACGAATGTTCGTGCACTCTCGTTGCTAGTGGCGCGGCGACCCGGGCTAAAAAAGCGATGAAATCGGGGGCTGCCAAATCGTTCCGCTATACAGAACGATGGTCTGTTAAAATGGGACGAATCGAGTTTCTCTTTGTTTAGGTCCCTAAGTCAAGCGGAACGAAAGCTCTTCAGGGTTATTCCGCATCCGTGCAGCGCGGCAACGTCCGGAATTCGAACGATTCGTTGTTTTTGAGTCGCGAACGGTAATGCAGCGGCGTGCGGGCTATCGTTCTGAACGTTCCTTTATACGGAACGCTATTCCATTTATGTGTTCGTGAGGTATATTCGATGAAATCAGAGGCAACGCCGAACGAAGCGCAGAAGGAGGAAGGGCCGCAGCGTCTGTCGTCGGTGACGGCGGCGCTCCAGTTGCTCAAGGTCTTCTCGGAACATGAGCCGGAGCTTGGCATCAGCGTGCTCGCGAAGCGCATGGGCATTGCGAAAAGCACGGCACACCGGCTCGCAAGCGCGCTGCTCGCGGAAGGCATGCTGGAGCAGAACGAGGAGAACGGGCGTTACCGGCTCGGTATTCAGTTGTTCACGCTTGGCGCGCTCGTGCGGCGCAGGTTCGACGTAGCGAAGCAGGCCGTGCCGTTCCTGCACGTGCTGCGCGAACACACCGACGAAACCGTGCATCTCGCGGTGCTGGACGATACGAGCATCGTGTACCTGTTCAATCTCGAGAGCGATCAGGCTATCCGCATGCGTTCGTATATCGGCGTGCGCAAACCTGCGTTCTGCACCGCCGAAGGTCATGTTTTGCTGGCTTCGCGCACGCCCGACGTCGTGTCGCGTGTGCTGAAGGAAGGACTTACGGCGCGCACGCCGAAGACCAACACGGACACGCAAGTGTTCCTGAAGACGCTGGAAGCGGCGCGGCGCGACGGTTACTCGATCGACGACGAAGAGTCGGAGGTCGGCATGCGCGGCATCGCGGCGCCCGTGCGGGATATCTCGGGCAACGTGGTGGCCGCAGTGGGTGTCGGCGGTCCGGCGCAGCGGCTTACGAAGAAGGCGCTGCGCGCAGCGGTTCCGCATTTGCTTACCGCGGCCGAAGGTATTTCCGCCACGCTCGGATACCACAGGCTGCTATGAAATAACTCTTGAAACAAGGTGGATTCATGCATTCGGACGGCCACGCAAATCGCATCACGCTCGCAGCATCTGATCAATCTTTCGAATGCGAGGCCGGCGATGTGATGCTGCGCTCGGCCTTGCGCGCGGGCGTCGCGTTTCCGTACGAGTGCAACGTGGGTGCATGCGGCAACTGCAAGTTCGAACTGATCGAAGGCGAGGTCGATGTCGTATGGCCCGAGGCGCCCGGCTGGACCGCAAAGGACCGCGAGCGGCGCCGCTATCTCGGTTGTCAGAGCGCGCCGCGTGGCGACTGTACGATCAAGATGCGTCCGTCCGCGCACTATGCGCCGAAGCACACGCCGCGCCGTGTGACGGCTACGCTGGTCGCGCGTCGAGAGATTACGCACGACATCGAGGAATTCCGTTTCGAGCTTTCCGCCGACATGCCTTTCGAGCCGGGCCAGTATGCGCTGCTGACGCTTCCGGGTGTCAAGGGCCCGCGCGCGTACTCGATGAGCAATATCGTCAACGCCGGCAGTCAGCCGCGCGAGCTGCACTTCCAGATTCGCCGCGTGGCGAACGGGCAGGGCACCGGCGTGCTTTTCGATGCGCTCGATATAGGCGCGCACATCGACATCGACGGGCCTTATGGCATGGCGTATCTGCGCCGCGATGTGAAGCGCGACATTCTCTGCATCGCGGGCGGCTCGGGCCTTGCACCGATGATCTCGATTGCACGCGGCGTCGCGGCCGAACCCGCGCTCGGCGACGTCAAGCTGCATTTCCTCTATGGCGGGCGCACGCCGCGCGACGTGTGCGGCCGCGACATGCTCGAAGCATTGCCGGGCTGGGCCGAACGCCTGCATTTCCAGGCCGCTGTATCCGATGTCACGCCCGATAGCGAAACCGTCTGGGACGGTCACGTCGGCTTCGTGCATACGGTTGCCGAAACGCTCTTCGGCGAAGCACTGCGCGACATGGAGATCTATTTCGCCGGGCCGCCTGCGATGGGCGCAGCCGTGCAGCGCGCACTCGTTGCGTTGAAGGTGCCGTTCGAGCAGGTGCACTTCGATCAGTTCTATTGACTCGCACAAGACGAAGCGAGCGCCGCCTGAATCTTCAGGCCTGAATCCTTAAACACGCTGCCAGGAGCAGACCTTGTCCAAGCTGAGACTCACTTTCGGATGCTGGAATTACGACCGCACGCGCGCCCTGATGGACGGCAGCGTGCAGCCCGACGGCATCGACCTCAATTATCTGAACATGCCGGTGGAAGAGACGTTCTTTCGCATGCTGCGGCATCATGAGTTCGATGCATCGGAGATGTCGCTGTCGTCCTACACGATGTCGTGCTTTCGCGAGCCGCGTCCGTTCATCGCGATTCCGGTGTTCCCGTCGCGCTTCTTTCGTCATTCGTGCATCTACGTGAATGCGGATTCGGGCATTGAGAAGCCGCAGGATTTGATCGGCAAGCGCATCGGCAATCCGGAATATCAGATGACCGCGCCCGTCTGGATTCGCGGCATTCTGTCGGATCATTACGGCGTGCCGGTCGACAGCGTGACGTATTACACCGGCGGCGAAGAAGAGCCGAACCGGCCGGAAAAGCTCAAGCTCGATTTGCCTTCGAACATTCGCGTCGAACAAATTGGCCCGGACAAGACGCTTTCGCAGATGCTGCTCGACGGCGAGATCGATGCGCTCTATACCGCGCGCATGCCTTCTTCGTTTGTGAATGGTCAGAGGCGCGTGAAGCGTCTTTTCGAAAACTATATCGATGTCGAGCGTCAGTACTTCCGCGACACGAAAATGTTCCCGATCATGCATACGGTCGTGCTCAGGCGCGAAGTCTATGAGGCCAATCGCTGGGCCGCGCAATCGCTTTATAAGGCATTGATCGAGTCGCAACGCCGCACGTATGCCGATCTCAACGAAACCGCCGCGCTCAAGTCGATGTTGCCCTGGCTGAATGCGCACGTCGAAGAGACGCGCAAGGAAATGGGCGACGATTTCTGGCCTTATGGTCTCGACAAGAATCGCGAAAACCTGCGGACGTTCCTGCGATATTCGTATGAGCAGGGCTTATCGAAGCGCCTGCTCGAACCGGCAGAAATCTTTGCGCCGGAGACGTTCGAGTCGTTCAAGATCTGATTGCTTAACGGTCTAAGCGGTGCAATGGTCGTCAAAGAGAAACGCCCAAGACCTTGCCAAGCCCGAACGTGCAACCCGCGGCGACCATACCGATCAGCACCTGCCGCAGCGCCGAGAATATCGCGCTGCGGCCGTTGAAGAGCGATGTGAACACGCCGATCGCCGCTAGCCCCAGACCGCTCAACACGATGCATTGCGCGATAGCATCCGCGCCGCTCGACCACAGAAACGCGATGGCCGGAAAGATCGCGCCCACAGCGAAGAGCGCAAACGACGCGAACGCGGCAGTCCACGGATTGCCGCCGAGTTCTTGCGGATCGAGACCGAGTTCTTCGCGCGTGAGCGTATCGAGCGCCTTATCTTTGTCGCGCATGATCTGGGCGGCCACGCGCCGCGCTTCTGCAGGTTCGATCCCTTTCGCCTGATAGATGAGCGCGAGCTCGTGGCGCTCCGCATCCGGCATGTGCTCGAGTTCGTCCTTCTCCTTCGCGATCTGCGTGCGCGCCAGTTCGCGCGAATTCGTCACGGAGAGCCATTCACCGAGCGCCATTGAAGCGGCGCCTGCAATCAGTCCCGCGAAGGCGGTCACGAGCACGGTTCTGCTGTCGCTGCCCGCGCCCGCAACGCCCATGATGAGACAGAAGTTCGACACGAGGCCATCGTTCGCACCGAGCACCGCAGCACGCAGATCGTTACCCGATGCGACGCCGCGATGCCACGATTCAGCCGCCGCAATTGCACTGCCTTTGTCGAGGCCTTTGTTTCGATTGACCACTTCCTGAACGATATCGGCGTGATGTCGTTCTTCCGCTGACATCTGCGCGGCGTCGGGCTGGCCCGCGTATTTATCGCGATCGGCCATTTCGTTGGCGGCAACCGAACGCAGCACGAAGTCGGGTCCGAATACGCGGGCTAACGTGCGCGTGATCCGCGTCTTCAAACTGATGCGATGCGCGCGAACCGGCACGCCGTTCGCCTTGAGCTTCGCGGCCCAGATATCGGCGTGACGACGTTCGGCTTCGGCAAGGTCCGCATAGACGCGCCGCTTGTCTTCCTGCTTTTCGGCTTGCGCGAGCGTTTCGTAAAGCGCGGCGCTGTCGAGTTCGTCGGCAAGATTGGATGAAAAGCGTTTAAGCTCGGTTCGGGACGCCATGACTTTGCCTTTATCGTTCGTCTCTTTGAGTCAAGCATAGAGACGAACCTTGGGCGATGGCACTAATAGCCCTACGAACTGCGGTGAGTGCGAATGGTATCGCGTCTCATGGTTGTCATCGTTCCCGCTTAGATGTCGAGAACCAGTTCGTTCGAGCACGCGCGCGATACGCAGATCATGATCTCCGATTCTTGCTCGTCTTCATCGAGAACGAAATCGCGATGATCGGCTTCGCCCGCCAGCAAACGCGTTCTGCACGATCCGCATGTGCCGGCCTCGCATGAGCTCGGCGTGTCGATGCCGTTGGCGCGCAGCGCATCGAGGATCGATTCGCCGGGCGCGACGTTCACGCATCCGCCGCTGCGCGCAAGGCGCACCGTGAACGCTTTTTCGCCCGCTGCGTTTTCGTGCGAACTCGTGCCGAAGTCCTCGAAATGCACGGCGGACGAGGGCCAATGAGCGGTCGCGTCGCGCACCGCCTGCATCAGCGGACGCGGGCCGCAGCAATAGATATGCGTATTGCCATGTCTTTCCGCGACCAGCGGTTCGATTGCGATGGATTGCGCCCGATCGCCAAAGTCGTGATGCACGCGTACCTTGTGCGCAAGTTCGGCTGCACTGAATTCGTCGAGAAACGCAGTCGATTCGGGCGCACGCGTGCAATAGATCACATCGAATGGTGCATTGCGTGCGGCGAGTTCGGCCATCATCGCGCGCATGGGCGTGATGCCGATTCCGCCTGCGATCAGCAAATAGCGCGATGCGTCGTTTGCAAGCGGAAAGTAGTTCAGTGGTGACGATACATTCAGCGTCGTTCCCGCGTTCACATCGCGAGCCATGCTGAGGGAGCCGCCGCCGCCTGCCGCATCGCGCTTGACGGCGATCACATAGCGGTCGCGTTCGGCGGGCGCATTGCACAGCGAATAACGTCGTGCGATGCCCGCGGGTGTATGAACCAGCAGATGCGCGCCGGCGGTAAAGGGCGGCAGCGTCTCGCCGTTTCGGTCGCGCAACTCGAAGAGAAAGATGTCATCGGCGATTTCGCGCTTGTCGGTGACCGTGAGCGTAAGCATTTCTTCAGTCGTGTCTGTTTGATTAGCTATGCTAAGGGTAGTCATGATTCTCTTGCGGCTTTTATTCACCACCTCACGGTTCAATCAAACGGTCACGCGAGCGCGACCTGATGCATCAGAAAGACTTCCTCGCCACGTTCCGACGAAGCGATCGCCGCCGCGCATACTTCCAGATTGGCGAGGCCCCATCGGCCATCGTGTATGGCGCGCTTGCGACCGCTGATTGCGTCGTGAAACTCGCGCATCACAAGTTCGCGCGGCGAGATATCGGTCGGCAATTCGATCTCGCGCCGGCCTTCGTGCGTATAGACGAAAAGGCCTTTAGGCGACTGACGAATCTCGCCTCGCTCGCAACTCACGAGCGTCAAGCCGAAGAACGGTTGATCCGGCGCGCTCGCGGGAATCGCGTGACGCGCGCGTGCGGCCTTGGCACGCAATTCATCTTCGATACTCGATGGCTTCGCAATGGCACGCGGCTGCGCGGGAAAGCCCCATTCGCCGATATCGAAGCTCAACTCCGCACTCGCGAATCGGCCATAGCCGTTATAGACGGCCGTGGCGGCGGCGCCATCGGCGAATTCGATGAAGACTGTATGCGCGCCGATTGCGCGCCGTTCAGGGTCCCAGTCGAACGTTTTAGCGCGTACGCTGCGTGCCGCGCCGCCCGCGAGCAGACGAATGATGTCGAACTGATGTGAGCCCTGACGCAAGGTCACGCCGCCGCCCTGAGCGGTGTCGAGTTCGTCGGGACGGCGAGGGCGATAGATCCAGTCGGTGAAGCACCACGTATGCACCATGCGCACGCGGCCGAGTTCGCCCGACTGGATCAACTCGCGCATCGCTTGAATGGGCTGATCGTAACTGTGCGAATGACCCGCGAGAAGGACGATGCCCGCGGCATCGGCGGCGGCGACCATGGCGCGGGCATCGTCGAGATTCGCGGCCATCGGCTTCTCGACGAGCACATGCTTGCCCGCGCGTGCAGCCAGCTCGACGTGCGCGCGATGCAGCGTGGTCGGCGACGCGATATAGACGGCATCGAGCGCACCATGCGCGATGAGTTCCTCGATGCTTTCGTAGGCGCTCACGCCGTATTCCTGTGCGCCTGCTACACGCACCGTCGCCGATGGATCGGCGAAGCCCGCGAGCACGAAGCCCGCATGTTTGCGAATGGCGGGCACGAATGCGCGTCCCGCCGTGCCGAAGCCGACGATGCCGATGCGCACGCACTCTTGTGCGGCGCGGTCGTGAGTGCTGTCGGACTTCGGTGCATGCGTCACAGTGATTCCTCGCTGAAGGTGCCATTAGCCGAATCGCGGCCGTTCTTTGCGGCCACGAGGTCGTCGGCGGCCAGGTTCTCGATCATCGCGAGCAACGTGCGGCGCGTGGCGGCGATGTCTTCCTGCGTGATACCTGCAAGCGCGATGCGATTCACGTCGATCGCGCCGGGCACGAGCGCGGTGCGCAACGCGACACCCTTGGGCGTCAGGAACACGCGCACTTGCTTGCGGTTGTCGGGCAACTTCTGGCGCGTGAGATAGCCGAGCGTTTCCATCGTCTTCAACGCGGAAAACGTGGTCGGTTCGGCCACGCCCGCCTGTTCGCTCAACTGCCGCTGCGTAAGGCCGTCGGTCTGCCAGAGGATGCGCAGAAACGTCCAGTGTCCGTAAAGCACGTCGTGCTCTTTAAGGCGCGCCTGCAACGAGCGCGAAAAGCCGCGCGCCGCGTCCTTGACGAGATGCGCCATGCGTTCTTCCGGCAAGGCCTCGCGCCAGTGCTTGAGCGTGCCCGGTTGCGGGTCGCGTGGAATCTTTTGCTCGCTCTTGTTCATCCTCTCACCTTGTCCGGCATGCACGCATGCCTCTTTTTCGTAAACTTAGATAACTAAGTTAAAATTGTCAATGATGTGGGTGTTAGGGAGATTCCCGATCTCGCCGTCAGATCGCCCTATCCACCGAAAGATGCCTTCATATAGCACTGAAGCGCGTCACGCGGATTTTTCGGCCGCGCACAAGTGACCTAGTATTTTCCATTATTTTTAAGTTAGGTACCTAAGCATAATATGGGTCAAAGACTGGCGACGGGAGGGGTGGCGCCAGCGCACTTCTCCACCATACGGGAAAAGACTCATGCTCACGGCTGAACAAAACGAAACCTTGACGCGCATCGGACCAGGCTCGTCGATGGGAAAGCTGCTGCGCCGTTATTGGCAACCGTTCGCGGCGGCATCGGAACTCGACGATAAATGGACCAAGCGCGTGCGTCTCTTGGGCGAAGACCTCGTGCTCTTTAGGGATCGGCAAGGAAGGCGCGGTTTGATCGCGGAGCAATGTCCGCATCGGCGTGCGTCGTTCGCGCATGGTATTCCCACGGAGCAGGGCATTCGCTGTCCGTATCATGGCTGGGAGTTTAGCGCAGAGGGCAAGTGCCTCAATCAGCCGAACGAGCCGGATAACTGCGCCTTCCGCGACAAGGTCACAACCGATGCTTACCCCGTCGAAGAACTCGGCGGTGTGCTGTTTGCCTATATGGGACCGGAGCCGCGTCCGCTGCTGCCGCGTTTCGACGGCTTCATCGCGCCGGGCGCGATCCGCATGATGGGCCGCGCGCTGTTGCCGGTGAACTGGCTGCAGATCATGGAGAACTCCGTCGATCCGATCCACACCGAATGGCTGCACGGCCATCACTATGAGTTTCAGAAGGAACAGGAAGGCGTGAAGGTCGCGATCAGCGCGAAGCACGAGAAGATCGCCTTCAATGAATTCGAATTCGGCGTGACGAAGCACCGCCTGCTTGCAGGCCATTCGGAGGACTCGGACGACTGGCGTATCGGCCATCCGATCGTGTTCCCGAACATGCTCGCCGTGGGCAACGGCGACGAAGCCTCGCGCTATTACTCGTTTCAGATTCGCGTACCGGTCGACGACGAGCACACGTTGCATCTCTGGTACAACGCGTACCTTCCGCCGAAGGGCATCGACGTGCCGGCGCGTCTCACGGACCGCCTGCATACCTACGATGTTCCGTTTCGCGATGCGGACGGCGAATTCATCGTCGATAACGTCGATGGCCAGGACATGATGGCGTGGATCACGCAAGGTGCGATAGCGGATCGCACGCGCGAAAACCTCGGCGCTTCCGATCAGGGCCTCGCGATCTACCGCCGCATGCTGCGCCGCGAACTGAAGAAGGTCGAAGCGGGCGAAGACCCGATGGGCCTCGTGCGCGATCCCGTGCGCAATCAGTGCATCGACTTGCCGAACGAGCGCAAGAAGCATCACAACAGTGACGGCTTTGCGAGCTTCATGCTGCGCACGCACGCGAAGTATTCGCCGATCGCGCAGGACCTCGTGCGCATCTTCGAATAGGGCTTCAGGCGAGTTCAAGCAGATTCAGCGCAGATTCAGTGCAGGTTCAGGCGGAGGCGGAGGCGCGCGAAGCAGGCTGCATCTTGCATGCAAAACGCATAACACAAAATGCAATCGTGAATGCGTAATGCAAAACGTGAAATGCAAACCTGCGCGTCGCCTTGCAGCGCGAAGCGAAGAGCGGTTCGACAGGCGGTTCGACTATAAACGCCCGGCCACGCAGCCGGACGAACACCGGAGACTTGAGATGCGACCCACGTACATCCGATCCCGCCGACATGGCCGCCGCAGCGCCACGCCGTCCGCTCGTCCGGAGGCGCTCTGATGCTGGACGCCGCTCTTCATGCGCTAACGCTCATTCTCGATCCGTTGCGCCTCGGAATCATGCTGGGCGGCGTGCTGCTCGGGCTCGCGCTCGGCGTCGTGCCGGGCCTGGGCGGAATCGTCGGGCTCGCGCTGCTCATACCGTTCACCTATCACCTCGACGGCTACACCGCGTTCGCGCTGCTGCTCGGCATGGCCGCCGTGACGACCGTGTCCGACTTCATCCCTGCCGTGCTGTTCGGCGTGCCCGGCACCGTCGGCGCGGCGGCAACCGTGCTCGACGGTCATCCGCTTGCGAAGCAGGGCCACGCGCGCCGTGCGTTCGGCGCGGGCTACGCGTCGTCGCTGGCGGGCGGCATCTTCGGTGCGTTGCTGTTGGCGCTCGCCATTCCGGTGCTGCGCCTGATCGTGCTGTATATCGGCTCGGCGGAGTTGCTTGCGATGTGCGTCTTCGGCCTCTCGATGGTCGCGACGCTCTCGGGCAAGGCGCCGATGAAAGGTCTCGCCGTCGCGTCGTTCGGTCTGATGCTCTCGCTGATCGGTTCCGATCCGCAAACCGGCACGCTGCGCTGGACATTTGGCACTTTGTATTTATGGGACCATCTGCCGATCGTGCCGGTCACGCTCGGCATATTCGCGCTGCCCGAACTCGCCGACATGGCGATCGAGCGCACCGGCATCGCGCGTGCGAATCCGCAGCCGGGTGTGCGCGCGAGCACGCAGTGGGACGGCGTGCGGGATGCGGGACGTCACTGGTGGCTCATCCTGCGCTGCAGCGGTCTTGGTGCGCTGCTCGGCGCGGTGCCGGGCATCGGCTCGGCAGTGATCGACTGGATGGCGTATGGCCACGCCATTCGCACCGAAAAGAATCCGGAGAACTTCGGCAAGGGCGATATTCGCGGCGTGATCGCATCGGAGAGTTCGAACAACGCGAAAGAGGGCGGTCACCTGATTCCGACTGTCGCGTTCGGCATGCCGGCGGGTGCGTCGATGGCGCTGCTGCTGAGCGCGTTCATCATGCACGGCTTCACGCCCGGCCCCGAGATGCTGACCAAGCATCTCGATGTGACCTACACGATCATCTGGACGCTGACGATCTCGCACATCATGGGTGCGGTCATTTGCCTTTCGAGCAGCAGTTTGTTCTCGCGTCTTGCGACCGTGCGCGTCGGCATTCTGATACCGCTCGTCATTGCGATCGTCTATCTCGGTGCGTTCAACGCGAGTCAGAGCTGGGGCGATCTGTGTTCGCTCGTGCTGTTCGGCGGCATCGGATGGATCATGAAGCGGCTCAACTGGCCGCGTCCGCCGCTCATTCTTGGGCTCGTGCTCGGCAGCATCTTCGAACGCTATTACTTCATCTCGCACGAGATTTACGGCATGAGCCTCTTCACGCGGCCGGTCGTGGTTCTGATTCTGCTCGCGGCGCTCTGGGTCGTGCTCGGTCCGACGATCAAGGGGCTACGCAAGACCTTGCGTGAGCGTTCACAAACGACGTCGCGTGGCGCTGCGCTCTCATTCAAACTGCGCGTGCGCGGCTTCGACTGGCAGATCGTCTTCACACTGACGATGACGGCGCTCGTGATCGCAGCGATGGCGGTCGCGCGCGACTGGGCCTTCGCCGCAGCCCTTATGCCGATGACGTGCGCCGGCGCTGCCTTGGTGTTTTGCTGCATCGTGCTGATCGAGCAAATGTTCACACGCGAGGCGAAGACGCGCGACACCGATGCATCGCTCTTGATGGATGCATCCGCGCCGATGGGCAAGCTCGCGATGGCCGGTGCAGGCGCGCATTTCAGCGAGCCGCGAGCGAGCATCGATACGCAATCCAATAACGCCATCGCGAAGACGAACGCAGGCGCGACCGCGAGTGCGAACTTCGGAACACACGGCGAACCGTCGATGCATGACGGCCTGGCTTCGACACTCGATACGCGGACCATCTACTTGCGCGGCGTGCGCTTCTTCGCATGGATAGCGGGCGCGCTCGGCGCGGCGACCATCATCGGACTGCTGCCCGCGTTGCTGATCTTCATGCTGCTCGTTGCGCGCTTCGAGTTCGGCGAACGCTGGCGCACATCGGCCGTGCTGTCGATTGCGATGACCGTCGCTCTGTACGTCGTATTCGGCCGCATCTTCTCGACGCCGTGGCCGCAATCGCTGATCGGGGACTGGTGGCCGGCATTGCGTCAGCTGGGCGGCATCGTGTAGAACGCGCAAGCAGGCACAAAGACATCGGCGGCGAGCCTACATCGGCCAGCCGGTCATAACTGGTGGAGACAACCATGAACGTTCGACTCTCGCAGTTCTCATCGCATGAAGGCCTCGCAAGAAGGTCCATGCGCAACAAGCGACGTATGATTGCAGATGCAACTATCTCGGCACTCGCGGCGATGTTGCTATGCGCGCCACTTGCGAGCCGTGCAGCGGCCGAGACGGTCGCCGACTTCTATGGCGGCCGCAACGTGACGATGACGATCGGCTATTCGGTCGGCGGCGGCTACGATACATACGCGCGCTTGCTCGGCAAATACATCGGCAATTTCCTTCCGGGCAAGCCGAACATCACGCCGCAAAGCATGCCGGGTGCGGGCAGCCTGAAGGCGGTCAACTATCTGTACGGCATCGCGCCCAAAGACGGTTCGACGTTCGGCACCTTCGGCCGAACGATGCCCGAACAGCCGCTTCTCGGCGATGCAAGCTTCGATGCACGCAAGCTCACCTGGCTCGGCAGTATCACGAGCGATGTGAGTTTATGCGTGACGTGGAATACATCGCCGGTCAAGACGTTCAAGGACCTCGTCGACAAGGAAGCGCGCATGGGCGGGCAAGGCGCGGGTTCGGATCCGGATGTGATCGCGTCGACCATCAAGAATCTCTTCAATTCGAAACTCAAGCTTGTCACGGGTTATCCGGGCAGCAATGAAACGGCGCTTGCGATGGAGCGCGGCGAAATCGACGGTGAATGCGGGGTGTCGTGGAGCACGATTCAGACGCGTCATCCCGACTGGATCAGCGGCAAGAAGATCAACATCCTCGTGCAGGTTGCGCTGGAGAAGCATCCGGAATTGCCCGACGTGCCGCTGCTGCTCGATCTCGCCTCGAACGATCAGACGCGTCAGGTGCTGAAGGTCATCGTTGCAAGCCAGGTCTTCGCGCGTCCTTTCGCGGCGCCGCCGGGTCTTCCGCCGGAGCGCACCGCCGCGCTGCGGCAGGCGTTCGAGCAGACCGTGAAAGACCCGCAGTTTCTCGCCGAAGCGAAACGAATGGGTCTCGAGGTTCGGCCCGTTTCGTGGCAGCGCATGGACCAGTTGCTCGACGAACTTTATAAAACGCCGCCCGATGTGCTTTCGAAAGCGAAGGCCGCGGTGGGTGGGCGGTTTTAACCGATTCATCACGAACGCAGGACGACACCATGACTCTGGACGAAGCGAAGCAAAAACTGATCGACGCCGGCCGTATTCTCGAAGCCGAAGGCCAGGGCGATCTCACGCGCGGGCACATCTCCGTGCGCGTGCCCGGCGACCCGACGCACTTCCTGATGAAGCCGCACAGCCACGGCTTCGACGAGATCACCGAGGACAACATCGTCGTGTGCAATCTCGACGGCGAGAAGGTGAGCGGCGGCGGCCGCCGGCATAGCGAGGTCTTCATTCACTCGGAGATTTTCAAGGTGCGCCCGGAAGTGACGAGCGTGATCCACGCGCATCCGACCCACGCGGTCGCGCTCTCCGCAACCGGCCAGCCGCTTGAGATGATCAGTCAGCCGAGCGTGCATTTCGCTGACGGGCTGCCGTACTACACGGAGACGATGAACCTGATCCGCACGCAGGACATGGGCGCGGGCGTGGCGCGCGCGCTCGGACAGAGCAAGGCCGTGCTGATGCGTAATCACGGCGTTGCCGTGGCAGGACGCTCGATCGAGGAATCCGTTGTGCTGTCGCTCCTTCTGGATAATGCATGCCGTATTCAATTGCTGACGAAGGCGGCGGGCGGCATCGGCGAGACCTTCTCGGCGGAAGATGTGAACCGCCTGCACGACGCCGTTACGCGCGCGGAGCAGTTCGCCGTCAACTTCGAATTCCTGCGGCGCAAGGTCAATCGGAACTTCGTGCATTCGCTGGTTTAATGCACTTTGCATGCAATCGACAATTTGGTCTTATGGATGCAATCCGCAGGAGATTCATACGATGATCGGAAAACTCAGGCTCTCCGTCGCGATGGGCGACTATGACAGGACGCGTCCGCTGCTCGACGGTCAGGTGCAGATCGACGGCGCCGACCCGGTCTACATGACGCTCTCGCCGGAAGAGATGTTCTTCCGCGCGTTTCGTTATCAGGACTTCGACATCAGCGAACTGTCGTTCTCCAGCTACGCGGTGAAGACGGCGGACGGTTCGTGTCCTTACATCGCCGTACCGGTTTTTCTTTCGCGCGCCTTTCGCCATACCTCGATCTATGTGCGCACCGATCGCATCGAACGGCCGGAAGATTTGAGGGGCAAACGCATTGGCTTGCCGGAGTATCAGTTGACGGCGAACGTCTGGGCGCGCGCCGTGCTCGAAGACGACTTCGGCTTAAAGCCGAGCGATGTGAAATGGGTGCGCGGCGGCATCGACGAGCCCGGCAGGCCGGAGAAGATCAAGCTCGATCTGCCATCGGACATCCAGCTTGAAGCCGCGCCCGAAGGCGACACGATTTCCGCGATGCTCGATCGCGGCGACATCGACGGCTTCATGGCGCCGCGCCCGCCCGGCTGCGCCGCGACGAACCCGAACGTCGGCTGGCTGTTTCGCGATCCGACCGCGGCCGCGAAGGATTACTACCGCCGCACACGTGTGTTTCCGATCATGCATGTGGTGGGCATCCGCAAGACGCTCGTCGAGGCGCATCCGTGGTTGCCCGCTGCCGTACTCAAGGCCTTCACGGAAGCGAAGCGTGTGGCGCTCGCCAGGCTGTCGGACACGTCGGCGACTAAAGTGACGCTGCCGTTCGTCGAAGAGCAATTGAAAGCCGCGCGCGAACTGATGGGCGACGATCACTGGTCCTACGGCATCGATGCCAACCGCGATACACTCGAGACCTTTCTGCGACATCATCATTCGCAAGGGTTGTCGAAACGACGCTTGAGTATCGAGGATGTCTTTCACCCGGCGACGTTCGAAACCGCAAAGATATAGACGCGCCTTCTCACGCACGCATCACGATGACCGCCCATACGATCGACGAGGTTCCGTCCGCGCCCGCCATAAGCGAAGTGAATGCATCCGGCACGCCGCCGGTACCCACTTCTTTCGCGCTGTTTAAGGCGTTTTTCTTTATCGGCTTGACGGGCTTCGGCGGCGTGCTGCCTTGGGCGCGGCGCATGTTGGTCGAGCGGCTGGGCTGGCTTTCGAATCGTGAGTTCGCGGAACTGCTGCCGCTTGCGCAATTATTGCCGGGTCCGAATGTCGCGAATATAGCGACGGTGCTCGGGCGGCAATATCACGGCGCAAAGGGCGCGGCTATCGCGGTCTTCGCGCTTTATCTTGCGCCGACCATCATTACGATCGGCATCGGCTATGCGTATGCGCGCTGGGGTCACGCTGCAATTACGGCGCATCTGTTCGCGGGGCTTATGCCGGCGGCGACGGGCCTTGTGATTGCGACCGTGCTTAAGCTCGTGACGAGTCTGCCGCGCGGCGCGGCCAGCATCCTTCTCGTAGCAGCAACGTTTATCGCCATTGCGGTGATGAAGTTACCGCTTTTGCTCGTGCTCGCCGTGCTTGGACCGCTAGGCACAATCGCGATGTTGCGTCGCGCGCGCAAGGAGTAACG
Organism: Caballeronia insecticola; assembly: GCF_000402035.1. GTDB lineage: Bacteria > Pseudomonadota > Gammaproteobacteria > Burkholderiales > Burkholderiaceae > Caballeronia > Caballeronia insecticola. Next base: position 381,609 of record NC_021289.1, read on the forward strand.
CGATGTGGAGCACACTTGCCGATCTCTTCGTGCATGGTGCAATGTGGTCGCTGCTTGCGGTGGGCGGCATGAATGCGACGCTTGCGGATATCCAGCGTTATGCGGTCGATACGCGTCACTGGGTAACGGGTGAGCAGTTCGTCACGTTCTTCTCCATCACGCAGGCCGCGCCAGGTCCCAATGGCATGGCCGTCGCGTTGATCGGCTTTCAGGCAGCGGGACTTTCGGGCGCGCTTGTGTCGACGCTCGCCAAGATTCTGCCTTCATCGCTGATGGCGTATTTCGTTAGCGCATGGGTTGAACGCAAACAGGATTCGCTTCTTGTCACTGCAATCCGCAAGGGACTTGCGCCCGTGACGGTTGGTTTGCTCGTGTCGGCCGCTTATGTGTTCGCGCGCGAAACCGATGTGAACGTATCGCGCGCGCTTTGCACCTTAGTGTGTGCGGCCGTCGCTTATCGCAGCAAGCTCAACCCGATGTATCTCGTTGCGGCGAGCGCCTTGCTTGGCCTTGCGGGCGTGTTCGGTTGAGCGATCATCCGGCAAGTTGCGCATCGACATTGACGACAATCTTGCCGCGTGCCGAACCGTCAAGCAGCGCTTCATAAGCGCGCTCGGCACTGTGCAGATCGAAACGGCGCGCATCGACGCGCGGCGCGAGCTTGTCTGCATCGACGAGTCGCGCAGCTTCGCGCAGCATCTCGCCATGATGCGCGCGATGCTGTCCCGTCAACAGCGGGTAGAGTGTGAAGACGCCCGAATAACTGGCCTCGCGAAACGATAGCGGTGCAAGCGCGTGCGTGCCCCATCCCAATGCGCTAACGACATGCCCGAAATGCTTCACTGCTGCGAACGATGCATCGAGCGAAGCGCCGCCCGCCGTATCGACCACGACATCGAAGCCGCTGCCATTCGTATGCGCAGCGACATATTCTTCGACGCTCATCGCGCGATAGTCTATTGGCGTCGCGCCTAAACTCTCGATGTATTCGTGATTGCCGGCGCTAGCCGTTGCGAAGACATGCGCACCAAGTGCGCGCGCAAGCTGCACCGCCATATGACCGACGCCGCCCGCGCCCCCTTGCACAAGCACCGTTTGTCGTTCATGCACGCGCGCACGATCGACGATTCCCGCATAGGACGTGATGAATGCGAGCGGCAAAGCAGCCGCATCGCGCATGGAGAGAGACGCCGGTTTGAGTGCGAGAAGCGCTGCATCGACGGCGGCGTATTGCGCAAGCGAGCCCTGAATTCCGCCCACGCCGCCCGTCATTCCATAGACTTCATCGCCGGCTTCGAAGATATCGACGCCGGTGCCGACCGTTTCGACGACACCCGCCATATCGATGCCGAGCACGAGCGGCAGCGGATGCTTTGCATGCGCCGCCGTGCCCGCACGAATTTTCGTATCGAGCGGATTGAGCCCGCTTGCGGCGATGCGCACGAGCACTTGCCCCGGACCGGGCTCGGGACGCGCAAGCTCGACGAGTTCGAGCGGGCCATTGTGACGGTCGAGGACGAGTGCTTGCATGGTGGACATCGGGGCTCCTTGCCGATTGAACGTTGAAAGCGATGTCCTGATAATCTGCCATGCAAGCAAGTATGTAAATCGACATAACTGCACGACGTTCATACGAAAATGAATGAGCCCAATCTCGAATGGAGCGATGTGCGCGTCTTTCTCGCGATCGCGCGCAGCGGCACGCTGGGCGCGGCCGCACGCATGATCGGCCAGACGCAGCCGACAATGGGCCGCCGCTTGCGCGCGCTCGAAGAGGCGCTCGGTCACGTGCTCTTTCAACGCACGAGCGACGGCTTCGTATTGACCGACGAGGGCGCGGCAGTGCTTTCCTATGCCGAGCGCATGGAAGAGGAGGCGCTTGGCTTCACGCGCGCGCTGGCAGGGCAGGATGCAAAGCTGACGGGATTACTGCGTGTGTCTTCATCGGACTGGTTTGGCGTGCACGTGCTGACGCCGGTCTTCGCGCGTTTCCTGGCGAAGCATCCCGACGTGTCGATCGAACTCGTGACCGATTCGCGCCGCTATAACCTCGCGCGTCGCGAAGCGGATCTCGTGTTTCGAATCACGGCATTCGATGAGCCGGATATTGTGCAGCGCAAACTCATGCATATCGATTACGCGCTTTACGGTCGTCAGGATCTTGCGCCGCCGTCCGCGGGCAATGGGCAAGGGCAGACACTGATCAGCATGGACAGCGCATTCGAGCGATTGCCGGACGTGCTTTGGCTCAAGCGCATGCTGCCTCAAGCGAAGGTCGTTTTTAGCAGCAACAATCGCGACGCGCAAACGCACATGTGCGCGCAGGGCGCGGGCTTTGCGGTCTTGCCATGCCCGCTAGGCGATGCCGATACGCGGCTGAAACGCTTCGAACTCGATGAAGCGCCGCCCGGGCGAGATGTGTGGCTGGGTTATCACCGCGATCTCCGGCGAGTTGCACGCTTGCGTGCATTGCTCGACGAAACGATGTCGTCTTTAGGCGCGGCCTAGGCGTCACTAAGTGCTGACGTTCGGATTAATTTACATTGCAACTAACCGTCATTTTTAGCTAAAGCCTTTGAATTAATTCAAATCCATCGGTGATGGCGTCAGATCGAGAAAGCGGACTTAAGCTGGCAGCCGGAGTTTCAAGCAAGCACATCAACGTGAAATAAACGCACCACTTTGATGCGCGAAGCAAAAGCTTTTCGCAGGCAATGTTGCGGATCAAGCTCGTTTTTTAAAGCGGGGCTACAATCCCGTTGCCTTGGCTAGCATCATGCCGTTCAAGGCTCACATTCGCTCTATATCGCTGGCTGCCTCCCCACGCAGTCGGCCATTTGCGCTATCCGCCTACACCAACTCTTAAGCCGGAGCCGCTCATGACCACGCTTTCCATCAACGGCCAGAATCACACCATCGATGCGCCACCCGACATGCCGCTGCTTTGGGCGCTGCGCGATCTGGTCGGGCTGACAGGCACCAAATTCGGTTGCGGCATCGCGCAATGCGGAGCGTGCACGGTTCATCTCGACGGCGTCGCCGTTCGTTCCTGCGTCTTGCCGATCGCCGCAGTCGGCGAGCGCAAGGTGACGACGATCGAAGGCGTCGGCGACACGCCCGCAGGCAAGAAAGTGCAGCAGGCATGGCGCCAGCTCGACGTCGTGCAGTGCGGTTACTGTCAGTCCGGGCAAGTGATGTCTGCTGCCGCCTTGCTCGCGACGGTTCCCGATCCGAACGACTCCGATATCGATGCCGCGATGGCGGGCAACATTTGCCGGTGTGGCACCTATCACCGCATCCGCGCCGCCATCAAGCAGGCCGCAAAGGAGGCGTGACATGTCGCAAGGATTAATCGAAGCTGGACGTCATGCGGCGCGCGCGGGGTTTTCGCGTCGTGCGTTTCTTAAGCTTGGCGTGACCGCAGGCGTTGCGGCAAGCGGCGGTTTGCTGATCGGCTTTAGCCTGCCCGCTGCAAGCCAGGATCAGAGCAAAGGCAAATCCGTAATTGGCGGCGACGGCGTCGAAACACCGCAAGAAGGCGTTTTTGCACCGAATGCATTCGTGCAGATCGACAAGAGCGGCAAGGTCACCCTGATCATGCCGAAGGTCGAAATGGGGCAAGGCGTTTATACGTCGCTGCCGATGTTGATCGCGGAAGAACTTGAAGTACCGCTGGACCAGGTCACCATCGATCACGCACCGCCAAACGAAAAGCTCTTTACAGACCCGCTATTGGGCGGTCAGCTGACGGGCGGTTCCACTTCCGTGCGCTATGCATGGGAGCCCTTGCGAAAGGCGGGCGCGGCCGCTCGCATGATGCTCGTTGCGGCTGCGGCGCAGCAATGGCAATGCGATGCATCGTCCTGTCAGGCGCAAGGCGGCAAAGTCACGCAAGCTTCCGGCAACCGCAGCGCAAGCTATGGAGAACTCGCCGAAGCGGCCGCGAAAATGCCGGTGCCTCAAGAGATCAAGCTTAAGGACGCTAAAGACTTCAAGATCATTGGTACGCCGGTCAAGCGTCTCGACTCGCCCGAAAAGGTAGACGGCACCGCCATGTTCGGCCTCGATGTGCGTTTGCCCGACATGGTCTATGCGGCTATCGTCAATTGTCCGGTATTCGGCGGCACGCTTGCATCCGTCGACGACAGCAACGCGAAAAAGATTCCCGGCGTGCGGCAGGTCGTGAAGTTCGATAACGGCGTCGCGGTGATCGGCGATCACACGTGGGCCGCCAAGCGCGGCGCGGCTGCGCTAAAGATCGAGTGGAACGAAGGTGCGAGCGCGAATGTATCGACGAAACAGATCGTCGACGACATGGCAAATGCATCGCAGCGCACGGGCGCCGTCGCTCGCAAGGAAGGCGACGTGAACAACGCATTCTCCGGCGCCAAGACGCGCGTCGATGCAGTGTATGTTCAGCCCTTTCTCGCCCATGCGACGATGGAGCCGATCAATTGCACGGTCCACGTCCGCCCCGATGGCTGCGATATCTGGCTCGGCACGCAGGTGCCTACGCGCATACAAGATGCAGGCGTTAAAGCGACAGGTTTGCCTGCCGAGAAGATCGTCGTGCATAACCATTTGCTAGGCGGCGGCTTCGGCAGACGGCTCGAATTCGACATGGCCACGCAGGCGCTCAAGATCGGCAAGGCGCTTGGCGTGCCCGTCAAAGTGACCTGGTCGCGAGAAGAAGACATTCAGCACGACATGTACCGTCCGTGCTATTACGACAAGCTCTCCGCCGGGCTCGATGCGAACGGCAAGCCGGTGGCATGGACGCATCGTATTGTCGGGTCATCGGTGCTTGCGCGCTTTGCGCCGCCCGCCGTGAAGAACGGTGTCGATCCGGATGCGGTCGAGGTGGCGTCCGATCTTCCATACGATCTGCCGAATCAGCTTATCGACTACGTGCGCCTCGAACCGCGCGATGTGCCCACCGCGTTCTGGCGCGGCGTGGGTCCGACGCGCGGTACTTTCGTCGTGGAGAGTTTTATCGACGAACTCGCGGTCCAGGCGAAGATCGATCCCGTCAAGTACAGGCGCGATCTGCTCGGCAAGTCACCGCGTGCGCGCAATGTGCTCGATGTCGCCACGCAAGCCGCCGGTTGGGGTCAGCAAACGATGCCGCAAGGACAGGGCCGCGGCGTATCCGTCATGCATGCATTCGGCAGTTTCTTTGCGATCGTCGCCGATGTTGCTGTCGACAAAGAAGGCGCCGTCAAGGTGAATCGCATCGTGTGCGCGGTGGATTGCGGCATGGTCGTGAACCCGAATACTGTCGAAGCGCAAGTGCAGGGTGGCATCATTTTCGGCATCACGGCCGCGTTGTATAGCGAAATCACGATCAAGGACGGACGCGTCGAGCAAAGCAATTTCACCGACTATCGAATGCTGCGCATTCATGAAACGCCACCGGTGGAAGTGCATATCGTCAAGAGCACGGAGGCGCCTGGCGGAATCGGCGAACCGGGCACGGCGGCGCTTGCGCCGGCGATCACCAACGCGATTTATGCCGCAACCGGCAAGCGACTGAGGCAATTGCCAGTCGGTAGCCAGTTGCGCAGCGCCTGAGGAGCCGTCCATGAAGAACGCATTCAAGCCTCTTTTTGCGGCACTTTTTGCATTCGGCGTCGGCTTTGGAACCGTGCCGTCGGCGAGCGCGGCGGATGCCGCCAACGATGCACTCGTCGCACGCGGCGCTTATCTTGCCAAGGCGGGAGATTGCGTGGCCTGTCATTCGGCGCCGCGCGGCAAGCCGCTTGCAGGTGGTCTGCCGATGACAACGCCACTAGGCGCAATTTATACGACCAACATCACGCCCGATCCGGATACGGGAATCGGTCGTTATACGGAAGAAGATTTCACGCGTGCCGTGCGCGAGGGCGTGGCTAAGGACGGTCACAATCTTTACCCGGCGATGCCTTACCCGTCCTACGCGAAAATCAACGACGAAGACATGCATGCGCTCTACATGTATTTCATGCATGGCGTCACGCCGGTCAAGCAAGCCAATCGGGAATCGGATATCAAATGGCCGCTCAATATGCGCTGGCCTTTGAAACTCTGGAACGTAGTGTTTCTCGACAAAGGCGTTTATCAGAACAAGCCCGCCAAAGATGTCGCCTGGAATCGCGGCGCTTATCTGATTCAAGGACTTGGACATTGCGGGTCGTGTCATACGCCGCGTGGAATTGCATTTCAGGAAAAGGGACTGGACGAGAGCAACAATGCCTATTTGACGGGTGGCGTGCTCGACAACTGGTTCGCTTCCAATCTCACGGGCGAGCACAACACGGGACTGGGACGCTGGTCCGAACAGGACGTCGCGGTCTTTCTAAAGACCGGCGCGAATCCGCATGCATCGGCATTTGGTTCGATGACGAGCGTCATCAACAACAGCACGCAGAACCTAAGCGATGCCGATATAGCGGCCATGGCGCTCTACCTGAAATCTTTGCCGGCATCGGGCGGAAATGGTGGGCCGCAGTATTCGTATGATCCAAAGGCAACCAAAGTATCGTTGACTCGTCCGGCGGCGACGGACTCAGGCGCGCGCGTCTATACGGCTTTTTGCATGCACTGCCATGGCGTGGACGGCCGGGGCTTCGCGCCGATGCTGGCACCGCTCGCAGGCAATCCCAATGTGCTTGAAAAGGATGCGTCGTCGCTCATCAACGTGACGCTTAACGGTACGGAGGACCTCGTTATTCACGGAATTCCCGCGCCATATCCGATGCCGCGCTACGCGCCCGTACTCAACGACCAGCAAATCGCCGACGTGCTGACGTTCGTTCGCGGCGCATGGAATAACAACACGGCGGCCGTGCAGCCCGAGGACGTAGCGAAGATCCGCAAGGCGACGCAGGCAGCGCGTTGACGTGGCTCAAGGCGCGTGCCTTCATTGCGCAGAAGGGCGTCACGATGAAAAATCGATGACGTCCAAATAAATGGAAGTGGACGGATGTGCGAGAAATTTTCTGTGCACGCGCGCGCTGATTCGCTCATAGCCATCGCTCAACGCTTTGAGGAGGCGCTCGTCGCTCGCCCCCACGGGCGCCCAGAAGTACTGTTCCAACGCCTTGCGCGTGATGTTGCACTGGATCGCCTGTTCCCGTGAGAACGCAACGAAACTGACGGATGCGCGGTCCGCCGAAATAGCGGCGTGGATCGAGAGCTTGCTTGTCATGATTCGACAGGAGAATAGCGGTTCGCTGTTTTTATTGTGTCAGAAAACTGCGTGTGCGCGCATCTTCAATACGTTGCGAAACGTGGGCAAACGGGCAGGCGGCATTTTTTTCGCGCTTGTCTAATAGGTTTTTTTAAGCAATCATCCGCAGGAACGTGATGAACCGAACGTTCGTTCGAGGAACGGCAACGCGCGTTGCAAGCTAAGCACCGGCACGACAGAATCACGTTGCCATCTCACATGATGGGCCGTACGAACTCGAACGATGAGTTTAAACGCATGTGCTGAAGCGCCGTTGAGAAAAATGAAAACAAAAGCATTCTCAGTTGTACTACTCTAGGAACGATAATTCGAAGCGGCAATGTCGACCTAGGCAGTCAAAGCGATTCATGCGGCGCGGCAGGACCGGCTCTTGAGGCGGATCATGTCGCGCATTCCCGGAACTCCATCGGCCACGCCCAGCCGGCTCTCGTTGCGGCATGCGTTGTCGTCAGCAGGAGCGGAACATGAAGCATCCATCGTTGATGGATCCCTGGAGCCGTACCCTGGCAATGCTCGATAGCCGGGCGAGCCGCCCGTCTGAACCGAACGACAGGAGCGTGTCGCTGACACGCACACTCGTCCGCAATATGTCCACAAGACCCACATGCATCGGCTCAGGCGAGGCGCATTGCGTGAACATTCGCGTTCTGGAGCGTCTTAGCGATTCGACGCTTGCGTTGTCTTGGCACGATCCCACTTCATTCAATTATTCGGAGCAGGTCTGGTCGCTGTGCACTGCGCGCAAGCGCGGAACGTGTGCTTTGAGCGGCCAGGCAATCCGGCGCGGACAGCCCGTGTATCGGCCTAGACGCGTGGGCAGCTCGGTGCCGCTCAACAGCGGCGCGATGATTCTGGCGCTTGCGTTGACGCCGTGCGAGGAGGAAGCAGCCGTGGCTTCCGATTGACCGGGCGCCACTTCACGCGTTGCATGCGTTGTTTCATTGAATTAGCGACTCTTGCGCTCGCAAAGACGGCCGTGCAACAAACGGGCGAGCGCAAGGGACCGAACACGTTTATGTCACGCAAATGGCATAGGCCAAATTGCCATCGCTTAAATGGTCTGATTCACCACTCTGGAAAAAGGAATAGGCCGCTTTACGTCCAGACGTTTCAGTCTAAGCTCTTAGGATATATGCGTCGGGAAATTGCCTGATTTTTTAGGCTTAAAGCGAGCCAGTCAAAAGTAATCTTTTGAGAAATTGCGTTTGACATTGTCATGCACGCTATAAGATTCCCTAGCGGCAGAGTGCGGGGCTCAAAGCGCCGCTTAACGATGCTGACCCAACATCGTCTGAGCAACTGCTTCACGCCAAAAGTGTGTTCTTTAGGCCGCGCACTCAATTCGACGCTCAATATATCTCGGAGGAAAGATGGCAACGCTGTCGCAGCTGGAAAATCAGATTCAAAAGTTGCAGCGCCGCGCAGACGCATTGCGCGAAAAAAAGTCGACTGAAGCCATTGCGAATATTCAGGCGCTCATGGCGGAATATGGCTTGACGACCGCAGATCTCGCCAAAGCGGGCTTAGGAAAAAAGCGAGGCCGTCCGGCCGGTTCGACGAATGCGTCGGCTTCACGCGGCAAGACGGCAGCGAAGTCCAAACTTCCGCCCAAGTATCGCGACCCGGCCACAGGCGCGACCTGGAGCGGGCATGCGCGTCCGCCTGCGTGGATCAAGGACGCTTCGGATCGAAGCGTATTTCTGATCGATAGCCCGGCGACGGGAAGCGTTGCACGGGGTGGAGCAGCATCGGCTTCGCGCGCCGCCAGCGCGAAAGGCGCAATTAAAGGCGCAACTAAAGGCGCTGCCAAGAAAACGGCTCGCAAGAGCGTGCAACGGGCATCCGCCTGATCGTCGTTTAACCGAGCAACGGGCTGTGCACTTTGGAAAATCCGCTCGCTCGATCATAAGCGAGTCCGAGTTGCAGCACGCCCAGATCTTCCTGGGCCGGGCCGATAATCTGCAATCCGGCTGGCAATCCAGTCGCGCTAAAGCCAGCCGGCACGCTGAGCGCGGGCAGCGATGCCATCGTGGCGGGGACCACCGTCTCCATCCAGCGATGGTACGTGTCCATCTCGCGCCCATCGATTGCGTGAGGCCAGTCGAGATTTGCATCGAATGGAAACACCTGCGCCGAAGGCATCACCAGATAATCGAAGCGGGCGAATAGCGTATTGATGGCTTGATACCAGGCAGACCGATCGCGCACTGCACGCGAAATATCTTCCCCCGATAGTTTCAAGCCTCGTTCGATTTCCCATACGGCTTCCGGCTTGAGCAGATTGCGCTTGGCGTCGTCGCGATAGAGCGGCGCATTCGTGCCGGCGAAAGTGAGACTGCGCAAGTCGAGCCAGGCGTGCCACAAACGATCGAGATCGAACTCCACATGCGCAGCCTCGACCACGCAGCCGATGGTTTCGAAATGACGCAGGGCCGCTTCATAGATGTCCATTAAACCTGCGTCGGTGGGCAGGCGTCCGTTCATATCGCCCAGCCAGCCAATGCGCAGTCCGCGCGTGTCGCGTTCAAGCGCGTTAGCGAATTCCGCGGGTTTGTCGCTTTTGCGTGAGAGCGGCGCGCGCGCATCGAAGCCTGCTTGCACGGAAAGCAGAAGACCCAGGTCGGGAACCGTGCGTGCGATCGGGCCTGCGACGCTGAATTGCTGAAAGAAGACGTCATCGCTGGGTGCGTAAGGCACGCATCCCGGCGTCGTGCGAAAACCAAAGACGTTGTTGAATGCTGCGGGCGTGCGCAACGAGCCCATCATGTCGGAGCCGTCCGCGCACGGCAACATGCGCAGCGCGACGGATACGGCAGCGCCACCACTGCTGCCGCCAGCAGAGCGAGATTGATCGAATGCGTTTCGCGTGGTTCCGTACACGGGGTTATAAGTGTGACCGCCCAATCCGAATTCCGGTGAGTTCGTGCGGCCTACAAATAGCGCGCCTGACCGGCGCATGCGTTCGTAGACGATCGCATCGTTCTGACTGACTTCGCCCGCGTAGATCGGCGAACCTTTGGTGGTGATCATGCCGGCGACCGGCAAAATGTCCTTAGGCGCTTGAGGAAATCCATGTAATGGTCCAAGGCTCTCGCCTTTGGACAATTGCGTATCGCGTTCGGATGCGAGCTTGACGAGCATATCGCGATCCTGCATCGCGACAATGGCATTGACCACCTGATTCATGCGGTCGATCTGTGCGAGATATGCGTTCATCACTTCGACGCAAGACACAGCGCGCGCATGAATTGCTTGAGATAGCGCGACGGCATCGAGCGACACGATGTCGTCATTCGGCGAAGGGGAAGCGTGAGCGTCTAGGGCAGTCATGATTTAACCGTGATAGAGCGGACCGATTTAACGATGAAACTCGGGAAGCACATAAGCGGCGACTTCTTCGATGATATCGCGCGCAGGGCGTCGCTCCGAATCGATATTGAGCGTGACATGATGCGTGCCGCTTTCGCGCATGCGATGCAGCACGTCGGTAAGCGCGCGATGCCCTGTGCGATAACCGAGCGAAATGTCGCTTGCGGGTTCGTCGGCGTTATTGCCGAGATCGAGCCGCATCGCAACACCGAAAGCGCGAAAGGCGCCGGGAACGGTGCGTTCGACCGCTGCGCGCCACATGCTGTAGCGGCCGCGTTGCGCTTGCGGCTCGCGGTGATAGGTCATCCAGCCGAATGAATGGCGCGCGATCCAGTCGACGCTTTGACCGCCCGAGCCCACTGCCAGCAATGGAATCGGCGCACTTTGGCGAGGCAGAAGATAGAACTCGGATGAGTCTTCCGGCGCACTGTCGGCAATCACGCGCGAGGGCATCGCGATAGCTGCGGCAAGCGTCTCCCAATGGTCGCGGTAAAGATCGCGGCGCTCATCCGGGTTGCGGCCGAACGCGGCATATTCAGGCGGACGGTCACCCGAGCCGACGCCAAGAATGAAACGTCCTTGCGATAGCGTGTTCACCGAGAAGGCGCCTTTGGCGATGTGCAGCGGATGTCTGAGCGTCAACACGATTGCACCGCTGATGAGCGCAATGCGCTCCGTATTCGATGCCAGCGCACCGAGCAATACCCACGGATCGAGATGTCCGACAGGATCGGGATAGTCGATGCTGTTGAGCGGCACGTCGCGAACCCAGAGCGCGCGAAAACCGAGCCGGTCGGCCAAGCGCGCAAGCGCAATCTGTTCGTTGAAATCGACTACGTCTTGATTCTGGCCGGTGATAGGCAACGTGATACCTATCGAGAGCGCGTCTCGAACGAATACTTCGCTTGCGACAGAAGATAAGGCCGGAGTGTTTTCGCTAGCGGTCATGACACGCATCGCGTCAGGAAATTGGCTTGACGTCGATGGTATCACCGCAATTCGAAAGAGCGCCGGCGCCGCGCGGCGCCGGGCATTGTGTCGACTAGGCGCGAACTTATACCGCAGGCACAACGCTGCGCCGCGTAACGAGCGACACGACATACGTCACGATGATATTCACCGCGAGCGCAATCAAACCGATATACATCGGCCAGGTTGCATCGCCCACATGCAAGGCATAAACCGGCTTAAGGCCTTGAGAAATTGCAAGCCCGGTGCCGAGGACGATGCCGCAGAGCCAGCCAAGGAAGAGGCCCGGCGTCGTCAAACGGCGCGTAAAGAGCGTGAACACGATGGCAGGGAAAATTTGCAGAATCCACACGCCACCAAGCAATTGCAGATCGATCGCATACTGGGTCGGCAGGAACACGATGAAAAGCAAGGCGCCGAACTTCACGACAAGCGATACGAGCTTGGCGGTCGATGCTTCGGACGCCGGCGTCATGTCGGGAGAAACGAGCGGACGCCACAGGTTGCGCGTGAACAGATTCGCCGCGCCGATCGACATGATCGCCGCAGGCACGAGCGCACTGATTGCGATCGCTGCCGCCGCGAAGCCGACGAACCATGACGGAAACAGCGTACCGAAGAGCGTCGGTACGACGTCCGAGGCGGACTTCACATGCACGCCCGCCGCGATCGCCATATAGCCGAGCAACGCGATCAAGCCAAGCAACAACGTATAAGCCGGCAGAAAAATTGCGTTCTTGCGGACGGTCGCAGCCGACGACGACGACAAGACCGCAGTCATCGTATGCGGATACATGAACGCCGCGAGCGCCGAGCCGAGCGCAAGCGATGCATAGGCTGTGAATTGACCGGGCTTGAGAATGATGCCGGTCGGGCCGCCCTTAGCCTTGAAGTATTGATCGGCCGAGTCGAACACGTGCGCGTAGCCGCCGAGCTTGAGCGGGATGAGCCACACCGCCGCAATCACGACGATATAGATCATGATGTCCTTCACGAACGCGATCATTGCGGGCGCACGCAGGCCGCTGGTGTAGGTATAGAGCGCGAGAATCACGAACGCGATGATAAGCGGCAGTTCACCCGTTATGCCAAGGCCCTTGATGACGACCTGCATGCCGACGAGCTGCAACGCGATATACGGCATTGTCGCGACGATGCCCGTTACGGCGACCGCCGCCGGGAACCATTTGCCGCCGTATTCGCCTTGCACGTAATCGGCGCCGGTGATGTGGTTCTTCGCTTGCGCGATCTTCCACAGTTTCGGCATGACCGCAAACACGAACGGATAAACGATGATCGTATAAGGCAGCGCAAAGAAACCGTACGCGCCGACCGAATAGACTAAAGCAGGCACGGCGATCACCGTATAAGCGGTATAGAAATCGCCACCGACGAGAAACCATGAAATCAACACGCCGAACTGGCGGCCGCCCAGGCCCCACTCATGCAACTGATTGAGATCGCCGCGTTTCCAGCGTGCGGCGAAGAAGCCGACGACAGTCACGAGCACGAAGAACGCGATGAAGATGGTCATCGCGACCGGATCGACAGGAGTGAGATCGTTCATTTGAGGCCCTTATACACGACGTAAAGCAGGAGCGACGTGAGCGGCACCCAAAGAAACTGATACCAGTAGAAAAACGGAAAGCCCGCTAAGGAAGGACGCGTGTCGTTATAGAACGGCAGCCACAGCAGTGCGACGTAAGGGATCAAAAGCACAGCCCACAGCCATGGGCTGCGGGGCGCATCGTTGTTGGGTTCCAAAGCATGTCTCCTCATGAATCAGCGCTGACAAGAACGTGGCGGCGCGCCGGCCCGACGTTCGTTTCGCTGATGCGAGCAAAGGCCACGGCGCCAACGGGTGCGCATTATCCAAGATATTCCGGATTGTTGCCCGTTGCACAAGGGAGATACAAAGGAAGAAGAAATACTCGTTTACGAAGCGCTTTCTTGGTAATATCGACGTCGCTATTTTGAGTGCATTTCGCTAAAGAAATGCCTTCATAACTTATGAGGCTGGTCTTACGAAGCGTTGACAGTTTGCGAACGACTTCGCTTGCCGACAAGCATCGCGCGCTTGCCGCCAAAGCCCGCGACCTTGCGATATTCAAAGCCGTTTTGCAGAAGCGCCCGCTTGACGTCGCCTGCGCTGGTATAGGTGGCGAAGGTTGCGTCGTCGCTCGTCATGCCGGCAAGCGTTGCGAATAGCGCGGGCGTCCACATGTCCGAATTCTTAGCGGGCGCGAAGCCGTCGAGATAAATGGCGTCCGCGCTCAGGCCGCGTTCGGACAAGTGCGGCAAGAGCGTGGTCGCGTCGCCGAAAGCGAACGTCAGCGCCAGGGCACCGGCCAGTGGCGAAATGGATTGGTCGTCGATGATTGCTGCATGTGCGCGACGCAAGTCGCCTGCGCTAAAGGGATGCTTCTCGATCGAAACGAATTCGATCGCCTTGACGCGCCGAGGATCGTCACGCCATGCCGCCCACGTTGCAAGAAAGTTGATGCCCATGCCGAAGCCCATTTCCAGCACGATCAAGCGCCTTTTCTCGCGCCACCGTTCAGGAAAACCATTGCCGTTCAGGAACACGTGGCGCGCTTGCGCCAGTGCGCCCGCAACGCTGTGGTAGATGTTGTCATGGCGCGGTGAGTAGGGCGTTCCGTCATCGCGAGAGACGAGCGGAGCAACGGCAAGCGGCTCGTGCATGTTCGAGCGGACGCGTTCAGGCGTCAGTTGCCGGTTGATCGAGCGAGATGCCCAACTCGCTTGCCATGCGCTGAACGATCGCGCGCAATTGCACCACTTCGTGAGCGAGGCGCTTCTGCTCGGACTTGAGCGCCTCGAATTCGGAAAGCGAAAAGGATTCGCCGCCCTGCATGTCCCGTGCGGGCATGTCGCTAAAGCTCACTTCGCCGCACAGCAGGTGCGCCCAACGATTTTCACGCTCGCCGGGGACGCGCGGCAGCTTGACGACGCGCGGCGGATCGTTACCGGCAAGCTCATCCAGAAAGCTCTCAACCGATGAGATATCCGCGAACGAATGCAGCCGTGCGCTGTTGGCGCGCAATTCGGCGGCCGTTTGCGGACCGCGCAGGAACAGCGTCGCGAGCAATGCGACGGATTGGCTCGGCACGCCGAGTACCCGATTCACGTTGTGTTCGAAGCGCGGCACGCGACTGCTGCTGCCCTCGATAACGAGGCTCAGTCGCTTGAGGCCGTCGATGGTCGTCAGCACTTCGTCCTCGCTGACGTTCATGACCGGTGAGCGCGCTGTCTTCTGATTGCAACCCGCAGTCAGGGAATTCAGCGAAAGCGGATACGTGTCCGGTACCGTATGCTGCTTTTCGACGAGTACGCCCAGAACGCGCGCCTCGAGCGGGGTGAGTTCGCGCAACGCGGGCCGCGGAGCGGCGTCAGAAGGAATGTTCATATGCGTGTGAAGGTTGCTGTGAGACGCCTATGATACCGGCGCCGCGTGGCGCGCCAATCATTACGCACCGTCTTGCGGCATGAAACGATTGCTCAAGCTTGTGCAACGTTAGGCAATTTGCGCTTTCTTGGTGCATGCTAAAGGCATGGCGTGTTTGGCATGCGTCTTTAAAGGAGAAGCTGAACGCTAAGACCATTGGCATTGAAGTTGCTTAAAACAAACGGCACTGGGCCGCCTGCGCAATCGATGCACCGCACACAATGGTGTGACGGATAGAAGTACATCGCGCTTCGGGGTTGCCTATCGACATATCTCGCAAGTTGGGATGTGTCACGTCTTTCGGGCTCTTCAGGCATTTTGCGAGTGCGACCAGAAAAACGAGCAAAGGGGAACCGTCACTCCCCGGCATGCACTTCATATGGAAGACCGGCTATGACGCAAGCATTCTTCAACGAAATGTTCGAGCGCAGTGATCTTGAGGCGCGCGGCGTGTCGGCGGCGGATTTTCGTGACGTGGGCGCGCCACGCACGCATTACCGAGACTTCTTGCACTGGCTGGCCGCGCAAAGCGATCAGCAAATCGATATCAAACGCGCTGAAGCGGACCTCAATTTTCGTCGCGTAGGTATCACGTTCGCGGTGTACGGAACGAGCGACGTACCCGGCATCATTCCCGAGCGCACCATTCCGTTCGATGTCATTCCCCGCATCTTTCCCGCCGACGAATGGCGCGCACTGGAACGTGGCTTGAGGCAGCGCGTCAATGCGCTCAACCGCTTTATTCACGACATCTATCACGAGCAAGACATCATTCGCGCGGGGATCATTCCCGAGGCGCAGATCTTGGGCAATGCGCAATATCGGCCGCAAATGCGCGGCGTGAATGTCGCTCGCGATATCTACGCGCACATTGCGGGCATCGATATCGTCAGGGCGGGGCAAGGCGAGTTCTATGTGCTCGAAGATAATCTTCGCGTTCCGTCGGGCGTATCGTACATGCTCGAAAACCGCAAGATGATGATGCGGCTCTTTCCCGATCTCTTCGCGCGCAATCGCGTCGCGCCGGTCGCGCATTATCCCGACTTGCTGCTCGACACCCTGCGCGCGGCAGCGCCCGCCGCCGTGGAAAATCCGACCATCGTTGTCATGACGCCGGGCATGTACAACTCTGCCTATTTCGAGCACGCGTTTCTTGCGCAGCAGATGGGCGTCGAACTCGTCGAAGGGCAGGATCTCTTCGTCGATAACGATTATCTGTATATGCGCACGACGCAAGGGCCGCAGCGCGTCGATGTGATTTATCGCCGCGTCGACGATGATTTTCTCGATCCACTCGTGTTCCGGTCCGACTCGACGCTTGGCGTTCCAGGGCTCATCAACGCTTATCGCGCGGGCAATCTTTCGCTATGCAATGCGGTGGGCACGGGCATCGCCGACGATAAATCGATCTATCCCTATGTGCCGGACATGGTTCGCTTTTACCTTGGCGAGGAACCCATTCTCAACAACGTGCCGACGTGGATGTGCCGCAAGCCCGACGATCTCAAGTACGTACTCGATCACTTGCCTGAACTCGTTGTCAAGGAGACGCATGGCGCCGGTGGTTACGGGATGCTCGTAGGCCCGGCGTCGACCGCAGCGCAGATCGCGGAATTCCGCACGGTGCTCGAGGCGCATCCGGAAAAATACATTGCGCAGCCGACGCTCGCGTTATCTACGTGTCCGACCTATGTGGATGCAGGTATCGCGCCGCGCCATATCGATTTGCGTCCGTTCGTGCTTTCGGGCACGGAGGTACGTATGGTGCCGGGTGGTCTGACGCGCGTTGCTTTACGTGAGGGATCGCTCGTCGTCAATTCATCGCAAGGCGGTGGCACTAAAGACACCTGGGTGCTGGAGCGCTAAGGAAAATCAAAGCATCGTTATCCATGCAGCACTAAAGACAACGACAAACAACCGGGAACACCCATGCTGAGCCGTACCGCGGATCATCTCTTCTGGATGGCGCGCTATACCGAGCGCGCCGAAAACACTGCCCGGATGCTCGATGCAAACTATCAGCTCTCGCTGCTGCCGCAATCCGATGAATACGCGGAACTCGGCTGGCGCGCGATGTTGTCGATTTCGGAATTGAGCGGCATCTATTCAGCCGCGCATCACGGCATGAAAAGCCGCGAAGTGATCGACTTCATGGCGCGCGATATTTCGAATCCGTCGTCGATTGTCAGTTGCCTGCGCGCTGCGCGTGAGAACGCGCGGGCCGTGCGCAGTTCGACCAACAGCGAGCTGTGGGAATCGCTCAACACGACATGGCTCGACTGTCAGCGCATGTTGGCCGACGGCATCCTTGAGCGCGAGCCGTACACGTTCTTCGAATGGGTCAAGTTCCGCTCGCATCTTTCTCGCGGCGTGCAGCTCGGCACGCTGGTCAAAGATGACGCGTTCTACTTCATGCGCCTCGGGACTTTCATAGAACGCGCGGACAATACAGCGCGCATTCTCGACGTGAAATTCGAAATGATGGAGCAACGCGCCGATACCGCCGCACAACCGTTCGATTATCACCACTGGACAGCGGTGCTCGGATCAGTATCGGGCTTCGAGGTCTATCGCCGTGTTTATCGCGATGTCATCACGCCGGAGCGGGTTGCGGGTTTGCTGATTCTTTACGGCGAATGGCCGCGTTCGCTTGCGGCAAGCATCGCGGAGGTCGAGCTGCTGATCGGTCACGTCACTAAAGGACGCGATACGGAGGCCGCGCGCTTAGCCGCGCAATTGAGCGCGGAGCTAAAGAACGGGCGCATCGGCGACATCCTTAAAGGCGGGCTGCACGCATATCTGGTGGATTTCCTGGCGCGCGTGAATGATCTTGCGGGCCGCGTGAGTCGCGAATTCCTTTTGCCGATTGCGCCGGAAGAACCGCCGGCGCCCGAGCAAACGCAATCACAAACGCAATCGCAAACACAGTCGCAGTCTCAAACGCTAAGCAAAGGCTAAACGCGTGCCCTTAACGCTTGGCCGCCGCCGCAACGACGCGATGCACGAAACGCAGCTTGTCGATGACCGCGGGCGGCAGCGTGAACGGATATCCGTCCGGCATGCCGAGGCTGCGATTGAGGCTGTTGAGCACATAAGTCAGCGGAAACCAGCGCTTCATCAGATTATCGAAGGTCGTCTCTTCGACTGGCGTCTGATCGGTGAGCGTCGGCTCATGCGGGCTGTCGGGCACGAGGACGAGACCGCACGAAACCGCCGTGTCGAGCGTGTCGACGATGTGCAGATAGTGCGCCCACGTCTCAGCCCAGTCTTCCCACGGATGCATCGTGGCATAGGCGCTGACGAAGTTGTCTTCCCACTGTGCGGGCGGCCCCGCCTGATAGTGACGATCGAGTGCGGCGCCATAGTCGGCTTGTTCGTCGCCGAATGCCGTGCGAAACGGCGCGATGCGCGCGGTATCGGCGATCAGTCGATCGAAGAAATAGTGGCCGGATTCATGACGGAAATGGCCAAGCAGCGTGCGATACGGTTCGTGAAGCGAAGAGCGTGTTTTCTCGCGATGTGCATCGTCGGCTTCGGCGATGTTAAGCGTGATGATGCCGTCGTTATGGCCCGTCATGACGCCATGACCTTGCGCGTCGCCTTCGAGAAACTGAAATTCGAGGCCGCGCTCGGGATCTTCCTGACGCGACTTAACGGTCAGGCCCAGTTCGGCAAAGGTGTACAGCAGACGACGCTTGGCCGCTTCGATGCGATACCAGTAGAGACGGTTCTCCGGAATCGCGAGGTTCGGAATGGTGCTCGTCAACTGACACGAGCGACAGAGCGGATCCGTGCCGGCTTCGGGCGCAGGCACGACCCAGTTGCAGATGTTTTCGATGGCGTAGTTATGGCACGGCTGATAAAGCGCGTCTTTTGCAAGCGGGTGCAGGCTGCGCCAGCGTCCGTCGTCGGTTTCGTCGAATGCGCTGATCTGATTGATTTCGGGCACGTAACCGAGCCGCGTGCCGCAGTTCTCGCAATGCGTGTTTTCGAAGAACACCAACTGGTCGCAACGGTTGCAGTGAAAGGTCTTCATCGTGTGGTCGGAAGAGGTGGGGTCGCGCGTCGTGCGCGTGCGGTGTGGGCTTAAGAGTCGCAAACATCGTGCCGCAAAGCCATCGTCTTTTCCGTGACAAGCAAATAAAGCGTGTGCGGACCGCCGCCTGCGCGCACGGCGTCATTTGAACAAAGGAGTACGGTGTGTCCATTCGCGTCGCGTTGAACCATGTCACGCATTATCGCTACGACCGCCTGGTCGGTCTCTCGCCGCAAGTCGTGCGCTTGCGGCCGGCGCCTCATTGCCGCACGCCGATCGTGTCGTATTCGATGCGCGTCGAGCCGGAAAATCATTTCATCAACTGGCAGCAGGACGCATTCGCGAACTATCAGGCGCGTCTCGTGTTTCCCGAGAAGACGCGCGAATTCAAGGTGACGGTCGATCTCGTCGCCGAGATGGCCGTCTATAACCCGTTCGACTTTTTTCTGGAGCCGACGGCCGAGAAATTTCCGTTCACGTATGCCCCGGAATTACTGCACGATCTTGCGCCTTACATGGTCAAGCGCGAGTTGACGCCGCGCTTTGCGGCATTCGTCGAAAGTATCGACAGAACGCCAACCGCCACGATGGATTTTTTGGTCGGCCTGAATCAGCGGCTGGCGCACGAGATTCGTTATCTCATCCGCATGGAGCCGGGCGTGCAGACGCCGGAGGAAACGCTCGAAACCGCGGCGGGATCGTGCCGCGACTCGGGCTGGCTGCTCGTCGAGACATTGCGCCATCTCGGTCTTGCCGCGCGCTTCGTTTCAGGCTATCTGCTGCAACTCGCGCCGGACACCAAATCGCTCGATGGCCCCAGCGGCACCGAAGTCGACTTTACCGATCTGCACGCCTGGTGCGAGGTGTATCTGCCGGGCGCAGGCTGGATCGGTTTCGATCCGACATCGGGGCTACTCGCGGGCGAAGGGCATATTCCGGTCGCCTGCACGCCGGAACCCGACAGCGCCGCGCCCGTCTCCGGTGCGGTGGAAAAGTGCGAAGTCGAATTCGCCCACACGATGTCGATCGAGCGCGTGCTCGAAACGCCGCGCGTGACCAAGCCGTACACCGAGGAAGACTGGAGCTCTGTGTTACGCATGGGCGAGCAGGTCGATGCGCGACTCGACGCAGCCGACGTGCGTCTGACGATGGGCGGCGAGCCGACCTACGTTGCCGTGCGCGACCGCGACGCGCCCGAATGGAATACGGATGCGCTCGGCCCGACGAAGCGCTCCTATGCGGTCTCGCTGATCGAAAAGCTGCGCGCGGAGTACGGCGCGAGCGGCTTTTTGCATATCGGTCAAGGCAAGTGGTATCCGGGCGAGCAGTTGCCCCGCTGGGCGCTGTCGCTGTTCTGGCGCGCGGACGGAGAACCGTGCTGGCACGATCCCGCGCTCTATGCGGACGAGCGGCAGCCCGCGTCGTATACATCGGACGATGCCGCGCGCTTCATCCGCCATCTCGCCGGAAAATTGTCTTTGGATTCAAAATACATTCAACCAGCCTTCGAGGACAGCTGGTATTACCTGTGGCGCGAGCGCCGTTTGCCGGTGAATGTCGACCCGTTCGATTCGCGGCTCGACGATGAACAGGAGCGCGCGCGCCTGCGCCGCGTGTTCGATGCCGGCCTGCCGTCGGTGACCGGTTACGTGCTGCCGATCTCGCGCGAAGAGGCATCCGCGACGCAGCCGGGCCGCTGGATAAGCGGCTCCTGGTTCTTCCGGGATGACCGCATGTACCTGACGCCGGGCGATTCGCCGATGGGCTACCGGCTGCCGCTCGATTCGCTGCCGTGGGTGTCGCCGGCCGATTACCCGTGGCAGCACGAGCACGACCCGTTCGCACCGACGACCCCGCTGCGCACCGCGGCTGAATTACGCATGCAATATGCCGATATGGATGTTGAATACCGCATGCAAAATGCCGGTGCAAGCGCGTCCGGGCGCCCGAGCGCTTTCTCCGGTGCGCCGGGTTCGTCAAATTCTTCAGGCGCGTCTGGAGACCGCATGCCCCGGCGCGGCGAATCCGCCGGTGCGTTCACTCGCACGGCGTTGTGCGTGGAAGCGCGCGATCCGGCGCGCGCGGCGGGACCCAAGGCCGAAGCCGATGCACTGAAAAAGCTCGGCAACGGCAACAAGCTCATGCACGTCTTCATGCCGCCGGTGACGGCGCTCGACGACTATCTCGATCTGCTTGCCGCCGTCGAGGCGACCGCCGCCGATCTCGGCATACCGGTGATCGTCGAAGGTTATCCGCCGCCGCGCGACGCACGTCTCAAGATGCTGCAAGTGACGCCCGATCCCGGCGTCATTGAAGTGAACATTCATCCGGCGGCAAACTGGAACGATCTCGTCGCGCATACCGAGTTTCTCTATAACGCCGCACACGAAACGTATCTGAGCCCGGAAAAGTTCATGATCGACGGGCGTCACACGGGCACGGGCGGTGGCAATCACTTCGTACTCGGCGGCGCGACACCGGCCGACAGCCCGTTCCTGCGCCGCCCCGATTTGCTGGCAAGCCTGATCGCCTACTGGCTCAATCATCCGTCGCTGTCGATGCTGTTTTCGGGTTTGTTCATCGGACCGACGAGTCAGGCGCCTCGCATCGACGAAGCACGCAACGATCAGGTCTATGAACTGGAGATCGCGTTTGCCGAGCTTCAGCGCCAACTCGATCAACTCGGCGGACGCGGCACGGCGACCGTGCCGCCGTGGCTCGTCGACCGCATTCTGCGCAACATCCTCATTGACGTAACGGGCAACACGCACCGCGCCGAATTCTGCATCGACAAGCTGTATTCGCCCGATGGCCCCACGGGCCGTCTCGGTCTGCTCGAATTGCGCGGCTTCGAAATGCCGCCGCACGCACGCATGAGTCTCGTGCAGCAATTGCTGCTGCGTGCACTCGTCGCGCGTTTCTGGGAGAAACCCTACACGGCGCGCCTCACGCGTTGGGGCACGGAACTGCATGACCGCTTCATGCTGAGCACCTTCGTGCAGATGGATTTCGACGACGTACTCGCCGAACTGCGCGATGCCGGCTTTGGATTCGAGCGCAGCTGGTTTGCGCCGCACTTCGAGTTCCGCTTTCCGCTCGTCGGTGAATATGACACGAGCGGTATCTCGCTGACCATCCGCAACGCGCTCGAGCCATGGCATGTGATGGGCGAAGAGGGCGCGACCGGCGGCACCGTGCGTTATGTGGATTCGTCCGTCGAGCGGCTCGAGGTGCGTGCGCTCGGCTTGAATGGCGACCGCCATGTCGTGACCGTGAACGGCGTGCCGCTACCGCTGCAATCGACAGGCCGTGTCAGCGAATACGTCGCCGGTGTGCGTTTTCGCGCGTGGTCGCAGTCGGCGTCGCTGCATCCGACCATCGACGTGCATGCACCGCTGACCTTCGATATCGTCGATACATGGACGGGCCGCGCGCTCGGCGGCTGCCAGTATCATGTTGCGCATCCGGGCGGGCGCAACTATCAGACGTTCCCGGTCAACGCATACGAAGCGGAGAGCCGGCGGCGCGCGCGCTTCTTCGCGACGGGGCACACGCCCGGCGCAATGCGCATCGATGCGCGTGAACGCAGCCTCGAATTTCCGTTCACGCTCGACCTGCGCTATCGTTGAACGCACAATCATCATTCGAATAAATTCGAATAAAGAACCGAGACGACTTTGGCTTATCAATCGAGCTTGCCCTTCGACATTGCCGCCGCCCGCGTCGATGCCCTCGCGCTGCTGCGCACGCTGCCTGCGCGCGAAGGGCACTGGGACGAGTTGCGCGATGCGTCGGGGCAGTTGCGCGAGCCGTGGCGTCAGTTCTTCGAATTGCTCGGCGAGCAGGGCATCGCAAGGCTCGACGATGGCGTTGCCGCGGTCGCGCAACAGGTGCGCGATAACGACATCACCTATAACGTCTATGCCGATAACGGCAAGCCGCGCGCGTGGTCGCTCGATCTTCTGCCGCTCATCATCGATGAACAGGAATGGGCGGCGATCGAACGCGGCGTCGCTCAGCGCGCGCGTCTGATGGAAGCGATCGTCGCCGATGTGTACGGGCCGCAGACGCTGCTTCATCGCGGTCTTCTGCCGGGCGCGCTCGTGTTCGGTCATCCCGGTTATCTGCGTGCGGTGAAGGGCTTCGTGCCGCCGCTCGGCCGCTTTCTGCAGATCGTTGCTGTGGATCTCGCGCGCACGCCGTCGGGTGCATGGACCGTCATCGCGCATCGTACCGAGGTGCCGTCGGGTCTCGGCTATGCGCTGGAAAACCGGCTGATCGTCGCGACCTTGTTCGCCGATCCGTTTCGCGCGATGCGCGTGAGCCGCCTCGCCGCGACATATTCGCAACTCATCGCGACGATCGCGCAAGCCGCACGCGCCACCATGCGCGACGACGAAGGCGGACGCACCGACGCATCGAACGATGCGCCGCATATTGCGCTGCTGAGCCCGGGCCCCTTCAGCGAGACCTACTTCGAACATGTGTTTCTCGCGCGCTAT
Organism: Caballeronia insecticola; assembly: GCF_000402035.1. Classification (GTDB taxonomy): domain Bacteria; phylum Pseudomonadota; class Gammaproteobacteria; order Burkholderiales; family Burkholderiaceae; genus Caballeronia; species Caballeronia insecticola. The sequence continues at coordinate 405,179 of NC_021289.1, forward strand.
TTCGGCGTGACGCTCGTCGAAGGCAAGGACCTCACGGTGCGTCACGACAAGCTCTATCTCAAGACGCTTGCGGGCTTGTCGCGCGTGCATGCCGTGTTGCGGCGTCTCGACGATGCGTTCTGCGACCCCGTCGAATTGCGGGCGGATTCGAGCATCGGCGTGCCTGGTCTCTTGCAGGTGATGCGCGCGGGCAACGTGATGGTGTCGAACGTGCCGGGTGCGGGCTTCACCGAGTCGCCTGCGCTCAATGCATTTTTGCCGGGCATCGCACAGGCGCTGCTCGGTGAAACGCTCGAATTGCCGACTGTGCCGACATGGTGGTGCGGCGAGGAAGCAGCGCGCAATGAAGCATTCGAATCGATGGACAGCGCGCTCATTGCGCCGACATGGCCGGGCGCGCAGGCCGATCAGGCGCCCGGCATCGATGCGGGCGTGCAGGAACTGGCCGCATGGCGTGAACGAATCGAACGCGCGCCGGATGTATTCACGATTCAGGAGCACCTGCCGTTTTCCAGCGCGCCGCGCTTTCACGATGGCGCATTGGGCTCGCGTCCGTGTGTCTTGCGCGCTTATGCGATCGCGGATATCGATGGAAGCTGGAGCGTGATGCCTGGCGGCTTCACACGCCTTGCGGCCGATCGACGCGCGACCGTGTCAATGCAATTCGGCGGCAGCAGCGTCGATACATGGGTGATGTCGAGTCAGCCGGGCGGTGCCGTGTCGCTGCGTCCGACGCCGATCAAACCCGGTGATCTGCGCAAGCATCGCACGGTGTCGAGCCGCGCGGCGGAGAATCTGTTCTGGGCCGGTCGCTATGGCGAACGCGCCGAAAACAATGTGCGGCTGTGTCGTTTGCTGCTCGGCATGCTGGACGGCAGCGACGCGGAAGAACTCTTTCCGACGCTTGCCGAACTCGCATCGCAGTGCGGGCTGATTCCATCGGTCGATACGCTTGCGCGCAGCACGCCGCAAGCATTCGAACGAGTGCTGCTGGCGGGACTCACGGAGTCCAGCCGCGCGACGAGCATCGGCAGCAATCTCGCGGATCAGGTGCGTGCATGCGGCGAGATACGCGATCGACTCTCGACCGACCATTGGCGCACGATCCTCGCATCGCGCAACGACTTCCGCGATGCACTCGAACGTCTTGCACTCGCCGATATCGATGCAGAGGGCATGCCGCGCATCGGCCGCGATTACGATCGTGTAATGCTCGCGAATGCACTCGAACATCTTTCGACGCAGTTGTGCGCGATCAGCGGCGCGCAAGGCGATCGCATGACGCGCGACGAAGCGTGGCGTCTGTTGTTCATCGGGCGGCATATCGAACGCGTCGCGACCATGTCCACGTTTCTGCGCGTGGTCGCCGAGCGCGGCACGCTTGCATCGCCGGCAGGTTTCGACCTGCTGCTGCAACTCTTCGACAGCACGCTCACGTATCGCTCGCTTTATCCGGGAAGGCTCGAAGTTCCGGCGCTGATCGATCTGATCGTCGTCGATCAAACCAATCCGCGCGGGCTCTATGGCGTCTATGCGCGTCTGCGCACGAAGCTCGATGAGATCGCAGCCGCTGCGGGCGGCGCGCGCCGCGTGCAGGCCTCGCGCTTCGCGGACCTGCTCACGCATGCCGATGCGTTGCCGCAACTCGCGGCGCTGTGCGAGACGAACGAAAGCGGCGGCTACCCTGCGCTGATCGCCGTGTGCGACAGACTCGTTGCGTCCGTGAGCGCAGCGTCGAGCGAAGTGAGCGCGCGATACTTCAGTCACGCGAATACGCTTGCCGCGCAGGTGTCGGCATGAACATCGGCATCGATGACACGGTGCTCGCGGTCACGCACCGCACGACCTATCGCTATTCGACGCCGGTCGAAATCGCGCAGCATCTCGCGACCATTCGTCCGCTGCATTGTCCGTGGCAACAGGTGATTTCGCATACGGAACGCATCGAGCCGGTGCCGTCGTATGTGCATAGCCGTGTCGATGCATTCGGCAACGACGTGCTGTACTTCTCGCTCGATGCACCGCACGAACGCCTCTCGATGACGAGCGAAACAACAGTGCGTCTGACGCCGCGCTGGAGCACGCTCGATGCCGATGCAACGCCGCCGTGGGAAGAAGTCGCGCAACGCTTGCGCTACAGCGCGGGTGCGCCGTTTTTTGTCGAAAGCGAGTTCTGCTATGCCTCGCCCAACATCTCGCTCGAACATGAATTGCGCGAGTATGCTCAAGCCAGTTTCGATGCAGGCACGCCGCTCGTTACGGGCGCGATCGATCTGATGCATCGCATCCACGCGGACTTCGAATATCGGCCTTCGTCGACATCATTCGATACACCCGCGTCGCGCGCATTCGAGTTGCGGCACGGCGTCTGCCAGGACTTCTCGCAAGTAATGATCGGCTGCCTGCGCGCGCTGGGCCTTCCGGCTCGCTATGTAAGCGGTTATTTGCGCAACGATCCGCCGCCGGGACATGCGCGGCTCATCGGCGCGGATGCATCGCACGCATGGGTCTCGGTGCATTGTCCGCAAAGCGGATGGATCGATCTGGATCCAACCAACGACGTGCTCGCCGATCTCGATCACGTGACGCTCGCCACCGGCCGCGATTACAGCGATGTGTCGTTGTTGCGCGGCATGATCCTTGGCGGCGGCGCACATCATGTGGATGTAGCGGTGAATGTGCTGACCTTGTAAATCGTAATGAAAGCGCGACGCGCCGGGCTGCGTTAATCTTCAGGTTTTCGTCGCTCATGCGCGAGCGTTCGCGCATGTCATTTCGCTTCGCAAGGAGATTTGCACGATGGAATACGTGAAACTGGGCACGACCGGCCTCGACGTATCGCGGCTTTGTCTCGGCTGCATGACATATGGCGTCGCCGATCGCGGCACGCATCCGTGGACGCTCGACGAAGAACGGAGCCGTCCGCTCATTCAGCAGGCGCTCGATGCCGGCATCAACTTCTTCGATACGGCCAATGTCTATTCGGACGGTACGTCAGAGGAAATCGTCGGACGTGCGCTGCGTGATTTCACGAAGCGTGACGATATCGTGATCGCGACGAAAGTGTTCAATCGCATGCGTCCCGGTCCGAATGGCGCGGGACTGTCGCGCAAGGCCATCTTCAATGAAATCGACAACAGCTTGCGACGTCTCGGCACCGACTACGTCGATCTTTACCAGATCCATCGCTGGGACTACACCACGCCGATCGAGGAAACGCTCGAAGCGTTGCACGATGTCGTGAAGGCGGGAAAGGCGCGTTATATCGGCGCTTCGTCGATGTATGCATGGCAGTTCAGCAAGGCGCTGTACACGTCGCGTTCGCATGGCTGGACCGAGTTCAAGACGATGCAGAACCACTTGAATCTGCTGTATCGCGAGGAAGAGCGCGAGATGCTTCCGCTGTGCAAGGATCAAGGCATCGGCCTCATACCGTGGAGTCCGCTTGCTCGCGGGCGTCTCACGCGCGATTGGGATGCGACGAGCGAGCGTCAGGAGTCGGATAGCTTCGGCAGCACGCTGTATCGGACCGACGATGCGGATCGCGCCGTGGTCGAAGCGGTCGCGGCCGTAGCGAAGGCGCGCGGCGTGCCGCGTGCGCAGGTTGCGTTGGCGTGGGTGGCGCAGAAGTCGCCGGTGACTGCGCCGATCATCGGCGCGTCCAAGCCGAGTCATTTGAGCGATGCGGTCGCGGCGTTGTCGCTGAATCTCACGGCTGAAGAGATCGCGCAACTCGAAGCGCCGTATGTGCCGCATGGCGTTGCCGGATTCAAATGACCGACTATTGAACGCATGCTGAAGCGCGCGATCACAACTGCGATTCGATCGGCAAGATGCCCATCATCCAGATGCCCGCGCGCTTGAGCGCCGACACATCCGGCTCGCTATCGAGCACGATCGTCTTGCCGTTTGCGTCGGTATCGATCCACACCATGCGCTTGCGTCCCGTGCCGTCGTCCTGCAACTCTACGCGCCACGCAATGCGATCGATATTCGTCTCGATGCCGCCCGCCACTTGTTCCGCGGCATCCGCGCTTTCGCAATACACGCCGATCTCCGTATTCAACTCGACCGAGCGCGGATCGAGATTCATCGAGCCGATGAAAATGCGCGTGCGATCGAACACATAGGTCTTCGCATGCAACGAAGCCTTCGATGAACCGAACGTCGTCTTCTTCGGGCTTCTCTCTTCCTTGTCGTCCGATGCAGCAACAGGCTTCAGTTCATACAGACGCACGCCTGCTTCGAGCATGTCGCGGCGATAGCGCTGATAACCCGCATGCACCGCGGCGACATCGGTGGCTGCGAGCGAGTTCGTGAGCACGGTGACGCGCACGCCGCGCGATGTCATCGAACGCAGCCATTGCACGCCTTCCTTGCGCGGCACGAAATAAGGCGACACGATCAGCATCTCCTTGCCGGGTTCGAGACTCATCGCCTTGAACTGCGACATCAGATGCCCTTCCGTATCGCCGGGCGCGCGCGTGATTTTCGCGGGATCGTCATAAAGCAGCGTTGCCTTGCCCCATGAGAACGCGGTATCGCGCGCCTGTATCACGTTCGCCATGCGCTCGCGGACTTGCGCGACATAAGGCGAATGCGATTCCGTCAGCAGATACGCATCGAGCTTCTGACGATAGGCGGCCAGCGCGTCCGGATCGGCGCGGCGGCCCATGAGGTTTTCGATCGGATAGGCTGCATCCGAATTCCAGTAGAGATCGAACGCGCTCGATACTTCGCGCACCACGGGCCCATGCACGAGCACATCGAGATCGCCGAACGCGACCGTGCTCGACGCGCCAAAGTATTCGTCGCCGATATTGCGCCCGCCGAGAATGGCCGCCTGATTATCGGCGACGAGCGCCTTGTTATGCATGCGGCGATTCACGCGAAAGAACTCGAACGCCGAGCCGAGCTTCTTGAACGTGCGGCTCGCGACCGGATTGAAGAGACGCACCTGCACGTTCGGATGCGACGCCAGCGCGAGCAGAAACTGATCGTCGGCGTTGGTGCCGAGGTCATCGAGAAGCAGCCGCACGCGCACGCCGCGATCGGCCGCGCGCATGACCGATGCGGCCATCTCGCGGCCGGTCAGGTCGTCGTGCCAGATGTAGTACTGGAGATCGAGCGTGCGCGCGGCGGTCTCGCTCAGGATCACGCGCGCGATCAGCGCGTCCATGCCGTTCGAAAGAAGATGGAATGCGTTGTCGCCGGGATGCGCAGCCTCACCGGCCGCGAAGGCGGTGCCGAGCGGCGTGCCGCTTGTATCGTTGAAGGCGTGGCTTTCCATGCGTCCGGTTTGAGGCGGGAGGCTTGCGCATGAACTCATCAGCAACATCATGGCGATGAGTCGAAGCGCGGCGAACCAGTTTCGAAGTGTCATCGTGCGTCCTTCGCGATGGACTGCATAGCTCAAACGAGGCTCTTTTCACGCCGCGCCGCTTCATTCAAACGCGCGCGCACGAAGCCGATATGCTCGCGCAGCACGTAGAGCGCATCGGCATAGGCAAGCGGCAACTTAAGCGTATCGAGTGATTCTTCGATGTAGTCAAGTTCGATGACTAGCGCGCGCCGCTCATCCTCGTTGGTGAGTTTCATCGCGCCGCGTTCGACCGCAATCAACGCGCCATAGTAGCGATAGATACGCGAGCGCACGCGCCATCGATACAACGCGGGCACGAGCCGTAGCGCGGGAAAGATCAGCACCGCAACGGGCAACAACAGCACGAGCGCGCGATCGGCGATATTGGCGAGCCAGAACGGCAACGTGCGATAGAAAAAGCTCTTGCCCGAGCGGTAATAACGGCTTGCGTCTTCGCTGATCGGAAATTCATGCGCGACGACATTCGGAAACTGACCCGCGCGTTGCAGAAGGCCGGCGGTGGCATGCACTTCCTGCGCGGCTTCGATGAGCAAGTCCGATAACGCCGGATGCAGGCTCGGCCGTGCGATCAGTTCGACTGTCGGACTCACGAGATGCACCGCTTCGGGCGGAATGCGGCGGCCGAGATCGAGCACGCCGGGCGGCAGTTCGATATCGTCGAGATAAGGAAAGAGACGCGTGTAGGCGCTCGCTTCCTTGAAGTCCATCACGGAGATGCCGGGTACGCGCAATAGACGCAGCATGAGCCCGCGCGTGGCGGAGTCGCCCGAAAGGAAGACGGCGTCGGCTTCATTGCTGACGAGTTGCGTCGCGGCTTGCAGGCCATCCGTCGGCAGAAGCTGCGTGCTGCCGCCTGCACTGATGCCGTTTGCTTCCAGAAGCTTCAGCGAGAGCATGCGCGTGCCGCTGCCTTCACGGCCGATAGCAATGCGCTTGCCTTCCAGTTGCGACAACAACGTCAGGCCTTTGCCGCGATAGAACACGACGAGCGGTACATACGACACGCTTCCGAGCGACATCAACCGCGCTGCTTGTTCCCTGGTCGCGATGCCGCCTTGCACGAGCGCGAGATCGACATGCTGCTTCGGATCGAGCAGACGTTCGAGGTTCTGCACGGAGCCATCCGATGGCAGCACCTTCAGCGTGATGCCGTTGCGCGCCAGGATCTTCGCGTATTCCTGCGAGATGAGATAGAACGAGCTGTCGGACTGACCCGCACTCATCGTGATGGTCTTGGGGGGCGCCGGATCGACGAGCCAGTACACGAGCGCTGCAATGATCGCGATGACCAGCACGACCGGACCGGCGGTCCAGGTGATGTCGTGCAGGACGCCTTTCGCGTGATCGTGAGGGAGATGAGGACGCTTCATGCGGTGCCTCGTCATGAACGATTGCCGTTTGATGCCTGCGCGTCGGGATAGACGTGGAGCATGTCGTGTCGATGTCGGTAGCGGCGTTGACTTGCAGTTTAACGCTCCACGCAGACAAAACGACAAGGCCGGCGCGCATTCGGCCGGCCTTGCATTGCGTCGATGTCTCTTTTATGCCCAGTGTGCAGGGATCCAGACTGCGCCCACGTAATGGCCCGGAATCCAGATCGCGCGACGTGGCACGACATAGACGGTCTTGACCGGCGGCGGGGGCGGCGCAATGTAGACGGTCTTGACTGGAGGCGGAGGCGGTGCCACGACCACGGTCTTCACAGGAGGCGGCGGCGCAATCACGACGGTCGAAGGCGGCGGGGGCGGTGCGATGACGACGGTCGATGAAGGCGGCGGGGGCGGCGGCACGATCACGGGCGCGGCGACCACTGTCGTCGAACCTGTCACGACCGTCGTGCCCGATGTGACCGTTGCGCCGCCCACGACCGTCGTGCTGTGCGAGCCGCTGGTGGTCGTCGCGGTGCCCGAGGTCACGACCACGCCCGGCGCCACGCTCGTCGCGCTGCCCGAATGGTTCACCGTGCCGCCGTTTGCCGTATTGACGGTGCCGGAGCGGTTGCACGTATAGCCCGCGCAATTCGTCGATGCCGAGTGCGTCGACGTGTTGCCGTTCGGACCCGTCACCGAGCCCGTCGACGAGTATTGTCCCGGCGCGGTACGCGTGACCGTGTCGCTGCCGGTCGCGGTCTTGCCGTTCGGGCCGGTGGCGCTGCCGTCATGCGTGCAGCTTCCGCCGGCGCAACTCGTGTCGCCCGCATGTTGCACGGAGCGGTCGTTCGGGCCGTATGCCGTGCCCGAGTTGGAGAACTGGCCGGGCGAGGTGCGCGTGACGGTGCCGGAGTTGGTGGCGACGCGGCCCCACGGATTTTCGACGCCGCCCGCATGCGAGCAACTGCCGCCGCCGCACGAGCCGACGTGCGCGCCCTGATATTCGCCGCGGCCCGTGTAGGCCGTGCCGCCACGTGCCCAGCCGGCGAACGCCGAGCTGCTGCACAGCGTGAGCGCGGCCGCCGTCGCGACGAGCAGCAGATGACGGGCGCGGCTCTTGTTCGAAGCGGCTTCTGAAGCGAAAGTCGATCTGGTTTTCACGGGATGTCCTTCTCGGTTCTTTAGGCTACGCTGCGTTTCGTGTGGCGACGGAAGTGACTATAGGGGAAGGGTCCGGCTAAGTCCCGCGCAGACTTATTTCACGCGATGTCATGGCGGGAAGCGTTGTCCTATAAGGCTCTGGCGGATTGCCACGATGAGGCCGAAGGGGGCGTCCGACACAATCTGAAGCGTTGCGGCACACTAGCGGCTGCTGTCCGTCGCGGTATTCGTCATAACAAAAGAAGCCGAAGAGTTCACCATGTCCACGTCCACTCGAATCAAGATCGCCGTACTCGACGATTATCAAAACGTCGCGCTTTCCATGGCCGACTGGTCGCCGCTCGATTCGCGCGCGGAAATTACCGTCTTCAACGATCACATCGCCGATCGCGCTGCATTGCTCGAGCGTCTGCATCCTTTCGATGTCGTCTGCGCAATGCGCGAGCGCACGCCTTTCACGCGCGACATCATCGACAATCTGCCGAACCTCAAGCTCATTGCATCGACGGGCGCGGCCAATGCATCGATCGACCTTGAAGCCGCGGCCGCACGCGGCATTGAAGTGCGGCACACGGGCTACTCGTCCGCGCCGACGATCGAATTCACCTGGGCGCTGATCCTCGGGCTGATGCGCAACATCCCCGCCGAAAATCGCTCGCTCAAAGACGGCGGCTGGCAGGTCGGCCTCGGCACCGAACTCGCGGGCAAGACGCTCGGCTTGCTGGGTCTCGGACGCGTAGGTTCGGCAGTCGGTGTGATCGGCCGCGCATTCCGCATGAACGTGATCGCGTGGAGTCAGAACCTGACGGCCGAGCGCGCAGCGGAAAAAGGCGTTGAACTCGTCGACAAGGACACGCTGTTCAAGACGTCCGATGTGCTCTCGGTTCATCTGCGTCTGAGCGAGCGCACGCATCATCTTGTCGGCGCAAAGGAGATCGCGCAAATGAAGCCGACGAGCCGCCTCGTCAATACGTCGCGCGGGCCGATTGTCGATAGCGTTGCGCTGATCGATGCGTTGAAGTCGGGCAAGCTTGCGGGCGCGGGCATCGACGTCTACGACGAAGAGCCGCTCGCCCCGAACGATGCGTTGCGCTCGCTGCCCAATGTGCTGGCGACGCCGCATATCGGCTACGTGGCGGAGGATCTGTATCGCACGTTTTATGGCGATACCGTGCGCAATATCGTGGAATGGCTCGATACGCGCAAGGCCTGAGCTTGGCGCTTATGATTTGGCGCGTCGCGTTGGCTCTTTCGAGTCTTCAGTCGGGAACAGCGAGAACAGGGTTTCGATTGCAACGGTCGCGCGGCGCTTTGCGTCCGTGCGGCCCACCGCAAGCTCGATAACCGCAAGCCCGACGACAAGCGAGTGCACCATCGACACATGTTCCTTCGTCACGACGAGTCCCATTGCTTCGAGCATGCGCGTGATGCGCACCGCGACGCCCTCGGCGAGTTCGCGAAACAGGCTGCGTATGGAAGGCTCTTCGTCCGCGGCTTGCGCCAAGGCCATCAGCACGCGGGTGTTCTCGTGACGCATCGCGACGCTTGCAATCGATGCGGCCGTGACCTTCGGCGACGACTCGCCCGCGAATGCATCCACGGCGGCGAGCTGGCCCTCGATCGCCGTGCGCGCGACTGCTTCGATCAGCGCGAGCCGCGTCGGAAAATAATAGGTGAGGTGACTTTGACGCACGCCCGCGCGCGCCGCCACGCGGGGTTGCGTGAAGCCCAAATAGCCTTCTTCGCGCAACGTGGCGAGCGCGGCTTCGAGAATGATTTGTCGGCGATCCTGCACGGCATGTTCCGCTGTTTGGTTGATATACCAAACCTTAGCGCGCAAGCAGCGCGGCGTCAACCGGATGCCGCTTTCACGAGCCTGATTGATTGTTATACGAGGGCGGTTGCGGATTGTTCGCGGGATTCGTGTCGTACTTGCGGATATCGACGATCGCCGCGCTTGCGAGCGAGTGAAGATCGGCTTCGAGTGCATCGGCCAAAGCCTTTTCATAGACTTCTTCGCCATTCACATAGAGCGTGAAGGCTTCGAGATATTTTGCTTTCTTCGCGGGATTCTCGATGGTTTCGCGCGTCCATCGATACAGCGGATAGTGCTCGATTCCGTCGCGCTCGGCTTGCGCCACATAGTCGGCGAAGGCATCGTACTGACATTTCAATTGCGCGTTGTGCCTGGCAAGCACTGCATTGAGCGCCGCGAGCGTTTCATTCGACGTTTGCTGACGCGCCATTGCCGCGTACTCGGGCGCAAGTTTGATTCGAACCTGGTATTGCCACGTTGCGTTCATGATGTCCTTTCAGCTTTGAAAGCGATTAAAGCACTCGCGTGCGGAACATGCGAATCATGCACTACACTTCCTCTCGCATCGCGAAGCAAGCCAACCAATCGTGTTCATCGTTGCAGGCGACGAACAAGAGGAGGGTAATCATGAGCCTTCGACACTCGATGTTCTGCCCATGTTGCGACAGCCAACCGGGCGCCGCAAGCCGACGCCGCTTTTTGGCGCTGGCCGGTCAGAGCGCCGCGGCGCTCGCACTCTTTCCGCATCTCGCTTACGCAGATAGCGACGTGCCCGCCATTCCCTACGATTCCGTGCCCGATCCGGTGCGTCTGCCGAGCGATATGTATCTCGGCGAGTGCTCGGGTGTCGCGCTCAATTCGGCGGGTCATGTGTTCGTGCTTTCGCGCGGCAACAGCACGGGCCCCGCATACGGCGCGGCTGCGGCGCAATTGCTCGAATTCGACCGCAATGGACGCTTCGTGCGCGAGATCGGTCATCACCTCTATGCGTGGTCGTTTGCGCATACGGTCAAGGTGGATCGGCAGGATAACGTCTGGGTCACGGACAAAGGCTCGGACATGATCATCAAGTTCACGCCCGAAGGCCGCGTTGCGATGGTGTTCGGCCGCAAGCAGGAAGCATCGGACGAAGAGACCGCGCCGCTCAAGCATCCGAATCCGCCGCTGCCTTCCGAGCCCGGGCGCTTCCGTCAGGTCACCGACGTCGCTTGGGACACGGCGGGCAATACCTTCATCAGCGACGGCTACATCAACTCGCGCGTCGCGAAGGTCGATCGCGACGGCAACTGGCTCAAGTCGTGGGGCGAGCGCGGCAAGGGGCCGGGGCAGTTCCATACGCCGCATAGCATTGCCGTCGATGCGAACAATAGGGTCTACGTCGCCGATCGCAGCAATCGCCGCATTCAGGTCTTCGACACCGACGGCAATTTTCAGCGCCAGTTCACGATCGACGTGCCCGTGCCGCCCGACGCGCGTCCGGCTATCGGCAACATGCCCGATGAAGCCGCGCTTGCGGCGGGTACGTTCGCACCGGGCTCGCCCTGGGCCATTTGCATTTCGCCGGGGCCGAATCAAGTGCTGTATTCCGCCGATGCGTTTCCGGGCCGCATCTACAAGCTCTCGCTCGACGGCCAATTGCTTGGCGTGCTCGGTCGATCGGGCAAGCAGTTGAAGCAGTTCGGCTGGATTCATGAAATGGCGTGCCCCGCTGAAAACACGCTCTTTGTCGCCGAATTGCTCAACTGGCGTGTGCAGAAGCTCGTGCTGCACGCGTGAATGCGAGTGATCGCTCACAATTCATTTGGCGGCGGGCTTTCTGCGCATCGACATGATCGGCTTGGGTTGCGCGTCGCGTCCGCTTTCACGCCATGCGCGCAGCGTATCGAGCGCGACCGAATTGCGCACATAGCGATGCCATACGAAGGCGAGATCGAAAATCAGAATCGCAAGCCACCACGCATAGAGAAAGAAGAGGCCACCGAGCACAACGGGCCACAGCGGCTTGCCGGCCAGATCGCCCCATAACCTCACGCCGACGATCAGCATCATCATCAACGCGCCGAGCGCGACGAGAAGGCGCCTGCCCACGCGTGGCTTGCGCGGCACGAGCCAGCCGCTCAGTGCACATACGAGTCCGGCAAGAACGAAGACCGCTTTGCCGACGACAGGATCGGCTTGATCGCGATGCAGGATATCGGCAAACGGGCTCGCAAGAAATGCGGCCACGCCACTCACGAGCACGAACCAGAACAGCAGCGCGCCCGCTGCGAAAGCCGCGAGTGCGACGACGCGCCATCGCAGCCATGCGCTCGTGCGCCGCATACCACGCGCCTTGACGAGTCGTGGAATGCGCGCGGCGACCGTGGTCCCCATCAGCAAGCAGGCAAGCGCAAAAACCGAGCGCGTGAGAAAGATGAACTCGGGGGTATTGCTCGATCCGCCCTCGCCCGTATCGGACGAGGCCGTAACCGCTTTGTAGATGAAGAACACGGCAGCAAGATGAAGCGCGAAGCTGAGCAGATAAGGAATCGCCGCGCTGACGATGCCGCGAAAGTGCCTGTTTCCAGGGGCTTTTGCAGCATTTTTGCCAAGTACGACGTTCTCGATGAAATGGCCGAAGACTTCGGCATCGGTCCAGTAGTCGGTGTGCGCCTTGCCCGGCAACCAATAGCGCGAGAAGCCGATGTCGTGTGCAGGCTCGAACTCGAACGCCCGGCAACCGCGATGATCCAGATACGCACGCGCTGTGTCGAGCGCGAAGCCGACGGGGTCGCCGAAGTCGTAATAGTTGCGCCACTTGATACGCGAGGGCAGCGTGACCGCGCCGCCGGGACGCTCGACTTGCGTGACGGACTCGCCCTGCATTTCGCTTTTGAGCGTCATGTCTTCCCATAGCTTCGGCCACAGAAGAATGTGCTTGTCGATGGGCGAGCCGATCGTCATGAAGCCGCGCAGACTTTGCACCCAGTCGGTGCTGATGACTTGCTTGCCATCCCGGGGGTCACGTACTGTCGATGCCGACAGCGCCTGCAGGATGCCGAGAAAACTGATCACGGTCCCTTCGCTGTGAGCGACGATATAAACCTCGGGCGCGCATTGGCAACGCGCGGTGACGAGCGCGACGAGGCGCTCCATCACGCGATGAAAGCGAAACACGATCGTGTCGCGATGCTGTTTGAAGTCCGCGACGAGCTGCACGTCGCCGACGTAATCGCGCAACATGGGCGCGAGATCGAACTTGAAGATGCCGGCTTTCTCGGCGACCGCGAGCAGGCTCTGCATGACGGCGACGGTCTCGACGACCTCTTCCACCACACCCGCTGCCAGAGAAAAATCGGCCGGTTCGAGACTGCGTTCGTCGACGTTGAGCATATAGGTCGACTGCGCGCGGCTCACGATGGAGAGACCCCAGGCCTTGCTTTCTTCGAGCGTGTCGTCTTGCTTGACGACTTCGCGAGGGATGTCGGCCCAATACACTTCGGCGAAGCCGAGCGCCGAATAAAAATCGCGCTGCTCGGGCGTGTACGGCCCGCCGGACGGCAGATCGAGTTGGCGTACATCCACTTCGCCGACGCCCGCGATATCGAAATAGCCGAGCGGCATGACGGGCAGCGGCGGGTCATAGCGCGCGCCGAACTGGCTCGCCACGGAGCGCACGGTGTCGCTGTGCAACTGATTGCCGATGCCGTGTATCGCGACGACGATCTTCTGCACGCGTGGCGCGATCGGCAATTCGGGCAAGGGTGCGGCAGACGATGCCTGCGACGCGGCCCGTGTGCCACTTAGGCCTTCCGAATCGAGGGATGAGGCGGTCATGTGCGTCTCCCGGTGGCGTTTCGATAGCGCTTCTTCGTGTCCCGACCGTTGCGCCGCGCGCGTGCTCTCAATCGGCAGCGGCGAGATCGGCGGCTTCGGCTGCTCGATGCAGATTAGTCTATTTTTAAGACAAGAGAGCGAATCGGTGACCGCGATGTATGCGGCTGTCCGTGCGGGCGGCATTTTGCATGCGTGATACCGAATGCAAACTGCGCTGACAGTCGAATGAATGCAATCTCAGAACGCAACTTCAGCCGCCGCGCGCGAGCCCTGTTTCCATCGCGACGCCGTTCCACAGATGCATTGCCGCGTAGGCGCGCCACGGGCGCCAGCGTTCGGTGCGCGCGCGTTGCTGGGCGGGCTTCAAGAGCGAAGGGTCGCGCCGGGCGAGCGCCTGCATGAGCACGAGATCGGCGTCGGGCCAGGCGTCGGGGTCGCGTAAGGCTCGCATCGACACATAGCCGACAGTCCACGGACCGATGCCGGGCATCGCGAGCAGGTCGCGCTTGAGCTGTTCGGCATCGGCGCCGGGTGTATCGAGCGGCAGGGCGCCCGTCGCGACCGCTTGCGCGATCCGCTGCACGGTCTCGGTGCGCTTCGTCGGCATGCCGATCTTGTCCAGATCGGCTGCGGCGAGTTCGGCGGGCGTGGGAAAGCGCCACGCGGTGCCTTCGTGCGGATGACCCTCGATGCGCTTGCCGGCGCGCTGCACGATGCGGTTCATGATCGTCGAGGCGCCTTTCACGCTCACCTGCTGCCCGACGATTGTCCGCACCACGAGTTCGAAGCCGGACCACGCGCCCGGCACGCGCAAACCGGGCGCGGCCGCGACAAGCGGCGCCAGTATCGGGTCGTCGGAGAGGCAGCGGGCGATCTCGCGCGGATCGACATGCAAGTCGAACATGCGCGCGAGCGGCGCCGCGAGTGCTTCCGCATGACGAGCTGCGGCACCGTCGACGGTCACGACGAGCCGGTGTCTTCGCTCATGCGGTCTGACTTCGACGGTGCCTTCGTCGCCATGCCATTCGATCGCCCGCCGATACACGTTGTCTTCGACCGATTCCACGCCCGCCGACGCGCGTCCGCCGATGAATTTCAGCATGCGCGTCCAGTCGAAGGGCCGCTTGAAGGGCAGTTCGAAAGTGGCGTAAGAATTGTTTATTGTCGAATGCATTTTGAATGCCAACGCGTGGATGGGCGCTTGAATGCTGCTTGAGTGCCGCCTGAGTGCCGATCTTACCGTGACAAGCCCGCGCTCATTTTTGGCTAACTCTCGGCGACCACAATGTTTCTCAAAGGCAGCGCATGACGCCGCCAGCCAACGAGTCACATGAACCGAATCAAGGAGCCGAACATGAACGCCATCACGATCAGCATCGTCGCCATTGTCCTGACCGCCTCGCTCGCCGCCGTCATGCCCATCAAGCACTATGCGCAGCATGAGATCGCCGTATTGAGCGCGCATGCTGCCAGCACCCGTGCTCAGGTGCAGCTTGGAGAAGGAAGCGGATTGACGGCGTGAGTGCGCCGAAGTCGTCAGGGGCGACGCGCGAGTTCCATCGTGCTCGCGTTCACGAGCTGCCTGAACTCGTCATCCTGCGAGAGAATCTGACGCGCGCTCGTGACCAGTTGCGGACGACGGTCCCATTGATCCGAGCGCACGATGCAGCGCGAAAGCACGATGGTATAGATGGGACGAAGTCCTTCGCGATCATGCGCCGCAGTGAGCTGCGCGATGCGGACTTTCTCGTCGTGTGTGAGTTCGCGGGTGAGGCAGTCGACAGTCTGGCGGTCCATCGAGGCCTGCGCCGCGTCGAATTCCGGTGAGCGATAGAAGCTGAAGCCCGTAACGACGAGCACCGCGCCGAGCGCGATGCACATCACTCTAAACTTGGTCAACGTTATCCCCGGTTGAATTCTCTGACGAAGGCTCTGACGGCCATAGGCCCGCATCGTACCGTATCTTCAGAGGAATCGCTCGACCGTTCGTTTAGTCGTTGTCGCTCGTCGCGCGTGCGGTTCGTTCGGTGGCGCGCTTCCTCGGCGTCGTTGCTTTCACGGTCGTCAACGTGCGTTCAGCGAGCACTGCGTCGCGCTTGGACAGCAGATGCTTGCGCATGATCTCGCCCATGCGCTTGCCGTCGCGAGCCTCGAGCGCCTCAATCATCTCTTCGTGATCGCGAATGGCGCTGTCCCATTTCGGCGTCTGGAAATTCGAGCGAAAGCGTAGCGCCATCAGACGCCGGTTGATCGATACGTACGTCTGACGCAGCGCCGTATTGCGCGCGGCCTCGTTGATCTTGTCGTGAATGGCCTGATTGCGGCTGTAGTAACCGGACAGATCATTCTGCGCACGGCACGCGAGCATCGCGTAGTGCAGCGCCTTGATCTCGGCGATTTCGAGCGGCGTGATGCGCTCGCACGCCAGTTCGCCCGAAAACGCTTCGAGGCCGCTCATCAACTCGAACATCTCGCGCATCTCGAACTCGCTCATCTGCGACACCGATGCGCCCCGGTTCGGCGATATCTCGATCAACCCTTCGGCGGCCAGCACTTTGAGCGCCTCGCGCAGTGGCGTGCGCGAAATCCCGAGCGTCTCGCAGAGCTTGCGCTCGTTGAGCTTCACGCCAGGCGCGAGCAAACCCTCGACGATGAACCCGCGCAAATGGTCCACGACGGTGTCGTGCAGACGCAGCCGCTCGACCTTCGGCAGCCCGTTCGAAACGTGCGTTTGTGGCAAATCGGGATTTTGCATTCAATACCTCTAATTCCGTTTGCGGCAATTTTAACGCAGCGATAGCGGAAAAAACCGCCAGCGGGTTATCCCTAGGCCATTCGGCCTAGGTATTCCTTTACGACGCCAGATCACTGCGTTATTGTATTTTGCATGCAAAATTACATTTGAGGACGCGAACTCATGCTCAAGCTCGACTTCCATCCCGCCGGCCGTCACTTTTTGCAGATCCCCGGACCGAGCCCGGTTCCCGACCGGATCTTGCGCGCGATGAGTTATCCGACCATCGACCATCGTGGTCCGGAGTTCGGCGCGCTGGGGCTCAAGGTGCTCGATGGCATCAAGAAGATCTTCAAGACGAACCAGCCCGTGGTGATCTATCCGGCATCGGGCACGGGCGCGTGGGAAGCGGCGCTGTGCAACACGCTGAACGCGGGCGATGCGGTCCTCATGTACGAGACCGGCCACTTCGCGGCGCTATGGAAGAAGATGGCGGAGAACCTGGGCCTCAAGCCCGAGTTTCTGGGATTGCCGGGCATCGAAGGATGGCGGCGCGGCGTGCAGGCCGACCTCATCGAGAAGCGTCTGCGCGAGGACTCGCATCGTGCGATCAAGGCGGTCTGCGTCGTGCATAACGAAACGTCGACGGGTGTCACGTCGGACATCGCCGCCGTGCGCCGCGCCATCGACGCGGCGGCGCATCCCGCGTTGCTGCTCGTCGATACGATTTCGGGGCTCGCATCGGCCGACTATCGGCATGACGAATGGGGCGTCGACGTGACCATTTCGGGCTCGCAAAAAGGCCTGATGCTGCCGCCGGGAATCAGCTTCAACGCGGTGTCGGAGAAGGCGCGCGAGGCGTCGAAGCACGCGACGTTGCCACGCGCGTTCTGGGACTGGACCGACATCATCGAGATGAACAAGCAGGGTTACTGGCCCTACACGCCGAATACGAACTTGTTGTACGGCTTGTCCGAAGCGCTCGACATGATTCTCGGCGAAGGACTCGACAACGTGTTCGCGCGGCATCAACGGCTCGCGGCGGCGTGTCGCGCGGCGGTGAGCGCATGGGGACTCGAGATTCAGTGCGCGGATCCCGCCGTCTATTCGCCGGTGCTGACGGGCGTGATGACGCCCGAAGGCGTCGATGCCGATGCGGTGCGCAAGCTCATCTACGAACATTTCGATCTGTCGCTCGGCACGGGGCTCGGCAAGGTGAAGGGGCGCATGTTCCGCATCGGCCATCTCGGCGATTGCAACGACCTCACGCTGATGGCCGCGCTGTCCGGCTGCGAGATGGGGTTGACGCTCGCGGGCGTCGAATTGAAGGGCAGCGGCGTCACGGCGGCGATGGACTATCTGACGAAGCACGTCGCGAAGACCTCGTTGAAGGCGGCTGCATGAGCGCCGCGTTCGACGCCGGTGCGCTTGCGCGGCTCTTCGTCGAGGCGCGGGCGCATCGCGCGAAGCTGGATACGCTGCCGGAAGGTGCGCGCCCGTCGAACGCCGACGAAGCCTATGCCGTGCAGGCCGAGACGCTGCGCCTGATCGGCGTGAACATCGGCGGCTGGAAGGTCGGCGCCAAATCATCCGACGGGCCGATTCAAGGCGCGTTGCTTCCCGCGGACGGCGTGCATCGCTCCGGTGCGCATCTCGCGATGGACGCCTTTGGCCGGGCAGGCCTCGAACTCGAAGTGGCGTTCACGCTCGGCCGGCGTTTCGAGCCGAACAGAGGCCCGTACGACGATGCAGCGGTGCTTGACGCGATCGAGTCCGTGCATGCGTCGATCGAAGTGGTGGCGAGCCGCTTCGCCGCGTGGCCCGATATCGAGAAGCCTTGGCAGCTCGCGGACTTGCAGAACCACGGCGCGTTGATCGTCGGCGAAGGCGTGCCCTACGACGCGGCGTTTCCGTTCGTCGCGCCCGCGATGACCTTCACGTCAAACGGCGTGCCGCTCTTTCATGCGACGCCGGCCAACCCGGCGGGCGACCCGCGCCGCCTGCTCGCGTGGACGGTGAATCACAGCGTGTCGCATGGCTTCGCGGTCGAACGCGGAACGGTGATCACGGCGGGCTCGTACACCGGCATCGCGTTTCCAGACACGCCCGGACATGTGGTCGGCACGATCGCGGGCTTGCCGCCCGTCGAATTGCATTTCGCATAACGCATTACGCATTCAAACGCTCCGGCACTCAGGCACAGCGAAGATGCTCAACTCTCCCACCGAACCGCTCGTCAAGCCGATCCATCTGATGCCTGCGTCGGCACGCGCGCGGCTCGCGTCTGCGCCGACGCCGCTACAGGCGCGTCTGCAACGCGAGCTGAAGGGCGACGTGCTGTTCGATCGCGCGTCGCGCGGGCGCTATGCCACCGATGCGTCGATCTATCAGATCGTGCCGCTCGGCGTCGTCGTGCCGAAGGATCAGGCGGACTTGCGGCTCGCATTGCAGATCGCGGCCGACCAACACGCGAGCGTGCTGGCGCGCGGTGCGGGCACGAGCCAGTGCGGGCAAACGGTAGGCGAGGCGCTCGTCATCGATACGACGAAGTGGCTCAACAACATCGTCCACTTCGACAAGGAAGCGCGCACGGTCACGGTCGAGCCGGGCGTCGTGCTTGATCATCTGAATGCGTGGCTGAAGCCGCATGGCCTGTGGTTTCCCGTCGACGTATCCACGAGCGCGCAATGCACGATCGGCGGCATGGCCGGCAACAACTCGTGCGGCTCGCGTTCGATGGAATACGGGATCATGGTGCACAACGTCGAGGCCATCGACGCGATTCTCGCCGACGGACACGAGGCACGCTTCGGCAAGCTGTTGGGCATGGCGCACGATACACGCACGCGCGATCTCGTCGATGGCGTGCGTGGCATCGCGCTGCGCGAGCGGGATGAATTGCGCGAACGCATTCCGAAAGTGCTGCGCCGCGTAGCGGGCTATAACCTCGATCTGTTCGACTGCCAGAGCCCGCTCGCATTCAGCGAAAGCGGCGAGCCTAATCTCGCGAATCTGTTGGTCGGCTCGGAGGGTACGCTCGCATTCAGCCGTCAGTTGACGTTGAAGCTCGCGCCGCTGCCCGCGCACAAAATGCTCGGCGTGGTCAACTTCGCGAGCTTCTATGCCGCGATGGACATGACGCAGCACATCGTGAAGCTCGGACCTGTTGCGGTTGAACTCGTCGATCGCACGATGATCGATCTCGCGATGTCCAACCCGGCGTTTCGGCCCGTGATCGAGAAGGCGTTGGTCGGGTCGCCGCAAGCGGTGTTGCTCGTCGAGTTCGCCGGCGCCGATCGCGATACGCAAGTGGCGAAGCTTGCGCAACTCGTCGAATTGATGAGCGATCTCGGCTTGCCCGATTCGGTCGTGCAGATGCCCGAAGCCGGCGCGCAGAAGGCGCTGTGGGAAGTGCGCAAGGCGGGCCTGAACATCATGATGAGCATGAAGGGCGACGGCAAGCCCGTCTCGTTCATCGAGGATTGCGCGGTGCCGCTCGAGCATCTCGCGGACTATACGGCGCGCCTGACCGATGTCTTCAGGAAGCACGACACGGAAGGCACATGGTATGCGCATGCAAGCGTAGGCACGCTGCATGTGCGGCCGATTCTCGACATGCGCCGCGATGGGGCCGTCAAGATGCGCGCGATCGCCGAAGAGGCCGCGGCGATGGTGCGCGAATACAAGGGCGCCTATTCGGGCGAGCACGGCGACGGCCTGTGTCGCGGCGAATGGGTCGCATGGCAATACGGCCCGCGCATCAACGAGGCGTTCAGCGGCATCAAGCGGCTGTTCGATCCCGAGAATCGCCTGAGCCCGGATCGCATCGTTGCGCCGCCGAAAATGGACGATGTAGCGAACTTCCGCTTTCCGCCGACGTATCGTGAGCACGCGCTCGAACCCGCGCTCGACTGGTCCGCATGGAACGTCACGCGCGATCCGTTGACTGGCGAAGAGCGCGCGCCGGGATCGGGTGGCGATCTTGCGGGCGGCCTCGCGAAAGCGGTCGAGATGTGCAACAACAATGGCCATTGCCGCAAGTTCGATGCAGGCACGATGTGCCCGAGCTACCGCATTACGAAGGACGAGCAGCATGTCACGCGCGGCCGCGCCAACACATTGAGGCTTGCGCTCTCGGGGCAATTGGGTGAGGACGGTCTCGCGAGCCAGGACGTAAAGGACGTGCTCGACCTGTGTGTGTCGTGCAAGGGCTGCAAGCGCGATTGCCCGACGGGCGTCGATATGGCGCGCATCAAGATCGAGGCGCGTTCTGCATGGACTACGCGTCATGGTGTGCGCATGCGTGAACGCCTGATCGCGTATTTGCCGCGTTACGCGCCGTTTGCTAGCCGCATGCCGGTGCTGGCCAACGCGCTCGACAAGACCATGCCGGCCGCCTCGCGCTGGCTCAAGACAAAGCTCGGCATCGCGCCGCAACGCGGCTTTCCGCGCTTCACGAAGTCCTTTCTTGCGAACGCGTTAAGCACACAAGTTGCATCTGCAACTAACGAAGTCCTGTTGTTCGTCGATACCTTCAATAACTACATGGAGCCGGAAAACGCGCGGGCTGCGAAGCGCGTGCTCGAAGCGGCCGGCTATGCGGTCCGCCTGAACGTGAATGGGGAAGAGCGGCCGTTATGTTGCGGACGCACGTTCCTGGCTGCGGGTCTCGTCGACGAAGCGAAGGAAGAAGCACGCCGCACGCTCGATGCCCTTTTGCCTTACGTTGAGCGCGGCGTCGCGATCGTTGGGCTGGAGCCGTCGTGCCTGCTTTCGCTGCGCGATGAGTTTCTAGCCTACGGCTATGGCGAAGCGGCTCGCAAGCTCGCGGACGCATCGTTCCTGTTCGAGGAATTCCTCGTGCGTGAACATGCGCAAGGGCGATTGCATTTGAAGCTCGGACCTCTCGGCACATCGAATGCGCTGTTGCACGGACACTGTCATCAAAAGGCATTCGATGCGGTGCGTCCCATCGAGCAAGTACTCGGCTGGATTCCGGGACTCGAAGTGAAGACGATCGAATCGTCATGCTGCGGCATGGCGGGAAGTTTCGGCTACGAGGCCGAGCATTACGAAGCGTCGCAGGCGATGGCGGAGTTGTCGCTCTTGCCTGCGGTGCGTGCCGCGAGCGATGCAATGATCGTCGCGGATGGCACGAGTTGTCGTCACCAGATCGCGGATGGTGCGCAACGCGAGGCACTACATGTCGCCCGCGTGCTGGCGATGTCGCTCGACGCAAAAAACTGACGACCGATTCATTCATCGAAGCATGACAGCGGACCGTGACGAGCCGCGCTCAGGAGACAAGCCATGACATCACCGCGCAAACCCCGCATTCGCAAGTTGCGCCGACGCACGCAATAGGCGGACGCAGGTCGATCAAGCGTTCTCATCCGACATACCCCAAGCGAAGTTCCGCGTGCCACGCCATGTGGCGCCTTCGAACGACGAAGGCGCCAGGCGCATGCACGCGGCTATCCAAGGAGACGATGATGTTCCGTCGAGCCACGACCCGCGTATTGCTGCTGCTATGCGCGATGTATTTCATCACCTATATCGACCGGGTCAATGTCAGTACCGCAGCAAGCCAGTTCGGCGCGGAGCTGGGTCTCTCGCATACACAAGTCGGTTTCGTGTTTTCCGCATTCGCGTATCCGTACCTCGTCTTTCAGATCATCGGCGGATGGGTCGGCGACCGCTTCGGGCCGCGCCGCACGCTGACGCTGTGCGCGATCATCTGGGCGGGCGCCACGGTGCTGACCGGACTCGCGGGCGGCTTTGCGTCGCTGATCGTGGCGCGTCTGCTGCTCGGCCTGGGCGAAGGCGCGACCTTCCCGACCGCGACCCGCGCGATGTCCAACTGGATGCCCGCCGATCAACGCGGCTTTGCACAAGGTATTACGCATGCAGCATCCCGAATCGGGAATGCGGTTGCGCCGCCGCTCATCGTCTGGCTGATGGTCGCGACGAGCTGGCGCGGCGCGTTTCTCATCACGGGCGTCATCAGCTTCGTGTGGGCGCTCGCATGGGTCTTCTATTTCCGCGATAACCCGCGCGACCATCCGCGCATCACCGACTCCGAATGCGCGACGCTCGCCTCTTATTCGGGCGTGAAGGAACGCGCGCCGGTGCCGTGGCGCACGTTGCTGGGCCGCATGGCGCCCGTTACCGCGGTGTACTTCTGCTATGGCTGGGTGCTGTGGCTGTTCCTCGGCTGGATTCCGCAATACTTTTTGCACAGCTATCACATGCAACTCGGCAAGTCCGCGCTGTTCGCTTCAGGCGTGTTCTTCGCGGGTGTGCTCGGCGACTGGCTCGGCGGTTCGGTCACCGACCGCATCCTGAGAAAGAGCGGCAACGTGCGTCTCGCGCGCAACCTGATGGTCGGCGTGTGCATGTTCCTGACGCTGCTATCGCTCGCGCCGATCATGTTCGTCTCGGACATCTCGATCACGCTCGCGGCGCTGTGCCTTTCGGCCGGCTTCTTCTTCAACGAAATGACGATCGGCCCGATGTGGTCCGTGCCGATGGATATCGCGCCGAAGCACTCGGGCACCGCCGCCGGCATTATGAATTCAGGTTCCGCGCTCGCGGCGATCATCAGTCCGGTCGTGGGCGGCTGGCTCATCGACCGCACCGGTAACTGGAACTTACCTTTCACCGTGTCGATGGTGCTGATGGCGGTGGGCATCATCCTCTCGTTCACGATGCGGCCCGATCGCGTGCTCAGCGCAGAAGACGACAACGCGGACGCAGCGCGGGTACGCAAGTTCGTCTGACGTCGACGGAGTGATTATTCTGGTTCGATGCATTTTGCATGCATTGAACCAGATTGAACAACGCATGCAGCATTCAAAATCAAAGGAGGCGATGTGGCGGAACCATCCATCCTGATCGAGCGCGCGGACGATATCGCGACAGTCGTGATCGACCGGCCCGAGAAGCTCAACGCGATGACCAAGCCGCTGTGGCGCTCGCTGGGCGAGACCATCGAGACATTGTCTCGCGACGACTCGTTGCGCTGCATCGTTCTGCGCGGCGCGGGCGAAAAGGCGTTTTCGCCGGGCAACGACATCGGCGAGTTCCGCACCGATCGCTCGAATGCGGAACAGGCGCGGGAGTACGGCGCGATCATGCATCGTACTTTGAATGCATTATGCGAGTGCCGCCATCCGATCGTCGCGATGATTCACGGCATCTGCGTCGGCGGCGGCCTGGAGATCGCGGCGATGTGCGATCTGCGCATCTGCGGGGAATCGAGCCGCTTCGGCGTGCCCATCAAGAACCTGGGTCTCGTGATGGCGCATGCGGAGATGGAAGGTCTCGTCCGACTCGCGGGGCCAGCCGTGGCGCTCGAAATTCTTCTCGAAGGCCGTATTTTCGACGCGCGGGAAGCGCTTGCGAAAGGGCTCGTCACGCGCGTCGTCGCGGACGGCGAAGTGACGTCGCATGCCTATGAAACCGCGCGTCGGATCGCGGATGGCGCGCCGCTCGTCGCGCGCTGGCATAAGCGCTTCGTGCGCCGCGTGATGGACCCTGCGCCGCTCACGGACGAGGAGCGCGATGAAGGCTTCGCCTGCTTCGGCACCGAGGACTTCCGCAGCGGCTATCAGGCCTTTCTCGACAAGGTCAAACCGCAATTCAAGGGACGTTGAACCATGGCAGACACGAACCGGGAGACCGCGCCGGGCGCGGGACCGCTCGCGGGCATGCGCGTGATCGAGCTCGCACACATCATGTCGGGGCCGATCTGCGGGATGATGCTCGCAGACATGGGCGCCGATGTCATCAAGGTCGAGAGGATTCCGCTTGGCGACGATTGCCGGCGTTTCGCGCCGATTCTCGCGAGCGGCGAGTCGGCGTCCTTCATGATCGTGAACCGTAACAAGCGTGGCATCGCGCTCGATCTCAAGACCGCGGGCGGCAAGGAAGTGCTCAGGAAGATGCTTACGAGCGCTGACGTCGTGACCGAGAACTATCGGCGCGGCACAATGGAGAAACTCGGCATGGGTTACGAATCGCTCAAGGCGGTCAATCCCGGCCTGATCTATTGCGCGATTTCCGGTTATGGCCGCAGCGGACCGATGGCCGACAAGGGCGGCTTCGATCTGATCGCGCAAGGCTTGAGCGGCCTGATGAGCATGACGGGCGAACCGGGGCAGGCGCCGATCAAGGCAGGCTCGCCCGTCACCGATATCAACGCGGGCATTCTCGCGGCGCTCGGCATCAGCGCGGCTTACGCGAGCAAGCAGGTCACGGGTCTTGGTCAGATGGTCGATACGTCGCTGTTCGAGGCCGGCTTGCAGCAGATGTACTGGGCCTTCGCCAACTACTTCGCGGATGGCACTGTGCTGCCGAAAGCCGGCTCGGCCAATCCGACGAGCGCGCCGTATCAGGCGTTTCGCACGCGCGACGGCTGGGTGAACATCGGCGCGGCGAACCAGAGCAATTACGAGCGTCTCGTCGGCGTGTTGAACATTCCCGGTCTCGCTGACGACGAGCGCTTCAAGACCAACGCGGGTCGCCTCAAGCATCGCGAGGCGCTGGTGGAGATCCTGACTTCGCGGCTGATGGAACGCACCACCGACGATTGGCTCGCCCGTTTCGACGAGATCGGCCTGCCGAGTGGCGCGGTGCTGGGCGTGCCGGAAGCGGCGACGCATGAGCAGGCGATCGCGCGGGGAATGATTGTCGAGACCGGGCATCCGCTTGCGGGCCCGATGCGCGGAATCGGCTTGCCGATCCATTTCTCCGACGGCTGCACCAGCGCTTCGCGTCCCGCGCCGCTGCTCGGACAGCATACGAGCGAAGTGCTCGGCGAATATGGTTTCGACGAGACGCGCATTCAGGCGCTCAAGGAAGAAGGCGCGATTCTCGAAACGGAAGTGCCGGCATAAGGCTGCGGCGCTGGCATTTTGCGTTATGCATTCATCATGCAGAATGCCACGCTATGATCCAGAATTGACGCCACTTTACCGACACCACTTCACCATTCGCCATGACGCTTGCACCGCCACCTGCCGCCCGTGTGGGCGACCCGCTGACATCGGTCGGGACGCCTTCGCTGCTGATCGACCTCGACGCCTTCGACGCCAATCTCA
Organism: Caballeronia insecticola; assembly: GCF_000402035.1. Taxonomy (GTDB): domain Bacteria; phylum Pseudomonadota; class Gammaproteobacteria; order Burkholderiales; family Burkholderiaceae; genus Caballeronia; species Caballeronia insecticola. The sequence goes on from NC_021289.1 coordinate 430,560, forward strand.
CCGCGATGGCGGCGTTCGCCGCGCGTCATGGTGTCGCGTTGCGTCCGCACGCGAAGGCGCACAAGTCCAGTGAGATCGCGAAGCGTCAGATTGCGGCGGGCGCGGCCGGCGTGTGTTGCCAGAAGCTTTCCGAGGCGTATCCGTTCGCGGCGGCCGGCATCGCGAGTATTCACGTCAGCAATGAATTCGTCGGCGCCGACAAGATCGCAATGGCCGTCGAACTTGCATCGCATACGCGGCTTTCGGTGTGCGTCGACGCGCTTACCCAAGTACGTGCATTGGGCGAAGCTGCCGCGCGCGCCAGCGTGACGCTCGACGTGCTGCCGGAGATCGATGCAGGGCAGCATCGCTGCGGCGTGACGAGCGTAGATGCACTTTTCGCGCTCGTCGACGAAATCGCCGCACACGATGCGCTGAAGTTCACGGGCATTCAGGCCTATCACGGCGGCATTCAACACGTCGCCGACTGGGACGCACGCAAGACCGCGGCAGCGCATGCAGCGGAGATCACCGCGCACTACGTGCAAGCGCTCGATACGCGCGGCGTGCGTTGCGCAATCGTGACGGGCGGCGGCACCGGCACAGTCGAGTTCGATGCCGCGAGCGGCGTCTATAACGAGCTGCAACCCGGCTCCTACCTGTTCATGGATGGCGACTACGGCGGCCTCGGCTGGGACGGCGAACTTCGCTGGCGTCACAGCCTTTTCGTGCTCTCGACGGTGATGAGCGCGACGCGTCCCGGCATGGCCGTGTGCGATGTCGGCCTGAAGGGACTCGCGGTGGATTCGGGCTTGCCGCGCAGCGCGATATGGATCGACGCAGGAACCGAAGCCGAATTGAGTTATGTCGCTGCAAACGACGAGCACGGCATGTTGCGCGCGCAAAGCAAGCCGCAAGAAGACGTCGCGGCACTCGTCGGCAAGCGGCTGCTTCTTCCGCCAGGGCATTGCGATCCGACGGTGAATCTATACGACGAGTACGTGTGCTACCGAGGCGAGCGCGTCGCGGACATCTGGCCGATCGACGCGCGCGGAATGTCGCGTTAAGCGCTTTGTTCCTTGGGCGGATAGATCGTCGAAACGAGCGCATCGACATCGGCAACGATCAGACCGACGACGAACTGCGCCACTTCCTGTGCGCCATGGCTCGGCTCATGCATGCTCAACGTGTGCTTTAACTGGTTCACGGATGCGCGTACATGCGCGAGTTTCGCTTCATCCTGACGCGTCGAAGCAAGCACGCTTGCGAGCGTTTCGAAGAGCGCTTGCAGCGTGCGTCCCGTATCGCCGAGCCGGGACGCGCACGTCTCGCTGTCGAGACGCGATACCGCCTTCGCGAGAAAGAGCGCATCGCTGTGCAGGCGACGCAGGAATGGCGCGGCCTTGTCGATGGCATCCGAGCGGCGATTCTGCACAAGCACGATGATGTGCTCGCGTTCGGCTTCCTTCAATGCATCGTCGAGTGCTTTCTGTGCATCCATGCTTCGCGCTTCGAGACGCATCGCGCGTGCTTCATCCTGCTCGCCTGACAGATATAAACCGATAAGTTGACCGAGCGTCATCAACGTATTGGCAACACTGCGATGCGCAGCCTTGATCGCACGATTGGGCCATACCGCAGACACCACGAACGCCGATGCTGCACCGATCAATATCTCCAGCACGCGATGCAACGGGCGCTCGAACGGCAAGCCGGGCCCGGCGGGAATCAGTACGACGATTACGAGCGTGACGCACGCGAGCCTGAATGCCGGACGCTTGGCGCTGAGTGCGGCGAGCGGCAATAGCGCCACGGTAAAGACTGCGAGCGGCGGCGCGCCACGCTCCATCGCGACGATGCCAAGCACGCCCACAACCGCTCCGATGCATGCGCCAATGATCTGATCGCGTGCCGTATCGACGGCTTGTGTGAGGCTCGGCTGCGTCACGATGACGAGTGTCGTGATCAACGCCCAATAGCCTTCGGGAAGGGCTGCGAGACGCGCGGCGGCATAGCTGATCGCGCAACTCATCAGCGTGCGTATGAGGCGTCTTGCTTCGGGTGCGCCGAAGAATGCGCGCAGCTTGCGCTTAGGATGTGATATCGCTGTCATGCGCTCAGTGTCGATGGCAAATTGGATATGCCGCAACGACCCGGCGCTTAAGCGCGCGGTCGTGCTGCATTATGCCAATGTCGCGCACGGTGCGTGATGCAGAGTAAGCGAGAGAAAAAAGGAAAAAGGCAGCAACCCGCCCGCTTTAAGCCGGATGAGTTGCTGCCCTTGTATCGCGACAAGCCGAAGGCTGACGAAGCGTCAGGGTGTGTCAGGTGAGAATCGGCACCGCTTCGATCAACGCAAGCCCGAGCAACGCACCAATGACCGCGCTGACGAGCTTCGGATGCCAGCGATCCAGATGCAGCGCCGTGAGCAGCGCGCCGATGACGATAACGCCGAGCAAGGCGAAAACCACGACAAGATAGCCGATCTCAAACTCGTTATTGATGAGCATGACGCTGGCCTCCCACCGGCGCGAGCCGGCTCGACTTGTGTATTGCGTCGCGCTGCGGCTAATTACTCGCCACAAGGGACATCTTGATTATATGTCACATTGTGACGTATTCAAGATCGCACAAGCGAGTTGTCCGGTGCGCTCTAGCGTTAATGTGCAGGTCCGGCATTGAGCGGCAACTTTGAGGAACGGGCGCTGTTGGCGGTCATCTTTGCACCGCCCGGTTTATAGCCGTTCGACATGAGCAGGAAAGCCATGATGTCCGCATAATCCTGATCCTTCATTTTGCCGGGACGATCGGCGGGCATGTTCGTCGCCATATAGCCGAAGATGCCGCCTACGGTCAGATGCGAGTTGGCCGCCGGTGCGAAGGCCGGTCCTTGCAATGCAGGCGCGGTTACGCCCTGAAGCTGCGCGCCATGGCATTTTGCGCAAGAGCTCGCATAAAGCGTTTTACCGTGCGACGTTTGCGCCTGTTCGAAAGTCGGCGGTTCGATGCTAACGCCGCCTTCATTCGCTACCTTGATGATGCGGCCTGCGCGCGACACGTTTGCATCCGCGAGCATGATGTTCTGGCGCACGAACGATGCGGTCGAAGGCATGTCGAGATAGCGCGCGGATGCGGTTTCAGGAGGCAGCGCCCATTGCTTAGTCAGCTCGTGCAAGCGGCCATTCTTAGTCAAAGCGATGAGCGCATCATCGATGCGAGGACGCAAAGCTTCGCTCTTAGGCCCGAAAGCAAAAGTCAGGTGCCAGTCCGCATACGGCGAATTCGCGTGCGCAACGCTGAAGTCACGCTCCGGATGCGCGATACGATACGCAACCACGGCGGGATACCACACGATTGCGCGCTGCGCACGTCCGTTCGCAACCGCTTCGACAGTCAATGCCGACGTGTTTTCCAGATCGAGCGTGACGTCGGGTTGTTGCACGGCGATCAATTGCGCGGGACTCGCGTACATTGCGGCGACGGTGCGCTTAGCCGCGTCTCTCAAATCGGCGCCGGGCGTTTCGATGCTGACATAGCCTGCTCGCAGATAGCCGCGCGAGAAACGCATCTTGCCGCCAGATGCGTCGGCGACGGAGGAACGCGGAAAGCCCGCGATGACATCGCAGTCGCGTGCAAGGGTCTTGTCGAGTTCGCGGAGTGACACGCCGTCGTCATCGCCTTCGCCAATACCATGTTCGACGAACGTCGCAACCATGTTGGCTTGAGCGAAAGCGGCATGCGCAACGGCGCGGTCAAGCGCCGCGGACGGACTGCCGGGAAAGGTGCAAATCTTCACGGCTGCATCCGAAGGCGACGGCGTCAGCGCGATGCATGCGGCAAGCATGCTCACGGCGCGAATGCGGTTAAGGAATTGATTCATGTCTGTACGTCCGATGAAATCGATGAGAACCGCGAGCGCGCAATGAAGCGCGCTCGTCGTCTTAGTCAGATCATTTGAATAACGACGCTTAAGCGCGGCCTAGGTGCGATTGAGCGCGAACACGTAAAGCGTGCCGCCGCGCGGCACCTTGTCTGCCGCCTTCGCCATCGGGCCGCCCCAGATCGGGTTTGCGCCGCCATAACCTGCAAGCACCGCAACGTATTCCTTGCCGTCGATCTCATAGACCGATGGCTGCGCGATGATGCCGCTCGCAAGCTTGGGGCTTTGCCACAGGACTTTTCCGGTCGCTTCGTCGAAGGCATAGAGATGACCGTCGAGCGAGCCGCTAAACGCGAGACCACCTGCAGTTGTCGCTACACCGCCGTTCCAGGGCAGCTTGCTCCAGTGGCTCCAGACCTTCTTGCCCGTATCGACGTCGATCGCTTGCAACTCGCCGTATCCCTTGCTGTTGGGCTCGGGCTTGATCTCGAAGCCTTCGCCGAGATAAGGCAGGCCTTCCATGTAATTCACCGATTTTCCTGATAGCGACATGCACGCATGCAAGGCCGGCACGATCGCGAGATGCTTTTGCGGATCGTATGAAACGGACCACCAGTTCTTGCCGCCCAGAAAGCTCGGGCACGTTTCGATGGTCGTACCGGCCTTCGGATACTTCGACGCGTCCTGCACCGGCTTGCCATCCGGGGTATAGCCCGTCACCGATGTCGCGGTGACGAAGGGGCGCGCATAGATCAGCTTGCCGTTGCTGCGATCGATCGCATGGAAAAAGCCGTTACGGTCCGCATGAAGAATGGCGTCGTATTCCTTGCCTTCGTACTTGATGTTCGCAAGCACGGGCGTGTTGACTCCGTCATAGTCCCATGTGTCATGCGACGTGTATTGATAGTGCCATTTGAGATCGCCCGTCTTGGGGTCGAGTGCAAGCAATGAATCGGAATAGAGGTTATCGCCCGGGCGCAAATCCGCGAGCCATGGCCCCGGATTGCCCACGCCCCAGTAAAGTGTCTTGCTTGCAGCGTCGTATGTACCGGTGAGCCACGCGGGCGCGCCGCCGTGTTCCTGCATGCCGTCAGGCCAGGTATTTCCACCGGGTTCTTTCGCACCGGGCACCGTATAGCGTTTCCAGAGCACCTTGCCATCGGCGGGATCCAGTGCGGCGATAAAGCCGCGCGCGCCGTACTCGCCACCGGAACTGCCGACGACGATCGCGCCATCGAGCGCGAGGGGCGCAAGCGAGAACGCATAGCCCACGCCCGGTTCGAACATCGCTTTCTTCCAGATGAGGGCGCCGGTTTGCGCATCGAGCGCGGCGACTTCGCCGTTCAACATCGCCACATAGACATTCTTGCCATAGAGCGCGACGCCGCGATTGACCACATCGCAACACGCCGTCTTGAACGATTCTGCACCGAGCTTGGGTTCGTATTTCCAGAGCTGTTTGCCGGTTGCGGCATCGAATGCATAGACGTTGTCCTTTGGCGTCGTCACAAAGAGAAATCGTCCGTTGACGATAGGCGTTGCTTCGAAGCCTTGCTGAAGATCGGCGGGGAACTTATAGCTCCACGTTTGCTTAAGGCTCTTTACGTTGCTCGTGTCGATCTGCTTGAGCGGCGAATGACCATGGCCGTTATAGGTGCGGTAATAAGTGAGCCAGCCTGGATCATCCTGCGCGCTCGTAAGACGTTCATAACTGACGTCCGGATATTGCGAGGGTGCGGTGTCGGCGGCGACTGTCTGTTGCGAAGCGAAGCCGAACGCGGCGGCGCCTGCGGCGATGGCGGCAATGCGCATGGCGGGACTCAAGCGTGTCTTCATTGTTGTCTCCTGGAATTTCTATATAGGCATGCGAAACGGTTGCGCGCTGATCAAGGCAAGTCACGTGCCATTGCCGATTCATGCGCTCGCATGCCTTGCTGCATGCGGGTATTGCTCGAACGACGATGCATTGCCGCGCCGCGCGGCTTATGTTCATGTGTGTTGCATCGTGGAGCAGTGAGACGTTCGCGTGTTGCCCGATGTGACAGTGCCGATTCGAGCGATGCTTAGTCGAGCCAGCCGAGACGACGCGCTTCATCGATAAAGCGATAGACATCGACAGCCAGACCCGAGGTGCCGAAGCGCGCTTCGAGTTCGCCGATGATGTCGTCCAGCGCGCGCGTGCCATCGCAACGGGCGAGTATCTCGCCTGCGCTGCGATTCAATTCGATAGAGCCGCCCGCATGCACGATCTCGCACGAGCCCATATCGGCATGCCAATGCAGCTTCAAGAGCGCGCGCAAACGCGGGCGCGTGCGTGTGTCCGCGCGCGCGTTCGTCCGATTCATGTGCGGTGGGTCTTTAGACGAGCGTGCCCGGGTTGCGTCAAATGCGAACCCGGGCACGTCTTTAAGGAAGAACTAGCGTGTGGCGATATACATCGTAATCTCAAATCCGAAACGCATATCGGTAAAAGCCGGCGTGGTCCATTGCATGACTATCTCCTTGACGGTTCGAGTAATGACCGCGATTCATTCGCAATCGATTATAGGAACGCAAGCTTTGTGCCTTCAATGAGCCGGACCGAATTTATATGGCTGACCCTTTCAGTTCAATTTCGCTAAGCGAAGCCCCCTTGCGATACACGTGTATCGAAGTGGAACAGCGGGTGCAACAACTCACTGCTCCATCGGTGTACAGCCGGGCAGCTTGCGATAGATCGTATTGCGTGAAATGCCGAGCGCGCGCGCCGCGGCGGACACGTTGCCGCGGTGACGCGCAAGCGTCGCTGCGATCACCGAGGCCGTGACTTCCTGCAGGCGTCCCGCCGCGAATGCCATTGAGCATGCCTCAGGCACGTCAGGCACGGCGCTTACGGCTTCGTCGAAGAAGTCTTCGGGAAGATGTTCGCGACGAATGCAACCGTCATCGTCGACCATGGCGGCCGCGGTGCGCAGCAGATTGCCCAATTGCCGGCAATTGCCCGGCCATGGGTAATGCTCGAAGAGTTGCATGACCTCTTCGTCGATAGACAGGCGCACGCCGTATGCTTCTTCGGCATCCACCATGTCGAGCATCTTGGCGATCACGGCCGCAAGGTCCGTGCGCTCGCGCAACGGCGGCAGCTTGACCACGAGTCCATTAAGCCGGTAATACAAATCTTCGCGGAAGCGGTTCTGCGCAATCATCTCGCGCAAGTTGCGGTGCGTCGCGCAGATGATCGCGACGTCGACCGGTATCGATTTGCTGGATCCCAAAGGATCGATGACGCGCTCCTGCAGCACGCGCAAGAGTCGCACTTGCAGTGGATAAGGCATGTCGCCGATCTCGTCGAGAAAGAGCGTGCCGCCATTGGCTTGCATGAGCTTGCCCGCCGCGCCCTTGCGCCTTGCGCCCGTGAATGCGCCTTCTTCGTAGCCGAAAAGCTCCGATTCGATCAGGTTCTCCGGAATCGATGCGCAGTTCACCGCGATGAAAGGCCCGGCACGACGCGGCGAATCGCAGTGAATGGCTTGCGCCAATAACTCCTTACCGGTGCCCGTCTCGCCGGTGATGAGGATCGGTATGTCTTTTCCGATGACCTTGCGTACCTTGCCGATCACGGCGGAGACCTTTGCATCGCCGGTGTCGAGCGAAGCAAGTTTCGATGTTTTGTCGAGGGGCACGGACGGCTTCGATGCCGCTTTCATCGGAAGCGACAAGGCAGGCATATTGGCGATGGGCGAGCGATTCAAACGCACGCGCGCGCAGACCACTGCACCGTTGTTCAGATCGAGCGTTGTGTGCGCGTCGCGACTCGCACGCGAACGGTCGATCAATTGCGCGCTCGGTAATCCGAACAGTGACGAAAGTGTGTGTGCGCGCAAACTCGTGAGCGGCAGGCCGAACTGAAACTGCGCGCTGCGATTGGCGGAGAGAAAGCGGCCATCGCCCGTGAAGGCCATGATGCCTTCCATCAACGTGCCGAGAAATTCGGGGCGGCTATGAAACGCGATTTGCAGCATGCCCTGAAAAGTGCTGGAAAACAGATGGTTTTCGATCATCTGCACCGACATGCGTGCGAGCGCCATGGTGTGACGATGGTAGCTGCGATGGTCGCCCGTCACGTCGAGCACGCCGATCAACTCGCCGTATGGATCGAGAATCGGCACGCTGGAACAGGTTAGAAAGCGATTGGCGGCGAGATAGTGCTGATCGCCGTGCACGACGGTCGGTGTGCATTCGGCGATAGCCGTGCCGATAGCATTGGTGCCCTGGCGTTCCTCGGCCCAGTTCGCACCGGCCCTGAGCGCGACTTTCTCGGCGCGGGCGAGGAAGTCGTCGTCGCCGGTCGAGTGAAGGATAAGACCTTGCGCATCGGTCAGCACAATCATGCTTTGCGTATTGACGATCTGCTCGCGCAGTGTCTCCATGACCGGCGTCGCATGTGCGCACAACACACGATTCTGTTCGAGCTTCAGGCGCAATTCGCCTTGAGTGAGCACGTCGTAGTCGGGGCATGTCGATGCGTTCAGACCGAACGTCTCCGATCGCTCGTGCGCCTTGCGAATTGACGGAATCAGCCAGTTGTTCTGTCGTTCATTGGGGAAAGCCGCAATATCGTGGATGTCTTGCATCATCTCCTCCGTGTGCACGCGCCGGTCGAATCGCCGGATGGTCGAGCGCCTGGAAAAGCAAGTCTTGCGCCAATGCGCCGCGCGTCGTGCGGATGTCAGTAAAACGAAAGGAGATGATGTTGTCGCGGTGACTACGTCTGCCCGAGGCACATGCCAGGCCTGTCCGGACGCTCTATGCCTTCGTCCGGTCCTTTGCATTCAAAATGCAGGATGCCGTTATGCGTTATGCATACGTCATCACAAGCCGGCCTTGCTCGCCGTCAAAACGAGACGCAAGCCGAGCGCGGCGATCACGCTCGATGCGACGCGATCGATCCACTTCTTCGCGCGCAGATACATCTCGCGCGGCCGCTTGCTGGAGAAGCCCAGCGCGACGATGGTGTACCAGCCCGTTTCGATCGCGAACACCATCGGCGGCAGCACGAAGTAGCACCACAGCGGCGGATGCTGCGGCAGAAGCGCCGCGAAAATGCTGCCGTACCAGATCGCCGTCTTCGGATTGCTCAGTTGCGTCGAAAGACCGAGCCAGAACGACCTGCGTGCATTGCTCGCGGGCACGGACGCGTCGCGCTGCATCGACATTTGCATCGGCTGCGCGGCGCCGCGCCATATTTTCGAGGCGATATAAATCAGGTAGAGGCCGCCCGCCACCTTCAGCCCGATATACAGCCATTCGACGGCGACAAGCAACGTGTACAACCCGGCGAGCGCGATCCCGCCGAAGAAGATGCCGCCCACGCCCATGCCCAATGCGGTCGCCAGTCCGTCAGCACGCGAGACGCCGATGGCATTGCGGGCCACGATCACGAAGCTCGGGCCGGGAATCATCGCGCCCAGCAAAAGCGAGAACAGAATCGCGAGTACGGCGGTGGATGCGCTCATCGGCTTGTCTCCTTGTATGCTGCATGCAAAGTGCCGGATTGCATACAGCATGCATCATACGCTCGACGTCGCGCGTTCCGCTTCAGACGCTGCCGCTCGCGACGCTGTCCTCATGAACTGCGCGATTGCGGCCGGCGCGCTTGGCGAGATAGAGGGCAGCGTCGGCGCTGCTGAGCAGCTTGAGGGCGTCGTCGCTATGGCGCGGCGAGGTTGTGGCGCAACCGATGCTGATGGTCAGCACGCCCCTCGGCGCCGCGCTGTTCGGCACCGCGAGTTCTTCCACCTTCGCACGCAGGCGTTCGGCGAACGTGAACGCACCGCTTGCGGCGGCGGCCGGCAGCACGACCACGAATTCCTCGCCGCCATAGCGCGCGACGATATCGCCGGGCCGGTTCACAGAATTCTGAATGCAATCGGCCACTGCGATCAGCGCGTCGTCGCCCATCGCGTGACCATAGGTGTCGTTGTAAAGCTTGAAGTGATCGACATCGATGAATAGCACGGAGATCGGTTGATCAGCACGCCGTGCGCGCCGCCATTCCTCGTCCAGACGGCGGTCGAGCGCGCGGCGGTTGCAAAGGCCGGTGAGGGCGTCGGTGCCCGCGAGCCGTTGCAGCTTTTCCTGCGCGATTGCCCGCGAGCGTAATGAAATCGCCAGCAGCCACGAGATGACGATAAAGCCGCTTCCGAACAGCAGCGTGAGGCCGCCGATCATGGTGCTGCGTTCCCGCCATCCTTCGAGGACGTCTTCTTCCGCCGGCGCGACCGCCGCGATCAGATGCGTGCCCGGCACGCGCTGGAAGGTGTAGAGCCGCCGCACACCATCGAGCGGCGACGTGGAAATATAGGAGCCGGAAGACTGGTCCTTCATCGCGCCGAAGGTCGGGGATCGGGCGACATAATTCGTGCTGTCCCCCGGCAAGGCCGGCTTGCGCGCGATCATCACGCCATCCTGTTGCACGATGAATACCGAGCCGGAGCGGCCAACGTTCACACGTGCGAGCAGCGCCTTGAAGTACGTGACGTTCAACGCGATGACTGCGACGCCTGCGAACGAGCCGTCGGGCGCATCGATACGTCGACTCATCGCGAGCGAAGCTGCGTCTTTACGGAGCCGCGAAACGTAGGGTCCGGAGATATAGAGCCCCATGTCCGGATTGTCGGCGTGGACCTTGAAGTAATCGCGATCATTGAAGAGCAGGTCCGCATGTTCCGATGGATCGCGTTCGACGACGATGCGGCCCTCGCGATTCATGACGAATGCGCCGCCGACATAGTTCATACCGGTAGCGCCATCGAACAGAACGAGCTTGCGCAAGTCGGGAGGCAGCGTCATGACCGCCGGATTCTTCGCGCCGCTGACGATGGTGCGCAAGGACAGATCGCTCGATTCGATGTTGCGCGTGATATCGGCGCTCAACGTGGCGACGAGATTGGCCGATGCCACATGCGCGTTCTGCAACGCCTGCGCGCGACCTTGCCATAACGCGGCAAACGACAGCACCGCCATGGAAATGGCAATGGCGGTGCCGATGAGCGCCGCAAGCATCGGCACGCGCGAGAACACGTCGGCGATGCGCATCGCAGCGGTGCTGTTGCGTCGCATCAGCCGGCGGCTAAATACGCGTCCGGTCTTGCGAACGGCATTCAAACTGGGCGGCATTCACGTTCTCCGCGTGGTGCGATCCGCTCGGCCTATCGGTGCAGCGACGCCTCGCATCGTGTCGAATACTCCGGAATTGACGGGCTGAAATGCAAACAGGCAGTGCGCCTGGCGAATGTTCAACTCTGGATTGTAGACGCTTGGGCCGCCGCGGTTTCGCACGGGCGTACGTCTCTGTATGATGAGCGAGCGAATGCACATAGCCGAAACATCTTGTTTTCTCGAGTAGACAGAGTTGTCTACTTCATTCATCGAAGGAGACATGCGCATGAAGATTCTCATCGCGCGAATGAATCACGAGACCAATACATTCTCGCCAGTGGCGACACCGCTCGAAGCCTTCGGGCCCGATGGTCCGTGCTATGGCGATGACGCTTATCGCGAGCACGCGGGCATGCGCACGGCGATGTCCGCGTTCATCGATGCAGCGAAGCGCGAAGATGCGAGCATCGTCACGCCGATCTCCGCATCGGCGAATCCGAGCGGGCGCGTGGCCGCAGCGGCCTACGATGCAATATGCGCGTCCATCGTCGATGCCGCCGAAGGTTGCGATGCCGTGATGCTCGATCTGCATGGCGCGATGGTGGCGGAGAATTCGCCCGATGGCGAAGGCGATCTGCTCGAGCGTGTGCGTCGTGTGCTGCCGCATGCGCCGATCGCGGTGTCGCTCGATCTGCATGGCAACGTCACGCAGAAAATGATCGATCATGCAGACGTGATCGTGAGCTTCAAGACATATCCGCACATCGACATGTATGAAAGCGGGGCGCACGCGGCGCGTCTGTTGTTCGATCGGATGCACGGCAAAGCAGAGCCTGTGATCGCATGGGCGCAGCCGCCGCTCATGACGCATACGCTCAGAAGCGCAACGGACGAAGGCGCGATGAAGCGTGCCGTCGATGCCGCGCGCGCTGCGGAACGTGAGGACGGTGTGCTGGCGGTATCGGTGTTGCCGGGCTTTTCGCTTGCGGATATCGAAGCGCCTTGCTTGAGCGTCATCGTGGTCGCAGATGGTTCGCGCGCGAAGGCACAGGAAGTCGCGGACCGCATGGCGCGGCTCATATGGGATGAGCGCGAAAGCTTCGTGTATCGCAGCGCGCCGCTTGCGGATTCAATCAGCGAAGGTGCCCGGCTTGCACGCGCGACCGACAAGCCCGTGCTGCTGCTCGATCACGGCGACAACTGCATGTCGGGCGGAACGTGCGATACCACCGATGCGTTCGAAGAGGCCTTGCAACAGGGGCTCGATGGCATTGTCGTCGGACCGTTGTGCGATCCGGATGCGGTCGCGAAGCTGTATGCCGCGGGCGAGGGCGCGCGCGTCACGCTCGGCATCGGCAACAAGCTTGCGAGCGTGGCCTCGCGTGGCAAGCTGCCGCTCGAAGTGACGGGCGTCGTGCGCGCGCTGACGAATGGCGAATACATCATTAGCGGCCCGACTTATACAGGGCAACGCGCTTATATGGGCCGTGCGGCTGTGATCGAAACGCAAAACGCGCGCATTCTCCTGACCGAAAGAACGCACGAGCCATGGGACCTGGGTGTGTTTGAAAGCGTCGGCATCGATCCGCGTAGCGCGCGCTTTCTGATCCTTAAATCGCGCATGTATTGCCGTCCGGTGTTCGTGCCGCTATCGGGCGGATTCGTCGAATGCGATAGTCGCGGCGTCACGGGTTCCGACTACGCACTGTTCTCGTTCAGCAATTTGAAACGCCCGGTTTTTCCGCTCGATGCGAACGTCGAGTATTGAACGAAGCGTGTCCTGTTATTTGACGAGATGAAGACGCTTGGTCACGATGCTGCCGTCCGTACGGTCGATGAGCCACGCAGCATCGACGCGGCCATTCAGCGTAGACGTTCTGCGCGTGATGTCGGTGGGCTCTTCATCGGTGGGCGCGCTGTGCTCGACATCGTCCATCAGATAGGGCGGCACGAGCGTGCAGATAAGCACGATGGCGAAGTCGTCGTCGCCGCGCTTATGGTCGAAGTTCGGCAACACCACGCGGCCATTGACCGTCGTCTTCGCACTGCCTGCCGCGCTCAACTGGATGACGTCGAAGGTCTGAACGAAGCCTTTCTCTTTCGCTTCAGGCGCGACGACGAGCTTGCGGCCGCTTTGCCCCTTGACCGTTTGCTTGAGCAGAATGGCGTCCGGCGTCTCGGGTGCCGAGAGCGCGACGTTCACGGTGAGCACCTTCTTCTTCGACTGATAACGCACGCCGTATGAAACGGGGATGACGAACACGAACACGCGGTCCGCCTGCGAGGCGCTCGCGCCCGATGCCGCCGACGCGCCGTTCTCCGACTTACGAAACGGACGCGAGAGAAATGCCCGTACGCGGCTCGTAATCGACGATGGCTGGCCAGGCGCCGGATGGCCGGCGAGGGCGTCTCTGACATGCTCGGGATCGTCGCCGCTGAAGCCCGGCGGCAGCGCGGTGGCGGAAAGAATGGCTGGAGCCGGGGCGCCGCTCGCAGCATCGACGGAACTCGCCGCGCGATTGCCTGCGGGCTGCGCCGCAAGCGTCACGAACGGCCAGCACAGTAATGCACAGGTCGCGCACACGGCAACGCTTCGTCGAGATGTCGAAAAGAGCACGTACCACTCCTGGCGCATGGGGCCGAGTCACGGAAAGTGACTATCTTAAAACGAAGCCGGCCAATCGGCAGTCGTAGTTGACTTGTTTTCGCGCGGGCGCATGCCGCTTGCGCCCGACAAACCAGCAACCGGTAACCGGTAACCAGCCACCGGTAACCGGCATTTTGCATGCGCAATTCAAAATTCCCTTTGGCATTTTGAATTTTGCATTTAATCGATTCGCGAGTATTCGGCGATCGCCGCGAGCGCGCCGCCGCGCAGTTTCGTTGCGGCACGGATCAGCGCGTCGCGCAACGCCGGGTGGTGCGCGAGCGCCGGCGGAAAGACGTCGCTGATGGCGAGCAGGGCGTCGACCAGACGCTCGGGTGTGTCGGCGTCGCCGGCTGCCTTCGTGAGACGCTCTGCGAGCGGATCGTCGATGCGGTAGCGCGTGCCGTCGTCCGACTGGCCGCGCAGGAACGTGAACCAGGCAGCCGTGGCTAAAGCGAGCCGCTCGATCGGTTGACCGGCGTCGAGGCGTGCCGCGATCGTCGACAGAATGCGTGGCGGCATCTTCTGGCTGCCATCCATCGCGATCTGTGCGCAGCGATGACTGAGCGCCGGGTTGGCGTATCGATCGAGCAGGGCGTCGCGATAGGCGAGCAGATCGAACGAGGCCGGAACATTCAGCGTCGGGGCGATCTCGTGCGTCATCATTTCGTGGATGAGCGTGCGCAACGGCGCATGCCCGACCGCATCGCTGATGGTCTCGAATCCGGCGAGCATCGACAGATAGGCCAGCGTCGAGTGCGTGGCATTCAACATGCGAAGCTTGGCGACTTCGAACGGCGCGACATCGTCGACGAGCTGCGCGCCGGCCACCTCCCATGCGGGACGCCCGCAAGGAAAGCGATCCTCGATCACCCATTGACGGAACGGCTCGCACGGCACCGGCACTTCGTCGCGCACACCGAGGGCCGCATGCGCGGCTTCGCGATCGGCGTCGGTCGTCGCGGGAACGATGCGATCGACCATCGTCGACGGAAAGGCCACCTGTGTTTCGATCCAGTCGGCGAGCGCCGGGTCGAGCTTGCGTGCGAAGGAACAGACTGCCTGCCGAAGCGCGTCGCCGTTGTGCGAGAGGTTGTCGCAGGACAGTACGGTGAAGGGCGCCGCACCGGCATCGCGGCGCGACTTGAGCGCCGCGCACAGAATGCCCGGAACCGTCGACGCCTCGTCAGGATGCATCAAATCGTGCGCGATGCCCGGATGAGTGAAGTCGGCATCTCCCGTCTGCGGATCGCGGCAATAGCCCTTTTCCGTGACGGTCAACGAGACGATGCGCACGCGTTCATCGGCGAAGCGTGCGAACAGGCGCGCGCGATCGACAGGCATGGCCAGCACTTCCCGCAACGCACGCACGACGGTCACGCGCACGCCATCCGGACCACGTTCGACGACGCTGTAAAGCCCGTCCTGTTTCATCAGCGCATCGCGCTTGCTCACGTCGCCCTGAAGTGTGACGCCGCAGATGCCCCAGTCGCCCGGCTGGGCGAGCATTGCTTCCTCAGTGTAGAGCGCTTCGTGCGCACGATGAAAATTGCCGATGCCCAAATGCACGATGCCGATGGCAGGCTCCCGCCATTCCGGCGAGAGCACATGCGCTTTCAGCGCAGCGAGCGACGAGCGGCAAAGCGTTGATTGATCAGTCATTTGCGTTGGCATTTTGCATTAAGAATGGGGAAAACCCGGCGTTGACGATGCAACATACTGGTATGGTAGTATCCGCTACATCGAATGCCCATTCAAGGAAATCCCTATGAAGATCATCCGCGCCGACGTGATCGTGACGTGTCCGGGACGCAATTTCGTCACGCTCAAGGTGGAAACGGACGAGGGCATTTACGGCATCGGCGATGCGACGCTCAATGGCCGCGAACTGGCCGTCGCCTCCTATCTGAGGGATCACGTGTGTCCGCTGCTCATCGGGCGCGATCCCGGCCGCATCGAAGATACATGGCAGTTCCTCTACAAGGGCGCGTACTGGCGGCGCGGTCCCGTCACGATGACGGCCATCGCCGCAGTCGACATGGCGCTGTGGGACATCCTCGGCAAGGCCGCGAACATGCCGCTGTACAAGCTTCTGGGCGGCGCGTCGCGAGAAGGTGTGATGGTCTACGGTCACGCGACGGGCCGCGATATTCCGGAAGCGCTAGACCGCTACGCGGAGCATGTCGAGCAAGGTTATAAGGCTATCCGTATCCAGTGCGGTGTGCCGAACATGCGTTCGGTGTACGGCGTCGCGAAGGGCAGCGGCATGTACGAGCCGGCGACCAAGGGTGCGGTGGACGAGGAGAGCTGGGCCTCCGAAAAGTATCTGGATTTCGTGCCTAAACTCTTCGAAGCCGTACGCGACAAGTTCGGCTTCGACACGCATCTGCTGCACGATGTGCATCATCGTCTGACGCCGATCGAGGCCGCGCGCCTCGGCAAGTCGATCGAGCCGTACCGCCTGTTCTGGATGGAAGATCCGACACCCGCGGAGAACCAGGCCGGTTTCCGCCTGATCCGCGAACACACCGTCACGCCGATCGCGGTGGGCGAAGTGTTCAACAGCATCTGGGATTGCAAGCAGCTGATCGAAGAGCAACTGATCGACTACATCCGCGCGACGCTCACGCATGCGGGCGGTATCACGCATCTGAAACGTATCGCCGATTTCGCTTCGCTGTATCAGGTGCGCACGGGCTGTCACGGTCCGTCCGATCTGTCGCCAGTATGCATGGGCGCGGCGCTGCATTTCGATCTGTGGGTGCCGAACTTCGGCGTGCAGGAATACATGGGCTTTCCGCAGGAGGCGCTCGACGTCTTCCCTCATGCATGGTCCTTCGACCGCGGCATGATGCATCCGGGCGAAGCGCCGGGACACGGCGTGGACATCGACGAAAAGCTTGCCGCGAAATATCCGTATGACCCGGCCTATCTGCCTGTCGCGCGGCTCGAAGACGGAACGCTCTGGAACTGGTAATCGTACGTCGGCATTACGCATTCAAAGTACAAAATTCCGGAGAGAGACATGGCAGACAGAGAAACCAGTGCGATGCTGCGGCGTGTGGCCGCGGCATCGACCATCGGCACTGCGGCGGAGTACTACGACTTCTTCGTGTATGGCACGGCCGCCGTGCTCGTGTTCGGCGCAAAGTTTTTCCCGAGCCACGATCCGCTCATCGGTACGCTCGCCGCTTTCGCGACCTATGCGGTCGGCTTCGTCGCGCGACCCATCGGCGGGATCGTCTTCGGACATTTTGGCGACAAAATTGGGAGAAAAAAAGCGCTCATCGTCACGATACTGATCGTCGGGCTCGGCACTTTTGCCATCGGTTTGCTGCCCGACTATTCGCAGGTGGGCATCTGGGCGCCTGCCGCACTTATCCTGATTCGAGTGCTGCAGGGATTCGGCGTCGGCGGCGAACAGGCGGGCGCAGTGCTGCTGACCGCCGAATATGCGCCGCCGCGCGAACGCGGCTTCTTCGCGAGCCTCGTGCAGCTCGGCGCACCAGCGGGTTTTCTGATTCCGTCGGGCATCTTCGCCGTGCTCACCGCGACCCTCACGCACGAGCAACTGATGGACTGGGGCTGGCGTCTGCCGTTTCTCGGCAGCATCGTGCTCGTCGTGGTCGGGCTTTATATCCGCCTGCGCACGGAGGAGTCGCCCGTATTCGCGGCGATTCGCGCGACGCAAACGGTCGAATCGCGGCCCGTGGTGGAAGTGGTGAAGCAATACGGTTCGACGATCGTGAAGGGCGTCGGCGCGAAGCTCATTGAAGCTTGCACCTTCGCGATGTACACGATGATCGTGCTCGCCTACGGCCGCGCACACGGCATCTCCGATGCGCTTCTCCTGCAGAGCATCATCGTCGCGGTGCTGCTCGAACTGATCGCGATTCCGCTTGCTGGCGCGCTCTCGGACCGCATTGGCCGGCGTGCGACTTTCATCGCGGGCGCTGTGCTGCATGTCCTGCTCGTGGTGCCGCTCTTTCATGCGATCGACAGCGGCAGCCGTCTCGCGATCCAGACCGTGATGATCCTCGCGATCACTGTCGGCCATAGCCTGTGCTACGCGCCGCAGGCATCGCTTTTCCCTGAGCTTTTTCCGGCGCGCGTACGCTGCAGCGGCATCGCGCTGATCTGGCAGATCGGTTCGCTCATCGGCAGCGGCGTGCTCGGTCTCGTCGCCGTGAAGCTCATTCAGGCGACGGGCGGCAGCTCGTTCGGGCTGATCGTGTATGTGGCGGTGCTCGGCATCGTTTCGACGATCTCGCTGTTCCTTCTGCCGGAAACCGCGCCCGCGAGGCTCGGTGCCGATCTGCACGACTGGTCGGCGCCGTCACGTGAGATGGAAGCCGAGATGAAAGCCGAGATCGAAGCCGCCCCGACGCGTTCCGCGCCTGCTTTTGCCGCGCGCCGCTGAATCCAGTCGCAAAACCGGCATTCAAAATTCAGCATTCAAAAAACCGCAAGTTTCAGGATACCGATCATGCTCGCAGCCGTTCTCCATGAAGCGAAGAAACTCGTCATCGACGAGATCGACACGCCCCAGCCGCAACCCGGACAAGTGCAGATTCGTGTGCGCGCGGGCGGTATTTGCGGGTCCGATCTCTCGTATTACTTCAAGGGCAAAAGCGGCGACTTCGCGGTACGCGAGCCGTTTGTCCTCGGTCATGAGGTCGCGGGCGAGATTGCGGCACTGGGCGAGGGCGTGTCCGGTCTGAGCGTCGGTCAGCGCGTCGCGGTCAATCCAGGCTTGAACTGCGGCACATGCCGCTTCTGCGTGAAGGGCATGCCGAACCATTGTCTGAACATGCGCTTCATGGGCAGCGCGTCCACGTTCCCGCACATGCAGGGCATGTTTCGTCAATACATCACGGCGGCGGCGCGGCAGTGCGTGCCGGTTCCGGACAGCCTCGATTTCGCGCAGGCGTCGATGGCCGAGCCGCTCGCGGTCGCGCTGCATGCGCTCAAGCTCGCCGGCTCGCTCGTCGGCGCGAGGATGCTGCTCGTCGGGTGCGGGCCGATCGGTTGCATCGTGCTTGCTGCGGCGCGTCGGGCGGGCGCGCATCGGATCGTCGCGGTCGATCTCGCGGACAAGGCGCTTGCCATGGCGGCGTCGCTCGGCGCGGACGAAACCGTGCTCGCGAACGATCAGGCGCGCATCGATGCATGGGCGCGCGAGCGCGGCACCTTCGATGTGGTGATCGAGGCGTCGGGCAGTCCCGCCGGCCTTGATACCGCGTTACGTGCGGTTCGCGCGGGCGGCACGGTCATCCAGCTCGGCAACCTGCCTGCGGGCCAGTCGCCGGTCGCGGCCAATCTCGTGATGGCGAAGGAGTTGCGCTATCAAGGCTCGTTCCGCTTCACCGACGAATACGCCACCGCCGCCGATGAAATCGCGTCGCGCCGCATCGATCTCAGTCCGCTGATGACGCACGTGTTCCCGCTCGCGGAAGCGAACCGCGCATTCGAAGTGGCGCAGGACCGCAGCCAGTCGATGAAGGTGCATCTGCAATTCGACTGAAAGCGTCCGCGCACTGGCATTCAAAATTCATCATTCAAAAAACCGCCGGGCTCAGAGCCAACATTGAGAGCCGACAAGAAGCGGTGCATCGGAGACTCAACATGATCAAGAGCCAGCGATGGTTCGTTGTCGGACTGCTGTTTCTCGCCGGAGTCGTCAACTACCTCGATCGCGCGGCGCTTTCCATCGCCGCGCCGCTGATCCAGAAGGATCTTCATTTCACGCACGCGCAGATGGGCGTCGTGTTCAGCAGCTTCTTCATCGGGTATGCATTATTCAATTTCGTCGGCGGCGTGTTGTCCGACAAGATTGGCGCCAAGAAGGTTTTCGGCGGCGCAATGGGCATCTGGTCGCTTTTCTGCGGCGCGACCGCGCTCGCGAGCAGCCTCGTTTCGCTGATCGTTCTGCGCGTGCTCTTCGGCATGGGTGAAGGCCCGTTCAGCTCGTCGAACAGCAAGATGGTGAATAACTGGTTCCCGCGCCGGGAAGTGGCGAGCGCGATCGGCGTCATCAGTTCGGGCACGCCGCTCGGCGGCGCGCTCGCGGGCCCGGTCGTCGGATATATGGCGATTACGTTCGGCTGGCGCTGGGCCTTCGTCATCATCATGCTGATCGGTTTCGTGTGGCTCGCGCTGTGGACGCTTTCGACGACCGAGCATCCGCAAGAGAACAAGCGCGTCACGCAAGCCGAGCTCGATCTGATCGTGGCGGGACAACAAGGCGCCGCGTCGATGGAGCACGGTGCGCATGGCAAGCAGGCAAACCTCGGCTTCTATCTGCGTCAGCCGATCATCCTCGCCACTGCATGCGCGTTCTTCTCGTACAACTACGTGCTGTTCTTCTTTCTCTCGTGGTTCCCGACATACCTCACCGAAGCGCATCACATGTCCCTGCGCGACATGAGTTTCACGACGGTGATTCCGTGGCTGCTCGGCAGTATCGGGCTTGCTGCGGGCGGTTTCATCACCGATGCGATTCTGCGCATCACCGGCAAGCCGTTGGCGTCGCGCCGCATCGTGTTGACCGTGTGTCTGGGCTTGGCTGCGATATCCGTGGCGTTTGCGGGCCGTGTGGAGAGCACGCGGGGCGCGGTGGCGCTGATGTCGGTCACGATCTTCTTTCTCTACGTGACGGGTTCGGTCTACTGGGCCGTGATTCAGGACACAGTGCGACGCGAGAACGTCGGCGGCGTGGGCGGCTTCGTGCATCTGCTCGCGAATCTGGCGGGCGTGATCGGGCCGGCGGTGACGGGCTTCATCGTCGAGGCGACGCACGGCGCTTATGGCAGCGCGTTCGTTCTTGCAGGCGCGGTTGCCGTGCTCGGCGCGCTGTGTTCGTTCATGTGGATTCGCGAGCCGAAAGCGCGCGCGAAGTCCGAAGGAGCGGCAAGGACCGCGTGATAGTATCGGGAAGCGTTGCAAGCATGCGTGCAGCGCACTTCCTCTCATGGCGCTCAGGTTTCAATTCAGGTTTCAATCATGCAAGAAGGTATCGTGCCGAACGACTCGGTATCGGGCTCAACGGCGGGATCAACAGCAGGCTCAACAGCGGCCCCGACTGCACGGCGCGCTCGCCTGCGCAGGCCGCTCGCGTCGCAGAAGATCGCGTTGCCCGATCTGACGTCGCTGATTTCGCACGACTCGCACGAGCCCATCGGCAAGCAGATTTTTCGGGCGCTGCGTCAGGCTATTTTCGCGGGGCAACTCGTGCCGGGCACGCCGCTCTCCGAAAAGGAAGTGTCGGACATGTTTCAGGTTTCGCGTCAGCCCGTGCGCGAGACGTTCATCAAGCTTGTCGAGGCCGGTGTATTGCAAGTGCTGCCGCAGCGCGGCACGTTCGTTAAAAAGATCTCGCCGCGTCAGGTGCGTGAAGGGCGCTTCATTCGCGAGGCGATCGAAACGGCGGTTGCCCGCAAGGCCGCGGTCGCCATCACCGATTCACAACTCGACGATCTCGCCGCGAACCTGCGCGAGCAGAAGAGCGCATCGAAGGTGAACGATACCGGCGCGTTCCTCACGCTCGACGAACAGTTCCATATGATGATCGCGCAATCGATCGACTGCGTCGCCGCATGGGACACCATCCAGGACATCAAGGCGCAGATGGATCGCGTGCGCTATCTGAGCTTGCCGGATGTGTCGCCGCTCGATTTGCTCATCAAGCAGCATGCGCGCATCGTGAGTGCATTGAAGGCGCATGATCCCGATGGCGCCGAAGACGCGATGCGCGCGCATCTGCGGGAGATTCTGGTGTCGCTGCATCCGATCGCCGAGCGCAATCCCGACTGGTTCGAGCCGGATGAACCCGAACGCGTTGCGTTGGGTTCGTAGAGAAAAACGCGATCAACGAAAAGAGCGGCACGTAGCCGCTCTTTTTTATTTCGACGCTGCATTCATGCGCTCGTGCTTTCAGAGCGAAGACGCATCAGGCTGCCTTGGCTACCGCCTGCTCGACGAACGCGCATACGGCGGCGGTCACTTGCGCGGTGGTCGCCGTTCCGCCGAGGTCGCCCGTGTGCAGGGACGGATCGGCGGTGACGGCTTCGACGGCGGCCATCACACGCTTGGCAGCTTCGAATTCGCCGAGATGTTCAAGCAGCATCACGACGGACCAGAACGTGCCGATAGGATTGGCGAGACCTTTACCCATGATGTCGAAGGCGGAGCCGTGGATCGGCTCGAACATCGACGGATAGCGGCGTTCGGGATCGATGTTGCCCGTCGGTGCGATGCCGAGGCTGCCCGCGAGTGCGGCGGCCAAATCGCTCAGTATGTCGGCGTGCAGGTTGGTCGCGACGACGGTATCGAGCGTCGCGGGACGATTGACCATGCGCGCCGTGGCGGCATCGACGAGTTCCTTGTCCCACTTCACGTCCGGGAATTCCTTCGAGATCTCCAGCGCGATTTCATCCCACATGACCATCGCGTGACGCTGGGCGTTGCTCTTCGTGATGACGGTCAGCAGCTTGCGCGGACGCGATTGCGCCAGTTTGAATGCAAAACGCATAATGCGTTCGACACCGGCGCGCGTCAGGATCGATACATCGGTCGCCGCCTCGATCGGATGGCCCTGATGCACACGGCCGCCGACGCCCGAATATTCCCCTTCCGAGTTCTCGCGCACGATCACCCAGTTCAGGTCTTCCGGCTTGCAGCGCTTGAGCGGCGCGTCGATGCCCGGCAGGATGCGCGTCGGGCGCACGTTGGCGTACTGATCCAACCCCTGGCAGATTTTCAGGCGCAGGCCCCACAGCGTGATGTGATCGGGCACGTCCGGATCGCCGGCGGAGCCGAAAAGAATCGCGTCCTTGTCGCGGATCGCGTCCAGCCCGTCGGCGGGCATCATCACGCCATGCTGGCGGTAGTAGTCCGCGCCCCAATCGAAATTCTCGAATTTGAATTCAAAATTTTGAGTGCAACGTGCGAGCGCTTCGAGCACTTGCTGGCCCGCGGGCACGACTTCCTTGCCGATGCCGTCGCCGGGAATGGTTGCGATGCGATAAGTCTTCATGGTCTGTCTCCGTCTCCGATCTATTGGGGTGGTGCGGCGTGAAGTCACTTTACCGAAGTTGAAGCCTTGAAACCGGGGCTGGAGTCAAAGCATCTTTAACTTTGATTCACAAGTGGAGTGCGAGCGAAGGTCCGGCACGACGCGCAAGGCTGCGTCCATATACGACAGCGGGCGCGATACCCCGCGGCGCTATACTGAACGTCCCTTCACTGCATCCCGAACCGCGAGCCGCACTGCGGCGCAAGCTCATAAATTGGCCGAACACGACCTCGAAAAACTCAAAATCGACCGGGGACCCTCCGCCGCCGTGCCGCGGCGCCGTCGAAACTGGTTCCGTTATGTCCTCATCGCGCTGATCCTGCTTGCGCTGGCTGCCGTCGCGTTCAGGCTCACCGGTCCGCAAGCCGTGGAGAGCGCCACGGTCACGTCCGTTTATCCATCGCAGAGTTACACGCTGCTGAACGCCACCGGTTATGTCGTGCCGCAGCGCAAGGCGGCAGTGGCCTCGAAGGGGCAAGGGCGCGTCGAATGGCTTGGCGTGCTCGAAGGCACCGTGGTGAAGGAAGGGCAGATCATCGCGCGGCTCGAAAGCGATGACGTCGCCGCTTCGCTCGCGCAGGCACAGGCGCAAGTCAAGGTCGCGCAGGCGAATCTCGAACTGCAACGCGCCGAGCTCAAGAACGCGGAAGTGGACCTCAAACGCTTCAAGATCCTCGCACCGCAAGGCGCGATTCCGGCAACGCAGTACGACGCCGCGCTCGCACGTTACGACAAGGCGCAAGCCTCCCTCAACAGCGACGCAGCCTCGATCGTCTCCGCGCGCGCCAATGCGCAGGCGGCGCAGGTTGCGGTCAATCAGACGGTGATCCGCGCGCCCTTCGATGGCGTCGTGCTCGAAAAACACGCGAATGTGGGCGACAACATCACGCCGTTCTCGTCGGCGTCGGACAGCAAGGGCGCGGTCGTCACCATCGCCGACATGAAGACGCTCGAAGTCGAAGCCGATGTCGCCGAATCGAATATCTCGCGCATCAGCGTGGAGCAGCCGTGCGAGATCCAGCTCGACGCATTGCCCGATGTGCGCTTCGCGGGCCGCGTGTCGCGCACGGTGCCGACGGTCGATCGCTCGAAGGCGACGGTGCTCGTGAAGGTGCGCTTCGTCGATCGCGATGCACGCGTCTTGCCGGACATGTCCGCGAAAGTCGCGTTTCTTTCGAAGCCGGTGCCGCCCGAAGAGAAGAAGGCCGTTGTGGCCGTGCAGCCATCGGCGGTCGTCACGCGCGGCGAACGCAAGGTCGTCTACAAGATCGACAACGACACCGCGCGCGAAGTGCCCGTGACGACGGGCGAGCGCATCGGCGATCTGCTTGCCGTGCAGGGCGTCAAACCCGGCGACGTGGTCGTGCTGTCGCCCGGCGACAAGCTCAAGAACGGCGCCCGTGTCACCCTCGCGAAGAAATAGCGTGAGCACGACGCCCCTGGTTCAGATCAGCCACGTCGCAAAGGCGTATCGACGCGGCGTGCAGACGGTGCCGGTGCTGACCGACATCACGCTGTCGATCGCGGAAGGCGATTTCGTCGCGTTGATGGGCCCGTCCGGCTCCGGCAAGAGCACGCTGCTCAACCTGATCGCGGGCATCGACCGGCCCGATAGCGGCGAGTTGCTCGTCGGCGGGCTCGACATCACGCGTCTGCCGGAAGCTTCGCTCGCGGACTGGCGCGCCGCGAACGTAGGCTTCATCTTCCAGTTCTATAACCTGATGCCGGTGCTCTCCGCGTTCGAGAATGTCGAATTGCCGCTGATGCTCACGCGTCTCACGCGTCACGAACGGCGTGAGCGCGTCGCGATGGTGCTCGACATGGTCAACATGGCCGACCGCATGAGTCACTATCCGTCGGAGCTGTCGGGCGGGCAGCAACAGCGCGTCGCGATCGCGCGGGCGTTGATCACGGACCCGAAGCTCATCGTCGCCGATGAACCGACCGGCGATCTCGACCGCACTTCCGCCGCCGATGTCCTCACGATGCTTCAGCGTTTGAACGACAAACTCGGCAAAACCATCATCATGGTGACGCACGATGCGCACGCGGCCGCAGCGGCGAAGGCGCTCGTGCATCTGGAAAAGGGAGAGCTGATCGATGCAACCCCGCGCTGAGCCGTCATGTTCCTGCTCAAGCTGATCCTGCGCAACGCGCTGCGTCACAAGCTGCGCACCGCGCTGACGGTGCTCGGCCTGACCATCGCCGTGCTCGCATACGGCCTGCTGCATACGGTCGTCGATGCGTGGTATGCGGGCGCGTCGGCGGCATCGAATGCGCGGCTCGTCACGCGCAACGCAATCTCGCTTGTGTTTCCGTTGCCGCTCGCCTATGAAAACCGCATACGCGGCGTCGACGGCGTAACGATCGTCGCGCGTTCGAACTGGTTCGGCGGTGTCTATCGAGACCCGAAGAATTTCTTCGCGCAATTCGCCGTGTCGGACAACTATCTCGATCTCTATCCCGAGTTCATCCTCTCCGAGCAGGCACGCGCCGATTATCAACGCGATCGCAAAGGCTGCCTCATCGGACGACAACTCGCGGATCAATTCGGCTTCAAGGTCGGCGACGTGATTCCGCTCAAAGGCACGATCTATCCCGGCACTTTTGATTTCGTCGTGCGCGGCATCATGGAAGGCCGCGACGAATCGACCATCACGCGGCAACTGATCTTTCACTGGGAGTATCTGAACGAGACGATCCGCAAGACGACCAAGCGTCAGGTCGATCAGGTCGGCGTCTATGTAGTCGGCATCAAGGACCCGGACGATGCGGCGACGGTCTCGCGCAACATCGACACTGTCTTCAAGAACTCGCTTGCCGAAACGCTGACGGAAACGGAGCAGGCATTTCAGCTCGGCTTTGTCGCGATGTCGAATCAGATCATTGCGGCGATACGCGTCGTGTCATATGTCGTCATCTTGATCATCATGGCGGTGATGGCCAACGCGATGGCCATGAGCGCGCGCGAACGCACTACCGAATACGCGACGCTGAAGGCGCTCGGCTTTGGATCGGCGTTTCTCTCGATGCTCGTGTTTGGCGAATCGGTGGCGATATGCACGATCGGCGGCGGCATCGGCATTCTCGCGACGCCGCCTGTCGCCGAAATCTTCAAGCACGCAACGGGCGGCGTGTTCCCGGTCTTCATGGTGTCGCACGAAACGATGCTGCTGCAAGGCGCATGCGCGCTCGTCGTTGCGTTGGCGGCGGCGATTGTGCCGGCGGTGCAGGCAAGCCGCGTGCGCATCGTCGAAGGCCTGCGGGCCATCGGCTGAGGCGCGGCAATGGCGATTCCCGTTTCCTACGTCGCACGCAATCTCTGGGCACGGCGCCTGACGACGATGCTCACCGCGGGCGGACTCGCGCTCGTCGTGTTCGTATTCGCGACCGTGCTGATGCTCGATGCGGGCCTCAAGAAGACGCTCGTTTCGACCGGCGAAGCGGACAACGTCGTCGTGATTCGCAAGGGCGCGGAAA
Source organism: Caballeronia insecticola (assembly GCF_000402035.1). Taxonomy (GTDB): domain Bacteria; phylum Pseudomonadota; class Gammaproteobacteria; order Burkholderiales; family Burkholderiaceae; genus Caballeronia; species Caballeronia insecticola. Next base: position 456,759 of record NC_021289.1, read on the forward strand.
CGGAGATTCAAAGCGCCATCGATCGCGGTCAGGCGAACGTGATGGAAATGCATCCATCGGTCGCGATGAACGGCGACGGCCGGCCGCTCGCATCGAAAGAAACCGTGGTGCTGATATCGCTGACCAAGCTCGGCACGAACACGCCTGCGAACGTCGTGATTCGTGGCGTCTCGCCGATGGGCGTGCAACTGCGTCCGCAAGTGAAGCTCACGGCGGGGCGTATGTTCAGGCACGGGTCGTCGGAGATCATCGTCGGCAGCAGCATTGCCAAGGGCTTCGGCGGCACGCGTATCGGCGATCATCTGCGTTTCGCGCAGCGCGACTGGACTGTCGTCGGCCATTACGATGCGGGCGGTAGCGGCTTCGATTCGGAAATCTGGGGCGATGTCGATCAGCTGATGCAATCGTTCCGGCGCACGACTTATTCGTCGATGGTCGTGCGCCTCGCGCGCAGCGATGCATTCGAGCGCTTCAGATCGGATATCGACGTGGACCCGCGTCTCGCCGACGAAGCGAAGCGCGAGCAAGTGTTCTACGGCGATCAGTCGAAGGCGCTGTCGACGTTCATCAACATCTTAGGCTTTACGCTGTCGATCATCTTCTCGATCGCGGCGATGATCGGCGCAATGATCACGATGTATGCGTCGGTCGCGAACCGTGTCGCCGAGATCGGCACCTTGCGCGCGCTCGGCTTCAAGCGCTTCGACGTGCTCGGTGCGTTTCTGCTCGAAGCGTTGTTACTGGGCTTGGTCGGCGGCATCGCAGGGCTTGGTTGCGCCGCGCTCATGCAGCTCGCTTCGTTTTCGACAACCAACTTCCAGACCTTCGCGGACTTGTCGTTCCGCTTCATTCTCACGCCTTCCGTCATCGTGAAGACGTTGGTGTTTTCGGTCATCATGGGATTCGTCGGCGGATTCCTGCCGGCGATGCGGGCTTCGCGGATGAATATCGTCGATGCATTGCGGACGCGTTGAGTCGCATGACGATTCGGTTTCATCGAACCATCGGTCCTGAACTTTTGAATGTTCATAAGCGGGCGCGCGGCGTAGAGTCGGATTCATCAAGCGATTGGCTTATCGCTTTCAATCCGGTTTTGCAGGAGAATCCATCATGCCGCTCGTCAGAATCTCGCTTCTCAAAGGCAAGCCGCGCGAACATATCCGCGCCATTTCCAATGGCGTGCATGAAGCGCTAGTCGAAGCCTTCAAGGTGCCCGCAGACGATCGCTTCCAGCTGATCCAGCAGTTCGAACGCGACGACTTCATCTACGATCCCGCTTATCTCGATGTCGAACGAAGCGACGATCTCGTGTTCATCCACATCACCGCGAGCGACTGGCGCGATACCGCGACGAAGAAGGCGTTTTATAAGACGCTGGTTGCAAAGCTCGCGGCATCGCCCGGATTGCGGCCCGACGACGTGATGATTGCGCTTGCGCCGAATCGTCGCGAGGACTGGTCGTTCGGGCGCGGGCTCGCGCAATATGTGGAGGACGCAGCCTGACGATAGCCGCAAAGGAGGCGGACGCACAATGACCCCGACAATCCTGAAAGGCGCGTGCCATTGCGGGGCGATAACTTTCGAAGTCGACACGCCGCTAGAACCCGCCGTGCGCTGCAATTGCAGTTTGTGCCGGCGGCGTGGCGCGGTCATGTCGCCGCCTTTTCCCGCTGGCAAGCTACGCATCCTTTCAGGTGAAAGCGAACTCGCGAGTTATCAATTCAACACGCGCGTCGCCAAACATTTCTTCTGCAAGCGCTGTGGAATTTACACGTTCCATCAGACGCGGACGAACCCGGATCATTGGCGCGTGAATCTCGGTTGCGTCGAAGGTATCGATGCGTATTCGCTCGACGCCCCCGTCGCGGACGGCGCGAGCAGTTCTATCGTCGGCAAAGCCTAGCGCGTTAGCGCATGAGTGAAGGGCGCCGGGAACGCAACGTGCTTATCCCCGGCACCCACGAGCCGTTCGCCCTTTGACGTCCGCTCTTTGACGTTCGACGGGCAACCGCATCAGCAACGAACGGCCTTCGATAAATACACTCATACGGAGCGCCGCCATGGCCGAGAAGCCGCCCAAGCCCACGTCCAACGAACCCGATGCGGTACGTCGCCGGTTGCTCGCGGCGCTTGCCGGAACGGCCATGCTATCCGCGTGCGGGGGCAGTGGCAGCGACGACAATTCGGGCACCGTCACGCCGACGAGTCCCGTCGGTAACATTCCGCCCGATCGCGCGAATCTTCCGCGGCCCGCGTTGCCTGCACCGGCGACATCGGGCATCGATCACATCGTGCTCGTCACCATGGAGAACCGCTCCTTCGATCATCTGCTCGGCTGGGTGCCGGGCGCGGAAGGCACGCAAGCGGGCAGACAACTCACCGATGCATTCGGCACGGCGCAGTCCACGTTCTCGCTTTCGGCGAACGCGGCATACGGCTTTCAGGGCTGTCAGTTCGCCGATCCGAATCATATGTATAGCGCGGGCCGCACGCATCTCGCCAACGGCGCGATGAACGGCTTCCTGCTCACGGGCGACACCAACGAGACGCGCGGCGATCTGCTGCCTATCGGTTATTTCACCAGCAACGATCTCGACTTTTACAGGCAGGCGGTCGCGCAATACACCGTCTGCGATTACTACATGAGCGGCATTCTCGCCGACACGTTTCCGAACCGCGTCTATCTGCATAGCGGCGAGACGGATCGTTTGAACGATACGGTCGATACATCGTCGCTCTCGACCATCTGGGATCGTCTCGACGCAAAGAACGTTTCATCGAAGTATTACTTTCATGATGTGCCATTTACCGCGCTGTACGGCACGCGCTATGTCGGCCGCTCGAAACTCTTCTCCGAATTTCTCTCCGATGCAGCCGCGGGTAATCTGCCTTCATTCTGCATGGTCGAGCCGAGCTTCGGCGGCGAAGTGAACGGCACATCGAACGACGATCATCCGCATGCCGATGTGCGCAATGGCCAGGCGTTGCTCGGGCAGATTTACGAAGCGTTGCGTGCGAGCCCGAACTGGAGCACGACGCTCATGATCATCGTGTACGACGAGTGGGGCGGCTTCGTTGAACATGTCGCGCCGCCGGTCAAGTCGCTGTCGGCCGCCGAGCAGAAAATGGGCAATGACGGACGTCTGGGTTTTCGCGTGCCCTGCATGCTGCTCGGGCCGCGTGTGCGGGCGGCCAACGTGGCGCGTTATCCGTTCGATCCCAGCTCGATTCATCAATTGCTTGCGTGGCGCTTCGGGCTCGATCCGCTCGGCGTGCGCGCAAGCGATCCGACCACGTTCAACATGGCATATGCGCTTGATCTGAGCGACGCGCCGCGCACCGATGCGCCGCCGCTGATCGTGCCGCAAGGACCGTTCGGGCAGGCATGTTCGAACGCGCCTTCGAGCGGTTCGGGGCTGGGTTCGATCGACAATGCGCGAGCCGGTAAAGCCGCCGAAGGCGCATCGCAAACGCCGACGCCCGGCGGACGCTTCGCCGATTTACGCACTAAAGCGACAGCGTTAGGATTTCCATCATCCTGACGCGTCAACATTCTTAGCGAATTTCTTAGCGAATTCTTTAGCCATTCCCAATAGTTGAGCGCGTCGATGGGGCGCGCTCGCTAAGGAATTGGATTCGGGCATCAAAGAACGCTTGGCGGAATGTCGTCAAGCGGACTAACAGCGCGCGTCGCAAAAAAATCCGCAAATGATGTTCTCGCAAACGTTAAGCAGCCGTTTTGCATTACCAATAAAGTCAACGCTCACCAATTGCCAAGCGTTGAAGCAGAATGTCTGAACGCCCAAACACCATATGGCAGGATCATAAGAAGTTAGGGAATCGCTCTTTGTCCGCGCCTGAAAGCACATCGACATTTTTTTAGTCATGGCCTAATCGAATATCCGATGCCAGTTTGCCGAAACCCCTAAACGGAATTTAAATGCGACGTCTGGAAGGCAACATGCGCAGCAAACTGATCGGAGGCACGGCGAGAGCGGAAATCGATCCGCAGATCATGGAGTTCGTGTCGAAGCATGCGTGTGCCAGAAAGCCGCTCATGAATTTGCGCGTGGGCATCAAGAACGAACTCGGCGAAGTGTACAGGCTGATTCTCGCCGACGGCATCATCGAAATGATCAGGGCGGACAAGTTCCTCATGAGCCTCGGTTGCGTCGAGGAAGTCACCGACGAATTCGATCTCGTCTTTCGCGTGCCTGCGGTCCGGCGTTAAGCCGCGCCGGTTGTATCGAACGGGAGCGTCATCGACACCGAATCGTGATACGTTCCGTCGATCTTCAGCGCACGCGGTTCGCGCGCAAATTCGACGAATCCCGCCGCGCCATAAAGCCTCATTGCCGCCGTATTGTCCGGCGCGACTTCCAGCTTGACTTCATCGACAACGCCGCGCGCGTGTTCCAGCACGCAATCGAGCAGCGCGGCGGCCAGTCCCGTGCCTCGTGCGGAAGGGCGAACATACATGCCCCAGAGAATTCCCTTGTGTTTCATCTTCGCGCCCGGCGGAACCTGAAGACCGGCCACGCCAGCGAGCGTTCCGTCGTTGGAAAAGCCGCCGAACACCGCATGATCCGTTATGCGCGCGCGAAACCATTCGAGTGGCCGATCGCGTTCGTCTTCATAGGACGCGCCGAAGGCAGCGGGATAGCGTTGCAAGCCTTCGAGCCGGACGTCGCGGAAAACGATTGCGTCTTCGGGCGTGAGACGGCGCAGCGAGAATGCGGATGTGTTCGGCATGAAGCTGTCGATCGGTTTGGCAGGAACGCCAATGATAGCCGCATGCGCGTTGGCCTAAAAATTCACGGTCGCGATGGCATCGACCAACGTGCACACGAACACGTGCCAGTCCAGATCCTCATGACGGAGATCGGAAATAAGTTCTCGAACATCCCGGCGAGCGTGGTTTCTTGGATTTTTGATCGAAAGAAAGCACGCTCATCATCAGCGGGCTTTGTTACGTACACGCTTTACAAAGCGGGAAATTTCCAATATTGCTTCCGCTTGAGGGTCTTTGAATTCAGGCCTGAACGCGTTGAAGGTGCAAGCATGGACACGCAAAGAAAGCCGCTAAGGGCACTAAAGCCACTAAAGCCACAACAGCATCGCGCGAAGCAGCACATCGTTTCTGCCGTCGTTGCCTTGATATCGGCGTTCGGTGCGAACAACGCACAGGCGACCGAAGGCGCGCTTGGCCGGCCCGTCGCGGGAACGAGCGTGCTGTCCGGCGTGGGCATCGTGCCGGATGAACTGGTGTGGATCGCAAGCCTGCAGACCGTTTATCTCGATGGCTCGATCAGCAGCGGCCGTGAAGTGCCGGTTGCGGGGCAGCGTTCGCTCGGTCTGAACGGCGAGTTGTCGCTCACGCTCGCGAGCCTGCTGAAAGTGTGGGGTAAATACGGAGGCTGGGACTTCGCGTCAGGCATCACGCTGCCCTACGTGTGGGAGAAAGTGACCGGCAACTTCGCGGTTGGACAGTTCAACCGCTCGGCGAGCGATCGCACGTCGAATCTCTATGACATGCTCTTCACGCCGATCGAGGCGGGCTACCATTTCTCGGCCACCGATCACATCGCGCTGTCGTTCAACATCTGGGCGCCGACCGGTCATTACGAAGCCAATGCGCTCGCCAATCCGAGTCTGAACAACTGGACATTCGTGCCGCAGATCGCCTATACGAAGATCGTGCCGAAGTACGGCCTCGAATTCGATGCAGTCATGGGCTTCCAGTTCTATACGCGCAACACCGCGACGAACTATCAGAACGCGCCCTTGTTCACGCTCGACGTACTGGGCCTCAAGAAGTTCGCGAACGGCGTGGGCGTGGGCGTCGTGATGGGCACGGTGCAACAGCTCGGCAACGATAGCGGCCCGACCGCCGACCGTCTCAACGGCTTCGTCGGGCATGATTTCACGGTCGGCCCGATCCTCACTTACGACACCAAGCTCGACGGCAAGCGACCGCTTTCCGCGAGCGTGCGCTGGGTGCCGTCGGTCGTGAGCGTGAACCGGCTGAAGAGCACGCGAACCTTCATGGCGACGGCAACGCTCGTGTTCTAAGGGCGTTTGCCGCTTATTCGGCGCCGCCCATCACCCAGCGATAGTACGGATTGCTTCTATCCGCGCTCATCACCGTGCCGATATCACGCGTCCACGCAGCGCGATCGCCGCGATACGCATCGAGTCCCGCGCGATAGAACGCATGCAGCGTGCGACGCTCGGCGGCCAGCGTATCGGCGAATGCGGCATCCGCGCCCGTCAGCGGCGGCTCGCTTTGCAGCGCGAGCAAATGCGCAAGCGTCGACGGAAAATCGCCGCGCCGCACCCACGGCGCATATTCGATGCGCGGATCGTCGTCGGTGACGGGGCGCGCGTCTTCCGCGTAATAGGCAAGCGCGGAGCGATCCGCGACCCACGTCGCCACGAACGCTTCCGGCGATGCAATGCCGACTTCACGCAACGCACGCGCAACGTCTGCTTGAGCGAAACGCGCGCGGATACGCGGTACGTCGAGCGGCATCGGCTGCATGGAACCGACGAGCATCATCTCGTGGAACTCGGTCGTCCATAGCGCCGCATGCGGAAACACCTGCAGGAAGCTTTGAATGAGCGAGCGCGTCTGATCCTCGTTCTGCGTCGCGAGCGGCAGCCATTGCGCGACGATACCGCGTTGGTTCAGGCGTGTCGCCGCGAGCCGATAAAAGTCCGTCGAATATAGATTGACGACGCCCGCAGCGGAGGGCGGCGGCGGCTCCAGCGTGATGACATCGTAGTGCGCATCGCGCGAGAGCAGCTCGCGTCTTCCGTCCGCGATACGTATCTCCATGCGCGGATCGGCGCTCATGCCGAAGTTGCCGTCGAAGCGCGACGACGCACGCACGACCGCGGGCAACAACTCGGCGACGACGCGCGTGTCGAGCGTAGGCCATGCAAGCAACGCACCGCCGGTGATGCCCGTGCCCAGACCGATCACGAGCGCCGAGCGCGGCTCGCCGCCATGCACGATGAGCGGCGCGAGCGCCTGCAGGCGCATATAGCGGCGCGAGGTCATCGCATCGCCGGAATTGGAAACGCCTTGAATATAGAGGCGGCGGAAGCGTTGCGCGCCATCGCCCTGCTCGAGCACGGCAACCGTGCCGCCCGCGCTTTCCTCGTAGTACGCGAGGCTGCCGCCGTGCGCGTCGCCCAAGCGCGTGCCGAGACGATCAGCGGGCGTGACGAACGCGACGATCACCGAGAGCGCCGCAATCGATGCACACGCGACGACGCCCGCCCTGCGCACGATGCTCCCGCTCAACGCCGCCGACAAGCCGATCAATCCCGCCGCGACCGCAAGCACGCCGAGCGAGCGCATCAACCCGAGCGACGGCACGAGCACGAAGCCCGCGAACATCGTGCCCGCGATGCCGCCCGCCGTATTGAGCGCGAGCACGCGGCCGACATCCGCGCCGATGTTCGAATCCTTATCGGTATGAGCGCCACCATTCGCGGCCATGCGCAACGCAAAGGGAAACGCCGCGCCGAGCAGAAGTGTCGGCACGAGCACGATCGCGCAGGCGGCGACCGCGAAGCTCGCGCACATCGACGTCAGCAGATTGCCGGTGGCGGCGAGCGCCAGCGCCGACGCATGTCGTTGCGCGAGCGCGAGCCAGCCGCCCGCGCATGCAACACCGCCGAGCGCGGTAAGACCCGCCGCGCCGATCAGCATGCCGAACGCGCTCCACGGATCGCGCGCGCGGTCCGCAAAACGCGCGGCGATGGCGCTGCCGAGTGCAAGACCGAAGAGATAAGTTGCGAGCACGATGGAAAACGCAAAGCTGCGCGTGCCGATGAATTGCGCGATCGCCTGCGACCACACGACTTCGTAACCCAGCGCGATGCCGCCCGCGACGGCGTAGAGCGCAACTGCCATGCGCGCCGGACCGGCGAATGCTTGCGTACGTGGCGCAGCGGCGCCGACGCTGGCCGCAAGACCACGACGCGTGAGCGCCACCGCGACGAGCGCCGCGACCGCATTCAACGCGGCAGCCGCCAGCGCGCTGCCTTGCACGCCGAGCCAGGGAATCAGCACGAAGGCGGGCAGCAGCGCGCCGGTGATCGCGCCCGCGGTATTGGCGGCATAGAGACGACCGCCCGTGCCGCCCACATCATCGCGTGAGGGCGCAAGCGCACGCGTGAGCACCGGCACCGTGCCGCCCATCGCGATGGCAGGCAGGCACACGAGCGCAAGCGGCAGCGCCCATGCGAGCGGCCCGGCGCTCGCCTGCCACGCGGCGAACCATGCGGCGCTGTGGGCGAGCGCCTGCGTTGCGCCGATGCCGAGCACGAGCGCCGCAATTTCGAGCGCCGCATACAGCAGCAGAGGCCGCGCGCTGCGATCGGCGAGCTTGCCGAAGAGCCATCCGCCGAGCGCGAGGCCCGCAAAAAAGGCGCTGATCGCGATGGTGACCGCCTGCACCTCGATCCCCACGACGAGCGTGAGTTGCTTCACCCACAACACCTGATAGATGAGCGCGGCTGTCCCCGATGCGAACAACAGCAACGCGGGCACGGCGGCCTTTCGTGCGACGGGCGTGTCTTGCGAACGCGCGGCATCGCGTGTCTCGCGGGCCTTGCGCGTGGCTGCGCGGCGAGTCGATTTCGGATGATCGGCGCTGAGATGGCTCATCGTTGAGTCCGGCTCCTTGTGCGAGAAAGCCCGCTGCGTCTTGCGAGGCAGCGGGCGTGGTCGTCGAACGGATGGGCAGCCTACTTGCCGCTGCTCTCGATGCTCTTCATCAATTGATCGGTCATCTGGTCGATGCTGAAGCTGGAGGGCCGCTGGCTCGGCGGATATTGCTTGAACGTCGCGAGGAACGGCGCGACCTTCGCCACGGCATACGAAGCGATATAAGCGTTCTTCATGGTCCAGTCGTAGTACTGATCCGATACGGTGTCCGCGCGCTCATACGGATCCATACGCAAGTTGAAGAACTTCGGCACGCGCAGGCAAGTGAACGGGTTCGCCCAGACCTCGAATCCGCCCGGCTGACGCTGCTCGCAAAAGACGACCTTCCAGTCGTCGTGACGCATCGCGACGAGCATGCCGTCATCGTTGAAGTAGAAGAACTCGTGGCGCGGGCTGTCTTTCGTTTGCCCCGTCAGATAAGGCAGAAAGTTATAGCCGTCGAGATGCACCTTGAAGTTCTTTCCGCCGACCGCCGCGCCCTTTGCAAGCCGATCGACGATGTTCGTGTCGCCCGCCGCCGCGAGCAAGGTCGGGAACCAGTCGAGGCCGGACATCATTCGCGTCGATACGGAATTCGGTTTGATATGACCCGGCCAGCGCACCATCGCAGGCACGCGGAACGCGCCTTCCCAGTTCGTGTTCTTCTCGCTGCGGAACGGCGTGGTCGCTGCATCGGGCCAGGAGAACTGGTTCGGGCCGTTATCCGTCGTGTAGACCACGATAGTGTTGTCCGCGATCTTCAGATCGTCGAGCGTCTTGAGCAGCTTGCCGACGTCGCCGTCGTGCTCGAGCATGCCGTCCGCGTATTCGTTGCCGGGCATGCCGCTCTGGCCCTGCATCGACGGCCGGACATGCGTGAAGGCATGCATGCGCGTCGTGTTCATCCACACGAAGAACGGCTTGTTGGCCTTGGCCTGTTTCTGCATGAAGTCGATGGCGGCCTGCGTCGTTTCGTCGTCGATGGTCTCCATGCGCTTGGTCGTGAGCGGCCCGGTGTCCTGTATCTTGCCGTCCGCGAACGAATGGATCACGCCGCGTGGCGCGTTGGCTTTGACCCATGCCGCATCGTTCTTCGGATAGTACGGACGCTCCGGCTCTTCTTCCGCGTTCAGGTGATACAGGTTGCCGAAGAATTCGTCGAAGCCGTGCGCGGTGGGCAGATACTCGTTGCGGTCGCCGAGGTGATTCTTGCCGAACTGGCCGGTGGCATAGCCCAGCGGCTTCAACGCCTGTGCAATCGTGATGTTCGCCGCCTGCAAGCCCACGGTCGCGCCCGGAATGCCGACTTTGGAAAGCCCCGTGCGCAACGTCACTTCACCGGTGATGAACGTCGAGCGGCCCGCCGTGCAGCTGTTTTCCGCGTAATAGTCGGTGAACAGCATGCCTTCATTGGCGATGCGGTCGATGTTCGGCGTGTCGTAACCCACCACGCCCTTGCTGTATGCGCTGATGTTGGTCTGCCCGATATCGTCGCCGAAGATCACGAGGATGTTCGGCTTGGGGCCTTGATTCTGAGTCTGCTTCTGATTCTGATCGTTCGCGGGCTTCGCGTTGTTCGGCGCGGCCGGCTTCGCATTGTTCTGCGTCTGCGCGGTCGAGATCATCGGCGGGACGACCAGCACGCATGCAGCCGCGATGGCGGCGAGTGCGCCGGTCAGAAACCGGACGCGTCGAAGATTCGGCTTTGTCATTGTTACACTCCTTTCGCGATGCACCCCGCATGCCCCGAAGCAGGCGTTACTGCCCTGCGGCGGATGGATAGATCACATTCCAGTCGTCCTTCATGCTCACGACCACCCAGCCTTTCGCGAGCGCTTCATCCCATGCGCGATCGAGCTTGCCGATCTTCGATTGGCGGTCATAGGCGAACTCGCGCGCTGCATCGTCGTGATGGACGAGCAGCGCGAGATGCGGCCCCGTTTGCCCGGCGGTGTATTGCAGCATCTGCAGATCGCCGTCCGAGTTGCCGAATGCGAGCACGGGCTTTTTGCCGATGTTGCGATAGATGCCCACCGGCTTGCCCGGCCCGTCATCGACGAAATCGAGCTTGGGCTCGCGTATGAGCGTGGGCTTGCCGTCGCGCATCTCGTACTTCACGACCTGACTTGATCCGATCACCTGTTCGGGCGGAATGCCGTAGACGCGTTCCGCGAATACGCGCATGAATTCGATCGTCCCGCCCGACACGATGAACGTCTTGAAACCGTTAGCGCGCAGATACGCGAGCAGCTCCAGTTGCGGCTGATACACGAGTTGCGTGTAGGGCCGATGCAGTGTCGGATGCTTCGCCGACGCGAGCCATGCGCGAATCGCGCTGTCGTATTCGTCGACGGTCATGCCGCTGTTCGCGACCGCGATCAGCTTGATCAATTCCTTCTTATGGTCTTCCAGCGCAGCCTGATCGTGCGCGGCGAGTGCGAGGAACGCGGGGTTGTCGCGCCATTCGGGATGCTTCGGCGCGGCGGCCCTCACTTCGTCGAGCAGGAACATGAACTGAAAGTAGAGCGGCTGTTCGCTCCATAGCGTGCCGTCGTTGTCGAACACGGCGATGCGTTCGTCGGGCGGCACGTAAGTGGGCGAGCCTTCACGCGTGACATCGTTCACGAACTTGACGATGGCATCGCGCGCGCGGCCCTCGCGCCACGAAGGCAACACCGCGCTGGCAGCGGGCATCGTCTGTGCGGCGGGCGTGCCTGCAACGGCCGGTGCTTCCTGCGTGCCCGCGCATGCGCCGATGAGCGCCGCGACGACGAGCGTCGTCGCGCAGGCGAGCAGACGCACGCGCTCAGCGCGCCGCGGTATCGACGGCCTGCCCATGCGTGCGTTCCCAGACTTGCTTGTCCATCACGAGCCGGAAGCCCAGATGCGACATGCTGTTGTACGGATCGGTGCCGCGCCGCGCGCTCGGCCGATAGCTCAGGCAATACGCTTCGTTGCAGAGGAACGATCCGCCGCGCGTGACGCGCTTGGGCGCCTGTACGGGCACGCCGGGATCGGCCGGGTCCCACGAATCGGCGGGACCGCCCGGCTCATTGACGATGCCGCCGACCGCAGCCTCACGCCGGAACTGATCCGCGCGATACCAGTCCGCGACCCATTGCCAGGCGTTTCCGGTCATGTCGGAGAGGCCGTAGCCGTTGGCCGGGAAGCTACCCACAGGGCTCGTGCCCGCCGCGCCGCCGGCCTTTGCATTGAGCACCGGAAACGCTTGCGGTTGCTGGCCCTGCCAGACGTTGGCCATCTGCTTGCCTGCGGGCGTGAACTGGTCGCCCCACGCATACGTGGCCTGATCCAGTCCGCCGCGTGCGGCGAATTCCCATTCGGCTTCGGTCGGCAGGCGCTTGCCGTCCCACTTCGCGTAGGCCTCGGCATCTTCATACGACACTTGCACGACCGGATGATCGTCCTTGCCGACGATCGTGCTCGCCGGTCCGGTCGGATGCCGCCAGTCGGCGCCGGGCACGAAGCGCCACCAGCGCGAATAGTCCTGCAACGGCACTTGCTCCTTCGTGCCGACGAATACCATCGCACCGGCCACGAGCGCGCTGTCGGGCGGGCGCGGCGTGCCGGGCGGCAGTTGCACCTTGAGCGTTTCCCAGTCGGGTTTCTTTTCGGCGGTAGTGACGTAGCCCGTCGCTTCGACGAACTTGCGGAATTCCGCGTTCGTCACGTGATGTTCGTCCATCCAGAAGCCGTGAAGGCGGACCTTGTGGGCGGGGCGTTCGTTCGCTTGCGCGAGCTTGCTGTCGCTGCCCATGAGGAATTCGCCGCCGGGCACCCACGCCATGCCTTTGGGGCCTTTCACGCCGTCGCCGAGGACGATGCGAATTTGCGGCTGCGCAGGCTCCGTCATCGCGCGGCTCACCGCGAAGCCGATAAGCGCGGGACACAGCATGAGCAGCACGGCCCACAGACCGATGCGCCGCACGTGCCATGCTCGCCGTCCGTACGACGGGGCCGCCTCGTTCCGCTTGCCTGAGGCCTCGTTGTGTTTCGTCGATCTGTCGGCCATGTGGGTCACTCCGCTTGCGCTTCGACCACTGCTGTGACGCTATTCGGTGTCACCAATATACGAAGGCCTACGCGAATTCAATCTTTTTTTATGCCCTGTTGCAGCGCGTTCGAAGCCCGCATAATCGCGATGAAACTTGCGTTGCTGCGCGCCGGATATTTCAAGAAAGCGCATCAATACGATGCTTTGACGAAAGCGCGCGGCTCCAGTAACTTGTTGCTCACGCGGGCAGACAGCGTCAGGAGGCCGTGCGTCAGATGGACTCAACCATCGGAAACGACATCGAAAACGAGCCAGTCATGCGCGATACCATCCGGCGTTTCGAAGCGAGCATCGGGCAGGCCGTGGTCGGGCAGGAAGCGGTCGTGCGGCAGATCCTGATCGCGTTGCTCGCCGATGGTCACGTCCTGCTCGAAAGCCTGCCGGGACTCGCCAAGACACGCACCGTCAAGGCGATCGCCGCGCGGCTCGCGGCAACCATGAAGCGCATCCAGTTCACGCCTGACCTGCTTCCTTCCGACATCACCGGCGGCGAAACGCTGCTGCAATCGGGCACCGAGCGCACGCTCGCATTCCAGCCGGGCCCGATTTTCGGCAACCTGATTCTCGCGGACGAAATCAATCGCGCGCCCGCCAAAGTGCAATCCGCCTTGCTGGAAGCGATGGAGGAACGGCAGATCTCGGTTGCCGGCAAGACGCACGTCATGCCCGATCTCTTCCTCGTCATGGCGACGCAAAATCCCATCGAGCAGGAAGGCACTTATCCGCTTCCGGAAGCGCAGATGGACCGCTTTCTGTTGAAGGTTCTGATCACGTATCCGTCGCCGCAAAGCGAGTGCGAGATGCTGCGTCTTTTGCGGCGCGAAAGCGAAGGCGAACAGGCGAGTTTCGACACGCTCTCGCAGCAAGACATATTCGGCGCGCGCGAGGCGGCGCGTCGCGTGTCGGTGTCGCCTGCCATCGACGATTACATCGTCTCGCTCGTGAATGCGACACGGCATGGCGAATCCATCGACGCCGATCTCGCCAGGTGGATCGAAGTCGGTGCGAGCCCGCGCGGCGCGATCGGCCTCGATCGTGCGAGCCGCGTGCATGCGTGGCTCGAAGAGCGCGAGTTCGTCACGCCCGACGATGTGCGCGCGGTGCTTCATCCGGTGCTGCGTCATCGGCTGTTGTTGTCGTATGACGCGAACGCGGACAACGTCAGCGCCGACAAGGTAATCGATCGACTGGTGGAGAAAGTGGCCGTGCCGGCGTGATCGTTGATCGCTGATCGCGCAAAGGAGCTTGAATGGCGGCGAGCATGGAGGATTCGATCGGAAGCGTGTATGTCGATGCCGCGCATCTCGCGCGCCTCGAATATCGTGCGCGCGGCCTGAGCTTTGTCGCGCCCGCGCCGGTGTCGAGCATTCTGTCGGGCAGACAGGCATCGCGCATGCGCGGGCGCGGTCTGAACTTCGAAGAGTTGCGCGGCTATCTGCCCGGCGACGATATCCGTCATCTCGATTGGCGCGTGACCATGCGCACCGGCAAGCCGCATGTGCGCGTGTACACGGAAGAACGCGACCGTCCCTTGCTCGTGATGGTCGATCAGCGCATGAGCATGTTCTTCGGTTCGAGCCGCGAGTTCAAATCGGTCGTCGCGGCAGAGGCCGCAGCGCTTGCCGTGTGGATGGGCTTCACCGCGGGCGATCGCGTGGGCGGCGTCGTGTTCGGCGACGATGAAGTCGTGCGCGTGCGTCCTTTGCGCAGCCGCGCCCGCATCGACATGTTGTTCGGTGCGATCGCGCGCATGAACCGCACGCTGGCCGCCGACAGCCCCGCGCGCACGCACTATGCGCAACTGAACCGCGCGCTCGAAGGCGTATTACAGATCGCGGGTCATGATTTTCTCGTGTGCATCATGAGCGATTTCGCGGGCGCTGATGAGCGCACGCGCCAGCTCTTGCGGCAACTCTCGGCGCATAACGATGTGATCGCCGCGCTCGTCTTCGATCCCATGTGGCAGCGCATGCCGGAGCATCGCGCGCTGGTGGTGAGCGAAGGGCGCTTGCAGGTGGAATTGCGCATCGAGCACGAACGCGTGCGTGCACCGCTTGCAAGCCTCTTCAAGGGGCGCGCTGCCGAGATCGCGGATTTGCTGCGCGCGAGCGGCGTGCCGTTGATGGCGCTATCGACGGCTGAGCCTGTCGTCGATCAGGTGCGCAGACTCTTCGGCGAGCGGCCGCGGCGCGCGCGTCACACAACCGGAAGCGGCATATGAATGCGTCGCTCGTGCCCGCCGATACACCCGCCGCATTGCAAGCGTTGCATGAATTGCCGCTGCCCGCGCCGGTTTCGTATGCGCCGCAAACCATCGGATGGATGTTCGTTGCGGTGCTGCTCGTTGCGCTCGCGCTCGCATGCGCATGGTTGGTTTGGCGACGCTACGAGAAGTCGCGTTATCGACGAGAAGCACTCGCGGAACTCGCGCGCATAGAAGCGCAACTGAACGACGACGCCACGCGCGCAGCGGCGCTTACGCAGATCGCACCGCTCGTCAAACGCACGGCGCTTGCCGCCACATCGCGCGAACGCGTGGCGGCGTTGAGCGGCGCGGCATGGCTTGCGTATCTGCGCAAGACACACGGCGCCTTCGATGACGAGAGCGGCGCGCTGCTCTATACGGCAAGCTATACGCCCGATGAAAGTCTGACGCGCGTGACACGGCAACAGGCGCAGCATCTCGCGCAAGCCGCGCGCGCATGGATCGAGCGTCATCATGTGGAAGTTTGAATTCCCTTGGATGTTCGTTCTGCTGCCGCTGCCCGCGCTGGTGTGGTGGCTCGTGCCCGCGTATCGCACGACATCGTCGGCGGTACGCATGCCGTTCTTTCAGGAGATGGCCGATGCCGCCGGAGAAAAGCCCGCGCCCGGCGGCGTGCGTCTGCGCAGCAACTGGCTGCAACGTCTGCTGATGCCATTGCTATGGGTCTTGCTGCTGATCGCGGCGGCGCGTCCCGTATATGTCGAAGCGCCCGTCACGCGCGACATGCCCGCGCGCGACTTGCTGCTTGCAATCGATCTTTCGCAATCGATGAGCGAGCGCGACTTCATCGATGCAGCCACCGGCGAACGCATGGACCGGCTGAGCGCGGTGAAGCACGTAGTCGCCGATTTCATCGCGAAACGCAAAGGCGATCGCATCGGTCTCGTCGCATTCGGCGATGCCGCTTATCCGCAAGCGCCGCTCACGCTCGATCACGACAGCGTGTTGATGCTGCTCGATGCCATGCGCATCGGCATGGCGGGACCGCGCACGGCGCTCGGCGATGCCATCGGTCTCGCCGTCAAGCTGATGCAGGACACGCCCGCGCAGGAGAAAGTGCTCGTGCTGCTCACCGACGGTAACGACACCGCGAGCGCGATTCCGCCACAACAGGCCGCGCGTATCGCGAAGCGGCATGGCATCGTCGTGCATACGATAGGCATCGGCGATCCGGATACGCAAGGCGAAGACAAAGTCGATCTCGACGCGCTCGCGCGCATCGCGAAGACCACGGGCGGACGCGCGTTTCATGCGCTCGGACGCGAGCAGGATTTGGCCGCCGTGTATGCGGACATCGACAAGCTCACGCCCGAAAAGATCAAGCGCGAGATTTATCGTCCGCAGCGCGAGTTCTATTGGGTGCCGCTTGCGCTCGCGGTGTCGATCCTCACGCTCTATCACGTGCTTGCGTATCTCGCTGCCTTGTTGCGTGCTCCGCGCCGTGCGTCGATGGAAGAGGCGGAGGCCTGACATGGCCATCGACATCACCGCGTTTCATTTCCTTCGTCCGCTGTGGCTGCTGCTGCTCATTCCCGCGGCGCTGCTGCCCTTTGCGTGGCTGCGTCGCAATGATGTGCGCGCGCGCTGGCGCAATATCATCGCGCCGCATTTGCTTGCGCATCTGATTGTCGGCGAGAAGACCGCGCGACGCGTTCAGCCGGTTCATGCGCTGGCGGCGCTGATTGCGCTCGGCGCGCTGTCCGTCGCGGGGCCGACGTGGCAACAGGAGCGTCCGCCGTTCGATCAGGACAAAGCGCCGCTCGTGATCGTGCTCGAACTCGCACGTTCGATGGATGCCGCCGATATCGCGCCGACGCGCATCGAACGCGCAAAACAGAAGGTGCTCGATCTCGCGGCGGCGAGGAAGGGCGCGCGCACGGGGCTTGTCGTGTTCGCGTCGAGCGCGCATCTCGTCGTGCCGCCGACAGAAGACCCGGCGATGCTCGATCTCTACGTGCCCGCACTCGCGCCCGCGTTGATGCCGCGCGACGGCAAGAACGCGGCGGACGGTCTCGCGATTGCGGAACGCACGTTGCAGAAGAGCGAAGCGGCGGGCACGATCGTCTTCATGAGCGATGGTTTCGATGCAAGCCATACCGACGAGTTCTTGCGGATGGCGAAGGCGTCCCGGCATCAGTTGTTATGGCTTGCCGTGGGCACGGAGAACGGCGGCCCGATACGCGGCGCGAA
The DNA here is from genome assembly GCF_000402035.1 of Caballeronia insecticola. GTDB lineage: Bacteria > Pseudomonadota > Gammaproteobacteria > Burkholderiales > Burkholderiaceae > Caballeronia > Caballeronia insecticola. Next base: position 474,009 of record NC_021289.1, read on the forward strand.
CGGCGAACTCGCAATGGACGATGCGGGCCGTCCGCTCACCGGCACCTTCGATGCCGCCGCGATCCGCGAGATCACGCAAGCGGCGTCGATTCCGCTGGCAAGCATGCGTGCCGACGATGATGACATCGACTGGGTGCAGCGTCGCGCGCAGGTCTATCTCGAAGCCGCGCAAGAGGCGAAGATCGTGCCGCGCTGGAAGGAAACGGGCTACTGGCTCGTGCTGCCAATTCTGTTGATCGCGCTCTATTGCTTCAGGCGCGGCTGGACCGTGAAGTGGCTGCCCGTCGTATTAGTTGCGCTTGCAACTACCGGTGTTCATAACGAAGCGCACGCGGCATCGTTCGAATGGATCGATCTCTTCGCCACGCACGATCAACAAGGACGCTGGAGCTTCGAGCATGGCGATTACAAACGCGCCGCGCAACGCTTCGACGATCCGTTGTGGAAGGGCCGCGCGCAATATCTCGCGGGCGACTATCCGGATGCGCTCGATACCTTCGCGCGACTCGACACGGCGGAGGCGCAGTTCTATATCGGCAATACGCTCGCGCATCTGAAGGATTACGAAGGCGCGGAGAAGGCCTACGACAACGCGCTCGCACGCCGCGCCGATTTCCCCGATGCGCGCGCCAACCGCGAGCTGGTGCAAAAGCTCATCAAGGACGAGAAGGAAGGCGACGAATCGACCACGCTGAAGCCCGATCAGATCGACGTGCAAAAGAAGAAGAGCAAGGACGGCAAGCAAGTGCTCGTGCAGGGGCAGCGTCCGTCGGAGGAAGCGTGGATGCGTAATCTGAACACGTCGCCGGCTGCGTTTCTGCATCGACGCTTCGAGCAAGAGGCGGGAGGTGCGCCATGATGCGCCGTCTGCTCGCGCTTATGTGTCTGTGCTTTGCGTGCTCGATCGCATACGCCGACGATGCACCGCGCACCATGCTGCGCGCACATCTCGAACCATCGGGGCCAATCGTTGCGGGTAGCGCGGTGAAGCTCGTCGTCGATGCGCTCACGACAACCTGGTTCACTGCCGCACCCGACTGGCCGCTCTTCGATCTTCACGATGCCTTCGTCACGTTGCCCGACGACAGCGCGCAGAACATGAACGAGATCATCGACGGCGTGCGCTGGTTCGGCGTGACGCGCGCCTATCGCATCGTGCCGCGCACATCGGGCACGTTCGATGTGCCCGCGTTCTCGATCACGCTGCATCCCGGCGGCATCGATACGCCGGTCACGCTGCAGACGCCCGCGCTGCAATTCAGCGCGACGCTGCCGCCCGGCGCGGAAGGCATGACGTCGTTTTTCCCCGCGCCGAATCTCACGGCCACGCAACGCGTCGAACCGCAGAACGGGGACATTGAAGTGGGCGGGACCCTCACACGCAGCGTGACGCAGCGCGCCGACGCAACCGAGTCGATGTTGATCGCGCCCGTGCAGTTCGGCGACATAGACGGCTTGCGGCGCTACGCGAAGCCGCCCGCAACGCGCAATATCTCCGAGGATCGAACGGGACTCGTGGCGGGCGAGCGCACCGATACGGTGACGTATGTCGTCAACCGGCGCGGGCGCTATACGTTGCCGCCGCTCGATATCGAATGGTGGAACACGACGACGCATCAACGCGAAACAGTTCATCTTCCTGCCATACACTTGACGGCGCACGCGGCTCACGAAAAGCCGCTATGGGAGATTCCCGCCGATGCGCTCGCAGGCGCGGCCCGCCATACGGTGATCTTTCTCGATGCACGCGATATCGCATATGCGTGCATCATGCTGGCTTTGATCGCGGCGGGCGTGTGGTTCTATCCGCGCATACGCATGTGGCTCGCGCGCGGTTCGCAATGGTGGGCGGCCGAGCGCAAGAAGCGCGCGGAAGGCGAGTTCGCTGCGTGGCGCGCATTGCGACGGGCGGTGAATTCTGGCGCGATGCAACGCGTCGTGCCGGCGCTTTATCGCTGGATGGATGCGAACCCGCGCTTTACGCATCCGGCGCGTATCGACGCAATCGGCCGCGATGAAAATCCGGCGTTGCACGCGCTCGCCGAAGCAGTCGAATCGCATTATGAACACGCGCAGGCGGAGTCGAAAAGCGTGCGCGTGAAGCTGCATCGGTGGACGCAATGGACGCGTTCCCGCCGCGCGCGAGGCCCCGCCTTGCCGCCGCTCAACGAGGGATGAAGCAGCACACGATCATCGACAACAGGAGGTCACGGCCATGACTCGTCTGATTCAAAAGCTTGCGTGCATCGTCGCGCTTGCATTGCTCTCCACCACGATCGCGCTCGCTTGCACGCGCACGTTATATGTTGGCGATAAGGGACTCGTCATCACCGGACGCTCGATGGACTGGTCCGAGGACATGCGCTCGAATCTGTGGGCGATGCCCTCGGGCATGGAACGCGATGGCAATGCGGGGGAACGTTCGATCAAGTGGAAATCGAAGTACGGCAGCGTGGTTGTGTCGGGCTACGAGATCGGCACGGTGGATGGCATGAACGAACGCGGACTCGTGGCCAATGCGCTTTATCTCGCCGAGACCGACTATGGCAAGCCCGATCCCAAACGTGATGCGATGTCGATCAGTCTGTGGGCGCAATATGCGCTCGACAACTTCGCGACCGTCGGGCAAGCGGTGTACGTGTTGAGCCGCGAGCCGTTTCAGATCATTGCGCCGCCGCTGCCCAACGGCAAGCCGCTGTCGATTCATCTCTCGCTCAGCGACGCGCGCGGCGACTCGGCGATCTTCGAATACATTAACGGCAAGCTTGTGATTCATCAGGGCAAGAAGTACAAGGTCATGACCAACTCGCCGATCTACGACGAGCAGCTTGCCATCGATACATACTGGAGGAGCGTGGGCGGTCAGGGCTTTCTGCCGGGCACCAATCGCGCGGCGGATCGCTTCGTGCGTGCATCTTTTCTGCTCGACGCGCTTTCCAAGAAAGCCGCACCCGAGTACATGGCGGGCGTGCCGCAGCAGTCGTATGCGTTTCAGGCTGTGGCGAGCGTCATGAGCCTGATGCGTTCGGTAAGCGTGCCGCTCGGCATCAGCACGCCGGATCAGCCGAATCTTTCGTCGACGATCTGGCGCACGGTGTCGGATCAGCAGAACATGGTCTACTACTTCGATTCCGCGACCCGGCCCGACACGTTCTGGGTGTCCCTGAAGAAGCTGAACCTGAACCCGGGCGCGCCGGTGATGAAGCTGACCATCGACGGCGGGCAGGTTTTTTCGGGGGAAGTCGCGTCGAACTTCGTCAAGACGGCGCCGTTCACCTTCCTGCCGGCGAAGGCGCCTTGAGTGGCGCGGCTTTCGCGGCGTTGTGCCGGTCCATCGCGCGAAACGGGGCGAGCGCTTCGCCCGCACAGGTAAAATAGTGTCCTTTTGCCTCCGGTGAACGCGTGCAAGGCTTGAAGCGCACGGCATTGAGCGGCCCGGCGCTCGTCCGCCTGCTGGCACATTTTGCCGATCTCGACATTCACGAACCCGCCCAGTCGCTCTCGGACCGCCTGAGCCAATGGCTCGGCTGGACCGACGCGATCGCGCTGTCCACCGCGCTCGCCTCGGATCCGCCCGCCATTTCCGGCGCGCCATTTCCGAAGGGCGGCGAGGAAGCGGCGGGCGCGCGCACGCGGGAGCGTCTCGTGAAAGTCATCACGCACGGCGAGAATGCCGAGAAAGGCATGCGCGGGCGGCATCGCGCGGCGGTGCAGGCGCCGCCCGATGATGCGCAGATCGAGTACGCAATCTTTCGTCAGCAGTATCTGTCCCTACAACAGACGATGGAGTCCGACGTCGGCGAATTGCGCGGCCGTCTGCGTGCGGTGATGGCGGCAAAATCGACGGACATGGCGCGTCTCGCCGTCGTCGATGCCGTCATGGAACAGACGTTCGCCGCACGCGAGCGCAGTCTGCTCGCGCAAGTCCCTGTGCTGCTGGGCCGGCATTTCGAGCAGCGCAAGCGCGCGCATGCACAGAGCATCGATACCGCCCCCAGCACCTGGCTCGCCGCGTTCCGCAAGGATATGCAGAGCGTATTGCTCGCCGAACTCGAAGTTCGTTTTCAACCGGTCGAAGGCCTGCTCGCGGCTCTTCGCACTCAGTAACTGGCACGCTATGCCCCGACATCTGGTGAAAATCGCAGTATTTCTGATCGGCCTCGCGGCGGTGTGCGGCATCGCCATCGGCTATATCGGCTCGAACGCGCTGGCTTTCGTCGTGACCTTGCTGATCGGCGCATGCTATGTCGTCGGCGCGCTGGAACTGAAGCGATTCCAGCAGACGACCGACGCATTCACGCACTCGCTCGATGCGTTGAAGACCGCGCCGATGAGCCTCGTCGTGTGGATCGACAGCGTGCCGCCAACGCTGCGCCACGCGGTTCGCGCACGCGTCGAAGGCGAACGCGCCGCGCTGCCGGGGCCCGCGCTCACCCCGTATCTCGTCGGCTTGCTCGTTTTGCTCGGCATGCTCGGCACGCTGCTCGGCATGGTCGTCACGCTGCATGGCACGGGCGCTGCGCTCGAAAGCGCGACCGATCTCTCCGCGATCCGCGCCTCGCTCGCCGCGCCGGTGACGGGCCTCGGCTTCGCGTTCGGCACGTCGATCGCGGGTGTGGCGACGTCCGCGATGCTCGGCTTGCTGTCCGCGTTGTGCCGTCGCGAACGACTGCACGCGGCGCACATGCTCGACACGAAGATCGCCACCCTATTGCGCGCGTTCACGCAGACGCATCGGCGCGAAGAAGCGTTCAGGCTCATGCAGAAGCAGGCCGAGTTGATGCCGAAACTCGCCGAACATCTGCACACGATGATGAGCGCCATCGAACAGCAAAGCGCCGTTGCGAACGAACGGCAGATCGCGAATCAGGAAGCGTTTCATGCGAAGACGGAAACGGCGTATAGGCGGCTGGCGACATCGGTGGAACTGTCGTTGAAGCAGAGCGTTGCCGATAGCGCACGCGCCGCAAGCGCCGCGCTTCAGCCGATCATGCAGGCCACGATGGACGGCATCGCGCGCGAGTCGGCCGCGTTGCACGGCAGCGTCGAGCATGCGGTCGCGCGCCAGCTCGACGGCCTGACGACCGGCTTCGAAGCATCGGCCACGAAGGTCGCGGACATCTGGAATCGTTCGCTCGACGCGCAGCGTGAATCGAACGAGGCGCTTGCCCTCAAGACCGACGCGTCGCTCGAACGCTTCGCACAGACCTTCGAGACGCGCTCGGCAAATCTCGTCGATGGCATCTCGGTGCAGATGATCGACGTGAAGCAAGGGCTCGAAGCACTCGTCGCAAAGCATGCACAAGCCAGCGATGCGCATGTCGAACAGATGGCCGCGTCGATGGATCGCTTCGCGCAGACGTTCGATGCGCGTTCGTCGAATCTCGTCGATGGCGTGGCCGCGCAAATGCATGACGTCAAGAACGGCATCGAGTCTTTGGTCGCGAAGCAGGATACGTCGATGGAGCGTTTCGCGCAGACCTTTGAGCAACGCTCGACGAGCATGATCGACGGCGTTGCCGCGCGCATGGAGCGCGCATCGTCCGGCATGTCCGATGCATGGCGCGACGCGCTCGCGCAGCAAACGCACACCGGCGCGCAACTGGCCGCGCAACACGAACAGGCGTTGACGGCGGCATCGGCGAATTTCGAGGAACATGCGGCGTCGTTGTTGCGCTCGATGGATCGCGCGCACGGCGAGCTTCGCGCCGAACTCACGGCGAATCACGAAGCGCGTCTTGGCGCATGGACCGATGCACTTGCCGCGCTTGCTGCAACGCTGCGCGAGGAATGGCACACCACGAGCACGTTCGCCGCAAGCCGTCAGCAGGAAATCTGCGACACGCTCGCGCGCACCGCGAACGACATCTCCGCGCAGAGCGAGGCGCACGCGAGCGCGACCATCGCGCAGATCGAACAACTGGTGAAGGCGGCATCGGAAGCGCCGAAGGCCGCAGCGGAAGTCATCGCCGAACTGCGTCAGAAGCTCTCCGATTCCATGGTCCGCGATACCGCCATGCTCGACGAACGCGCGCGTTTGTTGTCCACGCTCGAAACCTTGCTCGATGCGGTGAATCATGCATCGACGGAACAGCGAACGGCAGTCGATGCGCTTGTCGCGGGCTCGGCGGATTTGCTCGAGCGTGTGGGCACGCAGTTCACCGGCAAGGTGGAAGCCGAGACGCTCAAATTGAACGACGTGGCCGCGCAAGTGACCGGCAGCGCCGTCGAAGTGGCGAGCCTGTCCGATGCATTCGGCGCGGCGGTCCAGGCGTTCGGCGCATCGAACGAAACGCTCGTCGCGCATCTGGAACGTGTCGAGGCCGCGCTCGACAAGTCGCTCGCACGCAGCGACGAACAGCTTGCGTACTATGTCGCGCAGGCGCGTGAGGTGATCGATCTGAGCATGATGTCGCAGAAGCAGATCGTCGAGAATCTTCAGCATATCGCGGGGCAGCGCGCAGCGCCCGGAGCGAGGGCGGCATGAACGAAGAGATCGACGGCGGCGTCGAGACTGCAGCGCCCGTCTGGGCCGCGTTCGCCGATCTGATGTCGGTGCTGCTCGGCGCGTTCGTGCTGATTCTCGTCGCGGTGCTCGGTGTGCAACTGCAACTCTCGACGCGGCTCGAAGAAGCCATCAAGCAGCAGCAGAAAGAAACCGCGCGGCGCAAGACGCTGGAGCAGGCGCTGGCAGGGCCACTCGCGTCGGGGCGCGTAACGCTCGTGAACGGGCGCATCGGCATCAGCGGCAATGTGCTGTTCGCGCTGAACTCGGATCAGTTGCAGCCGCAAGGGCGCGACGTGCTGAAGAGTCTCGCCGCGCCGCTGACCGCCTATCTCGGCTCGCACGAACAGATTCTGATGGTGAGCGGTTTCGCCGACGATCAGCAAGTGCGCGAAGGCAACCGGCGTTTCGCGGATAACTGGGAACTCTCGGCTAAACGCGCGTTGACCGTCATGCGCGCATTGATCGATGCGGGCGTGCCGGCGTCGTCGGTATTCGCAGCCGCATTCGGTTCGGAGCAGCCGGTGAGTTCGAACGCCGACGACGAAGGCCGCGCGAAGAATCGTCGCGTCGAGATTTCCGCGGTGCCGCGGCCCAGCAACGCGGCAGTCAAGCCGGGTGAATGACGTGAGCGACAGCGTGACGCGCGCGCACGCAATGCTCGACGCCTGGCGAGAGCACGGCGACGCGCGTGCAAACCCTATGCAGCTTCGTTTGATCGAAGCACTTGCGAGGCGGGCATCGCAACATCATGGCGAAGCGCGCCGCGTGCTCGATGCGCGTCTGTCGAATTTGCTCGACGCTCAGGCCATGCGTGACGATGCTCGCGATGATGCCGCGCAAGCACCGATGCAATCGCCGCTTGCCAGCCTGCTCGACGAGATGAACCAGCGCGCCGCGACGCACGCCGATCCCGCCGAATTGCTCGATGCGCTTCGTTCGATCTGGTCAACCGTCAGCGCGGAAAAGCGCCTGCGCGAATCGCAGGCGCAGGTGCCGAAGAATGCGGGGCCGCTCAATTCGAACAGCCTCGTGCACCGCTCGCTGTCGTTGATGCGCGAAGTCTCGCCGGAGTATTTGCAGCATTTTCTCGGCTTTATCGACGCGCTTTCGTGGATGGAAGCGTTGACGCTCGCAAGCGGCGCGCCGGCCAAGGAAGCGCCGCGCGCCACGACGAAGAAGAGCGCGCGCAAGGCGCGCTAGTCGCGCTTAGTCGCGCTGCTTAGGCGAGCCAGCCCTTGATCGTGCTCGCCATGACGCTGGTCGAGATGCCATAACGATCGTGCAGCGTGGGCAGGGCGCCCGCATCGAGGAAAGCATCGGGCAACCCGATCTGACGATAAGTCGGCGTCACGCCCGCACTCAGCAGCGTCGTGGCGACAGCTTCGCCGAGTCCGCCGATCACCGTATGATTTTCCGCCACCACCACGAGACGCCCGGAACGCTGCGCCTCGCGGATGATCGTTTCGGTGTCGAGCGGTTTGATCGTCGGCACATGCAGCACGGCGACATCCACATTGTCGGCTTGCAAGGCCTTCGCGGTTTCGAGCGCGCGCATGGTCATGATGCCCGACGAGATAATGAGCACGTCGCGGCCATCGCGGAGCAGCTTCGCGCGGCCAAGCTCGAATGTGTAGTCGTATTCGTCGAGCACGGCGGGCACGTTGCCGCGCAGAAGACGCGCATAGACCGGACCGTTGTGCGCGGCGATGGCGGGCACCATCTGCTCGATTTCGAGCGCATCGCACGGATCGATCACGGTCATGTTGGGCATTGCGCGCATCAGCGCGAGGTCTTCCGCCGCCTGATGGCTCGGACCATAGCCCGTCGTGAGGCCGGGCAACGCGGCGACGATCTTCACGTCGAGGTTATCTTCCGCAATGGCCTGATGGATGAAGTCATACGCGCGGCGCGTCGCGAACACGGCATAGGTCGTGACGAACGGCTGCGCGCCTTCGTGCGCGAAGCCCGCCGCCGCGCCCATCAGCAATTGCTCGGCCATGCCCATCTGATAGTAACGCTCGGGGAATTCCTTAGCGAAGAGATGCAGGTCCGTGTACTTGCCGAGATCGGCCGTCATGCCGATAACATTGGTCTTCGTGCGCGCCAGTTCTGCAAGCGCATGGCCGAAGGGCGCTGAACGTGTGAGCTGGCCTTCGCCCGCGATGGAGGCGATCATCGCCGAGGTCTTGAGGCGCGGCTTTTTGTCGATGGTCTGGCTCATGCTTGTCTCCCTGCTTCGAGTGCTTTGAGCGCCAGTTGCCACTCGTGGGCATCGACGCGGATGAAATGGTTTTTCTCACGCTCTTCGAGGAACGGCACGCCGCAGCCCATCTTCGTATCGCACACGATGATGCGCGGCTTCGCGTCCTTCAAATTGCGCGCGTTGTCGAAGGCCTGCTTCACGGCGTCGATATCGTTGCCGTCGATGCGTTGCACATACCAGCCGAACGCTTCGAGCTTCGGCACGAGCGGCTCGAACGCCATGATCTGCGACGAAGGGCCATCGGCTTGCTGATTGTTCACGTCGATCATCGCGATAAGGTTATCGAGCTTCCAGTGCGCGGCGGACATGAGGCCTTCCCAGATCGCGCCTTCATCGAGTTCGCCATCGGAGAAGAGCGTGTAGACGAATGACTTCGAGCCTCGGCGCTTGAGGCCGAGACAACGGCCGACCGCAATCGTGAGTCCTTGCCCGAGCGATCCGCCCGACATCTCCATGCCGGGCGTGTAGCTCGCCATGCCGGACATCGGCAGGCGGCTGTCGTCGCTGCCGTAGGTTTCGAGTTCTTCCTGCGGCAGGATGCCCGCTTCGAAAAGCGCGGCGTACAGCGCGATTGCATAGTGGCCGTTCGAGAGCAGGAAGCGGTCGCGGTCTTCCCAGTCGGGATCGTCGGCGCGATAGTTCATCGCACCGAAGTACGAGACGGCCAGCACATCGGCGATATCGAGCGCCTGGCCGATATAGCCCTGGCCCTGCACTTCGCCCATCAGAAGGGCATTGCGGCGGATACGGTAGGCACGCTCGGCGAGCGTCACCTCCTCGATGACAGGTGTACTCATGCTTGTCTCCTTGAGTGAAAGCGAATCTATCGATTAACAGTCTTGGCGGGTACGAAGAACACGAGCCCCGCGCCCAGCACAACGGCCACCGAGATGAAGATCAGGCCCGCGGTGGATTTGCCGGTGAAGTCGTTGAGCCAGCCGACGATCGCCGGTGAGAAGAAGCCCGCGAGATTGGCGAAGCAGTTGACCGCCGCGATGCCCGCCGCCGCCGACATGCCGCCGAGCACCGCCGTGGGCAGCGACCAGAATTGCGACGATGACGTGAGAATCCCAGCCGCCGCGATGCTCACGCAGACGATCGAGGCGCCCACGCTGCCCAGCATCGGCAAGGTGGCAAAGCCGGCTGCGGAAACGAGCATCGGAATGGCGAGATGCAGGCGACGTTCGCGGTGCTTGTCCGCGCTGGCGCCGACAAGCGGCAAGGCGATGATCGCGCAGAGATACGGAATCGCCGTGAGGATGCCGACCCACAGCGGGTCTGCAACGCCGGTGCGGCGAATGATCGTCGGCAGCCAGAAGGTGAGGCCGTACTGACCGAGCACGACGCAAAAGTAGATCGAAGCCATCAACCACAGACGACGGTCCGCGATGAACGATCGGATCGACACGTGCTGGACTTTCTGCGCGTTGTCCTTCTCGACGTTGCGCTTGAGCAAGGCCTTTTCGTCGTCGGTGAGCCACTTCGCGCCGGCGATGCCGTTGTCGAGATAGAACAGGATCGCCACGCCGAGGAACAGCGAGGGCAAGGCTTCGAGCATGAACAGCCATTTCCATCCGGCGAGACCGTGCACGTTCTGGAATGCATGCAGGATGTAGCCCGACAGCGGACCGCCGACGATGCCCGCAAGCGGAATCGCCATGAAAAACAGCGAGAGTGCTTTGGCGCGGCGCGCGGCCGGAAACCAGTACGTGAGATAGAGAATCACGCCGGGCGCAAAGCCCGCTTCGGCGACGCCGAGCAAAAAGCGCAGCACATAGAACGTTGTCGGTGACTTGACGAACACGAAGCTCGCCGAGATCACGGCCCACGTCAGCATGATGCGCGCGAGCCAGTTGCGCGCGCCGACCTTATGCAGAATGACATTGCTGGGCACTTCGAAGATGAAGTAGCCGAGAAAGAAAATCCCCGCGCCGATGCCATACACGGTCTCGCTGAAGCGCAGGTCGTTGAGCATCTGCAACTTGGCGAAGCCGACATTCACGCGATCGAGATACGCGCCGAGATAGCACAGCATCAGAAAGGGGATGAGGCGTCGTCCGACCTTGGCGTAGGTTCTGGCCTCGAAGCCGAGCGCGTCATCGGGCGACGCAAATTCGGCATTGACCGCGGGTGCGGCGAGTTTGGATTTCATGTGTGTCTCCTGTCCATGACTGCCACGTGGGTGGCGTGCGCCTCGGTTAGTCCGAGTGCGCCGGTGCGAGCATCAGTGAATCAACATGCCTCCGTTGACATCGAGCGTTACGCCTGTCAGATACGACGACATATCGCTCGCAAGAAACAGGCACGCGTTGGCGATGTCCGCGGCGTCGCCCAAGCGGCCGAGCGGAATGCCCTTGATGATGTCCGTGCGCATGTCCGGCGTGAGCTTGTCGCCGGTGATATCCGTTTGAATGAGGCCCGGCGTGATCGAATTCACGCGGATGTGGTCCGCGCCGAGTTCGCGCGCCATCGCCTTGGCAAGACCCAGTACGCCGGCCTTCGCCGCGCTGTAATGCGGACCGCCGAAGATGCCGCCGCCGCGCTGCGCCGATACCGACGACATGCACACGATGCTTCCGCGCTGCTGCTTCTTCATCTGCGGAATGACGGCTTGCGACATATAAAGCGTGCCGCGCAGATTCACGCCGATCACGGCATCGAAATTGGCCGCGCTTATTTCCAGCGTCTTGATCGGCTGCGTGATGCCCGCGTTGTTGATGAGCACATCGATGCGCCCGTATTTTTCGATGGTCGCCTGAGCGGCGGCGACGCACGCGGCTTGGTCGGTGACGTCGCAGGCGAGGCCGAGATGACCTTCGCCCAGATCGTTCGCGGCGGCTTGCGCGTCCGCTTCCTTCAAATCGAGCACGACGATGCGCGCGCCTTGTGCCGCGAGCGCTTTAGCCGTTGCCTTGCCGATACCGCGCGCCGATGCCGCGCCCGTAACGATCACTACCTGTTTGTCGAGCAACATGGTTGTCTCCGCTGATTGTCTGGTGTAGGCGCAGTTTCTTCGCCTTTGACCTGACGATCAACGCAGTTTGGCTCAACTATTGCTGAGAAATTTTCAGGTATTCGCGCGGCCTTCGATCTGCTGATCCATCCACGCAAGAAACTTCGCGACACGCGGCAATCCCGCGTTTTGGCTCGGGTAAACCAGATGATGCGCGCCGACTTCAACGGCATAGTCGCGCCCGAAGACAGGCACGAGCGAGCCGCGTTCGAGATGCACGGACGCGAGCATCGTGCTTTCGAGCGCGATGCCGTGACCGAGCGCGGCCGCCTCCAGCGACATGTACGAGCGGTCGAACGAGAAGTCGAACGCCTTGCGCCTGAAGGCCACGCCGAACTTGCCGAACCATTGCGGCCATTGCACGAGCGGCGTTTCGGAGAGAATCAGACGGCGTTCGAGAAGATCGTCGGGAGCGGTAACGGGAAAGCGTTCGAGGTATGCACGCGACGCGAGCGGCGCGATAGTCTCGTGCCGCAAGGTCTTCACTTCGACATCGGTCCAGTGTGCATAACCGTGGCGCAGCGCGATGTCGTAGTAACCCGATGTGAACGACACATCTTCATATGAGCATGCGAGGTTCATCTGAATGTCGCCGTTCGCTTCCTGAAACGCGGCGAGGCGCGGCAACAGCCACATGAGACCGAAGCTTGGGCTCGAATGAATGCGCAATATCTCGACGGAGGTTTCGCTCGACGCGCGTTCGGTCGCGCGATTGAGTTCGGCGAGCGCGCCGGTGACATCGGACAAATATTGCGTGCCGGTGGGCGTGAGCACGAGGCCACGTCCGAGGCGCGTGAACAACGGACGCCCGACAATACTCTCCAGATTCGCCAGTTGATGACTGACGGCCGATGGCGTGAGGCCGAGTTCGTCGGCGGCGCGGTTCACGCTTTTGGTCCGCGCGACGCTCTCGAACGCGATGATCGATTTCAGCGGAGGAAGGCGCATGGGCTTCGATTTCGACTCGATGTAGACGCAGCGTTACTTCAAGCTCCTCGGTTCCTTCGGCACGCGCCCCATCAGAAAGAACTCGTCGTTGGGCCGCATCGAAATGACGTTCGCCATGCGGTTCGATAATCCAAAGAACGCCGTGATCGCCGCGATATCCCAGATGTCTTCATCGTTGAAGCCATGCGCATGGAGCGCGGCGAAATCGTCATCGTCGACGGTGCCCGACGCGCGGCATACCTTCAGCGCGAAATCGAGCATGGCTTGCTGGCGCGGCGTGATATCCGCCTTGCGATGATTCACCGCCACCTGATCCGCAACAAGCGCGTTCTTTTCGTAGATGCGCAGAATCGCACCATGCGCGACGACGCAATAGAGGCAATCGTTGACGGCGCTCGTCGCGACCACGATCATCTCGCGTTCGCCTTTGCTGAGGCCGCCTTCCTTCAGCATGAGCGCATCGTGATAAGCGAAGAACGCGCGGAATTCATCGGGCCGATGCGCAAGCGTCAAAAACACGTTGGGCACGAAGCCCGCTTTCTCTTGCACGTCGAGAATGCGCGCGCGGATATCGTCGGGCCAGTCTTGCGGTTCGGGAACGGGATAGCGGCTGATGGGCTTATTCGTCATGGCGTCCTCGTCGTGGCTTGGCGTACGTTCGCGTGTGAATCGAATCGCTATTGTAGAGCCGCATGCAGCGAAGGCCTCAACGCGTCACCGTCAACGACGACAACAGCTTGAGCAGGCTGTCTACATTGACCGGTTTGACGAAGTGATAGTCGAAGCCCGCCGACTGCGCACGCAAGCGGTCTTCGGCCTGCCCATAGCCGGTGATCGCGATGAGCATCGGCGTGGTGTCGCCCTTGCGGCGCAGGCGGCGCGCAAGCTCATAGCCGTCGATATCGGGCAGGCCGATATCGAGCAAGGCCACATCGGGTTCGAGCGTCGGCGCGGATTCCAGCGCTTCCTCCGACGAATACGCGACGCGCGCGACATGTCCCTCGGATTCGCACAACATGGCGAGTGAATCGGCGGCGTCGCGATTGTCGTCGACGACGAGTATGCGCAACGACTTGCGCGCCTCGTGCATGCTTGCTTCCGTGAGCGCGCGCGCCGAATGCCGCTCATGATGATGCAGGCGCGGCAGACGAATGGTGACTGTCGTGCCGAGTCCCGGTCCGGGGCTTTGCACGCTGATGGTTCCCTTGTGCATCTCGACGAGTTTCTTCACGAGCGAAAGCCCGATGCCCAGTCCGCCGTTCGAGCGGTCCAGCGTGCGCTCGCCTTGCGAGAAGAGTTCGAATACCTTGGGCAACAGGTCCGCGGAAATGCCGGTGCCCGTATCGGCGATAACGATCGAAACCGAGGCCTCGTCGGCCTGCACGCTCACCGTGATGCGTCCATGCTCGGGCGTGTACTTGCTCGCGTTGTTCAGCACGTTGACGAGAATTTGCGAAAGCCGCGTGACGTCGCCGCACACCCAGGTTGTAGCATCGGAGACATCGACGTGAATGGTCTGCGAGCGCGCCTCGACCATGCCCGCGATTGCCTCGACAGAGTGATACACCGCCGTGCCGACAAGTATCGGTTCGACTTGCAGCGCAATGCGGCCTTGCGTGATGCGCGACACTTCGAGCAGATCGTCGACGATGCGCGTCATGTGTTCGACCTGCCTGCGCATCAGGTCGATAAGCTCGCGCAAATGCGCCTCGGTCTCCTGATCCTTTTGCAGCAACGCAATGGCAGTGCGCAAGGGCGCGAGCGGATTGCGCAGTTCGTGCGCGAGCATCGCGAGGAATTCGTCCTTGCGGCGTCCCGACTCGCGCAGCATCAGTTCCATGTGCTTGCGCTCGGTGATATCGATCACGCTGCCGATGATACGCAGCGGCTTGCCGTCCTTGCTGCGCTGAAGCAGGGCGCTGCCTTGCATCCACTGCTCGCCGTGCACGTTGCGCACGCGAAACTCGAAGTGGCCGCCGGGGTTGTCTCCCGCCGCGAGGCTGCGCATATAGCGGTCGAGCGTGGCGCTGTCGTCGGGATGCACGCGTGCGAGCGCGGCATCGTAGGTCAGCGTCTCGTGTATCTGACGCTCGCCGCCCGTTTCGAGGAACAGCGTCCACGTTGCGAGTTCGAGCGATGCGATATGAATGTTCGCGGCCTGCATGGCGACGGTCAGACGCAAGCTGCGCGCTTCGATCGCGGCTTGCGCTTCATATCGCGGCGTGACATCGGTGGTGGTGCCGAACCATTCCTGCAGGTTGCCTTCGTCGTCGTAGAGCGGCGCCGCATGTGCCTGCACCATGCGATAAACGCCGTCACGCCGATACATGCGAAAAGTGAGCGTGCGCGCGGTGCCTTGCTGCAAAGCTTCGAGCCATGCTTCTTGCGTGCGCTCGCGATCGTCGGGATGAATGTATTCGAGCCAGCCCCATCCCGACAACGCTTCTGCCGACTTACCCGTGAACTTCTCCCACTCGCCGCCGGAGGGACGAATCTCGCCGTTAGCATCGGCGGACCAGACGAGCGCACCCGTCGATTCGACCAGCGCGCGATAACGACGCTCCGACAGACTCAGCCGATCTTCGTCGGCGCGCTGCATGCTGATGTCGAAGCTCACGCCATAAACGCGCGTGAGTACACCTTGTCGATCGAACTCGGGATGCCCGCGCATGCGCAACCAGCGACGCGTGCCCGGTCCTGGTTCGAGCACGAAGTCGAATTCGAACGGACCGCCGTCGCGCAATGCTTCGGTGAGCTTGCGCTGAAAAGGCTCGCGATGCTCGGGCGCGACGCGATCCCATACTTCCGAAAGCAACACGGCTTCCGTGCCGGGCGGAAACGAATAGAGCGCGGCGAGTTGTGCGGTCATGCGCACGACGCGCGTTTTCATGTCCCATTCCCACGCGCCCATGCGTGCGCCCGCGAAAGCGGCTTGCAGACGCCGCTCGCTCGCTTCGTACATGGCCCACGCGTGACGGCACTCGTGAATGTCGATGGCAACGCCGACCGTTTCGCCTATTTCTCCTTCTTCGTCGCGCCGCGCCTGCAAATGCAGCGTGTGCCAGCGAAAAGCGCCGTCGGTGCGCAGCAGACGTACATCGACGTTGCGCAACAGCGTGCCGTCGCGCATTTGCCGCAGCGCATCAAGAACCGGTTGAATGTCGTCGGGATGAATGAAGTCTTTCCAGTGCCGGCCGACGAGATCGGGAAAAGCGATGCCGAGATAACGGCATGCCCATGGATTCGCATATTGAATGACACCGTCGCGGGCCGCGCGCCATACGAACGACGGTAAGAAATGAGCAGGATCGTGCATAAGCGTCTTGCTTCGTAATTCCGGCGAGACGCGTCGCCGGGCGCGGCATCTTATGGATACCATACAACAAAAGCGCGGCCTTACGCTGCGAGTGCGCAATGCATTTTCAGGGTTAGATACAGAATAATCGGCCGGTGCGCGTGTGCAATGTTCGGATGTACTTTGTACGCGCTTAGCGAATTGATCTAAAGAAACCGCGCTCGTCGCTTAGCCGAGGAGCGCGGGTGATTCGAGTCAGCCCGCTTCGCCGACGTCCTTCGGATTCGGCAGCTTTTCCTTCTTGTCGGCGGTGGGCGGCTCGGGCTCGTTTTTCAGCGTGCGCTTCTGTTCTTCCGACAGACGCCGATCCGCGACATTCGGATCTTCTGGCGTCTGCTTCGGCGGCGTCGGACGGTCGGTGTTTTCAGTCATCGTGTGCTCCTTTTGTCGTCGTGCATGAAGTGACATGCGCGTTGCATGAGGCGTGCCTGATCAACCGACACCGCGTCGACACGGCGTCGACACCGCGCGCCTAAACTCAGGTCAGCAGGTTCCACAACACGAGTGTCAACACGAGACCGACCACGGAGACGATCGTCTGCAACACGGACCACACCGCAACGGTCTGCTTGAGCTTGAGGCCGAAGTACTCGCGCACCATCCAGAAGCCCGCGTCGTTGACGTGGCAGAAGAACACCGAGCCCGCGCCGATGGCGAGCGCCATCAGCGAATTGTGCGTCGCCGTGAGGCCGCCCACGACGGGCGCGACGATGCCCGCTGTCGTGGTCGTGGCGACAGTCGCCGAGCCGGTCGCCTGACGCAGCGCAACCGCGATGAGCCACGCGAGCAGGATCAGCGGCAGATGCGTGCCGACCGCGATCTTGCCGATGGTCACGCTGATACCCGCGTTGACGAGCATCTGCTTCAGCCCGCCGCCCGCACCGATGGTGAGCAGAAGCGCCGCGATCGGCGGCAGACTCTTGCGCAGGATGCCGCCCACACGATCACGCGCCATGCCACGCGACCATCCGAGCATCACGATGGCGAACAACACGGTCAACGCCAGCGCGACGAGCGGCTCGCCGACGAAATCGAGTGTGTCGTACAGCAGCGTATCTTTCGCGAGCGCGAGCTTGGCGACCGTGCGGCCGAGCATCATCACGACGGGAAGCAAGATCGTGATAAGCGAGATCGCAAAGCCCGGCGTCGATGCACCATTCTCATGCGCGGTGAAAAGCTTGCCCATCTCCTCGGGCTCTTCGATATGCAGCCGCTTCGACAGCCAGATGCCATACAGCGGCCCCGCAAGAATGACCGCGGGCAACGCAACGATGAGACCGAGACCGAGCGTGAGGCCGAGATCCGCGTGCAACGCGCTCACCGCGATCAGCGGACCGGGATGCGGCGGCAGCAGCGCATGCAGCGTGGTCATGCCGGCGAGCGCCGGAATCGCAATGCGCAGGATCGGTTGCTTCGAGCGGCGCGCCATCACGAAGATGATCGGCACCATCATCACGAGTCCGACTTCGAAGAACAGCGGCAAGCCGACGATGATCGCGACGAAGGCCATCATCCACGGCAGGCGGCGCGGCGTCGAATGATCGAGGAGCGTCGTGACGAGCCGGTCGGCCGCGCCGGATTCGGCCATCAGCGCGCCGAGCATGGCACCCAGCGCGATGATGATGCCTACATCGCCGAGCAGCGCCCCCGCGCCCTTGCTGAAGGCCTGCGCGATCGCTTCGAGCGGCTGATGCGCGGTGAAGCCCGCCGCGAACGTGCCCACCAGAATGGACAGGAACGGCGCGAGTTTCAGCACGCTGATGGCAATGATGATGATCGCGAGACCGAGCGCGCACGCGATCAGAAGTTGAGTGTCGTGGGTGGACCAGGGAGCGAGAGTGGTTGTTGGATTCACGGTGACCTTGGGCTGACGCGAACCGGCAGGCATGCCGGCGCTATTACGTTTTGCTTTCGCAGTGCGGTGTCTTCGCATCCCGCCCGTGTCCACACGCGACAAGCGCGGGACGCGAAGACCCGTCGTAATAGCATTTTTCGACGCGACGGTCAAAAACGCACCGCGCGCGAATCGCGCTCTCTCAGGCTGGCCTTGCTTCTGACGTCATTTCGAACTTTGTGTTTTGAATGCGAAATGCCGTTTTGCGTTTTGTACTTTGCATTACGAATGCATATCGACCGGGCAAGGCGTGATTTCCTGCCTGCGGTCAGGCATTCCGCTCAGGCGGCGGCCTTGTTCGGCGCGTCGTCGCCGTGATGCCGGTCCAGGAGATCGAACAGGCGCAGCACGCGCGCGCGCTGCGTCGTGACGAGGTCGCTTTCGTCGCCGAGCGCGGCGAGGCGCCGCTTCCAGTAGGCGCGGTCGAGACCGACGAACGCGCTCGCTTTGCCCGACAAAGAGAGCGAGCGGATCATGTGTTCGAGATGATCGAGCTGTGCATCGGCGACGCGCGCCGGTTTGAGCGCCGCGCGCGCCGCGGTCGTGCATTGCAAGGGTTTGGACTTTCGCATGTTGACGCCCCGATACGCCTTATTCGTGCCTCTGGCTGTTCTTTTGGTAGTGGCTGGCCGTAAACCTTGGTGAGGCAAGGAGACGGCAATGTGACGACGGCATGACGGCAGGAATCGCCGACCTGAACCATCCGGGACGCCGCACACGCCGCTCCTCGACCCACACGATATACGCGCGTTCGATTTTCGCTTTACCATGCGTCTCATTTCCGGGCTGCTCAACTCTCGATCTTCATGTCCGAAACGCACGACACATCCGCGCTGTTCAGCCGCTTCTCGACGCAGGCGCTCCCAAAGGAGCGGCAACTGCTCGCGTGGCGCGACCGCGTCGGACATGTCGTCGATGTCATTCCGGACAAGGATCGCATTGCTCGAGGCTTTGCCGGCAGCATCGATCTGCATGCGGCGGGCGGGCTGGTGTTCACGGAAGCGCACACCGACGCGCTGACCCTCGAACGATCCATCGCGCGCGTTTCCACGGACACGCGTCGCGATTTCGCGTTCCATGTCTATCTGGAAGGCGAGACCGGCAACATGAGCGGCGTAGGCGCTAAACGCAGCGATCCGGGTTCGGTGCGCGGCATCGTGGCGCTCGATCTGAACCAGCGCTTTCGCATCGAGCGTCCTCGCTGCCGCGTGCTGACGATGTTCGTGCCGCGCGCGATGCTCGCTGCGCATATCGACGATTGCGACTGGCTGCACGGGCGCGTGGTAGCGCACGAAGCACCGCTTGCGCGCATCGTGTTCGATCATTTCGATGCCATTGCGCGCGAGCTTCCTTCGCTCGAACGGCCCGATGCAATCGATATGCTCGATACCGCCGCGCACCTTCTCATCGCCTCGTTCGCCGCGAGGCCGCATGCGTTGCCCGTTGCGCGCGTCGCGTTACAGAACGCCGTGAAGGCCCAAGTGAAGCGCTACGTCGAAACGAATCTGCACGAAGGCGATCTCACGCCGACGAAAGTGGTCGAAGCGCTCGGCCTCAAGCGCGCGACGATCTACCGATGGTTCGAGCAGGAAGGCGGACTTGGCGCATATATACGTCATCGACGCTTGCGCGAAGCGGCCGACGAACTCGCGCGCTTTCCGAATTTGCAGATCGCGGATATCGCGTTCGGTCTCGGCTTTAAAAGCGCATCGGATTTCACGCGCGCGTTTCGCCGCGCATTCGATGCAAGCCCGCAGGAAATGCGTCTGCGTGCACTCGACTTGCTGCGTGCAACGCACGGCAATGACATCACGCGCATGCGCGTCGCAAGTTCGGAGACCGTTCGGGAAAGTGGCTCAGCGCGACGAGCGTGACGCAGTTCGCGGCCAGCAGATACCATGCGGGCGTCATCGGATTGCCGGTCGCGCCGATCAGCCATGCAACAGCAAGCGGAGAAAATCCGCCGAAGATCACGACGCCGAACGTGTAGATCACCGAGAGACTTGCTGCGCGCCGATGCTTCGGAAACGCTTCGAGCATGAGCACGGAACCCGCGCCCGCATTGTTCAGCGAGATCGCCACATAGAGCAGGATCAGCACGAGCGCGAGCGCATCCGGCGCGCCTTGCGTGAGCGCGCGAAATGCCGGATAAGCGGTCGCGAGCGCGGCCATGAGCGATGCATATTGCAGCGTCTTGCGGCTCATCAAACGATCGGCGGCTAGCGCGACGACCGGCGTAACGACGAGAATCACGAAGCCGGACAGCGACGCGATCAGAAAGCTGATCGTCGCGGGGCGGTGCAGCGTGTGCGTGAGATAGCTCGGCATGTACAGCACGGCGATGTAGATGCTCGACGAGGGCGCGGCCATCATCAGGATGCCGCATGCGAGCGGGCGTGCGTGTTCGCGCAGCACGATCGAAAGCGGCGTGCGGGCCGGCCGTGCTTTAAGCGTCGCAATCTCGCCAGGCATACGACGCAGAAACCAGCCGAGCGGTGCGATCATTCCGCCGATGACAAAAGGCACGCGCCATCCCCATTGCATGAGCTGATCGGGCGTGAGCAGCGCCGACGTGCATGCGCCGACGAGCGCGGCCACGCACGCGGCTGCGCCCTGACTCGCGCCGCGCCAGCTCACGATGAAGCAACGCCGCTCGTAGCGCACGGATTCCATCAACAGCGCCGACGCCGGACCGATCTCGCCGCCCGCCGCGAGACCTTGCAGCAAGCGTGCGAATACGATGAGCACCGTGGCGCTTGCACCGATGGCCGCATGCGTTGGCAGGCACGCGATCAACCATGTGCCTGCCGCCATCAGCGCGATCGAAAGTCGCATACCGGCTTCGCGTCCGCGCCGGTCAGCATAGCGGCCGATCAGCACCGCGCCGAGTGGACGCATCACAAAGCCTGCGCCGAACGTGGCGAGCGATAAAAGCAGCGACGCGGTAGCGTCGTGCGCAGGAAAGAACAACCGTCCGATGATTGCGGCCGAGAAGCCGTACACGGTGAAGTCGTAGGCGACGAAGCCATTGCCGATGACCGTCGCCACGATGACACGGCTAAGCCTCGGCGTTTCTTTTTGGATGTCGGTGTGAGTCATGAATGGGAGGAGATTGATGCATTCGTGGCCAACGTACACGTTAAAGGTGGTTAGCGTTCGTTAACGGCAGCAATGGTCGGATCTTTGAGAAATCTATCGCGATCACGGCTTAAACATGTAAGCATGCGCGCGCGTAAGATAACCATCACCTTCTATGCAGCTTTCAAACCGCCATGTCGTTCTCGAACGAGGAGCCGCTTTGATGGATGACGCCACGCGCGAATTCGACCGCTTGCGCCCTCGGTTGCAAGCCATCGCGTATCGGATGCTCGGCTCGGTGGCCGAGGCGGAAGATATCGTGCAGGACGTGTGGTTGCGCTGGCACGCGGCCGCGCGTGAGGTTATCGAGAATGCGGAAGCGTGGCTTGTCGCGGTGACGACCCGTCATTCGATCGATCGCTTGCGTGCCGCGAAAATCCAGCGTGAGCACTACACCGGTATCTGGTTGCCCGAGCCACAAATTTCCGAGCCGCCCGCTACACCCGAAGAAGTCACGGAGCGTGCGGACGATGTGTCCGTTGCCTTCCTCATTCTGCTGGAACGCCTGACACCCGAAGCGCGCGCGGCGTTTCTCCTGCGTGAAGTCTTCGATGCCGATTATCCGGAGATCGCGAACATCATCGGCAAGACGGAGGCTGCGTGCCGCCAGCTCGTCAGCCGCGCCAAGACGCAATTGCGCGAGGCGCGTCCGCGTCGTTCGGTGTCGCGCGAGATTCATCGTCGCTTGTTGCATGCGTTCGCGCTTGCACTCGAACACGGCGATTTCGCGACGATACACGCCATGCTCGCCGACGACGCCATGCTCGTCGGCGATGGCGGCGGCCACGTGCAGAGTTTTCCGGAGCCATTGTGCGGCGGAAAGCGCATCGCGCAGCTTTTCTATGCGGCCTTCCTGCGTTATGGAAAAGACGTGCGTGTCGAACTCGTCATGCTTAACGAACAATGGGCGCTGTTGCGCTTCATCGAGGGCAAGCTCGAATCCGCACAATCGTACGAAATCGAGGACGATCGCATCGTGCGCATTCAGGTGCAGCGCAATCCGGAGAAGCTGGAGCGTATAGCCACGCGTCACGGCGGCGCGTGATTCGCAGCGTATTGCCAAGGTCATTGATGCGTGCAAGGCAACAGCGTGCGCACGTTCGCGCGTCTACCGGCGCGGCGCGCGCAAACATACGATGGCATCCATGCCGGACACGAACCGTCTGCCGGATTTTTCAGACCACGCATGGAGCCATCATGACCCAACGAATCAATTACGTTCAACAATCGCCCGAACTGTTCAAGAAGTTTTATGAGTTCAGCGGGATGGTCAAGGAAAGCTCGATCGAGCGATCGATTCAAGATCTCGTGTCGATCCGCGCTTCGCAGATGAATGGCTGCGCGTTTTGTCTGGATATGCACGTCAAGGAAGCGAAACTGCATGGCGAGCGCGAATTGCGGGTGCATCATGTGTCGATCTGGCGCGAGTCGACACTGTTCTCACCGCGTGAACGCGCCGCGCTTGCATGGACCGAAGTGCTGACGCACCTTCCCGAGCACGGCGTGTCCGATGAAATCTATCAGCGGGTTCGCGAGCAATTCCTCGAAAAGGAACTGTCCGATCTGACCTACGCCATCATGGCGATCAATGGCTGGAACCGCGCGAACGTCGCGTTTCAGACGGTGCCGGGCTCGTCCGACAAGGTGTTCGGCCTCGACAAGGCCAACCTGTCGTAATGCACGGGCGCTGTCATTCGACCCACGGAGGATGAATCATGCATAAGATAAGGAGGGCAGGGCTGGCGCTCGCCGTAGGATGCGCGGCGCTCGTTGCGAGTGTCGCGCAGGCGGCCCCGGATGCCATCGTCAAGGAACTGATGACGAAGCCGCTTCCCGAATATCCGGGTAAGGAAGCCTTGATGATCAGCGTGGAATATCCGCCGGGCGCGGTGGATCCCGTGCATCGCCACGATGCGCACGCTTACCTCTACGTGCTCGAGGGCACCATCGTCATGCAGGTTAAAGGCGGCAAGCAAGTGACGCTCAAGCCGGGCGATACCTTTTATGAAGGTCCTGACGACATTCACACGGTTGGCCGCAATGCAAGCAATACAAAGCGCGCAAAGTTTATCGTGCTGCTGTTAAAGGATAAGGACAAGCCGGTCCTGACGCCCGTGCAGTAAGCGAAAAGCGTGGCGCGCGAAAAAATTTCTGCAACGCGTGTCACAAGAGGTGCGGCGCAAACGTCTTGTGGGATAGAGCCACTCCGTTTAGCGCCGCCATGCCACTCGATCTCGTATCACATTCCGACGATTCGCTCGCATATAGTTTTGCCACCAGCTATGCGGGCGTCGTATCTTTTCTGGCCGTAGCCAATGAAGGCAGCTTTGCTAAAGCGAGCGATCGCTTAGGGATTGGCCGCTCAGCCGTTAGCCGCAACGTGCAGAAGCTCGAAGCACAGCTCGATGCGCGGCTCTTTCTGCGCACGACGCGCAGCACGTCGCTCACCCGCGAGGGCGAACTCTTTTACAAGAACTGCCAGCCGGGCGTGGAGCGCATCGTGCAGGCGCTCGAAGACATGCGCGAATTGCGCAACGGGCCGCCGCGCGGGCACTTGCGTATTGCGTCCACGCCGGGATTCGGACGCAAGGTCGTCGCGCCGTTGCTATCTGGCTTCAATGCGCGCTACCCTGACGTCGCGCTCGAATTGATGCTGAACGACCGGCCGTGCGATTTCACCGCGGAGCGCGTCGACGTCGCGTTCCGCGACGGGCGCATGGAGGACAGCGAAGTCGTCGCGAAACAACTGATACCGATGCAGATGATCGTTTGCGCGTCGCCGAAGTACGCATGTGAACATGGCCTGCCGCGGCATGTCGACGATCTCGACCGCCATCGCTGCATCAGCTTTCGCACATGTGCGGGACGTATCGCCGAGTGGGAATTCAAAGTGGATGGCCTTCCTCAGAAGCGTTCGCCGGCCGCGCGGCAAATCTTCAACGACCTCGACCTGATGCTGCAAGCCGTACTCGACGGACAAGGCGTGGCGCAGCTTCCCGCCTATATGGCCTGCGATTCGCTTAAGAGCGGACGTCTTCTCATGTGTCTCGCGCAACACGCGCCTGACGACGGCGGCCACTATCTCTGCTATCTCAGCCGCAAGCATTTGCCTGCGCGTGTGCGTGTATTCGTCGATTACATGACGGAGCATACGCGCGCGCTCGATCTGCATTGTCTGACGAACACCATCACGAATGCGGGCGCAAGCATCGCGCCGCTCGTCAGCGCCGATTGATCGCTGATTGATTGCCGATTGATGCGTTTTAGGCAACACCGCGCATACGCTGGCGAGCCTACCGGAGGCGCGCATGCAAGGCTAGGATGCTTAATCGAACATAGGCGCGGCTTCATTCGCGCGTGATCTAAAGGGAGCGTCACATGAAGATCGTAATCATCTGCAGTAAAGTCATGACGGGTCAGACTCAAGCGGCACTTTAAGCGTTCATTGAAGGTACCGCTCGCATAAGAGGCCGCCATGGAGCCACTCATTCCGCCGCCCCTCACATTGCTCGACAAGTATCAGGGGCACGACATGCAGCCACTCTATTCGACGACAGTCACCGTCACGGGCGGCTATGCCGGACACGGCCGCGCGTCCGGCGTAGCCCGCTCCGACGACGGCAATCTCGATCTGAATCTGCGCATGCCCGAAGCACTCGGCGGTCCCGGCGGCGGCACGAATCCGGAGCAATTATTCGCCGCAGGCTATGCTGCGTGCTTTCATGGTGCATTGAGTTTGCTTGCGGCGCGCGCGGGCATCGAAACGCCTGACGCAAGCGTGGCCGTTACCGTGGAGTTCGGCCGCGATCCGATGGACGGCCTCTTCGTGCTGACCGCGCACACGCGCGTTCAGATGCCCGGCGTCGAACGCACGGTGGCCGAGGAACTCGTGCGCAACACCGAACGCTATTGCCCTTATACGAAGATGGCGCGCAAGGGCATCGTCAATATAGTTGCGCTTGCAACCAATCACGATGTTCCGGATACGCGCTGATTCGAGGAGGCATTAGTCGAGCGGCACGCTCGCAATCTGGCCGGACGCGGCCGATCCCGGCGATGCATCGCGCTTGCTAAGCGCAACCAATGCGAATGCAGCGACGAACGCGGGCGCCGCAAGCATCGTGAACACGGCGCCGAATTGCAGGCCCATGCTCATCATGAGGCCGCCGGTCATCGCGCCCGCAACTGCGCCAATGCGGCCGATGCCAAGCATCCATGCAACGCCTGTCGCGCGGCTCGTCGTCGGATAGAAGGATGCAGCGAGCGCCGACATCGACGTGACCGCGCTCGTTACCGCCGTGCCCGTGAGGAAGATGAGCACCGCGAGCCAGAACTGATTCAGTCCGCCGCGTCCAATGGTCAGCACGAGCGCCGCCGCGAGCACGTATGCGCACGCATTGACGCGCCGCGGATTAGCACGGTCCATGATCCAGCCAAGGCAAAGATTGCCGAGAATGCCGCCAAGCGGAAACAGCGAAGTCGTGAGCGCGGCGCGTTCGGCGGAAAACCCCGCATCTTTAAAGAGCGTCGGCAGCCAGTTCGTGAGGAGATAGAAGATCATCAGGCCCATGAAGTAGGCTAGCCACAACATCGACGTGCCGAAGCGATAAGGTCGCGACACGATCAGTCCAAGCGAAGACTTATGCGCACCACTCGCGTGGGTGTCGGCGGCCGTGAAGCGGATGGATGAACCTGCTGCAAGACGCGGATCGTCGGAGATGCGCCGCAACACACGCGTGATCTTTTCCACCGGACGCTTGCGTGCGACCATGAACTGCGCCGACTCGGGCAACAACACCAGCAGCATGACCGTGAGCACGATCGGGCCGACGCCGCCCGCGATGAGCACGCTCTGCCAGCCGAAATGCGGAATAAGCCAGGCGGCGCACAAACCGCCTATCGACAAGCCGACCGAGAAGCCGCAGAACATGGCATTGACCGCGATCGCGCGAATGCGTGCAGGCGCATATTCGGACATGAGCGTCACTGCGTTGGGCATCGCGGCGCCAAGACCCAGACCGGTCAGAAAGCGCCACGCGGTCAGCGTCTCTATCGAACTCGCTTGCGCTGAAGCAAGGCTCCATACGCCGAAGAAAAACACCGAGAGCGCGAGCACCGCCTTGCGCCCGATCCGGTCCGCAGCGGGCCCGGCAACCAGCGCGCCGATGCCGAGGCCCACGAGCGCTGCGCTCATCACCGGACCGAGCGCTGCGCGCGTGATACCCCAGTCGCCGATGAGAGACGGTGCGATGAAGCCTATCGCGGCCGTGTCGAAACCATCGGCCGCTACGACGAGAAAGCATAGGATCAGGATGATCCACTGATAAGGCGAAAAGCGTTCGCCATCGATAAAGCTTTGGACCTCGATGGTCCCTGGTATGCGCTGGTTTTCCATGCCGGTTCGTCTCCGTTCATCTATGTATGAGCTATCGAAAGAATGCGGCCTTCGTGTGTGCCGCTATGCTGCGCCTGATGCATGCCAGCCGCCATCGACGCTGAGTACCGCGCCGGTGACGTAGCTCGCTGCATCGGATGCGAGAAAGAGAATTGCCTCGGCGACTTCTGCGGGGCGCGCGAGGCGTCCCATCGGCGTGCGCCGTTCAATGGCTGCGACGTCGATCTGGCCTTGGCTGATGAGCGTATCGACGAGTTCCGTTGCGACATAGCCCGGTGCAACCGCATTCACGCGTATGCCGTCGCGAGCCCATTCGCATGCCATCGAACGTGTCATCGACGCGATGCCTGCTTTAGCCGCACCATATGCATTGCGCGTTGGAATTCCTGTGAGTCCCGCGATGGAGCAGAGGTTGATGATTGCGCCCGCACGTTGCGCGAGCATGTGCTTTGCGGCTTCCCTGCAGGCGAGAAAGGCGCCGCGCAGATGTATGTTGAGCAGGCGGTCGAACGCATCGACGCTTTGTTCGATCGTGGGCTTTGCCTGCTCGCCGATGCCCGCGTTGTTCACCAGAACGTCGATGCGGCCGTAGGTGTCGGCAACGTTACGCATCATCGCGATGACATCGGCTTCTGATGACACGTCCGCGCCGATCGCGAGATGATCGCCTGCACCGAGTTCTTCGACTTGATGCCGCGCCGCATCGCAATGCAGATCGGCAATCGCCACGCAATAGCCTTGCTTTGCAAATCGCTGCACGGCCGCCCAGCCGATACCGCTCGCGCCGCCGGTGACGACCGCTACGCGTTTCTTAGGCGCTTTTATCTCTTCCATGTTCGACTCCGATTCAGCGGACAGCGGGAGACAGACTCCTGAACTCGACGCGCCGGATAATGCGGCTCTCCTGCGCGACGATCAGATGCGCCGATGCCTTCAAATAAGCGGGCCATTCCGGATCGTTGTCGCGCGCGGTGCGCCTCTGGTCGTAATCGGCGATGCTCTCGTAGCCCCATAGATGCACCACTTGATTTAGCGCGCCGATATCGCTCATATAGAAGCCGACCGGTGCGCCTAAATACTTGAGTTGAATCGGCATCGCCAGGCGATCGAATACTTCGATAAATTCGGCCATGCCGCGTGGCTTGATCGTGTAGATGCGGTGATCGACGAAGGGCTTGATGCTCATGCCACGCTCCTCAGTTTGTCGGTCTTCGCGTGCGTGTCGATGCGTCCCGCGAGATGTAATCCGCTCAGATAGCCGAAGGTCATGATGGGACCGAGCGTGATGCCCGCGCCGGGATAATTGCCGCCCATCACGCTTGCGCGGTCGTTGCCTACGGCGTAAAGGCCGGAGATGGGTTCGTCGTCCTTGAGCACTTGCCCGTATTCGTTCGTAGCGATGCCGTCGAATGTGCCGAGGTCGCCCATCACGAGCTTGAGTGCGTAATATGGTCCTTCGCCGATGGGCGCAACGCACGGATTGGGCTTGTGTGCGGTATCGCCGAGATAACGGTTAAAGGAAGTCGTGCCGCGACCGAATGCCCGGTCCTTGCCTTGCGACGCGTCGCGGTTGTATTCGCGCACGGTCTCTTCAAGCGCAGCGGCATCGATACCGGTGCGGTGCGCAAGATCGTCAAGCGTGCGGCCACGAATCAGATAGCCGCTCTTGAGATGCGCACCGAGCGGCAATGGCGCGGGCTTGGCAAAGCCGAGGCCGTATTTGCGGACCGTGACGTGATCGCAGATGAGCCACATTGCCGTCTCTTTTTGCTCGCGACATGCGTCGATCATGGCGGCGCCGACATCGTGATATGAGTTCGATTCGTTAGTAAAGCGCACGCCGTCGCGCGTCACGCCGATGATGCCGGGCTTATAGCGATCGAGTAGATGTGGAAAGACGCCGTATTGCCCGTCTCCTAACGGCACGCGCGAGACGGGCATCCACGCGGCAGGCTGCGGATATCGAATATCGACGCGGCCGCCGACGCGCTCGGCCATGCGTGCGCCGTCGCCGGTATTGCCTGCTGGCACGGGCGACACGTGTTCGCCGCCACGGCGCACATGTGGATAGGCTTTCGCGATGCGCGCGATATCGTGAGAGAAGCCGCCGCATGCAAGCACGACGCCGCGCCGCGCAGTAATGCGCTTTTCCAAGCCGTTCGCCAATACGATTGCGCCGCTCACTCGACCCTTGGTCATGACGAGTTCCTTAGCGCCCGTTTGGGTGTGAATCGGAATGCCGAGATCGAACGCGGACTTGGCGAGACGAGCGGCAAGCGCATTGCCGCTCGTGATCTGCACGCCGCGCTTATAAAGCACGACTTCCTTAAGATGACTCGCTAGCCGCCTGGCGACATACCACGCAGACCCAAGCGATTTCGTCGCGTTAAAGAAATGCTTGAGATCCGCGCTGGACGAATTGAACATCATGCCGATGAACGTGATCGTTTTAAGCGGCGGGCGCAAGCGCGCGATATCCTCGCCGAGTTCCCGTGCATCGAACGGCATGGCGACGACAGAGCGTCCGACATCGACGCCGCCCGGCGCATCGGGGTGATAGTCGGGATAGAGCGTCGGCAAGAACTTGACGGCGGTCTCGCGTTCGAAGAAGTCGAGCATGCGCGGGCCTGCATCGAGAAAAGTCTCGACAGCGGCCTCGTCATACATTGCACCCGTCTCGCCTCGCAGATATTCGATAGCGGCTTCGCGCGTATCGCGAATACCCGCGTCTTTTGCATGGCGATTGCCGGGTATCCACAAGACGCCGCCTGAAAATGCCGTGGTACCGCCAAAGAATGCTTCTTTCTCGACGACGATGACATCGAGTCCTTGTTTCTTTGCTGTAATGGCCGTGGAAAGGCCACCAGCACCCGAGCCGATCACGAGCACGTCGCAAGCGAGATCGGACGACCGCGTTACGGTAGTCATGAGAATGTCCTTTGATAAGCGTCGGACGCATTGCGCGCCCGAACGATGCAGTGCTTAAGCGGCGCGCGGCGCTTCGAAGCCGGGACGCGGAACGAGATCCATCAGCATGCATTCGAAGCCCCCATCGACGGCGAGCTCCGCTCCGTTCACATAAGCCGCGCGACGGCTTGCGAGAAACGCAGCCACTTCGGCGATATCGCGCGGCTCGCCAATGCGGCGGCTCGCCGTCATGGCACTACGGCGTGCTTCGACATCGCCCCGTTCATAGAACGCTTGGGAAAGCGGCGTGCGGATCATGCCCGGACAGATGGTGTTGCTTCGCACGCCGCGTGCGCCCCATTCGGCGGCGATCTGACGCGAGAGCATCGAGATGCCCGCCTTGCTCGGGCTATACGCACCGCTCCATGTTTGCGGATGATGCGCCGCCACCGATGCGATATGCACGATACTTCCCGCGCCGCGCGCAAGCATGCCGCGTCCGAATGCCTGCGCGCATAGCATGTAGCCCGTCAGATTGACGGCGAGCATCGCGTTCCAGGCATCGAGGCCGATGTCTTCTATGCCGCCTGACCGCAGCAGGCCCGCGTTATTGACCAGCACATCGGCATGGCCGAATTTGCGTTGTGTTTGTTCGCACGCGCGGTTCACGCTCGCTGCATCACTGATATCGCAAGCGATAGCGATGGCTTCCGCGCCGCTTGCGCGCAGCGCCTCCGCGGCCTCATGGCAAGCGGCTTCATCGCGATCGAGCAGTGCAAGACGCGCGCCTGCATCGGCGAATACAGTTGCAATCGCACGGCCGATTCCGCCCGCGGCGCCGGTCACCACGCACACTCGCGATTCGAGTCCGAGCCAATGCGGCGCGGCACTATCTCGTACAACCTGGTTAGTCATGCTTGTCTCCTGATCCTGTTCAATGCCAACGCGGATATGCCTTCCGTTGAGAAAAAGTATATTCACGACCTTGCATAAAAAATTGGACAAAGCCGGCAGACGACAGGACAATTTGTGCATCAGGAGACGCTGCGTATGAGGAGAATCCCTAACTACAGCCTGTACGGAGAGTCGGCGCGTCCGCCGTGGTACGACGCGTTCAACTTCGAATGGATCGTCGAGCGGAGTGCTCCGAACGACTGGCATATCGATGCGCATCGTCACGATGCGCTTCTGCAGTTTCTGTACATACGCGGCGGCGGCGGAGAGGTGCTGATCGAGAACCGCAAGATCGAGATCGTGCCGCCTTGCGTCATCGTGTTGCCCGCGCAAACGGTGCACGGCTTCAATTTCGCGCCGCATGTCGACGGTCTCGTCATCACGGTCGCACAGCGCTCGATCGAAGCGATTGCGTCGATCACGGCGCCGGGACTCGTGCCCGTGCTGCAGCGCGCCGGCGTCATTCGCGTGAACGCTCAAGCGGCAAAGGATAGTTCGCTGATGCCGATCGTCGAATTGCTGGAGAAGGAATTCCGCGCGACGGATCGCGCGCACATGGCGGCGGGCATGTCGCTCTTGATTGCACTTTTCGTGCATGTGGCGCGTCTTTGCGAGCACGCATCGACGCCAAGCGTCGCGCCAACGGACAGACGCGCGCAGCAGATCAAGCGTTTCAGGGAGCTGGTGGCGGCGCACTTTCGCGAGCATCGCCCGGTCGAGTTCTATGCTCAGAAACTCGGAATGACCGTGACGCAACTGGGACGGATTTGCCGTGAGGAAATATCGAGCTCACCGCTTGCGGTGTTGAACGAGCATCTCGTGCGCGAAGCACAGCGTGATCTTGTCTATTCGCATATGTCGGTCAAGCAGATTGCGCACGGCCTGGGTTTTGCCGATATCGCGTATTTCAGCCGCTATTTTCGCAAGCAGACCGGTGTCACGCCGACGCAGTTTCAAGCCGAAGCGCTCAAGGCTCTCGCCATTCAATAAACATGCAGGGTTGCCACGACGCTGCAAGCGTTCTATGCTTCGCCGTGCTGTCGAAACGATAAAAGAAAAAAATACGGCCCGAGCGAGACCAGTCCGGTTAATTTTCCTTCCAAGGAGGGAGCATGATCGCACTGTCATTGCATCGCGCGGGCCATGATGCGTCGCGGCATTCTTCGCTAAAGACAAAACGAACGTTAGGCGCTTGGCTTATTCTGAGCACGGCTGCCAGTCTCGCTTACGCGGATGCGTCAGGCGGCTATACGCTGCCACCTCCGCCGAGCGAGCTTTATGGCGATCTCTTCGTCGCCGTGCAGACGCAAGGCATTTATCCGGATCAAAAGACCTTCGTCGATGCAACGCCCAAGATGGATCCGGCGCAGATCGTGCAGGCTTATCATCAGCAAATGGCGACGCCCGGGTTCTCGCTGACCGCATTCGTCGCGCAGTACTTTACGCCGCCGACGGATCAGAGCATCACGCCGCCGCCGAATCAGTCGCTGCGTGAACATATCGACTGGCTCTGGCCTGAACTCACGCGCCTGACGACCACGGCAAACGTGCCGCCCTATAGTTCGCTGATCCCAATGCCCAAGCAGTACGTCGTGCCCGGCGGACGTTTCCGTGAAGGCTACTACTGGGATACCTATTTCACGATGCTGGGTCTTCAGGAAGCGGGCCGCGAAGATCTCGTCGACGACATGCTGGATAACTTCGCCTATCTCATCGACACGATCGGCCATATTCCCAACGGTAACCGCACATACTACGTAAGCCGCTCGCAGCCGCCATTTTTCTCGTACATGGTGGAACTTGCCGCGCAAAAGGAGGGCGGGCGCGTGTATCAGAAGTACTTGCCGCAACTTCGCCGCGAACACAGTTACTGGATGACGGGCGCGAATACGCTGCAGCCGGGCGGTGCGGTGCGCAATGTCGTGATGCTGCCTGACAAGACCGTGCTGAATCGCTATTGGGATGAACGTGATACGCCGCGCGACGAGTCTTATACCGAGGACGTGAACACCGCGAAGCAGGTCACAGGTCGTCCGGCCAATGAGGTTTATCGCGATCTGCGTGCGGCTGCCGAAAGCGGCTGGGATTTCAGCTCGCGATGGTTCGGCGACAATCAAACGCTCGCAACGATACGCACGACATCGATCATTCCGGTCGATCTCAACAGCCTCATGTTTCATCTGGAAACGACGATCGCGATAGGCTGCGGTGAAGCGCGGGATTTTGCTTGCGTAGGCGAGTTCGTCGGGCGGGCGGCTAAGCGCGCTATCGCCATCAACAAGTATCTCTGGAACAAGAACGGCTATTACGGCGATTACGACTGGAAGCTCGGCCAGCCGCGCAACAATCCGTCGGCGGCGATGCTTTATCCGCTTTTCGCGGGCGCGGCGTGGCCGGATCGCGCCCATACGACCGCGAATTCCGTCGAAGCCATTTTGCTTAAGCCCGGTGGCCTCGTCACGACGACCTTCAAAACGACACAGCAATGGGATGCGCCAAACGGCTGGGCGCCCTTACACTGGATTGCCGTGCAAGGGCTCAAGCGTTACGGGCGTGGTGATCTTTCTCGGCAGATCGGCACGCGCTTTCTCGCTGACGTGAATAACGTCTACGCCACGCAGCAGAAGCTGGTGGAGAAGTATGTCGTGGAAGGTGAGGGAACGGGTGGCGGCGGTGGCGGCGAATATCCTTTGCAGGATGGCTTCGGCTGGACGAACGGCGTTACGCTCAAGCTGCTCGATCTTTACGCCCCGGGGCAATAACCGAAGTCACAATGTCAGAGCTTGCCGGGCCGCGGATCGGAAACAAAACCCTCGCGGTTCGGCATCTTTACCTTCGGCAAGGACTGCGCATCGAGCCGCGTGTCCTCGGGCACGATGTGATTCAAATAGAGCAAATACGCGCTAAGGGCATAGACCTCATCGGGCTTAAGCGATTGCGGCGCGTTATAAGGCATGGCGCGTCGAATGTAATCGAAGAGCGTCGTGGAATACGGCCAATAACCGCCGATGGTCTTCTTAGGCTTTGCATCCGCGAGCGTGCCCGTGCCGCCCACGAGCGCATCGCCGATACCGCCTTCGCCGTTTGCGCCATGACAGGACGCGCATTTCGCGCCGAAAATCTGCTTGCCGTGTGCAACATCGCCGGATCCTTCGGGCAGGCCGTGTCCGCTCGAATCGATATCGATATTCCACGCCGAGATGGCTTTTGGATCGATCGGCGTGCCGATGCCATATGCGCCGCCTGCCGCATGGCCCGGTATGGACGCAACGCCTAGAAGTGCGCTAAGAACCGCGACATGAGCCTTAAGCATTGCGCACCTCGCCGGTTGCTTCGACGCGCCAGTTTTGAATGCCGTTGTAGTGGTATTGCGAATTGACGCCACGCGCCGCGACAAGCGCCGCACGCGTCGGCTGAATATAGCCCGTTTCGTCGACAGCGCGGCTTTGCAGATTTGCCACGCTGCCGTTCCAGTGCCAGTCGGCCTCGAAGCGCGTCAACGCACGATCCTGAGCGGCGCCGTTGAGACGCGCAGGATGCCATGTCGTGCCACCATCAGTGGACACGTCTACGCGCCGGATGCGCCCACGTCCCGACCAGGCGTAGCCGCTTATCGCATAGTAGCCGTGCGTCGTCAGCCGATGTCCCGCGGAGGGACGCGTTATGACCGATTTCGCATCCATCTCGAACACGAATTGACGCGCCTTCCCATCGCGCAGGAGATTCGTGTACTTCGACGTTTCCTCGCGCGTCATCTCGGGCGCCTGCACGAGCTTGATGCGTCTTAGCCATTTGATGTTCGTATTGCCTTCGAAACCCGGCACGATCAGTCGAATCGGATAACCATTCTCAGGACGCAGCCGCTCGCCGTTTTGCGCATAGACGACGAGCGCGCGGTCGAGAATGCGCGCAAGCGGAAGGCTTCGTGTCATGGCCGCGCCGTCCGCGCCTTCGGCAAGAATCCATTGCGCGGATGTATCGACGCCGACTTCGTCGAGCAAGGTCGAAAGACGCACGCCGGTCCATTCGCAACATGACAGCAAACCATGCGTGAGCTGCACCGGAAGTCCGCTAGGCCCGTTCCATTCGCTCCCGGTATTGCCCGAGCATTCGAGAAAATACACACGCGATTCGGATGGAAAGCGCAACAGGTCATCGATAGTGAAGAGGCGCGGCTGACGAACAAGGCCATGTATCACAAGGCGATGCTGCGCTGGATCGATCTTGGGCACGCCCGCATGATGACGCTCATACACCAGGCCGTTGGGCGTGATGCTGCCGAAGAGATCGGCGAGCGGTGTCATCGATGATCCTGAGCCGGGCATTGCGGCAGCGCGTGCGCTGCGGCGTATCACGTTGCTTTCGAACGACGAAGGCATGCCGTAAGGCGGCGAAAGCAATGGCGCGCCCGGCGTGAGTGTCCAGGGCTCGACAGTAAGCGGTTCCGATGCAGCCTCTTGCGCCTGAGCGCGAAAGCCCAGACCTGAAGCAAGCGCGCCGGCCGAGAGCTTGCGCATCGTGTCCCGGCGGCTGTCGGAGAAGAGAGGAGATTGCGCAAGCTTGGCGTTTCTTTTCATCGCTGATCTTCGTGGATGGGCGAGTGAGACCGAGTCCCGCGCAATGGCCGTGCCGCGAAGATAAAACCGTCCGTTTTGCTGACAACCCGAGACATCGCCCTTGAGAACGAACGATTCTAATGAAGCAATGCGCTCACGCGAACCAATGGACTTTCATATCGTTATCACGGGTTCGCGCGCATTCTGCATTGTGAATGGTCAGCTTTCTTTAGCTTTCTTTAGCTTGCTTTTGCCGCCGATATTCCGGCACCGGCAGGCCGCCCCAGCCCCAGTTCTCGAGTTCCACTTCCTGAATGACGACAAAAGTAGATTCCATGGGCTTGTTCAACACGTCGCGTAACAGTTCGCTTACGCCTTTGATGAGTTGCGCCTTTTCATCGGCGGTGACGGCATTCGTGCCGGGCGTGTTGCCTTCGCGCGTCACCTGAATCGTTACGATCGGCATGACGGTCTCCCTCAAGTAAGAAAGCGCCCGCAAGGGGCGCGAACGCTATCAATGTCCGGCGCTTTGACCGCCATCGACGTGCAGGATTTCGCCCGTCACGAAGGGTGCATTGTCGAGATACAGCACGGCGTTGGCGATGTCGCTCATTTCTCCCATGTGTCCCATCGGATGCAGTGCGCCAAGCGCATCGTGTGTTTCAGGCGCGTGCATAGGCGACTTGATGACGCCAGGCGATACGGCGTTCGCGCGAATGCCGGACTTTGCATATTCGATAGCAAGCGACTTGGTGGCTCCATTCAATCCGCCCTTCGTCAGCGATGCGAGCACCGACGGCACGCCGCTGATCGCATGGTCGACGAGACTGGTCGTGATGTTGACGATATGCCCGCTACGGTTCTTTTCCATCTGCTCGATAGCGAGTTGCGTGATGTAGAAGAAGCCGTTCAGGTTCACCTTCAAGACCGCGTCATAGTCTTCTTGCGTGTATTGTGTGAACGGTTTGGCGATGAAGATGCCGGCGTTGTTGACGAGCGTATCGATGCGGCCAAAGCGCGCGATAGCCGCTTCCACGACGCGTTGCGCGGTAGCGCGTTCGCCGATATCGCCTGCAATGGCGACGACGTTCTCGTCGTCCGACTGCTTGATCGAACGCGCGGTGGCGACGACCGCATACCCTTGCGCGCGGAATGCGTTGACAATTTCCGCGCCGATGCCTTGCGAAGCACCTGTGACGATAGCGACCTTTTGTGCGTTGCTCATGATGAACCTCGATGAATAGTTAGGGGCCTGTTGCGAATCGGCCTACGGCTCCGATGGGTCGTAATCTAGGCCTTAAGAGATTCGTTGCCCACACACGCGGTGGACTATCAGTCTTGCGTGCCAGGAACAAATACGCCGGCTCAATGATCGGACGAATTCGACGACGCGATCGGGAGCGGGGCCCGTTCATCACTATGGGAGACACTGCATGAGCTTGTCTTGTATGAAGGTATTCGTGTTCGACGTATTCGGCACGGTGGTGGACTGGCGAGGCGGCGTCGCGCGTGAGGCGGCCACGTTTCTGCAAACTCACGGCGCCTCCGGCGTGCAGCCGGAGGCTTTCGCGGACGCGTGGCGCAGCCGCTACGTTCCCGCGATGCGCAAGGTGATTAGCGGCGAGCGGCCATTTGTGCGGCTCGACGTGCTGCATCGCGAGAATCTCGTCGACGTGTTGCCGGAATTCGGTATCGATCCCAACGCTGTCGCGCCAGAAGCGCTGGATGAACTGAATCTCGCCTGGCATAGGCTCGATCCGTGGCCGGATTCGATTTCAGGCCTGCAAAGACTCAAAGCGCGCCATATCATCGCGCCGCTTTCAAACGGAAATATCAGGCTGATGGTCGATATGGCGAAGCGCGCTGGCTTGCCTTGGGATGCAATCCTCGGCGCGGAGGTTGCGCAAATCTATAAGCCCGCGCCGCAAGCCTATCTGCGCACTGCCGAAGTGTTGATGGTCGAACCCGGAGAAGTGTGTCTCGTCGCCGCACATAACGATGATCTTGCCGCGGCCAGAAAGTGCGGTTTGAAGACGGCGTTCATCGCGCGTCCTTATGAGCGCGGTCCCAATCAGACAGTCGATTTAAAGGCCGAAAGCGATTGGGATGTCGTTGTGAACGACATGAATGAACTGGCCGACGCCGTAGGCGCCTGAGTGCTAAAGGCATCGGCCTTGATGAAAGCTTAGAGACTCAGGCGACGCCTTCCACGACTCGGAAATCGCGCACTACGGAATCGCCCAGCACTTTTAGCGCTTCCTGATAGGTCGCGCTGTTGTACGCGGCGACAGCAGCATCGAGCGAATCGAATTCGACCACGACCGTGCGCTCGATGGCGCCTTCACCTTGCACCACCGAAGCGACGCCGCGAACGAGCGGCCGGCCACCGCCTTCCTTGATGGCTTGCGTCGCGATCTTGGCGTATTCCGCGGCCTGATCCGGCTTCATGATCTGTTTGTACACGCTGACCCAATATCCTTTTGCCATCTGTATCTCCAGTTTTGAACGGGCGCCTTGCGCCATGCTTGCGCCATCAGGGCGAACGCGGGAGTGCGCAGCGCGCACGCGTGTCCGGTTTCGGCGGCCAGCATAGCAAATTATCGCGATCGATCTAAGGCGTGACTAAGCAGGCCCGGCGTCTGACGATTCTCCGCGTTTCCGTGAAAGGTGCTTTCCTGTGTTAGGGGTTAACCCGAGAAGACTGACGTCATAGACTGCTTTCACTGCTTCGAACAGTACGTTCGAAAGCCGGGCACCTCATATCACGGGAGTTTCATTATGAAGTCGATCATCCGCGCCGCGCTCGTTGCAACCGCTCTTGTCGTTCCTGTCGCTTCGTTTGCTCAAAGCCAGATCACGCGTGCTCAAGTGCGCGCGGAACTCGCTCAGCTTGAGAGCGTCGGCTACCACGTCGGCGACGGCGATCAGGCGCATTATCCTCAAGCGATTCAGGCAGCCGAAGCCAAGCTCGCCGCCCGTAACGGCGAGACGGCATATGGCGGCGCGGCGAGCGGCACAACGCAAGCGGGCGGCGGTCGCGTGTCGCAAGCCGACTGAAACGCAATGTACATGCGCTAAGTCTTTGGCCGTATTTCAGTCCGCAGCGTATTTGCGGTCTAGCTCATCGAAAAAGGGCTTGTTTACAAGCCTTTGACGCTCGGCAAACGGGGCGACGACAGCAGGATCTTCATCCAGCCGCCCTTGCGATTTCAAAGCGCCAAGCGCCGTCTGCATGCCGCGCACGGCGCTTTGCAATGCCGCATTCGCATAGAGAACGAGGCTAAAGCCAAGGCCTTGCAGATCCTCCTGACTCGTGACCGGGGTCTTGCCGCCGATCACGATGTTAATGAGTTGCGGTGCGTCGAGCAGCTTCGGCAGCGCGGCGATTTGCTCAGGCGTTTCGATCGCTTCGACAAAAAGAATGTCAGCGCCTGCTTCGACGAAAGCACGCGCCCGTTCGATTGCGGCATCGAAACCTTCGATCGCACATGCATCGGTACGCGCGATGATCTGAAAGTTCGCGTCTTCGCGCGCGTCCACCGCTGCATGTATCTTGCCGACCATCTCGTTCGTCGAGATCACGGCCTTGCCCGCAAAGTGGCCGCATTTCTTAGGCATCACCTGATCTTCGAGTTGAATCGCATCGGCGCCCGCGCGTTCAAGCGTGCGCACGGCATGGCGTACATTGAGCGCGTTGCCGAAGCCGGTATCGGCATCGACGATGAGCGGCACGTCCACCGCATCGCGTATGCGCGACGTATGCTCCGCAATTTCAGCAAGACCGATGAAGCCGAGATCCGGCATGCCGAGCGACATATTCGTCACGCCGGCGCCGGTAATGTAGATCGCTTCGAATCCCAGATCGGCGGCGACGCGTGCGCTCATCGCGTTGAAGGCGCCGGGCAAAAGCAGGGCGCGCCGCGCATTCACCAGCTCTCGAAAAGCGGCGCGGCGGCGGGAGGAGGGAGTGGTCATGGCTCGATTCCGGAGAAGTTTTTAATGGGCGACAAAGCGTGCGCCAGCATTTGCAATGCTAACGCGCGCGACGTAACGGCGCTCGCTCCATGACGCTCGATCGCGACGATCAAGTGAAGTGAAACAGCGTGCGCGCCGAGTCGCGCAACACGATGGTACGCAGTGACGCGTCCGGAATCCAGCGGTCGAGCGCATTGCGGGCGTCATCATAGTCGATCAGACTTTGATGCTGCGTATGCGGCCAGTCGCTGCCCCATACAAGTCGCGCGGCGCCGAACGAATCGAGCAGGGCGGCCGCGAGTGTGTGCCCCAATGCCGTACCGTTTTCGCCGTGAACGCTGCGATAGGCGGCGGACAGCTTGACCCACACGCGCCCGCTCTTAGCTGTTGTCAACAGATAGCGAAAGCCCGGATCGTTTGCGCCGTAAGCGGGGTCGGGCCGGCCAAAATGATCGATCACGACCGTGCAGCCTTGCTCCAGCAGTGGCGAAATGATCATCGGCAGATCGACAGCATCGCGATGAATCTCGACATGCCAGCCCAATCCGTTGACGCGCCGGAATAAATCACGCCATTGTGGTTCGCGCAGATCGGGAAGGGCCAGGCCGATCAGATTCAGCCGCATGCCGACAACGCCATGTCGTGCAAGCTTTAGCAGCTCGTCTTCATCGATCGATGGGTCGATCACCGCAACGCCGCGAAAACGCTTTGGATAGCGTCGCAACACGTCGAGGAAAAAGGAATTGTCAGTGCCGAGAAAGCTCGGTTGCACGAGCACTGCATGGCTTATGCGATTCGCACGCAGGTGATCTGCATAGGCATCGAGCGTTGCATCGTAATCCGGGGCGTGACGGCGATGCGCCGCGAGCGGCAAGCCGCGCACGAAAACATGCGCATGGCTGTCGATTGCGTCGATCGCCGTATCGGTCGATTCGAGCCAGTGCGCATTGGCGCGCGAGAGCGTGTCGGCTTCGTCGGCGAGCGTGGCGTAAAGAGCGTTCGTCATGCGCGTATCAGACATGCTTGGGCGAATGTTCATTCGACGCGGCTTGCGCAGGCACGGTTGCGATGCGGCGTCCCTTGGTCTCGGGCAGCAGCAACGCAGCCACGACGACGAGTCCGTAAGCGATACCGGCATCGATGCCGAGCGCCTGACCGATCGGCATCGAGTTGCCCATATGTCCGACGAGCACGGGAAACACCGCCGATACGACGCGGCCGAAGTTGTAGCAGAAGCCCACGCCGGTACCGCGTACGCCTTGCGGATAAAGTTCGTTAAAGAGCGCGCCGAGCGTCGCGGGAATACCGGCGGAAAAGAGGCCGAGCGGAAAGCTAAGCAACAGCATGGCGACATCGCCGACGGGCAGGAAGACATAGACATTGACCGTGACCGCACAGCAGATCGCAAAGAGAATCACGTTCTTGCGCCGGCCGATCTTGTCCTGCAACCACGCGCTGACGAAACAGCCGATGATGAACGCGGAGATCACCACGGCCAGATAGCCGCCCGTGCCGAGCACGGACAGATGCCGCTCCGTTTTTAGATAAGTGGGCAACCAGGTCGTGATGGCGTGATATCCGCCATGCGCGCCCAGCCCGATCAATGCGCCGACGATGGTCGTGCGCAACACCGAAGGATGAAAAATGCCGGCAAGAATCGCAAGCGCGCTTGGGCGGTGCGCTTCGCCTTGTTCGGCCGGCTTTATTTCGCGCGGCGGCTCTTCAATATTGCGGCGCATATAGATGACGAGCGACGCAGGCAGCAGACCGACCGCGAACAATACGCGCCACGCCCATTCGGGCGAAACCCAGGAAAACACGATCATATAAAGCAGCACGGCGCCTGCCCAGCCGAAGCCCCAGGCGCTTTGCACGATGCCCATTGCCTTGCCGCGATGCTTGGCGCGAATCGTCTCGCCAAGCAATACTGCGCCAGCGGTCCATTCGCCTCCAAAGCCGAGTCCTTGCAAAGACTTGAGCACGAGCAATTGCTCGAAGTTTTGCGCGAAGGCGCTAAGAAATGTAAAGAGCGAAAACCATAAGACCGTGACTTGCAAGGCCTTGACGCGGCCGATCCGGTCGGAAAGCACGCCCGCAAGGAGCCCGCCCAACGCACCCGCAACAAGGGTTGCGCCGCCGATGAGACCGGCTTGTCCTTTGCCAATGCCCCACGTTGCAATCAACGTGGGAATGACCAGACTAAACACTTGCGTATCGACGCCATCGAGCGCCCAACCGGCAAAGCATCCCCATAGCGTGCGTTTTTCCGCCTTGGAAATCTCGCGGTACCAATCCATTTCGTGTCTCCTGTAGGGCCTTCGCCCGCTTTGTCTCATGCGTGATTGCATTCTAGAAACGAAAGCGTGATTGGCATACTATGGATACGTTCGTTTTTCATATCACTTTGATATCCTCGCCGCATGGAAACGCGCAACCTCAAATATTTTCTGGCTGTGGTCGATGCGGGCAGCGTCACGCGCGCCGCGGAGGTGCTGGACATCGCGCAGCCGGCTTTGAGCCAGTCGCTTTCCCGCATGGAACGCGATCTTGGCGTCAAGCTTTTCGAACGCACGCGGCGCGGCGCGCAATTGACGCCAGCGGGCGAGGCGATTGTCGAAGATGTGCGTCTGAGCGTCGCGCGCATCGATGCCGCATCGCATCGCGCACGCGAAATCGGCGCGCAGCGCGGCGGTCGTCTGACTATCGGTTTTGCATCGGCGGCGCTATTCAGTCTTTTGCCAAGGGCCATTGCCGCGCTTCGTGCCGAAGTACCCAATGTAGAACTCGTGCTTAAGGAAATGAGCAATGCGGAGCAGGCAAGCGCATTGGAGAAGGGCACCATCGATATCGGTTTGTTGCATACGCCCGTTGCAGTGGGCGGCCGCATGCGCGAGAGACTGATTGTCAGAGAACGTTTGCTTGCCGTGCTGCCGGTTTCATTCAAGATCGGCGCAGACGGTCGAGTCGGATTGAAGGATCTGTCGGACGCGGGCCTCGTGTGGTTTCCGGGCGATCAACTGCCAGTGGTTCGCGCCGGCATTCTCAGTGCATTTCGCAAGGCGGGTTGCGAGGCGAATGTCGTGCAGAACGCCAATCGTTCCTTGACCGTTCTGGCGTGTGTTGCGGCGGGATGCGGCGCGTCGCTTCTGCCGCAATCGGTGACGGCGTTGCAGTTCGCGGGCGTGCGTTTCTGCGATGTGCGCGACGGCGACAACCTGCCGCCCTTCGAACTCAGCGCGATCTGGCCGATGCGCTCGCGTCCCACGCTTGCGGATCGCTTTGCGGCATTGCTTGAGACATGAGCGCATTACAGGCTAAAGTCTT
The DNA here is from genome assembly GCF_000402035.1 of Caballeronia insecticola. Taxonomy (GTDB): domain Bacteria; phylum Pseudomonadota; class Gammaproteobacteria; order Burkholderiales; family Burkholderiaceae; genus Caballeronia; species Caballeronia insecticola. The sequence goes on from NC_021289.1 coordinate 516,239, forward strand.
GGCAAATTCGGAGGCAAGGCAAGCATGAATGAATCGCTAAACGATCTTCCTTTGCCAGAGGGAATTCGGTCGCGCATGATCGACAACGGCAACGGTCTTTCCATGCATATACTCGAAGCCGGCTTCGACATTCCGGACCGGCCTTGCATCGTGTTGCTGCATGGTTTTCCTGAGCTGGCTTATAGCTGGCGCAAGATCATGTTGCCGCTTGCGGAGGCAGGCTTTCACGTCGTCGCGCCGGACCAGCGTGGTTATGGACGTACCACGGGAGCAGCCACTGCATTCGATGCCGATCTAAACGACTTTACGTTTCCCAATCTCGTACGCGATGTACTCGGCCTGGTGTCGGCATTGGGATATCGCAGGGTGGCTTCGGTGATCGGACATGATTTCGGTTCGCCGGTGGCCGCGTGGTGCGCGTTGATCCGTCCCGATGTATTCGCTTCCGTCGTGATGATGAGCGCGCCCTTTGCCGGGCCGCCGGCATTGGCGTTCAATACGGCGCACGATGATGCATCGCTTGCGCGCATCGACATTACTTCATCGATATTCTCCGACGCCGTGGCGGCGCTGGCCGCGCTCGATCCTCCTCGCAAGCACTATCAATGGTATTACTCGGGACCGAGCGCCAACGACGATATGCGCCACGCACCGCAAGGACTCGGCGCTTTCCTGCGCGCGTATTACCACGTCAAGAGTGCGGACTGGACCGGCAATCATCCGCATCCGCTTGCATCGGTCTCGGCGGATCAGCTTGCTTTGCTGCCCGCTTACTACGTCATGAATGCGGATGCGACGATGCCGCAGACCGTCGCCGAATCCATGCCTTCTGCAAAAGAGATCGCGGCGTGCGCATGGCTCACTGAGCAGGACCTGGATGTCTATGCGACCGAATTTGAGCGAACGGGATTTCAAGGCGGCTTGAACTGGTATCGCTGCGGCACGGACGCCCGCTATACCGCTGCGCTAAGACTATGGTCTGAACGCACGATCGATATCCCGTCGTGCTTTATCGCCGGGACCAGCGATTGGGGGGTGTATCAGCGTCCGGGAGATTTCGACGCTATGCGTATGCTCGCTTGCACGAATTACCGCGCTACGCATCTGATCGAAGGGGCAGGGCATTGGGTGCAGCAGGAACAGCCTAGAACGGTGGCCAACCGGATCTTGCGCTTCTTAAGGCAAGACGCGCCCGTTTTCTAGCGGGCGCGTACATTGAAGATTACTTGTCCGACGTGCGTCCCTTGATGAGACGCGCCACACGATGTGCGCCTAGGCGCCATTCGTACGGATTGGTGTAGTCGAACTCCTTGACCTTGCGATACAGATAAGGCCAAAAGTTGCCCTGCCCGCGCCGGGATGCGTGCACGCGCTGATCACGTGACAGATGCCGGTTGTCGTTCCAGGGAAAGCTACGAATCTCGTTCGATGCGCGTCGCGGCAAGCCAAAGACCATAGAATACGCATATCGCGGTGCATCCGAATGATTCGGTCCCGCGAAATGCAGCGTGCGGCCCGCGTGAATCGTGCAATCACCCAGCTCGAGCGGACAGATCACTGCTTGCTCGAGTTCGAAACCGGAGATGCATTCGAGGCCATGCGTGGTTGGATCGCCGCCTATCGGTCCGTGCGGCAGAACAGGTCCGAGATGCGATGCGGGAATGAACTGCATGCAGCCATTCGCAAGCGACACCGGTTGCAGCGGAAACCAGAAATTGACTTCGCGATGCTCGATGCGTGGGTCGGTAAAGGCTTCGTCCTGATGCCAGGGCGTCACGGCTTCCGTATGCGCAGGCTTATGGAAAAAGCTGTCGCTAACAAAGCGCGCTTTAGGCCCGAGCAACTGCATCGCGATGCGCTGCACGCGACGGGCCAGTTCCATATCGAGCAGACTGCGTTCGAAATGGGAAGGGTGGTGCAATTGGGCAAGCTTCGGCTTGTCCGGTCCGTCTCCCTCAGGATAAAAGTCGAACAGCATGCCTTCGTTGAATCCCGCCTTTTCGCGCAGAAGGCGATCGCCCACCGTACGCAAGGTCTTCAGTTCCGCATGCGTCGCGATATTCTTCAGACGGATAAATCCGTCTTGCCAGAAGCGTCCGCATTGCGATTGGGATATTGTCGTCATCTCCCTTGTCGCCCCGTTCAATAGTTTTCACCGCGCCAGAAAAATAATCCGCTAAGTGAAACAGCACACAAATTAACGCTCGGTGCGATTCCGCACATAGCGCCGCCCTGGCCCCCAAAAATCTCGGCATAATCGCCGGTTCGCTTCTTATGTAATTTTTGACGCGACGAAGGACAAAAGGCTGGGTTGAGCAGCCTTCACCGGTGTCGGCAAGTATTGCGTGCGTCGATTGCTAAGACGACTAAGACCCACTGATTTCTGCTTGCTTCGCGACAATTCGGACCGCAGAGCGCGCGATTGAGCCAACTTCAGCAACAGTCTAACGATCAAAGCATACATGAAGCTTTCGAAAAAGCGCGTACTGAAATGTCCTTGGTTGGCTAATGCACTAAGCGCTACCAGATTGGCGGTTATTGACGAAGAGCGTGGCGGCGAAAGGCTAAGCCAATTTCCTCCAGGGATAAGCTAAACGGCTTTAATAGCAGAGAAGCCTCTGCTTGCCGAAAAGTTGTATCCATGCGTGTATCAAGTTTCTTAATGTAAGAGTCCCACTTCGATCGCAATTCGATGGAACTCCGGTCGACGCGCTTTTGTCGACGAACCTCGCGGCCTGTGAAGTGTTTGAAGGTCGAATTGAACCGCGAGGAGATCATCGATGGAGAAAGGACGCGTTGCCGCGCTCGACGCTGGACGGGCGCTCGCGATCGTCGGGGTTGTTGCCGTACACCTGTCGTTTCAGTTTCCCAATCTGCCCGATGCCGTGACGCTGATCGCGCGCATGGGCCAATACGGCGTGCAGCTGTTCTTCGTGATCAGCGCGATCACGATCTTCATGACGCTGGAGATGGACCACGCTCAATGCGTGGACGCGCGTCATGTCGCCCTGCGGTTCTATATCAAACGGTTCTTTCGCATTGCGCCCATGTACTATTCGGCGATTGCGATCTATGGCCTCATCAGCTACGGGGCGACGCGTTCAGGCATCGAGCGCGCATGGATTCTGGGCGCGCATGGCCCGATGGACGTGCTGCTCAACATGCTCTTCCTGCATGCGCTTTCGCCTACCGCAATCAACAATGTCGTGCCGGGCGGATGGTCGATCGGCGTCGAAATGTTGTTCTATGCAATTGCGCCCTTGCTGTTCTTTCTTGCAATGGATCGAACGCGCCTTCTAATCGCGACGGTTCTGCTGCTTGGGATATCGCTTGCCGTCATGTCGATGAGCGAATGCAACGGAACGCTCGACTGCAATGTCGCCAATAACACCTTCAGTTACTTCTGGCCGCCGGTGCAAGGGCCTTGTTTCATCATCGGCATGTGGGCGTGGTACGGCTTTCGTTCTCATCTGCTCGGTTCGTCCGACGTAACGCAGCGGACGTCGTGGCTCTATTTCTCGCTTGCGTTGATCTTCGCGCTGATGACGGGCGCACTCGGCGTATGGCTCGACAGGGCGCACGCCTTAACGCCCGTCTTTGCCGCGTGCAGCGCGGTCGCGTTCCTGTTGTTCGTCTGCTCGCATCAGGCGCGCAAGCGACAAGGCAAGCCGCGCGCAGCTCCTCGCTTGCCGCTCGTTCGTCGCTGTGCCGCCGCGCTTGGACGCGAGAGTTACGGGATTTATCTTTGGCACTTCGTGTGCGTCTACATCACGTTCCATTACCTGGATCGCGCGTTCGGCAAGACAAGCAAAGAGGCTTCGCTTGCGTTGTTTGCTGTGACGCTGATTGCGGTGCTGATTGTTTCTTATGGTCTTTCGCGCGTATCCGATCGACTGATTCAAGGACGTGCAACCCGCCTGTCCAAACGCCTGCTTGCATCGGTCGACCGCAGTTTTCATCTGACGCGCAAGAGGTAGCTCATGAAATCGCCTGACCTCGTCCGTTTGCTGCAGGGTTATGAAGATTCAAGCGTCGGCCACGCATGCGATACAGGACGATGCTCGCCGCGAGCGTAGCCAGTTCCGTGAAGGCGACTGTCATCCATATTCCGCGTGGTCCAAGCCATTGCGTCAAGAGCCAAAGCATGGCGAGCAACAAGAGCCAACTGCGCAAGAGTGCAACGATCATCGATGCGAGCGGCGCTTCGATAGCGGTCAGATAGCCGCTTACGGCAAGATTGATCGCGGCGGGCACGAACGCAAGTGCGCACCAGGGTAATGCTTCGCGCAACAGCGCTTGTGCGGCCGCACTGTTCGGTACGAAGAGCGCGCCAAGCGGCTGCGCGAGCGTGAGTATCGCCAAGGCTGCGGCTGCGGCAAAGGCGATCGTCACTGTCATGCCGATCGAAAAGGCGCGCGAGACGGCCTGCGCATGACCCGCACCACGCTCGAAGCTCACAATGGGCTGCATGCTTTGAACGAGCGCCACCATCGTGACGGAGGCGATCATCGTCATGTACTCGACTACGGCGAATGCAACGAGTCCCGTATCGCCGAGCCAGCGCAATACTGCGTGATTGAATGCGAACAGCGTGACGCTCGGCGCGATCTCGCCGAGAAACTCGGAGACGCCGTTGTAAGCCATGCGCCATGCATGATCGAGTGAAGCGAAGGCGCGAGCGGTCGGACGAACCTGACGAGCACGCACAAAGTGATAGGCAAGCATAGGCATGCAGGCAAGCGCCTGACTGATGCCCGACGCGATGGCCGCGCCGCGCATGCCCCAATGCATGTAACTCACCATCCAGTACGTCAGCGCGACATCTGCGATGCCGCCTGCGACGAGACACACAAGTCCGAATTTCGCCGCGCCTTCGATCCGAAGAAAGAGTTCGAGCGCATAGCACGCAGTGGGAAACAGCACGAACGGCGCATAGGCGTGCAGAAAGTCTGTCGCGAGCCGGGCCAGCTCGCCACGCGCACCGGTCCAATGCACGAAGGTGTCGGCATAAAAATAAATTGCGAGCGCGAACGCAAGTCCGCACAAGCCGAGCAGCCAGAGTGCCTGCGTGAATGCCACGGATGCATCGTGCAGGCGTCGTTCGCCGAGCAGTCGCGCGACGAGTGTCGATCCGCCGACGCCGATCATCACGCTGAACGCGTACGGCAAATAAAGCAGCGGGACGAGCAGATTCAGCGCGGCAAGCGCATCGGCGCCCACATAGCGTCCGATGAATATGCCGCTGATGACCGAATGCATGCAGTACACCCAGGCGGCTAAAACCGTGGGCACGGCGTAGCTCGAAAATTGTCGAACGAGCGTAGGAGTGTTGAGCGAATACATGAACCACAACCAGACGTTGCTCGCTGGGCATGCCGATAGATATACGCGACGCTTTAATCGTGCGATGCGACGGGTCGGCATGGGCGCGCCGATGAATCAAAGGCGGGCCGCATATGAGTGCATTGAGACTGCATAGCGCGCGTTCTGGCGACGCGAGAAACGCCAGCGGGCTATAGCGGACTAGGGGAGGAAATGCGTGATGAGGCGATCGGCACGCGATGCCGCTTCAGGATTTCTCGATGCATCGATGTCGATGCGGGCGTTTGAGCGCAAAAGTAGGCTAAAGGTTCCTTTATGCCTTCTTAACCGAACGCTGACTCGGGTAGAGGCAAATCGAGTCAAGCGCCAGTTGCTTCAAGCGGCCGATCTGTCTTGGCGCGCAAACCATACGCCGTCAGCATGCGATACAGCGTGACGCGCGAAATGCCCAGTTCGTCCGCTGCTTCGCCAAGCCGTCCACGATGACGCAGCAGCGCCACTTCGATCGCTTGCCGTTCCGCGGCCTCGCGCGCTTGCGCGAGCGTCAGCGGTGCGGCTTCGGCATATTCGCCAAGTTCGAGATCGGCCGCGAGAATCTGTCGTCCTTCCGACATGACGATTGCGCGTCGCACACGATTGATCAACTCGCGCACATTGCCGGGCCAACCGTAATTGTGTAGCGCCGCTATCGCGCATGGAGAGAAGCCCCGCAAGCGACGGCTCGCATCTTTCTTAAAGCGCTCGAGCATGTGATTCGCAAGCAACTCGATGTCCTTGCCGCGCACGCGCAAAGGCGGCTCGTCGATCTGCAACACGCACAAGCGATGGTACAAGTCCGCGCGAAAGCGTCCTTCGATCATTGCGGACTGCATGTCGACGTGAGTAGCCGAAATGATGCGCACATCGACCGGTGTCGAGCTTTGTCCACCCAGACGTTCGATCTTGCGCTCCTGGAGAAAACGCAAAAGGCTCGCCTGACTTTCGAGCGGCAGATCGCCGATTTCATCGAGAAAGAGCGTGCCGCCATCAGCGGCTTCGACGCGGCCTATCTTGCGTTGATTCGCGCCGGTGAATGCGCCGCGCTCATAGCCGAACAGCTCGGATTGCAAGAGATGCGCGGGGATCGCGCCGCAATTGATTGCGACAAAAGGCTGCTCGCGCCGCACCGAACGCTCGTGAATGGCGACCGCCGTCAATTCCTTGCCCGTGCCCGACTCGCCTGAAATAAAGACAGGCGCATCGGTCATTGCGACCTTGCGGATCGAACGGTACAAGGCCTGCATGGCATCGCACGAACCGACCATGCCGCCTTCCTTGCAATCGTCCTTGCGTGGATCGTTGCAGGCGGTGTCGTGCAGCGAGACCATGCCGTAGGCGTGACCGACCGCATCGACGATACGATCGGCGGAAGAGGGCACTGTCACGTAATCGAAGCAGAAATCGCGAATCAGGCGGCAAATCTCGGGGCTTTCCACATGCTCGACATCGACGGTCGCGACCCAGCCAACCTGATAGGTTGCGAGCAATTCGGTCAGCAATGCGGTTTCCTTGGCGAAGCCGCGGCTCGTCAGATCGACGATGCCGGCGGCAGCGCGCTTGCCATGCTTGGCTGCCTTCGGCAGCTTGACAGGATCGATACGCTCGATCGTCCAGCCGCGCGCATGAAGGCGCTCGGACAGATCCTCGGACACTGTCCGTCCCGCGTAATAGAGCGTTCTAGTTTCCCCGTGCATGGCTTTTTCTCAGCTTTTATAGGTGTAGGGCTCAGTATGCGCCCGATTTGGTCAAGGTAAAACGCCTCGCAAACGATAAGCAGATTTTGAATCTTTGCATTGGTCGGTGGATTTCGATTAAGAAATCCAAGGAATTTTTTTCGACACGCGCGTTCGAAAATTTAAGGAACGAACGTGCTTTACTTGAGTGCACCGTTGCTGCGTAACGCTTGCCGAACTTTCGGACGGCCGGAACGAATTACTTATCCGCTTACGAATATGTCCGGCGCGGAAAGTATCAGAACATTTGAAATTGGCACGCGCTGAAATATCAGATAATTAATACATTCATGAAAAATTAGCTTTGCCGGGCGTTAGCCGCGGCGTAAAGTTTGGTGAAATGCATATCGTCCGATGAATTCTCGTCAAAACATGGAAAAGGCACAGAACTCCACTTCACCCCATCCGGCGCGCTTGCTCCTCGTAGACGACGATCCGGCAATGATCCGCATCATCGGCGAGATGCTCGCGGAATTTCCTGATCAGCGGTTTGCCACGACCGGTGAGTCCGCGCTTGCACTGGCGCGCGAATCGACGCCGGACCTCATCCTGCTCGACGCCAATCTGCCCAACATGACGGGCTTCGACGTCTGCGAAATTCTCAAGAGCGATGCCAAGCTTGCGCGCGTGCCCGTCATCTTCGTGACGAGCCACGACGCCCCCGCGCTCGAAGTCGATGCGTTCGGCATAGGTGCGTCCGACTACGTCATCAAGCCGCTCGTCGCCTCGCGTTTGCAGGCGCGCGTGCGCGGTCAGCTTCGCTGGAAAAGCCGGGTCATGCAGTTGCAGGCGCGCCTGCGCGACGAAGAATGCGCAGCACCGGTGCCCAAAGTGTCGGGCGTCCGCTTGCTCGGCCTCTTGGCAAGCGACACCGCACAAGCACAACGCGACGCGCTCGAAGCCATTGGCGCACTCGATCTGGCCGCGGACCGCGAAGCCGCACTGCGTTACGTCGTACGCAACGAGCCGAGCGCCATCGTGCTCGATTCGCGCTGCTGCAATGCGCCCGGCGAAGCGCCCGTGCTTGCCGACACCGTGCGTGAATTGGCCGCGGCGCATCCGCTCGTGCCGATCGTCGTGCTCGCCGATGCATGCGATGCCGAGACCGAACGGCACATGCTCGATGCGGGCGCGGCCGATGTCATCGCCAAGCCTGCGAAACCGGCCGTGTTGCAAGCCCGTATGCGCGCCGCGTTGGCTACGGCGCGCAAGGCGCAAGAGGCGCTTCGCGCCGCGCTGGAGTCCCCGGCTGGCGCGAGCGTTCATACGTTCCCCGTACTCGCGCGCGACACGCGAAGCGCCTGATCGTCCATCGACGATTCCGCGAAGCGCGCACGCCCCGCGCGCTTCGCCTCGTAGAGCGCATCGTCCGCAGCTTTTAAGAGCGCGTCAGGCGTGAGTTCGCGTGACGGCTGCAGCACGGCTATGCCAATCGACACCGTCACACGCGTGTCGACGTCCGATGAAAGATGTTCGATAGCCAACTCGCGCACGCGAGCGATCATGCGTTGCGCGATGCATCGCGCGCCGGCCAGATCCGTCTTGGGCAAAAGACACGCGAACTCTTCGCCGCCATAGCGCGCGAGCTTGTCGTAGGGACGGCGCAACGCATCCGCCAGCGCCTTGGCAATAGCCTTGAGGCACGCATCGCCGGCCTGATGCCCGTAATGATCGTTGAAGCGCTTGAAGTAATCGACGTCCACCATCAATAACGCAAGCGGTGCGCTCTCGCGTGTTCCATGACGCCAGTCCGCATGCAGGTCCTCATCGAACTTGCGGCGATTCGCAACACCCGTCAAGCCGTCGAGCAGCGCGCTTGCACGCAGCAGATCGCCCTGAAACTTGATCGTGAGATGCGTGCGGACGCGCGCCTTCGTGACGATAGGATTGATCGGCTTGGTGATGAAATCGACTGCGCCCAGTTCAAGCGCCTTGACCTCGTCGTCCTCGCGATCCTGCGACGTGATGAAGATGACAGGCACGTCGCTCGTCATCGGATCGGCCTTCAGGCGGCGGCATACTTCATGTCCGTCGAGATCGTCCATCACGACGTCGAGCAAAATCAGGTCGGGCGCTTCGCTCTGACAGAGCGCGATGGCTTGCGCGCCGCTCGTCGCCATGAAGATGTCGCAATCATGGCGCAATAGCTCGTACAGCACGCGAATGTTGACGGGCTGATCGTCGGCGATAAGCAGCTTCGGTCGGCGGTTAGCGTGAAGCAGCCAGCTCTGCAGAAGGTCTTCCATGTCAGGCCTGCTCCAGCATGTCGCGCGCGAGCTTCGACGCGCGTGCGAAATCGAGCGCACGTACACGCGCAAGAAAATGCTCGAAGTCATCGCGATGGTCGTTGGGCGCATGCGGCGAGAGGTTCTCCGACAACGCAATGGCCTGCAGATTCGAAGCATCGAGCAACGCGACGATCGTCGAGAGACGTGCGCGCCAGTCTTCATCTTCAAGCGGTTGAGCGGGCGTCGCAACTTGCGGCGCAGCGGGCGCGCGAGCAAATTCGCGCGTCAACTCCTCGACGCTCGCTGCAAGCAATTGCTGCATGCGCGGCAGCTTCGCGACGGCCGAGGCGAGCGTGCGCGCATCGTCATCACTGTCGAGCAAATCGCGTTCTATACGGCTTGCAAGCATCGCCAGCGCCGCTGCGCCCACCGTGCCCGCGCTGCCCTTGATCGCATGAACGATCGATGCAGCGCCCTTTGCATCCTGCGCCGCGAGCTTCGCTGCAAGACGCGCCAGTTGCTTGTCGGTCTGTGCGCCGAAGCCATCGACTGCGTTGTGAATCAGTTCGAGATTGCCGCCGAAGCGCGCGACGATCGAATCGCGCCGCTCGATCGTCGATGCATTGCTCGCGTTCGATTCGGCCGCATCGTGCATGTCCGCCTCGATCGGCGCGCGTCCCGCTTGCGCGCGCACTACGGCGACGAGTCGCTCGACATCGATCGGCTTGCCGACATGATCGTTCATGCCCGCTTCGATACAAGCCTCGCGATCCGCACCCGATGCATTGGCCGTCATCGCGACGATCGGCAGCGCGGCGAAGCGGCCGTCCGCACGAATCAGGCGCGTGGCTTCGAGTCCGTCGAGATCGGGCATTTGCACGTCCATGAGCACGGCATCGAAATGTGCTTGCGCGCTCGCGATCAGATCGACGCCTTCGCGTCCGCTTTCGGCGAGCGTGACGCTTGCGCCCTCGGCAAGCAAGAGTCCTTCCGCGACTTGTCGATTGAGTGCGTTGTCCTCGACCACGAGCAACGACAGTCCCGCAAGACGCCGCGCTTTCGTCGCGCTGCTTGGCGTTTGCACGTGCGTCTGCATGGCGTTGTCGCCCGGCATCGCAGCGCGGATCGCGGCGACGAGTTGCTTCGGCGTCACGGGCTTCGTGAGGAAGCCGGCGAAGGGCGCGGCGCCGCCGTCCTGCGACTCTCTCAGCACTTCGCGCCCGAATGCGGTGACGAGCAACACGAGCGGCGGGGCCACGCGGCCCTTCATCGTGCTGATGAGCTTTGCGGCGTTGAGGCCATCGAGACCCGGCATGCGCCAGTCGAGCAGTGCGATATCGTAAGGCGTGGCGCCGCGCGCGGCATCGCCGATGCGCTCCACGGCTTCGATGCCGCTCGTGACTACATCCGCTTGCCAGCCGAGCGAGCGCACCGTGCGCGAAAGAATTTCGCCGGCAATCGCGTTGTCGTCCGCAATGAGAACGCGCGCGCCATGCGTGAGAATCGCGCCCTCGTCGTGCGCGGATTTGCCTCGTTCTTCGACGCCAAGCGTGATGTCGAACCAGAAGCGGCTACCTTCGCCCAGACGGCTGCTGACTTCGAGCTGGCCGCCCATCATCGCGACCAGTCGCTTGCAGATCACAAGCCCGAGGCCCGAGCCGCCATAGCGACGCGACGTCGAAGCCTCCGCTTGCGTGAAGCCTTCGAAGATGCGTTCGAGTTGCGCTTCGCTGATTCCGATGCCGCTGTCGCTTACCGCAATGCGCACGCGCACCGCATCGCACGACGTATCGTGCAGCGCTTCGAGCAAATGCACGCTTACGACGATCTGTCCGGACGACGTGAACTTGAGCGCATTGCCCGCCAGATTGATGAGCACTTGCTGAAGCCTGAAGCCATCGCCGATGAGCACATCGGGCAAGCCCGGATCGAGATCGAACAGCACTTCGACATCTTTCGTGCCCTGATTGCCGGAGAGCACGACGCCCAGTTCTTCCATCAGCTTCTCTGGCTCGAACGGGTGACTGTCGAGCTGCAGCTTGCCCGCTTCGATCTTCGAATAATCGAGGATGTCGTTGAGCAGATTCAGCAACGATTTCGCGGCGGACTCGGCCTTGCTCACATAGTCCTGTTGACGGCGATTGAGCGCCGTCAGTTGCACGAGATGCAGCATGCCGAGCACGGCGTTCATCGGCGTGCGGATTTCGTGACTCATGTTCGCGAGGAACGACGACTTGGCCGCGCTCGCCGCATCGGCCTGTTCCTTCGCATTGCGCAGATGAAATTCCAGTTCGTACTGATCGGTGATGTCGTAATTCACGCCGGTCATGGAGTAGGGCTTGCCGTGCGCGTCGAGCTGAGTGCGCAGGCCGCTCTGGAGGCGTCGCGTCGTGCCGTCCGGCAAAACGATGCGAAACGCCGGCAATTCCTCGGTCTCACCCGCGATCACGGCTTGCAGGCTCGCCTCGATGGCGGCGAGATCGTCGGGATGGATGCGCTGACGCCAGTGCTCGATGTGCAGGCCGTTACCGACGAGAGCGGGCGAATATTGATAGATGTCGAACATGCGGGCGTTCCAGTGCAGCTTGCCCGTGGCGATATCCCACGACCAGACGCCCAGTTCGGCGATGTCGGCGGCAAGCAGCAACTGATCGCGCGCGTCGGCCAGTTGGCTGCGCTCTTTTTTCTGCCGCGAGATATCCGTAATTACAGATACAAAATGCAAAGCGCCATCGAGACGCATGGCGCCAGTCGATACGTGCGCGGGAAACGACGTGCCATCCTTGCGCATGCCCGCCAGTTCGCAATCGGCGGTCGGAATGCCGGTCGCACCCTTGAATTGCATTATGTATTCGTTATACGAATCCAGGAGGGCAGGCGGGACGAGCATGCGAATGTTTTGCCCGATGATCTCGCTCGCCGCATAGCCGAACACCCTCTCGCCCGCCGAGTTGAACGAGCGGATCGCACCGCGCTCGTCCACGGTGATGATCGGATTGATTGCGGTGTCGAGCACGGTGCGCGTCGTCGCGAGGCTGCGGGCGAGTTCCTGCTCGATGCGCGTGCGCGCGGTGATCTGCCGCACGAGCGTCGAGCCGAACAACGCCAGCACCAGCGCGAGCATGCCGGTGACGGCCGCGTGCCAGAGCGTGTCGCGCCACCACGGCGCGATGATCTCGTCGCGCGAGAGCGCCGCCGCGACGAACAGCGGATAGTCCTGCAACTCGCGGAAGCTGTTGAGGCGCGTGACGGCGTCCTGCGACGACGTCGTCGTGAAGACACCCGAACGGCCTTGTTCGAGATGGGAGCGGAAGAGCGCCGTGTCGATCACGTTCTTGCCGACGAAGCGGTCTTCGAACGGACGGCGCACGACCATCACGCCTGAATTCAGCACGAGCGCGGCCGCGCCCGCCTCGCCGAGGTCGAGGCTGTCGTAGAAGCGCGAGAAAAAGCTGACGTCGATGGTCGCGAGCGCGACGCCCGCGAAGCTGCCGTCGGGGGCATCGATACGGCGCGACACGGGCACGATCCATTTGCCCGTCGAACGACTCCGCACGGGCGGTCCGATGTGCGGTCCCTGATCCGTGTGAGTGCGGTGATATTCGAAGTATTCGCGGTCCGAGTTGTTGAAGCGCTGATCGAGCTTGGGTTGCGAGTTGACGATCCAGGCGCCGCTCTTGTCGTAGATGAAGAGGCCGTTTAATTGCGGCAACTGTTCGACCCGCGAGACCAGCGAGCGATGCACGCGCGCGAGCGATTCCGGCGATGTGCCTTCCTCTTCGACGCGCTCCACCATGCCGATCAGCGTCGTATCCGCTTCCTTGAACGTGTCGTTGGCGTGCTGCGCCATCGCGCGCGCGAGGTTCGACGCCGCCGTCGTCATCTCGCCGAGCTGCACGCGGCGTGCGGCAAGGCTGCGCCATACATCGGTGCCGATGAGGAGCACGCAGACGGCGATGATGAACACCGTCATCCTGAATGTGAGCGAATGGCGACTAAGCACGCCGTTTTATCTCCTAAAGAGCATTGCAATCGGCGCAAGCCGCGCCCTAAATCGAAACGCTGCCGTATCTTATCGCGCCGTTCCGGCGTGGCCGCTTAGCGGCTCAGTCAGGCGGAAGAGGTGTTTTTTGCGCATGTCAAGGGTGTTTACGGCAATACGACAGAAAAGCTTGATCCCGCTTGGCGGGAATTATTTCGCGCTTAGCCCGGTTAGAAGGTTAAGGATTCGCCTCCAAGAGACAAATTGCGTGTTTGTCGTTAGCCGTCTTTGAGTGCTAAAAGCGTTGGTTCAAGCCCGACATTCAGTGTCGCTGGCAAAGGACCGGCACGCGCCGGGCCTTGCCACGCAAGGCTTTAGTAAAGCTGGCACGGTCGCTGCATTAACAGCCGTCACCGCCGCCTTAGCGACTCCCCCGATCATCAGCCTGACACGATCGCTTAGCCGGCATTTCATTGAACGACTGCTGCCGAAGTGGAGTGAATCATGTTGGGAATCCTTATTAACGTGGCGAAGGACATCTTGTTGCCGCATCTGATCTGCCTGACCGGACTGCTGCTGGAGCGTGCCGAACATGGCCGGCGCGATCGCTATCTCTCGTCGTGCGCGGATATCGGCGAACTCGAACGACGCATGCGCGCGTGCGAAATCGACGTTTGATTGCTCACTCACTTTCTCACCGCGAGAACGAACGATGATGGTTTCAAACGATGAACACGTCGCCGCCCCGGTGATCGCGCTGCATTGCTCCGGCTCGGGCGCGAATCAATGGCGTCAACTCGGCGAGACGCTCGGCACCATGAACGGCCGCTACGTGCTGGTCGCGCCCGAGCACTATGGTTGCGACAGCGTGGGTCCATGGAGCGGCGAGCGCGCATTCACGCTCGCGGACGAAGCGGCGCGCACGGTCGAAATCATCGATCGTCAGCGCGGCAAGGTGCATCTCGTTGGGCATTCATATGGCGGCGGCGTGGCGTTGCGCGCGGCGCTCGAGCGGCCGCACGGTGTCGCGAGCATCACGCTTTACGAACCCTCGGCGTTTCATCTGCTCAAGGGCCTGGGCGCGCGAGGCGCGGCCGAATTCGCCGAGATTCTCGCGATTGCGGCGCGCACGGCGGAAGGCGTTGTTGCCGGCGATTTGCGCGGCGCCGCGAATTCGTTCGTCGACTATTGGGGCGGACGGGGCGCATGGTCTGCGCTCAGGCCCTCCGTGCAGACCATGCTCACGCGCTGGGTTCCCAAGGCTCCGCTCGACTTCCGGGCGTTGATTCACGAGCCGACGCCCGCGAGCGCCTATGCGAGTCTGCGCATCCCGACGCTCGTGATGCGCGGCGAACATGCGCCCGCGCCGACGCGCCTGATCGCCGAGACACTGCCTTATCTGATTCCGTCGGCGAAGCTGATCGTCGTGCCGGAAGCGGGGCACATGGGGCCGCTTACGCACGCGCATGCCGTGAACGCGGCCATCGCGCGGCATATCGAAACGCACGCGATGCGAGTCGAAAGCCTATCCGAGTAGGCCGTCGCGCGAAGGCGCGCTTTCGCCTTGACGCTCGATGAGCCGCGCGCGAAACCAGAAGGTCCACGCGAGCAAGCCGCCGTAAATTGCATAGCTCACGACCGGCGAGGCGACGAGATAGCGCTCGACAGGCCATGTCCATGCAAACCAGAAGCGCAGGATGGTTTCGACCGTCAGGCCGACGCCCCAAGCAAGCGTCATGAGCCGCAACGATGCGCGCAACGTGGCGCTTTCGCTCCAGTATGCTTCGAAACGTTGCGCGCCGTTTTCTTGTTCGCGCGTGACGGTGGCGCGCGCGAGATAGAAGATGAGTGGCCGCTTGAACAACAGCGAAACGAGAAAGACGATGCCTGTCGCGCCTGCTGCGAGCGATTCGCGCACCAGCAGGATGCGCGGGCTGCCGCCCATTGCGAGCATGACGATCGACAGCGCAATGCCAAACAGCACGAGCGCGGAGAGCGCATCGACACGGCGCGAGCGCGCGAATTCGGCAAGACTCCAGACAAGCGGCGGCGCAGCGGATGCATAGAGCGCACCGACATCGCCCCAATACGGCAACGCAAGGCGATAAGCAAGCCAGGGAAGCAGTAGATTGGCGGCAAGTTCGAGCAAGAGACCCGGCTTGATCTTTTTCATGAGCTCAAGGAATGGGCGCGCAATGCGCGGCGCCTTGCGCCAAGTATAAAAGATCGGGCGTGCATGAATGTGCGCATGCACGCGTGAGGTGTGGATTGCGCGTGCCGCTTTTCAATTTAGATCAGCAGCTAAAGACACGGAGCCGCACAAAGCGTGCGCAAATGACGAAGCCGCCGCCGTTGAAACGCAGGCGGCGACAGTGAAACAATAAAGCCCGTTACTTTTTCGCGCCTGCCGCTGCGCCGCCGGCTCTCGCATTCGCGGCGTTGCCATTGGCGGCGTTAGCCGCATTCGGGTTATAGGTCGAGTTGGCGTTGTATCCCGGGTTGGCCGTACTCGTATTCGCGCTGCTCGAATTGGCGTTATTCGATTTGAGCGGTTTAGGCTGCAAGGTCTGGTTGATGACGCCCATCTGTCCCATCTTCTTAGCGGCCTGGCTGTCGGCGTTGGCTGCCGTAGCGAAGCACAGGCCGGCGGCACCTGCGATCAGCGCAACATGCATGGCGCGCAGAAACACGCGATTGCGATCTTTCTTCATGACGGCCTCCTTGGTCGATGCTTGCCGCGCGCGCTAAACGAAAGCAAAGAGGAATCGCGCGGCAAGCGTTCTATTGTGCGCAAGCTGAATGCCTGAGCGAAACAGGGTTTAGCCTTATGCCGGCGCTAAAACAAACGGCTAAGCGGCCTCTGCCGGTGCTTTGAGCGCTTGAGCAAGCAGATGCGCGTGCGGCGTAAGCGCATCGAAGTTGCGGGCGCACAGATACAGGCGGCGCGTGGCCCACGGCTCCGATAACGGAACGATCGACAGTCCCGGCCGCTCCAGCATGCGCGCCGAAGCCTCCGACAAAATCACGAGCCCAATGCCCGCCTCGGCGAGCATGCCGACATTGTCGACGCTGCGCATGCGGATGCGATAAGCAACTTGCCGCCCCAGCCGCGATGCGCGCTCGGCCAGATGCATTTCGAGCGCCGCATCCGAGAGCCCGACAAACGCTTCGCCGACGATCTCCGAGAACGCCACCGCAGTTTCCCCCGCGATGCGATGCGCGCGACTCGCCACGACGACGAGTTGATCCTGCGCGATCAGATGCGTCTCCAGCTTGCCGAGATCCGTCGTATCGGAAACGACGCCGAGTTCCGCGCGTCCCTCGGCGATCGCCTGCACGATCTCGACACTCGGGCGTTCATCGAGATCGATCGAAAGATCGGGATAGTCAGCGAGAAAACGCGTGAGCCGTGGCGGCAGGAATGCAGCGAGCGCGGCGGTGTTGGATAACAGCCGGATGCGTCCTCTTAGCCCGGTGCCGAAAGAACGCAATTCACCACGCATCTGTTCGACCTGGCCCAAGATCGTGCGCGCGTGTCCGGCGAAGGCGTCGCCGGCTGCGGTCGCTTGCACGCCACGTCGATTGCGTTCGAGTAAAGCTGCGCCCAGCGCGGCCTCCATGCCCGCGATGCGTTCACTTGCGGAAGCAAGCGCAAGATGCATGGCCTGTGCACCGGCCGTGATGCTGCCGCGTTCGATCACGGTCAGGAAGAGCCGCATGTCGGTCAGGTCGAAGCGCATGCCGCATCCTTCGGCTTTGCCGAAGCCTCACATTGGAAATGCCAGATTGTAAGCGGCAGGCGGCATCGTTAGCATCTGTCGCATGCAATCCTTTCTTCTTGTCACAGGCGCGGGTTTTCTGGCGGGCGCAATGAACGCGCTCGCCGGCGGCGGCTCGTTCGTGAGTCTTCCCGCGATGATTGCCGTCGGCTTGCCACCGGTTCAGGCGAACGCTTCGAGCACCGTTGCGCTGTTTCCTGGCGGCGTCGTGAGTGCGTGGGCTTATCGCGATGGGCTCGGTCCGGTCGGGTCGGTATCGATCCGCAAGATGCTCGTTACGACGCTCATCGGCGGTTTCGTCGGCGCGGCGCTGCTGCTGTCCACATCATCGAAGACCTTCTCTTTCGTGTTGCCGTGGCTTTTGCTATGCGCGAGCTTCACGCTCGCGTTCGGGCGCAGGCTCGGCGAGTTGCTGCGGCAGCGCTGGCATATCGGCGCGGCCGCCGTACTGTCGATCCAGTTCTTGCTTGGCATTTATGGCGGCTATTTTGGCGGCGCGGTGGGCATCATGATGATGGCCGTCTGGGGCCTGCTCGATTCGCGCGACCTGAAAAGCCTGAACGCGCCGCGCACATTGCTCGTGAGTGCCGCCAATTCAGTTGCCGTGCTGACGTTCGCGGCGGCGCAGGCGGTGCGCTGGCCGGAAACGATCGCGATGCTTGTTGCAGCGATCGTGGGCGGTTACAGCGGCGCGCAGCTTGGCCGGCGCGCGCCGCCGCAGTGGATACGGGCGGGCACGCTGATCGTTAGCGCCGGTATCACGATTGCATTTTTCGCGAAGACTTACGGACCGATCCTGTCTAACCGATGAATTGCCAAGGGCACGTCGACGCTAAGAGAGACCATCATGATTCCCGCTCTGCTCGAAACCATCGGTGCGTTGTCTTTGCTTGCGAGCGTCGTCGCTAAGATCGCATTGTTGCGCGGTCTGCAAGAGGAAGATGCGCCTGCGGCATCACCGGCTCCCCGGGACCGCGCATGCTGTCGGCAAAGAGCGCGATTGCACGACCACGCGCATGAACCCGCGACGCAGCGAGCGCGCCGCATACGCAAGGCGCTCAGTGCGCGCCCGCCGCGAGCGGTGGCAGGCCAAGCGGATCCTTCGCCGATTCGTAATCGCGGATAAAGCGCGGATCGTCGTTGAGTTCGCGCGCCATCCATTTCGTGAGGTCGTCCTGACACGCGGAATCGGCCATATCGCGAAAGCACGCCGAACTCGCGGGCATCATGCTCGCCGCCCAATAAAAGCCGAAAAGCGCCTGTTTTTCGGCGGGGTCCATCGAGATGGCGTGTGGATCGGCGCCGGAAAACCACCGGTCGAGCCGGGCCGACAGCGAAACCTCGGTCTCGTGGCTATCGTATGAAAACACGTAACCGCCGCCTGCCTGCGCCGTGTGGAAGTCGTTTATCACGATCGCGGCCACAAAGCGCGCCGCTCGCGGGTTCACGGCGAACGATTGCGCTTGCGCATCCCAAGTCAGGAACCAGAGGGAGACGAGCAATGCTTTAGTTTTATGCCGGACAAATGCACGGCATTTTTTCCGATTGCTAGCCGAAATCACGCGAATAAGAGGAAATAATTTCGCCTAAGGGCGAAAGGGACAGGCCGCAAAAGTCCTTCGATTCTACTGATATATTTTATTTTTAGGGCGCTAGCCGGACCTTTGGGAAAGCAGCTGCCAGAATGCAAAACGGCCCTTGCGGGCCGTTTCGTGCCTGAGGCGAAGACCGCTTACTTACAGCGGCTGGATCGTCGAAGCTTGCTTGCCCTTCGGGCCTTGCTTGACTTCGAAGCTCACCTTTTGATTCTCCTGGAGCGACTTGAAACCCTTGGACTGGATTTCGGAGAAATGTGCAAACAAGTCTTCACCGCCGTCATCCGGCGTGATGAAGCCAAAACCCTTTGCATCGTTGAACCACTTCACAGTACCTGTTGCCATTTTTCCAAACCCTTTTGAGACGGATCACGTTGAAGTTGCGCTACGAAATTTCGAGCAGCATGGAGTTTTACCACGCCAGAACGCGAACATCAAATAAGCGTTTTTGCTAAGAGACGCGACATATACGCGTCATACTCCACACAACATGCCCGGTGCTGGAAGAAATTAAATTGTTCTGATATTTAAGGGCCGCTCGTTCGATTATCCTCGGCTTTTAGTCAAGCAAAGGCGACCCCGAGACTTCTCATGGCCCATACGCTATCCCAAAGTGCACTAAGCGCCGTGCCGGAGGCGCGCCGGCTCGACTCGCCCGTCATCGCACAGGCTCGCCGCGAACTCGCGGCCTGTTTTCGGCTCGCGGCGCTGCACGGCTTCGAAGAGGGCGTATGCAATCACTTTTCGGCGATGGTGCCGGGCCACGACGACCTCTTCTTCGTGAACCCATACGGTTACGCGTTCAGCGAGATCACGGCGTCACGTTTGCTGATCTGCGACTTCGACGGCCGCGTGATCGACGGCGAGGGCGAACCCGAGGCGACCGCGTTCTATATCCATGCGCGCGTGCATCGTTTGCTGCCGCGCGTGAAGGCGGCGTTCCATACCCATATGCCGAACGCGACCGCGCTTTGCCTGCTCGAAGGTCCGCCGTTGCTGTGGCTCGGGCAGACGGCGCTCAAATTCTATGGGCGCACCGCGGTCGACGAGCACTATAACGGTCTCGCGCTCGACGATGCCGAAGGCGATCGCATCGCCGCCGCAATGGGCGACGCCGATATCCTCTTTCTGAAGAATCACGGCGTCATGGTTGCGGGCGCAACTATCGCCGAGGCCTGGGACGATCTCTACTACCTTGAACGCGCGGCCGAAGTGCAGTTACGCGCGATGAGCGCCAATCGACCGCTCAAGCCCGTGCCGCACGATATAGCACAGCGCACTTATGAGCAGATGCGCGCCGGCGACGCCGAAAGCGCGCGTGCACATCTCGCGAGCGGCATGCGGCAGTTGCGGGCGCAAGGGATCGATTTCGAGGCGTGATTATTTACGTCGGGCAAAGCGCTTGAAGCTGCGCTTGCCCATATCCGTCTGCTGAAGGAATACCGCGATCACAATGATCAGCCCTTTAAGCACAAGCTGCGTGTTGCTGTCGATATCGTTGAGCAAGAGAATGTTGCTCAAGAAACCAAAGATCAATACGCCCGCCACCGTGCCCGAGACACGCCCGACGCCGCCTGAAAGACTCGTTCCGCCGATCACGACGGCGGCGATGGCGTCAAGCTCCCAGCCCATGCCGGCATCCGCTTTGCCTTGCCGGTATTGCGCTGCGTAAAGCACGCCGACGAGCGCGGACAACAGTCCCGATATCGCATATGCGGCCATCTTGTGACGCGCGACATCGAGCCCCGACACGACCGCGCATTTCTCATTGCCGCCGATCGCATAGAGATATTTGCCGAACACGGTGCGGTTCATCACGAAGCCGACCAGCACCGCGATTGCGAGAAAGAACAGCGCAGGCACCGGCACGACATTGAATAGCAGGGCACGCAGTGCTTCGATATCGGTCGTTGCGTTGGTGCCGCTATAGATCGAATAGACGGCCGTATCCTGACCCGCGATCAGACGCGCAGCGCCGAGCACGCCGACCATCGCGGCGAGCGTCACAATGAAGGGCTGCATGCGTCCGCGCGTGATGATCCAGCCATTGAGCGCACCGAGCGTGAAGCCCGCGAGCGGCACGATCCACATGACGGCGAGTAGCGGCATGCGATGCCCGCCATGCAGCGCGATATATGCACAGGCCAGCGCGGCAACGATCGACGCGATGCCCGCTTGCATCGCCACGGGTGCACGGTCCGCGACACGCACCGCCTGCGCATCGCGGGCACGCATGAATCCACGCACGACGCCGAAGCCCGCGAACACGATCGCGAACACGGCGATCGCATCGAGCACGAGCGATGCGTACACGGCGCGGTTCCAGCCATCGGTGGTGAGGAGCATCGCGGTGAGCACGCTGCCCAGACCCATGATCGCGCCGACCGACAGATCGATGCCAGCCGTAATGATCACGAGCGTCATGCCGATGGAAATCACGCCGACGTTTGCCACTTGCCGGAACACATCGGAGATGTTGGCGCTCGACAGAAAGATGTTGCCGCCATCCGCTGCATGCGGCGACGTGAACGCGCCGACCACGAGCAACACGATGAGCCCCAGGTAATACTTGAGGACCGTGAGGAACGTGCTCAGGTGTCGCTGACGTGCGGTTGCCGCGTGCTCGGCGAGTTGGTCCTGCGCATGCAGCATGGTTCGTGTCTCCGGTTTTACTTTCAAGGCGACGCCATCTTGATGAGCACGTCGCCGGAGAATTGCTCGCGTGCGAGCACGCCGCGCGCATGTCCCTCACACATCACGAGGATGCGGTCGGAGAGCAGCATCAGTTCATCGATCTCCGAACTCGCGACGATCACGGTCACGCCCTCGCGCGCGGCAGCGAGAATCTGCCGATAGATCTCGGCCTTCGCGGCGACATCGACACCGCGTGTGGGTTCGTCGAGCAAGAGCACGCGTGGCGTGGTCATCAGCCATTTGCCGATGATGAGCTTTTGCTGATTGCCGCCGGAAAGCGTGCTCGCGTCCTGCGCAAGACTGCGATGCTTGACGTTCGATGCACGCGCCTGCGATGCGGCCCACGCATGCATGCGCCTGCGCCGATAAAACGGAAACCCCGGCACGCGCGAGAGCGACGGCAATAACAGATTCGCTTCGAGCGATTGATCGAGCACGAGGCCATCTTTCTTGCGGTCCTCGGTCACAAAGGCGAGCCCCGCGGCTGCGGCGCGATCCGGCGAATCGATCGCGCGCGCGCTGCCCGCTATGTGTATCTCGCCTTCGCGGCGATACGACGAGATGCCGAAGATCGCCTCCAGTATCTCTGTCTTGCCGGCGCCGAGTAGCCCTGAGATGCCGAATACTTCGCCTTGCTGCACCGAGAACGACACATCGGATACGAGCGCGCGTGCGGGTCCGCGCAAGGTGAGGCCTCGTACATCCACGGCAAGCGGGCGTTCCTGCGGTGCTTCGGCTTCGCTGCGCTCGGGCGGTGCGAAGTCTTTGCCGATCATCATCGAGACAAGCGCCGCCGACGATTCCACATGTTGCATCTGCATCGTCGCGATACGCCGGCCGTCACGCAAGACGGTGACGCGATCGGCAACCGCAAACACTTCGCCAAGGCGATGGCTGATCAGCACGATGCCGATCCCGCGTTCGCGCAAGTCCCGTGCGAGCGCGAGCAATGCTTGCGTTTCGATGTCGGAGAGCGCGGAGGTCGGCTCGTCCATGATCAGCACGCGCGCATCTGCAAGCAAGGCTTTAGCGATTTCGACAAGCTGCTTCTCACCGACGCGCAACGTGCCGACGAGCGTTTCGGGCGTCGCGCGAAAACCCAGTTGCGCAAGCACTTTCGCCGCGGCCTCACGCATGGCGCGGCGATCGGGAAAGCCCATGCGCGTGCGCAATTCTTTGCCGAGAAAAATGTTATCGACGGCAGACAGCGTATCGACGAGATTGAGTTCCTGATGAATGATCACGATGCCGGCGCGCGTCGCATCGTTCACGTTCGTCAGCGTGATCGGTTCGCCGCGCACGCGGATACTTCCTGCATCGGGCGAATAGAGGCCGCCAAGAATCTTCATCAAGCTCGACTTGCCCGCACCGTTCTCGCCGACGAGCGCGTGAATCTCGCCCGATGCGACATCGAAGTCGACATCCGACAGCGCGGCGCTGCCGTTGAACGAGATCGACAAGCCCGCAGCTTCGATGAGCGGCGCGGTAGCCGTTGCCATCGCCATGTTCCTTAATGGCTCGCAATATATTGCTTGGCGTTGTCCGCGAAGATGCCCTGTGTCGGCAACGTCACTTTCTTCGGGACCTTGTCGCCATGCAGTACCTTGAGCGACTGGCGGATGCCTTCGGCGCCCGGCGTCGGATACATGAACGTGCCGGCGAGCAGTCCTTGTTCGACCCACGTCGCGCCCTCCTGCGGCAGGCCGTCGATGCCCACGAACTTGATGTTCTTCTCGCGGCCCGCGTCTTTTGCGGCGAGATACGCGCCATAGGCCATCGGATCGTTGTGCGCATAGACCACATCGATTTTCGGCTGCACGCGCAGCACGGTCTTCATGTAGTCGTAGGCCTTGTCCTGCTTCCAGTCGCAGTCGACACGTTCACCCACGCGCTTGATGCCTTTCTCCTTGGCGATAGCTTTGTCTGCGCCATCATGACGATCATGTGCAGGTTGAGCACCGAAGCCGCCCCATATCTCGACGAGATTGCCTTGTGCCTTGCCCGGTCCGCCCGTCAGCTTGACGATGAAGTTGCCCGCTTCCTCACCGATCTGTACGTTGTCGCCACCGATGAACTGCGTGAACTGCTCGCCGTTCACTTCGCGATCGAGCACGAACACCGGAATGCCCGCCTTAAAGGCCTTTTCGACGACACCCGTCAGTCCCGCCGACTCCTTGGGCGAGATGAAGATCGCATCCATCTTCTGCGTGATGAAGTTCTCCATGTCGGCATTCTGCTTGTCGGTCCGGTCGCCTGCATCGGCAATGATCAATTCGACTTCAGGATGCTTTGCGGCCTCGGCCTTCATGTCCTTGTTGAACTGCACACGCCACGGCTCGACGGTCGTGACTTGCGAGAACCCGAATCGATATTTCTTTTGTTGCGCGAACGCGGGCTGTGAGATGAGCGCCGAGAAAGTGCCCAAGGCGCCGGCCAACGGTGCGGCGATGAGACTCGCGGTGATGATGCGTCTTTTGCTGTCCATTGCGTCTCTCCTGATAGGGTTGCCAGCTTCGCGTTCGGGTGTGACGTTTCTCTCGCTGGTTCTGATCTTCGATAAAAATAAAACGTTATAGCGATCGCTCTTAGCGGTCTGCGAGCGCGGCGCGCTTGCGGATGCGCGCGACGCTTTGCGACGCCGCGCGAGTTTCCTTGCCGCTTTCCTTACCCGTAACCTTGTACGGCTGCGCGGTGCTTTCGCGCACGCGCAGATCCGCTTTCATACGCAGATGCACAGGCTCCGATGCTTCGCCTTGCAACTGCTTATGCAGCAACTGCCAGATCGCGCGTCCCACGGCTTCCACAGGTTGATGAATCGAACTGATACGTGGATGCAGCACCGACATCCACGGCGCGTCATCGAACGAGAGCAGCGAGATGTGCTCGGGCAAACGCAATTCGGCGTCACGTATCGCGCGCAAGGCGCCGAGCGTCGCGACATTCGCACCGGTAAAGAGCGCGGTAGGGCGCTCGCGTTCCGATAGCAGGCCGAGCGTGGCCGCGTGACTCTCGGTATCCGTCATCCCACACACAACGATGCGCGCATGACGCGCGAGGCCTGCACGTTTCATTGCATCGAGATAGCCATCGGCGCGCTCGCGGCTGTTTACGAGATCGAGCGCATTGACGATGAACGTAATGCGCTTGTGCCCCAATGCGATCAGATGATCGGTGCCGTCGCTTGCGGCGCGGCGGCTGTCGGTCGTCACGGTGTTGGCGGGAAAACTGTTGTCGACGCGATCGGCCATGACGAGCGGCACGTCGCACTCGCGCAATTCATCGATGGCATGCTCATAGCCGTGACACGGAATGATGATCATGCCCGCCACTTGGCGCGACAGCACGAAGCGGATGCGTTCCGCCTCACGCTCGGGGTCTTCCTGCGCGTGTGCTAGCAGCAGGCGATAACCGCTTGCAAGCGCGTGATCCTCGACCACGCACAGCAGTTCGATGAAAAGCGAATTCGTCAGATCGGGCACGACGAAACCAATGGACGTAGACCGGTTGCTGCGCAATTCGGCCGCGAGGCTGTTGCGCCGATAGCCCAGCTTGCGCGCCGCATCCCATACTTGCTGACGCCGCGCGGGACTTACGCCTTGCCCGCCTGCCATGACCTTGGACGCCGTGCCAAGCGAGACGCCCGCCACGTTGGCGACATCCTTGAGCGTGCTAGCCGATTTTTTTCTTGAGTCCAAGGTGCGATATCGTCGATATTCTGAAACGTTTCAAAATATTAGGAAGCGTCGACGACAGGAGCAAGTGAGTGTTTTTACCGAGTCCCGATGTGCCGCGTTACATCGAGATATCGTGAAGGTCCTTGACGATGGGCGGACCGATCCTGAAGTGTGAGAAGCGCACGTTCAATCCGCCGCGTTCGGGCGTGCAGCACATGGGCCCAACTTGCCAGTGCGTGCTTGCGCCGCTTGCTGAGAACGGCGCGAGTCGCATGAGAGTCCAGTTGCGCTCGTCGGCGCTGCATTGCACTTTCAGTACGCCTTGGGCGACAGTCATGCGCACGCGAAAGCGGTTCGTCGTAGCACGCGAGCCGAGCGACCAGTCGGAGAGTCCGTTAGTGAGTACGGTGCTAAAGGTGAGTGCGCCGTCGTTGTATTCGGCGCCTGCTTTGACCCAGCGCGCGGTGCTCTCGCGCACCATGAGGCCGGCCTGATCGTAGAGCGCGGAGAATTCGCCTTCGACTGCGATTTCCGCGGTGAAATCGCCATCGATGTCCGCTGCGAAAACGTGACCGGTATCGCGAATGAAGCCGTAATGCGTCTTGCGCCAGAAGTCCGTGCTAGCGTCCGTGGCGACGAAAAGCGTATCGTTTTCGACGCGCCATTGCGCGGGCTCGTTGATCCATCGGCATTGTTCGAACATGTCGTCTCCGTTGCGTGGATGGCTTTGCAAGTATGGCATGGCGCCTTTTCATGACGCGTCGCAAAAATTTTTAGAACGATCGTGCCGTGCAGACTTAAAGCGCAACTGCACTAACATGAACATGCGATAAGCGTCCCTTTAGCTAAAAGAGAAAACGATGGTCAAGCTGATGATGATCCTGCTGGGCGTTGACTATTTACGCGATCGTTGGCGCGGATTGATGGTCGTGGGATGGCTGCTGCTCATCGTCGGCATTGGCGTGTTCATCGACGCACTCGACGGCGCGCTTGGCTTTCCGATTTCGTTTGTCGCCTGGCTCTTGCTAATCGAAAGCATGCTGACGCTGGCAGTCGCGTGGGCCGGCGTCGGCGGGCAACGCAGATTGCGCTATGCGAAGGGCATCGCGTTCATGCTCACGGCCGCGCTCATCTTCGAAGGCAATCATCACGGGCACTTCATTCTCTCGATACTCATCGGTATAGCGTTCATCTTCGACGGTCTTCTGCAAGCCACGTCCGCGCTCGTCGTGCGTTATCGGCGCTATCGCGTGGCGCTTGGCTTTGCGATCTTCGAGATCCTGCTCGGGATCTTCATGATTCAACCTTATCCGACGCATTACAAAGGCACTGTTCCGTACTGCGTCGGCGCATTCTTCATCTTCGCAGGGTGGAATCTGATCATGATCGCGACGCGTGTGCGCAAGCTGACGAGCAATCCAGCCATATGGGGTGACGCCAGCGCGGAAGCGGCAAGCGAAACAGGAACGTTCGATCAGACGCGCCCGGCGCTGCAAGCTCGCGAATGGGACGGCCCGCCCGCCGATGATGAACCTGCGCTGACGGTGCATGTATGGACGCCGGTGGGATCGTCGAAGGCGGAGACGCAGTGGCATCCGATCGTGGATCGCTACATCGCCGCAGTGGATCGCAATGGCGTGATCTCGACCGGGCACGCCGCACTCGAATCCCCGCAAGGCGTGTATGTGAGCCTTTATCCGGCCGCCGAAATCGACCGTTCGCCCGACGACTTCGCGCGGCTTCTGCGCGCGACGCGGGAGAACGATGTGCCCGGCGTGTTTCAACCGAGCTATCCGATCGAAGCGAAGGCATGGTGCCCGTCAACGACACGCGTGCGCATTCGCAATTTTGATCCCGCGCGTCTGGAGCGGTTCTGGCGCACGTATCGTGAAGACACGACTTATAACCTCACGCATCGTAATTGTTCGAGCAGCGTATCGCGCGCGCTCGAAGCGGCGCTCGAAGGGGCTGCGGGTCGTTTGTATGG
The DNA here is from genome assembly GCF_000402035.1 of Caballeronia insecticola. GTDB lineage: Bacteria > Pseudomonadota > Gammaproteobacteria > Burkholderiales > Burkholderiaceae > Caballeronia > Caballeronia insecticola. The sequence goes on from NC_021289.1 coordinate 543,272, forward strand.
CGCGCGTGCGGGCTGGGGCGCGCTGTTCCGCATGCTCGCGACACCGGAGCTTTGGGTGGCCGCGCAGATTCGCAAGCGCGCGGTGACAATGGCCTGGACACCGGGCCTGACGCTCGACTATGCGCGGGCACTCAGCATGGTCGCCGATCCGCGTCCTTATGGCTGGCTCAAAGTTGCGCGCATGGCGCTCGGTAAGATGCGCGCGTCGCGGCGTGCATGGCGCGACGAAGGTGCGCAAGCGTTGCGCGCGGGATCAAAGGTGGATCCGCCAGCAAGCGTTTGACCGCTTATTTGACCGTTAGCTCAAAGGTCGAGATCTTCAGCGGCCTTGCGGGCGCGACGTTCTTCGTTTGCGCGACGCGCGCGCAGCCGCTGACGCGACAACTGGGCGATAACTTCGCCTGTAGACGCGCCCGGCGGAATTTCGTTGCGAATGACCTTCGGCACCATCGGCAAACCGGCACGCTGCCTTCGCAGCGCGCGGGCGATATTGGTGCGGCATTCCTGACCGTGACAATCCCATTCGTCACGGATTCGCTCACAGTAGGGACATTGTTCCATCCTTAGAGTTTATCGCGAAACAATGACCGGATCCGGCTGCGTCACACGGTCCACACGCCGTTCGCTGCAGTCCGCTTGACATAGTTCTCAAAGGAGCCAGGCGCGCGATGCAAAGCGAGTCGCATGTCGTCAGCGGGCTTTTCGTTGCGGCCGTCTAGCACCGTGGTGAAGAGATAGACGATCAAATCGGATTCCTCTTTGGACACGCTCGCTTCCAGCAGGCCTGCGCGAAATGCATCGACTGGAATAGGTACGAGGTTCAAGTCGCGCTGCGTTGCTCGAGCGATGCAATCGAGCGCTTCGGCGAACGATAGCGCGCGCGGGCCGGTAAGCTCATAAAGCCGGTTTTCATGGCCTGACTCGGTGAGTGCGACGACGGCTGCATCGGCAATGTCTTCTGCATCCACGAAAGGCTCTTTGATATCGCCCACCGGCAGCGCGAGCGTGCCTTCGCGCACCGGGTCGAGCAGAAAGCTCTCGCTGAAGTTCTGCATGAACCAGCTGCATCTCAGAACGGTCCAGATCGCGCCCGAGCGCTGCAGCGCCTGCTCGGCGGCTTGCGCTTCTTCTTCTCCGCGTCCCGACAGCAGCACGATGCGCTCCGTACCGTTGGCGAGCGCCATATCGAAGAACGCACTGACCGTATCGAGCGCGCCGGGTATCGCAAGATCGGGCTGATACGTCACATACGCGCGCTTTGCGCCCGCAAGCACGGCGGGCCACGTCGCGCGATCGTTCCAGTCGAAGCGGGGTTGCGTCGAGCGTGCACATGCGCGCACGTTCTTGCCCAGCCCGCGCAAACGTTCCGACACGCGCCGCCCGGTTTTGCCATTTGCGCCCAGAACGAGGATGGGCGAGTCGTCGAAGTCCGAATAAGGCATTGCTGTCTCCTTGGTTTAAACGTGAGAGTTGCTCATGTTTAAAACATGATAGATACTCACATTTAACTGTCAAGGATTTTTCAGGCGCTGAAAGGTGCCGGAAGGAACGTCATGCAAAAGAAATCGGCGAAAGCGGAAGCGGACTTGAATACGGCACGAAGGCAACCCGCGCAGCAGCGCAGCCGTGACCGGCTGGATCGCATTCTGGAGGTCGCGCAGCAGTTGATTGCCGAAAAGGGAAGCGAGCACGTGAAGATGAGCGAGATCGCCGAGCTTGCGGAAATCTCCATAGGATCGCTTTACCAATATTTCCCCGACAAGCGCGCGATCGTGCGCACGCTGGCCGAACTGTATGCGGCGGAAAGCCGCCGCTGTGTGCGCGAGGCGCTCGACGCTGTGCGCGACAAGACGCAATTGCTAAACAGCTTTAGCGCGCTGGTCGATCAATACTATGAAATCGTGATGGACAAACCGGTGATGCGCGACATCTCATCGGCGCTGCGCTCGGACAAGGAGCTGATGAACTTCGAGATCGCGGAGAGCCGCGCGTGCGGCGCATTGCTCGCGGCCGCGATTCGGCGCGTCAAGCCGCAGGTGGAAAGCAAGCGCGTCAATGCGCTCGCGTTCCTGATCTGGCAACTAGGGGAAGAAACGATGCGCCTCGCTGTCGCACACAAGCGCAGCGAGGGCGTTTTGCTCGTCGATGCCTATAAGCGGATGAGCTTGCGAGCGATCGAGGAGGCCTGAAGACTCCGCTCGCACGCCCGTGCGCTCATCCGCTCAACTGGTTCGACGTGCCCGGGCGGCGTTCGCGCTGATGATGATCGAGGCTGCGCCTCAAAACCTTCTTCAAGATCCCTTTGAGGAAGTGAATGGAACGGTCCGCACGTACGTTCAGATCGAAAGGCTTAAGCTCGCCGACTTCGCGGCCGCTGCGTTCGGCGAGTTTTGCGCGCGCCTTGCGATGATCGACCGCCATCGCCGCAAGCATTTCCGATGCAGGTTTGAAGGACCCGCGATCGACTCGCGCGCAAACGTGGCAGGCGCGATGAAACAGCTTGTCGAACACCGTGAGCCAGTAGTCGTCCATCTCGCCGCCGTCGCAACGCGCGAGCGCTTCGCGGCCGTTGACGCGCAGGTCCTGAACGTCGCGCACCGATGCGCATTGCGTGATGCTTCCGAAGCGGCGCCGGTACCCGATCAAGGGCTTCGGAATGCGATAGACGTTGCGTGCGCGCAGATACGTCGAGGGCACGACGGCCATATCCTCGTAGTGTCGATCGACGGGGAAGGGCGCTTCGTCGAACAGATCTGAGCGATAAATGCGCGCCCACGCAAACGTATGAAATCCGTTAGCGAACTGCTGCAGCGTCGTGCGATTCACCGGATGGCCGCCGGTCGTTACTGTGTCGACGATGTCGATTTCATCGAGTTCGCGGCCGGCGTCGTCGATGATCTTGACGTTGTATTCCACGAGATCCCATTCGCGCGTCGCCAGTATGGGCATCACCGCCTCGGCGAAGCCTTCGAGATAGATGTCGTCACCATCGAGAAAGCCGACATAGGGCGTGCGCACCGCCGCCATGCCGGTGTTGCGCGCCGCACTCAGGCCACGATTCTCCTGACGCAGCAATTCTATGTGCACGCCGCCATCGCGCTCGACGATCGCGCGTGCCGCGGCATAGGTTTCATCGCGAGAGCCGTCGTCGACGACGACGATTCTCATCGCGTCGATATATGGCTGCGACAACAGGGATTCGAGCGCTTCCTCGACGTATCCCTCGATGTTGTAAGCCGCCACAACGATGGTGAGAAGCGGGTTCGTGTCTCGCAAGGAGTCACTCTCAAACGACATATAGGACCTTCTCCGTCAGTTGATTGGGCTCTGGCTCGTCACATCTTTTTCGATGCGGCGGGCCGTTGTCGATGTTTCGTCGTGCGGCGATGCTTTGAACCGTGCGCTGATGATGCAAAGGGTTCGTACGACGCGCTGCACGGCGAGTCATGCTGGGGTCTGATGGATACGGCGCAAACGCCGTTGCGACGCGAGCCGTCATGCGTGCCACGGATGGCCATTCACATGAACGGTCTTACGACGCTTATAGTTGGAGCATGTCGCGCCATTTCGCCGGCCCCGAAAATCCCGGCGTGACGTGCATGTCGATCGAGCAAAATGCCTTAAAGCGGCTTCGTTGGGGCGGATTCCCCAAAAGCGCCATGATTTCTCCATGACGCAAGATCCGAGTCACGAGCGACGAGCCCGTCGGCGTGGGATTCGAACTCAAGCCTCGTTATTGAAGCGAGGATGTATGCGTGACTTGCATCTTAGCGGTTCAAAAATACTGGAAGCGTTGACGCTTGTGGCTCAGCAGTATGTCTTTCAAGAAGAATCGATTTGCACTCGCCGAAACAACTGATGAAACATTCGCGGCATCCTAGGGATTTCTACTATGCTCCGGACTAGCCGGCGCGCGCTCCGTGCGGTCCACCACACGACGCCTGCATCTTGAAGGCCTTAAACGTGACAAAGCGTTTCAAGATGCAAGCGAATGCCCAAAAGTCAGCAGTATTTTCATTCCTTCAATAAAGATACTGCGTGCGTATGAAAAAAATGCGTACGCGCTGTATTGGTGCAAGGCTTCTGGCGCATCTGATTGAATGAGCGCGTAACAGCTAAGCGCCTCAGAATATAGCAATCACAGTGCCACCACCGAGCAAATTTTCGGACTACGATAAAATTGAAAGCAAATCAAAAGCTTTCTTAGTGGTGAATATAGAGCGATTGTCGAAGCGCTTGGGCGGACGGTTGCGTGATCCATCCGCTTTGTATGGTGCCCTCGCTGCTCGAACCATACGCCTGATCACCGTGCGATGCACGGTCGTAGTACGCGGTCGAATGAGTGACTGATTGCGTTTCCGAGGGGACATCGGATGTTTTCGATTGCGCATACGAAAGAGCGGGCACCATAGCGGCGCAGGTAAACAGTGCTGTTGCAAGGCCTGACACGAGGCGTTTCATGATCGATCTCTTTTAGTGAGTGAACTCAAGAAGGAGCCTAGGCGCCAAGAGTTAGTCGATCATTAGCGCGCTTAAACGTTCTCCGGCGTATAGAGCTGCGCGGGCAGCGGATATTGACTCGCCAGTGCAGACTCTCCCGGCAAAGCCTGCAATGCGCGCAACATCGCCTGTATCGCCGTTTCGGCGATGCGTTGTAGCGGCGTATCGATCACGAGGTCGATGACGCCTTCGACCAGCGCCTCGTAACGGTCCGGCATCAGATCGCTGCACACGGTCACGATGCGCCTTCCCGACGCTTCCTCGCGCAGCGCACGAATGACGCCACCCACGCCACCGCCCGGAATATAGAGTCCGGCAAGATCGGCATGTCGCGCGAGCATCGCGAGGGTTGCTTCGTAGGCGAGTTGCTTGTCCTCCAGATTGATTTGCGTATCGAGCACGCGCAGGCCGGGCGCATGCTCGCGCAAGTACGAGCGAAAGCTGATCTCGCAGCTTTCCTGGCCGAGATAGCGCGGCGTGCCGACGAATACGCCGACCGTGCCCTCGTCACGGCGCGCGAGACGGCTTACTGCCCATGCCGCCGTGCGTCCGCTTTTGCGCGGATCTACGCCGATATAGCCCGCGCGCAACGGCGCGCTCAGATCCGACAGCAACGTGACCGTCGGCTTGCCTTGTGCATGCAGCGTTTCGATCGCGGCCGTCACATGCGGATGATCCACCGCGACGACGCCGAGCGCATCGGCCTCTTCGCCGAGCGTAAGCAGCGTGCGGGCAATCGAGGCAGGATCGAGTTCGTCCATGTACTCGATAACCGCCGTGCAGTCCTCGGGTTCATGACGCGCGGCGGCGTCCGTAAGGATGCGCGCAAACGTCTGATAAAACGGATCGGCGCGTTTTTGCAGACAGAAACCTAGCGTATGCCGCTCGCTCGTCGCCCCGCGTTGCGTACGCAGACGCTCGCGCATGAGCGCTGCGCCGTGATAGCCAATGCGTTCAGCCGCTTCGATCACACGCAGAGCCGTGCCTTCGCGCACGCTCAGGCGGCCGTTGAACACGCGATCCACGGTCGCCGGACTCACGCCGGCTGCATCCGCCACGGACTGAAGAGTGGGACGTCGGCTCATCTTTTGATGGAAATGATGGATTCTAAAATCGCGCGATGATGCTTAAAGATAGCAAATGCAGCGGAGTGTTGCGTCCATTGTGCGCGCCTTCTATCATCGATCCAACACTATCGGATGATGTAAACTCAATCATCGGTTGAGGTGACATGATGGGATCAGAGCAGTCCCGAAGTGCGAATGTTCAGGATGCGCACGGTGCTTATCAATTGATAGGCGGCGCGGGAGAGCGCGCTAAAGCGGCCGGTCTCGTGAATGCCGAGTGGTACAAGTGCGCGGTGCCGCGCCCGCTCATGAAAAGCCTGATGCAGCGAAGCGATGCGCGCGCAATCCGTGACACCTTGCTTTGGTACGCCGCGATCTTTGCAAGCGGCATGCTTGCGTACTTCGCGTGGCATGCGAATTCGCTGTGGGCCATTCCTGCATTTCTTCTGTATGGCGCGCTCTATTGCGGTCCGGCGGATTCGCGCTGGCACGAGAGCGGGCACGGCACTGCGTTCAAGACATCGTGGATGAACAAGGCGCTCTATCAGGTCGCGTCGTTTCAGGTGTTCCGGCGTCCGACGATCTGGCGCTGGAGTCATGCGCGTCATCACACCGATACGCTCGTCGTGGGACGTGACCGCGAGATTGCGGTGCCCTTGCCGACCGATTGGCTAAGCATCGCGTTGAACGTCTTTGCGTTGAAGCACGCGGCGGGCGAAGTGCCGAAGATCGTTTCATCGGCGTTCGGCAATATCGGCGCGGAAGAGAAGACGTACGTGCCCGAGTCCGAATGGCCCAAGGTGATTCTGGAAGCGCGCGTCTGGCTTGCGATCTATGCCGCGCTAATCGCCGCGTGCATCGTGTTTCATTCCATTCTGCCGCTGCTCTTCATCGGCTTGCCGAGTCTTTATGGCGCGTGGCTTTATTTGTTCTTCGGTCTGACACAGCATGCCGGCATGCCCGAAAACGTGCTCGATCATCGCAAGAACTGCCGCACCGTGATGATGAATCCCGTGTTCCGCTTTCTTTATCTGAACATGAATTATCACGTCGAACACCATATGTTTCCGATGGTGCCGTACCACGCGCTGCCGCGTCTGCACGACGCCGTCAGGCACGACATGCCGCCACCCTACACCAGCACGATCGCGGCTTATGCGGAAATCATTCCGGCACTCATGCGGCAAACGCGCGATCCCTCGTATCACGTCGAGCGGCCAGTGCCGGCCGCAACGCAGGCATAAAGACTTAAGGAGACGACTGGTCATGACGCAATGGGTCGATGCAGCCGCGCTGGACGACATCGAAGATGAAGACGTCATGCGCTTCGATCACGATGGACGCACCTTCGCCATCTATCGCGTGAACGATGCCGTGTATGCAAGCGACGGTCTATGCACGCACGAACACGTGCATCTGAGCGATGGCTTCGTCATGGACTACGTGATCGAATGTCCGAAACACAACGGGCGCTTCGATATCCGCGACGGGCGGCCGCTATGCGCACCCGTTTGCGAAAAGCTCGCGACATATCCGGCTAAAGTCGAGAGCGGTCGCATCCTTATCGAGTTGTAGAAGAAGCCAAGGGAAGTCATCAATCCGCGTTCAAACGCGGAACATGCTTACTGCACGTTCGAGCCTTTCGGCCTGATCGCGCAATTCGACCGTTGAGTGCTCCGCTTCGCCCACGAGCGATGCGTTCTGCTGCGTCGCTTCGCCGATCAACATGACCGCGCTGTTGACCTGCTCGATGCCGCTCGCCTGTTCGCGCGATGCAACGCCGATTTCGCCGACGATCGCGTTCACGCGCGCCACGCGCTCGACGATGCCGCTCATCGTGCTGCTCGCTTCTTCCGCGATCCGGTAGCCGTGCGTCACCTTGGCGGCCGACTCTGCAATCAGGGCCTCGATTGCCTTCACGGCGTCCGCACTGCGCTGTGCGAGCAAGCGAACTTCCGACGCGACCACTGCGAAGCCTCTGCCGTGCTCGCCCGCGCGCGCGGCTTCGACAGCCGCGTTGAGCGCGAGAATATTCGTTTGAAACGCGATACCTTCGATGGTCGAGGTGATGTCGGCGATGCGGCGCGCCGATGCATCGATCTCGCCCATCGTCGTCACGACGCGTCCGACTGCTGCGCCGCCCGCACGCGCCGCATCCGATGCCGATGCAACGAGTTCGCCGGCCTGCACGGTATTGGCCGCGTTCTGCTGCACCGTCGACGTGATCTGTTCCATGCTCGCCGCCGTTTCCTCGACGCTCGCCGCTTGCGTGGCAATGCGCGTCGCGATGTCGCTGCTGCCTGCGGCGATGCGCGCGGTGCCTTCGTTCATGTCGGCCGATGCGCTGCGCACTTGCGCAACGATGCCGGCAAGCCCACGCGCAATGCCATCGATAGCGCGCATCAGGCGGCCGATATCGTCCTCTCTGCGACTATCGATACGCACGGTCAGGTCGCCCGCCGCGATGCGCTCGGAGGCGCGCGTGACATCATCGATGGGACGGCTCACCAGCTTCGTGACCGCATAGAGCAAGACGCCGACGAGCAGCACGACGACCGCAAGACCCAGCGCAAGAAAACGGTTGCGGCTGCGGTGCATGTCCGCGAGCAGTTCGTCGCGATACGCAATGCCGCCGATCATCCATTGCCATTGCGGCACCGTCATATAGACGATTTCCTTCGTGCCGCCATGCACGCGCGCATCGGCGCCTGCGATATCGGTGCCGTCGAATACGAGCTTGCCTTCGTGGCTATCGAGCATCTGCTTGAAGGGCGCAACGCGCTCATCGGCGAGCTGGCCTTCGGCGCCGGGATGCACGAGCAGCTTGCCGCGATTCGCGCCATTCGATGCATCGACGACGAAGTGATAACCGCTCGCACCGATCAGGTTCTTGCGAATGGTGTCCTGTAGCGCGGCGAATTCCGCGCTCACGTCCACGCCCACGAAGAGCGCGCCGATCACACGGCCCGACGCATCGGTGACAGGTTTGTATTCGGTGATGTATTGCTTGCCGAAGAGCGCGGCGATACCGATATACGGCTTGCCCGACATGATCGGCGCATACGCCGGGCCCTTGCGATCGAGCAGGGTGCCGATGGCGCGTGTGCCGTCCTGCTTCTTGAGCGACGTGGTGACGCGCACGAATTCGTCGCCGGTGCGCGCGAAGATCGTCGCGATAGCGCCGCTCTCGTCGAGAAACGCATCGGGAATCGTGAAGTCGTTGTTAAGCGGCTTGTCGCCGGCGAACATGGTCGGCGTCATCGTGCCGGCGATGTCTACGGTGCGCGTCTCGTCGAGTGAAAACGTGGCGGGCAGCCGATGCGTGAAGATCGTCATGAAGCGCGATACTTCGGCGCTCACGGCCTTGTCGTAAAGGCCGATCATCGTGGCGATCGAGCGATTCTCGGCATCGACGCGTGCGAGCGCGTGTTCATCGACTTGATCGCCGGCATTTCTCGTGACGGCAAGGGTAAAGAACGCAACGACGATGGCCGTGAGCGCGCAAGCGAGCACAGCGAATTTGGTCCCGACGTTCATGCGGGCCAGACTGATACGAAACATGGGGCGTGATCGAACGATAAGAGTTGTACTGCCCCATATCGGCAATTCCGGCAACCCACTTTAATTTTTCCGCTTGACGAGACTAGCGGCGTTGGCGCATTGCGAGCGCGACGCGCGAGAGCGTGAGTGCCATCGCGAGCGCCTCGCGCCGTCCCAGCGGCTCGCCGAGCGCAAGCGCTGCGGCGGCGATGCCCATGATCGGCACGAGCAGCATGCCGATCGACGCGAGTTCGGCGGGCAGGCGGCGCAACGTTGCGAACCACGCCAGATAACAGACGCCCATCGGCACGAGGCTCATATAGACGAGGACCGCCCAGCCATCGGGCGCCAGGGCCGAAAAGACCGGATGTTCGATCACGAGGCCGAGCACGACCATCGGCGCACAGCCAATGCCGACTTGCCAAGCGACGAGCGTGACCGGCGGAATGGGCAGCGGCGCGTGCGTGACGACCGTGCCGAGCGCGAAGAGCATAGCCGCCGCAAGCGCGAATGCGATGCCGGCAATCTTGCCGCTGTCGAAAGACAAGCCGTGCGCGGAGAGCAGCACCAGCACGCCCGCGAGGCCCAGCGCCAGCGCGCAAAAGCCTGCGAGCGAAGGCTTGCGCCGCGCGATGGGCCAGGCGAGCAACATCGCCCAGATCGGCATGGTGTAGACGAGCAGCGCCCCTTCGCTGACCGAGAGCCATTTTATCGATAGCGTGGAGAAGCCCATCCACGCGAAAACGTTAATCGCCGATGCGAGCAGCAGTCGCGGCACGAGCGCGCGCGGCACGCGGATGTTTTCGCCAGCCGATTTCGCTATCGCACCGAGCAAAACGGCGGCGGCCATTCCGGCGACGCCGCGCGAGAAGAGCGGCGGCCACTCGCGCAGCAAGACTTTCATGGCGGGCCAGTTGAGCGCCCAGCCGGTAGCCGTGACGAGCAGATAAATAAATCCCGTCAAGCGAGCAGGCATGGCAGGCAATCTGGTCTTTTTTGTTGGTCGGATGGGTCTCGATCATACAGGCAGGCTCGGCATATTGAGTGCGTAATGCAAAACGCCAACATGCATGCAAAACGCAAGATGCAAAAGGCCATGGATGATGCGCGGACCGGAGCGAAGCCCGGGATTAGGAAACGTTTCTAGAAAACGATTAACTCATTTAACGTGAGCGTTTCCTGGTTTCCGTAGTCCCTCGAATACGCCGTAGAGTGGCTATAAGAAGCCGTATTAGGGCAAATACGGGGATGGTCAGCTTTGAGCAAAACGACTATTCTCCGAAAAACGTTTTCCAGAACAGGGGCCGGTTTGCTACGGAGCAGACCCACCTCAAGCCAGGCCCCCGGCGCTCGTCGCCGTCCCATGCAACAAAGAACGCGGCTCGACGAGCGCCGCCGCGTCCGGAGACTTTCATGAACACTGTCGTTGCCGGCGTCGTGCGAACCGCGAGCCGTTATCGCTGGACCGTGTGCGCGCTGCTCTTCTTCGCCACGGTCATCAACTATATGGACCGGCAGATTCTCGGTCTGCTCGCGCCGATGCTGCAGAAGGACATCGGTTGGTCGCAGGTGCAGTACGGCCGCATCGTGATCGCGTTCTCGGCTTTCTATGCGGTCGGGCTGCTCTGTTTCGGGCGCATCGTCGACTGGCTCGGCACCCGCATCTCCTATGCGCTCGCCATGTTCATCTGGAGTATCGCGGCGATACTGCACGCGGCGGTCGGCTCCGTCATGGGCTTCGCCATGGTGCGCGCGCTGCTCGGCATCGGCGAGGGCGGCAACTTCCCGGCGGCGATCAAGACCACGGCCGAATGGTTCCCGCGCAAAGAACGCGCGCTGGCCACCGGCATCTTCAATTCGGGCGCGAACATCGGCGCGGTGTTCGCACCGGCGCTGATCCCGGCGATCGCGGTGGCGTTCGGCTGGCGCGCGGCGTTCGTGATCATCGGCGCGATCGGGTTCGTGTGGCTCGTCGTGTGGTTCTTCATGTATCGCCAGCCGGACGGCAGTGCGCAGGAAGACGATCTCGCGAACGAAGGCGACGAAGCCAAAGCCGCCGACGCAGCCAACGCACACGCGGGCGCGCCGGGCTTCAAGGTGCTCATCAAGAAGCGTGAGACGTGGGCGTTCATCGTCGGCAAGTTCCTGACGGACCCGGTGTGGTGGTTCTATCTGTTCTGGTTGCCGAAGTGGCTCAATGAATCGCGCGGTATGGACATGCAGCACATCGGTTTGCCGCTTGTCGTGATCTATGCGATCACCACGGTCGGCAGCATCGGCGGCGGCTGGATTTCATCGAAGCTGCTGAGCAAAGGCTGGAGCGTGAATGCGGCGCGCAAGACCGCGATGCTGATCTGCGCATGCGCCGTGCTGCCCATCGCGTTCGTGTCGCAAGCGGAAAATCTGTGGGTCGCGGTGGCGATCGTCGGTCTCGCGGCGGCGGCGCACCAGGGCTGGTCGGCGAATCTCTTCACGACGGCATCGGACATGTTCCCGCGTCGTGCGGTGGGCGCGGTGGTCGGTATCGGCGGCATGGCCGGCTCGATCGGCGGCGTGCTGTTCTCGGAAGTGATCGGCCAGGTCCTGCAACGCACGGGTCACTACTGGGTGCTGTTCGCGATCGGCGCATCGGCGTACCTGATTGCCTTCGCGATCATGCACGTCCTCTCGCCGAAGATGGCGCCGGCGAAGCTCGAAGCGTAACAACGGTAGCAACAGCATCAACGGTATCAACGCAACATGCGCCGCGCCGCCAGCACTCGCAGCACGCAGGCGGCGCGGCGAGCGTCACGTAACAGCAGCAGTCGATTCGCGCACGATGAGTCGCGGCTCGAACATGGAGTTGCCCGGGTCCGGATGACCGGCGAGGGCATCGATGAGCTTCTGCATCGCGAGCTCGCCCATCTTCTCGCTCTGGATGTCGACGGTAGTGAGACCGGGTGCGGCATACGCGCTGTACGGCACGTTGTCGATGCCGGTCACGGATACATCGTGCGGCACGCGAATGCCGAGCGTCGCGGCTTCCTTCATGAAGCCGAGCGCGATCAGATCGTTGTAGCAGATCACGGCTTGCGGCCGCTTCGGTCCGAGCATCACGCGCGAGCAGGCCTGTTCGCCCGCGAGTGGAGTGGGGGCGTGGGCTTCGTAGATATCGAGTTCGAGTCCCGCTTCGGCGAGACATTCGCGCGCGCCGCGAATCCGTTCATCGTTGATGCGCGCGTGCTCGAAGCCGAGATACGCAATACGCCGATGCCCGAGATCGAGCAAATGGCGCGCAAGCATGTAAGTAGCAAGGCGGCTGTTGATGCCGACGCTCGGAATGGGCAACTCGGCATTGCGCAGAAGCACGACGGGTTTGTCGAGGTCGAGCATCCATTGCGCGTCTTCGTCGGGCAGGCGCGAACTGACGAGCAGGCCATCCACGCGCTGCGCGAGAGCCTCGATGAGCGGACGTTCGCGCGCCTGATTCTCGTCGATATCGACAAGCAGCAGCGTGTAGTCATGGCGCAGGGCGATGCGATTCGCGCCCTTCACGACATTGGTGAAGTGCGGATTGCTGATGTCGAGGATCGTGAGCCCGATGGTGCGGGTCTTGCCGGTGATCATCGAGCGCGCGAGCGGGTTCGAACGATAGCCGAGCGATTCGATCGATTCCTTGAGTCGGGCTTCGACCGGCGCCGAGAAACGTTGCGCACCGTTGATGTACTTGGAAACGGTCGCGACGGACACGCCCGCCGCGGCGGCGACGTCGCGAATGGTCGGCGAAATTTTCTTCATAAAGGGTAACGTTTTCTCTGTGTTTACGGATTGTCGCAGAAAATCAGGAAACAATGACGAAGCCAACGGCATTTTGTATCTTGTCTTTTGCATGCCAACCGTCAACTGATGAGCCGGATGGCCGGATGTCATAGTCCAGAAAACGTTTTCTTTTTTTTAGCTTTCAACGCATCACTACGTATTCGATAGGAGTCTCGATGAATCAGCCAACCGCAGCGGGCAAACCGTTCAAGCGTCTGCTTCTGACCGGCGCGGCCGGCAACCTGGGCCGTCAATTGCGCAGCCCGCTCGCGCAATGGGCGGACGTCGTGCGGCTCTCCGACATTGCCCCGCTCGACGATGCCGCCAGCCACGAAGAAGTGAGCGCCGTCGATCTCGCGGACCGCGACAAGGTAATGAAGCTCGTCGAGGGTGTCGATGCGATCGTGCATCTGGGCGGCATCTCTATCGACGCGCCGTTCGACGATCTGATCGAAGCGAACATCCGCGGCACGTACAACATCTATGAAGCGGCGCGCCGTTATGGCGTGAAGCGCGTCGTGTTCGCGAGCTCGAATCACGCGATCGGCTTTCATCCCGTCACCGAAGTGCTCGACGCGGATGCACCGCAGCGGCCGGACAGCCTCTATGGCGTGACGAAATGCTTCGGCGAGGCGCTGTCGCGCTATTACTTCGATCGCTTCGGCATCGAGACGGTGTGCTTGCGCATTGGTTCGTCGTTCGAGGAGCCGAAGAATCCGCGTATGCTCGTCACGTATCTGAGCTTCCGCGATTTCATCGAGCTCGTGCGTTGCTCGCTGTTCACGAATCGTGTCGGCCATGCGGTGGTGTATGGCGCATCGGACAATCCCGTGAAGTGGTGGGACAACTCGAAGGCCGGCTTCCTCGGCTTCAATCCGCAAGACAGCTCGGCGCAGTTCAACGGGCTCTTCCCGGTCGCCGCGCCGACCGCTAATCACGATGACCCCGCGCAGCGCTTCCAGGGCGGCGCATTCGTGATCGGCGAACCGATGGAGCGCAAGCGATGAGCAGCGCGAACCGCGTCGAACGGCTCGATTCAGGCGGCCGCGCGACGGTCGGCGAATGCCCGGTCTGGCGCGCGGAAGAGGGCGCGCTGTACTGGGTCGATATTCCGGCGCGGCGCATCGTCCGGCTGGAGATCGCGAACGCGCGGCGCACTGAATGGACCTTCGCCGAGCAGGTCGCGTGCTTTGCGTTCGATGCGGCGGGGCACGTCGTCGCGGGCATGGAGAGCGGCATGTTCGGCGTGAACTTGCAGAGCCTCGGCGATGCGCACGCAATCAAACTCGCTGCGCCTGAATTTCCCGCGCCGGGCATGCGTTTCAACGATGGCCGCTGCGACCGGCAAGGGCGCTTCTGGGCCGGCACGATGGTGCAGGACATGTCGCTGGCGAGTCCGGCCGGCGCGCTGTATCGGTTCGATGAAACCGGCAGATTGTCCGCGCCCGTTGTCGACGGTTTGATCACACAGAACGGTCTCGCGTGGTCGCCGGATGGCAGGACGATGTATTTGTCCGACTCGCATCCGCAACGTCGTCTGGTGTGGGCATTCGATTTCGACCCCGATACCGGCACGCCAAGCGCGCGGCGCGTGTTCGCGGACCTGCATCACTACACGGGTCGTCCGGACGGTGCAGCGGTCGATGCCGATGGCTGCTACTGGACCTGCGCCAACGACGCAGGCCGCCTTCTGCGCTTCACTCCGCAAGGCAAGCTCGATCGCGAGATCGCATTGCCCGCGAGCAAGCCTTCGATGTGCGCATTCGGCGGCAGCGACCTGTCGACGCTCTTCGTCACGACGATTCGCCCGGCATCGAACGCAACTGAAGACGACGGCTACGTGTTTGCCCTGAACCCCGGTGTGCAAGGCTTACCGGAACCGCACTACGCCGGAATGTTACCGGTCGCATAAATTGCGCATCCACCTATGAAAACGGGGCCGAACAACGGCCCGTTTTGCTTTCATTCTGCAAGCTTTGGGATTAAAGCACCTTTGGTGCACCGCATTGGCGCACATCAAACGTGAACCCAGTCAAGCTTAGGAACCGATACCAAGGCTAAACACCAGTTCTTTACTGTCTCCTTAGAGAGTAGTCTCCGCAGGTACTACGAGTACCCAGCGAGCTAATTCTTCTATCCGGAGGAGACATAGATGGACCTTGAATCTCGCACCATGAAACGCGTGATGTTTCGCCTCGTGCCGTTCCTGATCTTGTGCTACTTCATCGCATATCTGGATCGTGTCAACGTCGGCTTTGCCGCATTGCAGATGAACAAAGCGCTCGGCTTCACCGCGAGCATGTTCGGTTTTGGCGCAGGCATCTTCTTCATCGCCTATTTCTTTTTCGAGGTTCCGTCCAACCTGCTGCTCGAACGATTCGGCGCACGTCGCTGGATCGCGCGGATCATGTTCACATGGGGCATTCTTGCCGCGGCGATGGCGTTTATCCCGCACATCGCGCAGTCGACGGGACTCTCCAATGCGTACGTGTTCTATGGCTTGCGCATCCTGCTCGGCGTCGCGGAAGCGGGCTTCTTTCCCGGCATCATTTTCTTGCTGACGTTGTGGTTTCCTGCGAAGTATCGGGGACGCGTCGTCGGCTATTTCATGGCGGCCATTCCGCTGTCCACCGTGATCGGCGGGCCGATTTCCGGCGCGCTGCTGACGATGGACGGCATGGGCGGCATGCAAGGCTGGCAATGGCTTTATCTGATCGAAGCATTGCCTGCGCTGCTGCTTGCGTTCGTCGTGTTCTTCTATTTGACCGACAAGCCCGCCGATGCACACTGGCTCGCCGACGAAGAGCGCGAGTGGCTCGTCAAGCGTCAGGCGCATGAACGCGCGCATCGCGAGGCAGTGCATTCGTTCAGCGTGAAGCAGGCTATCTTCAATCCGCGCGTGCTCGCCATCGCGTTGATCTACTTCGGCGCCAACGCGACCAACTATGGTCTGAGCTTCTTCCTGCCGCAGATCGTCAAGTCGTTCGGGCTGACCAATCTTCAGACGGGCTTCGTCACGTCGTTGCCGTATATCGTCGGCGTGATCAGCATGGTGCTGTGGGGCCGGCATTCGGATCGCAAGCTCGAACGCCGCTGGCACGTCGCGATTGCGTTGATGGTGGCGGCGGGCGGTATCGCGGCATCGGCGGGACTGGATAACCCGGTCCTGAAGATGATCGCGCTCTCGATCGCGGGCTTCGGCATCTTCGGTTGCCTGCCGGTGATCTGGACGTTGCCGGCATCGTTCCTGTCGGGCGCTGCGGCCGCAGGCGGCATTGCAGCGATCAATTCGCTCGGCAATCTCGCGGGTTTCTTCGGTCCCTATGTCATGGGCTGGATCAAGGACAGCACCGGCAGCTTCGGCGCGGGTTTGCTGTGTCTCTCGGGTGCGGGCATGATCGGCGTGGCGGCGGTATTGCTGCTGCATCACGACTCCGCGCTGGAGACGATTGCCAACGCGCATGACCTCGAAGAGCCCGAGCCGAACTTGGCTCGTTGAATGGCTCGTTGAAGGGTTCGTTGAAGGGTCCGCTAAGGCCTTCAGATGGACGAGAGGGACCGTGAGCGACTGACGGTCCCTCTTGCGTTTATTCGATGCAACTTCATTCCGACGACGCCTGCGCGCGGCGCAATCTCTCCCGGCTATTGATCAGATGCAGCCGCATCGCGGTGCGTGCCGAATCGGCGTCGCCGCGTTCGATGGCATCCGCGATCTGTTCATGCTCGCGATTCACGCGCATCAGATACTCGGCGTATTGCTCGCGCGGAATCGGCGTGGCGGTGATGCGCGTGCGCGGAATCATTCGCGTGCCGAGATGCTCCATGATCTCGACGAAATAACGATTGCCCGTCGCATGCGCGATCTCCATGTGAAAGCGTAAATCGGGCGACACCGTATCGGCGGCCTTATCGACGCTCTGCTCGAAATCGGCGAGGGCGGCGCGCATGGTCGCGAGCCGCGAGGGATCGCAGCGCAAGGCCGCGAGCCCCGCGCATTCGGTCTCCAGACTGATGCGCAATTCGAGGATGGCCAGCGCGTCGATGGAACCGGCGACATCGGCGGGATCGAGTTGCAGCAACGTCGATGCACCCGCTTCGCATACGAACGTGCCGATGCCATGCCGCGTCTCCACGAGCCCCGCAGCCTGCAGTCGCGATAGCGCCTCGCGCACGACGGTGCGGCTCACACCAAACCGCTGCACCATCTCGGCTTCGGTCGCGAGCCGGCTGCCGGCGTTCAGTTCCTTCGAATCGATTTGCGCGCGCAACGCATCGACCAATTGCGATGTGAGACTGCGGCGCGCGCCCGACGAGGACGCGGAGAAAGTGTCGGAGGGATGAACTGGCGATAGCGTCACGGCGTTCTCGTTGGTCTGGGTTTTACACACATTGACAAATCGGTCGGTAAATGATGATATGCGTCATGCAGTGATATGACAACGTACAAGAAGACGCGTGCAGGGTAATCCCTAGCCGATCTCGCTGGAGACATGACTCGATGGAACAGAACAATGCCGCGCCGTCTGCTGTGCGGTTTGCCAACGCCGCCGCGCAATTCGACCGCTTGCTGCTGACCGGTGCGGCCGGTGGAATCGGGCGCGCGATACGGCATCGTGTCGCCGAATTCGCGCGACACGTGCGCATTTCCGATCTTCCCGGCACCTTGACGAGCGACGCTGCGCCTCACGAAGAGATCGCTCCGTGCGATCTCGCGGACCGCCAGGCCGTCGACGCACTCGCCCGAGATTGCGACGCGATCGTCCATCTCGGCGGCGTCTCGGTGGAGCGTCCGTTCGAGGAGATTCTCGAAGCCAACATCAAGGGCGTCTTCAACCTTTACGAAGCAGCGCGCCGCCAGGGCGTGAAGCGTGTCGTGTTCGCGAGCTCGAATCATGTCACGGGCTTCTATCGGCAGGACGAACGAATCGACGCGGACGCGCGCAAGCGCCCCGATGGCTACTACGGCCTGTCGAAGTCGTTCGGCGAAGACATGGCGCAGCTCTACTTCGACCGCTACGGCATCGAGACCGTGAGCATCCGCATCGGCTCGGTGTTTCCGGAACCGAAGGACCGCCGGATGATGGCGAGCTGGATGAGTTACGACGATTTTCACGACCTGCTGCGCCGCAGTCTCTTCACGCCGGACGTCGGCCATACAATCGTGTTCGGCATGTCGGCCAATGCGCACACATGGTGGGACAACCGCTGCGCCGCGCATTTGGGCTTCGTGCCGCGCGACTCGTCCGAGCAGTTCCGCGAACGAATCGAAGCGACGCCGCCGCCCGCGCCGACCGATCCCGTCGCGGTGCTGCAGGGCGGCGCCTTCACGACCACCGGCCCGTTCGACCCGGTTTAATGCATGCAAGATGCAATATCACGGTATTCGTAGTATGTCGTCATACATCCAGTTCTGGACGTACCGGGTAAGGCGCCCAACTTCACAGGGATATTTGCCGCCATGTTTTCTCTAGATTTCTCCCCGCTGATCCCGTACTGGCCGACCTTCCTGCTGGGTGCGTGGCTCACGCTCAAGATGACGTGCGTGGCCGTGTTCTTCGGCCTGATCCTCGGCATGCTCGTCGCGTTCGCCAAGCGCGCGAAGGTGCCGGTGCTCACGCGGCTTTGCATCATCTATATCGAGGCCGTGCGCAACACGCCGTTCCTCGTGCAGATCTTCCTGCTGTATTTCGGGCTCGCGAGCATCGGCATACGCATGCCGACCTTCGCGGCGGCTGCGCTTGCGATGACGATCAACATCGGCGCCTATGCGGCCGAGATCATTCGCGCCGGTCTGGAATCGGTGCCACGCGGACAGATCGAGGCGGCGGAATGTCTCGGTCTTTCGAAGTGGCGCATCGGCTGGCATGTGATGCTGCAGCCGTCGATCGAGAAGGTTTATCCGTCGCTGACGAGCCAGTTCCTGCTGATGATGCAGGCCTCGGCTATTGCCTCGCAGATCTCGGCCGAAGAACTCACCGCGGTTGCCAACACGGTGCAGTCCGATACCTTCCGCTCGCTCGAAACCTATATCGTCGTGGCGGCGCTGTATCTCGTGCTGTCGCTGATCATCAAGCTCGTCGCGTGGGCGGTGGGCGAGCATCTCTTCAAGCGCCGCCGCGCGATTCGTCTGGCCGCCAAGCGCGCAGGCAAGACACCGCCCGATCCGCAGCGCATCGATACGGTCATTCCCGGAGGTGCGGCATGAGCGGCGGATTCACGACCTCGCACTTCGTCTATCTGGTGCAATCGATCGGCTGGACGCTGGCGCTCTCCGCGCTCGCGTTCGTGCTGGGCGGCATCGGCGGATTCGGCGTGATGCTCGCGCGCATTTCGCCGCGTGTGTGGCTGTCGCGCGTGGCGCTCGTTTATATCGAAGCGATTCAGGGCATCCCGTTGCTGATTCTGCTGTTCATCGTGTACTTCGGCCTGTCGGTGTATGGCTATCAAGTGCCTGCGCTCGTCGCGGCGGGCATGGCGCTGATGGTCTATTCGAGCGCCTATCTCGGCGATATCTGGCGCGGCTGTATCGAAGCGATGCCCAAGCCGCAATGGGAAGCGTCGGAGTGTCTGTCGCTGTCGCGCTGGCAGACCTTGCGCCTCGTCATCATCCCGCAGGCGATGCGCCTTGCCTTGCCGCCGACCGTCGGCTTTCTGGTGCAACTCATCAAGATGACGTCGCTTGCCTCGGTCATCGGTTTCATCGAACTGACGCGCGCGGGTCAGATCATCAACAACTCGATCTTCCAGCCGTTCCTCATCTTCGGACTGGTCGGCGCTTTCTATTTCGTCCTGTGCTATCCGCTTTCGCGCTGGAGCCAATCGATGGAGAACAAGCTCAATGTCAGCAATCGTTAAAGTCGACGATATTCACAAGAGCTTCGGCTCCAATCAC
This sequence comes from Caballeronia insecticola, assembly GCF_000402035.1. Taxonomy (GTDB): domain Bacteria; phylum Pseudomonadota; class Gammaproteobacteria; order Burkholderiales; family Burkholderiaceae; genus Caballeronia; species Caballeronia insecticola. Next base: position 563,069 of record NC_021289.1, read on the forward strand.
GTTCTGAAGGGCGTGTCGTTCGAAGTCAACAAGGGCGAGATGATCGCCGTGATCGGCGCGAGCGGTTCCGGCAAGAGCACGGCGCTGCGCTGCCTCGACCGGCTGGAGACAATCGATCAAGGCCAGATCGAAGTGTGCGGCATTCGCGTCGACGATCCCAAGGTCGACCTGCATCTGTTGCGGCGCGAAGTGGGCATCGTGTTTCAGAGCTATAACCTGTTTCCGCATCTGACCGTGGAAGAGAACATCGTGCTCGCGCTGCGCCACGTGAAGAAGCTCGCGCGCGACGAGGCACGGCGCATCGCGATGAACGTGCTGGAACAAGTCGGTCTCGGACAGAAGGCGGACGCGTATCCCGAACAATTGTCGGGCGGACAACAGCAGCGCGTGGCGATCGCGCGTTCGCTTGCGATGTCGCCGAAGGTCATGCTGTTCGACGAAGTGACGTCCGCGCTCGATCCGCAACTGACCGGCGAAGTGCTGCGCGTGATGGAAGACCTCGCCGCAGACGGCATGACGATGCTGCTCGTCACGCACGAGATGGCGTTCGCCAAGCGCGTGGCGGATCGCATCATCTACATGCATCAGGGCAAGGTGTGGGAAGTCGGCGACGGCAGCATGCTCGACGCGCCGCGCACACCGGAACTGCGCGCATTTCTCGATAACGGGCTTTGATATCCGCAACATCAATCCATGCACCATCAATAACGACGGAGACATCACTTGAAAGCAAAGACACTCATCGCACGCGCGGCCGTAGCAACCCTGATGCTGGCCGGCGCGATGCATAGCGCAATGGCCGACCAGCTCGACGACATCAAGAAGGCGGGCGTCGTGCGCGTCGCGATCGCCATGGGCACGCCGCTCTTCAGCTATGCGGACGAGAACCTGAAGCCCGCAGGTTCGGATGTCGATACCGCCGCCGCGCTCGCAAAGGACCTCGGCGTGAAGCTGGAACTCGTGCAGATCACCAACGCCGCGCGCATCCCGACGCTGCAGGCGAAGCGCGCGGACCTCGTCATCGCCGACTTGTCGATCACGCCGGAGCGCGCCAAGGTCGTCGATTTCTCGGTGCCGTATGCGGTGATCACGATCATCGTCGGCGGCGTGAAGACGATCAAGGTGAAGGACTATGCGGACCTCGACGGCAAGACCATCGGCCTCACGCGCGCCACGGTGAACGATACGCTCACCACGCAACAGGCGAAGGGCGCGCAGATTCAGCGCTATGAAGACGACGCGACGCTCATTACGTCGATGGTCACCGGTCAGATCGATGTCTTCTCGAGCACGCCGTCGAACCTGCAGGAGATGCAGCATCGCGCGCCGCAACGGAACATCGAGATGAAGTTCGAGCAGAAGAACTTCGATCTGGGCATTGCGATGAACAAGGACCAGCCGCGCCTGAAGGACTGGGTCAACAACTGGGTCAGCACGAACATGAAGAGCGGCAACCTCAACACGATCTACAAGAAGTACCACGGCCGCGATCTGCCGGATACCGTCCGCAAGGGCGCGTAAGAACCGCGCACGCACGCTTCAGGACAGCCGCGCGGGATCGCTTAGTGCCCGCGCGATTGTCGGTCCGCGTTCACCATCGCGAAGAGCAAGCGGGCGGCGACTTCCTCCAGACGACCGCTGTTCTCGCGAAGGCCAGGCGGCCGCGGATCGGTTAGCGGGCCTCGCGCCCCTCAGACAACGGGCGGGGCCGGGTCATCCGACTCGGCCCCGCCCGCGTTTGCATTTCGCATACAAAAAACTTTCCCGCATTTCGCATGCAATATGCCGACCGCTCGTGCTCTTGCGAGCCGCTGCGGAATCTCGCTCGTCCCCGCGCCGCAAGGCTGTGGCAGGGTGTAAGACAATTTGCGCGCCCCGGCATACACTGCCTCTGCATTTTGCATCGTGCATTCAATGAGCCGTTGCACTCATTGCCCAACGCGCGCCGCTCGGGTGCACGGACCCGCCATCCTTCGGAACCTTATCCATACGGAACCCATCATGGCCAAGAATACGATTGCCGACTATCTGGCGAAGACGCTCGCGGCAGCGGGCGTAGAACGCATCTGGGGCGTCACGGGCGACAGCCTGAACGGACTTGCATTCAGCCTCGATCGGGTGGGCTCGATCCGCTGGATGCACACGCGCCATGAGGAGGCCGCGGCGTTCGCCGCAGGGGCCGACTCGGCCGCGACGGGCAAGCTCGCCGTCTGCGCGGGCAGTTGCGGGCCAGGCAATCTGCACCTGATCAACGGCCTCTACGATTGCCATCGCAATCAGCAGCCGGTGCTCGCCATCGCCGCGCACATTCCGTCCACCGAGATCGGCCTTGGCTACTTTCAGGAAACGCACCCGCAGGAGTTGTTCAAGGAGTGCAGCCACTTCGTCGAACTGGTGTCGAATGCGTCGCAGTTTCCGCGCGTGCTCGAACGTGCGATGCGCGCCGCGCTCGATCAGCGTGGCGTCGCGGTGATCGTGCTGCCGGGCGATATCGCATTGAGCGAGGGCCCGGATGTCGAGCCGCGATGGACAGCCAGCGCGCCCGGTACGATCGTGCCGGCCGATGCGAACCTCGACCGGCTCGCCGCGCTTCTGAACGGTTGCGAAGCCGTGACGATCATGTGCGGCAGCGGCGTCGCGGGCTCGCATGATGAAGTCGTGGCGCTGGCCGATACGCTCGGCGCGCCCGTCGTGCATGCGCTGCGCGGCAAGCCGTTCATCGAGTACGACAATCCTTTCGATGTCGGCATGACCGGTCTCATCGGCTTCAGCTCGGGCTATCACGCGATGATGAACTGCGACACGCTGCTTTTGCTCGGCTGTGACTTTCCTTATCGACCGTTCTATCCGCCGCACGCGAAGATCGTGCAGATCGACTGGCGTGGCTCGCAACTCGGCAAGCGCGCACCGCTGGAAATGGGACTTGTCGGCACGATCAAGGAGACGTTGACGGCGCTTCTGCCGAAGCTTCAGCGCAAGAACGATCGCCGCTTTCTCGACAACGCGCTCGAGCATTACAGGAATGCGCGCAAGGACCTCGATCATCTCGCGACGCCATCCGCGCCGGGCCGGCCGATTCATCCGCAATATCTGACGAAGGTCGTCGACGAGCTCGCGGCGGAAGATGCCATCTTCACCGTCGACGTGGGTACGCCGACCCTCTGGGCCGCGCGTTATCTGACGATGAACGGCAAGCGCCAGTTGCACGGCTCGTTCAATCACGGATCGATGGCCAACGCGATGCCGCAGGCGCTCGGCGCACAGGCGGCGCATCCGCAACGGCAAGTGGTGTCGCTATCGGGCGACGGCGGTTTGTCGATGCTGCTCGGCGATCTTCTCAGCGCGGTGCAGCTCAATCTGCCAATCAAGGTCGTCGTGTTCAACAACAGCTTGCTGGGCTTCGTCTCGATGGAATTGAAAGCGGGCGGCTATCTCGACACCAACGTGGATCTGAGCAAGACCGACTTCTCGCAGATCGCGAAGGGTGCGGGCATCTGGTCGGTGCGTGTCGAAGAGTCGGAGCAACTGGAAAACGCGCTGCGCGAGGCGTTTGCGCACAAGGGACCGGCGGTGATCGATGTCGTCACGTCCAAGCATGAGTTGTCGATGCCGCCGACTATCGAGTTGTCGCAGGCCAAGGGCTTCAGTCTCTATATGCTGCGCGCGATTCTGAGCGGACGCGGCGACGAGCTGGTCGAACTGGCGCGGACCAATCTCCGTTAAGCGTTCAAGCGCGGCCCTTCGAGGGCCGCGCTACGTTCACGCGCTGTGCAGGAAAGCGGCAAGCTGATCGAGCGTGCCGCCATAGCCTTGTTCGAGCGAGGGCCGCAATTCATCGAAGAAGCGTTGTTCTTCCACGCTTGCGCCGAAGGGCGTGGCATGCAGCGCGACCGACGTCTTGTCGCCTGCATTGCTGAACGTCACGACGTTCTCTATTTCCAGCGGGCACACTTCGCTGAACGGCGCGCGCGCAATGCCGCATCGTTCGTTGGAAAACGAATTGAGCCAGACGATGCGCTCGCGCTCGACGATCTCGCGATAGTTGAAGCGGCCCCACATCGAGGGCATGCCTGCGAACTCCATCGCATAGTGAAAGAAGCCGCCGGGCCGAAACTCAAAGCGATGCAGCGCGATCGTGCAGCCTTTAGGGCCCCACCAGCGTGCGATTCGATCCGCTTCGCTCCATGCTTGCCAGACGCGCTCGCGAGGTGCGTCGAAGATGCGGTTCATCGTGAAGGCTACGTTTTGCGTGGCCGTGTCGTTACTATGCGGCATGTTTGCGTCCTTTCGATTTGCGTGGTTTCTTCGGCTGTGCGTCGAGGTATTCAGCCAGTTTGTCGAAGCTGTCTTCCCACAACGACCGATACGCTTCGACCCAGTTTGCCACTCCGCCCAGCGCCGCCGGTTCGAGGCGGCAAGGGCGCGTTTGCGCCGCACGCGAGCGCGAGATCAGTCCGGCACGCTCCAGCACCTTGAGATGCTTGGAGATGGCGGGCTGTGTCATGTCGAACGGTTCGGCCAGTTCGTTGACGGTCGCTTCGCCGGCTGCGAGACGCGCGACGATTGCACGACGCGTCGGGTCGGCAAGCGCCGCGAATACCTGATTCAAGTCTTCTTCGCGCATACCTTTTGATGGCTGATCGGTTATATAGCCAGAAAGTAATATACGGCGCGGCGATTTCCGGGTCAAGTGCGGCGTTGGGGAAGCTGGACTATCCTCATGAAACGACATTGCAGAGACGAACCATGAGCACAAGAGATCAATCGTGTACGGACGCATTGCCGCTCGATCACGTATTCGACTTCGAAGGGCAGTCGGTGCGCTACGGCGTAATGGGCGCGGGCGCGCCGCTCGTGATGGTGCATGGCACGCCGTTTTCGTCGCAGGTATGGCGACGGATCGCACCGATCGTGGCGCGTTTCCGGCGCGTGCATTACTTCGATTTGCTCGGCTACGGCGCATCGGAGATGCGCGACGGTCAGGACGTCTCGCTTGGCGTGCAGAATCGCGTGCTCGCCGCGCTGTTGCAGCACTGGAGCCGTGACTGGAACAACGTATTGCCCGATGTTCTTGCTCACGACTTCGGCGGCGCGACATCGCTTAGAGCCGCGTTGCTGAATGGCTGCGCGTATCGATCTTTGTTGCTTGTCGATCCGGTTGCGGTAGCGCCTTGGGGCTCGCCCTTCGTGCGTCATGTGCGCCAACACGAGGCCGCATTCGCGGGCGTGCCGCCCTATATGCATCAGGCCATGCTCGATGCTTATCTGCGAGGCGCGGCACATCGTGCTTTGTCGCCGGAGAAGCTGCGCATCTATACGCATCCGTGGACGGGAGAGCGCGGTCAGGCCGCGTTCTATCGACAGATCGCGCAAATGGATCAGCGTTATACCGACGAAGTGCAGTCGCGTTATGGCGAACTGACGTGTCCTGTCTCCATACTGTGGGGCGTGGAAGACGAATGGATTCCGGTTGAGCGCGGTGTCGAACTGGCGTCGCTGATTCCGGGCGCGCGCTTCTCACGCGTGCCCGGTTCAGGACATCTGATGCAGGAAGATGCACCCGAGGCAATCGTCGGCGAATTGCTGACCTTCCTGCGGATCGTGGCCTAGCGCGGTTGCAATCGCAAAGACAAGCTGGCTATACCATCCATCAAGACTTCTTCTTCGCGCTCTCGGCACGAAAGGCCGCCTCGCCGGCATCAGACACCTCGACCCATTTCTTGTCGGGCGGCGTGTCGGGCGCATAACTGTCGTGCCAGTTCCACCACTTGTACGTAGGCGTCTGCGGATAACCTTCCGGCGAATCTTCCCAGAGTTCCTGACGGCCAAGCGGTGTGATGTCCAGATAATTCCACGTGCCGCCCATCTGTTCGTCGCCGCGATTGTTGATGAAATAGGTTCGGTACACGCGGTCGCCGTCGCGGAAAAACACGTTCGTGCCGTGCCATTCGTCTACACCGAAATCGGCATCGAATTGATCCGTGAGGGTGAACCACGGAATATCCCATTCCATGCGCGCTTTGAGCCGCGCGATATCGTCCTGCGGCGCGCGAGATGCAAACACAAGCGTCGTGTCGCGTGCGTTCAGATGGGCGACATGCGCGACCTGATCGGCCACCATCGAGCAACCGCGGCACGCATGTTCGGGCCAGCCGAATACGCCCGGCTCGTAAAACGCGCGATAGATAATCAATTGACGACGCCCGTCGAAGAGATCGAGCAGGCTTGCCTTGCCCGCCGGGCCTTCGAACATGTAGTCGGCCTTGACGGCCGTCCATGGCATGCGACGACGCTCGGCCGCCAGCGCATCGCGGGCACGGCTATGCTCCTTTTCCTTGACGAGCAGACGCTCGCGCGCCGTCTCCCATTCTTCAGGCGACACGACCGGCGGCGTGCGCATCGCGGTTTGCGCGGCATTCTTTCCGTTCTCGTCTGATGTAGTCATGGTGTATGCAGCCTCCTTCCGGGTTAGGCGGATTTGCGTGTCTCATGAAATGCGATGTCGTCGATGTTCGACATGAGACAGTCTGCCGCCGGATCGCGAAACGATGGGAGTAACAAGTGTGGCGGAATTCCTGTCGCCAAACTTCCTACATCGCTGCAGTGAACGTGCCCGGTCCTGCACCGGCCATTGCCGATGACTCATTGAATTAGCCGCGTGTTCCGCCTGTTCCACTGATCGCCGAGGTGCCAGTGCATTCGTTCATGGCGCGCCAGTATGTGATGAACCGTCCGGCGAACATGCCCGCGACGACACCGGACACGGCGGCATCGATCAACACATAGTTCATGAGGGCCGCGACATTCGTGACGGTGGCCATTTCAAAGCCGAGCCAGAATTTGGCGATGAACGTGACGGCGATCAGCAGCAAGGGCACAAAAGACCCCGGAAGCATCACACTTCGCGCAACCGGATCGACGATGAAGCGCGTGCGACTCGCCGTAAAGAGGCCCGCCGCGATGCCCGCGCCGATGCCGATGATCCAAGCGAGCGCGGCGCTCCAGCCCGCGAGCGGTTCGTGAAGCATATGCGCGATGCCGAGTCCTGCGAAGACGAGCGGAACGATAGCGAGCTTCGAGAGCGGCGTCGTGCCACCGTGCAACGCCTTGATTCCTCGATATGCAAGGAATACGAGCAGCAGCCATACCCAGGTCGGTGTGCCTTGAATGATTGCAAGTGGCGACATGACGATCTCCTGCGAGTGTGATGGGTTGCGATAAGCGAATCAGCGTGCGGAGTCTTTGAGTTCGGCGGGGCAGGTGAGCGGCGGGCCAAGAAACTCGATGTCCCATTTGTCGCCGAGCGACTGCAGCGCTTCGGGGTCCGGCTTGCCTTTCGCCATGACTTCGCGCAATTCGCTAAAGAATGCGGTGGCGTCGAGTCCCGGCGTGATCAAAACGAGCATGCGCGACGGTTTGGTATCGATGCTGGTAAAGCGATGTGTGCTGCCGACGCGGGCCACAACCGTATCGCCCACGTTCGCGACGATGCGTTGGCCATCGACTTCGAACAGATAGCGGCCTTGGAGAATATGGAAGACTTCCGTTTCCCGCTGATGCCTGTGCTGCGGCGGGCCGAAGCCGGGTGCGTCGGTGGTTTCGATGAGCGTCGCGCGTGCGTGCGTCGTCGCGGGCGCAATACGCACGTCAATATCGACGCCGATTGAGGGAATGGAAATCAAGCTATCGGGTGCTTTTGTATGAAGCAAATCGCTTTGCATGGCTGTACTCCTCGATGACGTTTGGTGTGTCGTTGATCCTTCATGCGCATCTTGGCGACATTGAATTAGCCGCGAATTAAGGGGGAAAAGCCCGCTTGAATTAAGCTTTTCCATAAACTAAAACCGCCAGGCGGTTAAAATGCGACGCTTGCCCGATATCCGGCCGCATTGCGCGCTATCCCCGCGCCTTAAGAACGCCCCACAAAGGCAATCAAGCATTCCGTTTGCGCACGAGCGTTCGCTCTGCGCGCATCGCTAAGAACACGACACGCCACGACCTTCGAGGATTGCCTTTCATGCTTGCCCGTATCACCCGTCTTTTTCCGCTTTGGGCCGTGCTGGCCTCCATCGCCGCTTATAGTTTTCCTTCGTCCGTGACGGGCATCGCGCCGCACGTGACGACGCTTCTGACCATCATCATGTTGTCGATGGGCGTGACGCTTTCCATCGACGATTTCAAACGCGTGTTCACGCGTCCCGCGCCGGTCATCGCGGGCATCGTTCTGCATTACCTCGTGATGCCGCTTGCCGCATGGGTGATCGCCAAGGCTTTGCGCATGCCGCCCGATCTGACGGCGGGCATGGTGCTGGTGGGCAGCGTCGCGAGCGGCACGGCGTCGAACGTGATGATCTATCTCGCACGCGGCGACGTGGCGCTGTCGGTCACGATCAGCGCGCTGTCGACGCTCGTCGGCGTATTCGCGACGCCGCTGCTCACGCGCCTTTATGTCGATGCGTCGATCGCTGTCGATGTGCACGGCATGTTGATGAGCATCGTGCAGATCGTCGCGCTACCGATCGTCATCGGTCTCGTCGTTAATCATCTGTTCGGCAAGTTCGTGCGCCGCATTGAATGGATGCTGCCGCTCGTGTCGATGGTGTCGATCCTGCTGATCATCGCGGCGGTCGTTGGCGGCACGCAGAAGAGCATTGCATCGGTGGGTCTTGTGGTCGCGTTCGGCGTGGTGCTGCACAACGGCATCGGGCTATTGGGTGGCTATTGGGGCGGACGTCTGCTCGGTTTCGACGAAGCCGTGTGCCGCACGCTTGCCATTGAAGTCGGCATGCAGAATTCGGGTCTCGCCGCGACGCTCGGCAAGCTGTACTTCACGCCGATTGCGGCGTTGCCGGGCGCGTTGTTCTCCGTGTGGCACAACCTGTCGGGATCGATGCTTGCAGGTTACTGGGCAGGCCGTCCGGCAAAAGGATCGACGCACGATCAAAACGCACAAAGCGCCATCGCACGGCAAGGCTGAGGCTGAGTGACCGAATAGCCAATGCAGGCGTGTCCATTGCGGACACGCCTTTTTTTCGCCAGCAATGCGCGGCTTTTAACCTTGCTTGGCGCTCAAGCCAAGCAAGCCGCGAATGACTTCTTCCGTTTGCGCATAGCGTCCTTCGCCGAAATGGCTATAGACGATCTTGCCGTTCTGATCGATCAGATAAAGCGCCGGCCAGTATTGATTGCGATATGCGTTCCATGTCGCGTACTGATTGTCTTGCGCGACCGGATATTCAATTCCATATTGCTTGATGGCTTTCTTGAGGTTGTTGGTATCGCGCTCGAATGTGTATTCGGGCGTATGCACGCCGACCACCACGAGCCCTTTGTCGTGATAGCGCGAATACCATTCCTTCACATGTGGCAGCGTGTGCACGCAATTGATGCAATCGAAAGTCCAGAAGTCGACGAGCACCACTTTCCCGCGTAATTGCTTGAGATCGAGCGGCGGGCTATTGAGCCACTGATTGATGCCGGTGAAGTCGGGCGCTTGTATGGCCGTTTGTACGTCCACTCCCTGCGTTACTTTTCCGCCGGACGAAGCGGTCGTCGAAGCGAAGGCGGCAAGCGCGGCAACAGCGCCAAATGCAGCGACCATGGCCGCGGCGACGGCGGCGATCTTGAGACGTTCGAACATGACGGATGCTCCTTGCGGGTTGGGCTCAGAGCGTATTGGAACGCGCGGATGTATCGGGCGCGTGTCCTGACATCGGCCGATATGCATCGCTATGTATCGCGACACGCACCGGATACATGGCGATACAAATCGCGCCGCATGTATCGCCATGTATCTGCGACGGCAGCCGATACACGGCGATGCACGCAGCGCTCCATCTGAAATCCGCCGGATACATGAGGGCGGTGAAATAGCGTACATCGCTTGATGTTCCCTTTCACCGGATACCGATCTCATGTCACTCATCGTCATCGCATTTCTCGGCGGCGTGTTCACCGTTCTGAGCCCCTGCATTCTGCCGGTCGTGCCGTTCGTGTTCGCGCGGTCGGACCGGCCATTTCTCACCGATCGCCTGCCGCTTCTGGCCGGGCTTGCGGGCACGTTCGCACTCGTGACCAGCATCGGCGCGGCCGGCCTCGCGGGGGCCGCGCAACTGAGCCAATACGGCCGCTGGATCGCGCTCGCGATGCTTGCGCTGTTCGGCGCGGCGCTGCTGTTTCCGTCGATTGCCGCGCGGCTCACGTTGCCGCTTTCGCAACTCGCGGACCGCATCACCATGCGCTCTCAGTCGTATGGCACGACGCGCCGCATCGCGTCATCGACACTGCTCGGCGCGGCGACCGGTCTTCTGTGGGCGCCATGCGCGGGTCCGATTCTCGGCGTGATTCTTACGGGCGCGGCGCTGCACGGAGCGAACTGGCAAACGGCGGCGGCGCTTGCTGCTTATGCCGTGGGCGCGGCGACTTCGCTTGCGGTTGCGACCGGCCTCGGCAAGCGCGCCTTCGATGCGCTCAAAGCTTCGCTCGGCTTCGGCGAGCATCTCAGACGCGCGCTGGGCGCACTCGTGTTGTTCACCGTGGCCGCGGTCGCGACGGGTGTCGATACACGGCTGCTTGCATCGATACCGGGCGCGCCGACCAACGGCATCGAGGCACATCTCGTCGATCTGACGCGAACGAAGCATGCATCGCATGAAGCACGTCAGGGCGCGCGCGTGATGCGTGTATCGACGAATGCAGCGCTTCCGGTTGAGGGCCGCTTGCCGTCGCTCGACGGCGCGACGAGCTGGCTCAACTCCGCCCCGCTGTCCGCCGATGCATTGCGCGGCAAGGTCGTGGTCGTCAACTTCTGGACGTACTCGTGCATCAACTGTCTGCGCACCTTGCCGTATCTCAAGACGTGGGCGCAGCGTTACGGCAACGACGGCCTTGTCGTGCTCGGCGTGCATACGCCCGAGTTCGGCTTCGAGCGCGACACCGGCAACGTGAAGCGCGCGCTCGACCATCTGAACATTCGCTATCCCGTGGCGATCGATAACGACTACGGCGTGTGGCGCGCGTTCGGCAATCAATACTGGCCGGCGTTCTATATCGTCGATGCGCAAGGGCGCGTGCGCTATCACCACTTCGGCGAAGGAGGATATCGCGAAGCCGAAGATACGATCCGTCAGTTGCTTGCCGATAACGGCAAGACGACCGCACGCGATGCGCAGACGGTCCAGGGCAGCGGCGCACAGGCAGCAGCCGATACGGCGGACATCGGATCGGGCGAGACGTATGTGGGCTATCGGCAGGCGCAGGGGTTCGCATCGCCGCAACGCGTGAAGCCCGATGCGCAGCAAAGCTATACGTTGCCCGCGCAACTGTCGCTGAACGAGTGGGCGCTCGATGGGCAATGGAACGTCGGCGGTGAAGCGGCCGTGCCTGCTGCATCGCAGGCGCGTATCGCGTATCGCTTTCATGCGCGCGATCTGCATCTCGTGCTGGCTCCATCGTCCGATGGCAAGCCGGTGCGCTTTCGCATCACGATCGATGGCAAGGCGCCGGGCAACTCGCACGGCGCCGATGTCGCCGCGGATGGCAGCGGCATCGTGACGAGCGCGCGGCTGTATCAGCTCGTGCGTCAGAGCGGCGCCGTGGATGACCGTACATTCCAGATCGAATTTCTCGATCCTGGTGCGCAGGTGTACAGCTTTACCTTTGGTTGATGCCTATTGAGCCGCTTCGAAGACACGCGTGATGAGCGACCATTCCGCGATCTCTTACCTACGAACGCCGCGCAAGAAACCGATCCAGCTGCGCGGCGAACTGCTTGCCGTCGCGCGGACTGTACGGCGGCGGACCGCCCGTATCGACGCCCGTGCTGCGCAACTGGTCCATCATCGAGCGGATCGTCAGACGCTCTTCGATATTCTCCGCACTGAACCATTCGCCACGCGGATCGAGCGCATGCGCGCCCTTGGCGAGCACGGCGGCGGCCAGCGGAATGTCGGCGGTGATGATCAGATCGCCGGCCTCCGCCATCTCGACGATGCGTGCATCCGCGACATCGAAGCCCGATGGCACCTGAATCGCGCGAATGAACGGCGAGGGCGGCGTGCGCAGGAACTGATTGGCCACGAGCGTCACGTTGACCTTCACGCGTGGCCCCGCGCGAAACAGAATGTCCTTGACGACGCTCGGGCAGGCGTCCGCATCGACCAGAATTTGCATGGATCAATGATCCGTCAGGTAAGTGGGATGGCTCGTGCGAATCTCGTCGATCTGATTCAGCGTGCCGGACAGATGCTTGCGCAGCGCCGCGTCGGCGGCTTCGATATCGCCTTTCTCGATGGCATCGACGATCTCGCGGTGATCGCGCACCACCGCCTTCGTCTTGCCTTCCACCGGCAAATGCAGGCGACGCAGCCGGTCGATATGTCCGCTCAACCTGCGCACCAGATCCCATAACTGCGGCACGCCCGCAGCTTCATACATCTGCCGGTGAAACGCGTGATCGAGCAGCGAGAACTGCTCGACGTCGGCGGGATCGAGATATTCCTCCTGCTCGGCGATGGTCGCGCGCAGCCGCGCAACCAGCGACGCCTTGTGTTCCCGCGCGAGCGTGCGCACGACTTCGAGTTCGATGGAACGGCGCAGGAAATGCGCCTGCAACGCCGATGCCACGCTGATCTGGCTCACGACGGTCGCATGCTGCGGAAAGATATCGACAAGTCCTTCTTCGCCGAGCTTGATCAGCGCGTCGCGCACGGGCGTCTGACTGAGGCCGTAGCGGGTCGCGAGTTCGCTGCGCGACAGCACCGTGCCGGGCGTCAGTTCCAGCGACAGGATCATCTCGCGCAGCCGCTCGAACACTTGCGGCGCGGCGTGACGGGACCGGTCGAGACGATGAACGGGACGAGGAGTATCGACGATTTTCATGGGCTGTAGCAGGACGGCGAAAACTGAAACATTAGTACTATAGCCGGTCGCCAGGCCCGTCGCGTCTGGTTGCGCGATTCAGGGCGCGTCCGTACTTTCCCTACTGACACACTAATATATTAGTGCTTTACTATGCGTTCATCCTAGCTGCATTCTTTCTTGCCGGAACCACTCCATGACCCGCCCGATCTCCATCACGCAAGTTCGCGTCACTCCAATCGCTTTCCGCGACGGTCCGCTCCTCAACGCCGCAGGCATTCACGAGCCGTGGGCGCTGCGTGCCATCGTCGAAGTGGAGACGAGCGACGGGCGCATCGGCATCTCCGAGACTTATGGCGACGAACCGATGCTGCGCGTGCTGGAACAGGCGAAGGAACTCGTCGTCGGCCTGTCGCCGTTCGATCTGAACCAGATGGAAGAGCGCGTGCGCGCGACGATCAAGGCGACGCCCGGCGCGGTCGAATTCGAACTCGCACCGGGCTCGCATGCCGCGAAGAACGCGCCGAAGGTCATCAGCACGCTCGAAGTCGCGATGCTCGATCTGCAAGGGCAGATTGTCGGCGCGCCGGTCGTCGATCTGCTCGGCGGCAAGGTGCGCGACGCGGTGCCGTACAGCGCGTATCTGTTCTTCAAGTACGCGGAGCACATCGACAAGCCCTATGCGCCGGATGCATGGGGCGAGGGCATCAGCCCTGAGCAGATCGTCGCGCAGGCGCGCCGCATGATCGAACTGTATGGCTTTCAGAGCATCAAGCTGAAGGGCGGCGTGTTCGAGCCGGCGCATGAAATCGCGTGTATGAAGGCGCTTTCGAAGGCGTTTCCCGGCATGCCGCTGCGGCTCGATCCGAACGCGAACTGGACGCTCGAAACGAGCATTGCGGCAGCGCCCGAACTCGACGAGATCCTCGAGTATTACGAGGATCCGTGTCCGGGTCTGGAAGGCATGGCCGAGTTGCAGAAGCATACGAAGCTGCCGCTCGCGACCAACATGGTCATCACGACGATGAACGATTTCCGCCGCGGCTGCGAGATGGGATCGATCAAGGTGCTGCTGTCGGATCATCACTACTGGGGCGGTCTGCGCGCAACGCAGACGCTCGCGCGCATGTGCAGGCTGTGGGGCTTCGGCATGTCGATGCATTCGAACTCGCACCTCGGCATCAGCCTTATGGCGATGACGCATGTCGCGGCGAGCATCCCGAACCTCACCTACGCGTGCGACACGCATTACCCGTGGCAGGAAGAGGAAGTCATCAAGGGCGGCCGTGTCGTGTTCGACAACGGTGCGGTGCGTGTGCCGACGACACCGGGCCTTGGCGTCGAACTCGATCGCGCGAAGCTGGCCGAGTTGCACGAGCAGTATCTGTCGTGCGGTGTGCGCAATCGCGACGATCTCTCGCAGATGCGCAAGTATCAGCCGGAGTTCACCGGCAAGAATCCGCGCTTCTAAGTTTAAAAGAGTTCAAAGACGTCGTAGACGCATTCGCAGCGCCCATTCAGGAGACACGGTCATGAGCAGTTCCAGCGCGCTGTCGAGCGCCGTACGCAAGATCAAGTGGCACGTGCTGCCGCTTTTCGTCGTGATGTTCATCGTCAATTACATCGACCGGGTGAACATCGGTTTCGTGCGTCAGCATCTGAGCGCGGACCTCGGCATCGGTGCGGCGGCATACGGGCTCGGAGCGGGCTTGTTCTTCGTGAGTTATGCCGTGTTCGAAGTGCCGTCGAACATGCTGTTGCAGCGTTTCGGCGCGAAGGCGTGGCTCACGCGCATCATGGTCACGTGGGGACTGGCGGCGGTCGGCATGGCCTTCGTGCAGGGCGAAACCTCGTTCTATGCGATGCGGCTTTTGCTCGGCGCGGCCGAGGCGGGCTTCTTCCCGGGCGTCGTCTTCTACTTCACGCAATGGCTGCCGCGCGATCAACGCGGCAAGGCAATGGCCATCTTTCTGAGCGGCTCCGCGCTGGCATCCGTGTTCTCGGGCCCGATCTCGGGCGGGCTGATGTTGATCGAAGGCGCGGGCATGCATGGCTGGCAGTGGATGTTCATCATCGAAGGCATGGCGTCGGTCGTGCTCGCGGGCTTCGTGTGGTTCTGGCTCGATTCGAAACCGCGCGACGCGAAATGGCTCACGCGCGAAGAGCAGGATGCGCTCATCGGCGAGATCGAGGCGGAGCAGCTTCAGCGCGATGCGGCGCATACCGTGAAGCCGTCGGCGTGGAGTCTGCTGCGCGATCCGCAGATCCTGATCTTCTGCCTGATCTATTTCTCGGTGTCGCTGACCATTTACGGCGCGACGTTCTGGCTGCCGAGCATCATCCGCAAGATGGGGCATCTGAACGACTTTCAGGTCGGGCTCTTCAACTCGATTCCGTGGCTCATCTCCATTGTCGCGATGTATTTGTTCGCCGCGCTCGCCGCACGCTTCAAGTTCCAGCAGGCATGGGTCGCGTGCGTGCTGCTGATTGCGGCGCTCGGCATGTATGCCGCGGGTCAGGGCAGCCCGGTATTCTCGTTCGTGTCGATCTGCTTCGCGGCGATCGGCTTCAAGGCGGCGTCGTCACTGTTCTGGCCGATTCCGCAAGGCTATCTCGATGCACGCATCGCGGCGCCGGTGCTCGCGCTGATCAACTCGATCGGCAATCTTGGCGGCTTCGTCGCGCCCGCGACATTCGGCTTTCTCGAACAGAAGACCGGTTCCATTCAGGGCGGGCTGACCGGGCTTGCGCTGATGTCGGTGGTGGCCGCCGGCGTCGTTTTCTTTGCCCGCATAGTGCCGCGTGAAGGACGTGCCGCGCTCAAGCTGCAACCCGGCGCGCCGAAGTAACGCACGAATAACACGTGAACGAAGCACTGGTTAGCTAAGACCAAAGCCTTCGTTGGAGGGGCGCGGCACGCGTATTAGCATGAATCGCATCGGGCGATGTTGCCCGCGAGCACTTCTCCGGAAACCTGCATGCGATACAAGGGATACGAAGTCGCGCCTTCCGCGCGTCCATTGCCGAGCGGCCTGTATGCCGCGAATCTGACCATCGAACGCGACGCGTCGCCGCATGGCGCGTCGTTCACGTTCGACGCGCTCGACTATTTCTTCGAAGCCGATCACGCCGTGGCGTACGCCGCGCGCTGGGCGCGGCTGTGGATCGATCAACGCAGCAAGCGCTGATCTCGTTGCTCCGTCTCTTTCCCGCTCAATCCTCATAAGCTTTTCGAAACGCGCTGGTTCCAGAATGGTGCAGCCGATGGCTTCAATCCGATATCCGATGCGCTGACGTGTTCACCAAAGGCGTGGTGCCGATTCTTCAGAAGCGCGGCATTTTCGGGCGCGCGTATGAAGGGAAGACTTTACGGAGTCGTCTCGGGCTGAAGGTGCCTGATGCCGTGGTTGCCGTGTAGCGGACAAAGCGGCCTGAAAAGCTTTGCGCGCACGGTGTCATGCATCGCATGCATTGCATTGCAGAAAACCTTGTTTGCGCAGCTTTTTTTAACCGTCTACATTGGAAGGCATCCACTCATCGCAGGGGAAAAGCCATGCCGGACATCCTGACGCGTTACTGGCACAGCCTCTCGGCCTCGGCGCGCGACGTGCGCGACCGCAAGCGCATGCGCGAATTCGAGCGCGTCAGGCAGGCATGCGCCTGCACGGCGTCAAACGTCGACGAACGCGCAGGCGATGCGGCGAGCCGCACCGAGCGGCTCGAAAGCATCGCGCTTTACGCACGCGCGGGCTATTTCAACATGGGCTATACGGTCGATCTGTTTCAGGCGTCCGCCGAATTGCCGTCCGAGTGATCGGGCGGTTTTAGCTTTTTTCGGTCGTGTCGCCTAAATAGATTCGCATTCCTATTCGTTAATTTCCAAGCTAAAAGACGGTCATTGCAATCTGATTTTCTGCAATGGATATCACGATTGCTCGCTTAGCCATTGCGACGAGCGTTGCTAAGATCGATGAACCACTCGGCATCGAAGATGCCTTATTCATCGCTTGAGGAATGCTTATGCACGATCCGGATAATGCGTCGCGCCGACGCGCGCTCGTCAAACTCGCAGCCCTTGGCGCAAGCATGGCAAGCGGATTTGCCGCAAGCGGTGCACGCGCGGCTGAAACGCCGAAGACACTGCGCATCGGCTATCAGAAGTACGGCAACTTCGTCGTGTTGAAAGCGCGCGGCACGCTCGACAAGCGCCTCGCCGCGCAAGGCGTCACCGTGCAATGGCTCGAATTTCCCGCCGGGCCGCAACTGCTCGAAGGACTCAATGCGGGCGCGGTCGATATCGGCACGGTCGGTGAAACGCCGCCGATCTTCGCACAGGCAGCGGGCGTCGATTTCGTCTATGTCGCGAACGAGCCGGCTGCGCCGAAAGCCGAGGCGATCGTCGTGCCGCAGAACTCGCCGATTCGTTCGGTGGCGGAACTGCGCGGCAAGAAAGTGGCCTTGAACAAGGGCTCGAACGTTCATTATCTGCTCGTCGAAGCATTGAAGAAGGCCGGCCTGACTTACGCGGATATTCAACCCGTCTATCTCGCACCCGCCGATGCGCGCGCGGCCTTCGTGCAAGGCAGCATAGACGCATGGGTGATCTGGGATCCGTATCTCGCCGCCGCCGAAAAGCAAGCCAATGCGCGCCAGCTCACTGACGGCACGAATCTCGTGAGCAACATCCAGTACTACCTGGCCACGCGCAAGACCGCGACCGCGCAGCCGCAACTCGTGCATACGGTGCTGGAAGAACTCGATCAGGTCGATCGCTGGGCGCGCGACAACGTGCAAGCGGTGGCGGCACAACTGTCGCCGCTCGTCGGGCTGGATGCGGGCATTCTCGAAGTCGCGCTCAAGCGTACCGCGTATGGCGTGCAGCCGGTCGCGCCCGCGACGCTCGCCTATCAACAGCAGATCGCCGACGTGTTCACCAATCTCAAGCTGATCCCGAAGAAGCTCGACGTGACCGAGGCGCGCTGGAACGTCGCCTGAGCATCGCTTACGCAATTCACGACATACACGAAAGGCAGGCCCTGCATGAATGTTTTCTGGTTCATTCCCACTCACGGCGACAGCCGCTATCTCGGCACATCGCAAGGCGCGCGTGCAGCGAATTACGACTATTTCCGGCAGATCGCGACCGCCGCCGATACGCTCGGCTATGAAGGCGTGCTGCTGCCCACGGGCCGCTCCTGCGAAGATGCGTGGGTCGTGGCGTCGAGTCTGATTCCCGCGACAAAGCGCCTCAAGTTTCTCGTCGCGGTGCGCCCGGGGCTCAGTTCGCCGGGGCTTTCCGCGCGCATGGCATCGACGTTCGACCGGCTCTCGAACGGACGTCTTCTCATCAACGTCGTGACCGGTGGCGATCCGACCGAGCTTGCAGGCGACGGCGTATTCGAGGATCACGATACACGCTACGAAATCACCGACGAATTTCTCAGCATCTGGCGCGGCCTGCTCGAAACATCGCATGAAAACGGCAGCTTCGATTTCGACGGCAAGCATCTGCGTTCGCAAGGCGGCAAGGTGCTGTATCCGCCCGTGCAGCAGAAGCATCCGCCGCTGTGGTTCGGTGGATCGTCGCCGGCTGCGCACGAGATCGCGGCCAAGCATATCGATACGTATCTGACGTGGGGTGAGCCGCCCGCCGAAGTCGAGAAGAAGCTCGCCGATATTCGACGCCGCGCCGCAAACAACGGCCGCGACATCAAGTTCGGTATCCGCTTGCATGTAATCGTGCGCGAGACGGAAGAGGAAGCATGGAAGGACGCAGAGCGCCTCATCAGCAAGCTCGACGATGAAACCATTCGCCGCGCGCAGGCTTCGTTCGCCAAGATGGATTCGGAAGGCCAGCGCCGCATGGCCGCGCTGCATGGCGGCAACCGCGACAAGCTCGAGGTGTATCCGCATCTGTGGGCGGGCGTCGGGCTCGTGCGCGGCGGGGCGGGCACGGCGCTCGTCGGCAATCCGCAACAGGTCGCCGGTCTGATGAAGCAATACGCCGAACTCGGTGTCGACACGTTCATTCTCTCGGGCTATCCGCATCTCGAAGAGTCGTATCGTTTTGCTGAACTCGTGTTCCCGCTTTTGCCGCGCAAGCAGCAGGAAAAGGTGACGGGACCGCTGTCGGGACCATTCGGCGAAGTGATCGGCACATCCGAATTGCCGAAAGCGGCGCAAGGCTGACATCGCGATGAAGCTCAACTCCGTTCTTCGACGCGCGTTGCCGTGGGTCGTGCCGCTGTTGATTTTGGTCGCGTGGGAAAGCGCGGCGCGCACGGGCGGACTGTCCGCGCGCGTGTTGCCCGAGCCGCTCGCGGTGGTCAAGGCAGCATGGGCACTCATCGTGTCCGGCGATATGTGGGCCAACGTGAAAGTGAGCGCGTGGCGCGCGTTCGCGGGCTTCGCAATGGGCGGCTCCGCCGGCTTCGTGCTCGGACTCGCGACGGGACTGTTCAAACCCGCCGAAATCGCGCTCGATTCGACCGTGCAGATGATCCGCAACATTCCCGCGCTCGCGATGATTCCGTTGCTGATCCTCTGGTTCGGCATCGGCGAGGAAGCGAAGCTCGTGCTCGTCGCGCTGGGCGTGTTCTTTCCCGTCTATGTGAACACGTATCACGGCATTCGCTCGGTCGATCGCGATCTGATCGAGATGGCGAAGAGCTACGGGCTCTCGGGTCCGGCGTTGTATCGGCATGTGATCCTGCCGGGCGCGCTGCCTTCTATTCTCGTCGGCGTGCGCTTCGCGTTCGGGCTGATGTGGGTCATGTTGATCGTCGCGGAAACGATCTCGGCGCAATCGGGCATCGGCTATATGACGATGAACGCGCGTGAGTTCCTGCAAACCGATGTCGTGCTGGTCGGCATCCTGCTTTATGCGTTGCTCGGCAAACTCGCCGACATGGCCGCGCGTGCCATCGAACGCGCGACGCTGCGCTGGCATCCGGCCTATCAGAACAAGGTGCAAACATGACTTCGATGCATTCGACAATCGAACGCAAGCCCGATGCTTTCGCGCGCACCATGCCGCGTCCCGCGCCGGTTGCGCGCTTGCCGGTCGGACGTGATGTAGCGGTTTCGCTGAAGGGCGTCGAGAAGCGTTTTGGCGAACGGCGCGTATTGCAGGACCTGGACTTCTCGATCGAGCGCGGCAGTTTCGTGTCGATCGTCGGGCGCAGCGGCTGCGGCAAGTCCACGTTGCTCAGGCTGATCGCGGGACTCGAAGAGACAACGCGCGGTGTCTTGCAGCGTCACGCCGCATCCGCCGACGATGCGCTGCGCATGCGCATCATGTTTCAGGATGCGCGCTTGCTGCCGTGGAAGAGCGTGCTTGATAACGTGATGCTCGGCCTGCCGCGCAGCGCGCGCAACGAGGCCCGCGCGACGCTTGCCGAAGTGGGGCTGAGCGAGCGCGAACGCGACTGGCCGTCGCAGTTGTCGGGCGGACAGCGTCAGCGTGTGGCGCTTGCGCGTGCGCTCGTGCATCGTCCTGATTTGCTGTTGCTCGATGAACCGCTCGGTGCGCTCGACGCGTTGACGCGCATCGAGATGCAGGGCTTGATCGAAAGGCTCTGGCGCGAGCATCGCTTCACGGCGTTGCTCGTCACGCACGATGTGCAGGAGGCCGTGTCGCTGGGAGATCGTGTCGTGTTGATCGAGCAAGGTCGCATCACGCTCGATACCGACGTGGCGTTGCCGCGTCCGCGCACGCGTACTGCGGAGCGCTTTGCCGAGATTGAGGAGCAGGTTTTGTCGCGCGTATTGCGGACGGAGTGAACAAAAAGGCCGAGGCAAATAGCTTGCCCCGGCCCCGCGTGATTCAGCTTTGCGCCACCGTCACCTGACGCTCCACGGCATGATACGCATCGGATTGATGCGCGCCGAACGCGAGCGCGAAGCTCGACGCTTGCCGGCCCACTGTGCGAAGCTGCTCGACGACCTTCGGGTCCGAACACGTGTCGGGACTTTCGAAGCGCGTTTCGAGCGTGTTGACTGTGGCGCCGAACGGCGTCGGCCAGCCGCGCAATGCATGGACGATCGAACGCAGCGACGTGAGTACGGTGCCCGCGGCCTGCCATCCATACGCCGTGACGATGCTGCCCACGGCACGGCCATCGAGATACGGACGATCGTCGAGGCGCAGTTCCTCCAGCGTATCCAGCGCGTTTTTCACCAGCCCGGAAATACCGCCGTGATAACCGGGCGTCGCGATGATCAATGCATCGGCGGCGCGCACGGCTTCGATGAGTTCGTGTTGTTCGTCGGTGATTTCGCGCGTCTCGGGCGCATAGTGCGGAAGGCTGTGCAGGAACGCGCCGCCGAACAACTGCACGCGTGCGCCCGCTTCCTGCGCGCCCTTCAACGAAAACGCGAGTGCGCGTTCCGTCGATGAGGCCGGCCGCGTCGTCCCGCCAATTCCGACCACGAGCGGACGGTGCGATGAATGAATTCGAGTCAAGGTCAATGCTCCAGATGAACGGGCGGCGTTGCACGCGGCGCGTGATGAACCGACAGGTTAAACATCATAGCCAGCGGCATTGTGCATAGGAACGCACGATTTTCGCTAAGGATATACATGAACGCGTCATTCCCGCTCAAACGCTTTGCTTAGTCATGGATATTGTTTAAGCAGACGGCATTCGACGCTTAAGCTTTTCGGCCCCTCTTCTTTAGCCAATACGACATGACGCATCGTCCCGCGCAAACCGATATCGCCATTCATCCGTTGATCGCCGCACGCTGGAGTCCGCGCGCCTATGCGGAACATCCGATCGCGCACGAAGAAGTTGTCACGCTCCTCGAAGCCGCGCGCTGGGCGCCGTCCGCGTTCAATTCGCAACCGTGGCGCTTCGTCGTCTTCGAGAAAGTTGAGAATCCGGATGCGTTTGCACGCGCGTTCGCTACGCTCGTCCCGTTCAATCAGACATGGAACGCGCCTGCTCAAGTGCTGATCGCCGTGCTTGCGGACACGTTGACATCTAAAGGAGCCGTCAACGCAAGCGCAAGCTACGATGCGGGCGCTGCCGCCATGGCGCTCTTGTTGCAGGCACAAGCTCAAGGGCTGGCCGCGCATCCGATGAGCGGCTTCGATGCAAACGCCTTCCACACGGCCTTTGCGATTCCGGAGCGTTATGTTTTGCTCAGCATGATTTCGGTTGCGCATCATGGGGTGGCTGACACGCTTCCCGTTGCGCTCGCCGAGCGCGAAGCCGCGCCGCGCGCGCGACTGCCGCTCGACGAGATCGCACATTTCGGCGCATGGCCGACTGACACGTCCGTCGACTCGTCTGAACGAAGGGCTTAAGAAATCGAACAAAAGGTAAATCGCGTCGGCGAATGCGGCGCGGGGGAGTTACCGTTCGAAGTTGCGGCGTGCATCGGCCCTGGAATGCGACATGCGTGTTCGAAGACGAGCTGCACGCGGGTGGAACGTTTTCGTCACGAACGTGTCATCCTGACGTAAGGCAGAGCGGAGTCGTCCTGACGAGGACCACATCATCAAATAAAAAAACGAGTGGAGGGCTTTCTCGCTCCGTGTTCTATCGCCGACAGCAACGACAAAGGAGCTCCCATTCAATGACAGCGCCCGTTTTCGAGTCCGTCCGTCTGGACGATGTATTGCTCAGACCCGACCCGATAGACCCGGCATGGATACTGGAAGGCGATCCGGTCGCGCGCAGCGGTCTGTGGTCGCAAAGCCGCGATACGACCACGTCTTTCTGGGTCTGGGACTGCACGGCCGGCCGTTTCAACTGGTATTTCGATGCCGACGAAACGGTCTATGTGATCGAAGGCGAAGTCATCATCACGTCGGAGGGGCAAGAGCCGCGTTCATTGCGCGTGGGCCACGCCGCGTTGTTCTATGCGGGCACGCGCTCCGAATGGCACGTCCCCAAATATGTGCGCAAGCACGCCATTTTGCGTCCGCATATCACCAAACCCGTGCTGCTCGCGCTCAAGATGAGCCGCAAGCTTAGTCGCAAGCCGACGGGTTATCTGCCGCGGTCCTCGTTCTAAACGCGCAATTCGTCTGACGAAGATCTACTGACGCGGAATCATCTGCGGAGGCGTGACCCACAGCGCGGTCGGCACGATGTAATACGGCAGCGTGCTTCGCCTTAGCAATGTGCCCGTTGCGGAGATCTGCACGCCATTGGGAAGCGGCGGTCCGATGATCTGCACTCGTGTGACCAATAGACGGCCCTGTGGGTCCTGCGAGAAACGCTTGTCGATGACGCACAGCGGCGGGTCCATCGACAACATCCAGATCGGCTGCTGCGAGCCACTGTCCGTTTCGATCATTTCCTGCACGGGCGTGCCGCGAATCGTCAGCGTCGTGCCTACGGGGAAGCAATTAGGGGCCGCCCATGTCGCGCCGGCCCCTATCGACGCGCACACGAAAAACATCGCGCGGAACAGGCGGCTTTTCATCGTACGCATCGGATGCATCGGATGCATTGCTCGGTCGGCGTGGTTCATCGCAACTCCGTCTGGAAAAAGCGCACCGTTGCCGCGTTGAATTCGTCGTGGAACGCGGAGCGGTCGAAGCCCGGCTGACTGGTGCAAAGCGCCGGCATCTTGCGGCTCAGGCGCGCATCGCAAGGCGGCAGGAAATCATAGTGTCCCGCGTGTGCGACGACGTGATACTCCGGCGCGCGCGGCAGGTTCATTCGCACGGCTTCGTCATAGTAGGGATGTGGCTGATGATGATCGTCGGCTGCGCGCCAGAGCTGGATCGGGATGCGCACGTCGCTCAGACCCGCGCGTCCGAAGGCGAAGCCGAAAGCCGGAGCGGCGATGACCGCAGCCTTGATGCGGGGATCGTGAACCCACGCGCCTGCGGGCGCATGCGCGGCCCGGTCAGGATCGACACCTGCGTGCTGCAACGCCTGACATAAATCGTGCTCTGCATGCGCGCGGCAGTATGGCGCGATCGCCGAAAGGTCGGGCGTGGCGCCTGCGGCCACGAGTACCGTGAAGCCGCCGTTCGAGAAACCGAACGCACCGATGCGCGTTTCGTCGAGATGCGCGTGACCGGACCATTCATTCAGCATGAAATCCGCCAGTCGATGAAGCTGCGCCGTGCGACGCCATGGCTCCAGAACGTGAGTCTGATCATCGTAAGTGTCGCCGGCATGGCTCACCGCCGCCGCGACGAAGCCCGCATGCGCGAGCGCGAGGGCCGTGTCGTAGTGGCTATCGTATGAACCGCCGCCGCCGTGCGACATCACGATGAGCCGCAGTCCATCGCCTACGACGGGCGCGTCGAGTGCGACTGTTTGCGTGTGATTGCCTGAAGCATGTTCGCTGGCCGGCGCATCGGTGGGATACCAGATGCCGACCGTCAGCGGCGGTTCCGCACCATCGGCGATCTCGATCTTTTCGAAGCCGACATCGGCCGCGAGACACGGCGCGGTAAAAATCGCTAAAGCCACCGCCAAAGCGAAGGCAGTCACGGCAACGAGTCTCACGACGGACGGTTTCCTCGGTTAGTCGGTTTATAGGGTTTATCGGGTTTGCGCGGACTCAAGCTTATCCGAACATGCTTGCAATCTAAGGGCGTGGTTTTCGATCTGGCCGAAGCCATGCAGGGATAAAAGCCAAGCGTCAGTCCGCGTCCGTACTCGCATTCACCCCCCTTCTACGAACTTTCCCTATGTTACGATCCTAACAAAAGTGATATAAACTGAGATCAATCTATCAAAAACTGTTGTGCGTCGCACAAGACGCCGGCACACCGATCTCATGCTGGAAACTGCAACGAAGTCCATCGTCGCGTGGCCTGGCAAGGCTCAGGCCCACACAAGCGCCCGCAATCCCGGCGTGCCGTTCGATCTCGCATGGCTCGACGGCCTGCGTGTGAACCAGTCGGCGGTGGCGCGCCGCGCATCGACGCTCGGCACGCGCCGCGCGGTCAAGAAAGATGCGCAGGCGGCATGGCTGCTGAAGGCCATCACCTGCATCGACCTGACCACGCTCAACGGCGACGACACCCCCGGACGCGTCGAGCGCCTGTGCGCGAAAGCACGCCGTCCACTGCGCGACGATCTGCTCGACTCGCTCGGCATGGCGCCCGCATCGATCACGACCGGCGCAGTGTGCGTCTATCACCGCTACGTCAAAACCGCCGTGCACGCGTTGCAAGGCAGCGGCATTCCGGTTGCCGCCGTGTCCACAGGCTTTCCCGCCGGCCTCAATCCGCATGCGTTGAAGTTGCGCGAGATCGAGGCGTCGGTGGCGGATGGCGCGGCGGAAATCGATATCGTCGTTACGCGCGAGCATGTGTTGACCGGCAACTGGAAAGCGCTCTACGACGAAATGCGCGATTTCCGCGCGGCTTGCGGCGACGCGCACGTCAAGGCGATTCTCGCGACGGGCGATATCCGCACGCTGTCGAACGTCGCGAAGGCGTCGATGATCTGCATGATGGCCGGCGCCGATTTCATCAAGACCTCGACGGGCAAGGAAGGCGTCAACGCGACGCTCGACGTGTCGCTCGTCATGGTGCGCATGATCCGCGAGTACCTCGCGCGCACGGGCGTTCTGATCGGCTTCAAGCCGGCGGGCGGCGTGTCCACGGCGAAGTCGGTGCTCGAATATCAGATCCTCATGAAAGAAGAGCTCGGTCGCGAATGGCTCGAACCGGAGCTGTTCCGCATCGGCGCGTCGAGTCTGCTGTCGGATATCGAACGCCAGCTCGAACATCACGTGAGCGGACGCTATTCGGCGTTCAATCGCCATCCCGTCGCCTGAATCGCAAGACTTTTCCCTAATAAGCCTCATGAGCGTTGCCGAATACTTCTCCTCGATGGAATACGGACCCGCACCGGAAGACGATCGCGCCGTGCGCGCATGGCTCGATCAGCACGACGGCCGCTTCGGTCATTTCATCAACGGCGCATGGCGTGCAAGCGACGCCGAGCACTTCGATTCGCGCGAACCCGCAACGGGCCGCGTGCTCGCGTCGATCGCACAGGGCGATAACGCCGATGTCGATGCCGCCGTGCAAGCCGCCCACGATGCGCTCGAAGGCTGGCAAGCCATCGGCGGCGCGGGACGTGCACGTCATCTCTACGCGTTGTCGCGCATGGTTCAGCGGCACAGCCGTCTGTTCGCGGTGCTCGAATCGCTCGACAACGGTAAGCCGATCCGCGAGTCGCGCGATATCGATATCCCCCTTGTAGCAAGGCATTTTCTGCATCATGCGGGCTGGGCGCAGTTGCAGGACAAAGAGTTTGCCGACTGGGCGCCGCTCGGTGTGATCGGTCAGATCGTGCCGTGGAATTTTCCGCTGCTGATGCTCTCGTGGAAGATCGCGCCGGCGCTCGCGCTCGGCAACACGGTCGTGCTGAAGCCCGCCGAATTCACGCCGCTCACCGCGCTGTTGTTTGCTGAGTTGGCGCATCGCGCGGGCTTGCCGAAGGGCGTGCTCAACGTCGTCACGGGCGACGGACGCACGGGCGCGGCGCTTGTCGAGCACAAGCGCGTCGCGAAGATCGCGTTCACGGGATCGACCGAAGTCGGCCGCCAGATTCGTGCGAGCACGGCGGGCTCGGGCAAGTCGCTGACGCTGGAACTCGGCGGCAAGTCGCCCTTCATCGTGTTCGACGATGCCGATCTCGACAGCGCCGTGGAAGGCGTCGTCGATGCGATCTGGTTTAATCAGGGACAAGTGTGCTGCGCGGGCTCGCGTCTGCTCGTGCAGGAAGGCATCGAAGCGCGCTTCGTCGAGAAGCTCAAGCGCCGCATGGATACGCTGCGCGTCGGCACGTCGCTCGACAAGGGCATCGACATGAGCGCGGTCATCGACGAAGTGCAGCTCGAACGTATCCGTTCGCTCGTCGATAAAGGTGCGGGCGAAGGCTGCGAGATTTATCAATCGCCGCGTGCAACCTTGCCCGATGGCGGCGCATTCTTCCCGCCGACGCTCGTGACCAATGTGTCGCCCGCATCGACGCTCGCGCAGGAGGAAATCTTCGGACCCGTGCTCGTCACGATGAGCTTTCGCACGCCGGAAGAAGCCGTCGCGCTCGCGAACAACACGCGCTACGGGCTTGCGGCAAGCGTTTGGAGCGAGAACATCAGCCGCGCGCTGGATGTCGCGCCGCGCCTGCAATGCGGCGTCGTGTGGATCAACGCGACCAATCTCTTCGATGCAGCCGTGGGCTTCGGCGGATATCGCGAATCCGGCTTCGGGCGTGAAGGTGGACGCGAGGGCATCTACGAATATCTGAAACCGCGCGCATGGGCGAAGCTCCCGGTTCGCGGCGAAACGAAATCGCCTCAGGCGCAGCCCGATTCGTTGACCGATTCGGGCGTCGTCAGCGCGCTGGATCGAACGGCCAAGCTGTTCATCAACGGCAAGCAGGCCCGACCCGACAGCGGTTATTCGCGACTCGTGCGCTCGCCTGCAGGCGAGATCGTCGGCGAAGTGGGCGAGGGTAGTCGCAAGGACATTCGCAATGCGGTGGCCGCTGCGCGCGGTATGACGAAGTGGTCGTCGGCAAGTGCGCATAATCGCGCGCAAGTGCTGTATTACCTCGCGGAGAATCTGAGCGCACGCGCCGATGAATTCGCCAGGCAACTCGTCGCGCGTGCCGGTTCAAGCGAGCGCGATGCGAAGCGCGAAGTGGATGCATCGATCGCCCGCTTCTTCACGTATGCCGCGTGGGCCGACAAGTACGACAGCGCGGTGCATGCACCGCCGCTGCATGGCGTTGCGCTGGCAATGCACGAGCCGCTCGGCGTGATCGGCATCGTGTGCCCGGATGAAGCGCCGTTGCTCGGCTTCGTGTCGCTGGTGGCGCCCGCGCTTGCGCTGGGTAATCGCGTGGTCGCGGTGCCGAGCGAAACGTGCCCGTTGATGGCGACGGACTTCTATCAGGTCGTCGAGACGTCGGATGTGCCGGGCGGCGCGTTGAACATCGTGACCGGCGACGCGCGTTCGCTCACGCAGACGCTCGCGCAACACGATGACGTCGATGCGCTCTGGTGCTTCAACGGCGCTACGCTGTCGACGCTGGCCGAGCGCGAGTCTGTCGGCAATCTGAAGCGCACGTTCGTCGATCAGGGCCGCGTGTTCGACTGGCACGACGCCGCGAGCGAAGGCTTGCCGTTCCTTCGTCAGGCCGTGCAGGTGAAGAACATCTGGGTTCCGTACGGAGATTGATTACCGATTTGATCGAGGCGTAGATCCCGATACGGGACGCGCCCAAGCATGAAGGAGACGCTGTGCTGAAGAATATCGATCCGCTCCTGAACGCCGACATCCTGTACGCGCTTGCCGCGATGGGTCACGGTGACGAAGTAGTGATCTGCGATGCTCATTTCCCCGCCGATTCCGTCGCGCGGCAAACCGTGTTGGGCCGCGTCCTGCGCCTGGACGGCGCGAATGCGCCGCGTGCGGTGCGCGCGGTGTTGTCGGTGCTGCCGCTCGATACGTTCGTCGACGATCCCGCCGGCCGCATGGAGATAGTTGGCGATGCAACCACTTTGCCCGCCGTGCAGCGCGAGGCACAACGCGAAGTGGATGACGCCGAAGGCCGCGTGCAACCGTTCGCGGCCATCGAACGTTTCGCGTTTTACGAGCGCGCAAAGAATGCGTACTGCGTGATCGCAACCGGCGAAGCGCGCGGTTACGGCTGCTTCATCTTCAAGAAGGGCGTGCAGCTTGCGCCGGACGCACCGGAAGGAGGCACGCGATGAAAAGCGTCGTCATTCTCGGCATCTATGTCACCGATCTCGCGTTTCGCGCGCAACGCATGCCTTTGCTCGGCGAGACTGTCGCGGGCTCCGCGTTCAAGATGGGACCGGGCGGCAAAGGTTCGAATCAGGCGGTGGCCGCCGCGCGCGCGGGTGCGAACGTGATCTTCTGCACGCGCATCGGCGCCGATGCATTCGGCGAGATCGCGCAGGCAACGTGGGACGCCGAAGGCATCACGTCGCGCGCAACCGTCATGAACGACGTCGCGACGGGCGCCGCGCATATCTATGTGGACGAGAACACGGGCGGCAACGCGATCATCGTCGCGGCGGGCGCGGCGGGCACGCTCGTGCCTGAGGACGTCGAGGCGATCGAGGCCGACATCGCGAGCGCGGGCGTATTCGTCACGCAACTGGAGCAGCCGATTCCGGCTGCGCGCCGTGGACTCGAACTCGCGCGCAAGCATGGCGTGACCACGGTCTTCAATCCCGCGCCCGCGTTGCCATTGACGGACGACATCTATCCGCTGTGCGACTACATCACGCCGAACGAAACGGAAGCGACCGCGTTGACGGGCATCGAGATCGCCCATGTCGATGATGCACGCCGCGCCGCCGACGTATTGCTCGCGAAGGGCGCACGCGCGGTCATCGTCACGCTCGGCGAAGCGGGTGCGCTCTTGCATACGGCGAACGAATCGACGCTTGTGCCTGCGTTCGATTGCGGCCGCGTGGTCGAGACCGCAGGCGCGGGCGACGGCTTCACCGGCGGTTTCGCGGCGGCGCTCGCACGCGGCGACAGCCCGCTCGATGCCGTGCGCTTCGGTTGCGCGCTCGCGAGCCTTTCGGTGACGCGCCCGGGCACCGCGCCGTCGATGCCGCGTCTCGATGAAATCAACGCGGTGCTGGCGGACAGGAGCGTGACACAATGAAGTCGTCGACGGGGCCGTCGAAGCGGCCGGTTTGGTTTCAGGATCGCCAGTTCAACTTCCTGATCGGCGTGAACATTCTCGTGGTGCTCGTCGCGACGTGGATGTCGCATGGCCAGTTCCTCGATATCGACAACCTTCAGTCGATGGGCGGCCAGTTGCCCGAGCTCGGTTTGCTCGCGCTCGGCATCATGCTGTCGATGGTGTCGGGCAATGGCGGCATCGACTTGTCGGGCGTCGGGCTCGCGAACCTTTCCGGCATGGTCGCAGCGATGCTGCTGCCGCACATGGTCTCCGGCGACGATTCGCCCGCGCTCTATACGGGCGTGTTCGTGTGCATCGTCGTGTTGATCGGATTGGTGGGCGGCGTGCTGAACGGCGTCGTGATCGCGAAGCTCAGACTCACGCCCATTCTCTGCACGCTCGGCACGCAATTGCTTTTTACGGGCATTGCGGTGGTGCTGAGCAACGGCGCATCGGTGCGCGTGGAATATGTCGATCCGCTCTCCAGCATCGGCAACGGCACCTTCCTGCAAGTGCCCATTTCGCTGTGGATCTTCATCGCCGCCGTGCTGCTGCTCGGCTGGATTCTGAAGCGCACGCCATTCGGTCTGCGTCTCTATCTGATGGGCACGAACCCGAAGGCTGCGTTCTATGCGGGCATTCCGCGCGCGCGCATGTTGATCGTCACGTATGGTCTGTGCGGCACGCTCGCGTCGCTCGCGGGTCTCATCAGCGCGACGCATACGTCGAGCGCGAAATGGGACTACGGCAATTCATATCTGCTGATCGCGATCCTGATCGCGGTGATGGGCGGCGTGAATCCGGCGGGCGGCTACGGGCGCATCGTCTGCGTGTTTCTCGCCGCGACCGTGTTGCAATTTCTGTCGAGCCTGTTCAATCTGCTCGGCGTATCGCAGTTTTTCGGCGATTGCGCGTGGGGTTTTCTGCTGCTTGCATCGCTCGCTTTCGCGGGCGGCGAGCGCGTGCGCGCGATCTTCGGCATCGGCGGGGCTGCGCCCAAGCGCCAGGTTCCGCCGCCGCCCGCATCGACGGGACGATAGTGTTGCGTAGCATTTAAGAGACCAATCGATACATAAAGGAGACGACACAATGAAGCTCAACAAACTCGCCACCGCGCTCACGGCAGTCGCACTGGCCGCTGGCGCGATCGCGGCGGCGCAGGCTGCAACGAACGAAACCATCGTGACCGTCGTCAAGGTGACCGGCATCAACTGGTTCAACCGCATGGACGAAGGCGTGAAGGAGTTCGGCAAGGCCAATCCGAACATCACCGTGTATCAGACGGGACCGGGCCGCGCGGACGCCGCGCAGCAACTGAAGATCATCGAAGATCTGATCGCGAAGAAGGTCACCGCGATCGCCGTGGTGCCGTACGATCCGCCGACGCTCGAACCCGCGCTCAAGAAGGCGATGGATCGCGGCATCAAGGTCGTCACGCATGAAGCGGACAACGCCAAGAACACGCAGGTCGATATCGAAGCCTTCGACAATACCGCTTATGGCGCGGGCCTGAACGAGCGTCTTGCCAAGTGCATGGGTCAGCAGGGCAAGTGGGCCGTGCTGGTCGGCTCGCTCGGCAGCCGCTCGCAGGTGCAATGGGCCGATGGCGGCATCGGCAACGCGAAGGCCAAGTATTCGAAGATGGATCTCGTCGAGCCGAAGCTCGAAACCAACAACGACGGCGAGCGCGCCTATCAGGTTGCGAAGGAAGTGCTGCGCAAGCATCCGGACCTGACAGGCTTCCAGGGCTCGTCGTCGCTGGATGTGATCGGCATTGGCCGCGCGGTAGAGGAAGCGGGCAAGGTCGGCAAGATTTGCGTGTACGGCACGGGCCTACCCACCGAAGCGGCCAAGTTCCTCGAAAGCGGCGCGATCAACGGCATCGCGTTCTGGGATCCGAAGCTCGCCGGTCTGGCGATGAACAAGGTCGCGCAAATGCTCGTCGAAGGCAAGGAAGTGCAGAACGGCGCGGACCTCGGCATCACCGGTTATAACAAGGTGACGGTGAGCAAAGGGCCGGGCAAGGGCGTGATCGTGCGCGGCACCGGCTGGGTCGATGTCGACAAGACGAACTACAAGCAATACAACTTCTGATGTTGTGCCGGGCGCGTGTGCCTTAACGGACACGCGCCGCACGAATGAATCGAGCCATGACCAAAGAGACACCGCTTCTCGAAGTCGTCAATATCCATAAACGCTTTACCGGCGTGTATGCGCTGCGTGGCGTGAGTCTCGCGTTCGAGCGCGGACAGATCTATCACTTGCTGGGCGAGAACGGCTGCGGCAAGAGCACGCTGATCAAGATCATCTCGGGCGCGCAACCGCCCGATGAAGGTGAACTCGTGATCGAAGGCGCGCGGCACGCAAAACTCACGCCGCTCGAATCGCTTTCCGCAGGCATCGAAACGGTCTATCAGGACTTGTCGCTGCTGCCGAACATGAGCGTGGCCGAGAATGTCGCGCTGACGTCGGAGCTTGCCGAGCATGCGGGCAAGCTCGCGCGCACCTTCAATCGCCGCGCGCTCGCCGAGACTGCCGCGCGCGCGCTCGAAGCTGTCGGCTTGCCCGGCGACGCGAACTTTCAGAAGACATTGATCGAACAGTTGCCGCTCGCAACGCGTCAGCTCGTCGCGATTGCGCGCGCCATTGCGAGCGAGGCGAAGTTCGTCATCATGGACGAGCCGACGACCTCGCTCACGCAGAAGGAAGTCGATAACCTCATCGCCGTGCTGGCGAAGCTGCGCGCGGAAGGCGTCGCCGTGCTGTTCGTGAGCCACAAGCTCGACGAATGCTATGCGATCGGCGGCGAAGTGATCGTGCTGCGCGATGGCCAGAAGATGGCGCAGGGCCCGATCGAAAACTACACCAAGGCGCAGATCAGCGAACTCATGACGGGCAAGCATCTGTCGACGGAACGCTATCGTGCGGAAGGCGCGGAAGGCGCATCGCAAGTCGTGCTCGACGTGAACGCGCTCGGCCGCAAAGGCCAGTTCGCGGATGTGTCGTTCAAGCTGCACAAGGGCGAAATTCTCGGCGTGACGGGTCTGCTCGATTCCGGCCGCAACGAACTCGCGCGCGCGCTGGCAGGCGTTGCGCCGGCGGATCTCGGCACGGTCACGCTCGACGGCATGCGCGTGCGGCTGCACTCGCCTGCGGATGCGAAGGCGCAACGTATCGGCTATGTGCCGGAAGACCGCCTGAACGAAGGGCTGTTCCTCGACAAGCCGATCCGCGACAACGTCGTGACCGCGATGATTTCGAGCTTGCGCGACCGCTTCGGCCAGATCGACCGCAAGCGTGCGCAGGAACTCGCCGAGCGCACCGTGAAGGACTTGCAGATCGCCACGCCCGATGTCGACAAGCCCGTGCAATCGCTTTCGGGCGGCAACCAGCAACGCGTGTTGATCGGCCGCTGGCTCGCGATCGATCCGCGCGTGCTGATTCTGCACGGACCCACGGTCGGCGTGGACGTGGGATCGAAGGACATCATTTATCGCATCATGCAGCGGCTGTCGAAGGAGGGGATCGGCATCATCCTGATCAGCGACGATTTGCCCGAACTGCTGCAAAACTGCGACCGTATTCTGATGATGAAGAAAGGCCGCATCGCGAACGAATATCGCGCGGACCGCTTGAACGAAGCCGATCTTTATCACGCGCTACTTTCAGAGGCAGCATGAGCATGAGCGAATCCATCCGCCGCACACGCAGCGAGACGATGCCGCAAGCCGTGAGCGACGTCACGCCGCGTGTGCGCAAGGGCAACCTGTACACGCAACTGATGCGCAATCCCGAGTGGTTCACGGCCGGGCTGATCCTCGTGACGTGCCTGATCGTGGGCGGCATCAATCCGCGCTTCTTCCAGTTCGCCACGCTGTTCGACCTGCTGCATTCCGCGACGACCGTGTCGCTGTTCGCGCTTGGCACGCTCGTCGTGCTGGCGTCGGGCGGCATCGACGTATCGTTCACGGCAATCGCCGCACTCACGATGTACTCGATCACCAAAGCCGTGTTCGCGTGGTGGCCCGAGTGCCCGTTCGCGCTGATCCTGATTGCGGGCGCGATAGGCGGCGTGCTGCTCGGCATGATCAACGGCGTGCTGGTGCACCGGCTGAAGGCGCCGTCGCTGATCGTGACCATCGGCACGCAGTATCTGTATCGCGGCTTGCTGCTGACGTTCGTCGGCACGCAGTTCTTCATGAACATTCCGCACAGCATGGATACGTTCGGCCGCCTGCCGCTGTTTTTCTATCACACGTCCGACGGCTTGCGCGCCGTGTTGCCGGTGTCCGTGCTCGCGCTCGTGATCGCGGCGGTGGTCACATGGTGGCTGCTCAATCGCACGATGATGGGCCGCGGCGTCTACGCGATGGGCGGCAGTCTCGCGATCGCCGAGCGGCTCGGCTACAACCTGCGCGCGATTCATCTGTTCGTGTTCGGCTATACCGGCTTGCTGGCGGGCGTCGCGGGCATTCTGCACGTATCGACGAACCGGCTCGCCAATCCGTTCGATCTCGTCGGCACGGAACTCGATGTGATCGCGGCGGTGATTCTCGGCGGCGCGCGCATCACGGGCGGCACGGGCACGGTGGTGGGCACGTTGCTGGGCGTCGTGCTCGTTACGCTCATCAATAGCGTGCTGATTCTCATCGGCGTGCCGAGTACGTGGCAGAAGGTGATCATCGGCGCGTTCATTCTCGTCGCGGGCACGTTGTTCGCGTTGGGGCGCAGGCAGTAAGTAAGCGCGGTACAAACAACAAGGCCCGTTCATCATGAACGGGCCTTTGTCATTGGCGCTGCAAAAACGTGC
The DNA here is from genome assembly GCF_000402035.1 of Caballeronia insecticola. Lineage (GTDB taxonomy): Bacteria > Pseudomonadota > Gammaproteobacteria > Burkholderiales > Burkholderiaceae > Caballeronia > Caballeronia insecticola. The sequence continues at coordinate 597,398 of NC_021289.1, forward strand.
GGAATCAGCTACGTTTGCGCGGCTTCTGGCCGTCTTCGGTGATCACCGAATCGAACTCCGACAACTGCGAGAAACGCACGGCCTTGACCTTGCCGAACTTGCTCGCATCGACAACAAGATGCCGCTCCACGGCGCTCGCCATCGCAGCCTGTTTGATGGCGACTTCGTGAAAGTTCCAGCACGTCACGCCGCGCGCTTCATCGACGCCGCCCGCCGACATGAACGCCTTGTTGATGCCCATGCGCCGCAACGTTTCGACGCTCTCGTCGCTCGCAAACGACTCCGACGACGGCACATACACGCCGCCAAGCAGAATCATGCGCACGTTCGGCTTGCGGCGCAGAATCTCCGCGACGTTGAGCGAATAGCACACGACCGTCAGATGCATCTCGACGGGAATCTGCCGCGCGAGCGTAGTCAGCGTCGTGCCGCAGTCGATGAAAATGGTGTCGTTATCCACGAGCAAGCGCGCCGCATGGCTCGATGCGACCGCCTTCGCCTGCGCGAAATGATCTTTCTCTTCCTCGATGGTGTAGCCCGCGTTGGGCACGTCGGCGGCGCTGACGATATAGCCGCCGAGATACGTGAACTGGCCGGGGTGCGCGGCGATATCGCGGCGCACCGTCATTTCCGACACGCCGAGCAATGCGGCTGCATCGCGCAGGCGCATCACGTTTTGTTTTTCGAGCGCGCTCGACAGCGCGCGCATGCGGTCGTTCTTGGCCATCGGGACGGCGCGAGGGATGTTATGTTCTGGTCGCGGAATGAGAGGATTATAACAACGCAAGCCGCGTTTTTTGCGCCCGGGCCGTCCTGTCGCGGGTAAATCCCGAGGCTTCAGGTCTTGCGCGTGTAGCGAATCCACACGACGTCGTGATCGAGCGTCTCGACCGATTCGAGCTTCAGATACGCGGGCTTTTTCCATTCGTCCATTGCCACTTCGAACGATGACGTGTGCGCCTCGCGGCCATCGACGAGCGGAACCAGCAGCACGCTGACTTCATCGGCGAGTTGCGCATTGACGAACGCGCCCGACACATGCCCGCCGCCTTCGACGATCAACTTGTCGATCTTCAGCTCGCGTTCGAGCGTAGCGACCACGCGCGCAAGTTCGATGTCGTCCTGGCCGCCGAAGACATACGACACGCCGATCGATTGCAGATACGCGAGGTAATCGTCCTCGACGCTCTCGGCCAGCACTTCGACGATATGCGAGTCGAGCGCCGTGTCGCTCTTCCATGCAACGCGTCCTTTCGGGTCGATCGAGATGGCGTACTGGCTCGCATCGCGTCGGGCGAAATAATCCGTGCGCGGTATGGGTTGTTTGGCGAGACCGCGCGGATAGTCGCGGTCCTTGCCGTGCGAGATTTCCTGCATCGTGACGCGGCCGCACGCCCATGCGTCGGCCTTGAAACGTGCGGCGGTCTCTTCGTAGGTCGGCGATGCGAAAGGAAGGTTCCAGTTGTCGGTCAGGCTGCGGCCATCGATCGACGACATCATGTGGCAGACGATATGCATGTGCTTCTCCGGAGCGTGTGAACGGATGCTCCGAGCGACGCAAGCGCCGTGCCGCTTGCGTTGACGTCGCGCTTTACATCGCACTCGCCGCCGACGCCACTTCAGGACCGCTGCCGCGCGAGGCGATAGAGCAGGTACGCGCCGAGCGCCTGAAGGCCGAGCGCGCCGTACACAAGTCTTCTGCCGAGCGTGTCGGCCCACATCGACTGGAAATATTCCGGATTCAGCACGATGAGCGCGCCGCCGAACAACGCGGGCAACAGCCCGAGCGCCCACGACGACAGGCGCGCTTCGGTCGACATGGCGACCGGTTCGCCATCCGCCCGTTCGAGTTCGCGCATGAAGGAGGCCATGCGTTCGAGCATCACATCTGCGCGGCCGCCGAACTTGATCGAGATGCGCAGCACCGCGCCGATCAATTCGAACTCCTGCACGCGATAAATGCGCGCCACCGTCGCGAGGGCCTGATCGATGTCCATGCCGTTGCGCAGACGCGGCATGACCTGTTCGAGGCACTCGGCAAGCGGCGCCTGCGTGTGCGCCGCGGCCGACTGAAACGCGGCCGGAACGCTGTCGCCGTTCGTGACGCGACGCACGATCTCTTCGAGAAACGAAGGCAACTGGCGCACGATACGCACGCGGCGTTTCTGCGCGCGCCGTACGAGCAGCGCAACGAAGCACAGCGCGGAGAACACGACCGCCACGAAGCCCAGCGCGGGCGCGACGCACGTCGAGCACACGAACGACACGACGCCTGTGATCAGCGCCCAGAGCGTCAATGCCGCACGCGGATTTTGCACGTTGGAGCGGCGCATGAGATCGTCGAGTTCGGCGGCGATCCACGACGCGGCTTCCGGCCGCTGCGTCCGGCGTTCGAAGAATTGCTTCGCGACGTGCATATCGCGCTTGTGGATGCCGCGGCCCCACAGCAGCAAGCCGCCCGCCGCGCACGACATGGCGAGCACGAAGACCCATGCGATTGCGCTGGACAACGAAGCCTCCGGTCAATGTGAAGCGTCCCGAAGACGCGCTGAATGTCTCTTCGATTACGGCAGTCGCGCGCACTTTCTTGAATGCCGCTTCGAGCGATTCGTTGACCGAGCGACGCCGCGCCACGCCGCCGCAGTGTGCGAAAATCGGGCGCATGAAAAAGATCACGCCTCTCATCCTTCCTATCGCATTCGTTGCGCTCACTGCGCTGAGTCCGCTCGCGCATGCCAGCCTCGCCGAGGGCGCGCACGAGTTCAAGGAAGACGTCAAGTCGGCCGGACGGCAGACGGGCCATGCCGCCCGCGACGCCGCTCACGCGGTCGGAAACGGCGCGAAGTCCGCGGGCCACGCCGTCGCGGACGCGTCGAAGCGCGGCTATCACGCCACCAGAAAATGGGTGACGGGCGAGGAATAAGCCGCACCCGACCCGGCTCCCGCATCGCTCATTTAAGCGTCGCTTGACAACGTCCGTCGCTGTTATTGATAATCGTTATCATTTACGCGACTTCGCCATTCGGCGGATGAAGACGACGCATCACGGTTTGGGCCTCTTCCACATCGGCCGCGCCTGAACGGCGGCATCGTCACGACAGCGCCGGCATCATTCGACGCGGCGAACGCGCCAGCATCGCGATTCCGTCCCACGGGAACGACCGGCTTCGTCGCCTTCGTGACCGCGCCGTAGTTTGAGGAACCGATTTGAGAACACACCCCACGGCGATGGAAGCCGGCCCCATGCGCGTCATCGGCAGACACGGGCCGCTGGTCTCGCGCATCGTCGCCGCTATTTTCGGCGGCTATGCGCTCGCCGCGCTCACCAGCGTGGCCGCGCTCGTCTTGCCGATGAGCAAGCCGCAAGCCGTGCTGACGGGCATGCTCGCGAGCTTCATCGTGTATGTGTGCGCGGTGATCTGGGTGTTCGCGGTGCGCAGCGCGCGGCGCGCATGGTGCGGGCTGCTCGTCGCGGCGTTGCCGTTGTTGCTCGCGGCGTGGAACGTCTGGACGGCGGGGAACGCATCGTGAAGGCTGCACGGCGCGCGCAGCCGAAGGCCCGCGGCATTCGCCAGACGATGTCGGATCTGCATATCTGGGCCGGCCTGTTCGCGGGCTGGATTCTGTACGCGATGTTCCTCACCGGCACGGTCAGCTACTTCAAGGACGAAATCTCGCAATGGATGCGGCCCGAGCAGCCGCAGCAGCGCGAAGTCGCCGATCCGGCGCTCGTGGCGCAGCGCGTCGCGGCGACGCTCGGCACGATCGCCGCGGGCAGTCCGCAATGGAGCTTCGATCTTCCGAACGGGCGCACGAGCGTGATCGGTTCGTTCTGGCGCACGCCGGGCGCGGCGAACGGCAAGCGCACTTTCGAGGAAGCGAGCTTCGATCCGGCGACGGGCAAGCGCACGAGCGCACGTCAAACACTCGGCGGCGAATTTTTCTATCGCTTCCATTTCCAGTTCTATTACATGCCGGTGCTGTGGGGCCGCTGGCTCGCGGGACTCTGCACGATGTTCATGCTGGTGGCGATCGTGAGCGGTGTCATCACGCACAAGAAAATCTTCACGGACTTCTTCACCTTTCGCTGGGGCAAGGGGCAGCGCTCGTGGCTCGATGCGCATAACGCGCTCTCCGTCTTCGGCCTGCCGTTTCACGCGATGATCACGTACACCGGCCTCGTCACGCTGATGGCGATGTACATGCCGTGGGGCGCGCAGACCGCGTTCAAGACGCCGGCCGGGCGCCAGACGATGACATCGCAACTGAGCGCGTTCATCCAGCCCGGCAAGCCGTCGGGACAGAGAGCCGAACTCGCGCCCGTCGATGCGATGGTGCGCCAGGCCGAAGCCCGCTGGGGCCGCGACAAGGTCGGCCGCGTGACGATCACGAATCCCGGCGACAGCACGGCGCGCGTCGCGGTTTCGCGCGGCGAGGCGTCGCGCGTGTCGATGAGCCCGCAATACATGCTCTTCGATGGCGTGACGGGCAAACTCATCGACGTGAAGGACGGCGTCGGCGGCGCGGCCGAAACGCGCGGCGTGCTGTACGCGCTGCATCTTGGACGCTTCAGCGATCTGCAATTGCGCTGGCTGTATTTCATCGTCAGTCTGACGGGCACGGCGATGGTCGGCACGGGCCTCGTCATGTGGACAGTGAAGCGCCGTCAGAAGCTGCCCGATCCCGCGCGGCCTTACTTCGGTTTTCGCGTGGTCGAGCGTCTGAATATCGCGAGCATCGCGGGGCTATCGGTCGCAATGACGGGCTTCTTCTGGGGCAATCGTCTGCTGCCGGCCGGCATTGCCGCGCGCGATAACGCCGAGATCAACCTGTTCTTCGCGATCTGGGGCGCGACGTTGCTTTACGCGATCGCGCGGCCCGCGAAGCGCGCGTGGATCGAACTGTTGTGGCTTGCCACGGCGATGCTCGCGCTGCTGCCCGTGCTCAACGCGCTCACGACGAACCGGCCTGTGTGGCGCAGCGTCGCACAGGGCGATTGGGTCTTCGCGGGCTTCGATCTCATGATGTGGGCGTTCGCCGCGCTGCATGCCGTGTTGGCCTTGCGCGTTGCGCGACATCGTCCGAGCATGAAACGTCTGGACAAGCGCGCGGCGGCGAGTGTCGCCACGGCGCAGCGTGAAGAGGAGCGCGTGTGACGCATCTTTTGACCATCGTCTTCTGCGTCATCGCATTCGCGTTTCTGGCTATGTCGATGGAACGCCATCATGAAGTCGTGTTCGGGCGCGAGCTTCGTGCAGGGCAAGCACGCGGGTTTCGTATCGCGGGCTGGTGCGGTCTTGTGTTGGCGCTGCGGTTCATCGTCGGCGAGGAAGGCTGGGCGCTCGGACTCGTCAGCTATAGCGGCTGCACGAGTCTTGCAGCGGGGCTCGTGTTCGGCGCGCTCGTTATCCGTCAGCGGTTATCGGCGCGTTGATGGACTGAACGCCCGTGTCATCACCAGCCGTGAAAGCGCGGCCATACAACTGTGCTGCCGTCGCTCGCGAGCGCGTGATACTCGGGATATTGCGCGCCGGTCGCGCATGCATGATTGGGCAGAATGCGCAGCTTCATGCCGATCGGAAAGCGCCGCGCGATGTCATCCGCATTTTCAATGGCAAGAATGCCGTGCTCCTGATTCGCGCCGATGAGCGTGCAGCCTGCGAGCGGCGTGCCATCGAGCGCGCATGCGAGACCATAGCCGTAGTCGTGCGCTTGCTTCGACGTGCCGCGGTCTCGGCTCATCGCCATCCATCCTGCATCGATGATGACCCAGCCTTTCTCCGGTTGATGCCCGATCACGCTCGCAAGCACGCTCAATGCGATGTCGCTCGTCGCGCATACGCCGACGTTCGCCATCACGAGATCGAAGAGCACATACACGCCGGCGCGCACTTCATCGACACCTTCGAGGTGCCTTGCGGCAAACGCGGTCGGCGTTGAACCGATGCTTACGCTCTTGCACGCGATGCCCGCCGCACGCAGACGTTCGGCTGCACGCACGCAGCCCGCGCGTTCCTGTTCGGCGAGTGCGGCGAGCGCCTCGGGGTCGTTGAGTTCATAGCTCGAACCGGCATGCGTCATCACGCCGCCGACGCCGATTCCGCCTTCCTGAAGAATGCGCCCGATAGCGATGAGCGCATCGTCGTCGGGTGCGATGCCGGAGCGATGTCCGTCCGTATCGATTTCGAGCCACACATCGAACGTTTCGTTGGCCGCCTTGCAGAACTCGACAATCGCCGATGCCGCCGCCGCATTGTCCGCGATGATCGTAAGCGCGCAACCGCGTTTCTTAAGTGCCATCGCGCGCGGCAGTTTTGCAGGCACCATGCCGACCGCATAGAGAATGTTCGTGATGCCCGCCGCGAAGAATTCCTCGGCTTCCTTGAGCGTCGACACGGTGATGCCTTGCGCGCCCGCCGCGATCTGCGCACGCACGACGTCGAGACACTTCGTCGTCTTCACATGCGGACGGAACTTCACGCCGAGCGCGTTCATGCGTGTCTGCATTGCATCGATATTGCGCTGCATGGCGGCGATATCGATGATGGCGGCGGGTGTATCGAGCTGGTCGAGATTCATGATGTCGTGTTGAAGCGGCTTGCCCAGTCGGGAAGGGCTTCGAGTGTCGGAGATTCGATATCAGGGGCCGTGCTGCCCGGAACGGGCGCAAGGCTTATATGGTTGTGCCAATACGTTCGCAAACCTAAAGGCGCCGTGCCGAGCATGTCGTAGCTCGATCCCGCGACGAAGGCTGCATCGTGCGCGGCGATACCGAGCTTGTCCAGCGCGAGAAGATAAGGACGCGCATTCGGCTTATAGAAACCGGCCTCTTCGGCTGTGACGATTGCATCCCAACGAATCGGCAGAATCGATGCAGCCTCGCGACCAAGCGCAATAGAGCAATTGGTGACCACCGCGAGCTTGCAGTGCGGTTGCAATCGTTCGAGCGCTTCTTGCGCTCCGTGCCACGGTTGGAGCGTCTGCCAGTTTTGCCGCAGCGAAGCGGCAGCGCGTTCAGGCAAGCCGACGTTACGCGCGGCCCGCTGCACGAGCGTTTCATAATCGACGTACGCGCCGCATTCGTATGTGAGCTTCAGATATTCCGCGCGCCAGATCCGGCCATGCTCGGGCGAACCGGCTGATTCGTTCCATAGCGTCCACGAGTCGAGCAACGCGGTGAGAAGATCGAAGAGAACGGCCTTGGGATAGTGCGATGTCGTATCGTTCACGTTTGCTGTTCCATGACGAGCTTGCTGAAGCCATGGTGCCGATTATAGGTCGGGCTCGATTAAGCTTCGCTAACTTCATGATTCAGTCAGACTGAATCATCACTCGCGCCAGGGCGGATGAGGTCTGAAGCGCGACTGCACATACTGCATGAATTCGCGGGTTCTGCGCGGCAATCCGGCGCGGTTGCGCGTGAGCGCGACGACGTTCGCATCGGGCACTTTCCACGATGGCAGGAGCCGCACCAGCGTGCCTTTGCGGATGTCGTCGGCGACGTCCCATTCCGAACGCAGGACGATGCCGCGTCCTTCGAGCGCCCAGCGGCGGATCACGTCGCCGTCATTGCAACCGAGCTTCGATGCGACTCTCACGCTCGTGCTCGTGCGGCCCTTGCTGAAGTGCCAGAGCGACGCATCTTCCCTGTTCTCATGCAGCACGATGCACGGCAGATGTGCGAGATCCTGCGGCGCTTCCGGCATGCCGAAGCGCCTGACTAACGCAGGCGACGCGCAAAGAAAGCGCGCATTCGGCGCGATCGCGTGACCGATCAGATTCGACGCACGCAACTCGCCGATATGCACGACGACATCGAAACGATCGGCCGTCTCGGTCAACGGCTGATCGGACAGCGTGAGCGAGATATCGACATCGGGATGATCGCGCTGAAAATCCGCGACGACCGGCGCGAGATAACGCCGACCGAAACCGAGCGGCCCGTTGATTCGCAACGCACCGACGAGACCGCCGCGACGCGTATGCAGTTCATCGAAGAGCGCGTCGAATTGCTCGATCAAATCGGCGCCGCGCTGGCACAGCAACGCGCCTTCTTCGGTGAAATGTAGTTTGCGCGCGGTGCGGTCGATCAGACGCGTGCCGAGCTTTTTCTCCAGTTGCTGCAGGCGTTGCGAGACGGCCGATGGCGACACGCCGAGTGTGCGGCCCGTCGCGACCAGGCTGCCGCTTCGTTGAATCGTGAGGAGGAAGCGAATGTCTGCGGTATCGGTCATCGTGATTCAGGCGATCGGTCCTTCGGGAATCTTGCGTTGCAATGCGACCGCGATTGCACTGCCGACGATCAGCGCGATGCCCGCGAGCGAAAGTGGCGCGATCGTCTCGCCCCACACGATGTAGGCGAACAATGCCGCCCACACGATGCTCGTGTAATTGAAGGGCGCGAGCGTGCCTGCATCGGCGCGCCGGAACGCGACCGTCATCAGAATTTGTCCGACGGTTGCAAGCGCGCCTAGCAAGGCCATGAGCAGAAGGGCGTCGAGCGTCGGCGTCTTCCAGCTGAATGCGAGCGTGCAGGCCGTCACGACCGTGCCCACGGCAGTGAAGAACAACACCGTGGTGCGCGAATCGTCTGTGGGACGAATGCGTTTGATCTGGATGATCGACAGCGCGCCGCAGAGTGCGCTCGAAAGCAACAGCACCGGCCCGAGCCAGTTCGATTCGCCGCCGCCCGGACGCACGACGAGCAACACGCCGACGAAGCCGATGAGTGCGGCCACCGCCGCGCGCGTCGTCAAATGCTCCTTGAGGATGAACGGCGCGAGCACGACGACCAGCAGCGTCTCCGAGTAGGCGATCGCCACCGCCTCGCCGAGCGGTATGTAGGGCAGCCCCGCGAAGAAGAAGCCGGACGCGCCGAGCAGCGTGAGCGCGCGCCAGGTCTGTCCCTTGATGTCGAGACGCCGGACGCGATCGATCACGGAGCGGTCGCCGAAACAGCACGCCGCGAAGGCAGGAACGAGGCCGAACAGCATCCGGAAGAACGTCAGTTCGTTTGCCGGATAGTGCAGGGCGACGGCCTTCGCGAGCGTATCGACAATGGCGAAACACAACATCGAAGCAAGGATGAAGCCAATGCTTGCGAGAGGAAGGTGGGCGGCGCGCGTGGCGGTCGTGGTGGGCATGACGCGATGAGATCGTGACGGAGCTTCGAATCATCGCATAGCCGGTGAGGGACGGCGCGGCGGACGCGTCTCGCTCCATCGTCTACGGGAAAGCCACTATTTTTGTTCTGGTTGACTCGCCGAAAAGTCCTGCTAGCATACGTCCATCAGGTTCATCAGCATACTGAGCAATTTTCGAAGGGGCGACAGATGGCTCTCAAGTTCGCGGCGAAACTCGCCGATCTCGTGGAAGACGAGCCGCTCGGCGTGACGATCGGCGAGGAGCGCATCGCGCTCTATCTGCTCGACGGCGAAGTCCACGCCACGCATAACGTTTGCACGCATCAGTTCGCGTTGTTGAGCGACGGCTATATGGAGGACGGCTGCATCGAATGTCCGCTGCATCAGGGGCGTTTCGACATCCGCACGGGCGCCGCGCAATGCGCGCCGGTCACGCAGCCGATCCGCGTGTACGGCGTGCAGGTGGAAGGCGGCGAAGTCTTCGTCGATCTTTGATATCGAACGCGCGGAGCGAAGAATGACGCAGACCGTTTTGATCATCGGTGCGGGACAAGCGGGAGCGCGCGCGGCCGAGGCGTTGCGCAATGCCGCATTCGATGGACGTATCGTGCTCGTCGGCGATGAACGTCATGCGCCGTATGAAAGGCCGCCGCTGTCGAAAGACGTGCTCACCGCACACGACGATGCCGATTGCTTCAAAGGCTGGGTGCATGCGGCCGATCTGTATCGCGAGGCGCGCATCGAATGGCTCAACGATCGCTTGCTGCAACTCGATACGCAGCGACATGTGGCCATGCTCGAACGAACCGGCGAGCTGCGTTACGACCATTGCCTTTTCACGACCGGCGGACGCGTGCGCCGCTTGCCCAGTGTGCCCGATGGCCCGCACACGTTTCATCTGCGCACGCTCGACGACGCCATGCGACTGCGCGCGCGCCTCGCAACAGCACGCTCGGTTGCGGTGATAGGAGGCGGCTTTCTCGGTCTGGAATTCGCGGCCAGCGCGCGCACGCGTGGTCTCGACGTGAGCGTCTTCGAAACGGCGTCGAGCTTGTTGAGCCGCGCGTTGCCGCCGTTGCTTGCGGATCGTCTGCGCGTCAAACACGAACATCACGGCGTGCGCTTCGTGTTCGGTGCGCACGAACTGCAAGTCAAGGAACATGCGACAGGCGTGCAAGTCGGCGCGGAGCACTTTGATTTGTGCGTGATCGCAATCGGCCAGCATCCGAACGATGACATCGCGAAGGCGGCGGGCATCGTGACGAGCAACGGTATCGTCGTGGACCGGCATTGCCGCACGTCCGCAGCGGACGTCTACGCTGCCGGCGATTGCGCGAACTTTCCGTACGGCGCGAACGATCAGGCGACGCGTCTCGAATCATGGCAAAACGCGCAGGAGCAGGCGATCGTCGCGGCGCGCAATATCGCAGGCGAAGCGGTGCGGTATGCGCCCACACCGTGGTTCTGGACCGATCAATATGACTGGAATATCCAGATGCTCGGCATGCCCGGCGTACCCGTCGATGGATGGATCGAACGCGCGGGCGCCGACGGCAAGACTGTGCTCATGGGACTGCGCGATAGCGTCATCGTTCAGGCCTTCGCGATCAATCAGGGCGGCGAGCTGCGTGCGATCAGACGGCTCGTCGAAGAAGCGACGCCGGTCGATGCCGGCCTGCTCGCCGACCCCAACGTCAAGTTGCGCCAGCTCGAACGGCTGACTCGCTCAACACAATCGGGAGATCAAGGTGTACTCGTCTGAAACGATCATCGGCGCTCATACGCCGCAAGCAAAAAATCCGCCGATAGAAGGGCTCGCGTGGCCGGACGAAGGGCTGCAATGCATCCCGGACTGGGTGTACACGAGCGAGGCAGTCTATGCACGCGAAGTCGAACGGATCTTTCATGGCCGCACCTGGAACTTCGTCGCGCTCGAAGCCGAAGTGCCGAATCCCGGCGATTACAAGCGTTCGTATGTCGGGCCGACGCCGGTCGTCGTATCGCGCGCGGAAGATGGTTCGATCAACGTGTTCGAGAACCGATGCGCGCATCGCGGCGCGGAGTTTTGTCGTCATAGCCGCGGCAATAACAAGGAATTCGTGTGCCCTTATCACCAATGGTCGTATGACCTGAAGGGCAATCTTCAGGGCGTGCCGTTCCGGCGCGGCGTGAACAAGCTGGGCGGCATGCCGAAGGAGTTTCGCACCGACGCGCACGGACTGAAGAAGCTCGCGGTCGCGACGCGCAACGGCGTGGTGTTCGCGTCTTTCACGCACGACATGGAGCCGCTCGAAGACTATCTCACGCCCGAGATCCTGACGGACTTCGATGCCGTGTTCAACGGCAAGCCCTTGCGCGTGCTCGGCTTCTACAAGAACGAGTTGCCGTGCAACTGGAAGATGTATCACGAGAACCTGAAGGACCCGTATCACGCGACGCTGCTGCACTCGTTTCTCGTCGTGTTCGGTTTGCTCGTTGCGGGCAATCGCTCGGCGATGGTCGCAGACAGCAAGTACGGCATCCACGGCACGATGGCATCGGCGAAAAGCGATTCGCTCTATGCGACCATCGACGAAGACAAGAAGAAGGAGATGCGCTCGTTTCACGATGGCATGACGCTGCGCGACGAGCGCTTCCTCGAGTTCATCAAGGAGTTCGATTCCGAATGGTCCGTCACGATGCAGACCATCTGGCCGAACCTGATCGTGCAGCGCGAGATGAATACGCTCGGCGTGCGTCATATCGTGCCGAACGGCCCGAACAGCATGATCATGTTGTGGACCATGTTCGGCTATGAGGACGACAGCGACGAGATGGTGCGGCACCGCTTGCGCCAGGGCAATCTGATGGGACCGTCCGGTTTTCTGGGTCTCGAAGACAACGAAGCGATGAAGTTCGTTCAGGAAGGCGTGCGCCGCTCGGCGAGCGACCGCAGCATCATCAAGCTCGACGGCGACAAGATCGGCACGGCGGACAACCTGATCTCCGAGGCTGCCATTCGCGCCATGTACAAACATTATCGTGAAGTCATGGAGTTCTAGATGTTGCCAGGATTCGAGAAGCAGCCCATCGCGCACGACCAGGCGCTGATCGCGCGCGCCGCGGTGGAGGATTTTCATGCCGAGTATTGCGCGGCGCTGGATAGCGGCGACATCGAGCGCTGGCCGGAGTTCTTTACCGAGAACTGCCTCTATCGCGTGACCGAGTACGAAAACGCGGCCAACGGCTTTCCCGTGGGGCTCGTGTATGCGGAAGGGCGCAACATGCTGCGCGACCGTGCAGTGGCAATCGCGCGCACGCAGATGTTCGCGCCGCGCCAGATGCTGCATTTCGTCTCGAACGTGCGCATCCTGAACGCGAATGACGAGGAGATCGTCGCGCAGAGCAATTACATGCTGCTGCAGACGCTCGTCGAAGGCGCGACCACGTTGCATCAGGCGGGCAGGCTTTTTGATCGCTTCGCGCGCAATGGTAACGTTCTTCTGCTAAAGGAAAGACAGGCGGTCTACGATACGGCGATGATCGCCAACGATCTCGCTTACCCCGTTTGAGCGCCGATCCCGGAGAGTGTGCATGAGTCATACGGAAGGTACGGAACACACGGAACGCACGGAACATGCGGAAGCGCCGGTCGAGAGCGGGGGTGTCGGCGCGCGCGTGAGACGTCGCGAAGACGAACGGCATCTGCATGGGAAAGGCCGCTTCGTCGCCGACTATACGTTTCCGGATTTGCAGGAAGTCGCGTTTCTGCGCAGTCCCGTTGCTCATGCGCGTATCGTGCGCATCGGCAAGCCGGAGCGTTTTGCGGCGCAAGTGATTTTGCGCGATGACATGCAGGGCGCGAGCGATATCGTCGCGGATTCGAGTCTGCCGTCGTACAAGGCGTCTTCGCATCCGCCGCTTGCATCGGGCAAGGTGCGTTTCGTCGGCGAACCGGTCGCAATGTGCTTCGCCAAGACACGCGCGCAGGCCGAAGACATCGCCGAGGAAATCGAACTCGATCTCGACGAACTGCCCGCATTCGCGAATGCCTTTACAGCGCGAGAACGCACGGATGTGCGCGTGCACGATCACTGGACCGACAATCTTTTTCTCGACCTCAAGGCCGATGTGAATTTCGACGAGCGTGCGAAGGATGCGCCCGTCGTCGTGCGGCAGAAGGTGGATCTCGCGCGTCAGTGCATGGTGCCGATGGAAGGCAAGGCCGTGCTCGCGTATTGGGACCACACGCATGGGCAACTTGTCGTCATTACGTCGACGCAAGTGCCGCACATGATTCGCACGGTGCTGTCGCAGTGTCTGGGTATCGATCATGCGCAAGTGCGCGTCATCTCGCCCGATGTCGGCGGCGCGTTCGGATATAAGTGCGTGCTGCAGCAGGAGGAGCTATGCATTGCGTGGCTCGCGCTGACCTATAAGCGGCCGTTCCGTTTTATCGAAGACAGGCGCGAGCATCTGATCGCCGGTGCGAACTCGCGCCAGCATCATTACGAACTCACCGCGTATGCCGACAAGAACGGCCGCCTGCTCGCGCTCGATGCGGAACTGCTGATCGACGGTGGCGCGTATTCGGCATGGCCCTTCACGATAGGCCTCGAAACGGGTCAGGCGCTCGGCAATCTTCCAGGTCCGTATGATTTCTCGGGCTATCGATGCCGCACGCAATGCGCGGCGACCAACAAGCCGGGCTTTCTGCCGTATCGCGGCGTGGCGCGCACGGGCGTGTGCTTCGCGATCGAACTGACGATGGATGCGATCGCGCGCGCAGTCGGCCGCGAAGCGTGGGAAGTCCGTCACGACAATCTCGTGCGCGGCGCGGACATGCCTTATACCAACGTCGTGAAGAAGCATTACGACAGCGGCGACTTTCAGGAAAGCCTGCGGCGCGCAGTGGCGCAACTCGATGTGCCGAAGTGGCGCGCGCGGCAGAAGGCGGGCGAGAAGGACGGGCGTCTTGTCGGCATCGGCTTCGCTACGTTCACCGAGCAATCCGCGCATGGCACGGCCGTGTTCGCATCATGGGGACTGCCGGTCGTGCCGGGCTACGATCTCGCGACCGTGCGCATCACCGCCGATGGCGGGCTCGAAGTGCGCGCGGGCATTCATTCGCACGGACAAGGCATGGAGACGACGCTCGCGCAGATCGCGAACGAAGTGCTCGACGTGCCGCTGCAAAAGATCAAGGTCGTGCATGGCGATACCGCGCTCACGCCGTATTCCACGGGCACGTATGCGTCGCGCAGCATCGTGATGGCGGGCGGTGCGGTGGCCGCGACGTGCCGCGAGCTCGTGCCGCGTCTGCTCCTTATCGGTGCGCATCTGTTGGGTGAAGAACAGGAAGCGGTGCGTTTCGAACATGGCGCCGTAGTCGGTGCGAAGGGCAGCGTGAGCATTGAGGACATCGCGACGGCTTGGTATCTGCGGCCCGAACGTTTGCCTGCGGGCGTCAGTCTCGCGGGTCTGGAAGCGACGCAAGGCTTCAAGCCGAAGGTCGATACCGGCGCGTTCAGCTACGCGACGCACGCTGCGGCAGTAGCCGTCGATACGAAGACCGGCGATGTCGAGATTCTCGATTACGTGATCGTCGAGGATTGCGGCCGCATGATCAACCCGATGGTCGTCGAGGGGCAAACCATCGGCGGTACGGCGCAAGGCATTGGCACGGCGTTCTATGAAGAAACGCTTTACGACGACAACGCGCAGCCGCTCACATCGACACTTGCCGATTACATGTTGCCCGGCCCGACGGAGTTGCCGTCGCTGACGATCATTCATATGGAAACGCCTTCGCCCTATACGGAGTTCGGTGCCAAGGGCGTGGGTGAAGGCGGCGCGATCGCACCGCCGGCCGCGCTCTTCAATGCGGTGAACGATGCGCTCACGCCGCTCGGTGCGCTCGTGTCGGAAACGCCGCTGACGCCGCGTCGTTTGCTCGCGGCCATCGGAGCGGCCAAGGCCAGGCAAGCTGCGAGCAAGCGGGAGCTGAGTCCGGAGGTGGCGGAATGAAGGCCGCAGCGTTCGACTATGTGATGGCAGCAACGTTGCCCGAAGCGTTAAAGGAATTGAGCGGCGCAAAGCCGATATCCGGCAGCCAGTCGATGGGTCCGATGCTCAATCTGCGTCTTGCGCGTCCGGGCCGCATCGTCGACGTATCGCGCATCGCCGACTTGCGTAGCGTCGCCGAAGCGGGCGAGTTCGTTCGCGTGGGCGCTGCGGTCACGCATGCCGAAATCGAAGACGGCAAGCATGCGCTGCTGCGTCATCCGTTCATGCAACATGTGGCGGCGGGCATCGCATACCGGGCAATTCGCAATCGCGGCACTATCGGCGGCAGTCTCGCGCATGCCGATCCCGCTGCGGACTGGCCGCTTGCATTGTCGGCACTGGATGCGCGGCTGGAGTTATCGAAAGCGGACGGCACGCGGCAAGTGCGCGTAAGCGATTTTATGCTCGGCGCATTCACGACGCTGCTCGACGAAGGCGAGATCATCACCGCCGTGTTGTTGCCGAGGCTCGGCACGACGCTGCGTTGGGGTTACTACAAGTTGTGCCGCAAGACCGGCGAGTTCGCGCACGCAAGCGCGGCCGCTGCCTTCGATGCGCGAACGGGTCTTGCCCGCGTGGTGCTCGGCGCGCTCGACGGTCCTCCGGCCGCACTCGACGAACTCGCGCGGCACATCGCGCAACGCGGCCCGGCCGCGGCAACCGGCGATGCGCTTGCGCAAGCTGTTGCAAACGCGATGCCCAATGCAGACGACATCGACCGTTCGATTCACGCGGCGGCGCTCGAGCGCTGCCTCGCACAGGCGTTCGGCGTGTCGAACGTGAACCAGGCTTAAAGAGACTGCAATGTCCGTGATCGAACTCACCATCAACGACCGCTCCGTGCGCGGCGATATCGAAGCGCGCATGCATCTCGGCGACTTCCTGCGCGATACACAAAATCTGACGGGCACGCATCTCGGCTGCGAACACGGCGTATGCGGTGCCTGTACCGTACTCGTCGACGGCGAGCCGGTGCGCTCGTGCATCACGTTCGCCGTTGCGTGCGATCAACAGAAAGTCCGCACGATAGAAGGCTTCGACGAAGACGAACTGATGAAGCGTCTGCGTCATTCGTTCTCGATCCATCATGGCTTGCAATGCGGCTACTGCACGCCGGGCATGCTGATCACCGCGCGCGATATCGTGCGCCGCTTCCCCGATGCCGACGAAGCGCGCATCCGGCTGGAGTTGTCGGGGAACCTGTGCCGATGTACGGGCTACATGGGCATCGTCGCGGCGATCAAGGCGGTGCTTCATGACCTCAAGGAAAATCCGCTTGCAGATGCACCCGTTGCACGCGCAATAGTTAGCGATGCAACTATCTCGGCGCCTGCGTTTCAGACGTTCGCCGCTGCGCCTGCCAGCGCGCCGCCCACGCCTGCGGTAGCGAATACCGCATCGACGGATCAGCCCGCCGCGCAGCGCAAGGGTTGGACCGCCATCGACGACAGCTTCGTCGTGCCCTTTGCGCTTGAGCGCGTGTGGGCGTTCATGGGCGATCTGCCATCGGTGACATCGTGTCTTCCGGGCGCCGAATTGCTCGAACACGATGGCGAAACCGTGAAAGGCAAGATCGCGATCAAGTTCGGCCCGATGTCGGCGAACTTCGTGGGCGCCGCGCGGCTCGAACGCGACGACGCCGCCCATCGCGCAGTGATGCACGGCGCCGGACAGGACAACATCAGCCGCTCGCGCGCCAATGGCGATGTCACGTATGCGTTGACGAGCGAAGCGGACGGTATGCAAACGCGCGTCGCCGTCACGCTGGAATACATGCTGCAAGGGCCGCTTGCGCAGTTTTCGCGCTCGGGTCTGGTCAAGGATTTCGTGCGCCGCATGATCGCGGACTTCGGCGCGCGCATCACGGCGCAACTCGGCGGAAACGCCGCACCGGATGCATCCGTATCGGCATCGTCCGCGAAGTTCAACGCGGGCAGCCTCGTGTGGAGCGTCATCTGGGGGCGCATCAAACAGATTTTCGGAAAGGGCGATTAAGCGACCATGTCCGGAGCGCACGCGGTCCGGTACATCATCACTTCGATCATATCGTCAGCCTACTGATCAAATGGGGACTCAATGAGCACGATGAGCACAATCAGCACGATGAGCAATCGGATTCGCAAGATCGCTCTGGAAGAGCACTTCAGCACGCCGGGCTTTCAAGGCTATTCAAAGAGCTTCACGCAACATATCGCACCGGAAGTGCTGCGCGATCTCGCGGCGCGTCTCACGGACTTCGACGAGCAGCGCATTGCCGAAATGGACCGCGCGGGCATCGACTATACGATTCTGTCGCAGACGGGGCCGAGCGTGCAGGGCGAGCCCGATGCAACGCTCGCCATCAGCCGCGCGAAGGAAAGCAATGACTTCCTCGCCGGGCAGATCGCACGGCATCCCGCGCGCTTCGGCGGCTTTGCGACCTTGCCGATGCATACGGCAAAGGCCGCATCCGACGAACTGACGCGCGCCGTGCGCGAACTCGGCTTCAAGGGCGCGCTCGTCAACGGCCACACGCTGGGCGTCTATTACGACGATCGCTCATACGATTCCTTTTGGGCGACCATGCAGGAACTCGATGTGCCCTTATACCTGCATCCGACCGATGCGTTCGTGAATCCGCGCGTGCTCGACGGTCATCCCGAACTCGCGGGCGCGACCTGGGGATGGGGCGTCGAAACCGGCAGTCATGCGTTACGCCTGCTCTTTAGCGGCGTATTCGACCGCTTCCCGAAGCTGAAGATCATTCTCGGCCACATGGGCGAAGGCTTGCCGTTTCTGCGCTGGCGCTTCGACAGCCGCTTTGCTGTGTATTCGCATGGCGTGAGTCTCGAACGTGCGCCTTCGGAATACATCGGCACGAACATCCTGATCACGACATCGGGTGTGTGTTCCGCGCCCGCGCTGATCGGCGCGATCGGCGAAATGGGGGCGCATGCGGTGATGTTCTCGGTGGACTATCCGTACGAATCCACGCAGATCGCAGCGGAGTTCATCGAACGCGCACCGCTCGACGATGCGACGCGCGCGCTCGTCTGTCACGGCAACGCCGAACGCATCTTCCGCCTCTGACATTCAGAACACTTCAAGCACATGGAGCAGCACATGACGAAGCCTTATCGCATCGGCCAGATCGTGCCGAGTTCGAACACCACGATGGAAACCGAGATTCCCGCGATGTTGCTCGCGCGCCAGACGATCCGTCCCGAACGCTTCACGTTTCATTCGAGCCGCATGCGCATGAAGAAAGTGGTCAAGGAGGAACTCGCCGCGATGGATGGCGAGTCGGACCGCTGCGCAATCGAGCTTTCCGATGCGCGCGTCGATGTGCTCGGTTATGCGTGTCTCGTCGCGATCATGGCGATGGGACATGGCTATCACCGTGTATCGCAAAAGCGTCTGCACGAGCGCACCGTGGAGAACGGCGGCGCTGCACCTGTCGTTACGAGCGCGGGCGCACTGGTCGATGCGTTGAAGGTGATCGGCGCGAAACGCGTCGTGGTCGTGACGCCTTATATGAAGCCGCTGACCGAACTCGTCGTCGACTATATCCGCAACGAAGACTACGACGTGATCGACTATCGCGCGCTCGAGATTCCGGACAATCTCGACGTTGCCCGGCACGATCCGGCGCTGTTGCCTGAGATCGTCATGTCGATGCGTTATCAGGAAGCCGACGCCATCGTGCTGTCTGCGTGCGTTCAGATGCCGTCGCTGCCGGTTATAGCGAAGGTCGAGGCGATGACGGGCAAGCCGGTCGTCACAGCCGCTGTCGCGACGACCTATGCCATGCTCAAACAACTCGGACTGGAAGCCATCGTTCCCGGCGCGGGCGCGTTGCTGTCCGGCGCGTATTGAGCGAGGCCGGTATGTCGAGCTATCTATACGGCGCGAACGTTCAGGCAAACGGCATCCGTCAACACTATCTACGCTATGGCGGTACGCGCGCGGAACGCGACCCCGTGATCATCGTGCCGGGCATCACGAGTCCGGCTGTCACGTGGGGCTTCGTCGCGGAGCATATCGGCAAGACGTTCGATACCTACGTGCTCGACGTGCGGGGACGCGGCCTGTCGTTCGCATCGGAATCGCTCGATTACAGCCTCGATGCGCAAGCGGCCGATTTGATTGCATTCGCAACTACTTTGGGATTCGAGCGTTACAGCGTCATCGGCCATTCGATGGGCGCGCGTATCGGCATTCGCGCGGCGCGTGCGAAGCCCGTAGGCATGGCGCGCATTGCGATGATCGATCCTCCCGTGTCAGGTCCGGGACGCCGGCCGTATCCGTCGCAATTGCCTTGGTATATCGATTCGATTCGCCAGTCGCGGGAAGGCATGAGCGCGGATGCGATGCGCGCCTTCTGCCCGACCTGGACCAACGAGCAACTCGCGTTGCGCGCCGAATGGCTGCATACGTGCGACGAACGCGCGATCCGCGCGAGCTTCGAGGGCTTTCATACCGACGACATTCACGCCGATCTTCCGCATCTGAAGATACCCGCGCTACTCGTTACGGCGGGACGCGGCGACGTCGTGCGTGATGCCGATGTCGACGAGATACGCGCGCTTGTGCCGCAACTCGAACATGTGCGCGTACCCGATGCGGGCCACATGATTCCGTGGGATGACGAAGCCGGTTTCTACGCGGCGCTCGGCGATTTTCTGGGTGCATCACTCAGCGAACAAGGAGGCAGGCATGCCAGTCAGTGACTATCAGATGGTCGATGCATGGACCCGTGTGCTCAAGCTTTCGCGCCTGGAGCCGGGCCAGACCGTCACCATTCTCACGAGTGCATCCACGCATCCTCAAACGCTTGCGACCGCGCTCATCGCGACGCAGGCAATGGGCGCCATCGTCAATCGTCTCGATCTTCCGCCCGTCAACGGCGAGAAGGCGCTGAGCCGCGATTCGCTGGCTTATCTCGGCACGACACCGCTAACCGGGAATCGCGCGGCAATCGCCGCGCTGAAGGAAAGCGATCTCGTGCTCGACTTGATGACGCTGCTGTTTTCGCCCGAGCAACTCGATATTCTGAAGACAGGGACGAAGATTCTGCTCGCCGTGGAGCCGCCGGAAATTCTCACGCGACTCGTGCCGACGCCTGCCGATCGCGAACGCGTGCTCGCCGCGCAGGCACGCATCGCACGCGCGCGCGAGATGCATATCGTGTCGGCGGCCGGCACGGACTTTCGGTGCCCGTTGGGTGAGTTCGAGCCGATCGCCGAATACGGTTTCGTCGATGAACCCGGCCGCTGGGACCACTGGCCGAGCGGCTTCGCGCTGACCTTTCCGAACGATCGACACGCGCATGGCCGCATCGTGATCGATCGCGGCGATATCCTGCTGCCGCAAAAGCGCTACGTGCAGGATCGCATCGAGCTAACGGTGGAAGGCGGTTATGCGACGCGCATCGAAGGTGGCATCGATGCCGAGCTGCTGAGCGAATACATGGCGACCTTCGACGATCCAGAAGGGTACGCAATCTCGCATATCGGCTGGGGCCTGCAAGCGCGTGCGCACTGGTCGACGCTCGGTCTTTACGATCGCGAGGCGACTATCGGCATGGACGCGCGCGCGTTCGAAGGCAATTTCCTGTTCTCGCTCGGGCCCAACAACGAAGCGGGCGGAAGCCGCACGACCACCTGTCATATCGATATCCCTCTGCGCCATTGCGATGTATATCTCGATGGCGAAGCCGTCGTTCGCAACGGCGTGGTACTCGACCGCTAAATCACGAAAAGCACTCACATGTTCCACGATATCGAAACTTATGCGCGTCAGAGCTTCGGCTCGTCGCTTGCGCCGCAGGCTCCGGTCGGGCTGTTGATCGTCGACTTCGTGAACGGCTTTGCGAATCCCGAGGTGTTCGGCGGCGGCAATATTCCTCAGGCGATCGAGAACACCATTCCCTTGCTGGCGCATGCGCGCGAGAAGCGCTGGCCGGTGGCGCACAGCCGTATCGTCTTCGCCGACGACGACACCGATCACAACATCTTCACGATGAAAGTGCCCGGTCTGCTCGCGCTGAAAGAGCAATCCCATAACAGCGCGATCGTGCCGCAACTCACGCCGCGCAAGGGCGAACTCGTCGTGCGCAAGACGGTGCCGTCGGCGTTCTTCGGTACGTCGCTTGCAGCGTGGCTGACACAGCACGGCGTGCGCACGCTCGTGATTGCAGGCGCTGTGACAAGCGGATGCGTGCGCTCATCCGTGGTCGATGCAATGCAATATGGCTTCCGTCCGTTCGTGCTGTCCGATTGCGTCGGCGATCGTGCGCTTGCGCCGCACGAAGCGAATCTGTTCGATATGGCGCAGAAGTATGCCGCCGTGATGAAGCGCGACGAAGCACTCGAACTGCTCAAGGATCTTTGATCAGCCGATAGCACGCATGGGATCGACATGGCCACGTCTCTTTCGGAGCGGTCGCAGCGCGTAGTCACGCGACACGAGTTCACGCTGATTGTTGCGTCGTCGTTCGGCGCGCTGCTCGAATGGTATGACTTCTATATCTATGCGGCGCTGGCGGCCACATTCAGCACCTTGTTCTTTCCGAGCGGCAACGATACCGTCGCGTTTCTCGCGAGCCTCGCCACATTCGGCGCGGGCTTTCTCGTGCGTCCGCTCGGTGCGCTGTTTTTCGGCCGGCTCGGCGATCGAATCGGACGCAAGTACACGTTCATGGCGACCATCGTGCTGATGGGTATTGCGACAGTCGGCGTGGGCTTGCTGCCCTCGTTCGAGAAGATCGGCATGCTGGCGCCGGTCCTGCTCGTGGCGCTTCGTCTGTTGCAGGGATTCGCGCTCGGCGGCGAAACGGGCGGCGCAGCCACGTATCTCGCGGAACACTCGCCGCGCAATCGGCGAGGCTT
Organism: Caballeronia insecticola; assembly: GCF_000402035.1. Lineage (GTDB taxonomy): Bacteria > Pseudomonadota > Gammaproteobacteria > Burkholderiales > Burkholderiaceae > Caballeronia > Caballeronia insecticola. The sequence continues at coordinate 619,455 of NC_021289.1, forward strand.
TTATACGAGTTCGTTGCAGACGACCGCGACGCTCGGCTTGCTCACGTCTATCGTGGCTGTCAGCGTGAGCCGCGCCTCGATGGACGAAGCCGCCTTCCAGAACTGGGGTTGGCGTCTGCCGTTTCTCGTCTCGGTCGTGCTGCTCGCGATCTCGGTGTATTTGCGCACGAAGCTCGCGGAGTCGCCGACGTTTCGCGAGATGAAGCAGGCGGGCAGACTGTCGAAGTCGCCGATAGCGGAGAGCTTCGGCAGATGGGCGAACCTGAAATACGTGCTCATCATGTTGTTCAGCACGGCATCGGGCGTGGGCGTCGTGTTCGGGACCGGGCATTTCTACTCGATGTATTTCCTGCAAAACACGCTGAAGGTTGCACCGAACACGGTGAACCTTTTCCTCGCGATTGCGCTGATTGCCGTGTTTCCGTTCTATGTCGTGTTCGGCTGGTTATCCGATCGCATCGGACGAAAGTGGATCATGATGCTCGCATGCCTGCTGCTCGCGGTGACGACGCAGCCGATCTTTCATGCGCTCACGCACTACGCCAATCCGCAGCTCGAAGCATTCCAGCAGCGTGCGCCCGTCACGGTCCGTGCGAACGATTGCCGCTTTACGCTGTTCTCTGCGCCGGTCACGGAATGCGACCGCATACGCTCGTTTCTGAGCGCATCCGGCGTGTCGTACAGTCGCTTGCCGCAGCAAGCAGGCGAGGGCGTATCGACGGAAGTCGGCTCGATCATGGTGCACGGCAGTGATCGTCGACAACTGGAGCAGGCGTTGATCGCATCCGGATGGAGCGCCCATGCCGACCCTGCGCGGATCGATGCGCCGATGGTCGTCTTCCTGATGTGGCTGTTGTTGCTCTATCTGGCGATGGTCTATGGACCGATGGCCGCGTTCATGGTCGAGCTTTTCCCTGCGCGCATTCGCTATACGTCGCTATCGTTGCCGTTTCATCTTGGCTCGGGCTGGTTCGGCGGCATGCTGCCGTTCGTGGTGTCCGCGATGGCGGTCGCGCGCGGCAACGTGTATTTCGGGCTCTGGTATCCGATCGTGATTGCGCTAGTCTCGTTCGCGGTCGGCGCGCTCTTCGTGCCGGAGACGTACCGCCGCGACATCACGCAATGATCGAATTAAATGCTTCAGTCGAAATGCTTGAGCGACGTGCGGCCGTACTGGTTATTGCCTTCGACGAGTTGCATCATCATGCGCACGAAATGAACGCGATCTTCGGGACTGAGCGGACTCAGAAATCGCACCTGCGCTTCACGCATGCTGCCGTACATGTCCTTCATCACGCGGCGTCCCTTCGCGGTGATGTTGGCGATCTTGAGACGCCCGTCGTGGGGACTCGGTTCGCGCTTGACGAGGCCGCGCTCTTCGAGACGGCGCAGCACGTCGGCCATGGTGGTGCGATCGACGCCCACTTCCGCGCACAGCGACGTCTGGTCGAGGCCGGGCCGCTCGCTCAGCGTGGTCAGCAGGCCGTATTGCACGGGCGTGATGGCGAAATCCTTGCAGCACTCGAAGAAGAGCGCGATATGAATCTGATTGAGCCGCCGGATCAGGAAACCCGGGCGCTGCCACAGATGTCCGGTCTCGATTCCGTTGTCGGAAGCGGCAGCTTTTTTCTCGGCTACGGTGCCCATCCTTTACCTTTCTGGAAGAAGTTCTGTCACACAGGAGTGTAGCGGTCGCGGGTCTCGATGTCATAAGCGATGTGATACGCAATGTGAAAACGAAGCGCGCCCGCGCTGCTTGATGCACTGCAACCGGAGCCATGAATGATCGCGAAATTGTAGGTGCAATCATAGTTGCGCTGCCATTTTTTTCCGGATACAAAGCTATCTATCAGCGTACTGACGAATGCTGATGGCAGCAGCGCAAGAAGTCAATGACCGATGTCAATACAAGAAGTCAATAGAACGATGCATCGCGCAGGCATCAGGGCGGATCTGTTCGTGTGTAGCGGGACCCGAACACATGAATAATCAGCATACTGATTAAATGGCGAATGCGTTTAAACGTCACCTCACTCGGAGTTTGGAGCTAACCATGAGTTCTACCCCTGTACAGACGGACGACGTCGCCATTCAAGGGCGGTCGATGTCTCGCAACGATATCAAGACGCTGATGCTGGCGTCGCTCGGCGGCGCGCTGGAATACTACGACTTCATCGTCGCGGTGTTCTTTACCAAGTTGCTCGCGACGGTGTTCTTTCCGCCGCAGACGCCCGAATGGCTCGCGCAACTCGAAGTGTTCTGCATTTTCGCGGCGGGATATCTCGTGCGGCCGATCGGCGGTATCTTCTTCGCCCATTTTGGCGACCGCATTGGCCGGAAAAGGATGTTTGCGTTGAGCCTGTTCCTGATGGCCGCGCCGACACTGCTCATCGGCTTGTTGCCGAGCTACGCGACGCTCGGTCTCGTCGCGCCGCTGCTGTTCCTGCTGTGCCGCATTCTGCAGGGGCTGTCTGTCGGCGGCGAAGTGCCGGGCGCGTGGATCTTCTGCTCGGAGCACGTGAAGCGCGAGCGTATCGGTCTCGCGTGCGGTCTGCTCATGTCGGGTCTGTGCACCGGCATCCTGCTGGGCGCGCTGTCGGCGAAGTTCCTGATCGGCAATATGGAGGCGGCCGATTTGAAAAGCTGGGGCTGGCGTCTGCCGTTCATCGCGGGCGGCGTATTCGGTCTGGTTTCGGTTTATCTGCGCCGCTATCTGCAAGAGACGCCTGTGTTCGAAGCCTTGCGTGCAAAGCGTGCCGCCGATACGCGTATGCCGCTTGCGGTGGTGCTGAAGGAACATCGCGGTGCGATCGTCGTCTCGCTGCTCGCGACGTGGGTCTTCTCCGGCATCTTCGTGCTGTACTTCCTCTACACGCCGACGTTCCTGCAATCGCAGTTTCATTTCGCGCCGAAGGACGTGTTCACCAACAACTCGTGGTCGATCTTCGGGCTGATCCTCGGCAGCACCTTCGCCGGTTGGGCCGCGGACAAGATCGGCGGAGGCCGCGCTTACGCGATCGGCAGCGTCGCAATGCTGCTCGTCACCGGCGCGTTCTATATGGGCTTGAGCAGCGGCAGCCAGTCGGTGTGGACGCTCTATATCCTCGGCGGCTTCCTCGTCGGGACCATCACGCTCGGGCCCTACATCATCGTGAAGAGCTTTCCTCCGGAAGTGCGCTTCACCGGCTTTGCGCTTTCATACAACACCGCCTACGCGATTTTCGGCGGCACCGCGCCCGCCATTGCCTCGTTCATGGTGGGACGTCAAGGCTTCACGATGGCGCCCGCATGGTACATTGGCGCGCTGTGCGTGCTCGGCGTGATCATCGGCCTCGTGTGGCGTGCGCCCGTGCATGCCGAAGCAGCGGCGGCGCATTGACGCCGAGCCCTTGATCGTTGCGAACCCGCGCAGCACGGCGCGGGCGAGTTTCCCTCCGAGTGATCTATGTCCGTTGGCGATGCATCCGGGACCGGCCTCGGCCGGTCGTGGCTCTTGTACTTCTCGCTTGCGTTCGCGAGCATGAGCTTCTCCGCGACGGGACCCGTCGCGATCATCATCGCGGCGTCGCGGGAAGGCGGGCTGACGTTGGCGCAGACATCGTCGTGGCTCTTTGCATCCATCGGCATCAACGGGCTTGCGAGCATCGCGATCAGCTGGAAGATGCGTCAGCCTCTGCTGTTTCTATGGACCATTCCCGGCGCGATTCTCGCTGCGCCGGTGATCGCGCAATATGGTTTCGGTGCCGCGGTGGGCACGTATCTCGTCTGCGCGGTCGTGCTGCTCGTGCTTGGTCTGACGAATCTCGTCGCATTGCTCGACCGATGGGTGCCGATGCCTGTCGTCATGGCGATGATCGCGGGTCTCTTCATCAAGTACGTGCTCGCTGTCGTGCATTCGACGATCGCCGCGCCCTACATCGGCGGCGGCATGTTGATCGCGTTCTTCGGTCTGATGTGGCTCGAACGACGCAAGGCCGCGCCCATGCCGCCGCTCATCGGCGCCATGCTGGCAGGAGCGGCGATTCTCTTCGCTACAGGTTTTCAGTTGCCGAGCCATAGTGGCGGCGCTTGGGTGGCCACGCCCGCGCTCGTCGCGCCGCGTTTCGACATTCACGCGATCTCACAGTTGCTGTTGCCTATGTTGATTACCGTGCTGTTCGTGCAGAACGCGCAGGGTATCGCGGTGACGCGGGCGTCGGGGTATCACACGTCATTGCGGCTGGTGACGATCTATAGCGGCGTGCTCACCGCGATCACGGCGCCGTTCGGCGGTTGTCCGTCTGTGCTGACCGGGCCGAGCAACGCGATTCTCGTATCGGGCGGCAAGCATGGACAACATTACATCGGCGCACTGATTGCTGGCGTGCTGTGCGTGCTGATCGGTATTTTCGCCACCGCATACGTGTTTCTTCTGACGAGTTTGCCGGGCGCATACATTGCGGTACTCGCCGGACTCGCGATGATGGGCGTGCTGGAAAAAGCCTTCATCAGCGCGTTCCGTTCGGCTTTGCCGCTGAGTGCGATGATCGTGTTCGTCGTCACCTTGAGCGATGTGACCTTGCTTGGAATCGGCGCGGCATTCTGGGGCGTGGTCGCGGGATGTGTGGTCTATTACGCGATCGAGCGGCCTCAGTCGGACGAAGCGCGTTCATAGACCACTTCGCATCCCGCCTTGTCCGTGATGATGAAGTGGTCTTCGTTCAACGTGAACGCGTATTCGATGACGGCATCGTTGGCCACCGACAATGCGAGCCTTCCCGGCGAAATCACGCGCCACGTACCGCCGTCCCACCAGGTGAATGTGCCCGGCGGATCGGTTTCGCCGAAATAGAGGCCGCCGGGCTCGATGCGCAAACGCGCCGGATATTGCGCGGCGCATGGCGGTTCGCCTTGCTTGCGCCAGATCCCGGCGAGACGGGCATGATCGTTCTGCATGACGGCGCTCTCCAGGGTTCGATCGACAGTGCCTGCATTGACGCACGGCGCAAGCACCATCGACATCAGCAATAGCGGCATTAGTGCCTTCAAAGCTCATCGACCGCCTTGCTCGCCGTCGAGGAAAGCGTCATCGATCTGGCTTTCGACTTCAGCACTTTCGACAAGCCTTTCGTGGCAGCGTTCGCTTTCGTATCGGAACCGGCGATCTCGGCAAGCTTGCCGACTTCCGCGCCGCTCATCACCGAGTCCTCGTCGATCATCGCGGCGGCGGCCTTGACGTCCGGCTTGCGTGAGCCGAAACGACGCCCGACGCGCTTCGCCTCGATCACAGCGAAATGAGGCGCGAGCACGGAGCATGCGAGCGCCTGATGAATCGCCGCGATGCCATCGGTCAGATGATCGCCGCCGATCGCGAGCACGAGATGCGCATCGGGCGTCGCGAGGACCGCATGCGCCGCGGCCGCGTGCTGCGCATCCATCGCGCCCGTCACCATCACGGTTGCGTAGCCCGCGACGTGCGCAATCAACTCTTCGGTGTCCCAGTGCACTTCGACTTCGATACCGTGGACGCCGGGCATCGGAAAGAGCGCGCCTTCCGCGCCTCGCATCAGCGTCATCGAATTGCGGATCGATTCGCCGGGATCGAGCAGCGTGAACGCATGGTCTTCGATGCAACGCACGACAGTGCGAAAACTGCGCGCGCTGCCTGCGGGATCGACAACCTCTCCGCACACGAATTCGCCCTTGATGCTGAGGTCCGCTGGCACACGCAACGGCACGCTGCCTTGATTGACGAGCGCGATATCGACACGTACCGGCGCGCCGATCGGCACTTCGCCCAGAAGCGGCGTGACTTCGAGCGCGAGTCCCTCGACTTCGGTTTCGAGATCGGTCGGCGTGATTGCAGGACTCGTCGACGATGCTCCACCGAACGCCACCGCGCCGGGCCGCACGAACGGATCGGGATAGTGCCGGAGCTGCTTCAGATTGTCCGGGTGATAGGACCACTGGATGTTGGCTGGAAAGGGATTCGTCGCGGTGCCCGCCTGCGCGATCACGTCGCTCGTACACATGTAGCCGTGATCCGCGAAGTTGTGCACGAGCCCCATCGCATGGCCGATTTCATGAATCGCCGTGCGGAAATAGGGCGCCGATGCAGTGCCGAAGCGCATGCCGCTGACGGTGCCCCAGCCCGGATCGATAGTCCAGTGCGATGCAATGCCGATACCCTCGCGCGGCACGTTGTTCGAGTCCGTTCCGGCCACGTCATACATGATGCCGCGTGGCGTCGAGTCGATGTTCTTCACGGCGAGGATGTGATAGCGCCATTCGTTGTCGAGATTCGTTGCTTCACGATAGGCCAGCATGGCCGCATGCATTTCCGCATCGGACCATGAAGCGCCGCTCGGCTCGGTCACGTTCGTGTCGCTCAGTCGCAGATTGACCTGCCAGCCGAGCGTGTCCATCACGGTTTGCCAGGTGTGGCCCGCGCCGCTCGTGGTGGGCTGTTCGGAGCCGTTGACGGTATCGATCTCGACCGTGCACTTGCGGAAGGAACTGCTGAGCCATCCCATCTTGAGGCGGCCCGTGACTGTGCCTTGCGCGTTCTTCACGTCGCCTTCCGCATAATCGGATGCGGACGGATAGCCGGTCGGCGCCGCCATATGCACCATTCGCGCGCTGAGCGTCGATTCGAGCGCCCACGCGTTCGGCGCGGTATAGCGCCAAAGCTCAAAACCCAGTGTGAAGGCGTTGCCGCGATAGATCAACTCGGGCATTGAAGTCACGCGAATGTAGTAGCGATAACGCGAGCGTGGCAAGACCGGAATTCCGTTGGCGGGCTTGGGCGCATTCGATAGAAGCGGGCGGACCGGCGCAAGCGCATTATCGCCTTGATCGGAAAAAGCGGGCGGCAGCGGAAAAATGCGCACGTTGCGCTGATACAGATCGCCGCTCGCCGTGCGCCCCGCACGATGACATTCGACGCGCAATGTGCCGTCGTAGACGACTTGCGACGAACCCGTCGGGCGATACGACAGCAGCCAGCAGCCGCATCGCAGCGAGCGGGACTGCGTGACGACGGGGCCGAGCACACCGGAGAGGAGCGCGGCATCGGCTGACATCGGCGTGTCGGCTGATGAGGTATCCGCTTGAATGGAAGGAGCGAGAAACTCGGGAAGCGGAGGGATTTGGGCAGGCATCGTCAATACTCCGTTTCGCGGCGCGTAGCCACGGACATGCTTTTAGCAAAACGCCCACTTAGTTGTTATTGATTCGGATACCTTATCGATATCGCTAAAGAATCTGAATTGAGGCGGAAATATGAAGGTCTAAACGACCGGGAGATAGTTCGAACGCTCTCTTAAAGAAAGCAAAATACAAGAAAGGAGTAAGCGAACGATAGTCGAGGAAGTGCGGCTCGCAATCAATTTTCGAACGCGCACTGTGGGTTGGCGAACAGTCTCTGAGCGCCTTGCAAAGGGGACAAAACGTCCGTTAGAGACTAGATCGGTTGCTTTCGGTTTTCCTTGCAATCTTCTAATCTGACTGACAAGACGACGCACTTGCACTAAGCGATACGTCTTTATCTCTAGCAAGCCGCCCCGAAGAGCGACTCAAAGCGAGGCGGGCCGGCTTGAGCTGCGCCACGCATTCCGACTCACGGAGGACGCGATGGTCAGCAAATCCGGCGGCGCCAAGAAAACCGGCGAATCGCCCGCGCGCAAGCGCGCTAAAGCGGTTACATCCCACACACACGATCACGACGCGCCCGGCGCCGGCGGCGATCCCGTGGTGCAAGTGCGGGTCGTTTCGGGCAACGTCGACGAATTCAGGCGCTTTGTCGAAACGACGCCGCTCGAATTCTCGTGCGCCAGTCCGCGCGTGGGCGCTGACGGCACCGTATCCGCGCATGTGCTGATGCACGAGAGCGCGGTCCAGAAGGCACAAGCCTCCGATGCGATCCGCCTCGAAATCGTCGCGCATCCCGCCGATCTCGGCGATGAAGGTCCGCCTCAAGTCGGCGAAGGGAATCGTTTCGAAGATCCGTCCGTATTGCCGACGGGGCGCGGTGTCCTGCTGAGGAAGTCGTCATGAGCTATCTGAACATCGTCGAGGTCGAATCGGCCATTGCTAATCTGGCGGGCGCGTATCCGGCCCTCACGAGTCTCGTGTCGCTTCCGAATGCGTCGATCGAAGGCCGCACGAGTCATGCGCTGCGTATTTCCAACGGCGGCTTCGGCGCACGCGACGCGGTGATGATGATCGGCGGCGTGCATGCACGCGAATGGGGCAGTTGCGAAATCCTGATCAACTTCGCGACGGATCTTTTGTCCGCCTATACGAACAACGCGGGCCTTCAATACGGCGGCAAGTCGTTCACGGCAGGCGCGGTGCAGGACATGATGAATTCGCTTGAGTTCGTGATATTCCCGCTCGTGAATCCTGATGGACGACTCTTCAGCCAGCAGCACGATGCGAATATCCTCGACGGCTGGCGCAAGAATCGCAACACTGCGTCGAGCGGTGGCGCGCCAAGCAAGATCGGCGTGGACATCAACCGCAATTACGATTTTCTCTGGGACTTCGCGACCAAGATGGCGCCGGGTTCGCCGGGTGCATCGGCCGATCCGGGCAACGAAACATTTCACGGCACTGCACCGTTCTCCGAACCGGAAACGCGCAATGTGCAATGGCTCGTGGATGCGGTACCACGCACGCGCTGGTTCATCGACGTTCATAGCTATTCAGAACTGATCCTTTATAACTGGGGCGACGATCAGAACCAGACGAACGATCCCGCAAAGAATTTTCGCAATGCGACGTGGGATGGCAAGCGCGGTCTTTATAACGATGCCTACGCCGAATACATTCCGGGCGACGACGAAGCGGTAGCGGCTGCGCTCGCCAATCGCATGAAGTCGGCGATCGCGGCCGTGCGCGGCAAGAACTACACGGCAGAGCCTTCATACGGACTGTATGCGACGAGCGGCGCAAGCGACGACTATGTCTACGCACGTCATTATGAAAACCCGGCGAGGGGCAAGATCTACGGCTTTACGATCGAATGGGGCACGCGTTTCCATCCGGCGTGGAGCGAGATGGAGCTCATCATCGATGACATATCCGCCGCGTTGATGGAGTTCTGCAACGCGGCACCATGCGCGGGCGGCATGATTGCAGTCGCGCCGCTCACGACCCAGCTCGCATTCACCGACATTCCCGCGAGCACCGAAACCGCGCGCGCCATCGTGTTTTCCGTGCAAAGCTGTCAAGCGGTGACGCTTCAGGTCACAGCCGGTCCGACGCTCACAGCGGGTCCGGGCACCGTCGGCTTGCCGTTCGGCGGCCTGTTGACGTTGTCTGCCGCGCCCTCGGCGGCCACGCGCGAAGTGCGCCTGTGGGTGAGCTATAAGGCAGGCGCGGCGGGCACGAGTTCGGCGGGCAGCGTGACCGTGTCATGTCCGCAGACCGGCGGCCAGTGGATCATTCCGATCACCGCGAATGCGATCGCTAAACCCACCGTCGAAGCGATGCTCGTGCTCGATCAATCGGGCAGCATGGACGATCCTTCGGGCATTCCGGGCAAGAAGCGCATCGACGTATTGCACGATGCGGCGCCGAGCTTCGTCGAATTGCTGGGCGATACGGACGGCATCGGCGTAACGGCTTTCGATCAGGACGCGTATCTGCGACTGCCGGTCGTGCAGGCGGGCGCGTTAGGCTTCGGAACCGGACGGGCGCAGGCAAAGAGCGCGATATCGAGCCATCTGACGAATCTGTCGGGGAGCACTTCAATTGGCGATGGTGTCGCGCTGGCGCACGACACGCTTGTGGCGACCGCGGGCTATGACCGTCGCGCGGTGGTCGTGTTCACGGACGGCGAGGAGAATACATCGAAGTTCATCGCCGATATTGCTTCGAAAATCGACGATCGCGTTTTCGCTATCGGGCTTGGTACGGTGAACGAGTTGAACCCTGTTGCATTGTCGCGGCTCGTCAGCAACACGGGCGGCTATCTCATGCTAACGGGGCCGCTGTCGGCGTCCGAGCAGTTTCGTGTTGCGAAGTACTATCTGCAAATTTTGAGCGGCGTGACGAACAGTCAGATCGTGGTCGATCCGGATGCTTTCGTCGGCAATACGATTGTTCGTATTCCTTTTAATTTGAATGAAGGCGATACATCGGTCGATGTCATTCTTTTATCGGCTTATCGCAAGTATCTCAACTTTCGTGTCGAAACACCGGCGGGCGATCTGATCGATCCGGCATCGGTGGGCTCGCTGATCGATTCGGCCTTCACGGCCGGCGCCGGACTCGACGCTTATCGACTTTCATTGCCGGTCGTATGGCCTTCGCACTCCGCGCACGCCGGACGATGGTATGCGCGTCTCGAACTCGCGCGCGAAAGCGGACCCGGCGTAAGCGATGCCATGCGCGATACGGCCGTCGCGCGCGCGCAAGTGGTGTCGCACGGCATTCCGGTCAGCGTCACGGTGCAGGCGCGTTCTTCGCTTGCGATGACGGCGGACGCAAGCGCACAGCGCGGCACACCGCCGAGCGTCATCGATCATCGTGTCACGTTGAGACAACTCGGCATTCCACTCGATACGGGTGCATCCGTTATCGTCGAAGCGATCGGGCCGAACAACGACACGAGCACCTTCAAGCTTGCCGATGCGGGAGCAGGGGAGTTCACAGGCCAATCGAACGCGACGGCCTCCGGCGTCTATACGTTTCGCTATATCGCGAGCGGTACGAGCTTTGCAGGGCTTGCCTTCACGCGCGAGCAGGTTCGCACGGTGGGCGTATGGGCCGGCGCCGATGATCCGCCGCCGCGTTCGCACGGCGGTGAAAAAGGCTGTTGCGGCGATGTCATCGAGTGTCTGCTGCAGGATCGAGGCGTGAGGGCGCTGCTCAAGCGTTACGAAATCGATGCGGCGCGTATTGCCGAATGTTTAGCGAAAAAGCGCGGCGGTGCTTAAGAGATTTAAGCTGCTTAAGCGCGAAGAGAAGAGGGCGTCCTAAGAGACGCCCTTAATCGTCTAAAGATTCGGGATATGAAACACTGCGTTTTTAGACGTGTCGCTCCATTCGCGGCGAAACGTCGCATGCCCGAGGCCGGCGTTCTACTACCCTTGTAGCTGAAGAAAGCAAGCGTATGGAGAACACATCATGATCTATCGCAATACGGAAGAAGCACACTGGGAGCCGCTGCTGACGATTGCCCGCGACGAACTCGGCATTCATTCGTTCGATCCCGTTGGCAAACCGAGTTCCGACATTCGCATGTGCCGCGTCGAAGATATCGCGCGTGCGCTGGAACGTGCCTATGATTTCGGCCTGCTCGTCGGCCATACGACAACGCGCGAAAAATGCGCTCAAGAATACTGAGCCTTATTTCCCAAGACGCTCGGCAAGCGAATAGCGTCGCATGCAGCGCTCCATGCTGTCGAGAAATGCGTGATCGGCCGCATTCATTTTGCGGTCGCGATGCCATAGCAGATGCACGTCGACATCCATGAGTCCTTCCTCGGGCGGCAAGCGCCATAAGCGTTGCTGCGCGATATCGTCGCGCACGATGTGCTCCGGCAGGCAGCCCACGCCATAGCCCGCAAAGATGAGCCGGCGCACTTCATCGAGGCTCGGCGACGACGCCACGATGCGGCCCGTAAAACCCTTCTGATCGCGAAAGACGGTGAGCGGCGAAAGACTGTCGCCGATCTGATCGCTTGTGAACGACACGAAGTTTTCGGCGAGCAAGTCGTCCATTGTCAGCGACGACTTTCCGAACAGGCGATGATGCCGCCCGCAGAAAATTGCATAACGCTGGCGCAGAAAACAGCGCATTTCCAGCTTCTCGTGCGGCGTGCGGCACAAGCCGAGCCCGGCCGTCGCCGTCTTCTGCAACAGCGAAGAGATGATGTCCGACGAGCGCATGACTTCGATCTGCAGATCGATGCGCGGATAAGCCCGATGAAACTCCGCGAGAAATTCGTCATACACGGGCGATTCGATCCGGCTGATCGTGAGAAGACGAATCGAGCCGCTGATGTCTTCAGTGCGATCGTCCAGCTCTGTTTCGAGCCGCGAAATATTCCCGTAGATATCGCTTGCGATCCGATACACCTCTTCGCCCGCCTGCGTCGGCGCGAAATAAGGGCCGCGCCGCTCGATGAGCCTGCGCTCTAGCGTTTCCTCTAGCCGCCGCAGCGCCTGGCTCACGGCCGGCTGCGTCACATGCAGACGCGCGGCGGCGCGGCTGAGGCTGCGCTCCTGCATGATCACGAGATACGTGCGCAGCAGGTTCCAGTCGAGCCGGTCGTTCAGAAAGCGGGCGATGTCGGTGCGCATGCGTGATCCCTCGAAAGCCTTGAGCGGCAAGCCTGCAATCAAACTATTAGTTAAATTTATGCGCTGAATAATAACGCGAAATTTGACTAATGTTTTATGGATGACGATAAAGACACGTATCGAGAGACAGCGCACGAGACGTGCATCGGAGACCGCATGAGCCAAGCCATCGTCAACACTCGTCAGCCGGGACGCGCCGCGACCGCGGCATTCATCGGCACGATGATCGAGTGGTACGACTTCTATATCTACGCGACCGCCGCGGCGCTCGTTTTCGGCGAGCTTTACTTTCCGTCGAGCGATCGCTTCGTCAGCACGATGGCGTCGTTCGCGACGTTTGCCGTGGGCTTCTTCGCGCGGCCGTTGGGCGGCATCGTGTTCGGCCATCTGGGCGACAGAATTGGCCGAAAGAAAGCGCTGATGACCACGCTGATGATGATGGGCGCAGCGACCGTCGGCGTTGGCTTGCTGCCGGAGTATTCGAAGGTCGGCATGCTCGCGCCGGTGCTGCTCGTGCTGCTGCGCGTGGTGCAAGGTATCGCGGTGGGCGGCGAGTGGGGCGGTGCCGTGCTGATGGCGGGCGAACATGCGCCGCAAGGCCGTCGCACGTTTTTCGCATCGTTCGCGCAACTGGGCAGTCCGGCCGGGCTGATCCTGTCGCTGATTGCGTTTCGCGCGGTCACGTCGATGGACAAGGCCGATTTCATGTCGTGGGGCTGGCGTGTGCCGTTTCTCGCGAGCGCGGTGCTGTTGATCGTCGGCATCGTGATTCGTCTTGGCGTGAACGAATCGCCGGAGTTCGAGCGAGTGAAGGAATCGAAGCGCACGGCCAAGCTGCCGATCGCCGAGGTGTTGCAATCGTCGTGGGGTCTCGTGCTGCTGTGCATCGGCGCGAATACGATCGGCATTGCGGGCGTGTACTTCACGAACACGTTCATGATCGCTTACACGACGCAATATGTCGGCGTGTCGCGCTCGCTGATTCTCGATTGCCTGTTCGCCGTCGCCATCATCCAGTTTATTGCGCAACCGCTGGCCGCATGGCTCGCGGAACGCATGGGCGGAGCGCGCTTTCTGAAGTGCGCGGCACTGCTCGCGATGATCTCGCCGTATCCGATGTTCATGCTCGTGCAAAGCGGCGCGGCCGTGCCGATGGTGATCGGCATTGCGATCGCGGTGATCTGCATGGCGAGCTTCTATTCGGTGATCGCGGGCTTCGTGAGCGGCGTGTTTCCGGTGCGCGTGCGCTACTCGGGCATCTCGCTCGCGTATCAGGTGTGCGGCGCGATTGCGGGCGGTTTGACGCCGCTCGTTGGGACCTGGCTTGCACATCGTTATACGGGGCAATGGTGGCCGCTTGCCGTGTTCTATACGTGTCTCGCGGGCATCTCGCTGCTGTGCATCGTGGCGCTCGATGCGCGTCGCGCGACGCATGCGGAACACGCCGAATCCGTCGGCGCGATGTGAAGCGAAATCAAACACTGAAGACCGGATCAGACACATGAAAGACCTGTTGCAAATCGATGGCGCGCGCCTTTGGCAAAGCCTGATGGACATGGCGAAGATCGGCGCGACGCAAAAAGGCGGCGTGCGACGCTTGGCGCTCACGGACGAAGACGCGCGCGGCCGCGATCTGTTCGCGCAATGGTGTCGCGATGCGGGCATGACCGTGAGCGTCGATGAAATCGGCAATCTGTTTGCACGACGTGAAGGCATGCGCCGCGATGCGGCACCGGTATTGATCGGCAGCCATCTCGACACACAGCCCGAAGGCGGGCGCTTCGATGGCGTGTATGGCGTGCTTGCCGCGCTCGAACTCGTGCATGCATTGAACGATGCGGACATCGCGACGGAGAAGCCGATCGAGATCGTGTCGTGGACGAATGAAGAGGGCGCGCGCTTCACGCCGGCGATGCTGGGCTCGGCGGTATTCACCGGCGTGACATCGATGCACGAAGCGCTGGCCAAGAAAGATGCGGACGGCGTCACGCTCGCCGATGCATTGGCGCAAAGCGGCTATCGCGGCTCGCGTGCGGTGACGGGACAGGCCGTGGATGCGTACTTCGAGGCGCATATCGAGCAAGGTCCGGTGCTCGAAGCGAACGGCACGACCATCGGCGTAGTGACGGGCGGCCAGGCGATCCGCTGGCTCGATGTGACCGTAACCGGCGTTGCCGCGCATGCGGGTACGACGCCGATGCCGTATCGCAAGGACGCGTTTTTCGCGGCGGCGCAGATGGCGGGCGAACTGGAACGTATCGTCGAAGCTTATGCACCGCGCGGGCTGGTGACGATCGGACAGGTTGGCATCGCGAATGCATCGCGCAATACGATCGCGGGATGCGTGACGTTCACTGTCGATCTGCGTCATCACGACGACAACGAAATCGATGCGATGGAGCGCGATCTGCGCGAAGCTTTCGCACGCGTGGCCGACGCGCGTGGCGTGCAGGTTACGATCGAAACGTACTGGCGTAGTCCCGCGACGCCTTTCGATGCGGGCTGCGTCGCACTGGTCGCCGATGCGGTCGATGCGCTCGGTTACTCGAACGAACGCATCGTCAGCGGCGCGGGTCACGATGCGATTCATCTCGCGCGCTATTGCCCGACGGCGATGGTCTTCATTCCATGCGTCGACGGGCTTTCGCACAACGAAGCCGAAGACGCGTTACCTGAAGATGTCACGCGCGGCGCGAATGTGCTGTTGCATGCGGTGCTCGCGCGCGCGGGCGTTGCCGTTACCGAGAATGCGCAATAAGGGACTCACGATGAAAACATTCTTTCACCCCGAACAACTGCTGCATCATCCGCGCAGCTATCTCTCGCGTGGCCAGATGCGCGCGCCGCAGGAAGTGCCCGAACGCGCGGCGCGGCTCGTCGCGGCGGTGAAGTCGATGGACTTCGATGTCATCGAGCCGAAAGACCTTGGCATGAGTGGCATCACCGCTGTGCACGATACGGACTATCTGCGCTTCCTCGAGGAAGGGCATCGCGAATGGAAGAAGATGCCCGATGACTGGGGCGATGAAGTCATGTCGAATATCTATGTGCGCGATCCGAATCCGTTGCGCGGGATTCTGGCGAAGGCGGCGCGATATCTGGCAGATGGAAGTTGTCCGGTGGGCGCGAATACGTGGCGTTCGGCTTATTGGTCGGCGCAGAGCGCGCTGGCGGCGGTATCGGCTGTCAACGATGGCGCGCGCGAGACTTATGCGTTGTGCCGTCCGCCCGGACATCATGCGCGCGCGGATGCAGCGGGCGGGTTCTGTTATCTCAACAACGCGGCTATTGCGGCGCAGGCGTTGAGGGGCAAGTACGGGCGCGTCGCGATTCTCGATACCGACATGCATCACGGTCAAGGCGTTCAGGAAATTTTCTATGGACGCGACGATGTGCTCTACATCTCGATCCACGGTGATCCGACGAACTTTTATCCTGTCGTGGCCGGTTATGAAGATGAGCGAGGCGCAGGAAACGGTGCTGGCTTCAACTGCAATTTACCGATGCCGCATGGATCGTCGGAGGCGGTGTTCTTCGAGAAGCTCGATGACGCGCTTGGCGTGCTGAAGCGTTTCGAGCCCGATGCGCTGGTGTTAGCGTTGGGCTTCGATATCTATAAGGATGATCCGCAGGCGCAGGTCGCGGTGACGACAGAGGGGTTTGGACGGCTTGGTGATGCTGTCGGTGCGTTGCGGTTGCCTTCGGTGATCGTGCAGGAAGGCGGATATCACCTTGAAAGTCTTGATGCGAATGCGCGGGCGTTTTTTGAGGGGTTTGCGAGCAGGCGTGGGTGATGGTCGGCTGAGGGCGTAGCGCTTGTCCAGATCGAACGGGGGCCGGCCGGGAGCATGCGCCGTCCAATGTCGATTCGAACGTGTCGGACCGTCGCCTTGTTTAAATCACATCAACCATCGATGCAGTTTTTCCGGCTTAGGAAGGGTTCCAATGGACACGATTAATAGACACCACTCATGCCCTCTGGACGATGCTTGAAGCGTCGATGCACCCAATAGTATTGGTCTGGAATTCTCACGATCTGATCCTCCAGGAACAAGTTCATGCGACGGGCGTCGTCCGCGTCGTTTCCGGAAGGGAAATCGTCAAGCGGCATGAAGACTTTTAACTTGTAGCCGCGAAAGTTCGGCAGAACTTCCGTCACGAACGGAACGACCCGTGCTCCCCCGAGCCTTGCCAGCCGCGGTATTGACGTCAGCGTACAAGCCGGTATTCCGAAGAAGGGAACGAAAACGGAGTTATTGATACCGTGATCCAAATCGGCGGCCAGCATGACCGGCGTGCCCGAGCGAAGCAGCGCGACCACCTTTCTCGCGCTCGTCGACCGCTCGATTAACTCAGCGCCAAACCGGCTGCGCTGACGCTTGGCCAGCGCGCACATGCGCGTGTTCGACATGCGAGTGTAAAGCGCGGCCACTGGGGAGTTTGTCGAATAAAGCATGCAGCCAATTTCAATGGCGACGAAGTGAAAGCCCATGAAAATGGTCGGCGGGGCGTTTTCATCGTCGAGATCGATCTCGCTGTCGATCTCGACGATAGAGCGTATCAAGTTCGCGCTGCCGTACCACTGGATGCCGCGTTCGAGATAGCTGCGGATTACGTGACGAAAGTGATTTTTGGCGAGTGCCTGATAATGCGCTTCGGATTTGCCGGGAAAGCAAAGACGCAGATTGACGAGAACGATGTGCTTGCGGCGGCTCGGGATCTCAAAGAGCGCCCCGCCGAGTGCGCTGCCGAATCGGGCAACCCATCCGTATGGAAGCATCGAGAGCGCCCGGAGCAAGAGCGCGACTGGCGAAATGCCCAAGCGTTCTGAAATCTGTTCTCGGGAATGAGGAAGAGAATCGGCTTTCATGGGGCAGGTACCACCCGGTAATAAACACCGTTTGCTCCATATGCCGGCGCGAGCCAGCTATTTCCGCATACATAGTAGGTGCCGTTGACGTTGCTCGGTCGGAAGCAGCCGGCAGGAAGTGTAGGGTATACATTTCCCATGGCGTAGGACGTGCCTGCCGCGACGCCGGCGTTGTATGCATTCGCCGTGGCCACCGAGTTGTTCGCCGATGCAACGGCCACGCCCGCCGCGACGCCGACCACCGCGCCGGCCGCAGCGGCGCCTGCCGTGTTCCAGCCGCCGCAGTTGTAGCAGCCGGAGCCGTAGTTGTTCACGACCGTCGGCGGATGATAGGCAGGAACGGGCGCGCGATAGTACGCGCTGTGATAGCCGCTCGCGCCCGACGTGTTCGTGTAACTCGTATAGCTGGAACCCGTCGCGTGATAGGCCGAGCCACCGTATGCATTCGTCGCGCTCGTGCCCTGGCCGTAAGTGTGGGTCGCGTTGGCGCCATAGGCGCCGGTCGCCGTGGTCTGTCCGGAGCCTTCCTGATGCGACGCGCTTCCGCCATATCGACCCGACGCGGTCGTCCCTTGTCCATACGTATGGGTTTCGCTGTTGCCGTAGGCGCCGCTACGCGTGGTGGAGCCCGAGCCTTCCGCGTGATATGTGCTTCCGCCATAGGCGTTGGCGTGAGACCATGCGTGAACGGATCCGCATGCGCACACGGTGACGAGCAAGCCCAGCAGACGGACAACCAAAACTTTCATTACGTCTCTCCTCACTGAGCCGCGCTTATCTTTCTGCCGGGCGGAGGTTTCATTCCGGGCGCATCGACGGCAACCGGCGCATCCGGACGTGCGAACGCAATGTGTGCCGCGCCTGCGGTGTTGGTGAACGTGAAGGCATCCTGCGCCACGGTGACGTCGAGCGACCATTCGGACAACTCGAGCACGTGGCGCAAGCGCGCGGGATCGTCGAGATAGACGGCGTAGATGCGGCGCGGCAGCTTGTCTTCCGTGCCGATCCATATCTGCACGAATACGTCGCCCGTGACATACGCCACCATGTCGGTCGTCGTTGCGCCGACCACGCTCGACTGGCCGATATAGAACGCGATCTTCAAGCCATCGGCGATGTCCTTGTACGGATCGGCGACGATCACATCCGTGAACGGAAAATAGATCGCGCCGGTCGTGAACGCGGCCGCAAGCGCGGCGTCGATGGTAGGCGGCGCACTGGTGACGGCAACCAGCTTCTCCGTCGGCGCATAGGCCGTCATGGTCTTGCCGTCGTAATAGAAGTCGGACGGCGGACCATCTGCGAGCGTCACGACCTTGAGCTTGTCGGGCCGCTGCATCGTGACCAGCGAGTTCGTCGAATAGACGAGCGGCGGGCCGAGGCGGCTCGGACTCTCATACGAGACGACCGCTCTGAACGACATCGACCTTGCGGCAGCGAGGCGAGCGCACGCGGATTTCAGAATGTCGATTGCCTTCGGTTCGAGCCCGGCCTGAAAATCAGGCGCGGCTGGGGTGAAGTGGTGCTTCGCTGCAGCCTTGGCTTGATGCGTGGCCGGTTTGGTTTGCTGCGCATAACCGCCCGTGCATACGAACAGACTGCACGCGAGAACAGCGATGCGCCGTGCTGATGCCTGATATGTCATCGCGGCCTCGAGAAGCTGATGCGGTTCAACGACTCAAGCCGTCAACGGCTAAGGGATCATGCCGCATTCGAACAGCTTGTTGGCGATCGGCGCCGCCACGCGGTTGATGAATTCGGCACGCATTTGCGGATCGTCGCGCAGCAGTTGTATGGCTTGTTGCTCTCGCTCGGGTTTCGGTCTTCCTGACTTCTGCGCCCGTTCCTGCCACAACTGTTCGCAAGACGAACCCTGATACTTCTGCACGATATCGCCGGCCACTCTGTCCACGACCGGAAACTGAGCGAGCGCGATACACGGAAACAAAAGCATCGGAACCATTCCAAGCCACGGAAGACGCTTGCTCATGGGACTGCCTCGCCTTTGTAGTGCGATTCGTTATCTGTCTTGACTCGATCGAATTTGAGAGCAAGGTGCGCTTCAATGAGAAGCGTATGCGAGCATCGCACCCACCGATATGGGACCTAGGGCCTACGCCTGTCACGCAAATATCTTCTGCGTGCGCTGATAAAAAATGCTTGCAAAGCCGATAATTCGAACCTCGAAGACGCGTCGATGTTTACTCCATGGCCCCCCGTTCCTATTGACATGTCCGTTGTGCTCGCTAACGAACGTACACGCATGAAGGACTGATATTTCCCTTTACCGTTATTAACGGCCAGCGTAGTCTTTGCTGGAATACAGTGCCGCCCGGCCAGATTGAGCCCGAAAACAGGTAATGATTACGCGGCAGAACAGAAACATCCGTCTGAGAGCGGCATCGTCTACAACCTAATGCTTCCTGGAAGCGCTCCTAACGCACTGCGATAAAGGGTTGACGTGACGTTTGTCGCGACGCAGCTCACAGTCCAACTGACGGCCTTCAATTCAGTTTCCATCGGCGAGCTTGTGGCAGCCGACATCGGATACGTGAACGATTCATTTGGATGCCTAACAGGAGTCCGTTATATGACGACCGTATCTCCTAACGTGATCATTGCCGCGACGAAGCCGGACACGGTGTCTTCACGTCAGCGTCGCAGCACTACACCCTGGCCTTTCAGGGTACTGTTCTCGATCAACGAAACGCGCTCGAAAGCGCGTCCTGCGCAAGAGTTGCCAGAGTTGCAAGAGCTGCAGGAGGTCAAGTCGAACGGCTCCGGGGAGCAGGGTGGTCCGCTGCAAGACCTCGACAATGATCAGTTCAAATGCGCGCTGGAACTGCTGCCATTCGCGATACTCACGTCCAATCCCGACAACGAGATTCTCGCCGCGAACATGGGCGCTCAGAAACTCTTTGGTTACAGTCAGATCGAGTTACTCGGTGAATCCGTCAACACGCTGATACCGGGACTTGCGTACGACGTCGAAGCGACGCTGGCGGACAATCGCTTTCGGCTGCCTGATCCCTCGGTGGGCGGCGCACGCGATCTCGTGGCGCGACGAAAGGACGGCACGCAGTTTCCAGCGGAAATCACGGTCAATCGCCTTTCGTCGGAGCAGCACGCGCCGACGCTGACCGTGGTGATCGACCGCACCGAACGATACGAGCTTCAGCGTCATCGGCAGGAACTTGCCCATCTGACGCGCATCTCCACGCTGGGAGAGCTGGCTGGCTCGCTGGCGCATGAACTCAATCAACCGCTCACGGCAATCTTGAGCAACGTGCAGGCAGCGCAGCGATTTTTGAATGCGCAGCCGATCGATCTCGACGAAGTGCGCGAGATTCTCGTGGACCTCGTCGATGACAATCAGCGTGCGAGCGAAGTCATTCGCCGTATTCGCGCGCTCGTCAAGAAGGGCGAACTTGAAGCTGCGCCACTCGATCTTTCGGGCGTGGTTGGGGATGTCGTGCTCCTGCTGCATAGCGACGCGATCGTGCGTGGCATACGCGTGTTCGTCAATATCGCGCCAGACTTGCCGCCGGTGTTCGGCGACAGAGTGCAGTTGCAGCAGGTCGTGCTCAACCTCATGCTCAACGCGTTCGATGCAATGGACCGCGAAGGTCAGCAAATTCGCGAAGTGATCATCGACGCCACGCTCGATACCAAGGCCCTCCTGCGTGTCGCGGTGATCGACCGTGGAACCGGTCTCGAAGACAACATGATGGATAAGCTCTTCGTGCCGTTCTTTACGTCGAAGCGTGACGGGCTTGGCCTTGGGCTTTCCATCAGCCGCTCGATCGTCGAGATGCATGGCGGGCGTATCTGGGCGCAAAGCAATCCGCAAGGCGGTGCGGCCTTTTATTTCACGTTGCCCGTTGCATCCGCGGCGGCCCTGCAATTGCGCAATCAGCCATGAGCGATCATCCGCCGATCGTGTTCGTGGTCGATGACGACGAAAGCGTGCGCCGTGCCTTGACGCGCCTGATTCGTTCCGCAGGATATCGCGTCGAAGGATATGCGTCGGCGCGAGCGTTTCTGGATCGACCTTCGTCGATGGACGCCGAAGCCTGCCTCGTTCTGGATGTCCAGTTACCCGACCTCAATGGGCTCGCATTGCAGCGCCAGTTGAATGCGACCGGCGTGACTCTGCCGATTATCTTCGTCACCGCTCACGGCGACATCGCGATGACGGTCAACGCAATGAAGGCCGGCGCCATGGATTTTCTGACCAAGCCGGTTGGAGAGGCCGATCTCTTCGTCGCAATCGAGGCAGCCTTGCTGCATGCCTCCGAGGTGCGCGCGCATCGCGTCGAGGCAGACATCATCCTCAATCGCCTGAGCCGGCTCACGCCGCGTGAGCGCGAAGTGCTTTCTCTACTTGCAGAAGGCCGCGTCAACAAGCAGGTCGCCTGTGAACTCGGGACAGCGGTCAAGACCATCAAGGTCCATCGCGGTCGAGTTCTGGAGAAGATGGAGACGCATTCGCTCGCCGAGCTCGTGCGAATCCTCAATAAGGCGAACGTCCTGCATATGTTGAAGCACGCGCTCGCGCACTGAAGCGCTCGAGCTGCGCGACGCGTTCGCCTTCGGCGGCATAAGTCCACGGTCCCATAGCAGCCACTTCCGATTTGCCCTAGCCTGTACCCAGAATCCAGTGCGACCGCGCACCGCGATGTCTCCGGGGGAAACGCTCGCCATGATCCAGGTCAAGCCGTTCGTAGCCATAGTGGATGACGAGGAATCGGTGCGCCGCGCGATCAAGCGACTTTTACGTTCCGCCGGGGTTGCTTCGGAAACCTTCAAGACGGGTGACGAGTTCCTGGAGATGTTCGAATCGATTCCGTCGTATCGGCCAGCGTGCGTCGCGCTCGACATACAAATGCCGGGCGCGAACGGGCTCGAGGTCCAGCGGCGGCTCGAAGGCAGCGGCGTCCCCGTGATTTTCATCACGGCGCACGATCAGGCCGCGATCCGGCAAGAAGCGTTCGCCAAAGGCGCGGCAGGCTACTTGACGAAGCCATTCAACGACGAAGTGCTGATCAAGGCCGTGCGGGCCGCCATTGCCATGAACGACGAGACGTAGCGACAAGCGTATTACGCGACCGGGAATCGGCATGCGATGAAGTTGGAGAAAGGAGGCCATTTCAATTCGGAAACCGAATCGATAAGAAGGAAGAGTTTCAAGCTAAAAGCGGACATTACAACTTAGCCACTACAACCTCTTGTTGCCGCTAAGTTCAAATGTCGGGGTTGCAGCTAAATACAGATGTCGCGTTTCGAACGGATGATTTGCTTGCTTGCGTTCGGATTTCGGGGTTGGGGCGGCGCAGCCGCCCCCCGTTCCCGCAATGCTTTGGCGCTGACTTCGAGAATGGCTTCGTTCATATCCGCGATGTCCAGTGCGCGTTGCTTCTTCAGTCCTTCAAGTGCCTTCTTGGCTTGAACCTGTTCACCGCGATGCGTGCGTGACGGTGCATCGGAGGCACGACGATCATCGCGTTTGGCCTGCAGGAGTCGTGCAGCTTCGAGTGCGTGGGCCAGCCGCTTGTTCTCGACTTCGGCGCCCTGATCGATCCGGGCAATACGGTCGTACGTGCCGCAGGAAAGCACTTCACCGTTGGCCTGAACTTCGACGCTGCCATTCGGATATTCGACCACCTCGACTTGCTGGTGAATCAGCAGGCGGTTGGCGGGCGTGTCTTCCAGCAGATACATCACTCGGTCGTACTGCACCGTCAACGTATGGGTCACCTTGCGCCAGACGCGATGGGCCAGAAGTTGCGTCAGATCGTCGTCGGCGCGCAGGGGCCGATGGGCGTCATGGTCGCTGCGTGGCGGCTTGCCGAAGCGGTGATTGAAATCAGCGATGAAGGAGGGCGCATAGGCATTAGCCGCCTCCCAGGTGCTGATGCCGCGCAAACGCAACTCCTTGACCAGCCGGTCCTGCAAAGTCAGGTTGGCGCGTTCCACGCGCCCTTTGGCCTGGCTCGTGTTCGCGCAGAATGAATCGATGTTCAGTTCGTACAAGGCGCGGCCGAACTGCGTCACACCTTTGCCCGCCGTGCTCGAGCGGTTCTTGACGTAGAAGACACTGGCCTTGTCGCTGTAAAACGCCATTGGCTTGCCATGCACGCGCAGATACTTCGAGAGCGCCTCGAAATAACTGAAGGTCGACTCGGTCGCGGTGAAATGCAGCGTCATCAGCCGCCCGGTGGCGTCGTCGATGAACACCAGCAGCGTGCATTGTGGTGCACGGTCTTCAAACCAGCGATGCTCGCTGCCGTCGATCTGGATCAATTCGCCCAGGCACGCGCGGCGATTGCGCGGCTGGTGAATCCGCGGCGGGCGCTGCTTGCGGGGTAACCAGAGGCCCGCAGTCGTCATCAGGGAACGGATCGTCTCGACGGCCAGTTCAATGCCGTGACATTCCCGTAACTTCTCGCAGGCCAGCGTCGGACCAAAATCGACGTAGCGCTCCCGGATCAGCGCAACTGCACGCTGCGCCACGCCGTCCGGCAGCCTATGATTACTCGCGCGTGCGCGCTTGCCCGAGACCAGACCGTGCGCGCCGTCTGCCCGGTAACGCAAGACGAGCCTCTCGATCTGCCGCACGCTCAAGCCCAGCCGTTCGGCGGCACGGCCTGGCTTGAGTTGGCGCCCAGCCACGGCCTGAATCACTCTGAGTCGGTCCAGTTCGCGCATCGACATCGTGATGGTCCCAGTCATGTTCATGGCCCGCGCTCCTGAAACGCTTGTCTGGCCACGAACCTACGGCAAAATGCGACATTTCTACTTGGCAGAAACACGACATTTGAACTTGGGACCTACACCTCTGATGTCGATAATTAACATTATGTTAAATCGTGAATCGTTGCTAAGAATCGATAACGCCCAGATTCCCTCACTTACCAGCGCCCGACCAAATACCGAGCGATTGCCCCCAAGCACATCCAACCGCACGCTCAACGCAAAATGTAATAATCCCGCACAATCAAAATCCCGCCAACCGCTGCTCATGCCTGATCCAAACATCGTAAGCGCAGCATCCACCGACGCAGCGTGGGCCGAGTTTTTCGAGCATTTCAAAAACTTCGACCAGCGTCGGAAAGAACAAAAGCAGCGCGGCCTGAACGATTACAGTCTCCTGGCCGCCGTCCTGCAAATCAGCGATGAAGTACGCCTGCACTCGCGCTTCCTGTTTTCGATGCTCAATCCTGACGGGGCCCATTTTCAAAACGGTGCTTTCGGCCAAGCGTTCATGGCAACGCTTGGCTATGCAGACTGGCTTGACTGGTCAAAGGTCCGCGTTTTTCGCGAACACGACTACATCGACCTCTACCTCACAGACGGCGAGCGTCACGTTCTCATCGAAAACAAGCTGAACGCGATCGATCAGCCAGGACAAGTGAGCCGCTATATCGATTCGGTAAGGGCATGGTGCAACGAGCGCGAGATGCCGGCGTCGTCGGACCACATCCTGTTTGTCTACCTCTCGAACGGGCGGCGGACGCCCACTCACGTGAGCCTACAGCCCTACGAGTTAAGCGCGTCGAGCGACGGATCATTCGTCGTCGACAAAGAGCAGCGCAAAGTAGCTCGATATGCAAACGCGCATTATCGCGATCACATTCAGTCGTGGATTTCTACGTGTCTCGAACGGGTGCGTCACGTTGACAACTTGCGCAATGCATTCATGGAGTATCGTCTCGTCGTCGAACGAGTGACTAAAACGCATAAGAGCCGCGTGATGAACCTTGAAGATTTTTTGCTGGAAGATTCGGCTGAACTGGACAGTCCCACGCGTATCCGTCATGCCTTCGAGATTGCCCGCCAGGTCTCCTCGCTAAAGGCGAAATGGTTGACCGACATGTTCGAAGCCGGATTGCGTGAACTGCTCGACCGCGTCGCTCGTGATCACTTGATTCCAATTGACGCCGCAGAGAGCGAGGACCTCGAGCCTTTCCAGTTCGCGCCACATCACGCGCGGAGATTCTTTCTTGAACGCGGCAACAGAGACGCGAAAAATAAAGGCAGATTCTGGCGCTTTTTGACGAGATCGTCGTTCGGTCCGATCGCGCTGGCAGTGTTATTCGGCGCCAGGAATCTTCACATCGGCTTGCTGCCGCTTCGGCTCGGCGATTCAGGCGACATGGGCTTCGATGGTAAGAGACCCATCGACGAATTCAAGCTTGTTCATAACGCGCAGATCTTCGAATTCAAGCAGCATGCGGCGATAAACGGAGTGTTTCCAGGCCTCATTTCCTGGACTGTTCGTCTTGACGAGGAAATAGAGAATCTGTCGAGATTTGAAGACAGCCGCTCGAAGTTCGTCATGATCGCGCTCCTCGAACACGTGCTAAAAGAAAGCGCCGCCCTGCTTCACCGATCACAAACAGAAAACGAAATTTTTACCAGATGATTTCCCGTCGCTCACTTGCCGGCAAAGTTTGCGACGAGTCATCAGGCCATTAAAGATTAGATGTCACCCGCGTTGCGTGCACACTTCATGCAACGTGTTCAATCGCCGCACCGGTTCGACGACGTAAGGATTCGTTTCATCCCACGCATATCCGGCCAGCACGGCGCTGATCATGCGTCGAATCTGCGGTACCTGGTCGCGCGCGAAGATGATGTCTTGCAGCTTGCCCGTGTACCAGTTCTCGACGAACGCGCGAAACGTATCGATACCCTTGCGCAGCGGCCGGTCGTATTGCGCCTGCCAGTCCACGGCCTCGCCGTTCAACTGACGTTTCAGCGTTTCCACTGCAAGATGCGCGGATCGAAATGCGATCGTTACGCCCGAAGAGAACACGGGATCGAGAAACTCGCCTGCATTGCCGAGCAGCGCGTAACCGGGGCCATGCAATCGCTCGACGTTCGCCGAATAGCCGCCGATATGTCGCACGGGCATCAGAAATGGCGCATCGCCGATCAGGCGATTCAACGTCGGCTCGCTCCGAATCAACGAGCGCAGCTTCGCTTCGCGTTCCGCTTCCGGTACATCGAGCACAGCAGCTTCCGCGACGCATCCGACAGACGAGCGCCCGTTCGCCAAAGGAATCATCCAGTACCACACGTCGCGATGCTCCGGATGCACCGCGACCGTGATCTTGTTGCGATCGTGCACGCCAACGGGAATCCCGTCACGCACGTGTGTGAAGATCGCGGCGCGCGTCGGCATGCGCGTGGGCGCTTCGAGATTCAAGAGACGCGGCAACACGCGGCCGAAACCGCTTGCATCGAGCACGAAGCGCGCATTCACTCGATAACGCGTGCCGGCTTCGTCGGCGACTTCGAGCACGGGCGCATCACCCGTTTGCATGTCGAGCACCGCATGGCCGAAGCGCACTTCAGCGCCCTGCTTCGCCGCGCGCCGGATGAGGATGTCGTCGAATACCGCGCGCTCGACTTGATACGTCGTGCCCCATCCTTCCGAATGCTTGTCGCGGAAATCGTAGGCCGAGGCTTGATCGCGATAGACGAAGTGCGCGCCGTTCTTGAACTGAAAGCCCGCTTCGACAACGTCCTGCAACATACCCGCCTCTTCGAGGTACGCCATGCTCTGCGGCAACAGACTTTCGCCGATTGAAAAGCGCGGAAAGTGCTGCCGTTCGAGCACCAGCACCGAATGCCCTGCTTTGCGTAGCAGCGCCGCTGCAACCGCGCCCGAAGGGCCCGCACCGATGATGGCGACATCGACCGATGCGTTCATCGAAGTTTCTTTATTCATTGCTATTTCTCATCATTGGGGCTGCAAAGCGTAGGGCAAATGCGACGCTTTAACAACGCTTAAGCAACGCATCAGCGATTACAATCGTGCATCCCCGTACCAAAGATTCAACACTTACTTCTTTACCGGATTCAATTGTGCAGAACACCGCATCATCCAGCGTACCGTTCGTTTCCGAGACGGCGTTCGGCGTCTGGTTTCTGCGCACGCATACGTGGGAACACCACGTTTTGCGTGTCGCCATCAACGACCTCAAGCGCCTGATCGACGGGCCACTGCCCGAGCGGCCCACTATCGTCGACGTCGGCTGCGGCCAGGGTATTTCGTTTCGTCTGCTGGCGAAAGCGTTTGCGCCGCGACATATCGTCGGCATCGATTTTCACAAGCCTTCGCTCGAACTCGCCGCTCAAGCCGCGCGCATTTGCAAAGACAATCCCGACACGGCCGCAACGCGCATCGAAGTGCTGCACGGCGACTGCGCCAGTTTGCCGCTCGGCGATGCGAGTGCCGATATCGTCTTCTGCCATCAGACGTTCCATCATCTCGTCGAGCAGGAACGCGCGCTCGCCGAGTTCCGCCGCGTGCTCAAACCCGGCGGCGTGCTGCTGTTCGCCGAATCGACGGATGCTTACATCAAGTCATGGGTCATCCGTCTGCTGTTCCGCCATCCGATGCATGTGCAAAAGAGCGCGGACGGCTATCTCGAGATGATTCGCGAAAGCGGGTTCAGCTTCGAATCGCGCAACGTTTCGCTGCCTTACCTGTGGTGGAGCCGCGCGAAAGACTTCGGACTGCTGGAGCGCATCGGCCTCTATACGCCGAAACCGGGCAAGCGGCGCGAGACGCTCGTCAATGTCGCGGCTGTCAAGACGCTTTGATCGAACGACGCAGCGCACCGGTCAAACGTGCGCTGCGTCTCTCCTGCCCTACTTCTTCAGCGTCACTACTTCGCCCTTCAACGCTACGCCCGCGATCAACGCACCTGCGCCGCAGGTGAACTCGGTCGCGCTTTCGCGCTCGGAGTTCCGGTAATTGCTCTTGATGTTGATCACGGCATTGCCGCCTTCCTTGCGCGCGCGCTCCTGCAATTCAAGCACCGCCGACAAGAACACGTGCTGGCACGCCGCCTCATCGCTCTTGCCGAATGCGTTGGTCTTCTTGTTGGTTGCAAATTCGCCAAGCGACTTGATCACGCCCGGATGCTTCTGACCCGCGAAATAAAGCGGGATGTCCTGATCCACCTTGCCGCCTTCGCTCTTGAGCGCGGACTCGACAGAATAGTTCTCGACCGTATCGCGCGCGAACGCATGCGACGACAGTAGGCACGCGCAAAGCGCCGCGCAGATCATTTGAAGCTTCATGATGTCGATCCCCTTGAACGTGTGTTTATTCGTTAGCGAGCTGGGCGATATCACCGCGCACGGCGAGCGTCGATCCGTTGTTGCTCGCACCGCACGTGAACTCCTTGTGTGACGACGTTTCCGTGCGCTGGAAGCGCGTCGTCACATTGACGACGGCGTTCGCCTGACGCGCGCTTGCGTAGTCGCGCAATTGCTTGAGCGCCTGGTTTAGTGCCATGTTGCACGTCACGTCCTGACCATTCATATCGCGCGGGAGACGCACGCGCACTTCCTTCGTTTCGATCAGCTTCTTCACGCTCGCGTGCGGCTCATCGCCGAAATACAACGCGACGCCCTGCTTGCTTTGCGTTTGCACATCGGCGGGCATCGGCAGCGTGCGGATTTGGGTTGTGCATCCGGCTTGCAAAAGCACGATGCTCGCTATCAGTCCCACTACGATCTTCTTCTTCATTTTGTGGTCACTCGCATTGTTTATCGAATCACGCCCGTAACCGCGCCGACGGACAACGGTCAAACTCTTGCGAACATCAGCGCCGCGCAACTTCCCCCGAATCCGAACGACACCGACATCGCACGGTCGATGCGCCCGTCGCGTGTGGTCTGTACGAGCGGCATATCGCGCACGACCGGGTCCGTCGAATCGACGCGCCGTGTGCCTGCGATAAAACCATCGCGCATCATCAGCAACGTGTAGATCGCCTCGTGCGCGCCGCATGCTCCGAGCGGATGCCCTGTCATGCCTTTCGTCGACGAAAACGGCGGCACGCGGGTTCCAAATACGTCGCGCAACGCGTGCAGTTCCTCTGCGTCGCCGAGCGGCGTGGAAGGCGCTTGCGTGTTGATGTACTCGGGCCATTCATCGACGCCGCCCGCTTCATCGAGCGCCATGCGAAGTGCGCGCGCGATGCCGTTGCTGTGCGGCGTGACCATGCCCGCGCCATCCGTGCTTTCGCCAAAGCCCGTCAGTTCCGCATAGATGCGTGCACCGCGCGCACGTGCATGATCCAGCGATTCGAGCACCAGCACGCCCGCGCCGGAGCCGATCACGAAGCCATCACGGGCAGTATCGTATGGACGCGAGGCGCGCGACGGCGTGTCGTTGAAGCCGCGCGACAACGCATGCATCGCATCGAACATCAGTGTCATGTTGTCGTGCAGCGCCTCGCTGCCGCCCGCGAGCACGACGTGTTGCCGTCCCGTCTGGATGAGCTGCATCGCCTGCCCGATTGCAAGCGCCGACGTCGTGCACGCCGATGAAGGCGAGTACGCGACACCCTCGATGCCGAAGGTCTGCACGACGTTCGCCGACGCCGTGCTGCTCATCGCGCGCGGCACCGTGTACGGCGGCGTTCTGTCGATGCCGTGCGCCTGCACCGTGGCGATCGCCACGTCGTACTCCGCCATCGCGCCGACACCGGAGCCGATCACCGCGCCTGTCTTCGGCGAGCGCAGCGTGGCGTCATCGAGCATCGCGTCGTCGATTGCTTTGCGCGCCGCGTGACACGCGAAGCGCGCGGTGTCGCCCATGAAGCGCTCCAGCTTGCGCTCGAACGGTGGTTCGTCAGCGACCGATGCCACTGCCGCAACCTGCGAATGAAAACCGCGCTCGCGCCACGCGTCGATCCGCGTGATGCCGCTGCGGCCTTCGCGCAACGCATGGCTCACCGCGTCGAGCGAATTGCCGAGACACGAAACGATGCCCATGCCCGTCACGACGACGCGCTGCATGACCCGCGTCCGACTCATCGCACGCGCCGGAAAATCAGCGACGTATTGATGCCGCCGAACGCGAAGTTGTTGCTCATCGCGTATTCGGCATCGATTTCGCGCGCTTCGTGGCGGATGTAGTCGAGCGGCGCGCAAGCGGGATCGATATCCGTGAGATTGAGTGTCGGCGCAAACCAGTTGCGCTTCATCATTTCGATGGTCCACCACGCCTCGATCGCGCCGCATGCGCCGAGCGTGTGCCCGATGTAGCTCTTGAGCGAACTGATCGGCATGCGCTCGCCGAAGGTTTGCGCAGTGGCCTGGCTTTCCGCGAGATCGCCGCGGTCCGTGGATGTGCCATGCGCGTTCACGTAGGCGATTGCCTGCGGTTGAAGCCGCGCATCGTCGAGTGCGAGCTGCATCGCGCGCGCCATCGTGCTCGCGGTCGGCTGCGTGATATGCGCGCCATCCGAATTGCAACCGAAGCCAACGATCTCCGCGTGAATCGTCGCGCCGCGCGCTTTCGCGTGTTCATACTCTTCGAGCACCAGCGTCGCTGCGCCTTCGCCGACGACGAGGCCATCGCGCTTCGCGTCGAACGGACGCGGCGTGAGCTGCGGTTCGTCGTTGCGCGTGCTCGTTGCATAGAGCGTGTCGAACACAGCGACGGCCGGCCCCGACAGTTCTTCCGCGCCGCCCGCGAGCATCATCGTCTGCTTGCCCGTCGCGATGGTCTCATACGCGAAGCCGATCGCCTGACTGCCCGACGCGCACGCCGACGACGCCGGAATGACGCGGCCCTTCAGATCCCAGAACAGGCTCACGTTGACGGCGGTCGTGTGCGGCATCATCTGCACGTAGCTGTTCGATGTGACGTCGGTCATCGAGCCGGTGT
The DNA here is from genome assembly GCF_000402035.1 of Caballeronia insecticola. GTDB lineage: Bacteria > Pseudomonadota > Gammaproteobacteria > Burkholderiales > Burkholderiaceae > Caballeronia > Caballeronia insecticola. The sequence goes on from NC_021289.1 coordinate 650,315, forward strand.
TGAGCATTGTGCCGAACGCGCGAATCGGCTCGACCGATCCCGACGATGAACCATAAGCCACGCCCATGCGGCCGTCGCTGATCGATGCATCTCCGGCGAGGCCCGCATCGGCGAGTGCGAGTTCGCTCGCGCGCACCGCGTACATCGAGACGAGGCCCATCGAACGCGTCTTCTTGCGCGGCCACGCGGCGGGCTGCTCGAACGCGGGCAGCGGACATGCAAGACGCGTGTGCAACGCTTCGAAGAAATCCCATTCGGCGATGCGGCGCACCGCGTTGCGACCGGCCTTCAGCGCGATTTCGACTTCGCTCCAGCAATCGCCCAGCGCCGTGACGCCGCCCATGCCTGTAACGACGACTCGTTTCATCAGATCATCCCGCCGTTCACGCCGATCACCTGGCGCGTCACATAAGAAGCCGCATCCGACATCAGAAAGCCCACGACCGCGGCCACTTCGTTCGGCTGGCCGACACGATTCATCGGCACGGTTTTCAGTGCATGTTCGACGGGCGCGTCGGCGAGCATGCCCGTTTCGATCAGCCCGGGCGCGACGCAGTTGGCCGTGATGCTGCGCGATGCCAGTTCGACGGCGAGCGCCTTTGTCGCGCCGATCAGTCCGGCCTTCGCGGCGCTGTAATTCACCTGCCCGCGATTGCCCATCACGCCCGACACCGATGCAATCGTCACAATGCGGCCGCCCTGTTTTGCGCGGACCATCGGCATGGTCAGCGGATGGATCACGTTGTAGAACGCGTCGAGACCGGTTTCGATCACGACGTCCCAGTCTTCGCCGCTCAGCGCGGGGAACGCGGCGTCACGCGTCACGCCCGCGCTGCATACGATGCCGTAATACGGACCGTGCGCGGCGACATCGGCTTCGAGCGCCGCGCTGCACGCGGCACGATCGCGCACGTCGAACTGGATGACGCGCGCCGAACCGCCCTGCGCCGCGATGCCGGCGGTGACCGCCTCGGCTTCGGCACGGCCCGTGCGGCAATGCACGGAGACGGCGAAGCCGTCGGCGGCCAGTTGATATGCGATCGCGCGGCCAATGCCGCGGCTCGCGCCCGTTACGAGAACTCGACGGCTCATGCGTTCACACTCCCTTCGATGAACGTCTGGAAATCATGTGGCTGAAACACTTTGATGACGGCATCGGCCCAACGCTCGCCGTCATGTTCGATGATGCATTCGTAAGCGCCGTGGCCTTCGTCGCTGCGCAGGACTTCGCGCACGCCGATGGTCAGTTGCGCGTCGCGCGCGAACGTACTCACATGCGCTTGATAACTCCGCGTGCCGAGCAGCACGCCGGGCCGCGCGACGCCACCCGCGCGCAGCGCGCAAAGCGAGACGTGCGCCGCCACGCCTTGCGCCATCAGCTCGATGCCGATCCACGCGGGCATCGCCCCGTGCGCGTCCGCGTACCACGCGTCGGGACGCACGGTGGCGCTCGCGGTCAGCATGTCGTCGCTGCATGACAAGACGGCATCGAGCAGCAACATCGTGCCGCGATGAGGAATGATCGCGTCGATCGGCGGAATGGTGATGTGACTCTCGACGATGACCGTCGCGTCTGTCGTGCTGTTCATCGTCTTCAACCCGCGAGAATGAGGCTGACATTGCTGCCGCCGAATGCGAAGGAATTGCTCATGACGTGGCGCGTGCCCGTCGCGCGCGGAAGCCGACGCTGCGTCTGCACCAGATCGAGCGCGGGCAACGCGGCGTCCGCTTCGCCATCCCAGCGATGCAGCGGCAAGGGCATATCGTCATGGGCGAGCGTGAGCCACGCGAAGCCGAGTTCCGTCGCCCCTGCCGCGCCGAGCAGATGGCCGGTGAAGGGCTTCGTGCCGCTTGCGGGCACGCCGTCCGGGAAAACGCGCGCCATCAGATGCGCTTCCATTTCGTCGTTCTTGCGCGTGGCCGTCGCGTGCATGTTCACGTAGCCGATGCCGCCGGGCTGCACGTGCGCATCCGCGAGCGCCGCACGAAGCGCGATTTCGCCGCCTATACCTTGCGGATCGGGCGCCGATACGTGATGCGCATCGCTCGATTCGCCCGCGCCCGCGAGCCGCACGGCGCCTTCTTCACGCGTCATCATAAACACGGCCGCGCCTTCTCCGATATTGATGCCGTTACGGTTGCGGCTCATCGGATTGGTGCGCGCGGGGCTCACGGAATCGAGCGATGCGAAACCTTGCACGGTCAGCTCGCACAGCGTATCGACACCGCCCACGATCAGCGCGTCGCACAGATTCAGTTGCAACAGACGACGAGCCGACACGAACGCCTTTGCACTCGACGTACACGCGGTCGACACCGTGAACGCGGGGCCTTGCACGTTCAACGCGGCTGCCGCGAACGGCGCGGCCGTGCCGATTTCCATTTGCCGATAGTCGAAGCGTGGCGGGAGCGCGCCCGTCTTCGCGCGATGCGCGAAGGCTTCTTCCGCCGCGCCGATCCCCGACGTACTCGTGCCCAGCACCACACCGATGCGCGCGGACCCATAGCGTGCGCGCGCCGCTTCGATATCGTCGCGAATCAGTTCGAGGGCGGCCAGCAGCAAGCGATTGTTGCGGCAGTCGAAGCGCTCCAGCGCGGCGGGCGGCGCGATGTCGAGCGGCGCAAGCACGCGGCCGACGAATGCGTCGCCGCTCTTCATGGTCATCGGCCCCATACCGGGCGATTGCGACGCGGCGAGCCCCGTCGCGACCGATGCGGTATCGCTACCGAGCGCGTTGATCATGCCGAGCGCATGCAGATAGACAGGCGGCAGCGTCATGCGTGTTTCCTCCCTTCCTTGGGCAATTCGGCGGGCATGCCCATCGGCGCGAGCAAAACCGCGATCAGAATGCCGAGCGTGAGCGTCGCGCCGAAGCTCTTGAGCGCGGGCATGGCGCTGATGCCGAGCATGCCGAACGACAACAGCGTCGTCGCGGCCGACAGCAGCACGCCCGTCCAGACCGCGCCGATGTCGGCGCCCGCGCGCAGCCAGCCTTCGCGCAGAAACACGGCGTAGTTGGCACCGACGCCGATCACCAGCATCAGCGCGAGGCAGTTGAATAGATTGACCGGCACGCGCGCATAGCCGAAAGCCGCGAGCGTCACGCCGATTGCGAGCAGCACGGGCAGCGTCGTCGCGACTCCGCCACGCAAGCTATAACGCGCGATCATCAGCACGAGCACGAGCAGCAGTGCGCCGCCGAGCCACATGGCGCTGTCGAGACGATATTCGCCGAAGAGCTTCGACACGCTCGCCGCCTTGTCGACGAACGCGACGCCTTCCATCGCGTGCGCCGTCGCGATCAGCGCGGGAAGATTCGAAGGCGTCACGCGGCGCGGCATCACGATAGCCGCATAAGCTCGCGCGCCTTTGGCTTCGACTGCACCGAGCCACAAATGCGCAAACGGCCTGGACCACGGCGTCGCGAGCCAGCGCTCGACGGTCAGCGGCGGCGTGTCATTGCGCGCGAACGAATCGATCCACGCACGCGCGACGTCGTCGCGAAAACCGGTTTGCAGTAGCGTTGCGCGCAAGCTGTCGGGATGGTCGAACACATGTTGCGCGAGCAGTGCGTGGACGTCAGATTGACGCTTCTGCGACGGCACGAATTGCGTGATCGAGCGCCAGCCATCGACGGATTGATCGCCCGGCAGCGCGTCCAGCTTGTCGCCGAGCGCCTCGGCGCGTTGCAGCACGCTCTCCGGTGACGCGCCCTGCACGACGAAGAACTGCGCCGTGTTGTCGATACCGACTGCATCGCGTACCTGATTTTCCTGGGCAACGAGCGCGGGATCGCGTTGGATCAGTAGATGGATGTCGTCGTCACTTGTGAGCAGCAGCCAGCCGGGCGCGCAAACGACGACGATCACAACCGCGACCAGCCACGGACGCTTCGCACCGATCGCGCGCTGCCAGTGCGTGAGCAGCACGGCCGCACGCGCGAACGCGCGCCGTTGCGTGGACTTCGGTCCTTTCGGCCCTCTCGGTCCTTTCGGCAACATCGCGGGCAGCAGCGACATCACGGAGGCGAACGCAACGCAGATGCCGGTCATCGCGAAACAGGCGATTTGCTTGAGCGCGGGAAACGGCGCCCATGCGAGGATCGCGTAGCCGAGCAGACTGGTCGCGAGCGCCACGGCGAGTGCCGGCCGCACCGAGCGCGCGCCGTGCTGCGCGTCCCAGTCGCGCGGTGCGCCGAGATAGACGACGAAATACTGAATCGAATAATCGACGGCCTCGCCGATCAGGCTCGCGCCGAACACGAGCGTGAGCAGATGCAGCTTGCCGAACACGGCCATCGTCACGGACAGCGCACCGGCAATGCCGAGTGCCGTCGACAGAAAGCCGAGCAGCAGCAAACGCGGCGAGCGGAACACCCACATCATCAGCAGCGCGATGCCGCACGCGGACGCGATGCCGATCAAATGCACTTCCCGTTCCGAGGCCCGCCGCGCCGACTCCGCGTAGAACACGGCGCCCGCGCGCGCGACGGTTGCATCGGGCCATGCGGCATGCAGCGACGCTTCCGCCTGCGCCGTTGCGGTCAGCACCGCACGCTGCACGCGCGACTCATAGGCCGATCCGTTCAGCGTCGTGACGACGAGCACGCTCGTCATGTCGCCGCGATGCGCGACGAGCAGGTTGTCGTCGAGATCGAGATTCGAGGTCGCGAGCGGCAAGTCCGACAGCCAGTGTTCGAGCCAGCCGAACGGATCGTCGGCGAGCTGTGTTGCAAGCGGGCCGCGCACGGGGTTGTAGACGCGTTGCATCAGCGCGTTACGAAGCGACTGGTCGCCGTCGGATGCGTGCGCGAGTGCATCGCGATCATCGCGCGTCATCAAACCGAAGCGATACGGCGTGTAGAGCGCGCCGATCTGCGCCATGTCGAACGGCGGCAAATCCGCCGTCACCGACGCGAACGCGCCGCTCTCTTTCAATGTCGCGCCGAATCGTCGGGCGGCGGCCTTCGCATGATCCGCGTCAGAGCTCGACACGAGGAACACCGTGCGGTCGCCGAGCGCATTCGCCAGTTGATCCACGGCTTTTTCGGCGACGGGATTCGCTTCGGTCGCGGGAAGCAGCGCAAGCAAGTTGGTCTCCAGCGGCGACGGCCCGCTGAAGCGATGGACGCAATACAACACGGCGACGAGCGCAAGCGCGAACCATGCGGCCCTGATGCGGCATGGCGTTGCCGTGCGTTGCCAATGCCACGGCGTCATGGCGTGCTCAACAATGCGCGATCCGCTGACGGCAATTCGTCGATCGCTTCGCTCTTCGTGAACGCGAGGCGCGTGACGTCACCGTTCGCGAGATCGATTTGCAGGCCGCGCAGGAACGCGCCGCCCGTCATGTGCAGGCCCTGGATCGCTTGCGCCAGTTGCGGCTGGTTCGGCTTGAGGCCGAGGGTCCAGTCGGACGCGGTGCCTTGCGCATCGACATCGAACTGCGAATACAGCGCGGACAAATCGCCGCCGAGCATCGCGCGCATCATCTTCGATACTTGCGCGACGCCGCGCACGCCCTGCGCGCTCTTCGTGCGCACGCGGCGGCCGTTCGCATCGACTTCGGCCACGCCCGCGTCGGTGATGACGAACGTCACCGCGTAAGGCGTGTCCACGCGCCAGATCACGCCGCGATCGCGCACGAATATCAGCGTGCCCGTGCTTACGAGCGGTTGCTTCATCGCGGAAAGGGTCTGCGTCTGCGTGAACTGCGCACGCACGCCCTTCATTTGCGCGAGCCTCGACGTCACCTGCGAGACGAGCGCCTGATCCGCGTTCGCGGCGTACAAAGGCGCGGTCACGAGCAGCGACGCCAGGAATGCTGCGCGAATCATTTTCAACGTGCCCATACCCGCTCCAGCTTGTCGAACACAACGGGCGGCGACACGAATTGCAACTCTTGCGTGGCCGCCTCGACCGCGACCTGAACGGTGTAGCCCTTAGTCAGACGCACGCCGGTTTCGCAATCGACGAGTTCATAACCGATCTTGAGGCGATTCTCGTATTCGAGCAGTTCCGTGCGCACCTCGATGCGTTGCCCGTATGTTGCCGGTCGCACGTACTTCAGATGCGCCTCGACCACCGGCCACACATAGCCGGATGCCTGCATCTCGCGATAGTCGTAGTCGAACGCCCGTTGCAGCGCCGAGCGCCCTGCTTCGAAATACTTCAGATAGTGGCCGTGCCAGCACACGTTCATTGCATCGACATCGTGAAACGGTACTTCGACGATCGCACTCGCCTTAAGCGTGCGGGCTTGCATGCGTTCCGTCATGACGCGGCTCCTTCATTCGGATCGACCAGCGCGCACGCGGCGATGCGCGCCGTCAACGCGCGCAGATCGCGTTCGAGTGCGCGGTCTTCGTCGACGAAAGGCGAAACCGCCGCGACCGTCGACGCGAACGCGCGCAACGGCGCGGGCACAGGCGTTTCCGGATCGAGCCGCAGACGCAGTTGCATCGCCTGCACGGCGGCCAGCGTGTGAGCGGCGGCCACCTGCTCGGTCAATTCGAGCACGCGCAGGCAGTCGCGCGCGGCGATGGTGCCCATGCTGACCTTGTCCTGGTTGTGCGCCTCGGTCGAACGCGAGAAGACGCTCGCGGGCATCGTGTGCTTCAGCGCTTCCGCCGTCCATGCCGACGCCGAAATCTGCACGGCCTTGAAGCCGTGATTGATCGGCGCGCGCGCGTGCGTCGCGCCGGTGAGATTGCGCGGCAGGCCGTTGTTGAATTTATCGTCGACGATCAGCGCAAGCTGGCGATCCATCAGGTCGGCGAGATTCGCGACGGCCGTCTTGAGCGCGTCCATCGCGAACGCGATATGTCCGCCGTAGAAGTTGCCGCCGTGCAGCACGCGCTCCGAGTCCGGGTCGATCAGCGGATTGTCGTTCGCGCTGTTGAGTTCATTTTCGATGTCGCGGCGCATCCACGAGAGCGCATCCGACGCAACGCCGATCACGTGCGGCGCGCAACGAATCGAATAGCGATCCTGCAGCCGATGGCCCGGCGTATCGTCGCGGCCCGCGAGATCCGCGCGGATCCAGGCGGCGGCTTCGGCTTGGCCCGCGTGCGGCTTCACTGCGAAGATCGTCGCGTCGAAATGCGCCGCGCGGCCGTCGAGCGCAACCGTCGAAAGCGCCGTGAGACGCGCGGCGAGCCGCGTCAGATGACGTGCGCGTGCGAACGCGAGACACGCGAGGCCGGTCATGACCGCCGTGCCGTTCATGAGCGCCAGGCCTTCCTTCGGTGCGAGCCTGAGCGGCGTCACGCCGAGTGCGGACCAGACGTCGGAAGCATCGCGCAGTGCGCCACCGAACATCACGTCGCGTTCGCCGACGAGCGCCGCCGCCACATACGACAACGGCGTCAGGTCGCCGCTCGCGCCGACCGAGCCTTCCGACGGAACGCGCGGCAGCACGCGATGATTGATCAGGTCCGCGAGCCGTTCGAGCAGCACGAGACGCACGCCTGAAAATCCGTATGCGAGCGAGTTCAGCCGCGCGGCAATGACGGCGAGCGTCTGCGCATCGTCGAGATATGCGCCCATGCCGCAGCCGTGATAGCGCGTGAGTTGCAGCGGCAGCGCTTCGACGAGTTCCATCGGCACATCGACGACGCACGCGTCGCCATATCCGGTGTTCACGCCGTACACGGTCTTGCCTGCGGCGAGATGGCGGCGCAGAAAGTCCGCGCCGCGTTCGATACGCGCCCGCCAGCCGGCATCGGCGTTCAGCGACACGGGTGCACGTTGCGTCGCGATCGACACGACTTCTTCGATCGTCAGATGACGCCCGCCGATGGTCACGGCCTGCTGCGCATTGCGCGGCGCTCGAAGGTCGTCGATCAGGTCATGCTCGGACATCGTTGCCTCCAGGCGTTGCGCCTTCCGTCGTCGCTTTGCCGGGGCGCGCCCAGAAATCGAAGAAATTGAACCATTGATAAGGGGCCTTGCGGCAATAGTGCTCGAGACGCGACGCATAGCGCTGCGCCCACGCCGCGATGTGCTGCGCGCGTTCGCGGCGCGGCAATGCAATGCGCTCGGCGAACGGCTCGAAGTACAACCGGTAACGCGCGCGGCCGCTTGCGTCGCGTTCCTTGAGGCAGAAGAAAAGGTAGACGGGACAACCGAGCGCATGCGCGAGCACATACGGGCCTTGCGCGAACGGCGCCGTCGCGCCGAGAAAGCGTGCGTCCGCCGTGCGGCCCGATTCGCGCGCGGGCACGCGGTCGCCGACGATCACGAGCAATTCGCCCGCGTCGATGCGTTCCTTCATCATCATCGACGTCTCGGGGCCGAAGTCGCTCACCTGCATGAGCCGCTTGGCGAAGTCGCCGTGCGCCGTCGACAGCACGCTGTTGAAGCGCTTCGCATGCTCCGTGTAGACGATGGCCGTCACCTTCGCGTGGCCGTTGCGCACCGCGAGCGCGCGCGTCATTTCCAGGTTGCCGAGATGCGCGCCGATCACGAGCGCGCCGCGTCCGCTCTGGACGAGCGCTTCGAACGCGGCGGGTTCGTCGAACACGACGTCGTCCTCGGCGATGCGGCCCGACCACGCGGCGAGCTTGTCCAGCCCGGATTGCGCGAACGCGAGCATCTGCCGATAGGCGGATCGCCAGCCGGGACGCGGCGTGCGCGCATCCGGCGCGGCATGCTGCAAATGCGCGAAATAGCGATGCGACGCGGCGCGCGCATCGCGTCCCGTCAGCAGAAAATAGCCGACGATCGGATGCAGCCAAAGCCCCGTGAAACGCATGCCGAAGAACCGGCAACTGAGCGCGAGCAGCGCCATGCCGAGCCGGCTGCCACGCTCCGCGACGCGCCACCAGCCGGTCTCGGCGCGCGCGTGTGCGGATGTCCTGCGCGGCATCGCCTTGTGCGCGAGCAGCATCGGCAGACGCAGCAACATGCCGCACACGAGCCGCGTATGACTCGCGCTGATGCGCACGTTGTCCCACAGCACGTCGAAGTGCGATACGCCATCGGTCGCATAGGTCACGCGCGTCGGCACCGTGCGGAACGCGACACGCCGCCAGTGCAGACGCACGAGAATTTCGATGTCGAAGTCCATGCGCGTGCCGAGCCGCACGCTGTCGATCAGCGCGCACACCGCGTCGAGCGGATACAGGCGAAAGCCGCACATCGAATCGCGGATCGTGAACGACAGCGTTTCGATCCAGACCCACACGTGCGTCACGTAGCGGCCATAGAGACGCGACTTTGGCACGCTTTCGTCGTACACGGGACGCCCGAGAATTACCGCGTCCGGTTCGGCGCGCGCGGCCGCGAGAAACGCCGGCACGTCGTTCGCGTCGTGCTGGCCGTCGGCGTCGATTTGCAGCGCGTGGGTGTAGCCCGCTCGGCGCGCCGCACGCAGCCCGGCCATCACCGCCGCGCCCTTGCCGCCGTTCTCGGGCAGGCGCAGCAGCGTCATCTGCTCGGCGTAGTGTGCGGCGAGCTGCGCGAGGACTGCTTGCGTGGCTTCGTCGCTGCCGTCATCGACGACGAACATCGGCAAGCCATGCACGGCGAGGCGCGCGAGGGTGCCGCCGATCGCGTCCTTGTGGTTGTAGATCGGAATGACGATGCAGGTTCGCACGCTCGCGCCGCTCATGCGTGCTCCCGATACACGACGACGCCCGACGCGCAGTCGCGCCCGTTCAGTTGATAAGCGAACTGAACGCGGCGCCGCGCGGCGTCGTGCGCGAGCCGCAAGTCGAGCACCGCGCCCGGCGGCACGGGCGCCATGAACTTGAGACGATCGATCGATGCTGCATCGCGCGCGCCCGCAACGTGCTCCGATGCGAGCCGGATCGCCCAGTCGACCTGCACGACGCCAGGCAGTATCGGCAGATTCGGGAAATGACCGCCGAAGTGAATCAGCGTAGGCGGCACGCGCAGTTCGTAGCGGAGATTGTCGCCATCGCGTGCTTCGGAGAGCACTTCGAAGCCTTCCGCGCGCACACCGAACGCCGCCGCGACGGCTGCTGCGGGCAGCTTGCCGCGCGCATCGAACGGCAGCGCGATGCGAAAGCGCCAGCGGCGCGGCAACAGCACGACGTCGAAATACGCGGCGAGATGACGGCGCAGCGTCTTCGCGAGCGCGACGCGGCCTTCGTCGCGGAGTGCGGCGCTGCCTGCATCGCTCAGCGCGACCACGGCGCCCGCGCGCTCGCGCGACGCCCCCGCGAGCGGCACGACGCACGCCTGCGCCACATACGGATGCAGCGCGAGCCGCGCTTCCATCTCCGGCAACGACACGCGCTTGCCATCGAGCTTGATCACGCGATCGAGTCGGCCTTGCAGGCGGAAGCGGCCGTCATCGTCGAAGAGAATGGCATCGTCGGTGCGATGCCAGCCGGCGTGGCTCAGATGCGGCGAGCGCACTTCGAGCGCGCCATCGTCCGCCCGGCGGACATCGACGCCTTGCAGCGGCAACCATGCCGCCGCTTCGTTCTGCCTGCGCCACGCGATGCCGCCCGTTTCCGTGCTGCCGTAGATTTCCACGGGCGATGCGCCGAACACGCGCGCGTAGTCGTGCGCCGCGTCTGCCGCGAGCGGTCCGCCCGATGAAAAGAACACGCGCGGCGCGGGCGAGAGCTGCGCGAAACCGGCGAGCGCCGCCCAACGCGCGAGTTGCGCCGGCGAGGACACCATCACGGTCGCGCCGCATCGTGCAATGCGCGACTGCACTTGCTGCGGCTCGACGCACGTCGCGCGATCGAAAGCGCGGCCGGCGGCAAGCGGCCACAGAATGCGGAACAGCAACCCGTAGATATGGCGATGCGGAACGCTCGCGAGGATCGTCGCACTGGCGGTGAGCGTGCCCCATTCGCGTTCGAGCGTGCGCACTTCGGCGTTGAACTGGGCGAGCGTCTTGTGGATCGGCTTGGGGCTGCCGCTGCTGCCCGACGTGTAGAGCGTGAGCGGCGCGTGCGGGTCGATCGGCAATGGCGCCGTGGCGGACCGCGCCGTTTCCGTTGCGGCCAGCGCGCGGACATCGTCGTCCGTCAGCATGGCGTCGTAGGCGTCGGCGAGATCGGCGAGATAGCCGGGCGCCGAACTCGCGGGAATCACCGGCTCCTTGCCGCACGCGAACAGCGCGAAAAGCGCGCAGGCGAAGTCGAACGGATCGTCGATGCAGAGCGCATAGCGGCGAGCGTCCTGCTCGCGCAGCCACCACGCGAGCGCCGCCGTGCGCGTGCGCCACGCCGCGTGCGTGATGATGACGTCCGCCGTACCGGCGCGCTCGTCGCGACATACGGGCGTGAGCGCGTCGCGTGGCGTGCATAGCAAATCGTGCAGTGCGATCATGCCGCTTCTCATGCTGTTTCCACACGCCGCGCACGCGGCAGAATCACGAGATAGCGCCATACGATTTCACCCACCAGCAGCGCGCCGATGAGTCCATACGAGATCGCGCCGTTGTACAGCGACCATGCCTCGCGCCGCCAGTACAGCGCGGTATAGAGCGAGAACAGGCCGTTGGCGGCGAAGAACGCGCACCAGATCTGCGTGACACGGCGCGTGTGGCGCACGGCGGCATCGCTCAGATCGGGCGTGCCGATGCGCGCGAATTTTTCGATCATCGACGGACCGCGCACCAGTGTTGCGCCGAACGCGATCAGCAGGCCCAGATTCACGAGCGACGGATAGATGTGCAGCAGACGCTCGCTGTCGGTCCATACGATCGCGGCAGACGCGACGCTCAGCATGAACGCCACGGTCCAGTCGACGCGCGTGAGCCTGCGCAGCGACATGCCGACGACGCCGGTGCCGATGCAACGCTGCAGCCAGATCAGCGCGAACAGCACGCACCCCGCGTAGCGCGGCGCGTTCCAGAACCACGCGCCGAGAATCACCGCGGGATAAGCGAGCTTGAGCGCGACATTCAGCGCGAAGCCGGTCCGGCCGCGCGCGTTGGCGTTTGCATGCGCGTCCGGCGCACGCGCGGTCGGCGAGTGTGTCATTCCTGTTCGACGAGCAGCGACTCGACGGCGGTCACGACGTCCGCGACCGTGCGCACCGACTTGAACTCTTCGGGCTTGATGCGTCGGCCCGTCATCTCCTGCAGCTTGATGGCGAGATCGACTGCGTCGATGCTGTCCAGATCGAGTTCTTCGAACAGATGGGCCTCGGGCGTCACACGCTCGGGCTCGATTGCGAAGTTCTCTTTGAAGATCGCGCGGATGCGCTCAAGGATCTCGTTTTCGGTCACGGTCATACTCCTTCTTTCGTCGTGCCGTCCGCAACATGCGCAAGCTCGCGCTGGCTGGCCACCAGCGCGACGAGCGTGTTGATCGAACGGAAATGCTCTTTCGCGCGCTCGTCGTTGGCCGCGATGCTCAGGTGATAGTGTTCGCGCAGCACGATGCCGATTTCGAGCGCGTCGATCGAATCCAGGCCGACGCCGTCGGTCTCGAAGAGCGGTGCGTCGTCGTCGATGTCATCGGGCTGCATGTCTTCCAGATCGAGCGCCTCGATCAGAAGCCGTTTGATTTCAAGCTTTAAAGAATCCATAGTCGATCAGATGCTGGGTAATGTGGGCTTCGATCGCGCTCGTCACGGCTCGCGCGGCAAGCGCGGGCGGTTCGTCGCGCGCGGCGAGTTCAACGGCGCTTAAAGGATCGAGGACGTTCACTTGCATATGGAATGCGCGCTCGGGCACGTCGTGCCAGCGCATGTCCTTGGTGAACGCGGGCGGATCGCAGTCCATCAGCACGGGCAAAATCGGTGCGCCGGACTGCAAGGCCATATGGGCGAATCCGCGCGAGAACGCATGCATCCGGTTGCGCGTCGGACTGCGTGTGCCCTCGGGGAAAATGATCATCGTGTAGCCGCGCGCGAGTTGCCGTGCGCCCGCTTCGACGAGCTTGACCGGGTCGGCGTTGCTCACGTATTCGGCGGCGCGCATCACGCCCCAGAAGAACGGGTTGCTCCAGTGCGCGTTCTTCACGACACAACATGCGCGCGGCGTGAGCGACAGCAGCACCATCACATCGAGCCAGGTCGGATGATTGGCGACGATGATCGCCGCGCGCTGCGAGTTGCGCGTGAGCGCGCGAGCACCGTGGACGTCGAGCGTCATCACGCCGACGCGCACCAGCACAGCGACGAGCGCCCGAAAAAACGCATGAATGATGGCGACGATGATGCACTGCTTCGAGTCGCGATGCGGCCAGATCGCGGCGAGCGGGAACACGATCAGCGAGAAGCCGAGCCCGCAGATGCCGAACGCTGCAAACGCGAGGGCCGTCGCGACGAGGCGCCAGTGATAATCAAGCGCCTTCATGCCACGACCATTGCCACAGGGCCTGTTTGCCGCGCCATGCGCTCGCCGCGCGCGTGTCGAGACAGTGCTGCACGGCGCTGCTTTGCGATGTGAACGATACGTGCGCGGAATCGGAGCCGCCGACGCATGCGCATTCGAGCCGCCCGGTTTGCGCGGAGCTATCGAGCAAAATCGCGAGCGCACCGCCTTCCACGTCCTCGTCGACCGGACCGTAGGCGGGATCGGCGGGTTCGTCGGCGTAGACAAGCAGTACGGGACTCGATGCGTCCGTCGCGTATTGCGCGTGCGCTTCGAGCAGCGCGTAGCCGAGCGTTTCGTTGCCCGCCGAGAGCGCGCTAGCGGCGGCGCGGTCGCCGCGCACGATGCCGAGCACGCCGGTCATCGTGTTGAGGACAGAGAGACTGAAGGACGTCGGCGATACGGTCTTGCCAGCGTCGATGGTATGGAGGATGTCGGTCGTGCGCCGCAGTTCGCCGTGACGCGATGCGAATATCGTACGCACGGTGGGCACATCGGCGGCGCAGTCGTGCGCGACCTTCAGCGCTGCACGCGACAACGTACTGAGCCGGCGCCGCGTCATCGGCTCGATGAAGCCGAGGTCGGGAGCAGCGGATGCAGCGGCAGGCCAGAATGACCAGCGAGCAACCGGAATGGTCCAGTGCAGATCGGGCATGTCGGTTTTCGCGTGGAGTTCTTGTAACCAGGCGGGAACGGCCTGCGATTGCACGCCGAGACGCGCATCGTCAGGCGGCCGAGCCACCCGTTATTTTTCTGAATGTATTGACGACGAGCAGGTTAACGGCACGACGCCGGGTTTATTTAGCGTTGTCACGCGTGAATGCGTGTCGTTCGCCAGCGTCCCAAGGCTTTTTGCAGCGGTGAGATTCTACAGTTTGATTACGATCGAAATCTTCCTGTGTCGCTTCGACGCAAGACATTCGTTTTATTTATCAAAAAATGACATCTCGCCGACGCTCTGATGATGCGACCGGCATTGAGATGTGCCGATCGCGGGATGCGCAAAAAGATGAGCAACTGAGCGGATGTTCCTTATTGTCCGCCGACCAGTTCCTTGGTCTGCAGCGAAATCGCCGAAAGGCCCTCTTCAACGATCTGCTGCCAGTCGCTGGACGTCACGACCTGCTTGGATTCGCTGACGCGTGTCTTGACGGTCTGAGTGCCGTGGAGCGCGCCCACATCGCCGGATAAGCGCAGCTCCGACTTATGGTTGGTCGTAACGGACCAGAAGCCAGGCTGGAACCACGCCCAGAAATCGATAATCTGCGCGGTCACCGGAGTGGCGTCGGCAAATTTCGGATCGCCCGGCTTCACGACGATGTAACCGGCCTGCTGAAAGCCGGAGGTCACCGCGCCTTCGACGAGTCCGGAAACCGTCTTGCCTTCGGGAAGCACGACATCGCCGAGTGCCTTGCCGAAACCGCCTCTCTTGCGGCCGATAGCGCGCGCCTTTGACGCGTCGCTCGAATCCTGGCCTGGGTCCAGGGACGCAATGTCGGCGCTGGGAGGCGCGACGGCAAAGGTGCGTTTGTCCAGTGCAGGCGCGATGCGCACATACTTTCCGGTGGCGGGGTTCGTCTCCTGCGGCGCGGAGACATCGACGGTTGTCCGGCCGACTGCGCATCCGGCGAGGATGGATACGACGAGCCCATAAGCAGCGATTCGACTCAACAGCATGATTTCTTGTCCCGATTGATTTATTTTGTTATCTGCGATTACGACTTTTAGTCGTGAATTTCTTTCTAGAGATCGTTGTGGTCTTGGATGCGGTCGAGCTTGGGCTCTTAGGTCAACGCGGGATCCTTTTACGTTTCACCTGCCGTGTAGAAGGATGTGCGCGCAACAGCCAAACAAACCGTGTCCTGCTTTCCCCTCTTGTTCGTCTCAATGGTCTCTAAACGCGTTATTGCTCGTTTGACGCATGGTCGAGGGAATCGCTCTCATTGCTTACAGGCTCGGTCATGCGCGCGCTTTCTGGCGCCCTTTTTTGCTAACGACGCGCGAAAGGAAAACTTTAGTGTTTGCTTAATAATTTCCGGAAACCATTGACAAATGGCGCTTTCGCGAACGGGCTCATCGTGACGTATCGACATACGGGAGTGACCGGATACACGCATCACCGCCCGGCCCCACCGCTCTAAAGCACAAACAACGAAACAAAATCGCCGATGATTTCCGCTTCATCAACGAATTGAAAAAATTGGTTTATTGCGTTTCCTCAACCAAGAATTTGGTCGAAGCTGCGCCAACGAGCGCGACGTTTGGCTCCATCCGCGCAGACGACGCAAGGCGGCGCCGATTCAGCCTTCATCATCATCGATCACTGCAGCAACCAGAATATGAACACTTCCCAGCAGGACGGATTGCCCGGTCTCATGGCTGAAGAGACACGCTTGCGTCAGGAGCTCGCGCAGAATCCACAGTCGCCCTATGCACAAAACAACCTGGCGCTCGTGCTGCGGAAACTCGGCCGCGCGGCGGAGTCGGAAGCGTTGCTTCAGAAGGCCGCGTCGGCCCTGCCCGATTCCGCCGATGTCGCGTACAACTGGGGAGTCGCGTTGCTGGACCTGCGACGCTATCCCGAAGGGGAAGCGGCGCTGCGCCGCGCGCTCGCGCTTCGCCCGGACTTTCCACAGGCGGCTTACCTGATCGGTGCGCTGGTTGCGTCCCGTGGACGTCTTGCCGAGGCCGAAGCGCTTTTGCGCGCGGCTATCGGTGGCGTGACGCATCGCGCCGCCGCGCACACCTTGCTCGGCGAGGTGTTGCGTCAATCGGGCCGGCTTGAAGAAGCCGAAATCGAGTTGCGCCGGGCACTGTCGCTGGACCCGAACTTGTTCGACGCACACAAGTCACTCGGACTGGTATTGCATTCACTGCATCGCTTGCCCGAGGCGGAGTCGGCTACGCGTCAGGCGCTCGTGCTGCGTCCGGCAAGCGTGCTTGCAGCCGGATCGCTCGGGATGACGCTGCTGAAGATGGGCCGGTATGCGGAGGGCTTCGAGTGGATGGAGTCGAGGTATGTCGAATCCCCCGAATGGACGCAATCCGGCACCGCTTTCCCCTATACGCCGGCAGCGGAGATAGGCATTCCCATCTGGCGCGGCGAGCCGCTCGCAGGCAAATCCCTGCTCGTCCTGTGCGAGCAGGGGCTGGGCGACATGATCCAGTGGGTCAGGTTCGTACCGGCGCTCCGGGCGCTCGGCGTCGCGAAGCTCACCGTGATGTGCCCGATGCCGCTCGCGCGCCTGTTCAGTCACGTCGAAGGAATCGATGCAGTAATCGAAGGCGATCGGCCGGTGTCGTTCGCGCAGTTCGATGTTTTTTGCTACATGATGAGTCTCCTGCACAGACTCGGCGTCACGCTCGACACGCTGCGTCCGGCTGGAGCCTACTTCCGGTTGCCCGCCAAGAGCGTTCGCTCGTGGCAAGCGCGCCTGCAGGCGTTTCCGCTCGTCGGCAGGCGCAAGATCGGTCTGGTATGGAGCGGCGGCGGAAAGCTTGGGAATCCCGCATCGGAACTACCTTCCGAGTTACACGACAACGCGCAACGCTCGATTCCGCTCGAACGCCTGCGCCCGCTCCTGCACATCCCGAACTGTGCGTTCTTCAGTCTGCAAAAAGTTGACGAAGCGGGACAGCTCGCCCGCATTCCCGAGGCCATCCGGCCAGTCGATCTGATGTCCGGCGTCGCTGACTTTTACGATACCGCGGCCTTCATCAGCAATCTGGATCTTGTCATCAGCGTGGATACGGCGGTCGCTCATCTGGCCGGCGCGCTCGACAAACCGGTGTGGATACTTTCGCGTTTCGATGGCGACTGGCGCTGGCATCACGGCCGCGAAGATTCGCCGTGGTATGCATCGGCACGCGTTTTCACGCAGGCAAAGCGCGGCAACTGGGACGATGTCATTGCGCGCATCGAAAGCGCGCTGAAGGCGTTTGCCGCGTCGTAACCGACGCATCGAAGCACGCTGCGGCAGACGCGCTTATCCGCTCTGCCGATACCATTACACCGATGACTCACGAGCTTTCCAATAGCGATGTGTCATCGCGTTTCGGTGTTTGCGCAACTCATGTTCTAGCCGCCGCGAGTTAACAACGTCGCGTTGCGCGGGTCTTCGTCTCCGTCGTTTCCCCTTGCCTGCCGTCGACATGCATGCAATACTGAACCAAATGGCTCAGTATTCTCAAACCGCTCAGTTCGATGTTTCGTTCGCCGCGCTGTCGGATCCTGTCCGGCGTGGCGTGCTGGAACAGTTGATGCGCGCCGACGCATCCGTCACCGATCTTGCCGAGCGTTTCCACATGACCCTGACCGGCATGAGTAAGCACATCGGCGTATTAGAGCGGGCGGAGCTTGTCACCACGGAGAAGGTCGGACGCGTGCGCACCTGCAAGCTCGGCTCGCGCCGTCTCGAAGAAGAGTCGGCCTGGATCGAAAACTATCGCCAGATGTGGGCCGCGCGGTTCGACGCACTGGATTCGGTCATCGAGGAACTCAAACGCAAGGAGAAACGTGATGGTCGCAAGAAACGAGAATGAGCCTGCCTCCGCGAGCAACAGAACGACGTCGGAGCGCACGTCCGATCGCGAAATGGTCGTCACGCGAACCTTCGACGCCCCCGCCCGGCTCGTGTTCGAGGCATGGACCACGCCTGAATTGTTCAAGCAATGGTGGGTACCCAAGTCGAGCGGTGCGACCCTGCTGTCCTGCGAACAGGATGTCCGTGTCGGCGGCGGCTATCGCCTGGAGTTTTCTCACCCTAAAGCCCCTGCGCCCATGGCGTTCTTCGGCAAGTATCTCGAAGTGGTGCCGAATGCCCGCATCGTCTGGACCAACGAAGAAAGCGACAACGGTGCCGTCACGACGGTGACCTTCGAGGAGAAAGATGGCAAGACGCTGCTGGTGATGCGCGAACGCTATCCGACGAAGGAAGCACTTGACATCGCCATCGAAGGCATGGACGAAGCAATGCCCGAAGTCTTCGAGCAACTGGACGCGTTCCTCATTGCGCGCGGCGCGAGCGCGGGACGGCCCTGAACCTGCAAGTACGCGCCGCTTCTCTTCCAGAGGCGGCTGCTTTTGATTTTGTTTGCTGACGGCGCGATCGGCAGTTGATCGGGATCGCTCAGGAGAGAATCGACATGAATGAACTCTATCGCAGCAAAGGCTTGTCGAGCGCGCTTTCGTATCGGGATCCGAAGGCCGCGTTTCGCTTTCTCGAAGCCGCGTTCGGTTTCAAACCGCTCTTCGTGATCCTCGATGCTAATGACGAGCTCGTCCACGGCGAGATGACCTTCGGCGATTCCGTCGTGATGATCGGCTGTGAATGGACCGACGATCATCGCAGTCCGAGTTCGATCGACGGCAAGAACACGCAATCGGTGCATGTGCAGCTTGCGGAAGGCGAAGACATCGACGCGCATTGCGCGCACGCGCGTGCGGCGGGTGCGTCGATTTTGATGGAGCCGGCCACGCAGTTCTATGGCGAGCGGACCTATCGGGCGAAAGATCCGGAAGGACATTTCTGGACGATCGGCGTCATCCTGCAAAGAATGACGCCCGAACAATGGGACGCCGTGAGCGGTCTTACCACGCGCGAACGGCTCGACTAGCGCATTCGGCCGCTTTGCGCCGACGGCACGCTGAGCCAACTCTCGCAAAAACACTTCAAACGCGACATCATTGCGACATAAGCACTTCATCAAGGCATTGGAATATGGCTCAGGACGCAATCGTGCTCGGCGCGGGAATCGTGGGGGTCAGTGTCGCGCTTCATCTCCAGCAGCGCGGATGGCAGGTGACGCTAATCGACCGTCAGGGGCCCGGAGAGGCAACGAGCTTCGGTAACGCGGGGTTGATCGAGGCGTCGTCGGTTGTGCCTTATGCGTTTCCGCGCAACCTGGGCACGCTGCTTAACTTCGCGATGAACCGTTCGACCGCGCTGCGCTACGACCTGCGCTCGCTGCCTGCGTATGCGCCGTGGCTCGCGCGCTTCTGGTATGAGTCGGCGCCCCGACGTCTCGCCGCGGCCGCGCGCGACATGCTGCCGCTCATCCAACGAAGCGTGGCCGAACACGAGGCGCTCACTCTACGTGCAGGTCACGATGATCTCGTGCGGCCCACGGGCTGGCTCGAAGCCTATCGTTCGCGCAAGCATTTCGAGCGAGAGGCAAACGCCGCGCGACGGATTTCAAGCGAGTATCAGCTCGGCATGAACGTGCTCGAAGGAAGCGCGCTGCATGGGCTGGAGGCATCGATCGATGGCGCGTACGCCGGGGCGATCCACTGGACGGACCCGCGCAGCGTGATCGATCCCGGCGCTCTGACGAAAGGTTATGCGGCGCTATTCGAACGCGAAGGCGGACGCCTCCTGATCGGCGATGCCGCGACGCTCGAACAGTCGGGCAGCGGATGGCGCGTGACGACAGCGAGCGGACCGGTCGACGCGCAGGCGGCGGTGGTCGCGCTCGGCATCTGGTCCGTCGATGTGGCGCGCAAGTTCGGATACCGCATCCCGCTCATGGCCAAGCGCGGGTATCACATGCATTACGAGCGCGATGGACGTGCGGTGCTCTCGCGGCCGGTCGTCGACATCGAGAACGGCTATGTGGTCGCGCCTATGCGGCGTGGCCTGCGTCTGACTACCGGCGTCGAGCTTGCCAGCCGCAACAGGCCGCCGAGCCCGGTGCAACTGGAGCGCGCCGAGCGGATCGCGCGGCCGGCATTCGGCCTCGGCGCGCGGATCGATGCGTCGCCGTGGCTCGGGCTGCGGCCCTGCACGCCGGACATGCGCCCGGTGATCGGCGCAGCGGAGCGCCATGCCGGGCTTTGGTTCGCGTTCGGGCACGCGCATCATGGACTGACGCTGGGTCCGGTGACGGGAAGACTCATCGCCGAGTTGATGAACGGGGAAGCGGGCTTCACCGATCCGAATCCTTATCGGCCGGGACGGTTCTAGGCAGACTTTCATCTGGCGCGGCACCGGCTCACTACGCCAAGCGTTTCAAGCTCGCGCCTTACCGCTGCGAACACAATACAGCCCGAACCGCGCGACGATCGAGAGCATCGCAAGACCGATCGTGACGACGAGCATCGCGTGCTCGGTTCGTGTCGCGCGATCGGTGCGCTCGATCAGCAGTTCGGTTTCCGACTGACGCATCCGCGCAATCAGCGTGCGAATCCGGTCCATGCGTTCGAGGCCGACATCGCTCAGTATCATTGCGCGCGCCTGCGCTGGCCCTTGCTCCTTCAGCACGCTCAGCGTCCGTGCGAGTTCGGCAAGCTTGTCTCGCAACGCAAGCTCGAGAGCATCGGCGCGGGCAAGCTGCGCCGGGCTGTCGCGGACCAGCGTTTTCAGCTTCGCCGGCTGTGCGTGCAACGCGTCGATCGCCTTCAGGTAAGGCTTGAGATAGGCCTCGTTGATCGTGAGAATGTAGCCGCGCTGGCCGGTCTCGGCATCGGTTATCGACTGAAGCGTCGTCTCCAATGCCGACATCACCTGATACGTGTGCTCGATCCAGTCGCGTTGCGCAAGCAAGATGCGGTGATAGCCGTACGACGTTGCCGCCGCGACGATCACGAGCGCCGTGAGCGGCACGACCCGCCAGTCGAATGACGCACGCATGTGCCGAGGCCGCTCAGAAACGCATGACGAGCGCGACGCCGGCCATCATCAACACGGTGCCGATCAAGCGCAGCACGCTGATGGGATGCTCGGCCACGCCAATCAAACCAAAGTGATCGATCGCGACCGACGCCACGAGATTCGCGCAAATGGTCAGGCCGTTGAGCGTACCCACGCCGACTTTCTGCACCAGCGTCAGACCGGCAAACACGGCCACGGCCCCGACGATGCCTCCGAGCGGCGCCCACCATTTCATGCTGCGCAGATCGTCGAGCGTCGGCAGCGGGGTCGGCTGCATGAAGAACAATGCGATGGCAAGAAACGTCACCAGCAGAAACGAGACGCCCGACGCGAGCCACGGATTGACCAGCGACGCTTTCAGCGCGCCGTTGATAGGCGCACCCGCGGCCTGAAGAATGCCGCCCGCAATGATGAACGGAAAAATCCACACCTGGCTCATCGTTCTCCTCCGCTTTCGTTGCGTTCAATGTGCGAGCAGGAGCCGCGCGCCCAGCGCCAGCACGAGCGCCGGCAACATGACCACCACGCCCACCCTGAAGAACTGCATGAAGCTCACTTCCTCGCCCTCACGGCGGATGGACGAGAGCCACAGAATGGTCGCCAGCGAGCCGGTGATCGACAGATTCGGCCCGAGGTCCACGCCGATCAGCATTGCATCGATCACGCGTTCGGGACTGTGCGCCTGCAACGCGGCCGCGCTCGCGATAAGCCCTGCCGGCAAGTTGTTGATCGCATTGCTGCCCAGAGCGATGATCCCGCCCGACGCCAGCGCCGTGAGCGGCTGATTCTGCTGCGTCGAGTGCGCGAGCAGATTCGAAAGCGCCGCGATCACGCCCGTGTGCCCGAGCATCTCGACGAGCACGAACAAGCCCGCGACAAGCGGCAGCACGCTCCACGAAATCTCGCTGACGAGTTCGACGGGAGAGCGGCGTTCCATCGTCAGCACGACCAGCGCCGTGAGCATCCCGAGGATGGCGGTCGGCAGGCCCAGTTGCATGTCGAAGGCCGAGACGGCAAGCAGCGCAATCGCCGTTACGCCGATGCCCGCAAGCGTCACCTTGCCGCTCGCGCCGAGCGGCTCGACGGGCAGATCGCGTGCGCACGCACCAGCGAGATCGCCGCGCAGCGTCCAGCGCAATGCAAGGAACGTGGCGACGATCGACAGCATCGAAGGCAATGCGAATCGCGCCACCCATAAACCCAGCGCGGGCGTGTGATTCGCGTACAGCACGAGATTGGCGGGATTCGAAATCGGCAACACGAAGCTCGCCGCATTCGCGATGAATGCGCACACGTACAGCAGCGGCAAAGGCTTCGTCTGCGCCTTGTTTCCCGCGGCGAATACGGCGGGCGTGAGCACGACGGCGGCTGCATCGTTGGAAAGAAACGTCGTCACCACCACGCCGACCAGATAGACCAGCAAGAAGAGTCTGCGCGGCGAACCCTTCGCGTGGTTCACGGCAAGCACCGCGATCCAGTCGAACAGGCCTTCGCGCCGGCCGAGTTCGGAAAGCAGCATCATGCCGATGAGAAACAGGTAGACGTCGGCGCCCTTCCCGACGGCCTGCCACGCGGCGCTCGCGGGAAGCAGCCCGAGCGCGACGAGCAGCACGGCGCCCGCGACGGCCCAGATTGCCTCGGGCCATCGGAACGGACGCAGGATGACGCCCGCTGTCGCAGCGAGTCCAATGCTCCAGGAAAGAAGAATCGGGTTCATGTGGCGAGCGACGGATCGTGAGCGGGTTCGCTGCAATTCCCGCACGCTTTTTTGAGCGATGCGCCGCAGAACAGCCAGAGCGCGAGCGAGCCCGTCGACACGGCGCCCAGCGCGAGAAACGCGGTCACATATCCGAAATGCTGCGCGAGCGCGCCGCCCAGTGCGGGGCTGAGCGCCGCGCCGATGCCCTGCACCGTCATCACCACGCCCTGTCCGACATTAACGCGTCCGGTGCCCTGCAAGAGACGCACGACGAGCGCGGGCACGGCCACGCTTTGCAGCCCCGCGCCGATGCCATCGAGCGCCTGCACCGGCCACACGCCCCATGCGGTGATGAACATCGCCGCGACCAGCCCGCGCAGCGGCAACGCCAGAAAGGTAATCAGAATCACGCCCCAGTAGCCGATGCGCCGGATCAGCCGGTTGGCGAAGAACGCGGCAGCGACCATCACGAGTTGCGCGACCACGATCGTCTG
This sequence comes from Caballeronia insecticola, assembly GCF_000402035.1. GTDB lineage: Bacteria > Pseudomonadota > Gammaproteobacteria > Burkholderiales > Burkholderiaceae > Caballeronia > Caballeronia insecticola. Next base: position 673,466 of record NC_021289.1, read on the forward strand.
CGCAGTGAACGCGTTCGGATCGCCCTGATGAGCGGCGACGACGGCAAGACCATAGAGCGGCAACATCGCCGCATTGCCGAGGTGGAACATCGCGAGCGCGGCGGCCAGCAAGAGCAGTGGCCGGCAGGTGAGCAACATCCGGAAGCCGCTCGCGTGTTCATGTTCCGACGATGCGGACGCAGCCGATGAGGACGCAGCAAGCCCCCGCGCGCTGTCGTGATCGATCGAATCGCGGTTGATGAGCAGCGTGGACAGCACGGTCAGCGCGCCGAACACGCCCGCGAGCGCGAACACCGCGCCGAATCCGAAGCGCCAGCCGAGCCAGCCCGAAAGCGCCGCGCCCACCACGTTGCCCGCATGATTCGCCACCTGATTGCGCGCGAACTGCCGGTCGAAGCCGCGCTCGCGCACAATGCCGAGCGTCACGCCCGCGACCGCCGGACCGAGCGCGGCGCCCGTCACCGCCGTGAGGATCTGCGAGGCGGCGACCATCCAGAAGTCGTGCGACACCCACAGCACGAGCGAGGCGAGCGTCGTCATGACGCCCGCCGCGACAATGAGCCCGCGCTTGTAATGCGTTGCATCGACGAGCGCGCCCGCCGGCGACGTCGCGAGCATGCCGGCGATGCCGCCGAGCGTCATCACGGTGCCGATCGACGCCGGATGCCAGCCGTGCGCCTGCAAAAAGACGCCGAGAAACGGGCCGATGCCCGCCTGCACATCGGCCATGAAAAAGTTCAGGCCTACGAGCGCGTGGAGCGGATTCATGGGCGGCTCACCGGTCGCGTGGGTTGTGCATCAGGCCGGGACCGGCGCGTCGATCAGTTCGGCGATCTCATCCACCTCGATCGTCCGGCCATGCCGGTTGCGGATGCCGTGTCCCCACGCCTGCACATGCGCGCCCGGCGCGAGATACGCCGCGAGTTCGGCTGCGGCATGCGGCGGCATGCGCAGCGATGTGCCGTCGTCGAGCAGCGCGCCGCGCAACTCGCCTTTCGGACCGTAGAGCGACAGCAGCACTTCGCCGCTCGCGTCCATCGGCTTGCGTTCGACGTGCGGCTTGTCATGCTTCGCGCCATCGTGATGCGGGCCTTCGTCGAGAATGACTCGGCCGCTCTTCGTCACGAGCGAGACCGCGGCGATCATGTTCGCGCCGCGCGGCTTCACGCCACGCACGCGGACGTCATCGCCCACGGCGACCTGACGCGAAATCTGTCGCGACAGATGAGGCGGAAAGTGAACCTGCAACGCTTGCCGTGCGCCGAGCACGAGACCGTCGATTTCACCGTGCGGGTTCAGAAGAAAGCGCGTCACCTTGCCGCGCGTTTCCGGAAGGCTGTCAGGGTCGATCCAATGCATGTCGTTGATCCTCGTTTGAGATTGATGGAAGCGATGTCGTCGTGCGCGTTCAGGGCGACGGCGGCGCGCGGTCATAGAGCCGCGTCAGGTTGCCCGGCGAACCGAATGCCGTCGCCTGAAGCGCGGTGCCGTACTGGTTGCGCGTGCCGTAACCTTGCGCGGACACCTTCGCACCCGTGCGAACGAGACTCGCGAATTGCTGAGCGACGGGCGGCGTCAGTCTGATGACGGTGCCATCCGCGAGAATCACGCCGTCGGGTTCGCCGCGCGGAGCGGTCGTGATGTGCGCCACTTGTCCCTGTGCGCTCAGGCGTGCAAGCCCCGCGCCGCGCAGTTCACGCGGCATCGGCTGTGCGCCCGGCTGCGGCGGCTGATCGATGAGTTGCTGGCCGCTTTTCGCGTCGGTGATGCGTTGTGCCTTGAGATTGCCGCCTGCGTCGCGCCATCCGTTGATCTGCACGTTGTCGCCCGTGTGTATGGCCGACGTGAGCTGCGCGCTCATATGCGGCGGGAAACGCACGAGCGCGCCGTCGCTGGTTAGAAAGCCGTCGACATCGCCATCCGGGTTGATGAGAAAACGCGCGACCGTGGCTTGCGCGGTGACTGCGGCGCCGTCTTCCACGCGCGGCGCCGGGCCCATGCCGGGCGGCGGCGGAGGCGGCGGCATGCCCGTCGCGGCGACGGGCGGTGCGGGCGGCGCTTCGGGTTGAGCTTGCGCGACGCAGCCTGTGCTCATCGCCAGCAGCGCGGCGAGATTCATCGCGCACAGAACGCGCAACGCGTTGCGGGGGCGCAGGTTCGTCGATATCGATTGCATGATCCACTCCTTGATTCACTTGGCGTGGAGTCAATTGCAAGGGCTATGCCATCGAGCGAAGGCCGCGTGGCGCGGGGTTCGGCGCGATCAAACGCGATGCGATGTCAGGGAACCGGACGCATGCTGTCCGATTTCCCGACACTCGCTCACGCATCCGACATCCCCAGATTCGCCAGGCGCGTATACAACGACTGACGACTGATGCCGAGCCTGCGGGCCGCTTCGGCGCGATTGCCGTCGCTGAGCGCGAGTGCGCGGGCGATCAGCGCGCGTTCGAGCTGCGCGAGCGCATCGTTGAGCGGAAGCTCGGCGAGGCCGACGGGAATCGCATCGCCGTCGCCGCTGGTTTTCGTGGCGGTGTCGAACAGAAAGGCGAAGTCGTCGCGCGTGAGCAGCGCGGCGGGCGCGAGCGCACTCGCCCGCTCCATCGCGTTCGCCAGTTCTCGCACGTTGCCGGGCCAGGCGAAGGTGACGAGCAGACGCTGCGCATCGGCGGACAGGCGCTTGCGCGCCGCATCGGCCGATGGTGCGAGCATCGACAGGAAATGCTCCGCGAGCGGCAGGATATCGGCCACCCGCTCGCGCAGCGGCGGCAAGTGCAGCGGGATCACGTCGAGCCGGTACAGCAAATCCTGACGGAACGTGCCTGCCGCGACCATTGACGGAAGATCGCGGTGCGTGGCCGCCACGACGCGCACGTCTACCGCGACCGGCCGGTTCGTCCCGAGCGGCGTGACCTGACGTTCCTGCAGCACGCGCAGCAGCTTGGCCTGCATCGCGAGCGGCATGTCGCCGACTTCATCGAGGAACAGCGTGCCGCCGTGCGCTTCCTCGAAACGCCCGCGCCGCTCCGCATGCGCGCCGGTGAACGCGCCCTTGCCGTGCCCGAACAACTCGCTTTCGAGCAGATCGGCCGGAATCGCCGCACAGTTCACGGCGACGAACGGCCCGCCCGCCCGCGCCGATGACCTGTGCAGCACGTGCGCCGCCACTTCCTTGCCCGTCCCCGTCTCGCCGGTGATGAGCACGGTCGAGTGCGTCCGCGCCGCGCGTCCCAGACGCTTCTGCACGTCGCGCATGGCCTCGCTGATGCCGAGCAGTTGCGGCTCGCGCGACGGCGCTTCGTCCGCGAAAGCAGGCGCCGCGGCGGCGGGCGCATCGGAATGCGTTGCCAGCATGCGTTCGAGGAGCGCGGCGATCTCGTCGCGGCCAACCGGCTTCGTCAGATGCTCGAACGCGCCGAGCCGCATCGCGCCGATGGTGTTGTCGCTCGTCGCATGCGCGGTCAGCATCACGACGGGCACGCGTTCCATGCCCTCGACGCCGCGCAGCGCTTCGAGCACGTCGAGACCGTCCGCGCCCGGCAGGCGGAAGTCGAGAAAGATGCAGTCGGGCGCGCAGCGTTCGCGCAGGCGTTCGAGCGCGGCTTCGCCCGAACCTGCTTCGAGCGGCGTATGGCCGAGATCGGCGACGGTTTCGGCGAGTCCTTCGCGAAAGGCGTCGTCGTCGTCGATGATCAGTATGGTCGCCATGGCAAGTCGATCACGAAGCACGTCACGTTCGAATCCTTCGCAAGATAGGCGCGGCCGCCATGCGCCGACGCAATCTCCCGCACTACCGCGAGGCCCAGACCGGAGCCATCGGGCCGTCCCGTCACGAACGGCTCGAAAATACGCTCGCGTTCGGCTGCGCTCACGCCGGGACCATCGTCGGTCACTTCCAGCGTGAGCCCGCCGCCCTCCGTCCATTGTGCGCCCTGCGCGCGAACCGTTACGTGTCCCCCCGGCGGCGTATGGCGCAGCGCGTTGACGATCAGGTTGTCGAGCGCGCGCGCCAGTTGCGCCGGATCGAAGACGGGCTGCATCGCACCGGTCTCGATGTCCGCGCGCAAGGAAATGCCGCGGCTCTCGGCGCCCGGTTCATGCGTATGAACGATGTCGTCGAGCCACGCGTGCAGAACGACCGCGCGCGCGTTCACGGTGACCGGCTGCGTGAGCGCGAGCAGGCTCGTCACCTGCGCTTCGATGCGGCCGACTTGCTCGATGATCGTCTTCAGCGCGGCTTCGCGGCGCGCGCCGTCGCCCGCGAGCGCGTTTTCTGCCTTCAGACGCATGGCGCCCGCGGGGTTGCGAATCTCGTGCGCGATCTGCGCCGCCATCTTGCCCAGCGCGCCGAAGCGCTCGGCTTGCGCGAGTTGCGTGCTCAACGCGTTCGCTTCGCGCCGCAGACGCTCGGCGCGCTCGACATAGCGATTGAGCGCATCGACGATCTGATCCAGATCCCGCTCGCCGAGCCGGTCGAGCCGCCTGCCTTGTTCGAACCCGCCGCCGGGCGCGAGCGCCTGCTCCAGACGCGTGAGGTTGCGCTTCCAGCGCCTCAACGCCACGGCCAGAAACAACGCAAGCACGACGATGATCGCGAGCACGCCCGCCAGAATGGTCGCGGCGCGCTCGCCGTACGGTCCGAGCGGCGGCCGTGCGCGCGTGAGCATCCACGCGAACAGGCCCGTGTGGCGCGGCACGGGACAGGCGACCGCGACCACCGCATCCGCGCCGCTCGGTACGACATCGACCTGCATCTGGCCCGCGCTCGCGGCGGTCTTCAGCGTGCGCAGAATGAGCGGCGTCTCGGCCTCGGGGACGTCGCGCTTCACGCCGCTTCCTTCGTAAGTGGGAAACGCGTAGGCCAGCATGCCGTTGGGCGCGCCGCCCGCCGCCGCGCTCCAGAAGCCGCCTTCGATGCCTTCCGTGCGGATCAGCACGAGATCGAGGACCGCGTGCATCAGATCGACATTGGTTTCGCCGGGGCGCTGCATCGACAGGTCATAGCGCGACGCGATGGCCGTACAGGCGGCCGCCGCCTGATGCTTTGCTGCCGTGACGCGCTCGCCGAGCGCCGACGAAAGCATGAGCCACACGGCGGCCGTCAGCAGACCGCACAGGACGGCGACGAGAACCCAGAGCGCGAACAACTGGGTGGAAAACGACGGACGGGGCATGAAGAGTCTGAGGGCTGATTGGAGTTGGTGCCTCTGTAAGCAAGTCTCTCGCCACCGTCGCGATCGCCGTCGTGATCGGCGTCGTATCGGGCGTGGGCGGGCCGTCCGCGATTCGTCTGACCGGGTTGCGGGAGACGATTAACTGCGCTCAGACCAAAGCCGCCGTCGGCCTTCAGCGCCGCCCCGCCGCCGCAAAATAATCGCCGACAAGCTTGCTTGCCGCTTCCCACAGAACCGGCGAGCCACGCGCGATCACCGGTCCATATCGTTCCAGCACTTGTTGCTGCGTCACGCCGTTCTCGGTCCACGTGCCGCCGTCCGACAACGTATTGATCAGCAGCGGCTGCAATCGATCCAGCACCTTGGCAAAGACGGCCTCGGGCGTTTCCGCCGCTTCGAATTCGCGCCAGAGTTCGAGCATTTGACGTCCCTGCTCTTCGGGCAAGAGTCCAAAGATGCGCTCGGCCGCGCGTTGTTCGGCTTCCTGGACCTGCGCGTCATTTGCACTCGCCGAATGGATCGGATGATCCCCGGCATCTATTTCGACGATATCGTGAACGAGCAGAAGTTGAACGACGCGAAGCGCGTCGACATCGTTCGCGTGCGTCGAAAGTACGAGCGCAAACATGCTCAGATGCCACGAGTGCTCGGCCGAGTTCTCCTTTCGGCTTTTGTTGATCAGCGGCGATTGCCGCAAGATCGACTTGAGCTTATCCAGCTCGACAAGGAACGCGAGTTGGCGTGCGATCTGATCGGAAGACGAATGAGTCATATCCTGCGTTCCTTTTCGGCTGAGACTTGACGCTGTAGAACGCCGGAAATTATATAAGCAAGCTCGACATCCGTTTGTCAGGCTTTTCTCTCATCGGCTATGGCTCGAAAGTGCGTTGTTGATCGCCTCGATGGCGTAAACGAAGCCCGCCGCGCTGCCTTCCTGCACGAGTTGCCGAAGCTGATCGACCGACGAAGGCTCGCGATTGCCTCTGCCATACGCGACGAGCGCGCGCGCACGGGCCACGACAAATGCCGAAAACGGCGACGGTTCGCGGCGAGCGTAATCTTCAAAGGCGGTGGCATGATGCGCGGCCGCGTCCCAGAGACTTCGGTCGAGGCACGCGTCGATGGCGTCGCGTCGAAAGAGAAAATGGTTGTGGCTGACCGCGCCTGCGACGAGCAAAGCCTCGCCTTCCGCAAGCGCCCGCTCGCAGACCGCTGCGTCGTCCGTGATGCGCGCAAGCGTGCCGAGATAGGCGGCGCCGAGATACGCCATGCCGGTTTCGCGGCTGATCGACAACGCCTCTTCGATATCGTCCAGCGCCGCGTCCCGTCGACCCTCGATGCGCTGCAATTCCGCGCGCAACGCGAGCGCCTCGCCTTCGAATCGTCTCGATTTGAGCTCGCGCGCGCACTGCAGCGCGGGCGCAACATGGTCCCATGCGCGATCCCACTGAGCGAGATCGTGCAGGCAATGCCAGGCAGCGTGATGCGCGACGGCGAGCGCCCGGAGATGTCCCACCTTCTCCGCTGCGGCGACGCTGGGGAGTGCGGCATCGAGCCCTGCCTTCGGCGTGCCCGCGAACCACGCGGTGATGGCGCGCATCGGCAGGTTGGCCACTTCGATCCGTCCGAAGCCATGACGCTGGCAGAGCGCGATGCAGCGGCTGAACGCATCGTGCGCGCTGATCATGCGCCCGCGCATGTACTCCGCGTCGCCGAGCCCGCCGAGCGCGGCCGCTTCCTGCTCGGGATCGTGCACGTCGCGGGCAAGCGCAAGGCTGCGTGCATGTTCGCGCACGCAACCCTCGATATCGCCGCGCGGAAAACACAGATTGCCGCGCAGGAAATGGATGCGCGCTTCTTCGCCTGCGAGGCTCTGGCCCTCGGCATCGGAAGCGGCGGTAGCAGCCGACGCGGCGGAAGCGGCGCAAGCGAGATCGGCCCATGCACCGTCCAGATCGTCGATGACCCGCTTCACCGTCGCGCGCCCGATCCACGCGCGGCAACGTTGCGCGTCTGTCGTGGCCGCCGCGAGCGCCGTCTCGTATGCCGCGAGCGCCGATGTCATGTCGCCGACGTCGTGCAGCAGATTGCCGCGCAGACACTCCAGCTCCACGCGCTCGCCATCCGTATCGACAGCGGCATCGGCGAGTTCGAGCCCTCGTCCGACAAGCCGCAGCGCCGATTCATAACGGTACAGCGACGCTTGCGCGCGCGCCGCATCGCGGTAAGCGAGCGCGGCTTCGCGGTCCTCCGCCCGATCGAGATGTTCGGCGTGCAAGACGGGATCACGCGTGCCGTACCACTGCGCCGCGCGACGATGCAATTCCCGGCGGCGGGTCTTGAGCAGCCCGTCATAGACGGCGTCGCGAATGAGTGCGTGGTGAAAGATGAACCCGGCGCCCTGACGTCGCAACAGAAGCGCCATGACGAGCGGTTCGAGCGCCGCGCCGTCGACGAGCGTGTCGAGCGCCTCCTGCTCGAAGCGTTGACCGAGCACCGAGGCCGCCTGCAGCGTGCGTTTGTCCGCGGGATCGAGTCGATCCAGCCGCGCCTGCACGAGACTGCGCACCGAACCCGGCACGCCCGTGCCCGCGCTTTCTTCCGCGTGGTTGAGCAGTTGTTCGAGAAACAGCGGGTTTCCCGCCGCCCGTGCGATGCAGCGAGCGGCCAGTTCCGTGTGCGCGCCGGGAAACGATCCCGCCAGAATATGCGCGTCGCCGTCGCTCATGGGGCCGAGATCGATGAGCGAATACTGCACGCCGTGGGCCGCACGCCACGATTTCTCAAACGCATCGCCCGAGTGTCGCGCGGTCAGCACGAGCACGGCCGGGCACGTTTTAGCGGTCACGGATAGCTGGGCGAGTTCGCGTAGCGTGGGACCGTCCGACCAGTGAATATCTTCGATGCAGAGCAGCCGCGCGCGGCGGCGGCTCGCGTGCCGGACGAGGCGCGCCACGGCATGTTGACGGCCGCGCGCACGCATCGCAGGATCCATGGCCTCGTAGAGCGTGCGGTCGTCGAGCGTCATCGGCATGTCGAGCAGTTCTGCGAGAAAGAGCGCGTCTCCGGCGTCGATCAGTCCTGTCGCGATCGCCTGATCGACGGCGTTCGCTTCGGTTGCGTTGTCGAGCGCGAGCAGGCCTCGAACGAGCGATTGAATCGCGCCTTGCGCGGTCGTCGCCCCGAAATCGACCACGAAGCCGCCATGACACGCGAATCCCGACTCCCCTGCCTCACGCTGGAATTCCTCGATGAGCCGTGTTTTGCCGATCCCGGCTTCACCGCGGAGCAGCACCGTGTGTCCGGCGCCGGTCTCGCGGCAAGATTGGAGCATGGCTCGAAATTGCCGCAGCTCTTGAGCGCAGCCGACGAACGGTCGTTCCCGTGTCGCCCGCCGAAAGCCGCCGACGCACCACGCCGTCACGCGGTCCGCGAAGCCCTTGACGACGAGCGCATCGCGCTGGACGCAATCGAGCCGGTCGGACAAGGGGCGCCATATGGATTCCGATATCAGGATTTCGCCCGGAGCGGCTGCGTCGGTGAGACGCGAGGCGAGGTTCACGGTGTCGCCTGTGACGGTGTACGCCCGGTGCTCCGCGCTGCCCGTGCCGCTTGCAACGACCTCGCCGCCGGCTATGCCGATATGCGCGAGAACCGGACGCGCAAGGGCGCGTGAGAGGCCGTGCATCGCGTCGCGGATCGCGAGCGCCGCGCGCACGGCACGCTCGACGTCGTTTCCTTGCGAGACGGGCGCGCCGAAGATCGCCATGACGGCATCGCCGAGATGCTTGTCGACGTGTCCGCCATGTTGCGCGATGATCGGATCGATCGTCTCGAAGTATCGTTCGAGCACCGCGAGCACTTCTTCCGGGTCGGCCTGGCGGCTCATCTCCGTGAAGCCGCACAGGTCCGCGAAAAGCACGGCGACCTGGCGTCGCTCGCCTTGCGGCTCGCCGGGACTCACGCTCGCGTTTCGGGTCCGCAGCTCGGCCAGCGCATCGAGCAGCTTACGACGATGGCCCACCGATGCAATACCGAGTTCCTTCAGATCGTCGGCAGTGAGACTGCACAGCACGTCGGCGTCGATGGCGTTTTCGCGAAACACCGGCTCATAGCGTTGCATTCCGAGGCTGCGCAGCCACGCGGCGACGTCCACGATCTCTCCCGGGCGGAAGGTCTCCTATCCGCTTGAAAGATAGCATGAGGCGGGCGGCGTGGAGCGTGTCGTGCGTGTCGTACGCGTCGTACGATTTGCGGGCTTAGAACGCGAAACGCTCGACTTAACAAAGCCCTCACATATTCGAATAATTCGGCCCGCCTCCGCCCTCCGGCGTGGTCCATACGATGTTCTGCATCGGGTCTTTAATATCGCATGTCTTGCAATGCAAGCAGTTCTGCGCGTTGATCACGAGGCGTTCGCTGCCGTCGTCGTTCTTCATGAACTCATACACGCCGGCCGGACAATAACGCGACTCAGGCCCCGCATAAAGCTGCCGGTTCACGTTCATCGGCACGGTCGAATCGATCAACGTCAGATGCGCGGGCTGGTTCTCTTCATGATTCGTGTTCGATATGAACACGGACGACAATCGATCGAACGTCAGCTTGCCATCCGGCTTAGCGTATTCGATCGGCTTGCACTGCGAAGCCGGCCTGAGCATCTCGTGATCCGAATGCCGGTGATGCAGCGTCCACGGCACATTGCCCCGCAGCAGTTTCTGCTCGATGCCGACCATCAGCGTGCCGACGACGAGGCCCTTGCTCATCCACTGCTTGAAGTTGCGCGCGCGGTACAGCTCGTCATGCAGCCACGACGTCCTGAAGCTCTCCGGATACGCGGTGAGTTCGTCGGCCACGCGCCCGGCCTGCAATGCGTCGAACGCGGCTTGCGCGGCGAGCATGCCGGTCTTGATCGCCGCGTGCGAACCCTTGATGCGCGATGCGTTCAAAAAGCCCGCGTTGTCACCGACCAGCGCGCCGCCGGGAAAAACCAGCTTCGGCAGCGACATCAGGCCGCCCGCCGTGATGGCCCGCGCGCCATACGACAGGCGTTTGCCGCCCGCAAGCATCGCGCGGATCGCCGGATGCGTCTTGTAGCGCTGGAACTCGTCGAACGGCGACAAGTAAGGATTCGTATAGCCCAGCCCGACCACGAAGCCCACCACGACCTGGTTCTGATCCATGTGATAGAGGAACGAGCCGCCGTATGTGTCGTTGTCGAGCGGCCAGCCCGCGGTGTGTATCACCAGCCCCGGTTCGTGCATGGCCGGATCGATCTCCCACACTTCCTTGATGCCGATACCGTAGACCTGCGGATCGACACCATCGCGCAACTTGAACCGCTCATTCAGGCGACGGCCCAGGTGCCCGCGCGCGCCTTCGCAGAACAACGTGTATTTCGCGTGCAGTTCCATGCCCGCCTCAAAATTCTCGCTTGGCCGACCGTCCTTGCCGACGCCCAAGTTGCCGGTCGCGACGCCCTTCACCGAACCGTCGTCGTTGTACAGCACTTCGGCGGCCGGAAAGCCCGCAAAGATTTCGACGCCCAGCGCCTCGGCCTGCTGCCCCAACCACCGCGTGACCTGCGCAAGACTGACCACGTAGTTGCCGTGGTTCCTGAAGTTGTCCGGAAGCGCCCACGTCGGCACGCGCTTCGAGGACGTTTCGCTCAGGAACAGGAACCGGTCTTCGGTCACGGCCACCGTGAGCGGCGCGCCCTTCTCCTTCCAGTCCGGAATCAGTTCGGTGAGCGCGCGCGGGTCCATCACCGCGCCGGACAAAATATGCGCGCCGATCTCCGAGCCCTTTTCCAGCACGCAAACGCTCAGTTCGACGTCGCGTTCCGCTGCCAGTTGCTTCAGACGGATCGCCGCGGACAGGCCGGCCGGGCCGCCACCGACGATCACGACGTCGTACTGCATCGACTCGCGCTCGATTGCGATCTCATCGTGATGAATATTCGTGTTTGACACGGCGCTGGTCTCCAATAACTTTTGAATAGATGACGTTCAACCCATCGATGCAATCGCGCCCGGCTCGCCGCAGGGAACCGGCATGCGCGCCGGGTTCATCGTCGGCCGCTCGGCTTGCGGAGGGAACACGGACCACGATCCGTCGTCGTGGCGGAAGAAGAACATCGACAGTTCGCCGCTCGCTCGATACGACGCCACGCGCACATAGCGCCACCGGCTTGCCCGCGAGTGACTGAACAGCGTCACGCGTGCCCGCATGTCCGACGCGGGCCCGAGCCACTTCTCGACAAGACGGCGCAACGACGTTTCCCGGATATTCACTGCCTCTCCTCTCGTTCAGGCTGATACGGTTGCGAACCGGCGACTATCGTCGGCGGATTTCGGACCCGGCTGAACTGCCATCGCCCCGATACTCGATGTCGTCACGGTAAGGCAATGCACTCGCCGAACCACCACTCCGCGCGGGTAGAACGCGCATTGCGAGCACGCCGGCAGCAAAGGCCACATGGCTCGCAATGGCCGAAAACAAGGTTTTCCCTAACCTACCTGTTCCGGGTGGTGGCCCGCCCTCCCGTACCACTTACCGTGGCGCTACAAAGTCCGGTTCACCGGCAAAGACAGGAACGTCACACCGTGAACGGGACGACAGGAGACAGCCCATGACCGCTTCACCCGATTTCCAGGCGAAGTCCGCCTGGACGATGACCCTTCTGCTGACCGGGCTCGCCCTCATCAATTTCCTGGACAAGATCGTGCTCGGTCTCGTCGCGGTGCCATTGACCGCCGAACTGAAGCTGTCGCCGGAAAAGTTCGGCGTCGTCGCCGGCAGCTTCTTCTGGTTGTTTTCTCTTTCGACGGTCCTCGTCGGCTTTCTCTCGAACCGCTTTCAGACGCGCTGGCTGCTGCTTGCGATGGGCCTGAGCTGGGCCGTGCTCCAGTTGCCGCAGGCCTGGGCGACGAGCGCACTCGGGCTGCTCGTCTGCCGCGTCATTCTGGGCGCCGCCGAAGGGCCCGCGTTTCCCGTCTCCGTGCATGCGCTCTACAAGTGGTTTCCCGACCGCAAGCGCAATCTGCCCGTGGCCATCATCAATCAGGGCGCGGCGTGCGGCATGCTGCTCGCCGGGCTGCTGATTCCGCTCGTCACGCGAGAGTGGGGATGGCGCATGAACTTCTTTCTGCTCGGTGCGATCGGCGCGGTGTGGAGCGTGCTGTGGGCGTGCTTCGGACGCGAAGGAACGCTCGGCGCACGGCAGGCCGCACCGGTCGCGAACCTCCAGACGCCGCGCTTGCCCTACCGAAAAATCCTCACCGACCGTTCGGTCCTCTCGGTCTTCGCGCTCGGCTTCACGGCTTACTGGACGCTGGGCCTTAGCCTGACGTGGATACCCATGTACTTCGAAAAAGGACTCGGCTTCAGCGGCGTGGACGCGGGTCGCTGCTTCGCGGTCGTGGTCGCGACCACGACGCCGGTCAACGTCGGTCTGAGCTGGCTGTCGCAGTTGATGCTCGGACGCGGCGTGAGCACACGCAGGGCGCGGGTTCATCTGCTGTGTGTGTCGGCGGTGGGCGGGGCGTTGGCGTTCATCGCGCTGATGCTGCTCCAGATGCCGCCGTTGCAAAAAGTGGCGCTACTGGCGATTGCATGCGCGCTGCCGACGTTGAGCTTCTCGCTGGCTCCCGCGCTGCTCGCTCAAATGGTCCCGGACAGCCAGCGCGGAGCGCTCGTCGCTATTCACACGGCGCTCGCCAGTCTCGGCGCCGCGTTCGCGCCCGCCGTGATGGGCCGGATCGTTCAGGTCTACGGCAGCAGCAACAGCCATGCATATGAACTCGGCTTCACCGTCAGTGCGGTGCTGCTGATCGTGGCCGCACTCGCCGCGCTGCGGTGGCTTCATCCGGATCGTTCCCACCGCGCGCTCAATCAATTTCAGACGCGCGCCGCAGCCTGATGGCTTGATGACCCGATGACCCGCGACGGATGCGGCACTAACGAGCCGTGACCGCCGCGCTTACGCCCACCCCTTCCAATGAACAGAAGCCCAATGACCCGAACTGGCAACAACGCCCGCAACACAAGGATCGCAGCGGAGTACGACTACATCGTCGTGGGTGCGGGATCGGCCGGCTGCGCGCTGGCCGCCAGGCTCGCCGAGGACGCATCGGTCACGGTCGCGCTGCTCGAAGCAGGACCGCACGACCACCACATGAGCGTGTGGATGCCGATCGGTCTTGCATCGACCGTGCAGAAGCCCGGCCCGCGCAACTACGCCTATTACACGGAACGCCAGAGCGGTCTCGACGGACGCCCCTCTTTTCAGCCGCGCGGACGCGGACTGGGCGGCAGTTCATCGATCAACGGCATGGTCTACATTCGCGGACATCGCAACGACTATGACGACTGGGCCAGGCTCGGCTGCACCGGCTGGAGCTATGACGACGTGCTGCCCTACTTCCGCCGCAGCGAATGCAATCAGCGTCATACCGGACGCAGCGACGACCCCTGGCACGGCGGCGACGGCCCGCTGCACGTGAGCGACTTGCGCACGCCGAACCCGTTCTCCCATCGTTTTGTGAACGCGGCGCTGCAAGCGGGTCTGCCGTTGAACACCGACTTCAACGGCGAAGAGCAGGAAGGCGCGGGGCTCTACCAGGTCACGCAATATAACGGCGAGCGCTGGAATGCCGCGCGCGCCTATCTGCATGGCGGCAACGCAAAAGACGCGGACCTGAACGGCGGCCGCGCCAATCTGGCCGTGCTCCCGGACACGCAGGTATTGCGCGTGATCATCGAGGACAAACGGGCGCGCGGCGTCAGCATCGTGCGGGCGGGTGCCGCGCAAACCCTGCGGGCGCGACGCGAAGTCGTGCTCAGTTGCGGCGCGTTCAACTCGCCGCAACTGCTGATGGCGTCAGGCATTGGCCCAGGCGAACATCTGCGCAGCCACGGTATCGACGTCGTGCAGGATCTGCGCGGAGTCGGCGAGAACTTGCAGGATCACCTCGACGTGATCGTCAACAAGCAGGTCAAGTCGAACGATCTCTTCGGCTATTCGGCCGGCGGCTTCCTTCGCCTGGCCTCCGCGATGTTGCGTTACCGGCGTCACCGCACAGGCATGGTCAGCTCTAACTTTGCGGAAGCGGGCGCGTTCGTGAAGAGTCGTCCCGATCTGGCGATTCCGGACCTCCAGCTGGCTTTCGTTCTCGCGCTGCTGGGCAACCAGAGCGTGGCGAAACGCCGCGCGCTCGGGCACGGCTATTCCTGTCACGCTTATATCCTGCGTCCGCAGAGCCGCGGTCACGTGCGTCTGCGCAGCGCGGACATGCGCGATGCGCCGTCGATCGATCCGCGCTTTCTGTCGGCGGAGTCGGATATGGACGCGCTGGTCTCGGGCGTCCGGATCGTGCGGCGAATCTTTGCGCAGCCCGCGCTCGCCGAAGCAGGCGGAAAGGAATTGCTCACCGACGATTTCGGACCGGACGATTCGAACGAGGACGCCATCCGCGCATTCGTGCGCTCGCGTGCCGACAGCGTTTTTCATCCGGTCGGCACCTGCAAGATGGGGATCGACGACATGGCCGTGGTCGATCCGAGCCTGCGCGTCCACGGCATCGAGGGCCTGCGCGTGGCGGACGCATCGATCATGCCGACGCTGATCGGCGGCAACACCAACGCGCCTGCCATCATGATCGGCGAGAAAGCCGCCGACCTGATGCGCGTCGCGAATCGTTAGCCCGTTCATTTGCACGCCGAACCGCCCCGCCGACGGCGATGCTCGAAGAAAAACCCCGGCGCACGCGAGACGTGTGCGCCGGCCCGGACACATGGAGAAATGACATGCAAGCAACAATGATCGCCCCCGATTCAAACGTGATGCAGCCGCATTCCGACGCGTGGCCATTCGCCGTCGAGCGTCAGACGCCGACGATCGGTGCGGAGATTGGCGGCATCGACCTGCGCGATCCTCTGGATGACGAAACTTACGCCGCGCTGCGTCGCGCCTTGCTGAAGTACAAGGTGCTGTTCTTCCGCGATCAGGACATCAGTCCGGCGCAGCATGTCGCGCTTGCCAGGCGGTTCGGCGAGCTGGAGATTCACCCTGCGTTTCCGCATCATCCCGAGCATCCGGAACTTGTGATCCTCGGTCGCAACGACACGAAACGCGGCCGCGAAAACCTGTACCACTCGGACGTATCGTGGCGCGAAATTCCGTCGATGGGCTCCATGCTGCGATGCGTGCACTGCCCGGAAGTCGGCGGCGACACCATCTGGATCAACATGGCGGCGGCCTACGACGCCCTGCCCGGCGACGTGAAAGCGCGTATCGACGGCCTCAATGCCGTCCACGACTTTTTGCCGCTCTTCGGCATTGCCGTCCCGGAAGACCAGCATGCCGCGATGCGCGCGAAGTACCCGCCCGTCGAACATCCGGTCGTGCGCGTGCACCCCGAAACCGGCGAGAAGATTCTCTTCGTCAACGAGGCGTTCACGACGCATCTTTCGAACTATGGCCGTCTGACCGCGCAGGAATATCGCATCGGCTTCGACTACAAGCTTGCCGAAATGGAACTGCTGCAGTACCTGTTCCGTCAGGCGCAGGCGCCGGAATATCAGGTTCGCCTCAAGTGGCGTCCGAATACGATCGCGTTCTGGGACAACCGCGCGTGCCAGCACTACGCAGTGCAGGACTACTATCCGGCGCCGCGTCACATGATGCGGGCGACGGTGATCGGCGATCGCCCGGTCGCGGGTTGAGTTCGACGCACCGCGACAGCTTCCGAGGATACGAATGAAAACACTGAACACCTTCTACATCGCCGGCCAATGGGTCGCGCCGTCCGCGGGCGGCTCGCATATGGACATCGTCGATCCGGCCACCGAGACGCTGACCGGACAACTGTCGATGGGCACCGCGCGCGACGCGGATCGTGCCGTCGCCGCCGCGCGGGCCGCCTTTCCGGCGTGGTCGGAATCGAGCCGCGCAACGCGGATCGAACTGCTCGAACGCATCATCGAATGCTATCGCGCACGGCTCGACGACATTGCCGAAGCGGTGCGCATGGAGATCGGCGCGCCCATCACGCTGTGCAAGCATCTTCAGGCCGCGATCGGACTCGCGCAGCTTCAGGCCGCCGTGGAAACGCTGCGCCACTTCGAGTTCGAAACCGATCATGGCAAGAGCACTGTGCGGCGCGAGGCGGTGGGCGTCGCGGCATTGATCACGCCGTGGAACTGGCCGCTGAATCAGATCGCGGCGAAGGTCGCGCCGGCGCTGGCCGCAGGTTGCACGGTCGTGTTGAAGCCTTCCGAGATCGCGCCGCTGGACGCCGTCATCTTCGCGGAAATCATGCACGAAGCAGGCACGCCGCCCGGCGTGTTCAACATGATCTTCGGCGACGGGCGAGTGGTCGGCGCAAGGTTGTCGTCGCATCCCGATGTGGACATGGTGTCGATTACCGGATCGACGCGCGCCGGCGTCGAAGTGGCGATCAGCGCCGCGCCCACGGTCAAGCGCGTGGCGCAGGAACTCGGCGGCAAATCCCCGCTCCTGATTCTCGACGACGCCGACCTGAAAGCATCGGTGACGAGCGGCGTCGCGCAATGCATGGTCAACTCCGGCCAGACCTGTGTCGCACCGACGCGCATGCTGGTGCCGCGCGAACGCTACGACGAAGCCATCGCGATTGCGGCGGCGGTGGCCAATGGCATCGTCGTCGGCGACCCGGCGGACCCTGCCACGAAAATGGGTCCCATCTCGAATCGCGGCCAGTACGAGAAGGTGCAGCAGATGATCCGCATCGGCATGGAGGAAGGCGCGCGCGTGGTCGCGGGCGGTCCGGGCCGGCCCGAAGGACTGACGCGCGGCTTCTACGCGCGTCCCACCGTTTTCGCGGATGTCCGTAACGACATGAAGATCGCACGCGAGGAGATCTTCGGGCCGGTGCTCGTGCTGATTCCATACGACGACGAAGAACAGGCCATCGCGATAGCCAACGACACGCCGTATGGTCTCGCCGCCTATGTCGCCACGAGCGATGTCGCGCGCGCACGCCGCGTCGCTGCGCGTCTGCGTGCCGGGTCGGTGCGCATCAACGGTGCGATGCTGGACATCACGGTTCCGTTCGGCGGCTACAAGACGTCCGGCAACGGGCGCGAGTACGGTCGCGAAGGGCTGATGGAGTTTCTCGAGTGCAAATCGGTCACGGTTTGAGTCTCTAGAAAAAAGGCCTGCTCATCGACGATGAGCAGGCCCCGATGTCATTGCAGGTTTACAACGTCGACAACGTCAACGCATTCCTCACCGACGTCACGCCTTCGACGCCCTCCGCCGCCTGAGTCGCGAGCCCCATCTGCGCCTGTTCGGGCACCGTTCCTTCGAGCGTCACCGCGCCGCTGCGCACGCGCACCGTGATCGCGGTCGCCCTGAGCCCTTTCGTCTTGCTCAGTGCGCGGACCACGCTTTTCTGCAGCGCACGGTCGGCGGCTTTGGCAGCCTTGGCATCCGACGCATACGGCTGCGCCGGCACCGCCGACGCCTCCCCGCCTTGTGCGTATGCGCCGAGTGACGCAAGAACCATCAGCGCCCCGGCCGCCAGTCTGCAAACCGTCCGTTGATTCATCGATTCTTCCCCTTTGTCGTGTTGAAAATCAGAAACGATGCGTCATGCCGAGCGCAGCGAGAATCTGCTTCGAACCGCTCGCCACCGCCGTGACGCCGGGCCAGCTCATATTCGCGGTGCCGTTGTTCTTCAGATACCCGGCTCGCATATAGAGGCTCGTGCGTTTAGACAGACTATGATCGACGCCCACTTCGATACCGAGCGTGTTGTCGTGCACGCCGCGCACGTCCCGCTCGACGCCGGCGATCTCGATTACGTCTTCCGGCGTGGCCTGAATCGTCGCGCCCAGTTCCATGATGCTGGACGAGTGCACCAGCGAGGCAAGCGGCACCTGAACCGTTGGCGTGATGACGACCACCGCGCCCGGCGGCGTATCCTTCGGCCGGTTATACGAGTAATTGAACTGGAAGTTCACGATGCCCACACGGTAAGCCAGCGCGCCTGTGAAATGCTCCGTGCCCATCAGATCGAAGGTGGTCAGCAAGCCCGGCGCGCTTGCCACGAGCGGCGCCGTTTCCTGCGCGCCGTGCTGATACTGATAGCCGAGGCCCGCGTAGAAGCCATAACCCGAGTAGTTCGCCGCCAGGTCGAGCATCGCGCCGGAACGAACCGGCACGGGTTGCGTCACGGTGGCTGGCAGCGCGTACATGGCGAAGAGATGCACGCCCTTCAGATCAGGCGACTGGTACACGATCGAGTTACTGGTCCGCCCGGACACATATTGCGTAGCGAGCGTGGAGCGATCCGTCGCGCTCGCGAGGTCGGCTGCCGCCAGCGGCGACATCACTTCATTGCCGCGGAAAGGATCGGTGAAATACACGGCCCAGAAGCTCGGCTGATACTGACGTCCGAACGTGAGCGATCCATAGGTATCGTGCTTGATTCCCACCCACGACTGGCGGTAGAACATCGCCGTCGAGTCGGCAAAGAACGCGCCGTTATTGATGTTGTAGCCGTTCTCGACATCGAATACCGCCTTGAGCCCGTTGCCGAGATCTTCGGTGCCCTTCAGGCCGAACAGCGAGCCGGTGGACCCGCCGCTTCGTACGGAATACGAGTGCGTTCCTCCGTTACTCAGGTACTGAACGAACGTGTCCGCTACGCCGTACAGCGTCACGCTCGACTGCGCCGCCGCTCCCCCGGCAGCCAATATCAACGTAGCCCCACAGACACCGCGACTGATCAAACGCATGCATGTCTCCCCTTTTTTGATTGCCGTATCCGACGGGCGCGGGTCAAGTCAACTCATGCCGATGCCGGCCGTGACGACGCGCGGTCAATAGCCGTGCGGGTCGTCGCGGGCCATATTGCAGGGAGGTCCATGCGGATCACCTACCCCAACGGAGGGGGAACGGGAATACCCCGAGCGTGCAATCGACAGCCGCGCGCATCACGCCCCCCGGCACAGGGGGCTACGGGCGTTCGTCGTTCGACTAGGCTCGATGGTGTCGATCATGTGTTGATCACTTGCCGGCACTCGAGCGCACTCGAAGCGCGGATGCGCCTCGCTTCGAGAGATGCCATTCGTCACCGATGAAGCGGCGAATCTCGAGACCATCGCCACCGAAAGATTGCCTTCCGAAAGCGAGAAACCTATGCCAGTCATCTCATCGAATCCTTCGGCGCGCAGGCTCATCCATACGCGTCATATCGAATGCATGGGCTTCGAACGAAGCGACGGTCTGTTCGACATCGAAGGCCGCATGCGCGACACGAAGGCCGCCGACGCCGACCTGCTCTTCAAGACCGTGCCCGCCGGAATGCCGATTCACGACATGCGCATCGTGGTCACGATCGATGCGAAGCTCGTGATCCGGCAAATCGTCGCGCACACCGACGCTTCGCCGAGCCGCTTCTGCACGGAAATCAATCACGCGTATCGCAGCCTCGAAGGGCTGAGTATCGGCGCGGGCTTCATGAAGGAGGTCAGGAGCCGCTTGAGCGGGTCGAAAGGCTGCACGCATCTGACCGAGTTGCTCGGTCCCATCGCGACAACGGCCTTCCAGACCTTGATCGGCATGCGCCGCGCGGTCGCCCCGCCGAACGGCGCCGATGAAGGAGAACGCGCCGTTCAGGCCCATCCGATGATCGACACCTGCCACGCCTGGCGCGCGGGCGGCGAGGTCGTGAAATTCGTGCTGCAGAGCAAACAGGAACCGACGCGAGACAAGACACACGCGACGGACGCGGCCCCCTTGCCGGAGCGCTCCTGATCCGGGAAGTCACTCCCCTGCGGACCGGAAAGCGCGACCTGCGCTGCGCTACAATGTGCCGATCATTATTTCGTCCTTCGGCCCTCGCCCTCGTTGCGCGAAGCCGAAGCGCGCAAGGCGCAGGTCACGATGCCGCAGAATTCCCCTCCCGCGGACGCACGCCAGCCTCATCGCGGCGCCGCGGAGTTCCGAGCTGATCCGCGCTTGATTCCGCCACGCAATACCGCCCGTGTCGTCGCGCGCGAACGTCTGCTGGCCACGTTGCTCGACGCGCGGCGCAACCGTTGCGTCGTGCTCCAGGGCCCGGCGGGCTGCGGCAAGACGAGCCTGCTGATCGCGTGGCGCGAAGCATTGCTGTCGCTCGGTTTCGACATCGCCTGGCTCACGCTCGCGCCCGAAGACAACGAACTCACGCACTTCCTCGACTACCTCGTCGCGAGCCTCACTCAGGTCGATCCGGCGATATGCCACGAAGCCACGTTGCTCGGTGGCCGCGGCATGGACGACGAGGCGGTCGAGCGCACGATCATCGCCCTCGTGCGCGGTATCGCCGCACATTCGAACGATGTCGTGCTGGTGCTCGACGACCTGCACCACGTCTCCAACGCGCGCAATCACGAAGCATTGCAATGGCTGCTCGATTACGCGCCGGCCAATCTCCATCTCGTGCTGGTTTCGCGCGCCGCGCTGCCGCTCTCGCTCGGACGCCCGCGCGATCAGGGTCTGGTGCTGGAACTGGACATGCGCGATCTGCGCTTCACGGCCGCCGAATCCGAGGCGTTCCTCAAGGCTCAGCTGGGTGAGATCAGCCAGCGCGATGCGCGCCACTTGCACGAACAAACCGACGGCTGGGTGGCAGGGCTGCAACTCTTCGCCATGCGCCTGAAAGACAAGAAGCAGGCCGCGACGGACTCCGCCTCCGCCGATCCGCTCGCGAACGCTCAACGTCTCGATGCCCGCGGTTTCGCGGCGTATTTCGAGCGCGAAGTGCTGTCGCGCCTTGCGCCTTCGGAAGTGGAATTGCTGGTCCGGATGGCGAGTTGCGCCCGCGTGTGCGCACCGCTGTGCATCGCCCTGACCGGCGACGCGCAGTCTCCCGCCGAAGTGCGCGCGCTGCTGACGCGACTCGAGAGCGACAACCTGTTCATCGCGCCTGTCGCGCCTATCGAGAGTCCGGGCAGCGAGACGTGGTATCGGCTGAATCCGCTCTTTCGCGAGACCTTGCTCGAACGCTTTCACGAACGCAGCGAACTGCATCGGCGCGAGGTGCATCGGGCCGCGTGGATCTGGTTTCGCGATCACGATCAGCACGACGATGCCGTGCGGCACGCGCTGCTCGCCGGCGAATCGGCGGCGGCGGCCGACCTCGTGCTGCGCGTCGCGCGCGCGATGCAGATCAGGGGCGATCTGCGCAAACTGGTCGGGCTGATACGCCTGCTGCCGCTTGCCGAAGTGCAGACGCGCATCGGACTGCGGCTGTGGATGGTGCACCTGCAACTGTATGCGCGCGAATTTGACGCCTGCGCCGCGGCCATCGAACGTTTGCAAGCCGACATCCCGGACAGCGACACGCATTCGCGCTATCGCCTCGTTCTGTTGCGGGCGGCGCTTGCGCTTCAGCGCGACGAAACCGACGAAGCCATGGCCGTGTTGCCGCAGATGCTGGAGATTCCCGCGCACGCGGACAACCTCGCCGTGGGCGGTCGCAACAATTTGCTGTCATGGATCTACATGCGGCGCGGCGAATACGAAGAGGCGCGGCGCGTGCAGCGCGAGGCGCCGCCGCTGCTCGTGGAAGGCGTGCCGCTCGTGGGCACGTCGGCGGGCATGCTGAATGGCCGATGCATCGCCGGGTTCAGCTATGCGCTGGAGGGCAAATTTATCCAGGTGGAACGCATCAGCCGCGACGTGCTGTTCGAAGCCGATCAACTCGGCAGCGCCGCCGCCGAAGCCGCGTGTTTTGCGGCGGCCCTGCTCGGCGAAGTGCTGTACGAGTTCAACGAACTGGACGCGGCGCGCAAGCTGCTGGAAGACCGCGTCGACGTGCTCGAACGCGTCTCCATTCCGGATTCCGTGCTGCGGGTGTTGACGGTGCTGTCGGCGGTGCACGCGGCGGCGGGTCATCATCTCGACGCGTTCGCCTATCTCGAACGTCTCGAAGAGTACGCGATGCAAAACGGCTTGCATCGGCTCGTCGCTCATAGCGTGGCTGCGCAGATCAATCGTCATCTGCAAAACGGACAGTCCGATGCCGCCGAGGCAGGCCTTGCCCGCATCGACATGATCGCCGCACGCGTCGCGATGCCTCCCTCGCAAGCCGCGATGGGAACCGCCGCCGAAGTTCACGCGCTGGCGGAGAGCGCGCACATCAACCGGTGTATCGCTCATGAAAATTTCGACGGCGCCGCAAGCCGTCTTCGCGCGCTGATTCCGTTCTGCGAGGCGCGCGGCTGGCAACGGCATGTGGCGCACTTCCAGCTTCAGGCGGCTGTCGTCGATGCGCGCTGCGGACGAACCGACGCCGCCCGCAACGGCGTGCTTGCCGCGCTGCGCCGGGGCCATCGGCTCGGGCTCGTGCGCAGTCTGCTCGACGCCGATCCCGGCGCACTCGATCTCATCGACACCGTGGTGCAAGGCGAGGCGCACGACCCGGTTTTGTCGTTCTATGTGAGCCGGCTGCACGCGGCGCAAAAAGCGACAGCAGCCCTGCGCGAGCCGCCGGCGGCCAAACCCGGCAATCGCGGCGCGGCGGCCGTCGGCGCTGAAACCCTGAGCGAGCGCGAGGCGCGGGTGGTCGGCCTGCTCTCGCAAGCGTTGCCCAACAAGAAAATTGCCCGCACGCTCGGCATTTCGCCCGAGACCGTCAAGTGGCATCTGAAGAACATCTACGGCAAGCTCGGCGTATCGAGCCGCGATGAGGCCGTCGCCCGCGTGCGCGACCTCGAACTGGGCACGCCACCCATTACCGGCGACGAAGCCGTCTGACGCGCGGCCCGTCGGCATCTGCTTCGCGGCCGTGCTCCATCCGTTCCCGCTACCCGGCTCGGGTGGTTCGTGATCGGGCGCGAGCCACTATTCTGTGACTCAAGAGTTCGCGCGCAATCGTCAGCAGCGCGCAACTCATAAAACCAACGCCAGCGCGCACCATGACGCGCGCTGATGCTCAGGAGACAAGCGTAATGACGACGCTCATGGCTGATGAATCCACGGTAGCCCCTTATCGTCCTGTTCGCTTTCCGGAACGGCGTCCGACGGTCGAACGCCGCGCCGATGGCACGCTGGTGCTCCGGTCGTCGAGCCTGCCTCCCGACGTCGCGCAGAAGAGCTTCGCCGGTTTCATCCCCGAATGGGCCGAGCGTCGCGGCGACAGCCTCGCGTTCTGCCAGCGCGACGAAAACGGCGCGTGGCGCTCGCTCAGCTGGCGCGCGCTGTGGCTGCAAGTGCAGACGGTCGCGGCCAGCCTGCTCGACATGGGCCTCGGTCAGAAGCGGCCGCTGGTGCTGCTCTCGGGCAACTCCATCGAACAGGCCGTGTTGCTGCTGGCCGCCGAATATGTCGGCATTCCGACCGCACCGGTGTCGCCCGCCTACTCCACGCTGAGCAAAAATTTTGCGCGCCTGAAAGGCGTGCTCGAACTCGTGCCGCCTGCCGCGGTGTACGTGCAGGACTCGACGCAATTCGAACGCGCACTCGCCCTCACCGAACTGGCCGCGACGCCGGTCATCGCAGTGCGCAATATCCAGCCCCAACAACGCGCCTGGACCGACCTGCTCGCCACTGACCTGACGCCCGCGCGCATTGCCGCAGTCGCAACGGCACACGCGGCGATTCGCGAGAGCGACACCGCGCGCATCCTCTTTACATCGGGTTCGACGGGTACGCCGAAGGGCGTGCCGCTCTCCTACGGCAATTTCAAAGCGGTGGCCTCGTATTACGCCGACAACCTCGGCTGGCTGAGCGAATCGCAACCGGTATTTCTCGACTGGCTGCCGTGGCACCACGGCTTGGGCGGCGTGCTGAACATCGGGCGCTCGATCCAGTTCGGGGCGACTCATCATATCGACGACGGACGGCCGCTGCCCGGCATGATCGAGCGCACCGTGCGCAATTTGCGCGAAGTCTCGCCGACGATCTTCACCAGCGTGCCTTCCGCATGGGCCGTGCTGGCGGGCGAACTCGAACGGGACCCGGTGCTGGCGCGCAGCCTGTTTGCCAACGTGCAGTATTTCGGCTACGGCGGCGCCAGCTTGCCGACCGACGTATCGCGCCGCATCCAGCGCGCGGCCGTCGATACGGTCGGCGAACGCATCGTCTTCTCGACGGGTCTTGCTTGCACCGAGACGAGCGGCATGGGCACGTATTGCGGCTGGGCATCGGCGGATGTGGGCAACATCGGCGGCCCGGTGCCGGGCTCGGAAGTGAAGCTCCTGCCGCTCGCGGGCGGCGACGGGCGCTACGAAATCCGCATGCGCGGCGCCAACGTGTTTGCGGGCTATATCGGCAATCCGGCGCTCACGGCCGCCGCGTTCGACGACGAAGGCTTCTTCCGCCTGGGCGACGCGGTGCGTCTCGCGAATCCGGACGATCCGGGCCAGGGCCTGCTCTTCGCCGGCCGCGTGGTCGAGGACTTCAAGCTGATGAACGGCACATGGGTGCAGACCGGCGCGGTGCGCCTCGACCTGCTCGACCTCTGCGCGCCGCTCATTTCGGATGCCGTGATCTGCGGCCACGACCACGATTTTCTTGCCGCGCTCGCGTGGCCGAACGTGGCCGCATGCCGGCGCCTCGCGCCCGAACTCGCCGAACTCGACGCGGCCGCGCTCGCCGAGCATCCCGTCGTGGTCGCGGCGTTGCGCGAACGTCTCGCCGGGAATCAGGGCGGCGGTGCGAGCCGCACCATCGAACGTCTGATG
Source organism: Caballeronia insecticola (assembly GCF_000402035.1). GTDB lineage: Bacteria > Pseudomonadota > Gammaproteobacteria > Burkholderiales > Burkholderiaceae > Caballeronia > Caballeronia insecticola. The sequence goes on from NC_021289.1 coordinate 698,356, forward strand.
CTGATGGCGGAGCCGCCTTCGATCGATGCCAATGAAATCGCCGAGAAAGGATACGTGAACCAGGCCGTGACTCGCGCGCGCCGGGCGCATCTCATCGAACAGCTTTACTGCACCGAACCCGCAGCACATATCGCCCGAGTGCGATAACGCCATTCACGAAAGTAATTCACGAAACTGAGCCGGTTCCCTTTTCAGGAATTTAGTTATGCAAATCACACGCACCGTCTTTCGTGACGACCATGAAATGCTGCGCACCACGGTGCGCCGCTTCCTGCAAAAGGAATGCGCGCCCAAACAGGCGGAATGGGACAAGGCCGGCCGCGTCGATCGCGAGACCTGGCTCAAGGCAGGCCGCGAAGGTCTGCTGTGTCTCACCTTGCCGACGGAATACGGCGGCGGCGGCGGCGACTTCGGCCACGCGGCGATCCTCAACGAGGAAACGAATCGCGCGGGCCTAAGCGGTCTCGGCTTCGGCGTGCACTCGGACATCATCGCGCCGTATATCGCGCGCATCGGCAACGAGGAGCAGAAGCAGCAATGGCTGCCGAAAGCGTGCTCCGGCGAATCCATTCTCGCGATCGGCATGACGGAGCCCGGCACCGGCAGCGATCTGAAGGCGATCCGCACCACCGCGTTGCGGGACGGCGACGAGTATGTGATCAACGGCAGCAAGACGTTCATCAGTAACGGCTTGAACGCCGACCTGATCGTGCTCGTCTGCAAGACCGATCCCAGCGCGGGCGCCAAGGGCGTCAGCCTGATCGTCGTCGAGGCGAACCGCGAGGGATTCCGCCGTGGCCGCAAGCTCGACAAAGTCGGCATGCATTCGCAGGACACGGCCGAGCTGTTCTTCGACAACGTCCGCGTGCCGGTGAGCAATCGGCTCGGCGAGGAAGGCAAGGGCTTCGCCTATCTGATGGGCGAGCTGCCGCAGGAGCGGCTTTCAATCGCCATCGGCGCGGCCGCGAAACTCGAAGCCTGCCTCGAACACACGATCGATTACGTGAAGGACCGCAGGGCCTTCAATCAGACCGTGTGGGACTTCCAGAACACGAAATTCAAGCTCGCCGACATCAAGGCACAGGCCACCGCCGTACGGCTGATGGTCGATCACTATCTCGCCGAGCATGTGCGCCGACGCCTGACGCTGGAAGAAGCGGCCATCGCCAAGCTGTTCGCGACGGAATCGCTCGGCAAGGCGCTCGACGACATGGTTCAACTGCACGGCGGCTACGGCTACATGCTGGAGTACCCGGTGGCCCGGGCCTTCGCCGATGCACGCGTCAACCGTATCTACGGCGGCACCAGCGAGGTCATGCGCGACCTCATCTCCCGCAAGCTGTAAATCGAACAATCCCAAGGAGCAGTGATATGACTCGTAACGTGTTCGTCGCCGGTGTCGGCATGATTCCGTTCAAGAAGCCCGGCACCAGCGATACCTACGACGTGATGGGCGCAGGCGCGGTGCGCGCGGCGCTCGCCGACGCAGGCATCGATTACGCGGATGTGCAGCAGGCCTACGCGGGCTATGTGTACGGAGACTCGACCTGCGGTCAGAAGGCGCTTTATCACGTCGGCATGACGGGCATTCCCGTCATCAACGTGAACAACAATTGCGCGACGGGCTCGTCGGCGTTGTTTCTCGCGCGGCAGGCGGTGCAAAGCGGCGTGGTCGATTGCGCGCTCGCGGTGGGCTTCGAATTCATGCAGCCGGGCGCGTTGTCGTCGAAATGGAGCGATCGTGCGCCGGCGCTCGAACGTGCGCTGAATCTCGTCAACGAACTGGTCGATCGCACCGATCTGCCGTCCGCGATCCGCCAGTTCAGCGGCGCGGGCCGCGCTCACATGGAAAAGTACGGCACGAAGCTCGAAACCTTCGCGAAGATTCGCGCGAAGGCGAGCCAGCACGCGGCGCGCAATCCGCTGGCCGTGTTCCGCACCGTGGTGAGCCCGGAAGAAGTGCTCGCCTCGCCGATGATCTGGGAAGGCGTGCTCACGCGCCTGATGGCGTGCCCGCCGACGTGCGGCGCTGCGGCGGCGATCGTGGTGTCGGAAGCATTCGCGCGCAAACACGGCCTGCGCACCGATGTGCTGATCGCCGGCCAGTCGCTGACCACGGACCGGCCCAGCACTTACGACAGCCGCGACATGATCCGCGTGGTCGGCTTCGACCTGACGCGCGAAGGCGCCGCACTCGCGTATGAGCAGGCGGGTGTCGGTCCGGAAGACATCGACGTGATCGAACTGCACGACTGCTTCGCGCAGAACGAACTGCTGACGTACGAAGGCCTCGGTCTGTGCGCGGAAGGCGAAGCCGAAAAGCTCGTCAACGATGGCGACAACACCTACGGCGGCAAGTGGGTGGTCAATCCGTCGGGCGGCTTGCTGTCGAAGGGACATCCGCTGGGCGCTACCGGTCTCGCGCAATGCTTCGAACTGACGCACCAGTTGCGCGGCACGGCGGAGCAACGTCAGGTCGAAGGCGCGAAGGTCGCGCTGGCGCACAACCTGGGGCTCGGCGGCGCGTGCGTGACCACCGTGTACAAGGCCGCCTGACGCCGCCGCTTTCAACGGAGTGTTCGACATGATCGATAAAAAGCACATCGGCAAAGTCATACCCGCGTTTCGCACGGTGGCCGAAACGGGCCGGCTGCGCTTTTTCGCGAAGGCGACCGGCGAGACCAATCCCATCTACTTCGACGAGTCCGCCGCGCGCGATGCAGGCCATCCCGGCCTGCCCTTGCCGCCTACGTTCCTGTTCTCGCTGGAACTGGAGCAGCCGGACAAACGCTGGCGCGACGAGATCGGCATTCAGGTCGCGCGCATCCTGCACGGCGAGCAGTCGTTCACGTATCACCGCATGGCCTATGCCGGCGACGTGCTGCTGTTCGAATGCCGCATCGCCGATATCTACGAGAAGAAAGGCGGCGCGCTCTCGTTCGTGGTGCGCGAGACCCGCGTGACCAACCAGCGGGGCGAGCACGTAGCCGATATGCGCAGCGTGCTGGTGCATCGCAACGGCTGAGGAGAACACCATGAAGACATTGTTCGACGACGTGAAGGTCGGCGACACGCTGCCGCCGCTGACGCTCGCGCCTATCGACCGCACGACGCTGGCGCTGTTCGCCGGCGCATCGGGCGATCACAACGCGGTTCATATCGACATCGATTTCGCGCGCCGCAGCGGCATGACCGACGTGTTCGCGCACGGCATGCTGTCGATGGCGTATCTCGCGCGTCTGCTGAACGGCTGGGTGGACCAGCGCCAGTTGCGGCAGTTCGGCGTGCGTTTCGTCGGCATCACGCATCTCGGCCACAGCATCACTTGCAGCGGCCGCGTGGTCGAGAAGTTCGAAGCCGATGGCGAACAGCGCGTGAAGGTGGAGATTCAGACGGCCAATCAATATGGCGAACCGCGCGTCCTGGGCGACGCCGTGATCGCCCTGTAAATGCATCAATCAAGGAGACAGGAAAATGGGCAAGCTTGACGGCAAGGTGGCACTCGTCACGGGTTCGGGTCGCGGCATTGGCCGTGCGATCGCCGAGAAACTGGCGAGCGAAGGCGCGCGCCTCGTCATCAACGATCTCGACGCCGAACCGGCGCACGAAACGGTCGAACTGCTGAAGAAGCGCGGCACGGAGGCGGTCGCCTGCGTGGGCAACGTGGGCGCGCCGGACTTCGCGGACCGCTTCATCAACACGGCGATGAGCGCGTACAAGGGTATCGATATCATCGTCAACAATGCGGGTTATACGTGGGACGACGTGATCCAGAAGATGACCGACGAGCAGTGGTACGCGATCATCGACTGCCATATGACCGCGCCGTTCCGCATTCTGCGCGCCGCGTATCCGCACGTGAAGGCGCTGCACGCCGCCGACAAGGAAGCGGGCCGCGACGTGTATCGCAAGATCGTCAATATCTCGTCGGTGTCGGCGCTCAACGGCAATGCCGGGCAGATGAACTACTCGTCGGCCAAGGCCGGTGTGATCGGCATGACGCGTGCGCTGTCGCGTGAATGGGGCCGCTTCAACGTGAACGTCAATTGCGTTGCGTTCGGTCTGATCCACACACGCATGACCACCGCCGATGCCAACGCGGGCGCGACCGTGAACATCGAAGGACGCGATATTCGCGTGGGGGTCAATCCGGACGCGCTCAAGATGCATGCGCAGCGCAATCCGCTCGGGCGCGGCGGCACGCCGGAGGAAGCGGCTGGTGGCGTCTATCTGTTTTGCTCGCCGGAGTCGAACTACATCACCGGGCAGACTATCGCGGTTGCGGGGAATTTGCAGTAGTAGTCGAGGGCGAGCTTCGGTTCGAACTTTTGCGTTGGCTGGCATGCGTCTAGGCGCTTGCCAGCTTTTTTATTTGGGGCCTGCGGCTTGGCATTTTTACTGCGACGAACACCGCGATCGTGACGACGAGATCGGCGATCTCGTCGTGCAACTTCATATACCGAATCCGCTACTCGGACAGATCGGGATTACGCGCGATGACGCAGCCAACGTTCGGCCGCGTCATCGCGCGTGGTGATTCACGCTGTCGCGGAAACCGGTCGATACAACTTTACGCCAGATTCGCCGGCAGCTTGCCGCCATTGACAGCCAGCGCAGTCATCAACTGAGCGTGCAACCACACGTTCATGCTGGCCGAGTCGTTCATGTCGCCGGTGTACTTGAGTTCTTGCGCCAACTGCTTGCGATGATCAAGGCTGCTGTCGATGCCCAGTGCCTTCATCGTGTCGACGATGGACGCGCGCCAGTTCAGCGACTGGCCGCATTCCGCGACGCATTGATCCATCACCGACGCCACATCGACGTTAGCCAGAGGGGCCGGTGCACCAGCTTGAGCCGCTGCGGGATCCGGAGTGGGATTGGCCACGGGCGCTGCCGCCTCAGGGTTGGCCTTGTGGAACAGCTTGTTCACGATGTCGCCAAAAATGCTCATTTCTCTTTCCTTTCACCGAAATTAGTCTGTTGACAAAAGCGCGCACCATCTTGAATTGGGTGGCGATCAACCTGAGAATTATGCATCAGCCCGCAGCAAATATTTCTCACGAAAGGTCAAGATTGCGAGGGACGGACATCGCCGAAATGCGGCGTAACAAGACGTGTGCCGGCATGCCGTTCGCGCCCAAAAAACACAAGGGGCATCGCTGCGCAAAGCAGCGATGCCCCTGCCTCAAAATGCCGCGATGTGTGCCGATGATCGACCGTGAGTACATCGAACGAATCGATTGTCATCCGGACGGTCGGCCTCGACCAAAGGCTACATCAGTCGCCTTCGAAACACGACGGCGCTCACCCTTCCGACCGATACCCCAGCCCATGTTCACGCAAACGCTCGACCGCGGCGTCGTCGAAGCCCCAGTCGCGTAACGCGGCAAGCCCGTGTTCGCCCCGCTGCGGCGCGGCCTTTGCGATCGTCGATGGCGTCGCCGAGAAGCGCGGCGCAGGCGCGGGCTGAACCACCCCCGCCACCTCGACGAAGCTGCCGCGCGCACGATGCTGCGGGTGCGCAGGCGCTTCCGAAAAGCTCAGCACAGGCGCGACACACGCGTCGCTGCCTTCGAACACGGCACACCATTCGTCGCGGGTACGCGTGAGAAAAGCTGCGGCAAAGCGTTCACGCAGCACCGGCCAGCCGCTTCGGTCGTGCTGCGCGGGCAGGCCCGCATCCGCGAGACCGAGCTTCGACAGCAACTCCGCATAAAAGCGCCCTTCGACCGCGCCCACCGACATGTAACCGCCATCGCGCGTTCGATAGCTGTCATACCAGGGCGTGCCGCCATCCAGCAGATTGCTGCCGCGCTCTTCCCGCCAGTTGCCCGACGCGAGCAGTCCCCAGATCACCGAGCCCAGCTGCGCCGCGCCCTCGATCATCGCGGCATCGACGACCTGGCCCTCGCCGCCGCGCTGCACGTTGAACAGCGCCGCCACCACGCCCAGCGCCAGCAGCATGCCGCCACCGCCGTAATCGCCGACGAGGTTCAGCGGCGGCACAGGCGGACCGTCGGCCCGGCCGATGCCCGACAGCACGCCCGACAGCGCGATGTAGTTGAGATCGTGGCCCGCGCGCTGCGCGAGCGGGCCCGTCTGCCCCCAGCCCGTCATGCGCCCGTAGACGAGACGCGGGTTGCGCGCCAAGGCGGCTTGCGGTCCGAGCCCGAGGCGCTCCATGGTGCCGGGGCGAAACCCTTCGATCACTACATCGGCGCGCGCCATCAGATCCAGCGCAGCTTCCGCCGCCTGCGGGTCCTTCAGATCGAGCGTGACCGAGCGACGGCCGCGCCCCGTGACGTCCGCACGCTTGCCGTTGGTCTTCGGCCCCAGGTCCTGCGGCGCGAGCGGCCTGTCGATACGCAAGATGTCCGCGCCCATGTCGGCGAGCAACATGGCGCCGAACGGCCCCGGTCCAATGGCCTCGAATTCCAGCACGCGAATACCGCTCAACACTCCCATCGTCTCTCCCTATTTCGTTTTGCATCACGGCGAAACGGGTTCGCCGTCGATGATTTCGGGTTTGGCATTGCCTGCGTAAAAGTAAGCCAGAAAACGCGGCGGAGGGGACCACCCGGGCGGAGTGGCGAGGGCGGGGGAAACGCGAGCCGTGTGCGGTGATCGAACCATACTACCCGAAGCGCGGTAACGGCCGTCCTGCCGATTGGCCTGAGAACACATGCCGAGGCAATACTTCGTTTAGCACGAATTCAATATGGATAATCTTCCGTGCGAAGAGGCTCTGTACGACAGCACCCGCTTGAGCCGTTTCGCGGGGCATCGATCTAGTCAAAACGATTCATTGGTAATGCTTACCAACCATGATTCGATTGGGCCGAACTTATTTTCTTAAAAAGCCTCATTCGCCTGTTTAGGCGCGCGTCGCCCGCATCCGGGTGCTCGAATTACGTTTATGTCCAGGACGACGATCCTTAATCAAGGTGTTCGCTCAAAAGAGCACACTAAACGACATCAGCCATCTGCCTTTAAATGCCATTCCATTCTGTTGAAACACGGGCGAGCGTTATCGCAATTTTTAATCTCTTTGCAATGCGGTCTGCATATACTGATCGAACGGATCGAGCATGACGATCCGGATCATTAATAACTTCAAGAATCGTGTTCTGAATTCACACAGTTATTGGAGGCAGGAATGAAATGGAGAGTTGCAGTTTTTCAAATATTCACGTCTTTCTTCGCATGCATGGCAACAATGGCGGCTGCCCCGTACGCTTGGGCCGATAGTGCCCCTCCCAATCCGTTTCTGTCGGCACCGGTCTACGCAATTACCCACTTCGATTCAGCGCAGACGAATGACTTCCCTTACCCCGTCTCGACGAGTGCCTATAACGTCAATACATTACTGCCCGCGACGCCTCAAGTACCCGCAGGCCCGATCAATCTGATGACGCTGGCATCGACCGATCCCAATTACATGTGGGGTGTGTCAGCGACAGGCGTCAACTATATGTCGTTGGCCAATAATACTTTGACGGCGGCATCGCTTCCCTATGTGCTTCCCAGCGTGACTGCGCCGGTTCTCAATCTGGTGACGAGTCTTCTCAGCTCACCGATTACTACCCTGCAACAAGCTCAGAACATTATCAGCCAGTTGGGTCTGGCGGGAGGCGGAGGTCTTCCGTCGGCGTATAGCGTCGTGGATAAAAACAACATTCTCTACACCAATTACGGCAGCATGATTTACGCTTTTGGCGTCAACGCGCTTAAACAGATTACAGTAAAAGGGATGTTGAATACGGGGCTTTTCCTGCAAAGCGGCGAGTCGATTACCGGCGTGGTCATGACGTATGACGGAAAACTTGTTGTGCTGGGTTCTCATTCTGCTACCGTGGTCGATCCTGGCGGCTTCAATCAGGGGCAAAGCACATACTCCGGGATCATGTCCACTCAGCAGATTAACTCGGGCGAAACCATCAGCAATTCCGCAGCAGTCGATCCCGACGGCGGCATTTACATCGTTTCGAACGCGACAATGTATAAGTTCGTCTGGACGGGTACTACGCTCTCCAACAGCGCATCTAATGGCGCCTGGTCGTCGTCATACCCAAGTGGCGACACCTATTTTACGGCGTTTGGTTCAGGCTCGGGCAGCACGCCTGCGCTAATGGGTTTTGGAAGCGATCCTGATCAACTCGTGGTCATCACGGATGGCAAAGCGCGCATGCATCTGGTCGCTTTCTGGCGCAATGGCGTTCCATCGGGTTTCACGCCGCCCTTTCCCGCTACGCCTCAAATTGCAGGAATGATCCAGGTCAATTGCGGATTACCAGCAGGCCAGCAAATTCAGACCGATCAGTCGGTATCTGTTTACAACTACGGCGCCTTCGTGGTGAATAATATTGCCGCATCCAATTCGGGCACGACTCCGCTAGTCGATAATCTGCTCCGTGGCACCGCGATCTATCCTTCGCCGCTCGGGGTGGAGCGTTTCCAATGGGACACCGGTTCGCATAGCTGGAGTTCGGTTTGGTCGCGCCCGGATATATCTTCCAACAGCATGGTGCCCGCCATTAGCAGCGGTCCAGGCGTTTCCAATACTCAAGTATTCACAAGCGGTAATTACGGCATGACAACCGGCCAGGGATGGGTGGTGACAGGAATGAACTGGAACACGGGCGCGACCCAGTTCCAGGTTGTCATGGGATCCAGCATCGTGGGGAATGGATTCTATGGATTGATTCAGTTTTTGCCCAATGGCGATCTATTATTTAATAGCTTTGTCGGGCCTACGCGGGTCAGAATTCCGGCATCAGGCTCCTCAGCCTGCGTACCGATGGCGCTGACAGGCATTTGCCTATGATATGAATCTTCGTAAAACGTGGTCGGCCACGCATCCCGTCAAGATAATTTGCGGCACTGGGCGTTATTCCACCGCGCGCGTCCTGTTCGCCCAATACGGCGCGCGTAAGTCGCGTTTCAAAACCTTGCCCGCGCCCGACAACGGCAGTCGATCGCGGAACTCGACCGTCTTCGGGCATTTATAGCCGGCGATCGCCTGACGGCAATGCGCGCGCACCTCGTCCTCCGCGAGCGCCGCGCCCGGCTTGCGAACGATCACCGCGTGCACGGCCTCGCCCCAGACGTCGTGCGGAATGCCGATCACCGCGCACGCCGCCACCGCCGGATGACGCACGATCACGTTCTCCACTTCGGCGGAATACACGTTTTCGCCACCGCTGACGATCATGTCCTTGATGCGATCGACGATATAGAGATAACCCTGCGCATCCATATAGGCGCCGTCGCCGGTATGCAGCCAGCCGTCGCGCACGGCCTGCGCGGTTTCATCGGGCTTTTTCCAGTAGCCTGCCATCACGTTCGGTCCGCGCACGACGATCTCGCCGACGGTGCCGCGCGGCACTTCATCGCCGTGTGCGTCGACGACTTTCACCATCAGGCCCGGCAGACCGCGCCCAATCGAGCGATACAGCCCGCTCTTGCGCCCCGCTTCATCGTGATTGGCAGGCGGGTTCGCCGAAACGCTCGGACACGCCTCGGTCATGCCGTATGAATGCGCCAGTTCGACGCCCGGCAGCGTGCCGATCACGCGGTCGAGCAGCGCCTCCGGAATCGGCGATGCGCCGTACGTCAGCCTCCGCAGACTGCCGAGATCGGTACGCGCGAAGTCGGGATGATCGAGCAGCGACTGGATCATGGTCGGCACGAGTAGCGTTTCGCTCACGCGCTCGGCGCCGATTGCATCGAGCACGGCGCCGGCGTCGAAGGCGGGAATGATGACGTGCGCCTCGCCGGCCATGAACTGCACCAGCGCGCGGCCGAGTCCCGCCGCGTGGAAGAACGGCGCCGCGTGCAGAACCGCGCTGTCGGGCAATGGCGCGGATTCGGCAATCCGCATGACGCACGACGACCACATGTTCAGATGCGTCTGCATCACGCCTTTCGGAAAGCCGGTCGTGCCGCCGGTGTACATGATGCACGCGAGGTCCGCGCCACCCCGGCCGGCATCCGCCACGGGAGATGCAGCCGCGATCAGCGCGTCGAACGCGTGCATGCCGGCGGGCGCCGCGCCGTCGCCTGCGTGAATCAGCATCGGCGGCGTGCGTACGAGCGCGGACACCGCGCGCGCCATGTCGACGAAATGATCATCGACGATCAGGATTTGCGTATCGCAATCATCCAGCGAATAAGCGATTTCCGGCGCGCTCCAGCGCGTGTTGACCGGATTGAGCACGCCGCCGCCCCACCACACGCCCATCGCGTATTCGAGGTAGCGGTCCGAGTTGAGCGCGAGCATGCCGACCCGGTCGCCCGCCGCCATGCCGAGCCCGCGCAACGCGGCGGCGAGGCGCGCGACACGATCCGCGAATGTGCGGAACGTCGTGCGGCGTCCTTTGAACGTGATCGCGAGCCGGTCCGGATTCTGTTGCAGCGAACGATGCAGGCCCTGAGTCAGATACATGCGTTGTCTTCCTGCCGTGTGGGTGCGCACGTGGCGCGCCAGACTATCCGCGAAATGCGGGCGTGCGTTTCTCGATGAACGCAGCCACGGCTTCCCGATGATCCGCCGTCTGATGCGAAAGCGCCTGATACGCCGCCGACATCTCCAGCAATGTATCCAGACGGCAATGCATGCCCTCGCGCAGCAGCCGTTTCGCGAGCCGCACCGCGTGCGGCGGATTGGCGGCGATCGTGCGCGCGAGACCCTGCGCGACGTAGAGCAGTTCGTCATGCGCGACGACTCGCGAAACCAGATTCCATTCGAGCGCCTGTTGCGCGTCGATCGTCTGGCCGGTGAAGGTCAGTTCCGCCGCGCGCGACACGCCGACGATGCGCGGCAGCAGCCATGCGCCGCCATCGCCGGGAATGATGCCCAGCTTGACGAAACTCTCGGCGAACTTCGCGCGCTCGGACGCGATGCGGATGTCGCACATGCACGCGAGATCGAGCCCCGCGCCGATTGCCGCGCCGTTGACGGCGGCGATGACCGGCACTTCGAGGTTGAACAGCGCCAGCGGCAGTTGCTGAATGCCGCGCCGGTAGTCCTGCCGAATCTCCATGCCGGGCATGTTGCCTGACGCATGCCGCTCCATGTCGTGGATATTGCCGCCCGACGAAAACGCTGTGCCCGCGCCCGTCAGGATCACGGCCCGCACGGAACGGTCGGCTTCGATCCGTCCTATCGCTTCAAGCAATTCCGCCACCGCCGTGTTGCCGGTGAGCGGATTGCGCCGCTCCGGTTCGTTCATCGTCAGCGTGACGATGTGTTCATCTTGCTCGTAACTCAAAAACTTATTCATAGGATGCCTGATCGTCTTCGCTGATGAAAAGATTTGCCGCCCCGGTTCGTCTAAGCGGCGACGCAATGCGGCGCGGTGCGCGCGAAATCCACGATCGTGCCGTGCTCCTGCGCCAGGACGGCGCTTCCCACCACGCCGTTCCAGAAGATCTCCGAGCCATCCGCGATGCGCCATTCGTGCATCCTGCGCGTGTAGAGCTGGAGATCGTATTCGGCGGTGACACCGATTGCGCCATGCAGCGCATGCGCCGTCGCGGCGATCAGCGGCACGGCCATGCTGGTGCGAGCCTTGCCGATGGCCGTCGCGAGCCGTTCGGGGACGGCGCCCGTGCCGCTGAACGCCAGCGCCGATGCCATTCCCGCCGACGCCACATGCTCGGCCATCACGCTCAACTGGTGCTGGACCGCCTGAAACTTGCCGATGGATTTGCCGAACTGCGAGCGATCGTTGCAGTACTGGAGGGTCATCGCGAACACGCGATCCATGGCCCCGGCGATGGCGGCCGCATGGATCGCCGCGCTGAACAGCAGCACCTCCGCGCCGTTCGAGCCGAGTGCTACGGGCACGGCGCCCGAGCGCCAGCGAAGCGTGCCGCAAGAACTTCCGTGTACGCCGTCCGGCTCGCGCTCGGCCTGCGTCGCGTCGAGCAACAGCAGCGCGCCATCGACGTTGGCGAGCACGTTGTCGCAGATCATGCCGAACGGCACCTGCGGCGCTTTCAGCGAGCCGTCCGCGCGACGCAGGCAGCTACCGGCGAGCGTCGTCATTCCGGCCGGGGCCGTCACGCCGCTGTCGCGCAACAACGCGCGCGCCGCGATGCTCTGTGCCAGCGGCACCGGCACCGCATAGCGTCCGAAGGCCGTGAAAATCGGCTCGATCGACGACAGCGGCAGTCCGGCGCCGCCCGCGCTTTCCGGCGTGAGCAGTTCCAGAAATCCGGCTTCCTCGACTGCGTTCCAGATCGACGCAGCCGAGCCGCCGTTTTCGATGGCGCGCACGGCCTCGGAAGTGGCGCGGTCGCGCAGAATAGCTTCAATGGCTTCGGTGAACATGCTGGTCTCTTTCGTGTGTCCGGATGGTTAGCGCAGGCCCAGTCCGCGCGCGATCATGCCGCGCAGCACTTCGCGCGTGCCGCCACGCAGCGAGAACGTCGGTGAAATCTGGCTCAGGTAGGCCACCGTGCGATACAGCTCGGGGTCCACGGTGCGTGCGGGATTCGCGCCGAGCATGGCTTCGAGTTGCGCGGGAATCGCCTGCTCGAACTCGGTGCCGATGTCCTTGACGAGCGCCGCCTCGACCACCGGGCTCTCGCCGCGCGCGAGCCGCGCCGTGATCGCGATCGACAGACAGCGCAACGTGGCCAGTTGCGTCGCGAAGCCGCCGAGCAACGCAAGCTCGGCTTCGCCCGTGCCGTGACGGCGCAACTGTGCGCGCCAGCAATCGAGCAGCACGACGCTCGAATAAAGCCGCTCCGGTCCGCTGCGTTCGAACGCGAGTTCGGCCGTGACCTGTTCCCAGCCAGCGCCTTCGTCGCCGATCAAGGCATCGTCGGCGAGCAATACGTCGTCGAAGGTCACTTCCGAAAAGTGCGCGTCGCCGGCGAGATCGACGATCGGCCGCACGTGAACGCCCGGCAACGACAGATCGACGATGAATTGCGACAAGCCCTTCTGCCGATCTTCCGGCGCGCCCGACGAACGCACGAGCGCGATCATGTACTGGCAATGCTGCGCGTTGGTCGTCCAGATCTTGCGTCCGGTGAGACGCCAGCCGCCGTCACAACGCACCGCGCGCGTGCGCACGCTCGCGAGATCGGAACCCGCGTCGGGCTCGCTCATGCCGATGCAAAAAAACGCGCGCGCGGCGCAGATGCGCGGCAAGTAGAAGTCCTTCTGCGCCTCGGTGCCGTAGCGCAGGATCAACGGACCGCTCTGACGGTCGGCAATCCAGTGCGCGGCGACGGGCGCGCCCGCGGCCAGCAGTTCCTCGACCAGCACAAAGCGGCGGAACGCGTCCATGCCCGCGCCGCCGTAGCTCGCCGGCAGCGTCAGCCCGATCCAGCCGCGCGCGGCAAGGCGGCGGCTGAAGTCGGCGTCGAAGCCCATCCACGAGCGGGCGCGTACATCGGCGGGCGCGGACGGCAAGTGTTCATCGAGAAACTGCTTCACTTGCGCGCGAAAGGCCTCGGCCTCGGCGGGCAGCGCCGTCAGGTGGAAAGCATCCAGCAGGTTGTTCACGTCTCGCTCCAGATTGTTTTTTGGTCGGCGTTCTGCATGCGCGCGTCAGGCTTGCCCGGCGTAACGCTCGCGCAGCGCCTGCTTGTAGAGCTTGCCGGTGGGCAGGCGCGGCATCGTGTCGATGAAGTCGATCGAGCGCGGCACCATGTAGCGCGCCACGCGCGTGCGCAGATACGCGAGCAGCGCGTCCGCAAGCGCATCCGATGGCACGACGCCCGGCACCGGCTCGACGATCGCCTTGACCTGCTCGCCCATTTCGGCGTCGGGCACGCCGATCACGGCGGCGTCCTGCACGTCGGGATGCACGGCGAGCGCGTCTTCGATCGCTTGCGGATAGATGTTGACGCCGCCCGAAATGATCATGAACGCCTGGCGGTCGGTGAGATACAGATAGCCGTCGCCATCGACATGGCCGATATCGCCGACCGCCGTCCACGCCGGATGACGCGGATGCTGTGCGGCACGGGTCTTGTCGGGATCGTTGTGATAGTGAAAAGGCAAGTGGTCGCGTTCGAAGTAGACGACGCCGTCTTGCCCCGTTGGCAGTTCGTTGCCTTCTTCGTCGCAGATATGGATCACGCCGAGCAACGCGCGCCCGACCGAGCCCGGATGCGCGAGCCACTCTTCGGTGTTGAGCGTGGTCACGCCATTGCCTTCGGTGGACGAGTAATACTCTTCGATGATCGGCCCCCACCAGTCGATCATCCGCCGCTTGATTTCTTGCGGACACGGCGCGGCCGCGTGGATCGCCACCCGATGACTCGACAGGTCGAACGCAGCGCGCTGCGCGGGAGCGAGCTTGAGCAGGCGGATCAGCATGGTCGGCACCCACTGGCTGTGCGTGACGCGATAACGCTCGATTGCCCGCAATGCGTCGAGCGGATCGAACTTTTCCATGAACACCACGGTGCCGCCGCCGAACTGCGTCTCGATCCCGTAGCCGAGCGGCGCGGTGTGATAGAGCGGCGCCGGGGAGAGATAGACCGTTTGCGCGTCGAAGCCATAACGCTCGAACTGCGGCCGACGCGCGGAGCCGGAGCCGTCCGAGACGCGCCCCTGCGGCTGCGCGCGAATGATGCCTTTAGGGCGGCCGGTCGTGCCCGAGCTGTAGATCATCATCGCGCCGAGCCATTCGTCGGTCAGGCGCGTTGCCGGGTAGCGGCCGGTCACCGCTTCGTAGCTGCTCCAGTCGGCAATGGTGCCGTCGATCATCAGGCGCAGGCCGCAGGTCGGCATCATGCCGGTCAGTTCGGCCGCAAGCTCACGCATCGCATACGAACTGACCACGGCCTGCGCTTGACTATCCGCGATGATGCCCGCCGCCTCCGACGCGGTCAGGAAGCGGTTGACCGGCGTGATCAGCAAGCCCGAACGCAACGCTGCCCAGCACACTTCGAAGCAGCGGATGTTGTTCTCGAGCACCATCGCGATGTGGTCGCCGCGCCTCAGCCCGATTGCGTGCAGACACTGCGCGAAGCGATTGGAACGCTCGTCGAGTTCGCGGTAGGTGAGCACGTCGCCGGTGGTGCTGTTGATCGCCGCGGGCTTGTCGGGAGTCAGCGCCGCGTGGTCGCCGAGGTACTTCGGGATTTTGATCATGCACGCTCTCCTGCGCTTCGAGACGGTTAGCGACGGTTCGAGACGGTTCGAGCGCCTACGCCACCGCTACCGGAATCTCGCCCGAGGTCAGCGCGTTCGGCGCGGCCTGCTCCACCAGTTGCGGGATCAGCGCGCCAAGCTCGGCCGCATCCCAGCGTCCCTGCTTTTCGATGCGCGGACCGGCGCTCCAGCCTTCGGCCACCGTGATGCGACCGCCGCGCACGCCGAACACCCGTCCGGTGATGCCGCTCGATGCCGCGCTGCCGAGCCATGCGACCAAAGGCGCGACGTTGCCCGCGTCGAGCGGATCGAAGCCGGGCGCCGCGCCCGCGGTGAATTCGTCGCGGCGGACCGCGAAGATGTCTTCGGTGAGGCGGCTCATCGCCGTGGGATAGATCGCGTTGACCGTCACGCCGTAGCGTTCGAGTTCGCGCGCCGCAATCACCGACATCGCCGCGATGCCCGCTTTCGCCGCGCCGTAGTTGGCCTGACCCGGATTGCAGTACAGCCCCGACGACGAACTCGTATTGATGAGCCGCCCGACCCGCGCGCGTCCCGCTTTCGCCTCGTCGCGCCAGTAAGCTGCGGCGTGACGCGACGGCGCAAAGGTGCCGCGCATGTGCACGCGAATCACCGAGTCCCAGTCGTCTTCGCTCATGTTGGCGAGCGTGCGGTCGCGCAGGATGCCGGCGTTGTTGACCAGCACGTCGAGTCCGCCGAATGCGGAAATGGCCGTGTCGATCATGCGTTTTGCGCCGTTCCAGTCGGCGACGTCGTCGAAGTTCGCGACAGCCTGGCCGCCGAGCGCTTCGATTTCGGCGACGACGTCGAGTGCGGGGCCGCTCGCGGCGCCGGAGCCGTCTCCGTTGCCGCCGAGATCGTTGACGACGACCTTCGCACCCTGCCGGGCAAACTCAAGCGCGTATTCGCGCCCGAGGCCGCGCCCCGCACCGGTGATGATGACGACGCGGTCCTTGCAAAGCTGTTGCATGGCTAATCCTCAATGCTGTGTGCGATTCAAGTTGGCACGCGGCGCGCCGTGACGCCTTGCGCGCCGGAGCTTCAGTGCTTGCCGTACAAGGTCACGACGCACGCGCCGCCGAGTCCGAGATTGTGCTGAAGCGCATGCTTTGCGCCCTGCACTTGCCGACGGTCGGCGCTGCCGCGCAACTGATGCGTCAGCTCGTAACATTGCGCAAGACCTGTCGCGCCCAGCGGATGTCCCTTCGAGAGCAGACCGCCGGACGGATTGACCACGACCTTGCCGCCGTATGTGTTGTCGCCGTCGCTGACGAATTTGTCCGCGCCGCCTTCCGGGCAGAACCCGAGCGATTCGTAGCAGATGACCTCGTTGTGCGCGAAGCAGTCGTGCAGTTCGCACACGTCGATGTCTTCCGGTCCGATCCCGGCCTGCTCGTAGACCTTGTTCGCGGCCGAGCGCGTCATGTGCGTGCCGACGTAGTTGAGCATCGACGGCGGATCGAACGATGCGGGCGGATCGGTAGTCAGCGCCTGCGCGACGATCTGCACATCGGTGCGCAGGTTGTGCCTGCGGGCAAACTTCTCCGACACGAGGATCGCCGCCGCGCCGCCGCACGTGGGCGGACAGGCCATCAGACGCGTCATCACGCCGGGCATCAGCACCGTGTCGTTCATCACGTCTTCGGTCGTCACTTGCTTGCGAAACAACGCGAGCGGGTTGTTCGCCGCGTGGCGGCTCGCCTTCGCGCGTACCGCCGCAAAGGTTTCCATGCGGGTGCCGTAGCGCTGCATATGTTCGCGTCCCGCGCCGCCGAAAGTGCGCAGTGCCTGCGGCAGATGCGCGAGGTCGGCGGTCAGGCCGTGCATGATCGGCACGAAGCGCGCGCGCGTCACGGGCCGGTCGTCCCAGTGCGACTTCAACGCGCCGGCCTGCATCTGCTCGAAGCCGAGCGCGAGCACGCAGTCCGCGTCGCCGGTGGCGATCGCCTGGCGCGCCAGATAGAGCGCGGTGGAACCCGTCGAGCAGTTGTTGTTCACGTTGACGATCGGAATGCCCGTCATGCCCACTTCGTACAAGGCGGTTTGCCCGCAAGTGGAGTCGCCGTACACGTAACCGGCGAACGCTTGCTGGACGAGATCGTAGGCGATGCCGGCATCGGCCAGCGCGCGGCGGGTCGCTTCGGCGCCCATTTCGGTGTAGCTCTGGCTTGCGCCCGGCTTGGCGAATTGAATCATGCCGACGCCTGCCACCAGTACTTTTTCGCTCATGTTGCTGCCTCGAAAGGTAGGAGAACTCAAAGCTTGCGCGAGATCAGATCGCGCAACACTTCGCTGGTGCCGCCGAAGATGCGTGTTACACGCATGTCGGCGAACGCACGGGCGATCGGATATTCCAGCATGTAGCCGTAGCCGCCATGCAGCTGCACCATTTCGTCGATGCACTTCCACATCGCTTCGGTCGCGAAGAGCTTGGCGATCGCCGCTTCCTGCAACGTGAGCTTGCGCTCCATGTGCTCGCGAATGTAGTAATCGACCAGCGTGCGGACCGCAACGGCTTGCGCCTTCACGTCGGCCAGTTTGAATTTGGTGTTCTGGAAGTCCCACACGGTCTGATTGAACGCGCGGCGGTCCTTCACGTATTGCAGCGTCAGTTCGAGTTGCCGCTCCAGCTTCGCCGCGCAATACACCGCGATGATGAGCCGCTCCTGCGGAAGCTCTTCCATCAGATGGATGAAGCCGCCGTTCTCGTTGCCGATCAGGTTGCTCGCGGGTACGCGGACGTTATCAAAGAAGAGTTCGGCGGTATCGGCGGCGGCCTGGCCAACTTTCTCCAGCTTGCGGCCACGGCGGAATCCTGCGCGGTCGGTTTCGACCATGATGAGGCTCACGCCCTTCGCACCCGCCGACGGATCCGTCTTGCAGACCACGACCACCATGTCGCAGTTCAGGCCATTCGAAATGAAGGTCTTGCTGCCGTTGATGACGTAGTCGTCGCCGTCGCGTACGGCCGTGGTGCGGATCGATTTCAGATCGGAGCCGGTGCCGGGCTCGGTCATCGCGATCGCGAGAATTTTTTCGCCGCGGCAGATCGGCGGCAGCCACTTGCGTTTCTGTTCTTCCGTGCCGAGGCGCGCGATATACGGCGCGGTGATGTCGGAATGCACGGAATAGCTGAAGCCCGACACACCCGCGCGATGCAGCTCTTCCGCGACGATGGCCGAATGCCCGAAATCGCCGCCGCCGCCGCCGTATTCCTCCGGCACCGTCACACACAGCAGGCCTTCGCGGCCGGCCTTGAGCCAGGTTTCGCGATCGACGCACCCGGCTTCGTCCCACTGAGCCTGACGCGGCAGGCACTCGCGTTCGAAAAAACGCCGCGCGGTATCACGCAGCATTTCGTGATCCTCGCGATAGACATTACGCTTGACTTCCACCGGACGCTCCTCATCGATTGATTGCGTTCGCAGCGCGGGCCGGTCCGGCATCGTCGGCATGGTCGGCTGGCTGCTTTCGTGAAGGCATTGTGCGCGGCAGGAAGCGTGTGCAAGCCTACCCTCGTGGAGTGGGATCGGCGGGTGGGAGTTAGCGTGCAGCGGCGTCGCGCATCCTTGCGACGGCGCCATCGCGGCCCGTCACTTCCAGCTTCCGGTAGATGTTCTTCAGATGCCACTTCACCGTATCGAGCGACACGTCCATCACGCGTGCGATCTTCTTGTTGGGCAGCGCGAGCGCGAGCAGACCCAGCACTTCGTTTTCGCGCTCGCTCAGCGACTGGATCGGCGCGTGCATTTCCGCCGTGTGCGGTTCGTCAGATGCCGCTGCCTGTGCGGCGTCGATCAGCCGCTGCGCATAGAAGCCAAGCACGGGGTCGAAGTCCGGCTCGAGCGGCAAGCCGCCGAGCATATGCCGGTATTCGCCGAGTTCGTCCAGCAGGCTGCGCATCAAACCGAGCCGATGACCCACGCGCAAGGCTCCGATCAAATGCTCGCGCGACGCCTGATGGTTGTGGCGGCCCTTCTCGGCAATCGACATCTGCACGCGCAGACCGGCCACGCGACACCATCGGCCGCCCGCTTCGGACAGCGCGTGAAGCGGCTTCAGGCGACGCATGGCGCCTTCGAAATCGTTCAGATGCAGACACATGCGGATGCGCGCGAGATCGGCGCACACGCTGATTTCCCAAGCTGTGCTGCGCACCGCGCCCGCATACCGCGCCGCCAGCGCTTCGCAGCGCGCGACCGTTTTTTCGGCTTCATCGGGGCGGCCTTCTTCCAGCAGCCAGCGCGTACGCAAGCACAATGCGTTGGCGAGCAGACGATCCACGCCGTGACGTTTCGCGTGTTCTTCGAGCCGGTCGAGACACGCGCGCGCATCGATGCGGCGTCCCGCGAACCAGTGCGCGCGGGCGAGCACGATCAACGCACGCAGGACCGTATCGGGAATCGACACGCGCCCGAGCACGTCGATGCGTTCGTCCAGCAGACGCAGTGAAGCATCGACGTCGCTGAGTTCGTAGAGCGCCTCGCCCAGCAACGCCGCCGCCATGCACGCGATGCCGACGTACGCCTGCCCCTGCTGTTCCGCCTGCACGAGCACGTCGCGGAACACGCGCTCGGCGAGCAATACCTGGCCTTCGGCGGCATGCGTCATGCCGCCCATGCAACGACCGAGCAGAATGCCGCGCGGCGCGCCGCCATGTGCCGCGCCTTCCTCCAGAACCTTGCGGGCCTGCTCATGCTCGCCGCGATGAATGAACATCCACGAAAGGATATTGGCGCGCGCGACCCGCGTGAAATCGTCCGCGCCGGGCGGCACGCGCTGCAATTCAGGCAATAGCGCGACGACGAGATCCGTATCGTCCCGTTGTAGCGCGACGCCGCCGCGAAGCAGCGCGAGCGCATAACGCCGACGCGGATCCGGTCGCTCGCTCAGTGCGGCGATTTCCCGAATGCTCTGCATCAGCGCGTCGGTTTCACCGGCGTACATATGCAGATACGCGGCGATCACGCGCAGATCGAAGCGCTCCTCGATCTGCGCCGGCGGCAGACGTCGCACCAGACCGGCAAGCTGGCGAAGCTCGCCGCGCGCGAGCAGATCGTGCGCGCATCCTTCGACGAGA
The DNA here is from genome assembly GCF_000402035.1 of Caballeronia insecticola. Classification (GTDB taxonomy): domain Bacteria; phylum Pseudomonadota; class Gammaproteobacteria; order Burkholderiales; family Burkholderiaceae; genus Caballeronia; species Caballeronia insecticola. Next base: position 718,575 of record NC_021289.1, read on the forward strand.
TCGCCGGCGGCCTGCGCGTTGTCCGCCAGCACCGCATGATGCACGGCTTCATCGACGTGGCCGTGCGCATCGAGCCATTGCCACGCCGCCGCGTGCAGTTCGCGCAGTTCCGTGGCCGGCAGCCCGGCAACCCGGCGCTGCAAAACCTCGCGCAGCAGAGGATGCAGGCGATACCAGGTGTCGCCGTCCTGACCGACACTGCTGCGCGTGATGAACAGGTTGTCGTCTTCCAGGCGACTGAGTCTGGAGGCGACGTCCACAACGGTGCCTGCATGCCGCAGCAGGCTTGCGCAAAGCGGCGCGCAAAATCGCTCGCACAGCGCGGCACGCGTGAGCAGAAGCAGATCCTCGGCTGCGAGCCGGACCAGCACTTCGCGTTCGAAGTAATGGGCGAAGGTTTCGGCATCGCGCACGGTCGCGGGCGCGAAGGCGCTGCCTTTGCGCGTCTTCAGGTCGATCGCGAACAACTGCAAGCCAGCCGCCCAGCCGTCCGTCAGTTCATGCACCGTTCGCGCGTCGCGCCGGGCGATCTCGCCAAGTTGCTCGCGCAAGAACCGCTCCGATTCCTCGGCCGAAAAACGCAAGTCATGACGATCGAACTCGGTCGCCAGACCTTGCGAACGCAGACGCGCCAGCGAGACGGGCAGCGAACGCCGCGATGCCAGCACGATGTGAAGCTGCGGCGGCGCGTAGTCCACCAGCCAGTGCAAGGCTTCGACGATGCGGGGGTTCTGAAGGCAGTGAACGTCGTCGAGCATCATCACCAGTTCGCGCTTGCGGCGAGCGATGCCGCGTACGAGCGTGATGACCCAATGTTCGACGGCAGTTTCGTCGCTCTTGCGTCCGACCAGCAATTCGGCTTCGCGCACGATTGCCGGATCGACGGTCGCCAGGCTTGCCAGCAAACCGTGGAAGAACGCGGTCAGGTCGTCGTCTTCGGGAGCGAGCGAGAGCCAGGCGACGTCGAAGTCGAGTGTGAGCATCGACTGCCGCAGCGCCAGCATCGTGCTGGTCTTGCCGCTGCCGGCCGGGCCCTGCACGACGACGCAACGATGCCGGCGCGCTTCGAGCAGACGGGCCATCAAGGCTTCGCGCGGCATGAGTTGCCGTGCACAACGAGGCGGTATGGACCTTCCGCTCGATACGGCGTCGAAGGAGCGTTCGGGCGGGACGCCCAAATCTAATGGATATTCTGCGAAATCGGACATGCTCGGAAAACGAAAGAGGCCGGGATCGTGCGCAAGGTCAGACGACACGTGCACTCGCAGAGAAGTGTGGTCGACCGAGTATAGATTCGCCACGCGATACTTCGAAGCGAAGCGCGGGTCACCCACCCGATGCGGGTGGGTGGTGGTCTTTTAGGTCCGGATGCGTCTCCGGTTCCGGGATGCCGGGTGCAGGATTGCTTCGACCGTACTAATCAGGAGGTCGACTTGCTGTCTCGACTCGTCGGCAGCATTCGGATCAACGTCCCGTCTCGCAAGACGAGGTGATGATATATAGCCGCGCAAACGTGCAGCACGACCAGCGCAAGCAGCACCCAGGCGAGATTGGCGTGCCAGTCGCCCAGTGCGTGGCCGAACCGCGAACCCGGTGACGACAGATACGGCAGGGGAATCCTGGCAAACAGCGCAACGGGCCAGTCGCGTGACGAAGCGTTGGCCCATCCCATCAGCGGCAGGACGATCAGAAGCGCGTAGAGCGCGATGTGAGTCAATCCAGCAAGCGTTCGCATGACACGGGGTGACGTCGCTGGTTCGGGTGGCGCCGGGTGCGCGACTCTCCAGGTAAGACGGACTAAAACAAGCAGTAAGATGACCACGCCGACGCCCAGATGCCAGGCGATCAGGCCAACTGGCTTTGTATCGCGATGGACCTCGGGCATGGACCAGGCGAGCACAAACTGAACAAGAAGCAATCCCGCAGTTAGCCAGTGAAACACGCGTGCCGGCGCGTTGTACACGAGTTGCGAATCGTTTCTCATGTAATACCTCTTATCACGACTGTAGGTTTGAAGGCCGAAGGCCGCTACTATCTGCCCCCTTTCCTTAACACAAGCTTAGGGTCGTTTAAAGAAGCCACACGCCATTCAGGGCGTGTTCGCGTCGAGAGTCGGTATGAGACGCAGCAAAAGAACGCCGACGTGTTCCTGTGGCTCTGCCGCGATGCCTCGCGCTACGTAACGAGTCAGTCCAATCCCGTCGATGGCGGCTTCATCTTGCGACGAGCTTGACATCACGAAAACGCGGACTGATAAACCTTCGGCGTCACGCCGGTCAACTGCTTGAAGACGCGCGTGAAGTGCGACTGATCCGCAAAGCCGGTTCTAGCGCCGACCTCTGCAATCGGCCTGCCTTTGCGGAGCATCGGCATTGCTGCACGTAAGCGCTCCTGCTGCTGGAATGCATGTGGACTCAGGCCCGCTTCGCGCACGAACGCGCGCAAAAGCACGAACGGAGTGACGCCGAATTCGGCGGCGAGCGTAGACAACGTCACCTTCGCGTGAAGGTCTTCGCGCAAACGGCGTCTGATCGCACGCACCAGCGCCGGCTCGCTGCGCACCACGGGCAGATCGCCCGCGCGCCCGGGCCTGCGCGCATGCAGGCCGACGATCGCGCAGGCCAGCGCTTCACTGCGCTTGAAGGGATCGTCGTCTGTTTCGGAGCACCAGTTCACGCCATAGAGATGGCGCGACAGTTCCGCATCGACGATAAACGGACTCGCCAGTTCGAATCGCTCGCGCCGCGGAATGCCGAGCCGCTCACAGTAGGCCGCGAGTTCCGCAGGCTGCACGTGCTCGACGCGCATCTTCCATGTGCCGTCACCGGCGGCGGCGCCTGAATGCACGACGTCGGCATCGACAACGACAACGACAACATCGCCGCGCTTGCATACGCGCCGCTGCCCTCGAACGTCGACCGCCAGTTCACCGCCGGTAATCACCGCGAGGCAATGCGTATCGTGTGCGTGCGGCGGATATCGATGGCCGACGAACTGGCCCTTCAGCATGACGGCGTCCATGACGTCGGGCGCGCGCCAGACCTTGACCGAACGAATCGTCGATGCAGCTTTCATGATGAAACCGTCCGTGGAAGTGCTCTGAACACGTCATCATAGGCCTCGATCCGCGGCATCGTCATACGTGGCTGCGCCTCGAGGCTATCGACGAAGCCGCACCAGCGCGCCAGCGTGTCGGCGCGCTCGGCGTCCGCGCAATAGGGAACGTGCCACGCAAAGAACGGTTCGAGCACGTCATAACCCACATATCCCAACGTGCCTTGCAGCAGATGACGCAGCATGCCGCTCGCGAGTTCGCCATGAATGCCTTGCGGACCGAACATGTGTTCCCGTCCCCCGAGGCTTACGCCAATCACGGCGCGCTTGCCCGTCATGCCGCCGCGTCCGTAGATGCGCTTGCCGCCATACATTGCGCCCGACAGGAAGCATCGGTCGATCCAGCCTTTGATCAGCGCGGGCACCGAGAACCAGTAGAGCGGGAACACCAGCATGAGCGTATCGCTGGCGAGCAGCGCGTCGACTTCTCGCTGCACGTCGGGTGAAAGCGCATCGTGCTCCAGCGCGTGACGCTGCTCCAAGGCATAGACGAGATAGTCGCTGTTAGCGCGTTCGGTGAACTCGCTCGCGCGAACCACGGGATCGAAATTCAGCGCATACAGGTCCGAAAAGCTCACATCGTGACCGCGCGACGTCAGTGTGCGTTCTGCTTCGCGGGCCATTGCCGAACAGAACGAACGGGGCTCGGGATGAGCGTGAACAAGATGCACTTTAGCCATGAGGAATCGGTCTCCTGATGCACGCCGGGATGAAGGCATTGAGATGAAAAAACTCTCGCTCGATCGCCTCTTTTGCCGGTAACGTGGCGCCGTCAAGAATCAAACGCCGCGTGGTCTGCAGCGCATTCGGCGATTTGGCGGCGAGGCGCCGCGCGTAGTCATTTGCAACCGCGCGCACGTCCGCGTCCGGTACGACGCGGGAAACGAATCGGCGCTGCAAGGCTTCCGATGCCGTTATCGCGCGGCCGCTCATCAGCCAGTCGCGTGCGGCGAGATCGCCTATTCTGCGCGCCAGCAACGCGGTCGCCCCCGCTTCGGGCACGATGCCGAGATCGGAAAACGGAAACCGGAAGATCGCGCTTTCGCCCGCGACGACCCAATCGGCGTGTAGCAGCATCGTGGCGCCGAATCCCACCGCCGCGCCATTGACGGCGGCAATCAGCGGCTTGGGCTGCTCGGCGAACGCGGCGATACATCGCCGGACCGCACCATCGTCGGCTTGCGGCCACAGTGCGGCGAACGCGGCGGTGTCGTGTCCCGAGCAGAAGCTTTCATCGGTTCCGTGCAGCAGCACGCAGCGCACGCGTTCGTCGCCTTGTGCGAGGCGCAGCGAGTTCGCCAGCGCGTCGAACATCAGACCGTCGAGCGCGTTGCGCTTGTCGGGGCGATTCAAGCCGATAGTCCATATCTGCCCGATAAGCTCCGATGCAATGCGGGCGTCCATCATGCAAACAGCGATAAACCGCCGACCAGTTTGCTGACACGGTTCTTCGGCCCGATCAGACCGACCGCCAGATACTGAAGCGCATCGTCGGCGTGCGTCTGGATGGCATCGAGGAACATGGCGTAGTCCGTGGTGGCCTGCCCTTGCACGGGAAAGTCCACTACGTCACAGTGGGCGAGCGATTTTTGACGAAGCTCGCTCAACTGAAGCGCGCTTGCCTTCAGGACCGGAATGCCGATGGGGATGAGGCCGGGGTGCGCCGTGCCATCGCGTTCGAGCAAAGGCGCACCGACGAGATGACTATGACGCTGCCCCAGCGTGAACGCGACCACAGCGGCCGCGTTCGACGCTCGACCGGCGGGCAGCGCTTCATCCACGACGATCACACAACGTTCCGGCTTTGGCTGCGCTTTTTGAGCGTTCGCTTCGAGTGCTTCGGTATGCAATAGCAACGTTCCTCTCCTGAAAAATCGACCTTGGAGAGCATGCTATGAGTTTCGTTACCGAAAGTATTGGACGATTTTGCAGCGGGCCGCGCGGGACGACGTGCCAAACCCCTCACTGCATCGAAGCGACGGCTTCGTCCGTACTGATGACGCCATGCGCGAGAAACGCGTAGTTGATCATCGCCGCCTTGTAGCCGTCGCCCCAAACGGGATGACGCGGCCCCGCGGTGGCGTCGCTGACGACATGCACTTCGAAGCCTTGTTCGAGCAGGTCGCGCAAATGAGATTCGACGCACATATTGGCCAGCATGCCGCCAAGAACGATCCGCCGAATGCCTCGCTTGCGCAGTTGCAGCACGAGATCGTTGGTCTGAGGACCGAATACCTTGTGCGGACTCACGACAACCGTCTCGCCGTCGTCGATATACGGCTTGAACTCGTCGAGCCAGTCGGCGCCGGAGCCTTCGAAACCATCCAGGCTCAACGTACCGCTGCGAGCAAACGTACCGGTGGCGAATTCATCGGTTTCCAGCGGCCCGTTGAACTTCCAGTTGCGATCCGTCGGGAAGAAATAATGCGGCGAAATGAAGACGCCGTACTTCGCCGACTTTGCCGCCTTGAATATTCGAAGCATGTTTTCTACGGTCTTGTTCTCCGTCACGCTTGCTCCGACCGCGCCCCAGTTCTTGCCATTCTTGCTCAGGACATCCACTTGCGGGTCGATGAAGACGACCGCCGTCTCGCTTCGATCAAAGTTCACTTTGGGCCTCCGACAAGTTGCGGAATGACTCGACGCCGATGGTGCCACGCGCCTTCGTCTGCTTGCTTGCGTTGCATTCGATGCTTCGGGCTTCGACGCAGAATCGGCATCCGGCGACCGGTCCGTTCGGACGGGCGAAAAGGCAACCGTATTGCGTCGCGTCGAGAATAGACCTAATCCGCAGGCGTTGCCAAAATCACGCAATGCATGACGACGCCCACGCCAACGCGCCGACATCGACGTTCCGTTGATTCATCAAGAGTACAAAGACTTCTGGCCGATTTACGCTCAGGCACCCGCGCTGTTCTCAGCGGACAGCGTCATCTCGTACTTCGCTCGCGGACGCAGCAGGAAAGCCTGCGTGCGCTGCTCCATCACGTGCGCGACCCATCCGGCCGTGCGGCTCACGATCCAGATTGCGGTGGCCGAGCCGTCGGGCATGCCCAATGCGCGGGCGAGCGTCACGAGGCCGAGCGACACGCCCGGATGCGCGTCCAGTTCCCGTCGCATACGCTCCAGAAACGCGAGCGTCACGCGTGCGCGCTTGCGTGCGGCGGGCGCCGAATCGCGTTGCGCCGCAATATGTTCGGCCGTCTGCAACATCAGATCCGCACGAGGATCGCCGCCCGGATACAGCGGATGGTTGAAGCCGAACAGGCTCGCGCCGTATTCGCGCACGCGTTCGACACGCGAATCCAGTTCCGACCATGGCTCGCACAGCAGCAGCGTTTCGACCTTCTCCGTGCCCGTACCGGTGGAAAAGCCGATGTGCGAGCCGATGGCCGCCGCCACGCAACTGAAGATGTCCGCATTGGTCGATGCAGCCACGCGCGCCGAAAACGTCGCGGGCGCCAGTTCGTTGTCGGCAAGCACGACGAGCGCCGTATTGATCGCGCGCAGCGTGTCGGCGGTGACTGCAGCACCGGCGGCACGCAGTATCTGACCCGCGATGCTTTCGTTGTCGGCGCGCGGGCAGAATGCCTGCTCAGGCCCGAGAAAGCCGATACAGCCCGCCATGCTCTGCAACATCAGGCGCGCGGCCTGCACGGCGCCGCCGTCGGCAATCTCTCGCGTGCCGCGTCCCTGCATCGCGAGGGCAAAGGGCACCATGCCCAGCAATGCGCCAATGTCGCCGCTCACGACCCTGCCCTCGTAGACCGACAAGGAGCGCAGCACGTCGGGCGGCGTCGCGAGCGGCGACCAGACCGCGAGGCCGCTTTGCCAGACGCCGGTTGCGAGCAGATGCACGACCGATTCGAACGCGGCCCCCGAGTTGGCCAGATCGACCGCGAGCCGGTTGCGATAGCGCGGCCCGTGCGGCGTGACTTGCGTGATCGCGGAGTGCAGCACCGGATCGCCGAGACGTAATGTCGATTCGGCCACCGCGCCGGTGGGCGGACGGCCGCGTTTGCGCGCGGCGAGCCGTTCGATGTCGCGCCGGAGATAAAGGCGCTTGCGGCCATCCTCGGCGGGCGTCGCGCGAATCAGCCCACGGCTGACGTAGGCGTACAGGGTCGCCGCCTTGATGTTCAGCCGCGCGAGCGCTTCCTCGCACGTGAGCACATCGTTCCAGTCTCGCTCGCTCATGTTCCTCCCCGCCAAAGTCCCGCCGGAGCGCAAAAAAAATCGATATATTGATTTTAAAACTCAATATTGATAAATACAAATTGCGCCTATAAAGTGGGCTTCGGAACACCATAAAAGGCACCGCGCGCCGTATCGGCGAGAGCGGCAAGCCACTCATATCCGGAGACACCGCATGACCCTGGACACGACGCCGGTTCAGCGCAAACGACTCGATCTGCGCGACACCCTGCAGGCCGCGCCGCTCGGCGCTTTTCATTTTCGCCTCGCCATCCTGCTCGCGCTGATCCTTTGGTACGACGGTTTCGATCTGTACAACGCGTCGTACATCGTCCACGACGTGGCTCCCGCCTGGCATTTGTCGCCGAGTCAGATCGGCTTGCTGCTTTCGTGCGGGCTCGGCGGCTTTGCCATCGGTTCGGCCGTGTCGGGGCTGTTCGGCGACCGGTTCGGACGGCGTCGCGTGATCCTGCCCGGCGTCTGGATATCGAGCGTGATGAGTCTCGCCATCGCACTGTTCGCGCACGATCTGGATTCGTTCGTGGCGTTGCGCATCGTCATGGGCATCGCGCTCGGTCTGTTGATGCCGATGTGCGTGACCTACATCAACGAGATCGCCCCGAAGCGTTCGAACAACGTCTTCACGATCGGCTTTTTCTCGCTCGGCTGGATCGGCGGCGCAACCAGCTCCGGTTTCATCGCGGCGTGGCTGATGCCGCGCTTCGGCTGGCAAAGCATGTATTACACGGGCGCGCTGGCCATGGTGCTCGCCGTTGCGTTGCAGTTCGTACTGCCTGAATCCGTCGCTTTTCTCGGGAGCCGCAACCGTCAGGACGACGTGCGCGCGCAACTCGCGCGCTTCTGGCCGGCGCGCGCCGCGGAGTTTCGCGATGCCGAACTGGTCGTGCCCGCGCCGACGGTCAAGGCCGGCTCGTTCCGTGCGCTGTTCGCCGCGCGCTTTCGTCGTCAGACGCTGTGTTTCTGGGCGATGGGCGCGCTCTCGCTGTTTTCGTCGTATGGATTGTCGGGCTGGCTGCCGACGATCCTGCTGAAGCGCGGCGAGAATCTTTCGAGCAGTTTTGCCTACGGTTCGCTGCTGGTGTTCGCTTCCGCGTTCGGCAGCCTGCTCTCGGGCTTCATGGCCGACCGTATCGGCAACCGGCGTCTGGCGATGTCGATTGCGTGGCTGCTCGGCGCGAGCGCCATCGCGATGCTCGCGGTGATGACGGGCGGTCAGCTCTTCTGGGTCATCGCGATGGCGGGCATGTTCGTGATCGGCACGCAGACGGTTCTCAACAACCTCGTCGCGGTGAGTTACCCGACTGAAATCCGCAGCACCGGCGTCGGCGTTTTCTTCGGCATTGCGCGCTTCGGCGCCATGTGCGGACCAGCGATCTCGGGCGTGCTGCAACAGGCGACAGGCGGCCCCGGCGCGATGTTCGTCGTGCTGGGCGGCGCGCTCGTGACGGCCGCTGCGCTGGTGTTTCTCGTCGAGCGCCCGGAAAACCTGCCCGATGCGCCCGCCTTCGGACACTGACCCGTCCCGACGCGACATCTCACGCGCGAAGAAATGTTCGACCTGAGGTTCGCGCCCTATCTCATTCTTATCCGCAACGACACAGACCATGACGCAGAACACGCCCTACACCGCCGCCCCGATCACGCATGACGCGCACGACATGCAGCGCCTCTTCGACGACCTCGCCGCGGCCAACCATATCCTCGCGCAGCACGAAGTACTCGATGGCTTCGGCCACGTGAGCGTGCGCGATCCGCGCAATCCGGACCGTTTTCTGATCGCGCAGTCGATGGCGCCCGAACTGGTGCAGCCCGAAGATATCCTCACGCTCGACTTCGATTGTCAGCCCGTCGATGGCGACACGCGCAAACGCTATCTGGAGACCTGGATCCACGCCGAGATCTACCGCGCCCGCCCCGATGTGCAGTCGGTCGTGCACAGCCATTCGCCGTCGGTGATTCCGTTCGCGGCATCGTCGGTGCGGCTGCGTCCGATCTATCACATGGCCGGCTTCCTTGCGACCGGCTCGCCGGTGTTCGACATCCGCCATTGCTTCGGCTGCACCGACATGCTCGTGCGCAACAGCGCCCAAGGCAAGGCGCTGGCCGACACGCTCGGCACATCGGACGTCGCGTTGATGCGCGGTCACGGTTTCGTGGCGACGGGCCCCTCGTTGCCGGCGGCCGTCTATCGCGCGATCTATACGGAGCTCAATGCAGGCATGCAGCAGAAGGCCATCGCGCTGGGCGGCGATGTCACCTATCTCGACGAGGGTGAAGGCCGTGCCAGCAACGACACCAACCTTGGCGTCATCGAGCGGCCCTGGACGCTCTGGAAGCGGCAGGTCGAGGCGCTGCGTCGGGACTAAGGGCACCAGACGACGTATCATAGGCGACGTGAACGCTACATCGACGTACGTTTCCTTCGCCAGCGCACGGCGGCGTGAGCGAATCCGTGACCGAAGGGAGACGCCCCATGAACCATCTGCCGACTTTCCATCCGCTGATCTGCGCGTGCGCCTTTGTGCTCGCTGGTTGTGTCGCGGCCCCCGTGCCCTATGGCGCCGCGCATCTGACCGAGAAGGAATGCCGCGACCTCACCGCGCTCAAGAACAATGCGCCCATCACGCACGAACGCAACATGAGCGAGCTGGCGGCGCTGGAAAAAGCGGGCTATAACCCGTCGCCGTTCTACGATCCCTACTATCCGGACGATCTGCACGCCGCGCAGCGCCTCGTCGATATGTGGTATCGCACGGACTGTATCGGCACGGGAACGCCCACCAGCGGCTAATGCAGCGACGTACTCAATTCCCCTTTTGACAGCACCGAATGCGAGACATGCTGACTTCTTATTATCGGAGCGGCGACGCCATCCGCAGTCGATGCGTAAGCGACATCGTTCTGACCAGCACGCTCGACGTGCCCATGACCTCCGAACGCGTGCTCGCGGATTGGCAGAGAGAGACATCGTCGCAGCTTGCGCTGGAACCCGGTGACGTCGAAGCAATGCCTCTCGCGCGCACGCAAGTGCGCTGGCCGGAGTACAAGCGTTGCGTGCAGATCATGTCCGACTGGACGTCGTCGCTCGGACTACGCGATGTGCTCGCCGATAGTGACGTCGCGCTCATGGCGTGTCGCGGCGCGCGATATCACCACGACGCCGCGCAATATGGCGATGCCGCCTTCTGCAATCTTTTTCTGAGCGAAGACAAGGGTCTCGATCTGCATTTTCCCTCGACGGGTCGACGCATTCCTCTGACGCGGGGAACGGCCGTCATCTTCGATACGGGCCAGCCTCATGCCGTCATTCGACGCAACAGCACCGGCTTCAGTGCCGCCGACTTTGCGCCGGACGAAGACTACATCCAGATATTCCTGACGTGGGAGCTTCCTATCGAAGACGCCCACGTCGGACGTGCACTCGACGTGGTCTTCGACGTTGCCCGCTCGACCGCGCTGCAACTCGATGAAGAACAACTCTGGTTGAACGGCGCACCTGCCGTTCTATGCCCGGAGTCGGGGCGCTGGCACCGGCCTGAATAGCGCGTTTGCGTCGTGCCGATGCCAGCGCAGTCGATACCGTCGGTTCAGCCGATTTAGCCGAACGACGCTTGCGGATTGCCCGCGGCCAACGCCTCGACGCGATTCGGCGCGGGAGGATAAATCCACTTCGTGTTGATCATCTGCTTGCGCGTCTTGCCTTCTGCGTGAGTCAGCCTGATCTGCCGATCCCAGCCTTCGGAATAGATCGCGCCCCAGTCGCCGAGATCGATACACGTCGCGTAGAACGGTTGACGATAAGGCAACGTCGGCGTGCCCAACAAATCCGCAGCGACATTGTGTCCGCCGAATTTGCCCATGAGGATCGCGTGCTGACAGGACATCAGCGCGTAATGGCCGTCGTCATCGGTCGGCACGCGCGCCACGTCTCCGGCCACGAACACATCAGGCGCTGCGGGCACGCGAAGATCGGCTGCCACTTCGACGCGGCCCAGCGCATCGAGTTGCGATGCAAGCTGCGAGGTCAACGTGCTCGCGCGCATGCCGCCCGCCCAGATCACCGTCATGGCGGCGATGTGCTTGCCCGATTGCGTGCGAACGCCTTGCGCATCGACGGATACGACGCCCGAGCCCAGCACAGCCTCGATGCCCAGCGACTCGAACGCTTGCGCGACGAACGGACGAGGATTGGGTCCGAGGTCCGGGCCAATCGTGTCCTGCGCACCGATCGCGACCACGCGAATCGCCGCATTGGCGCCGAATTTTTCGCGCAAACGCTTCGGCAATTCGGTCGCCACTTCGATACCGGTGAAGCCGCAGCCGACCACCGCAACCGTGTTTCGCGCGGGCGAATCCGGGAGTTTCGCCAGCGTGTCGAGATGCTGGTCGAGCTTCACCGCGTCTTCGACGCAATCGACGGAGAACGCAAGCTCCGCCAGGCCAGGAATCGGCGGCCTGTTCAGCTTGCTGCCGCTCGTTAGCAGCAGACGATCATAGGCGAGCGTATGCGTGCGGCCATCGGCAGATACGACGTTCACCGTCTTGTCATCGACGGAAATGCCGTGAACCGTTCCTTCGAAGAACTTCACGCCAATGGCATCGAGCAACGGAAGCAGCGGCGCAGTCATTGTGTGCGGCTCGCTTTCGTACATGCGCGGCCTAATCTGCAATTCGGGTTTCGGCGAGATCAGCGTGACTTCGACGTCACGCTTCGTCACGCCGGCTTCATCGAGCACGCGCGCCGCGCCCAGTGCGCCCCACACTCCGGCAAAGCCGGCACCGACAATCAGGATCTTCTGCGACATGAGCTTTAGCCTCTTGAGTTAAATGAATAATGATTCGGATACCGAATCATTTGAATATCGATCCGGTTTGGACAACATTGCTTGCGCGCTTATCGTCGAAAAGAATTGTAGGTTTGGATGCCGTAAGCCAATAGCATCGCGAAAGCGTTCACGGTGTTGCCTTGACCGCAACGATCGACGACACGCCGCGCGGCGCGCTTTCCGCGAGAATCATGTCCGGCGCGGTTGCGGGCATGCCGTGTCCGCGTCTGATCGGGCGGAAGATGAGATCACCGCGCCGCACCGCCGCGCCCGTCAGCTTGCACACGCCCGCGCCGCGCGCAATGCAGGCGCGCCATGCCTGATCTTCGCGTCGCCCGGCGGTGGCGTCGCTCCATGAAACGAGAATTGTCGATTGCGTCGACCATTCGATACGGCAGATCGGCGAGACGTCGGCCAGTACGTGCCGCGTGCGCCGATCGCGCATGCGTTGAGGTGGCGGCGCAGGCTCGCGTAAGTGCGTGACGATCGCGCGCCAGGGATCGGTGTTGTTCATGTTCGAAGCTTCCATGAGAAACGCCCGGCATCCTCGAATCACGAGCGATGTTCTTCGCGATCCTTCATGCGAAAGGACGGATGTAAATAAGCCCCGACGATCGTACGGGTGCGCCGTCATTCGCAGTAGTGTCGATGAACCGTTCGCCGTGTTGTCGTAGCGACAACAATCGATAGCGGCGCGAACGCGCCATGGCCGCGCTTATTGCGGCGGGCCGGTCAGCGGCGTGGTGGCCATTGCGCGCGTGAGTCCATGAACGGGACGACGCACGGCGACATCGAATGGATTGATCTGCGGGCCGAGCGTCTGCGCCTGACGCTTGAGCAATTCGACGACCATCGGCAAGCGGTCTTCGCCGAGACGCGTCGACAACGTGCCGACGCTCAATGCGCCAACCGCTTGCCCCGATCGATCGAGAATCGGCACCGCGACGCCCGCCATGCCGTCGATCAGACCGCTGTTGCGGCCCGCATAGCCCTGCACGCGCACGCGCTCGATCTCCGTGCGCAGATAGACTTCGTCGAACACGCCGTAGCTGTGCAGACGCGGCACGTTATAGCGGATGATCTCTTCGCGCTCGGCTTCCGGCTGAAACGCGAGAATGGCAAGGCTGCCCTGCCCGACGCCGAGTGCGACGCGGCCGCCCACGTCGCCGGTGAACGAGCGGATCGGAAACGGGCCTTCGCACATGTCGAGACACACTGCATCGAAGCTGCTTTTCACGAGCAGGAAGATGGTGTCGCCGAGACTCGCGCACAGCCTGAGCAGCGCCGGGCGGCATAGCGTGCGCATGCCGCTCGGATTGCCCGCCTGCGCGGCCAGCGAAAAGAAATCGACGCTCAGCCGATAACGCTTGCTGCTCTCATCCTGCTCGACGACGCCTTCCGCGATCAGCGCATGAAGAATGCGATGCACCGTGGCCTGCGTGAGCCCGACCGCCTTCGCGAGCGCGGTGACACGGCTGCCTTCTGCCTGATCGTCGCCGAGCGCGCGAATCACGGCGAATGCGCGTTGCAGCATGCCCGCGCCGGGCGCGTCCGCCGCAGCGCTTCCATTTTCTTCGTTCGATGCCTTCATTCTCGCCTCGATCATTCCATTGAGCGGAATCTATTGCGATGATGCTTTACGCGCTCTATTCGACACGATGTCGATGCATCGCACAATGCGCGCGATGATCAGGGATAACCCAAATCACGCCTGATGAAATAGATATTCAATCGGCCGGCCAAAGATTCCGTTGATTGGAATTCAGCGCCACATTCTAATCATTGAATGGAATTGCGATTGACGCAAGGAAATATGGCTAGCTAGAGTCGGTTCATCGAAATCAGTCGAATGCAGCCGGCGCGTCGATGCGCCGAAGGGGCAGCCATGTCGTTTCTCACGTTGACCGATCTGTCGAAATCGTTCGGCGATCTGCAAGCCGTCGCCGACGTCAATCTCTCGGTCGAGAAAGGCGAGTTCGTGTCGCTGCTCGGGCCGTCGGGTTGCGGCAAGACCACGACCTTGCAGATGATCGCGGGCTTCATCGAGACCACGCGCGGCCGCATCATGCTCGACGGCCGCGATATCACGCACATGCGGCCGAACCGGCGCGGCCTCGGCATCGTGTTTCAAAGCTATGCGCTGTTTCCGCACATGAGCGTCGAGCAGAACGTGAGCTTCGGGCTAGAGATGCGCGGCATCGACAAGCGCGAGCGCCGCGATCGTGTGCGCGAGGCGCTGTCGCTCGTGCGGCTCGACGCGTTCGCGCAGCGCTTTCCGCGCGAGCTGTCGGGCGGTCAGCGTCAGCGCGTGGCAATCGCTCGCGCAATCGTGATCGCGCCGCCCGTGCTGCTGCTCGACGAACCCATGTCGAATCTCGATGCCAAGCTGCGCGAGGACATGCAGTTCGAGTTGCGCGGCATTCAGCGCAAGATCGGCACGACGACGATCATGGTCACGCACGATCAGTCCGAAGCGCTGTCGATCAGCGATCGCGTCGTCGTGATGGAAGCGGGCCGCATCACGCAGGTCGATACGCCGTATCGTGCGTACGAACGTCCCGAGACGAGCTTCGTGTCGCAGTTCATCGGCAAGGCCAACATGCTGCGCGGGACCATCGTTGCGCGTGACGGCGACGCTATTCGCATCGATCTCGGCCACGAGCTCGCGGAAACCGGCTCGACATCGCAACTGCCGGAGCGCGAGCGCGCCATCGGCGTCGGCGATGCGGTGACCGTATGCATCCGCCCGGAAAAGCTGAAGCTCGGCGTAGCGGGCAGCGGCCGCTTGCCGGGCCGCGTGACGAGCCGCTTTTTTCTCGGCAGTCAGTGGCTTTACCGGCTCGACAGCCGCGCGGGCGAGATGCTCGTGTGCTGCCAGAATCACGGCGACGAGCCGCTGGAAGAAGGCGCGCAAGTCGGCATCGACTGGAACACGGAATCGATCCGCTTCATTCAGCAGGAGGCCGTCCGTGGATAGCACGCTGCGCTCGTCCGAACCTGCCGCGAACGCGGAACCGAACAGCACGCGACGCGCACCCTGGCACGCTTATCTGCCCTTGTGGATGATGAGCGCGCCCGCGCTGCTGCTCTTTTCCGTGCTGGTCATCGTGCCGCTCGCGATGACGCTCGCGCTGACGTTCTATCGCTTCGATCCGTCGCTCGGGCCGGTCGCGGCGTTCGATCTGCACAACTACGCCGAAGTGCTCGGCTCGGAATATTTCCACACGATCTTTCTGCGCACGTTCGGCATCGCCGCGCTGGTGACGTTGCTGTGCGTCGTGATCGGCACGCCCGAGGCGTACATCCTCTCGCGCATGGGCGATCCGTGGCGCTCCGTGTTTCTGCTGGTGATTCTCGCGCCGCTGCTCGTTTCGGTGGTCGTGCGCGCGTTCGGCTGGAGCATGCTGCTCAACGTGAATGGGCTCGTGAACCAGTTGTTCGGCGTGTTCGGCATGGGCCCGTACAAGCTGCTGTATACGAACTTCGCGATCGTCATCGCGCTCGTGCATGTGATGCTGCCGTTCATGGTGATTCCGGTCTGGACCGCGCTGCAACGTCTCGATCCGCAGACCGAAAACGCCGCGCTCTCGCTGATGGCGTCGCCCGCCGTCACGTTGCGGCGCATCGTGTTGCCGCAACTGGTGCCGGGCATTCTCTCGGGCAGCCTGATGGTATTCGGCCTTTCCGCGAGCGCGTTCGCCATTCCCGGCCTGCTCGGCGGACGGCGTCTGAAAGTGGCCGCAACGACCGTCTACGACCAGTTTCTGAGTTCGATGAACTGGCCGCTGGGCGCGACCATCGCGGTGCTGTTGCTCGTCGCTAATCTCGTGGTGATGCTGACTTATTACCGCGTGCTCGAACGGCGCTACGCGCGCAGCATGGGCTAAAGGCCAAGGACGATTCATCATGCGCAAAAACGGTCCTCTCGCGCTGGCGTTTCACACGATCGTGATCCTGTTCGTGCTGGCGCCGCTCGTCATCGTCGTGCTGGTTGCGTTCACGCCCGAAGAAACGCTGACGCTGCCCACGCGCGGCCTCTCGTTGCGCTGGTTCCGCGCGATTCTCGATTATCCCGACTTCATCTCGGCGTTCTTCAACAGCGTGAAGCTCGCGTTCGCGTCGGCGACGTTGTCGCTCGTCATCGCGCTGCCGGCGGGACTCGCAATTGGCCGCGCGCGCTTTCCCGGACGCGGCTTCCTGAACGCGTTGCTGCTCTCGCCGCTCGTGATTCCGGGCCTCGTGCTCGGCATTGCGATGCTGCGCTTCTTCGCGATGATCGGCGCAACCGGTTCGTTCGCGTGGCTGGTTCTCGCGCACATGATCGTGATCACGCCGTTCGTGATGCGGCTCGTGCTCGCGTCGGTGAGCGGCATGGACCGCAGCATCGAACATGCGGCGGCGTCGCTCGGCGCGAATGCATGGACCACGTTCCGCCGCGTCACGTGGCCGATGATTCTGCCCGGCATCACCGGCGGCTGGCTGCTCGCGTTCATCAACAGCTTCGACGAATTGACGATGTCGGTCTTCGTCACGTCGCCGCAGACGGTCACATTGCCGGTGCGCATGTACATGTACGCGACGGAATCGATCGATCCGATGATGGCGTCCGTATCGGCGCTCGTGATTTTCATTACCGCGGGCGCGATGCTGATTCTCGATCGCGTGTACGGGCTCAACCGCATTCTGATCGGCCAGCACTGAACCCTTATTCCATGAGCATCGTCACGCCTCAACATGCGCCGCAGTTCGTTCGTCTCGTCGAGACTAACCGCGCGCGCGTTTCCTTCGTTCTCGATGGCGTCGCCGCCGAAGCGCTCACCGGCGACACGCTGCTGACCGCGATCCTCATGCAGCAGCGTCACGTGCGCCGCAGCGAATTCAGCGGCAAGCCGCGCGCGGGCTTTTGCCTGATCGGCGCGTGTCAGGACTGCTGGGTGCGCAGCGAAGACGGCAAGCGTCTGCGCGCCTGTTCGACGCGCATCGAAGCGGGCATGCGCATCGTCACGAACGGCGCCGGCACGGAGAACGCGCCATGAACGATGCGCATCGTGTGGTGATCGTCGGTGCGGGGCCCGCCGGAATTCGCGCGGCTGAGACGCTGGTGGCGGCGGGTGTGCGTCCTGTCGTCATCGATGAAAATGCGCGCTGGGGCGGGCAAATCTATCGCCAGCCACCTGCCGATGCAGGCTTCACGCGCACGAAATCCGCGCTGTATGGCTTCGAAGCGAAGAAGGCCGAAGCCGTCCATGACGCAATGGCAAGGCTGCTGCCCAAGATCGACTATCGTCCCGACACGCTCGTCTGGGCATGCGAGCAGAACCGGCTCGACACGCTTCACGCGGGGCACGAGGCGAGCGTGCCGTTCACGCGGCTGATCATCGCGAGCGGCGCGACGGATCGTATCGTGCCGCTGCCGGGCTGGACGCTCGCGGGCGTCTATACGCTCGGCGGCGCACAGGTCGCGCTGAAATCGCAAGGCTGTGCGATCGGCTCGCGCGTCGTGCTGGCGGGCACGGGGCCGCTGCTTTATCTCGTCGCGTATCAGTACGTGAAAGCGGGCGCGCGCGTCGAGGCAGTGCTCGATACGAGTCCGTTCTCGCGCCAGATCGCAGCCGCGCTGCGCATGCTGAATCAGCCTTCGACGGTCGCCAAAGGGCTTTATTACGTCGGCTGGCTGCAGGCGCGCGGCGTGCGCATCGAGCGCGGCGTCACGCTGCTTTCGATCGATGGCGACGATGCCGTGCGCGCCATGCGCTGGCGCACGCGGGCAGGCGCAACACGCACGCTCGATTGCGATGCTGTCGGCATGGGTTTCGGCCTGCGTCCGGAGACGCAACTCGCCGATCTCGCCGGTTGCCGCTTTCGTTTCGACGCGCTGAATCGCTGCTGGCTGCCCGAGCGCGACGCCGCAGGCCGCAGTTCGGTGCGCCACGTGTATCTCGCGGGCGACGGCGCAGGCATCGCGGGCGCGGACGCAGCCGAACTCGCCGGACGCCGCGCGGCGCTCGCGCTGCTCGAAGATATCGGCGTGGCCACGCAAGGCGACGCACAGAAGCTCGAACACGAACTCGGACGCATCGCCGCATTTCGCGCGGGCATCGAGCAGGCGTTCGCGCCGCCCGAGAACGCTGCATCAACCTGGCCCGACGATCTCACCGTCTGCCGCTGCGAAGAAGTCAGCGCCGGCACTCTGCGCGCGTGCGTCGGCAGCGGCCTCGCCACGGAGGTCAATCGGCTGAAGGCGCTGACGCGCATCGGCATGGGGCGCTGTCAGGGACGCATGTGCGGCGAATCCGCACTTGCCCTGCTCTCCGCCGAAACCGGCAAGCCGCTCGCCGAGCTTGGCCGTCTGCGCAGTCAGGCGCCGATCAAGCCGATCCCGATCACGCCCATGCTTTACGACGACGGCGTGCAAGTGCAGCCCGAGGAAGCCCACGATGAGTGACGCGCGCCATTACGATGTGGTGATCGCGGGCGGCGGCCTCGTCGGTTCGTCGACGGCGCTCTTTCTCGCGATGCAGGGCAAGCGCGTCGCGCTCATCGAACGGCGTTTCTGCGGCGCGCAGGCGAGCGGCGTGAACTACGGCGGCGTGCGCACGCAGGGACGCACCGAAGAGCAACTGCCGCTCGCGGTGCGCGCACGGCGCGTCTTTGGCCGTCTGCCGGAGCTGATCGGCAGCGACGGCGAGTTCGTCGTGTCCGGACATCTGCGGCTTGCGCGCCGCGAAGCCGATCTCGACGTGCTCGACCAATGGTCCGCGATGGCGCGCACATACGGCGTCGATTCGCAGGTCATGAGCGGCGCGGCGTTTCGCAAACGCTATCCGTGGCTTGGGCCTGCTGCGATCGGCGGTTCGCTGTGTGCGAGCGACGGACACGCGAATCCGCGCCTCGTCTCGCCGGGGTTTGCGCTGGCGGCGCGACGCGCGGGCGCCGACGTGCGCGAACAGACCGAGCTTGCCGATATCGTCTTCGACGGCACACGCTTTCAGATGCGCGCCGGCGGCGAACGCATCAGCTCCGACTGGCTCGTCAACAGCGCGGGCGCGTGGGCGAACCGGATCGCGGGCAGCTTCGGCGAACAAGCGCCGATGAAGCCCATCTATCCGAACATGTGGGTAACCGAGCCGCTGCCGCTTTTCATCGGCCATAGTCTGGGCGTGGTGGGCGGCGGCATCTATGCGCGTCAGGTCGAGCGCGGCAATTGCGTGATCGGCGGCGGACGCGGTCATGGCGACGGCGAGTACGCGCAGCCTTCCACGGCCACGACGCGCGCCGTGATGCGCGACGCCTGCGCGCTCTTGCCCGCCCTGCGCGATGCGCTGCTGATCCGCACGTGGAGCGGCGTGGAAGGCGAGACGCCCGACAGCAATCCCGTTATCGGGCCGAGCCGCACGACGCCGCGTCTTCTGCATGCATTCGGTTTTTCGGGCGGCGGTTTCCTGCTCGCGCCCGGCGTCGGCGAAGTGCTTGCCGAACTCATCACGCAGGGTGAAACCAGCACGCCGATCGACGCGTTTTCGATCGGGCGCTTCAGCTTGATGCCTGTTTCCGCCACTCATTAGCCCATCACCTGACAACTACTCGCCAGAACAAGGACAACCCACGATGAAACTGTCACGCACCCTCACCGCGCTCGTCGCGTTCGGCATCACGTCGGCCGCCTGGTCGCAGAGCAAGACGATCTACATCGGCATGAACGGCGGGCCGATGGAAAAGGCCTACACGAGCCAGGTCCTGCCCGACTTCGAGAAGGCCAACAACGTGAAGGTCGTCGTGGTGCCGGGCACGTCGTCGGATGTGCTCGCCAAGCTGCTCGCGAACCGCAACAGTCCGCAGATTCACGTCGCGTTCCTCGATGACGGCGTGATGGCCCGCGCCGTCAGCATGGGCATATGCCAGAAGCTCGACGATACGCCCGTGCTCAAGGAGCTTTATCCGTTCGCGCGCCTGAAGGACGACATGGGCGCGGGCGTGCAGCTCGGCATGACGGGCATCGGCTACAACACGAAGCTCTTCAAGGAAAAAGGCTGGGCGCCGCCGACCTCGTGGATGGACTTCGCCGATCCGAAGTACAAGGGCAAGGTCGTGTTCCAGTCGGCGTCGAGCAGCACGTTCGGCCTGCACGGGTTTCTCGCGATCAACCGTCTTCTGGGCGGCAGCGAAAAGAACGTCGAGCCGGGCTTCAGCAAGTGGGCGACGACGGTGGGACCGAACGTCGTCGAATACATTCCGAACTCGGCGAAGCTCTCGGAGATGATCACGACAGGCGAAGCCGGTCTCTTCCCGCTCACGCCGACGGCTATCGGCGATCTCAAGGACAAGGGCTTGCCGGTGGCATACGTTGCGCCGAAGGAAGGCGCGGTGTTGCTGCTCGTGGATCTGTGCGTCGTGAAGAACAATCCCGATCCGGCGCTTGCGCAGAAGCTCGCGCAGTTTCTGTTGTCCGCGCCCGCGCAGACGAAGGCCGCCGAAGCCGGCAAGCAGATTCCGACCAACACGCAAGCGAAGATGACGCCGGAAATGGACAAGAATCTCGGCGACCTGAATGCGCTCGCGAAGAAGGTGACGGTCGTGGACTGGGACACCATCAACGCAAATCGCGCACAATGGGATCAACGCTGGAATCAGCAGATCGAGAAGTAAGCAGCGTTCGCGTTGCGTATCGTGCGTGAAGCGGCGCTCGCGCACGATACGCGGACGAACTTGCATTGGTTCACAGCAGACGCGGATCCTGCGCCGCCGGAGCCGTCTGCGATGGCCACGACAGAGGAATATGAAAGTCCTTCAGGATCGCAGCGATGGCTCCGGACGTCGGCAGTCCGGGAAAAGAAGGTTCGCTGTCGGGCTTTTTCAAGTAAGCGATGCCGCCGCGCACGGTGGACATCGCATCGCGTTGAAGCGTGCTTGCACGGGGCAGATCGGTGATCGTCAACGTAGTCATGGCTGGTCTCCTGGCAAAAGTAGAGTGAACGGCGAGACGAAAGTCGCCGGTCGTTCTTTTGCACACGGTGTGCCAATAGCCTGAAAGGCGTCGATTGCTCGTTTGCGTCGAATTAATGCGCGTAAAACCGCGTCGTCCAAAAGAATTCGCGAGCATGCGCTGACGTCACGATGGCACAGCAGCAACAGTTCGACTGATTGCTGTCGGCGCGGGCCAGACATTTGCGTTGTGGCGTGGCGGGATTCAATCGTGAGGATTCGCGCGGCGCGCGAATGGGTCAGGACGGCAGGCCAGTCGGTCTTCGGCTTGCATCATGATGTCATTGGCTCGTCGCGCGCATCGTTATGTTATCGACATCCTTTTACGGCTGCGCAAACTCTGCCGTGCGATTCAAGGTCTCGCTAGACTCAGGTACGTTCGCCGCTGCACCATCGTGCCATTCACGATAACTTCCAGGAGTTCCGCCGGTGCGCTACGCGTTCGCGATCCTGATCAATGTGGTCCTGCCGTGGCTGGCTTATCGGCTGGCACTTCCGCACGTGGGCATGGAAGGCGCGATGCTCGCTTCGGCAGTGCCGCTTGGTCTCTGGCTCGGCATCGACTTCATCCGCTTTTCTCATATCGATGCGTTGAGCGGTATCGTGCTTGCCGGTATTGTCATGTCGATCGCTGTGCTTGCACTGCAATCCGCGACGTGGCTGCTGAAGTCGCGTGAACCGCTGATCAGCGGCGCCATCGGCTTCCTGTTTTTGCTTTCGCTTCTGTTACGCCGCCCGCTCGTGTTCTATCTTGCGCGCTCGACACTCTCTCGCGAACGTCAAGGCCGCGAACTCGATTTCGATGTCATGTGGCGAAGCCAGCCGAAGCTCATGCGCTCCATACGGCTGATGACCGCTGTCTGGGGTATCGGCCTCGTGGTCGAGAATCTATTGCGGCTCGCGGTACTCGACTGGCTAAGTCCCGACGATGCCGAGCGCGCATCCACCTTCATCCGTTACGGCTTCTACGCCGCATTGACGATATGGACAATGCTATATCGCCGTATGTATCTCAAGAAGCCGGATCAGGCTATCTGAACACGATGCATTGTGGCTAATCCCCGCGATTGTTTTGATATCGAGACGTCAAGCTGATGAAAGGCCCGTCATAACATTTTGCTGTCATTCGACGCGGCACGCTGATTGCTGAAAATCCGTTCAAGCAGACGGCACTCGTCTGTGTCCATATTTTCAGTTCGATCAAGGAGGCACGGATCATGATCAAGGCAACTAGCACTCTCATCGCGGCCGTCGCCGCAGTTGCGCTATCGACCGGCGCTATGGCACAAACCGCTGGCGGCGCAAACGGCGGCGGGACGGCGGGCAGCACGGCGAGCCCGGCCAACCAGGTGAACGGTGCAACGGGCGGCTACGGTACGCCTGGCAGCACCAATTCGGAGAGCGGCATGGGACGGACGCAAAACTCCGGCTTGCCGAGCAGCACGAACAGCAATTCGGCGACCGGCACCGCCCCGCCGACCAGCAACAACACGCTGGCAACCCCGAGCGTGAAGTCGCCGGCGGCTGGTCAGTAACGCGTTAATCGTTGATGAGAAAGGACCGCGGCCTTTGTGGGCAGCGGTCCTTTGCCTTTGCAGGCGTGGATGTCGATATAAATTTCAGCGTTTGTAGAAAAGAGGCACTTAGGCCCCACTGATTCGCCGTATTTGTCGGATCATTTCGTCGACAGAGTAAAGCTGATGCACTTTTAAGTGCCTGTCATGCCCGCTGAAATACGCGGCTCGTATCGCGACGCGACGCGCAACCGTCAATATCAAATCTTGAAGCTTTCCAACGTCGCCGGATGAAAGAGTTCTTCAGGCTGAAGCAATCGGCTCGATAAACCCTCTTCGTGGTGACGTTTGAGAAAGCGCGACAGCACATGTCGATTCGCGTCGAAACCGTAGGGCCAGAAGTCGTCGCCCATGAGACGGCGCGCGGCGCTCAACTGTTCTTCAACGAAGGGCAAGGTCACCTTGGTCGCGGATGTATCGCCGAGCCTCGCGAGCGCGACCGCCTTGCTCTTTTCGAACGCCTTCGCCACCGCGCCCGGCAACCACGGATGCTGCTCCGCGAGCGAACGCCGCACGCCCAGCAGATGCATGATCGGGAACAGCTTCGTGCGCGTGTACCAGTCGGCTGCGGCCTTTTGCGGATCGTCGTAGAGATATTTCACGTTCGGATGACCATTGCTGAAGCACGAGGGCGCGCGCGGACCGATAACTGCATCGATCTCGCCGGATGCCAGTAGACGCGAAATCGTCGTGTTCGACGGCGCGTCTTCCAGACGAACATCCGGCGGCAGAGCGAGCTTGATCTTCTCCTCGCGTCCCGCTTCCTCGTAACCGCCGCGCACCCAGATCACATCCGACGCCTTCACGCCGTGATCTTCTTCAAGGAACAGACGCGCCCACACATTGGCCGTCAGTTGATACTCCGGCACGCCGATGCGCTTGCCCTTCAAATCCGCGGGCGATTCGATGCCGCGATCGTTGCGCACATAGATCGACGTATGGCGAAACGCGCGCGACGGAAAAATCGGCACGCCGATATACGCGCTCGTTCCGGCCGCCGTCTTCACGCTATAGCTCGAAAGCGAGAGTTCGCAGATGTCGTAGTCGGCATGACGGAACGCGCGAAAGAAGATCTCTTCCGGGTCTTGCAGCATGAACACCGGATCGACGCCGTCGATCTGCACTTCACCGTCCACGAGCGGACGCATGCGGTCGTAGTTGCCCACCGCGACCGACAAGTTGAGCTTGGCCATCGTTCAATGATCCCTGTTGTTTGAATGTTTCGAATGCTTTGAGTGTTCCCCGCCGATGAGCACGTCGCGCTGTTGCGCGCTGGAATGCAGCATCGCGATGCAGATTTCGAGCGTGCCGCGCGCCCAGACGCCGTCGTGCAGCGGCGCGATACCGCCATGCACGGCGGCGCTCAGTTCGTCGATGACTTCGGCGCGCGGCACATGCGGCGCATCGAGTTCGATGCGTGCGCGCCGCTCGTCGCCATACACGAGGATCGCATCGGGAAGCGGCCGAAGATCGCCACGTTCACACGAAACGATCAGTGGCCCGAAATGTTGATATGCGCGCGGCTCGGATTGCCCGCGCGATGGCGCGGTATAAGCCTCGCCGCCATAAGTGCCCGCCGCCTTCAACCGTGCCTCTTCTTCCTTCGATTCCACGCGCGAGAGCTTGCGCCGCGCGCTGCCGTAATCGTCGGCGTTGCGCGTCTGCCCCATCTCGCCGATCCAGCCGGTCCATTCGTCCGAATCGAAATGCGCGTAGCCGTTGTAGGCAAGCGTCGCGAACGCGCCGTTGTCGAACCAGAGCGTCGCTGTGTAAGCGCCTTCGGTCGGTCGCGCCGCATCCCAGTTGCCGACTGCCGCGCGAATACGTGTCGCGCGGCCGCCTGCCAGCAAGCGCACGATATCGACCTGATGCGCCGCCTGGCTGAACACCGCGCCGCCGCCCTCTTCCGTCTTCAATTCCTCCGGCCTGCGCGGGCGGAACAGATAGTCGGTGTAGTTAAGCGCCTGAATCATCTTCACATCGCCATACTCGCCCGATGCAATCAGTTCGCGCGTGCGCAAATAAGGCGTATCGAAGCTATGACAATGACCGACGATCAGATGCACGTTCGCTGCACGGCACGCGTCGATCATCGCGTCGCATTCTTCGAGCGACAGCGCCATCGGTTTTTCGACCAGCACATGTTTGCCGTGCCGCGCCGCGATGCGCGTATGCGCCGCATGAAACTGATGCGGGCTCGCGATATAGATCGCATCGATTTCCGGCATGCGTGCGAGCGCTTCGATATCGTCGAAGGCAGGCGCATCGAAGTCGGCTTCGAACTGCGCACGCGCCGTCGCGCGCGGATCGCATGCACCGACGAGCCGCACGCGCGCGTCCGCCAGAAAGGTCGGCAGCATCAGCGAGAATGCGCGGCCCAATCCCGCCACGCCAAGTCTGAGCGTATCCATCACACCTGAACCTGATAGTTCGGCTCGCCCACCGAAGCCGCTTCGACTTCGACCCAGACCGGTTGCGCGGCGTACTGCTTCCAGTCCGTGTCCTTCGGGACCATCGCCTGAAACGAGCATACGGTGCGCGGGATCGCATTGTCGCCGGTGCCGATCGCGAGCTCGCCCGCCTGAAACGCCTTCAGCGCGTCGAGCATGCGGCGACGGAACTCGACCACGGCAACATCGCTCGCGCCGAGCCGCTCTTCCGTGCGATCCGCGATCGGGCCCATCGTCACCCACATCGCGATGTCCTGATTCGGAAAGCCCTTGATGCCCGTGAAGTTGCCCGCCTTCATCGCCTCACGGTCCTGCCAGAAGCGGTTGTCCGTGTTGCGCAGCGGCCGGTAATACGCATCGAGATCGATGCCCACTTGCTGCCCGAGAAACTTGCGCCACGTCTCCGTTTCGGGCGTCTTGTCGGGATGGCCCCACGCCATGAAATAGAACGCGGTGCTGGTGTCGTCGCACGGCACGTTGATGTTCGCGACGTTATAGAGGTTGTTCGGCGGGATCAGCGCGGTGGCCGGCGCGACGAACACCGTCGAGCGCACGTAGTCGTGCGTGGCCGCGTTCTGAATCGGACGACGCAGCGCGGCGTAACGAAAGCCATACCCCGTGCGATGCACCTGCATGCGCGGCGCTTTATCGGTCGATGGGCGCAGCCAGTTCTTCGACGTCGCTTCCGCCCCGCCGACGCGCGCCGGCACGAAGTCCGACGAATGCAGGCTCGAACTGTGCGCGGAGTCGATCGCGCCTTCGAGAATCTGCGCCCAGTTGCACGGCAGAATCGCCTTCGCGATGCTCACGCGCGTGTCTTCGGTCGGCGCCCAGGCCGGCGGCACGAACTCGGGAATCGCGTCCTGCGGGCCCATGTAGGCCCACACGAAGCCGCCCCACTCCTTCGTTTCATAAGCCTTGTGCCGGGTCTTCTTCGTCATGTCGCTGCATGACGGCTCCGAAACCATTTCGATCACGTTGCCTTTCACGTCCATCTTCCAGCCGTGATAGAGACAACGCAGGCCGCAGTCTTCGTTGCGCCCATAGACGAGCGACACGCGACGATGCGGACAATACTCATCCATCACGCCGACGTTGCCGTCGGTATCGCGGAACACGACGAGATCTTCGCCGAACACGCGCGCCTTGACGGGTGCGCCGTCCGGCTCGCTGACTTCTTCGATGAGGCACACGGGCGTCCAGTGACGCCGCATCAACTGGCCCATCGGGGCATCGCCTTCGATACGACACAGCAACATGTTTTCTTCATGCGTGAGCATTTTCGCTTCTCCTGACCAACGTATTCAACGGGGACACATTCACTTCGTTAGAGATCCAGCACGAGTTCTTCGCTCTTCGCACGCGACACGCAGATCATGATGTGGCCGGCCTTTTCGTCCTCGCCCAGCACCATGTCGCGATGGTCGGCTTCGCCCGCGCACAAGGTCGTGCGGCACGATCCGCACGTGCCGCTCTCGCACGAACTCGGCGCACGGATGCCGTTGTCGCGCAAGATTTCAAGGATCGAGCGGTCCTTCGGAATCTCGAAGGACCGGTCCGAACGCGCGAGCTTCACGCTGAACGGCACGTTCTCCGCCGCGCGCGACTGATCCACGCCGAAGCTCTCGAAATGCACGCTGCCGGTCGGCCAGTGGCCGGTCATGTCGCGCACGCCGTCCATCAGCGCACGGGGGCCGCAGCAATACACATGCGTGCCGCTGCCGGGCTTTTCGAAGACGGGCCAGAAGTCGAACGCGCGGGCAAGATCGCCGTGATCGTGATGAATCACCACATGCGGCTTCCATTCCGCGCCCGACAGTTCGTCGAGGAACGCTGTCGTTTCGGGGCTGCGCGCGAGGTAATAGAGCTTGAAGCGCGGACCGCCGATGGCCTTGAGATGACGCATCATCGACAGAATCGGTGTAATGCCGATGCCGCCCGCGACGAACACGAAACTGCGCGCGCGTTCGCTCAATTCGAATTCGTTGCGCGGCGCGGAGACTTCGATGCGATCGCCCTCGTTCACCTGATCCGTCATGCTGACCGAGCCGCCGCGGCCCGCTGCATCGCGCTTCACGGCAATCACGTAGCGGTCGGTTTCGTCGGGGTCGTTGCAGAGCGAATAGTTGCGATTCGTGCCGCTCGGCACGCGCAGCGTCAGATGCGCGCCCGCACTGAAGGGTTCGAGCGCGCCGCCTTCGGGATCGCGCAGCTCGAAGCTCACGATGCCCTCCGCGACCTGTTCCTTCTTCGTCACCACGAGGGTCCTGAAAGACAGTTCGTTGCTCGTTGCTTCGTTCGTTGCTTCGCTCAGTTCCCTGCTCATTTCCCTGCTCTCCTGCTTCGTTCGCCGTGTGCATGACGTCTTCATCGCGACGTCACTCTATGCGTTTATATTAGATATCTAATCATTTTGAAGCAAGCGGGTTTTCCCTGAAATGCGTCGTCGCGACATCAAGTAAAAACGGCGCCCGAAGGCGCCGCCGATGCTGCGAGAAGCGTTTGTTACGCACGCTTTTCCGCGTGTTCGCGCAGCGTGTTCGCCGGCACGCCGAGCAACACCGCAAGCCCGCCGAGCAACACGATCGCGGCGATGGCCGATAGCCCGATCGCGAGACTGCCTGTCATCGTCTTGATCCAGCCGAGCGCGATCGGTCCGCAGAACGCGCCGACCTGACCCAGACAACTGATCGCGCCGATGCCGGCCGCGGCGGCTTCGTCGGTGAGATAGGCAGGCGGAATCGACCAGATGATCGCGGCCGCGCCGAAGTAGGAAATGGAAATCATGCCGAGGCAGACGATCGCCGCCGCCGTGTTGCCCGACACCATCGGCAACAGGAAGCCGCCCAGCGCGCCCACGGCCGTGCACGCGAAGAAGTGCCAGCGCCGTTCGAGCGTTACGTCGGAACTGCGGGCCACCGCGAACATGCCGAGCGCGCCGATGATGTACGGCAACGCCGACAAGAGGCCCACGTTCAGCACATCGGCCACGCCCGCTTGCCGGATGATGGTCGGCGTCCAGTAGTTGAGGATCGTGCCGCACAGCGGTACCGTGCCCCAGCCCGCCGCGAGGATATACACGCGCGGGTCCTTGAGCGCCGCCAGCAACTGGCCGCCCGTGTGCTTCGCGGGCGCTTTTTCGGCGCGGTCGGCGGCGAGCGCATCGAGGATGATCTTCTTTTGCTCGGCGTCGAGCCAGCGCGCGTCCTGCGGCCGGTCGACCAGATAGAAGAACGCGACGATGCCCATCACGAGCGCCGGCAGGCCTTCGAGAAAGAACAGCCATTGCCAGTTCTTGTAGCCGAGCACATCGACGAAATTGTGCAGAATCCAGCCCGACAACGGCCCGCCGATAATCCCCGCCGCCGCGATCGCCAGCAGAAAGCGCGACGTGATGCGCGCACGCCGCGCGCCCGGATACCAGTACGTCAGATACAGGATGATGCCCGGCCAGAAACCGGCCTCGGCCGCGCCGAGCAGAATGCGCGCGATATAGAACTGCGCGGGCGTGGTCATGAAGGCCATCGCGGTGGAGATGCCGCCCCACAAAATCATGATGCGCGAGATGGTCAGCCGCGCGCCGATCTTCTTGAGCCACAACGTGCTCGGCACTTCGAGCGAAATGTAGCCGATGAAGAACAGGCTCACGCCAAGTCCGTAGGCGGCATCGGAGAGACCGAGATCCTGCTTCAGATGCAGTTGCGCGAAGCTCACGTTCACGCGGTCGAGGTAATTCAGCACCCAGCAGACGAAAATGAACGACATCAGCCGCCAGGTGACTTTGTGATACGTCGATTCAATGCGAGCCGCCGCCGCATCCGACTCCGACATAAATTCCGTGACTGTGGATTTGGCCACCAAACATCTCCGTTGCGCTTCTCTGATGAGGACGAGACGCCGGATCGCACGACGCTCGTCGCACGCTCCGGCCACTCAGGTTTTTATTCGATATCTAACTATAATGGTAGGGAGAGGCTGGCTCGGGAACAAGTTCGGGTTTGCCCGGAGAAAGCTTCGGCGCGCAGGCACGGCATGGCAGCGGGGCCACCGGCTATCATGTCAATGAAACATGAATCGCTTTGGGACAACACCGCCATGACACGAAAAGAGAAGCTGGAAGGCGCGCCGCGCGAGACCGCGGAGATGCTGCGCCATTGGCATGAATCCCTGCCGAACGACCGGCTCGCGCACCTTGTCAAAGACGCGACGCGTTCGATGGTGCGCGCCTTGCAGATGCGCCTCGCGGAACATTCGGTGTCGTTCGGGCACTGGACGTTTCTGCGCATCCTGTGGGAAACCGACGGTCTCACGCAACGCGAACTCAGCGAACAGGCGGGCGTGATGGCGCCCACGACTTTCGCCGCCGTCACCGCCATGGAAAAGCTCGGCCTCGTCGAGCGTCAGCAGCGGCCCGAAAACAAGAAGAACACGCATGTGTATCTCACCGCCGAAGGCCGCGCGCTCAAGCGCAAGCTCGTGCCGCTCGCGGAGGAAGTCAACGAAATCAGCGTGACGGGACTGAGCGAGCGCGATATCAAGACCGCGCGCAAGGTGCTGCTCGCGATCATCGAAAACCTCGCCGAAGACGAAGCCGGTTCCACGAATCCGATGCGGCGCGTGCCATCGACGCGTGAACTCGGAAGGATCATCGCCGAACGCGGCGAAACGCTCGAAGACGTCTGAGTCCGCAAGAGCACGAGCACAAGCACGCACGCGAGCGTAATCAGCAGGGTTTCCCGCAATCCGTCACACTGGTGCACGAGCGCCGTGCGCCGTCTGCACACACGCAGCGGCGGCGGCATGGGACAACCTTCGATACGCAGCGGGCGGCATGGACAAACGAGCACTCATCATCGGCGCGACGGGCATCGTCGGGCGCAATCTCGCCGAGCAACTTCAAACGCACGGCGGCTGGTCGATCGCGGGATTGTCGCGCGGCCGCACGCCCGCCCCGCACGGCGTCGAGTCGATAACGGCCGATCTCGCGTCGGCATCATCGGTCACGCAGGCGCTGCAGGGCCGAGAATTCAGCCACGTATTCTTCACCGCGTGGTCGCGCCAGGCGACGGAAGCCGAGAACATTCGCGTCAATGGCGCGATGGTCGCGAATGTGCTGGCGGCGCTCGGTCCGTCCGGCGCGCTCTCGCATGTGGCGCTGGTGACGGGTCTGAAGCATTATCTCGGCCCGTTCGAGGCCTACGCAAAAGGCAGCGTTCCCGTGACGCCGTTTCGCGAAGAGCAAGGCCGGCAACCTGTCGACAATTTCTATTACGAGCAGGAAGACCGCCTGTTCGATGCCGCCCGCCAGTACGGCTTCGGCTGGAGCGTGCATCGGCCGCATACGATCATCGGATTTGCGGTCGGCAACGCGATGAACATGGGCGTCACGCTGGCCGTCTACGCCACGCTCTGCAAGGCGAGCGGCGAACCGTTCGTGTTTCCCGGCTCGGCGGCGCAGTGGAACGGCCTCACGGACATGACGGACGCGCGCCTGCTCGCGCGCCATCTCGAATGGGCGGCGAGTTCGCCCGAAGCGCGCGATGAGGCGTTCAATGTCGTCAACGGCGACGTGTTTCGCTGGAAATGGATGTGGGAGCGCATCGCGGAATATTTCGGCATCGAGCCTGCGTCTTTCGACGGGCAGACCCGGCCGCTCGAAAACCGCATGCAGCACGCGAGTCATGCGTGGGCCGAGATCGCGGCGCGTCACTCGCTCGCCGAGCATGACATCGACAAACTGGTTTCGTGGTGGCACACGGACGCCGATCTCGGCCGCCCGATGGAAGTGCTGACGGACATGTCGAAGAGCCGCAAGGCCGGCTTTCTCGATTATCAAAGCACGCCCGATTCTTTCTTCGACTTGTTCGAGCGCCTGAAGCGCGAGCGGATCATTCCCGCCTGAAGGCTTCGCTCACGCTATCCGAAGACACGCGCCCACGCGTTGCGCAGGCGGCGAGCGCGGTCTTCGAACAGATACGATCCGGCGAGCGTCAGAAGACCCGAGACCACGCCCGTCACGATATGCTCGATGGATGCGACCTCGTAATGGCTCGCGTGCGCGTAGGAATCGCCGACAATGGTCAGCAGCCCGACGATCGTCGCGTTGCCGAAGCGATTCTTGAAGAGCTTTCTCGCCGGCGTGAAGGTCAGCAGCACGGCCAGCACACCCGTGAGCAAACCGGTCTTGAACGCCGTGACCCAGTGCGCGAAACTCAGGAGGTTGCTCCAGCTACCCGGCATGCAGGTCATGCATGCGCTGGTCGGCTGCCAGAAACGTTGGATGAACAGCCTGACGCGGTGTTTCCACTCGTCCGACATGATCGGTGCCGCCGCATAAAGTGAGACTTCAATAGTACACCGCCTGCAACGCGCCGCCGTCTTGGGAAGACCAGCGAGACGCGCGAATCGGGCGATGGCAATATACGATCACCCACGCCGCCCTGCCGTCACCCGCACTCATGCCCCAGCGCCTCCCGCCCCTCAACGCCCTTCGTCTCTTCGAAGCCGCCGCGCGCCATCGCAGTTTCAAGCTCGCCGCCGCCGAGCTGAACGTGACGCCCGGCGCCGTGAGCCACGGCATCGGCGCGCTGGAGGACATGCTCGGCGTCGAGCTGTTCGTGCGCGAGCCGCGCGGGCTGTCGCTCAGTGCGGCCGGCGAGCACTATCTGCCGTATATCGCGGAGGCCTTTTCTCTCATCGCCATCGGCACGCAGACGCTGCCCGGCAAACGCAGGCGCCACTCGATCTCCATCACGTGCGCGCCGACGCTCGCCGCGCGCTGGCTCGTTCCACGCCTCACCGATTTCCGCGCCCGCTGGCCGCATATCGACGTGAGCGTCGATACTTCGCACCGGCAGAAGGGCTTTCCCGTCGACGGCTTCGATTTCGGCCTGCGCCTGAGCCGCGGCCCGGTCGATGGCGCGGCGTGGCAACGGCTCTTCGGCGAGCGGCTCGTGCCCTTGTGCAGCCCCGCCTATCTCGCGACGATTGCAGGCAGCGGCACCGCGCCGGATCTGACGCGCGCGACGCTGATCCACGTCGATACCGCGAGCCAGGACTGGCAAGCGTGGATGGACGGCGCGGGCATCGACGGACTCGATCTCCACGGCGGTCTGCGCTTCGACACCGTGCAACTCGCGTTCGAGGCCGCCGCGGCCGGGCTCGGCGTCGTGATCGGGCGGCGGCCGCTCGTCGATCGCGAGCTGGCGGCGGGCATGCTCGTCGAGGCGAGCGCGATCAATGTCGAAACGCAAACTGCCTACTGGCTGTGCGAAGCGCCGCAAGCGGGCGGCCGCGCCGATCTCGTCGCGTTCCGCAACTGGCTCGTCGCGCAGGCGGCGGAGTTCGCCGCGAGCGAAACGCCGCGTCCGCACGATTGAACTGGGCTCAACCGCCCGCGAAAACTTTTCGTTTGTCAGCACGGCCGTTCGCCTGCGACGATGCGCGCAAGGAGGAATGTCATTCATGTCATCCCTGTCACTCGCGAACAACAAGAACCGCACGGCGACCTGGGCGCTCATCGGCGCGGCGGCGCTGATCTTGAGCGCGGCCATGGGCGTGCGTCAGACCTTCGGCCTTTTCATCGGACCGTTTTCGTTCGACCGCGGCTTGCCCGTCACGCTGATCGCCTTCGCCATCGCACTGCACAATCTCGTCTGGGGATTCGCGCAGCCGTTCGCGGGCGCCGCCGCCGACCGTTACGGCGCGGCGCCCGTTGTCGCGACCGGCGCGGCGACGTTTGCGGCCGGACTCGCGCTCGCCGCCGCCGCGACGTCCGGCTGGATGCTCGTGCTCGGCCTCGGCCTGCTGGTGGGCATCGGCATCAGTTGCACGAGCTTCGGCGTGGTGCTCGCAACCGTCGGGCGCGTTGCGTCGCCGCAAACGCGCAGTGTCGCGATGGGACTCGCAAGCGCAGGCGGCTCGCTCGGACAAGTGCTGATGGTGCCGTTCGCGCAGGAGTTGCGCGTGCATGCGGGCGTGGCTGCGTCGCTCTACGGTCTCGCGTTCGTGCTGCTGCTCGCCGCGCCGCTCGGCATCGTGCTGGATCGGGCGAGCCGCCAACGCACGCACGCGCCCGCAGACGGCACGCACGAGGAGCACGCGCAACCGGCTTCGATGCCGCTGCGCGAGACGCTCGCCTACGCCACGCGGCATCGCGGCTATCGGCTGCTGACGCTCGGCTTCTTCACGTGCGGATTTCAGCTCGCGTTCATCGCGACGCATCTGCCCGGCTATCTGATGCTGTGCCACATGCCGGTCGGGCTCGGCGCCACGGCGCTTGCGCTGATCGGCTTGTTCAACATGATCGGCAGTTGGGGATGCGGCTGGCTCGGCGGACGTCTGCGGCAACATCATGTGCTCGCGTGGCTCTATCTGATTCGCGGCGGCGCGATCGCGCTCTTCGTGCTGCTGCCGACGACGACCGTCTCCGTCGTCGCTTTCGCCGCCGTGATGGGACTGACGTGGCTCGGCACCGTGCCGCTCACGAACGGGCTCATCGCGAAAGTCTTCGGCACGCGCCATCTCGGCACGCTGTTCGGCGTGGTGTTTCTCAGTCACCAGCTGGGATCGTTTCTGGGCGCGTGGCTCGGCGGCTATGTGTTCGACACGACCGGTTCCTACTCGCTGATCTGGGGCGCCACGGCCATCGCGGGGCTGGTGGCCGCGCTGCTGCACTTTCCGATCGACGACCGGCCCGTCACCGAAGCATCGCTCGTCAGCGCGTGAGGCCGGGAGAACGCTTCATCAAACGCTTCATCAGCCAGCCTCGCAGATTCACCGCGTCCTGAACATGCGCCTGCGCACCCGGCGCACCGAGAATGACGAAGACCGTCTGACGCCCATGCACCGGCGCGATCACGATCAGGCAATGTCCCGCCTCGTTGGTGAAGCCCGTCTTTTGCAAACCGACCTGCCATGACGCGCGATACACCAGCGGATCGGTGTTGCGATACATCAACGGGCCGTCGCCGCCGAGCACGAGTTTGTGATGCGAGGTTGCGTAGTCGCGGATGGCCGGATAGCGATACGCCGCGCGCGCGAGCCGCGTGAGATCGCGCGCCGTCGAAACGTTGTGCGGCGAGAGCCCGGTCGGATCGACGAAATGGCTGCGCTGCATGTGCAGACGCTTCGCGGTGCGGTTCATCGCGCGCACGAAGCCCGCGCGGCCGCCCGGATAATCGCGGCTCAACGCGAACGCCGCGCGATTCTCCGACGACATCAGCGCGATATGCAGCATCGTCCGGCGCAACAGCAGCGAGCCGACGGGCAGCCGTGAACGCGACCATTTCAGGCGATCGACATCGGCGTCGGTGATGCGCGCCGGTCGCAGCAGCGAGCGCTTCGAGTCGAGCACGACCATCGCGGTGAGCAGCTTCGTGAGCGATGCAATCGGCACGCGCGCATCGGCGTGTTTCGCGTACAGCGTGCGTCCCGTTGCGAGATCGACGGCGAGCGCCGCGCGCGCCTGCAAGACCGGCTTGGCGATCACGCGCTTCGCATGCGCGACAAGCGGCACGAGACTCGCGAACAGAAGGATGAGGATCAGCAGATGGAATCGAAGCATGACGCGTTCAGCGACGCGTCATGCGCGATCGAACAAACGATAGCGACGGCATGGCAAAAGCAGGCTGGCGAACGAGTCCGCTACCGTAGGACGTCAGACTTAAGCGAAACTTAAAATTCAGCGCGTGCGCGCCCAGTGCGCCAGCCCCGCGCACGCAATCAACAGGCTCCCGGTCACGAAGAACACCGAGTGCAGACCGAGCATCACGCCGATCTGTCCGCCGATCACCGGGCCGATCACTTGTCCGCCGAATTGCGCGGATTGCAGATAGCCGAGCATTTGTCCGCTGCTGCTTTCATCGACGGCCGTGCGCGCGAGCTTCGCGATCGACGGCAACAAACCCGCGAGCGTCATGCCCATCAGCACGCGCAGAGCGGCGAGTTGCCACCATTGATGCACGAACGCCTGCGGAATCATCGCGATGCCGGTGAGCACGAGACATCCGACAATCACGTTCCAGCTGCCGATGCGGTCGGCGAGCGCGCCCAGACGCGCCGCCGTCAGCACGCTGCCGAGCGCGGAGCACGCCATCACGACGCCCGCGATGCGCGTCACGTGATCGCCCGTCACGCCGAGACCGCCGATATACACCGTGATGATCGGCTCGATCGACATGTTCGCGAGCAGCACCATCATCGCGGTCACGAGCAGCGCGGCGACGACCACACGGTTCGTGCGATGCGCATCGTGCGACGCCGCGTGCGACGCACGCTTTTTCGCATCGCCCGGATGGAAGTCTTCCTTCACGAGCACGATGGTCAGCAACGCGGCCACCGCGATCATGCCCGCGCCCGCGAAGAACGTGCCGCGAATGCCGATCAGACCCGGCAACATGCCGCCGATCAGCGGCCCGGCGAGATTGCCCGCGAGCGCGCCCGTCGACAGAATGCCGAGCGCCCAGCCGGCCCGTTCGCGCGGCGCCTGCGTGCCGATCATCACCGTGGAGGCCGACGCGTATCCGCCGATCAATCCCGCGAGCAAACGCAGCGCGACCAGTTGCTGCACCGAATGCGCGACGCCGATCAGCGACATCACGATCGCCATGCCCACGGCGGCGCGCACGAGCATCGGCTTGCGGCCGTAGCGGTCGGCGAGGCGGCCCCAGAGCGGGGCGGTCACGGCGGTGCCGAGAAACGTCGCGCTGAACGCGACGCCCGACCATTCGATCACCGACGCCTGCGACTCGACGCCGAGCTGACGCACGTACAGCGGCAAGAACGGCAGCAGCATGCTCAGGCTGACGAGCGTCGTGAAGGAGCCGAAGACGGCGACGACGAGATTGCGCCGCCAGTACTGCGCGTTGCGTTCCGCGTATCCGGGCGGAATCGCGGGTTGAAGGATGTGGCTCATTTCGACCTCAATGCGGCGAAAAGATCGACGGCGAGTGCAATCGCGAGCGCCGCCGCGCCGATTGCAAACAACAACGGATAGTTGCCGCCGCTATTCGAAAACAGGAAAGACAGACCGTATGCCGCGAGCGCCTGCAACACGGCGAAGCTCGTCGTCGCGGTGCTCCACGCGCGCTTCTGCGCGGCCGGATGATGCGCCAGCAATTCGTTCACGCGCCCGAGCACGAGCGGCACGATGCCCGGCGTGAACGCGCCGACCACCACGCTCGACACGATCAGCAGCGCGGGATTCGATGTGATCGCCGGAATGGCGACGGCCGCGAGCTGAAGCAGATACGCGACGCGCAACGCGGGACCGAAACCGGCGCGATCGGCGAGATGGCCGCTCAACAGCGGACCGGCAATCGCGCCGAGCCCGTACAGCACCCAGTATTCGGCGCCCGCATCGACGCCCTTGCCCAGACCGCGCGCGACGAAATCGACGAGAAAGATCATGTGCGGCACGAGACCCGCCGCGTTCAGCGCGTATTCGGCGAACAGCGCGTGCAACGCGGGCGGCGTCGGCGCCTTTGCATGCGCGTGCGCGCCGGCATGTGCGGGCGCGGGCGCGTCCTGCGATGGCCATCCGTTCCACGCAACGCCAGTCAGCACGAGCGAAACGGCGGCGAGTCCGATCCATGTCTGCGTGAGCCCTTGCCGCAGCAACAGCGGCACGATCGTCCCCGATGCTGCGATGCCGAGCCCGATGCCCGTGAAGATCGCGCCGCTCGCGAATCCGCGACGCGACGGCGCGACGTGCGCAATGATCGTCGGCGCGGCGAGCACCATCAGCGCGCCGCCGGAAATGCCCGACAGAAAGCGCCAGACGAAGAACCACAGGAACGAAACCGGCAGCGCGCAGGCGACAAAGGCGAGCGTCGCGAGCAGCATCATCGCGCGCAGGATCGTCGCGGCGCGAAAGTGCCGGGCGAGCACGCCGCCCGTGAGCGCGCCGGCGAGATAGCCGCCGAGATTGGCCGCGCCGAGATAAGCCGCCGTCGATGCCGGAAACCAGTGCGCGCCGATAATCGCCGGCAACAGCGGCGTGTAGGCAAAACGCGCGAGCCCGATGCCGACCAGACTCGCGCTGGCCCCGGCGAGCACGCCGCGCCAGACCTGAAATGTCCCGCCCTCCGGTGAATCCGACACTGCGTAACGCATGCTGCCTCCGCTACTGCTCGCGGGCACGGTCTACGTGCCCTTCTCATGAAGGCAGTCTATATTCGATCGATCGGCGAGGGAATGAACGCGAATCGGAAGATAATCTTCCGCTAATCGGTTGAATCGAGTGTCAATTGCTTGAACAGACGGCGCAGGCGCGGCGTGGCGAAATCGACGAATGCGCGCACTTTCGGCACCGCAAGACGTCCGTGCGGCGTGAGCAGATGCACCGGCAGCGGCGCGTGTTCGCTGTCGGACAGGACGATTTGCAGCGTCTTGTCTTTCACTTCCTTCGCCACGTGATAGGAAAAGAGGCGCGTCAGGCCATGCCCTTCGACCGCGGACGCCACCGCCGCCTGCACCGTGTTCACAATGACGCGCGGCGCGAACTGCACGACTTGCGGAATCGCCGAGCCGCTCGACGTCGGAAAGCTCCACGAATCGAGGCCGAAATGCGTCATCGAGATGATCTGGTGATGCGCGAGATCGGCGGGCTTGCGGATCGGCGGATGCTTCGCCAGATAACGCGGCGACGCGGCCACGACACGCCGCACATCGCCGACGGGAATCGCGACCAGCGTCGAGTCCGACAGATGCGCGATGCGCAACGCAATGTCGATGCCTTCGTCGATCAGGCTCACGGGCCGGTCGAGCAGTTGCAGGCGCACCGATACGCCGGGAAAACGCCCGATGAAATCGTCGAGCATGGGCCGTAACAGATCTTCTCCGGCGGCGACAGGCGCGGTGATCGTCAGGAGGCCGCGCGGCGCGGAACGCTCATGCGCGATCAGGAGATCGGCTTCTTCGAGGTCGGTCAGAATGCGTCGGCAGGCGGCCGCGTAACGCTCGCCCGCCTCCGACAGTTTGATGGTGCGCGTCGTGCGATGAAGCAGCGCCGTGCCGGTATGCGCTTCGAGAAACGCGATAGCCCGGCTCACGGCGGCGGGCGAGCGGCCGAGCCGCCGCCCCGCGCCCGCCAGACTGCCTTCGTCCAGCGTGGCGATGAACACTTTCATCGCGTCGATTCGGTCCATGTCCGCCCGTAGAGTGGCTTGTGTCGCTTGGTGTCGCTTGTTCGATGGATCGACAAGTCTACCGCGAGCGTCATCGGCGAATCGGGCGCAATGCGTCAGACCACCGCGATCGTCACGTCGATATTGTTCTTCAGCGCCTTCGAGTACGGGCAGGTGTTGTGCGCCGTCTGCGCGATTTCCTCCGCCACCTCGCGCTCGATGCCCGGCAGGCTCACGTTCAGGCGCGCGCGCAGCAGATAGGCTTCGCCGCTCGTGCCGAGATCCACTTCCGCATCGACGGCGGTTTCGGCGGGCAGACGCACTTTGAGCTTCGCGGCGGCCTTGCCCATCGCGCCGATGAAACACGCGGACCAGCCGGCCGCGAGCATTTGCTCGGGGTTGGTTCCGGGGCCCGTCGATCCGGGCGGCGAGAGCTTCACGTCGAGACGGCCATCGGAGCTTTGCGCGAAACCTTCGCGGCCGCCGACGACGCGGGTTTTGCCGGTGTACAGAACGGTATCGATTTGCGTGGTCATGGTGAAATCCTTGTGGAATCGTGAAAGTGGAAACGCTTAGTGATGCGCGAACAGACGGGCGACGTCACCGGTCGACGCGCCGCGCGCGCCCGACTGCGAGAACGAATCTCCCATGCCGCCGTATGCCTGCTCCTGAGCCTTTGAAGCCCCGCTCTCGTTGGCAATGGTCTGCGCGCTCACGCCGCGCTGCGATGCGGGCGCACCGGCGAGCGGGTCGTAATGCGGCGCGGGACCGTAGCCGCTGCTGGCGAACGCGGAACCGGCGGCGACTGCGCTAACGGCGATAACTGCGGCGGTGACAATTTTCTTGAACATGATGACTCTCTCTTCAGTGAATTCGATGAATGCCTGGCCTGAATTGGCAGGCTGATCAGCTGCCGCGGAACAGGTTGTTCAACGCGGCGATCTCACCGTCGCGTTGCGCCTGCGCCAGTTCGCGTTTGACTTCGGCGCGCGTCTTGCCCATGTATGCGTGACTGGCGGTGACTTGCTGCGTTTGCGGGGTCATCGGTTCGTTCGTCACGGCTGCGTGAGCAACACCGGTCATGGTGCCGGCGACGAGAGCGAAAGCTGCGATCGTGGATTTCATGGCGTTTCTCCTTCGATGGATGAATCAGTCGGTTGTCTGTGTTACGGCACGTGGGCTGGGCGGATGTCCGTGTTGCGTTTTCATCGCCAGCCGTCGTTGGGTGTATTTGAAGGTCCGCAGGTATCCGGGATGTGTCGGCGAAGCGGCTTCTATGCAATGTTTTGTATCGCGTACGCGGCAGATACATTGCGATACGAAAGCCCGCTTCGCCCCTTCACGGCTGCGCGAGCAATGCCGCGATCGCCGCTTCGGTCCGCGCGTAATCGCCCTCGCCTACGTGCGTGTAGGCCACGCGCCCTTGCTTGTCGATGAGATAAAACGCCGGCCAATACTGGTTGCGATACGCGGCCCAGGTCGCATAGCGGTTGTCCTGTGCGACGGGATACGTGATACCGAAGCGTTCGATGGCGCGCTGCACGTTGCCGGTGTCGTGCTCGAACGGAAACTCGGGCGTATGCACGCCGACCACGACAAGCCCGCGCTCCCCATACTTGCGATGCCACGCGTTCACGGCCGGCAGCGTGTTGACGCAGTTGCCGCACGCGAAGGTCCAGAAATCGACCAGCACGACCTTGCCGCGCAGTTGTGCGAGCGTGAGCGGCGGGCTGTTGAGCCATGTGTCGATGCCGGCGAATTCCGGTGCGATCCGGGCGTCGGGGCCGGCGGGCGCGGCGGCCTGCGCGGGCGCGACGGCGGCACAGGCCGCGAGTCCGGCGCACGGGGCCATGCCTTTGATTGCGGGGAGCATGACGAAGTCCTTTGAAATGCGGTAAAAATCGGGGCGTTCGATGAGCATCGAAACATCCCGGCAGGCCGACGTTCGTATCGGCATGACCGCATTGGACTGCGCGCGCGTATCGCGCTTGTGTCGCGGCGACGCGCGTTGCGCAATGTTATGTATCGCCCGGCATGCGGGATACACTGCGATACAAAACACCCGCCGAGACGCGCTATAACACAGACATCGCGCAATCGGCGGGAGCTTCGAATGAAACGCATGCTGGCAATGCTCGCCTTTCTCGTAGGCGGGATCGCAACCGAAATGGCCCATCCGGTTCAATGTCTCTTGATCAGTCCGAGCCGGATGCAACTCAAGCGTCAAAGACCACGGTCCATCGATGGAAACCACTGACCACGTATTGATCGTCGACGACGATCGCGGCATTCGCGAACTGCTCGCGACTTACCTCGAAAAGAACGGCATGCGCGTATCGCTCGCGGCGAACGGCCGGCAGATGCGCGCGGTGCTCGATCAGGGCGCGCCCGATCTCGTCGTGCTCGATCTGATGCTGCCCGGCGAAGACGGCCTCGTGCTGTGCCGCGAGTTGCGCTCGGGCAAATTCCGCGACGTGCCCGTGCTGATGCTCACTGCGCGCAACGAGGAAGCCGACCGCATTCTCGGCCTCGAAATGGGCGCCGACGACTATCTGCCGAAGCCGTTCGCCGTGCGCGAACTGCTGGCGCGCATCCGCTCGGTCCTGCGCCGCACGCGCATGCTGCCGCCCGGAATGGAAGTGACGGAATCCGCGCAGATGCTCGGCTTCGGCGACTGGCGGCTGGACACGACCGCGCGCCATCTGCTCGACGCCGAAGGCACCATGGTCGCGCTCTCGGGCGCGGAGTATCGGCTGTTGCGCGTGTTCCTCGATCATCCGCAGCGCGTGCTCACGCGCGATCAACTGCTGAATCTGACGCAGGGCCGCCAGGCCGACGCGTTCGACCGCTCGATCGACCTGCTCGTCTCGCGCCTGCGCCAGCGTCTGCGCGACACGGCGCGCGAACCGCGCTACATCAAGACGCTGCGCAGCGAGGGCTATGTGTTTTCCGCCGAAGTCAAACCGCTCGAGTCGTCTTCATGAGCACGCTTGCCACATCTTCCCTGTTGCACTGGCCGCGCACGCTGTTCGCGCGGCTCGCGCTGATTCTCGTCGTCGGACTGGCGCTGGCGCAGACCTGTTCGTTCCTGCTGACCATGCGGGAGCGCGACGAGTCGATGACCAACGTGATGGTCGGCTATGTCGAGCGCGAAGTCGCGAGTTCGGTCGCGCTGCTCGACCATCTGCCGCCGAACGAGCGCGCGGAGTGGCTGCCCCGGCTCGCGCGGCGCAGCTACGAATTCATCCTCGGGCCGGGCATCACCGACCCGAGCGGCACGCCGCCCGATGCGGCGCTGGCGGAGCGCTTCGCCCGCTCGATCGGCGACGGCATCGGCAAGCGTTATCCGCTGACGATCAACGGCGTACTCGGCGACAAGGATCGCTTTCAGGCGCATCTGCGTCTGTCGGATGGCTCGCCGCTCACCATCGACATGCGTCCGATGTCCGGCACGCCGCTTTCGGGCTGGCTGCCGCTGGTGCTGGTGCTGCAACTGATCGTGCTGGGCGGATGCTGCTGGCTCGCGGTGCGCGTCGCGACGGGTCCGCTCAAGCAGCTCGCCCGCGCCGCCGATACGCTCGGCCCCGATCTCAAGGGCAAACGTCTGCCGGAATCCGGGCCGGAAGAAGTCGCGCACGCGGCGAAGGCGTTCAACGCGATGCAGGACCGCGTCGCGATGTACATGACCCAGCGCATGCAGATTCTCGCGGCCATCACGCACGACCTGCAGACGCCGATCACGCGCATGCGCCTGCGCGTCGACGTGATGGACGACGATTCCACCGGCGCCAAGCTCCAGCAGGATCTGAAGGAAATGGAATCGCTCGTGAAGGAAGGCGTGACCTACGCGCGCACCTTGCACGGCACGAACGAGGCGCCGCGCCGCATCGATGCGGACGCGCTGTTCGAAAGCATCGTCGACGATTATCTGGACGCGGGGCAGACCGTGACGCTCTCCGGACGCATCGGCGGCGCGCTGATGGCGCCTCCGCAGGCGCTGAAACGCGTGCTGGGCAATCTCGTCGACAACGCGATCAAGTATTCCGGCGCGGCGGAAATCGAAATCGCGTCGCGGAATGACGGCCGCGCCGTGATTTCCGTGCTGGATCGCGGGCCGGGCATTCCGGATGAATCGCTCGAAGCGGTGTTCGAGCCGTTCGTCCGACTCGAAGGATCGCGCAACCGGCAGACCGGCGGCACGGGGCTCGGCCTCGCCATCGCGCGGCAACTGACGCTCGCGATGGACGCGGCGCTCACGCTGCATCATCGGGAAGGCGGCGGGCTAGAAGCGCGGCTCGTGCTGAATCAGGCGAAATAGCGCATCTCCAACATAAGACGTCCTATGTCTTTCGACCTAGGCGTTAGCCCGGCTTGACGGTCGGCAGACGACTCCGCTAACGTTTGCTCCAACACTCACGCGCCGGGCAGACGCCGGAGTCGTCATGCGGTTTCGATACGCCGAAGTCATACGACATCGTTTCTGTCTTCGACCGTCTCCGGCACGCTGACGCACACTTCCCCGCGCGCGCCATCGCGCCGTGCGCACAGTCACATGAAAGCCGGACGAACCGGACCAGGAGACGCCCCATGAAGCAGCCGAAGTTCAAAGCAATGTCGCATTCGCCGACCCGCCGCACGTTCGTCAAATTCGCCGGTTTGTCGGCGAGCGCCCCGCTCTTCGGCGCGCTCGGCACGCTGGGAACGCTCGCCGGCTGCGGCGGACACGACGATTCCAATCCGGCGTCCGGCTCCACGCCGCCGCCCGTGCAAGACCCGATCTGGGGCACGTCCGGCGCGGCGACGCAAATCGTGAACGCGCTGCAAAGCGTGTCGAAGTCGATGTTCCCGGACCGCCAGTTCTCCGTCACCGACTACGGCGCGAAGCCCTGCGCGGTCGTCGCGGCGACGAATCCGTACACCGATCCGGTGAAATCGCCGCTGTCGACCGGCGCGAACCAGACGAATGCGCCCGGCTCGTTCGACTCGCGCCCGGCCATCCTCGCGGCAATCTCGGCGTGCAATGCGGCGGGCGGCGGACACGTCATCGTGCCGTCGGGAACGTGGTACTGCGCGGGCCCGATCGTGCTGCTGTCGAACGTGGACTTCCATCTGAGCGCGAATTGCACGATCTACTTCAGCCCGAATCCCGCCGACTACGCGAAGGACGGTCCGGTCGATTGCGGCGCGAACGGCAAGCTCTTCTACAGCCGCTGGCAGGCCAACGACTGCCTCAACTACGGCCCGCCGATCTACGCGCGCAATCAGAAGAACATCGCGCTGACGGGCGAAGGCGACACATCCGTGCTGAACGGCCAGGCGATGACGCCCTTCGCCGGCAGCGGCAACACGGCCACTTGCTGGTGGACGTGGAAGGGCAATAGCGGCGTCTACGGCTGCGTGAATTCATCGACGCCGTCGCAGGCATCGAACAATGCGAACAACGTCGATCTGAAGACCGCCGCGCCCGGCATCTCCGCCGATCTCTACGCCAAGCTCACCGATCCCGCCACGCCCTGGCAGCAGGACCAGAACTATCTGCCCGCGTTGTCGGAAGCGGGTGTCGCGATCGAGAAGCGCATCTTCGGTATCGGCCACTATT
Source organism: Caballeronia insecticola (assembly GCF_000402035.1). Lineage (GTDB taxonomy): Bacteria > Pseudomonadota > Gammaproteobacteria > Burkholderiales > Burkholderiaceae > Caballeronia > Caballeronia insecticola. The sequence goes on from NC_021289.1 coordinate 762,462, forward strand.
TGCGGCCGTGCATGGTGGAGTTCATCGGCTGCACGAACGTGCTGATGGAAACCTATCGCACCAACAACACGCCGTTCTGGCAGCATCATCCGACCGATTGCCAGAACGTTGTGATGCGCGGCGTGACCGTGGACAGCATCGGCCCGAATAACGACGGCTTCGACCCCGACGCATGCGACATGGTCCTGTGCGAGAACGTGACGTTCAACACCGGCGACGACTGCATCGCGATCAAGTCCGGCAAGGATCTCGACACGCAATACGGCCCGGCGCAGAACCACGTCATCCAGAATTGCACGATGAACAGCGGCCACGGCGGCATCACGCTCGGCAGCGAAATGGGCGGCGGCGTGCAGAAAATCTACGCGCGCAATTTGCAGATGCTCAACGAGTTCTGGGCGACGAATTCGCTGAATATCGCGATCCGCATCAAGACGAACATGAATCGCGGCGGCTTCGTGAAAGACTTCTACGTGGACAACGTGACGCTGCCGAACGGCGTAAGCCTGACGCCCTCGGGCTACGGCAGCAGCCTGCTCGCGGGCAGCCCGATCAACGCGACGGTGCCGCTCGGCGTGGCAACGCCGACAGCAGCGAATCCGTCGGCGGCGCAGGGTGGCATCGTCACGTTCGATTGCGACTATCAGCCGTCGAAGGACGCGATTCGCACGCGTCCGGCGCTCGTGCAGAACGTCAACATCTCGAACCTGAAGGCCAGCAACGTGACGCTCAACGGCGTGACGGCCTCGTGCTTTCAGGCGATCGTCGCGCAAGGTCCGGTTGCGTTCGACTACAACGGCGCCGCGCCCACGCCCGCGATTCCCGCGATCGCCGGCGTCACCATCACCAACTGCGATTTCGGCACGCCCGTCGCCGCCGGTCCCGCAACCGCGGCGACGCCCGGACCAATCTACGCGTACAACGTGCACGACATCGTGCTCAGCAACACGCAGATCGCCGGTGTGACGATGAACTCGACGGTCAGCGATCCGCGTTGATCAGCGGCCCGTCAGCCGCCGTGCAACGAGCATCGGCAAGCGTAATACGAAGCCGAGAAAGAGGCGCGCGTGCATCCACGTCAGCAGCGCATTGTCGCGGCCATAGCGGAAATGCGACACGCCGCCCTCTTCCGGCGTGAAGTAACGCACGGGCGCGTCGAGGTTGATCGGCCGCACGCCGCGCCAGCACAGCCGCACGACCGCTTCCGGATCGAAGTCGAAGCGGCGCATCCAGGTTTGCGTGCGCATCAGCGCGGCGAGCGGCGCGATCGGATAGACGCGAAAGCCGTACAGCGAATCGCCGATGCCCATCCACAGCGTTTCGAGATTCGCCCAGGCGTTCGAGATGCGCCGCCCCTGCACGCGCAATTGCGGCGCGCTCGCGTCGAATTTGGGGCGGCCGAGGATCATCGCGCCGGGCGCGGACATCGACGTTTCCATGAACGTGCCGATGAGCGCGGCGGGATGCTGGCCGTCCGAGTCCATCGTGAGCGCGTGCGTGAAGCCGAGCCGCGCGGCTTCGTCGAGGCCCGCGAGAATCGCCGCGCCCTTGCCGCGATTCTCCGGCAGCACGATCACGCGCAGGCCCGCGTCGGCTTCCGCCATTTTCAAGAGACGTTCGGCGCTGCCGTCCGTGCTGCCATCGACCACGACCCACACCGGATTCCACTGCTCGCGCGCGCCGCGCACGGTTTCGTCGACTTTTTCGCCCGGATCGAAACTTGGAATGAGGACGAGATGCGTGGACGATGCGCGATTCGAAGGCATTGAGAAAGACAGAAAGCGGAAGAGATGCGACGAATTTTAACGGCTGACGGCGGCGACGCTTTCAGTCGCGCGGCCGATGCGACTCCAGCTCGCCCGCATAGAAGCGCTGCAACTCGGCGATGAACGCCTGCAACGCGGTGTGATCGCGTCCCGGCGGCGCGAAGCGGCGGCCGAGCGTCACGCGATAGGTGATCGGCAGCGCGGGCTTGCGGAAAATTTGCCAGCCTTTGCCGAGAAAGCCCGAATCCGTCTCGATGATGAGCGTCTGCACCGGCGCCTGCGCGCGCGCCGCGATCAGCGCGATGCCGCCCTTCAGCGGATTCACGGACGCATTCTCGGTGCGCGTGCCTTCGGGAAACAGCAGCAGCGGACTGCCGCGCTGCAACTCGGCGACGGCGGCGCGAATCAGCCCGACAGACGTGTCGTTGACGATATACCCCGCGAGCAGCGCGCCCGGCCCGAGGAACACGTTGCCGGCGACATCGCCCTTCATCACGCAGCAGGTGCCGGGCACGCGCGACGCGATCAGCAGCGCATCGAGCAGGCACGGATGATTCGGCGCGAGGATCATCGCGGGCTGGCCGGCGAGCGCATCGAGTCCGGAAAGATCGAAGCGGCACGCGCCGAGCGCGCGCAATAGCGCGAAATACATGTGCCACACGCGCTGCACGACGCCGCGCCCGACGCGCCGCCCAGAATCGGCGGACAGCACGCGCCGCAAGAGCCACGCGAACGGACACCACGCGAGACACACGAGCGCGAGCACGACGAGCGAGAAATAGAACGCCACGCATTGCCACGCGGATTCGAGCGCGCCGCCCGCCGACAATTTGTCGCCCGCGCCGCCGATCTTGCGATGCGCGTCACTCATCGCTCGCCACCATTTTCGACGACTGCCCGAACACCCACGCCACCGCCACGCCGCCCGAGAGCACGCTTTTCTGACGCACGAGCGGGCTGTCGGCGAAATGCGCGCCCGCGAGATTCGCATAGCGCACGAACGCGCCGACCCAGTAGCGGCTGAAGCGGCGCGACATCGACACGAGGCTCTGCGCGCCCGCATAGCCGCCGCTCGCCTGGAACGCGGGGCGGCCGGGCGTCGCGTATTGCGGCGCGACCGTGTAGTAGTGGTCGCTGTACTTGCCGTCGGCGAACATCGGGCCGGCCAGCATGCCGACGCGCAAACCCGACACGCCCGCGACATCGACGAGATCGAGATTGACGTTCGGCGTGAACTGCCAGCCGACCGTCTTCGGCGACGATTCCAGCGTGATGCCGAGCCGCACCGGCATGCGCAGGTCGACCAGCATGTCGCGCGAAGCCGAACGCCACAAATGCACTTCCACCGAAGGACCGATTTCGATCGTCGGCTTGAGATCGGGCATGCCGGCGCGCGCGTTGTCGTCGCGGCTGCTGACGGGCAGCGAACCAAGCAGACTGATGTTGAAGTTCACGCGATCGGTGTCGAGCAACTGGCCGCGCACGCCGTCGCGATCGGCGCGAAAAAACTTGCCCCGGTAGACGATGTACGGAAACGGAAAAACCCACGCGCGCGTCTGATCCGAGCCCGGATAGTGCGGAAACGCGGCGACGCCCATGCCGACGCCCGCTTCCCACAGCGGTTTGGACGGCGGCGGCACTTCGTCTGCGCACGCCGCGCCGCTCAGAGCGAGCAGCATCAGGGGCGCCATGCGCGGCACGCGAAACACAGGCATCGTCATCAATTGGCCGGCAACTCCGTGCGTTCGGCTTCGCTCAGATTGCGACGGCGCAAGCGATACGCGCGCAGCGAATTGCGCCAGTCGAGCGTCGCCGCGATGTAGTACACGCCCTTGAACGCGCGCAGCGAATGCCAGATCGGCGTCTTGCCGAAGATGTCGCCCGCCAGCAGCGACAACAGCGCTTCCTTCATGCGCAGCGGATTGCGCGGGCCCATGAAGAGATTGCGCATGGTGGGCGACGTCATGCGGTAGATGAACCACGAGAACTCGCGCGGACCGTGCCGCACATCGCGGTCGAACTTCGCGAGCGCGGCGGCGGCACGCGCGGGATCGGCGAGCGCCGTGTCGATGGCATCGGCGCCCATGAACGCGCTCTGCATCGCGAGCATCACGCCGGAGGAGAACACCGGATCGATGAACGCGAATGCGTCGCCGAGCAGCAAAAAATTGCGCCCGTGCGTCATGTCGCCGGTGTAGGAGTAGTTGCCGGTCGCGTGGACCTCGCTCATCAGTTCGGCGTCTTTCAGGCGCTCGGCAAGCGGCCCGCACAACGCGATGGTCTCGCGGAAGAACGCTTCGACCGACGTGCCCTTCGGACGCCGCTTCAGATACGCCGGCCACACGACCGCGCCGACGCTCGTCGCGCCGTCCGCGAGCGGAATGAACCAGAACCAGCCGTGCTCGAACCAGAACACGGTGATGTTGCCTTCGTTCTCGCCCGCGTTGCGCCGCGCGTCGCGAAAGTGGCCGTACAGCGCCGACGAATTGTGGCGGTCGTTGCGCCGCTTGGTCTTGAAATGATTCGCGAGCAGCGTGTCGCGCCCCGAAGCATCGACGACAAAGCGCGCCCGCACTTCCTCGATGCGGCCATCGTCGTGTTCGGCGCTGATCGTGGCGCTTGCGCCATCCGCCGCGAAAGCGACATCGCGTGCGCGGCAGCCTTCGCTGACCTGCGCGCCGTGCTTCGCGGCGTTGCGCAGCAGGATTTCGTCGAGTTCGGAGCGGCGCACCTGATACGCGCTCGGCATCGACTTGTCCCAGGCATCGGCGAACAGGAAGCGCTGCATGCGGTTGCCGTGCTGCGGCGAGATGAATTCCGCCGCGAGCTTGACCATGCCGATGGCGCGCACTTCGTCGGCGACACCAAGTTTCTCGAACAGCCGCAAGTTGGCTGGCAACAGCGATTCGCCGATATGAAAGCGCGGATGCCGTGCCTTTTCCAGCACGCGCACGCGATAACCGCGATCCGCGAGCAGCGTGGCCGCGGTCGATCCGGCGGGACCGCCGCCGATCACCGCCACGTCCCAGGTTTGCGCGTTGTCCTGCATCGATACTCCTCCGGATGGCCTGCGCAGCTCGTTAGCCGATACCGCCGTTGATGGACAAGACCTGTCCGGTGACATAGGCGGCCGCATCCGACACCAGATACGCGACCATGCCCGCGACTTCCTCCGCCGTTCCCGCCCGCTGCGCCGGCACCAGTTGCTTGATGCGCTCGGGCGGAAAGGCCTGGCCAAGCATCGGCGAGTCGATCACGCCGGGCGCCACGGCGTTCACCGTGATGCCGCGCGAGGCCAGTTCCTGCGCAAGCGCACGCGTCGCGCCAATCAGCCCGGCCTTCGCGGCCGCATAGTTGACCTGCCCGCGATTGCCCATCAGCCCCGACACCGACGACATATTGACGATACGGCCCCAGCGCGTGCGGATCATCGGCATGAGCAGCGGCTGCGTCACGTTGAAAAAACCGTCGAGCGTGACGTCGATGACGCGCCGCCATTGCTGGCGCGTCATGCCGGCCATCGGCGCGTCGTCGTGGATGCCGGCGTTGTTCACGAGAATCTGCACCGGACCGTCCGCCAGAATGCGCGCGAGCGCGGTTTCGGTGGCGTCGGGATCGGTTACGTCGAAGGCGATTGCATGCGCCGTACCGCCCGCCGCGCGAATTGCTTGCACACAGCTTTCAGCGCGTTCGATGCCGCCATTCGCGTGAATCCAGACTTCGTGCCCGGCCGCAGCCAACGTCCGGCTTACCGCCTGTCCAATGGCGCCGCTGCCGCCGGTTACGAGCGCGCGCATGGCCTGGCTTCCGTCATCGATTGCACTCCGCTGGTTGGTTTCCGCTGTCGCCACGCACGCGCGTACGCGTCATCCAGTCTCGATGCGGCGGATTTCACTCGCGTGACGGCGGCTGCGCGCATCTGAGACCGCGCCGCGCCCTATTTCGTGCGATGCGCGGCAACATGCGCCGCGAGCGCGCCCAAGGACGCGAAGATTTTCTGGTTGTCCGGATTGTCCGAGCGCAGCTCGAACCCGTATTTCTTCGAGATCAGCAGCGCGATCTCCAGGATGTCGATGGAATCGAGCCCGAACCCTTCTTCATACAAGCGCGTGTCCGCCGAGACGGCTTGGGGATCGACATCCTCCAGATTCAATTCGGCGACGATCAGCTCGGCGAGCTCTCTTTCCAGTTCATTCATCGTTTGGTCAGACCAGCGCAAAAACACGCGGCGAGGGCCGCTCGGAAGATGTGCGCCCCGCGTTCTCCGCACGCTGCCGGCAGCCTGTTATCGAGATAATTGCAGTGGCGAAATTCTAGACGAACCCCCTTGGGACGCCTAGTAGGAAAGGTAACCGTCCGTATGGCGTGTCCCGGCCCGATTTTATTGAGAAAAATCAGTGATCTCGCGGCGGGGCCGGGCGGCGGCGGGCGTAGGGTAAAATCGGCCCGTCTGACGAATGTAAGAGCCGCAAACAATCGGTTACAGACCGGGCTCGCACCCTCGCGAGAAAATAAACGTCAGGCGGGCGACTGCCGAATTTTTGTTCAACGACCGAGCGTTTCGTAAGACGCCGCAGCCGCAATCCATGTCCCGTACTTTTTTCCTGAAGCGTTGCTCGCACACGGCGGAGGTCCGCCAATGAGCGCCGCACGCCGGTTGCGCGCGGCGGGCGCGGTCGCGGCGATCGTCGCGTATCAGTGCGCCGCGCATCACGCCGCGTCCACTCCGGGTGCGCACGGCCTCGGGCTTGCGCTCGTCATCGTGCCGCTGCTGCTGATCGCGCTGAACGCCGCCGCGCGCTCGAACGCGCGCGTGTGGCTGCTGCCGCTCTGGGCGTGTGCCTGCGCGGCCTTGTGGTTCGGGCGCGCGCCGCTCACCGCGCATTTCGGCTGGGGCCTCTGGCTGGAGCACGCGGGCTTCAATCTCGCGCTCGCGTGGATGTTCGGCCGCACGCTCGCCGCCGGCCGCGAGCCGCTCTGTACGCAATTCGCCGCGATGGTCCACGGCAAGCTCGAAGCGCGCGTCGTGCGCTACACGCGGCGCGTGACGCTCGCATGGACGATGTTCTTCGTCGCCACCGCGCTGGTGTCGACGCTGCTGTTCGCGTTTGCGTCGATCGTCACGTGGTCCACGTTCGCCAACTATCTTGCGTTGCCGCTCGTCGGGCTGATGTTCGTCGTCGAGTACGCGTGCCGCCGGATCGCGCTGCCGGACATGGAGCAGTCGAGCCCGCTCGACGCGATCCGCGCCTACACCCGTTCGATGCAAATGCGCCGAAGCGGCGCGCAGTGATTCCGCCCAATTAATCGACCGATGCCGACATTTCCGCTCGTATTTCATGCGTCGCCGGATCAGACGCTCGCCTGGCGCGACGGCGCGCCCGTCCGCGTGCGCGACTTCCTGGCCGACGTGCAGCGGGTGGCCGCGGCATTGCCCGAAGGCGGGCATGTGTTCAACGTCTGCACGGATCGCTATCGCTTTACGGTGAGCTTGTGCGCGACGCTCGTCGCGGGCAAGACGAGTCTTTTGCCGTCGACGCACACGCCCGAAATGGTCCGCGCCCTGGCCTCCTTCGCGCCCGACGCATTCTGTCTGCACGACAGCGACGATTGCGCCATCGATCTGCCGCGCGTTCGTTATCCGGACAATGCGCCCACGCTTTCGAGCACGGCCGACGTGACCGTGCCGCAAATCGACGGCGCACGCGTCGTTGCTTACGTGTTTACATCCGGCTCTACGGGCGTGCCGGTGCCGCATCGTAAAACGTGGGGTTTTCTCGTCAAGAACGTGCGTGCGGCGGCGGCGCGTCTCGGCCTGCTGGACCGGCAAGCGGCCACGCTCGTCGGCACCGTGCCGCCGCAACACATGTACGGCTTCGAATCGACGGTGCTGCTCGCGCTGCTCGGCGGCCTCGCGTTCAGCAACCGCCAGCCGTTCTATCCCGTCGATATCCGCGCGGAACTCGCCGCCGTGCCGGAGCCGCGCGTGCTCGTCAGTTCGCCGATTCATCTGCGCGCGCTGTTCGCCAACGAAGAAGCGTTGCCGCGCGCATCGCTCGTGCTGTCGGCGACGGCGCCGCTGTCGGAAAAGCTCGCGCTCGACGCGGAACAGCGTCTGCACGCACCGCTCATGGAAATCTACGGCAGCACGGAAACCGGCCAGATCGCGACGCGCCGCACCGCGCGCACCGCCGCGTGGGAATTGTTCCCCGACATCGCACTCACGCCCCGCGCCGACGATTCCGGCGATACGACGATGTGGGCATCGGGCGGCCACGTCGAAATGCCCGTGCCGATGGGCGATGCGCTCGAACTCATCGACGCAACGCGTTTTTTGCTGCATGGACGCAAGGCGGATCTCATCAACATCGCGGGCAAGCGCACGTCGCTCGCTTACCTGAATCATCAGCTGAACGCGGTGCCGGGCGTGATCGATGGCGTGTTCTACATGCCCGACGACCCACCGGACGACGGCGAAGGCGAACCCGTGCGCCGCCTGATGGCGCTCGTCGTCGCGCCCGAACTGGCGGCGGCGGACTTGCAACGGGCGCTGCGCGAGCGCATCGACGCCGCGTTCATGCCGCGTCCGCTGCTGTTCGTCGATACGCTGCCGCGCAACGCCACCGGCAAGCTGCCACGCGAAGTGCTGACGCGGCTGATCGACGAAGAGCGCAAGCGCCGCGCGGCGCTCAGCTTTACCGTGCCGCCGGAGCATCCCGCGCTGGCGGGGCATTTTCCCGGCCGCCCGATCGTGCCGGGCGTCGTTTTGCTCGATCACGCGCTCGACGCCATCGGCGGCGCGCTCGGCCGAAGTGTCGACGCGTGCCGGATCGAATCGGCGAAATTCCTGAGCCCGGCGCAACCGGGCGAGACGCTCGATATCGCCTTCGAAACGGCGGCGAGCGGCGCGGTCCGCTTCACGATTCGCGCAGGCGCTCGCGCCGTGGCGAGCGGCGCGCTCGCGGCGCCGCAGGCATCGTCGATATCGACATCGACATCGACTGCTACGGACACGCAGCCATCGTGAACAAGACGCGCATGAATCGCGACGACTGGGCCGAGCGCCAGGAACGCAGCAACCTCGCGTTGCTGCGCTTCATGACGTGGGTGTCGCTGCGCTTCGGGCGGCGCGCGGGACGCGTGCTGTTGCGCATCATCACCGCGTATTTCGTGCTGTTCGCGCCGGCGGCGCGGCGTGCGTCGCGCGGTTATCTGAATCGCGCGCTCGGGCGGCATGCGGGCTGGCGCGACGGTTATCGTCATGTGTTCTCGTTTGCATCGACGATTCACGACCGCATCTATCTGCTCAACGAACGGTTCGATCTGTTCGATATCCGCACGCACGGCGTCGAGGAAGTCGAGGCGGCGCTGGCGGACGGCGGCGGCGCGTTTCTGATGGGCGCGCATCTCGGCAGCTTCGAAGTGGTGCGGGCGATCGGCCGGGCGCAGCCGCATATCCGCATCGCGATCACGATGTACGAGGAAAACGCGCGCAAGATCAACGCCATTCTCGCCGCGGTCAATCCGGCCGCGCATCACGATGTGATCGGTCTCGGCAAGGTCGATGCCATGCTCAAGGTGCGCGAGCGGCTCGACGCCGGCAGTCTCGTCGGCATACTTGCGGACCGCACGCTGCGCCAGGCGGGCGACGCGCTCCGCGAACACGACTTCCTCGGCACGCCCGCCGCGTTTCCGCTCGGGCCGCTGCATATGGCGGCGGTGCTGCGCCGTCCGGTCGTGTTCATGACGGGGCTGTATCTCGGCGGCAATCGCTACGATATTCACTTCGAGACAATCGCCGATTTTTCGAAGATAGGCCGCGCCGAACGCGCCGCCGCCGTCGATGCCGCGCTCGCACGCTATGTCGCGTTGCTGGAAAAATACTGCCGCGCGGCGCCCTACAACTGGTTCAACTATTTCGACTTCTGGCAGACGAACGCCGCGCGCGACATGCGGCCGAGCGCCACATCGAACGCACGGAGCGCCCGTCTGCGCGAAGTCACGAGGGATTCCTGAGCTTATGCGAGTTTTTTCCGCGATGTTCGCCGCCGTCGTTTTCTGCGCCGCTTCGTCGCTGAGCCAGGCCGCCGACGCGCCCGCTTCCGGCTGGACGCTCGACCGGCTGATGAACACGCTCGGCGCGAAAAAATCAGGCCGCGCGCACTTCACCGAGACGCGTTATCTGAAGATCGCGCAGGAGCCGCTTGAGTCGTCGGGGGAACTCGTGTTCGTCGCGCCCGATCATCTGGAAAAGCATACGGTCAGTCCGAAGCCGGAGAATCTCGTCGTCGATGGCGACATGCTCACCGTCGATCGCAACGGCCGCAAGGTCACCATTCCGCTGCGCAACTATCCGGAACTGGGCGCGTTTATCGAAAGCATCCGCGCGACGCTCGCGGGCAACCGCTTTGCGCTGGAGAGCGCGTACAAGGTGTCGATCGACGGCCGCGGCGACGACTGGACGCTCACGCTCGTGCCGATCGATTCGCGCATGCAGAAGAAAGTGAGCGAAATCACGCTCGCCGGCACGGGCGCTGCGCTCGCGCGCGTCGAGATCAAAGAAGCCGACGGCGACCGTTCGCTGATGCGTCTGCAAGACGCGTCGTCGCACTGACGCGATGTCGCCACGCGAGCGCGGTCTCGTCGCGGCCCTGCGTGCCTTGCGGATACTTCGCGAGCCCTCCGTGATCGCCTGGCTGTGCTTTCTGGCGGCGTGCGCGGGCGTGATCGCGCGCACGCACTTTTCTGCCGATCTGTCCGCGTTTCTGCCGCGCTCGCCGAGCGCGCAGCAGCGCGTGCTCGTCGAGCAATTGCGCGACGGGCTGGTGTCGCGGCTGATTCTCGTCGGCATCGATGGCGGCGATGCGGCCGGACGCGCCGATGTATCGCGCAAGCTCGCGGCGCAACTGCGCAACGACACGCGTTTCTCCGCCATCAACAACGGCGAACCGGTCGGGCAGGCGCGCGACGAGCGCTTCGTCTACGAGCATCGCTACCAGCTGAGTCCGGCGGTCACGCCCGAACGTTTCAGCGAAGCGGGCCTCAAGTCCGCACTCGCCGACAGCCTCGATCTGCTGTCCTCCTCCGCCGGCATGATGACCAAGGACTTGCTACCGCACGATCCGACCGGCGAAGTCACCGCGCTCGTGAGCCAGCTCGACAGCGGCGCGCAGCCCGCGATGCTCGATGGCGTGTGGGCATCGCGCGAAGGCAAGCGCGCCGTGTTGCTCGCGCAGACCGCGAGCGCCGGCTCCGACACCGATGCGCAGGCAAGCGCGCTCGCCGCCATCCGCGAGGCGTTCCGGCAGGCGGCGCCGGGCGCGTCGCCGTACCGGTTGCTGATGACCGGCCCGGGCGTGTTCGCCGTCGAGACGCGCGACACGATCACGCGCGACGTGCGCTGGCTGTCCGCCGCGAGCATCGCGCTGATCGTCGTGTTGCTGCTCGCGGTGTACCGCTCGGTGCCGACCTTGCTGCTCGGGCTGATGCCGGTGCTGTCGGGCGTGGCGGCGGGCGTCGCCGCCGTGAGCCTCGCGTTCGGCACGGTGCACGGACTCACGCTCGGCTTCGGCACGACGCTGATCGGCGAGGCCGTCGACTATTCGATCTATCTCTTCGTGCAGTCGGCGGGCATGACCTTCGGCCAGCGCAAGCAGTCGCTGAAGGACTGGGTCGCGGGCTTCTGGCCGACGATTCGTCTCGGCGTGCTGACGTCGATCTGCGGCTTCGCATCGATGCTCTTCTCCGGCTTTCCGGGTCTCGTGCAACTCGGGCTGTATTCGATCGTCGGTTTGTCGACGGCGGGCATCGTCACGCGTTTCGTGCTGCCGCATCTGTTGCCGCAAGGCTTCGCGATCCGCGATGTCTCGCGTTTAGGCAACGTGCTTGCGCGCTTCGCGGCGCGGGCGTCGCGTCTGCGTGTGGCGCTCGCGCTGCTGCTGGTCGCGGCGCTTGCCGTGCTGCTGATGCAGCGGCACGGTCTGTGGAGTCAGGAACTGGCCGCGCTGAGTCCGGTGCCAAAGGCAAGCCAGAATCTCGACGAACGCCTGCGCGCGGACGTCGGCGCGCCGGACGTGCGTTATCTCGCCGTGGTGTCGGCGGCGAGCGAGCAGGCGGCGCTCGAACGCGCGGAAGCGCTCGCCCGGCAATTGCAGCCGCTGGTCGACGCGGGCGTGATCGCCGGTTACGAAAGCCCGGCGCGCTATCTGCCGAGCGATGCCGCGCAGCGTGCGCGCATCGCGAGCCTCCCCGCCGCCGACGATCTGCGTGCGCGTCTCGCCGCCGCCCTGCGCGATCAGACGATCCGCGTGAAGCCGGAAGTCTTCGCGCCCTTCATCGCCGATGTCGACGCCGCCCGCGCCCAGCCGCCGCTGCGCCGCGCCGATCTGCAAGGCACGTCGATGGCGCTTGCCGTCGATTCGCTCCTCACGCAACGCGACGGCCGCTGGACCGCCATGCTGCCCTTGCGCGCCGCGGCGGGCTCGGACGTGCAGGCGCAGAAAATCCGCGCGGCGCTGGCGTCGGCGCATGTGCCGGACGCGCTGTTCGTCGATATGAAAGCCGAGGCCGACCGCCTCTATCAGAACTACGTGCACGAGGACATTCGCCTGTCGCTCGGCGGTTTCGCCGCGATCGTCGTGCTGCTCGTGCTCGCGCTGCGCTCGCCGGTGCGCGCGGCGCGCACGCTCGCGCCGCTGGTCGCGGCGGTGATCGTCGTGATCGCGGGGCTTGCGCTCGCGGGCAAGTCGCTCACGATCCTGCATCTGATCGGCATGTTGCTGATCGTCGCGGTCGGCTCGAACTATGCGCTGTTCTTCAACTATCGCGCGCACGCCGATGGCGACGTCAACGCAATTTCGCCGCAAACGCTCGTGTCGCTCGCGATCGCGAATCTGGCGACGGTGCTGGGCTTCGGCCTGCTCGCGCTCTCCAGCGTGCCGATGCTCAAGACGTTCGGGCTGACGGTCGGCCCCGGCGCGATCCTCGCGCTCCTGTTCTCGGCGATTCTCGCGCCGCGTCCGGGCCGATCACGATGAACGCGCGCCATCCCGCGCCCGGACAACCGCGCCGCTGGCGGCCGACGCCGCTCGTCGGCGGCGCGGCGGCCGTGCATGCGGGCGCGCTCGCGGCGCTGGCCGTCGCGCCCGCGACGTGGCCGTGGGCGGCGGGCGGCGTGATCGCGTCGCATCTGGCGCTGACGGCGGCGGGGCTCTGGCCGCGCAGCACGCTGCTCGGTCACAACTGGACGACGTTGCCGGAGCAGCCGGGCGCGCGCATCGCGATCACAATCGATGACGGTCCCGATCCCGACGTCACGCCACGCGTGCTCGATCTGCTCGATGCGCATCGCGCCCGCGCGACGTTCTTTTGTATCGGCGAGCGGGCGCGGCGGCATCCGCGCATCGTCGAGGCGATCGTCGCGCGCGGACACGCGGTCGAAAATCATAGCCAGCGGCATCGGCATCACTTTTCGCTGCAAGGTCCGGGCGCGTTGCGGCGCGAGATCGACGCCGCGCAGACGACGCTCGGCGAGATCGCGGGCACGCCGCCGCTGTTCTTTCGCGCGCCCGCCGGGCTGCGCAATCCGTTTCTCGAACCCGTGCTGTGCGGCTTCGGGCTACAGCTCGCAAGCTGGACGCGGCGCGGCTTCGATACGCGCACCGGCGATGCGGCGCTTGTCGCGCGCCGTCTGCTGGACGGCGTCGCGCCGCGCGACATTCTGCTGCTCCACGACGGCCACGCCGCCCGCGACGCGAACGGCGCGCCCGTCGTGCTGGCCGCGCTGGACACGGTGCTGCGCGTGGCCGCCGAGCGCGGATTGCACACCGTGACCTTGCGCGAGGCGATCGTCTAGATGATTCCGGCCGCGCTCATCGATGCCGCCGGCCGCCCTTACCGCGCCGCAGGGCGATTCGCGTGGCATTTCGCGCTCGGCAAGCTGCGTCACGATCCGTTCTTCGCCCACATTCTGGCGAACGGCCTGATTCCCGACGGCGCCCGCATTCTCGATCTCGGCAGCGGGCAAGGACTGCTGGCCGCGTGGCTGCTCGGCGCGCACGCGTGGCATCGCGACAACGCCGCCGCATGGCCCGCGCACTGGTCCGCGCCGCCCGCGGTGCGCTCGATTCACGGCATCGAAATGACGCCGCGCGATGTCGAACGGGCGCGCATTGCGTTGCGGGCATATCGGGCGCAGGTCAGCCTTATTTGCGACGATATTCGCCGCGTGCCGTTTCCGCAGGCGGATGTCGTCGTCGCGTGCGATGTGCTGCATTACATCGACGCCGACGCACAGGAAGCCGTCCTGCGCCGCGTGCGCGAAAGCCTCGCGCCGGACGGCGTGCTGCTCTTGCGCGTGAGCGACGCCGCCGCCGGCTGGCGCGCGGGCCTCGATCGCGCCGTCGACTTCGGCATGCAGGTTGCCCGTTCCGGGCGCACCAACGCCCTCACCTGCCGCAGCGAACCGGCCTGGCTGGCGCTGCTCGATGCACTGCACTTTCAGGTGACGCTCGTGCCGATGGGCCACGGCGCGCACGACGCCAATCGTCTGCTGATTGCGCGGCCGTCAGCCTGACCGGCGACGGGGCGGAAACACCTCGTTTGTTACAATTCATCGAATATCGAATGCCATCGGACCTCGAGGATCGGCACGCAGTGAACCCTCTTCTGTTTTCGAATTTCACCGCCACGAGTTGCGCGGGCCGCGGTCTCGACGCGACGCTCGCCGCACTCACCGAAGGACGCGCCGGCCTGGCGCCCTGCGACTTCGAAGGCGCCGCGCTGGGCACGTTCACAGGTCGCGTCGCGGGCATCGAGGACGCGCCCGTGCGCGCCGATCTCGCCGAATTCGACTGCCGCAACAACCGTCTCGCGCAAATGGCGATGACGCAAGACGGCTTCGAGGCGCGCGTGCGCGAAGCCATCGCGCGGCATGGCGCGCAACGCGTGGGCGTGTTCATGGGCACGAGCACGGCGGGCATTCTGGAGACGGAGCTTGCGTACCAGCGCCGCGATGCGGCGAACGGCGCGCTGCCCGCCGATTTCAACTACGCGACAACGCACAATCCCTATTCGCTGGCCGCGTTCGTGCGTGCGTATTTCGGGCTGCGCGGACCGGCGGTGTCGGTGTCGTCGGCGTGTTCGTCGGGGGCGAAGGTGTTCGCCTCCGCGCGGCGCATGCTCGAAACCGGTCTCATCGACGTGGCCGTGGTCGGCGGCGTCGATACGCTGTGTCTCACGACGCTCTACGGCTTCAATTCGCTCGAACTGCTCGCGCCGGGGCCGTGCAAGCCGTTCGATCTTCATCGCGACGGCATTTCGATCGGCGAGGCAGCGGCGTTCGGGCTGCTCGAACGCGAATCGCCCGAACACGCCAATGACGACGACGCGATCCGTCTGCTCGGCATCGGCGAATCGAGCGATGCGCATCATATGTCGTCGCCGCATCCGGACGGACTCGGCGCGCGCATGGCGATGCAACAGGCGCTTGCGAGCGCCGGTCTCGATGCGCGCGATATCGGCTACGTGAATCTGCACGGCACCGCGACGCCCAGCAACGACGCCGCCGAGAGCCGGGCGCTGACGAGCGTCTTCGACCGCGTGCCGTGCAGTTCGACCAAAGGCGCGACGGGCCACACGCTCGGCGCGGCAGGCGCGCTCGAAGCGGTGATCGCCGCGCTCGCGCTCAGGCATCAGATGATTCCGGCGGGCGTCAACGCGAGCGAACCGGACCCGGCGCTCGGCCTCGATTACGTGATCGCCACGCGGCACGCGCCGTTGCGCGCGGTGTTGTCGAATTCGTTCGGGTTCGGCGGCACGAACTGCAGTCTCGTCTTCGGGCGCGGCGCGCGTGAGGCGCGGGGAGCGGCATCGGCATGATTCCATTGCGCGCGTATATCGAAGGGATCGGCGTGATCGGACCGGGGCTCGCGGACTGGCCGCACACGGCGGACGTGCTCGCGCAACGCGTGGCCCGCGAAGCCGCGCCGACCGTGCTGCCGGCGCCTGCCGGATTGCCGTCCGCCGAGCGCCGCCGCACCGGGCCGGTGGTGCGCGCCGCGCTCGCCGCCGCGCACGAAGCGGTCGCGGCGAGCGGGCGCGATGCCGCCACCCTCGCGTCCGTGTTCGCGGCATCGGGCGGCGACGGCGGCAATTTCCACGCGATCTGCGAAACCCTCGCGAGCGACGAGCCGCAACTGTCGCCCACCCGCTTTCACAACTCGGTTCACAACGCGCCGGCAGGCTACTGGAGTATCGCGACGCGCGCGATGGCCGCATCGAACGTGCTGTGCGCGTATGACGGTAGCTTCGCGGCGGGCTTGCTGGAGAGCCTCGCGCAAGTGAGCGTCGATGGCGTCGCGACGTTGCTCGTCGCCTACGACACCGAATATCCGGAGCCATTGCATCGCGTGCGCCCGATTGCGGATTCGTTCGGCGTCGCGCTCGTGCTCGCGCCCGAACCGAGCGCACGCACGCTGGCGCGCATCGAGGCGCGTCTCGTCGATACGCCCGCGCTCACCTTCGCCGATACTGGCCTCGAAGCGCTGCGCCTGTCGAATCCGGCGGCGCGTGCGCTGCCTTTGCTGGACGCGATTGCGCGCGGACGGGCGGCGAACGTGGCGCTCGATTATCTCGACGACACGCGGCTCGCCGTGGATGTCGAGCCGTCATGACCGCGACATTGCCCCAGTTTCTCGAACGCGACTGGATCGCCGCGCGCATTCCGCACGACGGCTCGATGTGTCTGCTCGACGCCGTTGTCGCGTGGGACGCGGAGCGCATCCGCTGCACGGCGACGAGCCACCTTTGCGCTGAGAATCCGTTGCGCTCGAAGGGACGGCTCGCGGCGGTCTGCGGCATCGAATACGCGGCGCAGGCGATGGCGGTGCATGGGGCGCTGGTCGGCTCGGGCGCAGGCGATCAGGCGCGCCCGCGCGTGGGCATGCTGACGAGCGTGCGCGGCGTGCAGACGCATATCGACCGGCTCGACACGCTCGACGCCCCGCTCGACATCGAAGCCGAACGCATCGGCGGCGACGACAACACGGTGCTGTATCGCTTCGACGTTCGCTGCGCGGGCCGCGCGCTGCTGAGCGGACGCGCCGCCGTGATCCTCGACGCCGCTCAGCCGGCCGGCTTCGTCGCGCAATAAGCGGAAAAGATGCCGAGTTCGACGTCGCGGCGCACGTCGACGAAACCCGCGCGGCGGATCGCGGCGAGCACCGTGTCGGGCGGCACGCAGGCTTCGATCGTGTCCCAGTAGTAGCGCATCAACTCCACGCTCTCCTCTTTCTTCCCGACGATCCGTGCGATCAACGGCACCACGCCGCGCATGTAGAACTTCAGCGCGGCGCGTCCGGCGCCATGCGCGGGACGCGTGATTTCGAGCACGCACAGACGGCCGCCGGGCGCGAGCACGCGGAAATATTCGTCGAAGACTTGCGCGAGATCGCCGACGTGGCGCAGCGCGAAACCCATGCTCAGGAAATCGTAGACGGCGTCATCGCACGGCAGATTCTCCGCGCTGCCGATGCGCGTTTCCACGCCCGCCGGCAGATGCGCCTCTCCGACCATGCCCGGACTCGGATCGACACCGGTGACGAGCGCAGCGTCGCCGGTGATCGCCACCGCTTCCCTCGTGACGAGACCCGTTCCCATGCCGACATCGAGCACGCGCATGCCGCGCGCAAGACCCGCCGAGCGCAACGCGCGATTCCGATACCACGGACCGGAGCCGAAGGCCATCGCGCGTTCGATTGCGTCGTAGTCGGGCGCGGTGCGGTCGAACATGCCGCGCAGCCAGACGCGCCGCTTCGTTTCGTCGGGATAGTAGGACGTGAGCGGTTCGTGCGGGGCTTCCTGCGGGGTTTTCTGCATGTGCCGGGGGGAAGTCATCGGGTCTCCTGGTCCGTGTTCGGGCTGTGCGTGATTGTGCTTGTTTTTATCACAGCGTCGGGCGGCGCAGGGCGATTCGGCCACGATGCAACGTCGTGGCATTTTGGATGCAAAGTGCGTTATGCAAAATGCCATGCCGCGACGAGCGCGGCAGGCGGTTCAGTCCGCCACGGTCATCGGCTGCATCAACTCGCCCACGGAGATTGCTGGAGCGGCCGGGCGCGTCTGCGCCTGTGTTGGCGATGGCAGCGCCAGCGTCATCGCCTTGCGGGCGCGCATCATCGAATTGCGGACGCGCCGCTCCGGACGGCTCAACATGCCGCCGCCGACGAGCGCGACGAACGATGCGATCAACGGCACGGCGAGCAGCATCGTGGAAGACTTGAAGAGGCCGAGCCGTAACGGGCTGCGCGACGCCCACACGGACCACGCGATCGCAAAGCCCAGATAGGCGATGGCCGCCGGCGCACCCGCGAGTTCGGGCATGCCGATGCGCTGCGCGAACGGCATCGGAAAGATCAGGACGAAGAGCGCGATGCTCGCGAGCGCATAGAGCAGCAGTGCGCGCCGCTGCTTCACGAGCCCCGTGAGCGTCCAGAATGCGAGCAAGAGCACGAATGGCGGACACGCGGCCACCACGGCGCCGAGCGCCAGATACACGACGACGCCGCTCATCAGATTGCGCAGATAGCCTGCCGACGACGCGTAATAGACCATATATCCCGCCGCGGGCGCCGCCACGCATGCGAGATAGGTCGTCATGCCGCTTTGCCCGTCGGGCGAGACGACGAGCCTCAACACAAGCAGGCTGGTAAAGCCGACGAGATAAACCAGAAACCGCAAGACTGAAAAACGTTGCTTCATACCGCACCCCTGTTCCCCGATGGTGCGATCGGTCCTCGACGCGCCCACTCCACGACGCGTCATTCGCGCCGCAGTAAAGGTTACGAGAGCCGTTCTCGCCCATCTATCGCCCGCGTCCGATTTCGTGGAACGGATCGCGGGATCGAAAGCGTCGCCGCGAATAGCCTGCCGGACTTTCGCGATCGACGTCTCTCTATATCGACTGAGGAAAGGGAAATCTTTAGCCCGTTGTTTGCGGGCTGGAACGAATGCTCTAGACGGCGGGCGTGATCGGCCGGGCCTGCTCCATCGACGAAGCGCGCGCGAACTTGCCCGCGCCCAGATGATGAAGCGTGTGCAGCGGCTGATTCGAATCGTCGAGCGTCCAGTGGCCGTTCGAGAACACGCGCGCATCGGCGGCGGCCGCGATGACTTCGGCAAAACAGGTGTCGTAGGCGTCTTCCGTATGCTTCTCGTCGATGAGCCTGCACTCCAGCCACGCCGCGCAATTCGTCTCGATGAGCGGCAGTTTCAGCACCGGCCCCTCCACCGTATCGATGCCGAAGGCCTCGAACTTGTCGATGTCGCGCCCGCTCGACGAACCGACCGCGTAGGTCAGATCCATCATCGCGTAGCCCGGCACGCAGATGCCGAACGTTCCGCTCGCGGCGGCAAGCTCGCGCGTGTACGTGCTCTTGTCGATCACGACGGCGATGCGCGGCGGCGTGAACTCGACGGGCATCGACCACGCCGCTGCCATGACATTGCGGCGGCCGCCGTGCGCGCTCGTAACGAGCACCGTCGGACCATGATTGATGAGGCGGCTGGCGTGTTCCAGCTTGACGGGAAGGAAGTGGCTCATTCGATTTCCAATGAAAGGGACGATTCGCGTGATTCTAGGCGCACGCGCCCGGACGCGCGCATCGCAAAAATCGTCTTGACAGACACTCTTACGATATATATCTTTAGATATGTTTTACGACATATCTGGAGTGTTCACCATGAAATCCCGTTGCTTTCAACGTGCGCGTGAAGCCGGTTTTCGCGCCTTCGGTTTTGATTTTCCTTTCGGCGCCCCCGAATGGGCGGAACGCCTGGCGTTCGAGCGCTGGGGCATGAACGGCCGCCATCGTCATGGCGGCGGCCCCGGCGGCATGGGTGGGATGGGCGGCGGCATGGGCGGCATGGGTGGATTCGGCGGCGAAGACGGCATGCCGCGCGGCCGCAAGTTTTCCTCCGACGACCTCCAACTGCTGCTCCTCGCCCTGCTCGCGGAAGCACCGCGTCACGGCTACGAACTCATCAAGGCGCTGGAAGATCGTTCGAACGGTTTCTATACGCCGAGTCCGGGCATGGTGTATCCCGCGCTCACCTATCTCGAAGAGCTTGGCTATACGACCGTCGAACTCGAAGGAAACCGCAAGCGTTATGCGCTTTCGGATGCGGGCCGCGACTATCTCGCGAGCAATCGCGAACGCGTGGACATCATGCTCGCGAAGCTCACGCACTTCGCCCGCAAGATGGACCTCGTGCGCCGCGCCTACATGGGCGAGGACACCGACGACACATCCGGCGACAGCGGCTGGGTCGCCGAATTGATTTCAGCGCGCCGCGCGATGAAGAAAGCGCTGCTATTGCGTACCGATGCATCGCCCGACGAACAGCGCCGCATCGCCGCGATCCTCTTTCGCGCGACCGCTGAAATCGAACAGACCCCCCCGCCGAAACAGGCGTGAGAAGGAGCCTTACACGATGACCAATTCCATCCTGCAAGACCGGCCCGATCTGGATGTCACGCGCGTGCGTCATGCGCTCAAGTTTCGCCTGCTGCAAGTGAAGCGCGTACAGGCGCTCAATCCGCATTTCGTGCGCGTAACCTTCACCGGCGACGATCTCGAAGACTTCGTCAGCGCTTCATTCGACGATCACGTGAAGCTCTTCTTTCCGCAGCCCGGCGAGTCGATGCCCGCCATCCCGCAAGCCGGTCCCGATGGCCCTGTGTTCGATCCGTCGAAGCCGCGCCCGATCGCGCGCGATTTCACGCCGCGCCGTCATGATCGCGCGACGCGTGAACTCGATATCGAATTCGCGCTGCATGAAGCCGGTCCCGCAACGGCGTGGGCCGCGCAAGCGAAGCCGGGCCAGTATCTCGGCATCGGCGGGCCGCGCGGATCGTTTGTGATTCCCACGCAATTCGACTGGCATCTGATGATCGGCGATGAAACCGCGTTGCCCGCCATCGCGCGTCGTCTTGAAGAGTTGCCGGAAGGCACGCGCGTCGCGACGCTGATCGAAGTGGCCGATCAATCGGCGCGCATCGAATTCGACACGCGCGCCGATCTCTATGCGCAATGGCGTTATCGCAACGAGAGCGAGCATCCGGGCGGCGCGCTGCTGCTCGCGTTGCGCGAGACGTTCGTGCCCGAAGGCGAAGGCTATGTCTGGGCTGCGGGCGAAGCCACGCTCATGCGCGCGGTGCGGCAGTTGCTATGCACGGAACGCGGCATCGACAAGCGGCGCATTCGCGCGTCCGCATACTGGAAGCGCGGCGAACAAGGCGTGCACGAAACCATCGACGGTTGATCGCGCTTGTGCATTAAGTCTTGGATTGCACGCCGCTCGCAAAGCGCTTTTCGATTTCCATTGCACGATCGAGTCCGACGAAACGGTTGTACTCCTCGAACGGCGTCAGGCGATCGGCGATGGAGTCGGTCGTGCCTTCGCGCATGAATATGGCCAGCATGTCCTTCACGGCCTTATGCATTGCAAGCATCGGCTCGATGGGGCTCAACGTGTAATCGAAGCCTATTTCGTAGGCTTCCTGCATCGACACGTAAGGGCTTTTTCCCGTGCGCGCCTGATTGAAAAGAATCGGCTTGCCGAGCGGCTTCAAACGGCGCGTGAGTTCGCGCATGTGTTCGAGACTCTCCGGTGCATCGGCATAGAGTCCGTCCGCGCCCGCGTGCGCATAGGCTTCGAGGCGCGCGATGGCATCGTCGATACCTGTTACCGCTATTGCATCGGTGCGCGCGACGATGAAGAAATCCGGATCGCGGCGCGCTTCGATCATTGCGCGCAACTTGAGCACCATCTCTTCTTTCGATACGAGCTGCTTGCCCGCATAGTGGCCGCATTTCTTCGGCAGCGCCTGATCTTCCAGATGCAACACGGATGCGCCCGCTTCTTCCCATAGGCGCATGGTGCGCTGAACATCGAGGATGCCGCCGTAGCCTGTGTCGGCATCGGCGAAAATAGGCACCGACGTCACGCGGCAAATGCGGCGGATGTGCTCGAACATCTCCGTTTGCGACAACACGCCGACATCCGGTTGTCCCGCGACCACGCCCGACGCGACGAAGCCCGACACATAGATGGACTTCGCGCCCGCCTGCTCGGCCAGCATCGCGGTGATGGCGTCGTGCGCGCCCATGCAGACGAAAGGACCTTCCTTGAACAACTCGCGAAAGCGTGCGGAACGGGTCAAGATGAGTCTCCGGAAGATTCGAAACAAGTCAGTTCAAATAGGCCCAGCAACGCGCATTGCGGTCAGCGGCGCGGAATTGCGCAATCTGCTCGCTCATGCGGCGCGTCTGGTCGATCTCGTCGAGTCCTTCGAGCAATGCTTCGCGTTGCGCTGCATCGAATTCGAAGGGAATCGCGTCGAGCTTTGGTGCGCGAATTTCGAGCGCGCGCAGATCGACTTCGACATGCGCGCCATCGCGCGAGGCATCGGCGATACGCGCAATTTCGTTTGCGTCGAGCCGCACCGGCAGCAAGCCGTTTTGCAGACAGTTGTTGTAGAAGATGTCGCCGAACGAAGGTGCGATCACGCAGCGGATGCCCGCTTCTTCGAGCGCCCATACCGCCATTTCACGCGAGCTTCCGCAACCGAAGTTCGTGCCGCCGAGCACGGTGCAGGCTTGACGAAACTCGGGACGGTTGAGCACGAAGTCTTCGCGCTCGCCGCTTGCCGGGCCATCGCCGCGATAACGCAGCGTTTCGAGCAGATAAGGTCCGAGTTGTCCGCGCTTGAGTTGCGAGATGCGTTCGATGCGAATGATGAGGTCGGTATCGATGTTATCGCGCAAGAGCGGCGCAGCCGGCCCCGTGATCGTCGTAACGGCCTTCATTGCGATGCTCCCGTGTGCGGCGCGGCGATATGTCCCGCAAGCGCGCTTGCTGCAGCAACGGCCGGACTCGCGAGATGCGTGCGCGCGCCGGGCCCTTGCCTGCCGACGAAATTGCGATTCGACGTCGATACGCAACGCTCACCGCGCCCGACGACATCGCCGTTCGCGCCGACGCACATCGAGCAGCCCGGCTCGCGCCATTCGAAGCCTGCCGCGCGAAAGATGTCGTCGAGTCCTTCTTCATGCGCCTGCCGCGCAACCGTGAGCGAACCGGGCACGACCCACGCCTTCACGTTGCGCGCGACATGATGACCATCGACGACGCGCGCCGCCATGCGCAAGTCCTCGATGCGGCTGTTGGTGCACGAACCGATGAACACGCGGTCCACGGCCAGTTCCTCGAGATGCTGTCCCGCGCGCACGCCCATGTAGTCGATTGCGCCTTGCGCCGCATTGCGACGCGACTCGTCGGTCAGCGCCGCGGGATCGGGAATCGCTTCGTCGAGCGCGATAACGTGCTCGGGGCTCGTGCCCCACGTGACCTGCACGCGAATCGCCGCTGCATCGACAACCACTTCGCGATCGAAGTGTGCGCCCTCGTCCGTCGCGAGCGATCTCCAGTCTGCGACAGCGCGATCGAACAGTTCGCCTTGCGGCGCATACGGCTTGCCGCGCAGATAAGCGAACGTGGTCTCGTCCGGCGCTACGAGGCCGAACTTCGCGCCCAGTTCAATGCTGAGGTTGCACAACGTGAGCCGTCCTTCCATCGACAACGCTTCGATCGCCTCGCCCGCATATTCAACCGCGTAGCCCGTGCCGCCGGCCGCGCCGATCTTGCCGATCACATACAGGATCATGTCCTTCGCGCTCACGCCTTCGCGCACGCGGCCATCGAAAAGCACGCGCATCGTTTTCGGCCGCTTCTGCCGGATGGTTTGCGTGGCCAGCACATGCACGACCTCCGTCGAGCCGATGCCGAACGCGAGTGCGCCCATCGCGCCGTGCGTGCAGGTGTGACTGTCCGCGCAGACGATGGATGTGCCTGGCAGCGAGAGTCCAAGCTCCGGTCCGATCACATGCACGATGCCTTGCTGGCCCGCCGCACCGATGTCGAAGATAGGAATGGCGTGATGCGTCATCTGCGTGCGCATCGCATCGACCATTTCGGTGCTCCAGTCCGCATCGCCCGCGCGGCGGCCGGGCAACGTAGAGATCACATGATCGAGCGTGGCGAACGTGAGCGCGGGGCTATCGATGCCGAGGCCGCGCCGCTCCAGCACGCGTACTGCTTCGACGCCGGTCAGTTCGTGCATCAGATGACGGTCCACCTGAAGCAGATCGGCGCCGCCCGCAAGATGCGCGATGACGTGACTGTCCCACAGCTTGTCGAAGAGTGTTTTCATGATCAGTCGCTATGCGTGAGATGACGCTGCCATGCAAGGAACAGCAGATTGACGAGCGTTGCGAAGACGAAGAGCATCAGCGCGAGCGCCATGATCGTGCTGGTTTCGTTGCGGTTCATCGCGATCATCAGCAATCTGCCGATGCCGCTCTGCGACGCGAACATCTCGCCGATCAACGTGCCGAGCAAGGTCAGCGAAAAGCCGATGCGCAAGCCCGCGACGACTTCCGGCACGCATGCGGGCAGCAGCACGTGGCGCGCGAAAGCGCCGGGGCTCATGCGATACGTTCTTGCCGCACGCGCATAGATGGGCGGCATGTTGCGCACGGCGTTCATCGTGAACAGCGTGATCGGCACGATGCCGTGCATCACGCCGAAGACGATCTTCGCCCACAGGCCGAGGCCGCATGCGAGCAGCACGACCGGATAGAGCGTGACCTTCGGAATCGAATAGAAGCCCATCATGAGCGGCTCCATGACGTCGCCGGCCATGCGTCGCGAGCCGAGCAGCAAGCCCAGGCAGACGCCGGCGATGGCTGAAATCGCAAACGCCGAGGCAAACGCGAGCGATGTCACATAGAGGCTCTGAGGAAAGTCCACATCGCTCACGATATGCAGCGCTCGCTGCACGGTGCGCGCGGGCGTCGTGAGCACATCGGGTCCGAGCATTTCGCTCAAGCCCTGCCACAACGCGACGAGCACGACGATCAGCACGAGCGCGTCCATCCAGCGCCGCGTGTGCCGAGGTCTCGCCGTATGCGTAACGACGACGGTCATGCCGCCTCCCTTCTGATGCGCCGGTACAGACGCCTTTCGGCCTGGCGCAGCAGGCCGTTGATCGTCGTGACGAAGACCAGCATCAAGACCATGAGGCCGTACATCGTCGGGTTATCGAATGCGTTGTAGGCGAACGCGATCTGATAACCGAAGCCGGAACCCGACAACACGAACTCGCCCGCCACCACTGCGATGAACGCATACACCACGGTCAGCTTGATGCCCGTGAAGACGAACGGCAGGCTCGCCGGCAATGTAATGAGGCGGATTTCATCGAGCGCGCTCATGCGGCATACGCGCGCGGTACGCAGCAGCACGCGCGGTACGCGTTCGAGTCCGTTGAGCGTGTTCACCGCCATCGCCACGACAGCGAACAGGAAGCCGATACCAACGAGCGGCCAGCGATTCAGCCCGAAGATCACGATAAGAATCGGATACAGCACGAACACCGGCACCGCGTAATACGAGAGCAACAACGGATCGAGCACGCGACGCAGACGCGGCAACCTGAACAGCAGCACGCCGCCAATGAACCCGACGATCACCGCCAGCACCACCGCCAGCAATGCGCTGCTGAGCGTCTGCACGATATCCACGGTGAACTGGCCCGACGTCAGGATGTCCCATGCGCTCACGGCCATGCGCGAAGGCGGAATGAACGACACAGGATTGATCCACGCAAGACGCGTCGCGATCTCGAGCAACACGAGCATTGCAACGACAAGCCCGATGCGCCAGCGCGCCGCCTGATTCACGATTGGCTCCCCAACGCCTTCAATGCCTCATCGCGCAGCAAGCCCCACACTTGTGCGGTGAGTTCGCCGAAACGTGCGTCGAGCGCGATCTTGCTGTCGCGCAGTCGCGACCAGCCCGTCTCTATCGTTGCGATAAAACGTCCCGGACACGCGGACATCACGCCGATGCGATCCGACAACAGCACGGCCTCGTCGATGGAATGCGTAATCAACATGACGGTCGCGCCGGTATCGCGCCAGAGCTTGAGCGTTTCATCGCCCATCAGAAGACGCGTTTGCTGATCGAGCGCGCCAAAGGGTTCATCGAGCAGCA
The DNA here is from genome assembly GCF_000402035.1 of Caballeronia insecticola. Classification (GTDB taxonomy): domain Bacteria; phylum Pseudomonadota; class Gammaproteobacteria; order Burkholderiales; family Burkholderiaceae; genus Caballeronia; species Caballeronia insecticola. The sequence goes on from NC_021289.1 coordinate 788,342, forward strand.
TGAGACGCGGACGCACGACCATCGCACGCGCGATGCACACGCGCTGACGCATGCCGCCCGAGAGCTGCGCGGGATAAGCGCGTGCGAACGACTTCAACCCCATGAACGACAGCGCATGATCGACGCGTTCACGTACTTCGCTTTCAGGCACGCCCGCACGACGCGCGGCAAAGGCTGCGTTGTCGAACACGTTGAGCCAGGGAAAGCTTGCGTCCTCCTGAAAGACGACCGCGACGCCATCGGGCACTTCACGCCCCACAGGCTGCCCTTCGAACTCGACCGTGCCGCCGCTCGCGGGATTCAAGCCGGCGAGCACATCGAGCAAGGTGGATTTGCCGCATCCGGATGGGCCCACGACCGAGAAGAACTCACCCGCACGCAATTCGAGACTCACGGGGCCGAGTGCATGAAACGGCGCCTTGCCGGACGCATCCGGATAGATGCGCGTGACATCGGTCAAACGCGCCTGCACGCGCTCCGCGTCTTGCGACCCGGTATCGCGCGATACGACCGATATTTTCGTGCGACGTGACAACACACTCATCGCGGCCTCACTTCTTGGTTTGCAGATCGGCGGGCAACAGCGATTCATCGACGATCTTCGACCAGTCGAACGGACCTTCGGGAATCGCCTTCACGAGAATCAGGCCCTTGAGCACTTCCTCCATGCCTTTGCGATCGAAGCTGCCTTCGCTCCAGTACTTCGGATCGGAGTCGAGCACGTTATTGATCGCCGATGCGGCTACGGCCGGTTCCATCTTGTATTGCTTCGCCAGGATCTGCGCCGATTCCTCGCGGTGCGCGGCGATGTATTGCACCGCCTTGCGTCGCGCCTTGATGATGCCGCGTATCACTTCGGGATGTGCCTTCAGATAATCCGTGCGCACGATGCCGACCGTCTGCGTTTCGTTCGGCACGATATCCATCGAACGGAACGCAATGCGCAACTGATCTTTCTTCGCGCTATAGGATGGTTCGGTCATGTAGGCCACATCGACCGCGCCCTGTTGCAGCGATGTCAGCATGCCGCTCGAACTGCCAACCGGCTTGCGCTGCACTTGCCCCGTCAGGCCCGCGCGATCGAGCGCGATCGTCACGACTGTATCGGTCGTCGATTTCGGGCTGCTATAGCCGATTGTCTTGCCCTTCATCTGCTGAATATTGGTGATCGTGCCGTTCTTCAGCTCGACCCACACGAGATCGGCCAGACTCTGCACGCCGCCATGCACGATGGTCAGATCGACGCCTTGCTTGACCGCAGAGATTGCCGCGGGCAGCGCGACCTCGCCGTAAGGAATCTCGGAGGCCATCGCATTGCGCACCGTTGTGCCGCCGCCTTCAGACGTGATGAAGCCCGTCACGTCCACGCCTTCTTCCTTGAAATAGCCCTTTTCCATTGCGACTGCGAAGGGAACGCCGTACATGCCGTCGCCCCAGTGCGTGACCGTGAGCGGCGCGGCCTGCACACTCGCGGCACTCACTAAAGCAAGCAAGCAAACACTGCGCGCGATTCTCCCGACCTTTCCAAGCGAAAACATGTAGGCGTCTCCATGCATGATCGGCGGTCTCGCAACATGCCCGACGCGTGCGGCCGCACTTCGTTTTATGGACTTTCTCTGACCTTGTTTCGGCTAAGCGATTGCACGCTGATTGCATCGCTTGCACGGTCGTATCGGATAACCGTGCAAGTTAATGTATGCATTAAATTCGCTAAAGTCCAGATTTTCGATGGGCGTATATACCCGCGTGTCGCGCGCCGCTAAGACCTTTTTTTAGGGCGGCTTAGGCTTGCTGAATGCCGTATTGCTGCAGCACGTTAGTCTGGTTGCGCCAGCCCCGCTCGCGATGTGCGCGATATAGATCGCTTGCCTTCGCTGCATCGCCGCAACGCATGGCGTCGATGATGGCGTAATGCTCCTCGATCGACTTGAGCGGTTGCGGATGCGGCTTGACCATCTGCGTAAAGCGCCGCACGCGATGCACCTGGTCGCGGCAATTCATGACGATGCCGCGCAGGCGCGCATTGCCGCTCATGGTCACGAGCGTTTCATGAAAGACCTCGTCGGCGGCGGCCCAGGCGAGCATATCGCCGCGCTCGAACGCATCGGTCATGGTCTTGCATGCATCCACGAGCGGCGTGAGATCAGCGCCTGTCATGCCCGCGACGAGTGCCGCCGCCGTCGATTCAAGGCTGATCAGCACCTGATAAATGTGCTTGATGTCCGATATGGAAGTGGGAACGATACGAATGCCATGACGGGGCACGATCTGCACGAGGCCTTCGCCTTGCAAACGCAGCGCAGCCTCGCGAATTGGGGTGCGACTGAAGCCGAGCATGAGCCCTAATTCCTGCTCGAGCAGATACGACCCCGGCGTAAGCTCGCTTTCGATAATCCTGCGCCGCAGCTCGCGATAGGCCAGCTCGGTCGTGTTGCGTCTGGCGGGTTTAGTCTCGTCGGCAAGCCTTTCGCTCGTTACTGCTTTGACGCGCTCGTCCATGCTCGAACCCCCTTTGAAGCGCAGCATTGCCGCCGATGGTACATCGCATCCGAACCTGCGGCTATGCATCAGTGCATACATTGAGCGATACATCGAATTTTCTTTTCATATAATGAAGGCACTCCGTGCATCGACGGCAACGTTATCGGAACGCCCATCATGGCTCCAGCCCCGACCGCCGAAGCGATCATCAAGCCGCGCGAGAAATCGACCGACACAGTTTATCTAGCGTTGCGGGAAAAAATCCTGAGCAATGAATTGCGGCCAGGAACGCAAATGCTTGAACAGGAGCTCGTTCACTTATTCGGCGTGAGCCGCACACCCGTGCGCGAGGCGTTGATTCGTCTGCAGAACGAGCGTCTGGTACTGATTGTTCCGCGCCACGGCGTGCGCGTGCGGAATATTTCCATGGCGGATATCGAAGAAGCGTTTCAAGTGCAAACGAGTCTTGAAGCGACAGCCGCGGTGGCCGTCGCGGCCCGAAAGCCCGGCGCAAGAGAGTTGAAGACGCTTGAAAAGGCGTGCAACGAAATGGACCGCGCCTTTGCTAAAGACGATCGGGATGCGTGGGCTAACGCGCACGAATCGTTTTATGTGCGTCTCGTCGAACTGAGCGAGAATCCGCGCCTCGTACAGATTGTCGGCGAATGTTCAGATCAGGTGCGCCGCGCCCGAGAATCGACGCTGCGGCTCATTCCGCTGGACGAGTCGCAGGCCAAGAGTCTGCGCGCGGTCATCGATGCTTTGCGGCAAGGCGATGCGCAAACGGCTCAAACGCTCTGCCGCGAAAATCGCACACGCAATCTCACGATGCAGATCGAAACATTGCAGCGATTCAGGATTCTCGACGTCTAAGCGCGCGGCTTCACGCGTGATACGAATGCGAAGGCGCATCCCGCATTTCGATCACGTGCGCGTTCACAACGCCGCGTTCCGAAGCGATCAGCACTTCCCGATCCGTATTTCGACATACGACGTTGCGCACATGAGTCAGACCCACGTTGAAGAACACGCTCTTGCTCGCGCCGAGCACGACCAGATCGGCGTCGAGACGTTCGGCCTCTTTGGCAATCACGCGGCCGATGCTGCGCCCACTGCCGGGCAGCGTGCGGGTCCGCCATTCGGCCCGCATGCCCGCGCATTGCAGCATCTTCTCGCAGTTTCGACGAATCGTAAGCGCGAATCGATTGACGATCGCAGGCGTATCGCAAAGGCTGTCCGCTTGCCAGCCAGACCACCACGGCGACGAAACGATCACGTGTAACAGGGTGAGACGCGCGTTGCAGTCGCGTGCGCGCTCGATGGCGGTCGACAAAGCGGCTTCGCTAAAGCTCGGTCCCACGGCGACGAGAATGTGCTGGTACATGGCGTTACCCTCCGATCATTTGATGGCGTCTCATCGATGACGCGTTTCGTTCTTGCATGACGTCATGATCGGCGTGAAGAATTAGGGAAATCTGAGCGCGCTCGCCCTAAAGCGTTACGATGCGATAAATCAATTCGATAGCTCTCGCACACACGCGCCTTGTATATGGACAATCGCGAACTGCTCAATCTCGCTTACTTGCGCGCGTTCCGGCTCGTTGCGCAAACGGGCAGCGCCACGCGCGCCGCGGCCGCGCTTTTTCGCGCGCAATCGGCGGTCACACGTTCGCTGCAGGAACTCGAAGCAGCCGTCGGCGAGACCCTGCTGGAACGCCGTCCATCAGGAATGTTGCCGACGCCAGCAGGCCGCGCAGTGCTGTTGCGTTGCCAACGGATTTTCGCGGAACTCGAAGAACTGGCGCAGTGGTGCTCGGCGCGCCAGTCGCGCCGTCGGACCGCAACGGGTGGAGCATTGCCCGCCTTTCTGCTCAACACGCGGCGTCTGCAACTCTTTTCGGCGCTCGCGCGTCATCGTCACATGCCGAGCGCGGCTCAGACGCTTGGGCTCAGTCAGCCTGCGGTGAGCAGCGCGATCCGCATCATGGAGACGGGCGCGGGCATGCAATTGTTTTATCGCAGCCCGCGCGGACTTTTGCTCACGAGCGAAGGCGAAACCTTCGTATTGCACGTGCGCCGCGCGCTCAATGAACTCAGGCACATTCCCGACGATCTCGCCGCTTTGCGCGGCACGATTCAAGGTTACGTGACGGTGGGCGCGCTGCCGCTTGGCCGAACCTTGATCCTGCCGGGGGCGATAGCGCGCGTGGCGGCCCGATATCCGGGCGTGCGCATCGTGACCGACGAGAGCGCGTATGAAACGCTCGTCGCGGGACTGCGTGCCGGCGACATCGACTTCGTGCTTGGTGCGCTGCGCCAGAACGATGTGTCGAGCGGACTCATCAACGAACGTCTCATGTCGGAGGAAATCGTGGTGCTTGCACGGCGCGGACATCCGCTCGCCGATAAGGACGGACTGTCGCTCAAGGACCTGATATCCGCGCAATGGATTTTGCCGCGCAGCCACGCACCCGCGCGCGGCATGTTTGAGGCGCAATTCAAGCGAGCGAAGCTCAAGCCGCCGATGCCGACCGTCGAAACCGCCGACCTTGCAGTCATTCGCGGTTTGTTGATGCATACGGACATGCTCGCCGCCGTATCCGCACAACAACTTCACTACGAGTGCGAAGCCGGGCAACTCGTGGTGCTCGACATCGCCATGCAAGGATCGCGGCGTGAAATCGGCCTGACGCTGCGCGCGGGCGGCACGCCGTCGCCGGCGGCGAGAGCGATGATCGATGCGATCCGTCTCACCGTCGATGAACTCGGTCACACGATGCGCCGCGAATCGGCGAGCATCGCAAAGAGCGCGGTTTGATACGTGGTGCGTGTCTGGCCATCTGATTTGTTTATCGCGCCAAAGCATATTGTGTGGGCTCGCCGAGGTGCGGTAATGTGTGGTCATCACTTCGCTTACCCGCTTGAGGAGAGTCGATGAACGAGCAGCAATGGATCGCGATGGACGAATACTTGTGCGAGCGTACGCAAGCACCGGATGAAGCGCTCGAAGCCGCCTTGCGGGAAAGCGCGCACGCAGGCCTGCCCGCTATCAACGTCGCACCGAATCAGGGCAAGTTGCTGCACATGCTGGCTCGCTTGCGCGGCGCACGGCGTATTCTGGAAATCGGCACGCTCGGCGGTTACAGCACGATCTGGCTTGCACGCGCTTTGCCTGCCAACGGAACGTTGCTCACGCTCGAAGCTGTCGAACGACATGCCGACGTTGCGCGAAAAAATATCGAGCGCGCAGGTTTGTCCGGTGTGGTTTCGGTGATCGTCGGAGACGCGGTCGATACGCTCGAATCATTTATACGCGACGGTATCCCGCCATTCGATTTCATCTTTCTCGACGCCGACAAGCAAACCTATCCGACGTACCTGACTTTGGCGCTGCGTCTGAGTCGCCCCGGCACGGTGATTCTCGCGGACAACGTGATCCGCGGCGGCCGCGTGGCAGAGACCAATAGCACCGATCCCGACGTGATCGGCGTGCGTGCCTTTCTCGACATGCTGGCGACCAGCCCGCGCCTTTCATCGACCGCGCTTCAAACGGTAGGCAGCAAAGGCTGGGACGGCTTTTCGCTTTCGATCGTCGCCGATTGAAGAATCGTTGGCATTGTCTGAAGAAATATTTGTCGTGTCACGGGAATAAAACGCCCGCTTAGCCTGTTAGCGCATAAAGAACACTCAATCCGATGCGCCGACATGAACAAGCCGCTCACCAAGCGAGACATTCAGGCTTTCGCCGTTGGTAACCTTGCGCAAGTCGCCGAAGTTCGACTGCATGCATCGCGCGACAAGCGCCTGAGGCTAAGAAACGCGCTACGCAATATTCTGCTCGGCGTGTGCGCGGCGTTGGCGGTCTCCGGCTGGTGCGCCGCCACGCATGTATCCGCGCACATGCTCCATGCATCCGCCGTCATGGCTTTGCTGGACGCATCGAATCAAAGCATTGCGCATGTGCCGCCGCTCGTCTCGCACAACCCTCACTTCGTCGAACTGACGCCGGTCGGCCTGGAACTCGTTGCGACGAAGACGAGGCAAGCAGGCCCCTTCGCCCATATCGACGAATTCGATTATCGGAATGCCGACGGCGAAACCGTCATTCTGCTTGCGGCGCGCGCGCCCTTTGCAAGCGAGCAACCGCATTGGAGCGCACAGCGCGTGGGCGATATTCGCCTGCTGACATGGGCGACGGACGGAAAGCGATACGTGCTTGCCGGACACGCCGCCACGCACGGACTCATGCGAGCCGCCGATGCTTTGACGATGACATCACAAAGAGCGGAATAAAATGCGCGCGTCCTTGTTCATTACCTTCAATGCCCGCGCCTCATACGACGGCTAAGCCAATGGACATCCGCGACGAACTGAAGGAGCACATTCCCAGATTGCGGCGCTATGCGCGCGCGCTGCTGAACAATCGGGAACTCGCCGACGATCTCGTGCAAGACACGATCGAGCGCGCCCTGTTGCGTATTGGGATGTTCGAAGCGGGAACCGATCTGCGCGCGTGGCTCTTTACTATCATGCATAACGTGTTCGTCAATCAGATACGCAAGGCTTCCGCGCGCGCGGCGCACGTCTCCATCGACGACGACGTCATGCGTGAGCGCGAGTTCACCGTGTCGGCCAATCAGATCCGCTCACTTGAAGTGCGCGATCTCGACTTTGCATTGCAGCGTTTGCCCGCCGAGCAGCGCGAGGTCGTTCTTCTCGTCGGCCTCGAAGAGATGAGTTATGCGGAGGTGGCGATCGCGCTCGATATTCCCATGGGCACCGTGATGTCGCGCCTGTCTCGCGGACGCGAACGGCTGCGCGCGTTGATGGCGGGCACTCAGCCCGATGCGAAGTTGAAGGTGGTGCGATGAACGACCCACAAACTCCGATCAGCGAAGAAGACATTCACGCCTATGTCGACGGCGTGCTCTCGGCTGAACGCCGCGCGCAAGTCGAGCGAGCGATCGAACTCAATCCCGCGTTAGCCGCGCGCGTAAGCGATTATTTCTCGCTCAATAACATGTTTCATGAACGGTATGATCGCGTGCTTAACGAACCCGTGCCCGCGCGTCTGCGCACGCTCAGGAAGCCACGCTGGTTTAGCGCCGCGAACTGGCCGCAATTCGCCGGCATGGCCGCGGCACTGGTTGCGGGCGTCGGTATAGGCGTCGGCATGAACATGGGCAAGGACGCGATGTCGTTGCCGGGAACCGGCATATCGAATACACGCTTAGCGAGCGCGGACGGCGCCGAAGGCATGGCGCGTCAGGCCGCGATCGCGCATGTCGTGTATATGCCGGCGGTCGATCGGCCCGTCGATATCGGCAAGGACCGCGAGCAGGACTTCGTTCAATATCTGTTGAACAAGCTCGGCACCGATGTGCATCCGCCCATGCTCACAAGGAGCGGCTTTGAACTAATGGGCGGACGCATACTTCCCGGCGACAATGGACCGGTCGCGCAGTTCATGTATCGCGATGCCAAGGGCGAGCGCGTCACGCTATGCATTTCTCATCGCAAAACAAGCACCAACACGACTGCGTTCAAGCTCTATCAGGACGGACCGGTGAACGTCTTCTACTGGATCGATGGCGATTTCGCGTATGCAGTGTCGGGCGGTATCGATCGCAACGTGATGCTTGAAGTCGCGCACGATGTCTATGCCCAACTGACGCCATCGACGCCAGGTTGAGCACTCACTCCGATGTCATGCGCTGTCTCGCGAGACCGAGCCATCGGCCGCGCGGCGCTAAGACGCCCGGCAGCTTTCTGCATTCCACATGCATGCCACGCGCTGGCGCTGCGTCGACGAATTTCTCGATTTCCTCGCGCACGTCCGGGTCGATGTAATCCGCTCTCGATGCATCGACGATTACCGTCGCGCCATCCGGAATTGCGCGCAGATGATGTTTAAGCGTCACCTTGCCAAGAAACGATACGTCCTTGCGAAACGATAGAAGGTAGTGGTCGTCATGCTGCGCGATCGTGATCGGGCGCTTAAGGTTGGCGCGCACGGCAAGCGCGAGACTGCACGCGATGCCAAGCAAAATACCGATGAGCAGATCGGTTAGCAATACGCCCGCGATGGTCGTAACGAACGGCGCAAAGCGTTCCATGCCCTGCTTCGCAACGGCTGCGAACAACGAGGGCTTGGCGAGCTTGAGACCCGTAAAGATCAGGATGGCCGCGAGACACGCAAGCGGAATCAGGTTGATGACGCTCGTCAGCGCAAACACGCTCGCGAGCAAAAGCGCGCCATGCACGAACGACGACCAGCGGCTCTGTGCGCCCGCATGCACGTTCGCCGAGCTACGCACGATGACAGACGTAATCGGCAATGCACCGATCGCGCCGGCCATCATGTTGCCGATACCCTGTGCCTTCAATTCGCGATCAGGATGTGCCGCGCGCTTTTTAGGATCGAGTTGCTCGACCGCTTCCAGGCTAAGAAGCGTCTCCAGACTCGCAACGATCGCAAGCGTCAGGGCAAGCCGCCATACATCGGGATTGACGAACTGGGAAAAATTCGGCAAAGCAAGCGCATCCGTAAATGCGCCAAACGATTCAAGCGACGGCAAGGCTACGCGATGTTGCGCGGGCGGCGCAAAGCCCGGTGCGAACCTGTCGAGCAGCAGCGTCACGCCGATGCCGAACGCGACCACCGCAAGCGGTGCAGGCACTGCGCGCACCCACTTGAAGCGACGCAGCGCGCGCGTTTCCCAGCCTGCCAGCATGGCCAGCGATACGACAGCGACCGCGCACGCCGCCATCGATACCGGGCCGAACGACGTGCTTAGCATGCCCGGACCGCTTGCTGCCGGTGCGCCTTCATTGGCGAAACCCGCGGCAAGCGGAATCTGCTTGATGACGAGCAAAAGGCCGATGGCCGCGAGCATGCCTTTAATGACCGACGAAGGTACGTAAGCGGCAAAGCGCCCTGCCTTCAACATGCCGAAGCCGAACTGGATCGCGCCCGAAAGCAGCACGGCCAATAGAAACGCGGAGAAACTGCCGAGGCCGCTTATACCGTCGACGACGATCACGATCAAGCCTGCCGCCGGGCCGCTCACGCTCAAGTGCGAGCCGCTCAGCAACGCGACGACAAGACCGCCGATGATCCCGGACAATAGCCCGGCAAAGGGTTCGACGCCCGAAGCATTGGCAATGCCTAGACATAACGGCATCGCAACGAGAAACACGACTGTGCCCGCGAATAAATCGCGCGGCAAAGCGTTCATGCGGTTAGCGGAATTCATGAATTTTTTCTCGGGACGAGTTAAGACCTGCGAGCGTCGCGTGAGCGACATCGCATGCATGACAATCGAGTGAAAAGGAAGCGCTTTAGACCGCTTCGAGCGATGCGTGCGTCAGGCGCGCGTCGTCCTTCGTCTTGCGTGCATGGTCATAGCCGGAGGCCAGCACGTTGATGTGGCCGTCATGAAGACCGAAGATCCAGCCATGCACAAGCGGAGGCTCGTCGCGATCGCGCACGATGGCGGTCTGCCGCAATAAACGCACTTGCTCCAGCACGTTCATTTCGGCAAGGCGATTTGCGCGCGCATCGAGTTCGGTGAAGGATTCGAGCTCTTCGCGATGCCGCTCGCTTAGCGCACACAACGGCGCGATCCGGCGATTCACGTGCGGCAAGTCGCTCGACAAAGGCAGCAGTGACGCGCGCACGCCGCCACATCCATAGTGGCCGCACACGATCACGTGATCGACTTTCAGCACGCGCACCGCGTATTCCAGCACGCTCATCGTGTTGTCATCGGAGGGCGAAAATAGATTGGCGATATTGCGATGAACGAAAAGATCGCCAGGATTAGCGTTCGTAATTGTTTCGGCAGGGACGCGGCTATCCGAGCAGCCGATCCACAATACTTTGGGGCTTTGCACCTGCGCTAATCGTGGAAAAAATTGGGCATCGGCATGCGCAGCTTCGCGCGCCCAGGAAATGTTTTCCAACAGCATGCGTTTGGGTCTATTCATGCATTCTTCTCCAGAACGGTATATCCAAAAAAGGGACGCATTCGCATATCAACGAGTGCGTTCCTTACGAATTACTTTCGCAGAAAAAGTTCGGGCACGTCCAGAGAAAAAAATCGACTTTTTTATTCATCGCATGCACGCAAATGATGCATGCGGTCTTCTTGTTTAGCCGTTGCCTGGCGCGGTCGTCGCGTCTGTTAATCTTTGCGCTCGTCTTTTGCTCAAGGCAGCGCACGAAAAAAATCATGAACGATCAAGCAGCAAGCGTCGACGCGACACGATTTGCCGAATTGAACGACGGGCCGAATACGGTGCGGATCGAATATCGATGGCTCAATCCCGAACGGATCGATGCGCCCATCGCTGTATTTCTGCACGAAGGTCTGGGCTCGATCGAGCTATGGAAAAGATGGCCGCAAGCGTTGTGTGACCGGTTGCAATGCCGGGGGTTCGTCTATTCACGACTAGGATACGGACGTTCGACGCCGCGCTCGCCGAATGAACAGTGGCCAGTGACGTTTCTGCATCATCAGGCCCGCGATGTGTTGCCCGCCTTGCTCGACGCCGTCGGCATCGACGAAGGGGAGCGCTCACGCATGTGGCTCATCGGTCATAGCGATGGCGGTACGATCGCCTTGCTCTATGCAAGTGCGTTTCCTGACGCGCTGGCCGGCCTTGCGATCATGGCGCCGCATGTATTCGTCGAAGCGGAGACCGTCGAGGCGATCAAGGAGACGAGAATCGCCTATGAGAGCACGACGCTTAGAGACAAGCTGCGCTCTTATCACGATGACGTCGATTCGGCATTCTATGGCTGGAACGATGCGTGGCTGAATCCCGCCTTTCTGCATTGGGATATCACGGACGAGATCGCGGCAATCCGCCGTCCGCTGCTTGCAATTCAGGGACACGACGACGAATACGCGTCGATGCTTCAGATCGACAAGATCAAGGCGGCTGTTCCGCACACGCGTCTCGTCAAGCTGTCGCAATGCGGGCATTCACCGCATCGCGATGCAAGCGATGCAGTGAACGACGCCATCGCTGCATTCGTGACGATGGATCGCGACTAACGCTTGACGCGCAGATAAGCGCGGCTAATCGCAGGCCGCGTATGCACCCATAAACGCGACGCAAGCCACGACGCCGGCCGATCGCGCACTTCCAGCCGCTTGATGGTTCGCTCGGCATCGGCGGACGCATTTCGTTCGAGCGGATCCGCGCCGACATTCGTGCCCGTATGACACGTATAGAAATGGCGAAAGCCGGCGTTTAAGGCGACTTCGCGATAGTCGTCGTCGTAATAGCCTTGCGGCCAGCACAAATGATCGGACGCTTCGCCCAGGCGTGCTCGCAGGACTTTCCGCGCCGCGCCCAAATCGTCTTGCAGGCGCGCGCGCTTTTCGACAGTCGATGCCGTAACCTGATCCCAGCGCACATGCGTATGGGTGTGACTGTGAAACTCGAACGTGCCGGCTTCGCGCATCGCATCGATCTCGGACCAGCGCAAAATGACATCGTCGGTGCGGCCGTTTTCGATTGCGACTTCGCCTGCGCGATGATCCAGCAAGCGTGGAAACTCAGTCCTCGCATGCGACGCATTCGGACGCACGCCGCCCTCACCCGGCCAGCTGCTTACGAGAAAGCATAGCGCCGTGAAGCCATGCCTTTGCAGCACGGGATGTGCGTGGACCCAGTTGTCGAGATAACCATCGTCGAACGTGATGACGATCGATTTTGCGGGCACTTCTTCGCCGCGCAAGAAAGCGGCAAGCTGCGCAGATCCGATCGTGCGATAGCCTGCGCTTGCAAGATACTCCATCTGTGCCGCGAAATGCTCGGGCTTCACGGTGATCATGCCGGGCGACGTGCTGACGTGGTGATACATCAGCACGGGCACGGCGCGCGCGTTACGCTTATTCATCGGCGATGTCCTCGCTCATGCAAGGCGCGTCGGTAAAAGAGCACCGTTTCATACGCCATGTCGCTCACCGTGAAGCCACGCTCCAGAATGCGCAGGCTCTCGCTGCGCAACCGCTGCCGCAATTCCGGTTCGTCGATCATGCGCGCAATCGCCGCACGCAGCGAAACCGGATCACGCGGCTGCACGAGCAAACCGTTGACATCGTTCTCGATCAATTCGGGCACACCATCGACGTGCGTGCCGATCACCGGCAAGCCCGCAGCCATCGCTTCAATGAAGGCCTGCCCCAGCGCTTCCTGATGCGTCGGCAACACGAAAAAATCACTGCCGCGAAAGATGTTCGGCACGTCGGTGCGAAAGCCAAGCAGATGGATGCGCCCCGCGATGCCGGCGCCTTCGACAATCCCTTTGATGCGTTCGAAAGCCGGACCATCGCCCGCCATCACGACGTGAAAGTCAGGATGCGACTCCAGAAGCGGACGCACCGCCGCGATCAGATCTTCATGACCTTTTTCGTCACGCATGATCGCGACCATGCAAGCGATGAGCGCATCGTTACCAAGACCTAACTCTGCACGCAGCGTCGAATGCGCGACGGGCTCAGGTTTAACGATGCCATCATGGATGGTCTGAACACGTTTCTCGGCCACGCCTGCCGAAATCAGATAGCGACGAACGTAATGACTCACCGCGATCACGCGATGCGGAATCCACGTATAGGTCGCGAGCGAACTGATAGGCAAGGCAAGATGCCGCGTGCGTACGATAAGCGGTGTTCGCGCCAGACGCGCCGCCGAGCCGGCGACAAGCGAATCGTGGCCGCTATGCGTGTTGAGCACGTCGAAAGCGCGATGACGCAACAGCGCCTTGATGTGCAGCATCGAATGCATGTCGCCGCCGCTACGCATGCGCGCGTGATGGACGGTGAATCCATGCTCCGCGCAACGTAGCCCGATTCGCGCATCGCGCGGACAGATCAGCTCGACGGTATGGCCGCATTCACGCATGGCGACCATCTCTTTCAACGTGCGAATCTCCTGGCCGCCCCAACCTTTCGATGACTCGCTATGCAAGATCTTCAAACCTGGTCTCCACACTCGCCGGTAGCATCGCTCCGGAAATATTTGGTAATAATTCGAATGCCTTTCTTCCCTCGTTTCTTTGTAAGGGAAATTAAAGGGATTTAATCAGCCTCAGAACGAGGCTTGAGGTTCACAAACGACGGACTTGCAAGTGCCGTGATTGCGCATTGCCTGGCGGGACGCGAAGTCTGCCAATCAATATTCATTCACGGTTGCCTGGCGTGATTCGGCTGGGTGGCCGGGATGACCTCTCGCGCTAACGGCCCAGGTAAGCGTTTGGTTGACTGCTTAGCGACGATTCTTTTTTAGGGATTTTGCTAAGGGTCGGCTAGGGACCGTTAAGCGTTCGCTAAAGAATTGAGCGGAAATGCTATTGGCGCGAACCGCTTTGAAGTAATACTTGTTTAAGACACCTAAGCACATTCACTAAGCTTATAGGCGCGCAAACGTTATCTCTTCAATATGGCATTAGACGAAGATTGGACAGAAGGACTATCCGAGAGCAGGACTATGAGCGCACGACATGCGGATGCGCTCGGCCATCAGGAACTGAGGCCGTCAACGCCCCGCAGGTCCTTGGCTTAGCAAATTGCCGTCCTTAACCTAAGACGGCAGCCTGACTAGAAGGAAATAAAGGGAAAAGGCTAGCAACTCACCCCGCATCCTGCATCTTCGACGACGCCTCGTGCGCACGCCTCAAGCGCTCCCGACTGTTCGAGAGATGCATGCGCATAGCCGCGCGCGCGGCCTCCGGGTCGCGTCGCTCGATCGCATCGTAGATGTCTTCGTGCTCGCGATTCACGCGGTCGAGATAGCTGCCCGGATCGTTATGCGCGAGCGCGGCGGAATTGACGCGCGTGCGCGGAATGATCGTGTTGCCAAGTTGGCTCAGGATGCTGTGGAAGTAACGATTACCCGTCGCCTTGGCGAGTTCCAGATGAAAAGCGACGTCGGCGGCAACCGCGTTCCCTTCGCCCGCTTCGATCAGTCTTTCGAATTCGTCGAGTGCGCGACGCATCTGCGCGAGATTCTCGTCGGTGCGACGCATGGCGGCGAGGCCCGCCGCCTCCGCTTCGAGGCTAATGCGCAGTTCGAGAATCGCCATGACGTCGCGCACGGTAAGTTCGCCCGCGGCTTCGATCTGAAAGCGATCCTGATCTACCGGTTCGAGCACGAAAGTACCGATGCCATGACGCGTCTGCACGAGGCGCCCGGCCTGCAGACGCGAAATGGATTCGCGCACGACCGTGCGGCTCACGCCGAGCTGCGCCATGATTTCCGATTCCGTCGGCAGCTTGTCGCCGGGCTGAAGCGCGCCGCTGCGAATCCGCTCCGACAACTCGGCGACGACTTCCTCGGTGAGATTGCGCGAGCGGCGCAGCGCGCCGGACGAGAGTGCTTGGGACATTGAAAGGCCGATCGTGATTGTGCTCGATCGCTCATTATAGGGCGCGGTTCAGCTTGTACGATGACTATCGGCGGTGCTGGAATTTTGAATGCATAAAACCGCAGGCTATTTCAGTCCCATCCGCCCATGCGCTCGGCTCGCCCGTGAAAAAACTTTCGGGATCAAGCGTTTAGGGACAAACCAAACCGTTGATAAACCAACTCTTGCAGCGTAAAGTTCATGTACCGCATGAAGTGGCAAACGCGACTTCCGGACGGCATCAGTCCGGGGGTCGGCCGCGCCCGTAAGCGTCAATTACGGGAAGCCGCTTCATCGTCAGGCTCGCGAATCCATGTCCGCATCCGTTGGATTCGCCATCATCTCGCGCACTCGCGAGCCAGCATCGCGGTTCACCGGTACGTCGCAGCGCACGCGTCTATGTGTCCTCTCGCGCGGTTCTTTGCGCCTATTTATATTTCGCAGACGACAACCGGTGAACACCCGTGTTCACATCCGTCGCGTTCACGGCGATACTGAAAACGCGGCATCGTGGGTTGAAGGCAAGGAGATGAGCAATGATGCGTGAAGTAACAGGAGCGTTTTTCGGCTCCCGCAAGCTGGACGAAGCACTCGAAGATTTGCGCGCGGAAGGCATTGCGGGCGACCGGGTCCGCGTGGCGAGCCTGAGCGGCTTTGCCGATTTCCGTTCCTCGCAGGTGCAGAGCGCGGCATTGCAGACGCAGTGGATCGCGGCCGAGTATGCCGGACACGGCGAACATCTCGGCGTAGTCGACACGCACGAGTATCCGTTCGGACTCGACGTTTCCGGCGACGACATCCTCCCCACGTTCGGTGCCGACGGCGGCGACGCGGACACCCTCTGCGGCATCACACGTGTGATTGTGAGCATCCGTGACGAAGCGGAGATGCGCACGGTCTGCGACATCTTCTCCCGCCTCGGCACCGACGACTTCGACATCGAAACCACGCCGGCCTAATCTTCGCCAACGTCCTCCGGCTACTGAGTCGTGGCCGGCGCGGGTTTCGCTTTCTTCTTGTGCTTGGAATGAAATCCCTGGCGTGTGCTGCCAGGAGCCGACGTGTTGTCCCCTCCCACGGTGGGAGCGGCCGTTGCCGCGCCGTGTGCGTTGCCTCCGCCCGAACCGCCATTACCGTTACCGCCCGATTGCGCCATCGCCGCGCCCGCGCCGCCTATCGTCAGGCCGGCCGTGAGCGCGAGTAACGCTCCCAATTTCTCTATCTTCATATTTCACCTCGTTAGCTGAACTGCGTCGGCACGCGCGCATTTTGCATTCAACATACATAACGCAAAATGCCATTTGGAATTTGGCATGCCGCATGCTCCTGACGTTTGTTTGACCCACAAACCTCGCCCAAAACCCGACCTCTCATGGACGCTCGCAAAGCCACCGCCAGACCCAAGTCAAACGATGAGGCCGCATCTGCTTCGAGAGCAGGTTTCGTGCGCGTCCGGGGCGCGCGGGAGCACAACCTGAAAAATGTCGATGTCGACGTTCCGCGGGACGCGCTTGTCGTCTTTACGGGCGTTTCCGGCTCGGGCAAGTCGTCGCTTGCATTCGGCACGCTGTATGCCGAAGCGCAACGCCGCTACTTCGAGTCCGTGGCACCGTATGCGCGGCGGCTCATCGAACAGGTGGGCGTGCCGCAGGTCGATTCGATCGAAGGCCTGCCGCCCGCCGTCGCGCTTCAACAGCAGCGCGGCGCGCCCAACGCGCGTTCGTCGGTTGGCAGCGTCACCACCTTATCGAGTCTCGTGCGCATGCTGTATTCGCGCACGGGCAGCTATCCGCCGAAGCAGCCGATGCTGTACGCGGAAGATTTTTCGCCCAACACGGTTCAGGGCGCGTGTCCCGTTTGTCACGGCCTCGGCCGCGTCTACGAAGTTACCGAAAAAACGATGGTGCCGGACGACTCGCTCACGATTCGCGAGCGCGCCATCGCTGCGTGGCCGCCCGCATGGCACGGGCAAAATCTGCGCGACATCCTCGTGACGCTCGGCTACGACGTCGACACGCCGTGGCGCGATTTGCCGAAGAAAGATCGCGACTGGATCCTCTTCACCGAGGAACAGCCCACCGCGCCCGTTTATGCGGGACTCACGCCGAAGGAGACGCAAGCGGCGCTCAAACGTGGCGCGGAGCCGAGCTATCAGGGCACGTTCACCGGCGCGCGCCGCTACATCCTGCACACGTTCGCACACACGCAAAGCGCCCTCATGAAGAAGCGCGTATCGCGTTTCATGATCGGCAGCGATTGTCCCGCGTGTCATGGCAAGCGCCTCAAGAAGGAAGCGCTGTCGGTGACGTTCGCGGGAATGGACATTGCCGAATTCTCAAGGCTGCCGATGAACCGGCTCGCCAGTTTGCTCGGGCCGATTGCGCGCGGCGAATGGACCGCACTCGGCGACGCGCAACCGACCACGCTCACGAAAAACGCCAGGCGCGCGGCGACGGAGAAACGCGTCGCGGCCGGCGGTTCAGCGCACAAGGCGGCCCCTGACGTCCGCCGCACGCCGAATCTTTCCGATGAAAAGCGCGCCGCCGCCGAGCGCATCGCGGCCGAATTGCTGGAGCGGCTCGGCACGCTGAACGATCTCGGCCTCGGCTATCTGTCGCTCGATCGCGCAACGCCGACGCTCTCGTCCGGAGAATTGCAGCGGTTGCGGCTCGCGACGCAACTCGCATCGCAACTTTTCGGCGTCGTGTATGTGCTCGACGAACCTTCCGCCGGCCTGCATCCCGCCGACAGCGAAGCGCTCTTCGCCGCGTTGCAGCGCCTCAAGGCAGCGGGCAATTCGTTGTTTGTCATCGAGCACGATCTGAACACGATGCGTCGCGCCGACTGGCTCGTCGATGTCGGTCCGGCCGCGGGCGAAGGCGGTGGTCACGTGCTGTATAGCGGACCGCCCGCGGGGCTTGCATCGGTCGAAAGCTCGCAGACGCGCAAGCATTTGTTCGCACCGAAGAAGCAGATCGAGCGCGTGCCGCGTGAACCGCGCGGATGGCTGCGGCTCGCGAGCATCACGCGTAACAATCTGCTCGGCATCGACGCCGCGTTTCCGCTCGGCGCGTTCACTACAGTCACGGGCATCTCGGGATCGGGCAAATCGAGCCTCGTGAGCCAGGCGCTGCCCGAACTGGTCGCGGAACGCCTCGGCCGGGCCCTGGACGATACCGAAGAAGACGAGCAAGACCCGCTTCTTGCAGAAGCCGCTGCGCCCGCGGATGGACGCATCGTCGAAGGCATGGAGACGATCCGTCGTCTCGTGCGTGTCGATCAAAAGCCGATCGGCCGCACGCCGCGTTCGAACCTCGCAACCTACACCGGCCTCTTCGATCACGTGCGCAAGCTCTTCGCGGATACGCCCGCGGCGCGCAAGCATCGCTATGGCGCGGGACGCTTTTCGTTCAACGTCGCGCAAGGACGCTGCCCCACGTGCGAAGGCGAAGGCTTCGTAAGCGTCGAATTGCTCTTTCTGCCGAGCGTCTACACATCATGTTCGACGTGCCACGGCTCGCGCTACAACCCGCAGACGCTCGAGATCGAATGGCAGGGAAAGAACATTGCGCAAGTGCTCGACATGAGTGTCGATGCCGCGTGCGCGTTCTTTACCGATGAGCCGCACGTGATGCGCGCGCTCGTCGTGCTGCGCGATATCGGCCTCGGTTATCTGCGGCTCGGCCAGCCTGCGACGGAACTCTCCGGCGGCGAAGCGCAACGCATCAAGCTCGCGACGGAACTGCAGCGCGCGCATCGCGGCGACACGCTCTATATCCTCGACGAACCGACGACAGGCCTTCATCCCGCCGACGTGGATCGTCTGATGTCGCAGCTACAGGGACTCGTCGATGCGGGCAATACGGTGGTTGTCGTCGAACACGACATGCGTGTGGCGGCGCATTCGGACTGGGTCATCGATATCGGGCCGGGCGCGGGTGAGGACGGCGGCAAGATCGTCGCGGCGGGTGCGCCGGGCAGCGTGGCACAACATGCCGCGAGTCGAACAGCGCCTTATCTGAACGAAGCGCTGCAACGTTGATCGCGGCGCAAACACGTGTTGTAAGCGCAGACTCCAATGCCTCGCGTGGAATCGTTCGGCAATCGTTCAATACATCCCGATCCATCGCCACACATAAAACCGCACGATCCCGATCAGCTCACGCAGCGCGCTGTTCGAATCGATCCATCCTTCGGGATGCGGCACCCACCACGACTTCGGGTTGCGTATGAATGCAACCGCCGGTTGCGGATGCAGGTCGAATGCATCGAAGGTCAGCAAAGCGCGGCGCATATGCAGCGACGACGTGATCAGCACCGAAGTGTCGTATTGCCGCGACCGTAGGATCTTCTCCGTATTGCGCGCGTTTTCGTATGTGTTGAGACTCTTGTTTTCAAGGATCAGATCCGAACGCTTGACGCCCGCGTCGAGCAGCAAGCCTCCATACAAATCCGCTTCGCTCTGCGTGTGACGCTGGGGATTTCCGCCCGTCACCAGAACGACGCATTCCTTTTCCGTCTCGATGCAGCGCTTGTAGAGCGACGCCGCGAGGTCGATGCGCGTCGCCGAATCGCCCATCGGAATTAAGTGCCGATGGCGATCGTACTGAGTTCCTCCGCCCAGCACGATGATCACCATGCGCGTGCCGAAGCGGGGATCGTTCATCGCGTCGTAGCCGAGATTCGCCAGACGCACGAGCGGGCCCGCGAGCCAGCTTCCGAGCAGCCAGAACACGGCGCCCGCGACGAAAAAAATGGCGACGCGCCGCCGCTTCCACACGATGAACAACGTCACGAACAGGACCAGCAAGCAGACCAGTACCAATTACCTCACCCGGAGTCTTTAGTTTTCAAACACCTTGCAGTCTCGCATATTTCTTGCAGGGTAGATGTCGCGATATACGCAGGAGTTACTTGTATCGCGGCGGCGCCGCAGCAGGCGTCAGTCTGAAGGATTTGCACGGAGCGATCCGTGCTTGATATCGCACAAAGCGCCGCTCGGCTCATCGAAGCCCACCGTGCGCCATCGCACGGACGCATAGGCCTCGTAATTCGTTAAATACGATCAAACAACAACAACGTCGACGGTGCCTGCGAGAGCCCTCGTGAAATCGTCTTCATGAGACATGAGCAACACCGCCGCCACTTCGCCCCGGAGCGAAGACGACATTCGATAAGAACTCAACGTCGCCATCCGGAATTCGCTGCGCCGCTGGCCGGGTACAAGGAAAACACAGACAATGAAAACTGAATTGCGCCGCATCCTCGCCGAGTCTGCTCGGCTCGACGTGTCCATCGACACGCTCTCCGACAGCGACGATCTCTACGCCGCCGGTCTCTCCTCGCTTGCCACGGTTCATGTGATGCTCGCGATCGAAGACGAGTTCGGCATCGAGATTCCAGATCGCATGCTCACGCGCCGGCTCTTTTCGAGCGTCGATTCGCTCGCGGCTGCCGTGGACGAACTGCGTCGGTCGCAGGCCGCAGCATGAACGCCCCCGCGCAGGAACTGGAAGCAGCGCAGCTCGCGCAAAGCGCGAAGCCACGCAGCGAAAGCGAACTGATCGAAGCGGCCAAACGTGTCGGCGCGATCGCAGCCAAGCACGCCGATGCAGTGGACCGTGAAGCACGCTTCCCCGCCGAAGCCGTCGCCGCGATGCGCGCAGAACGCCTCCTCTCCGCGATGATCCCTACCGCTCATGGCGGCGACGGTCTTCCGCTCACCGGCGTGGCCCGCGTGTGCGAAGCCATTGCGCAAGGCTGTGCATCTTCCGCGATGATCTATGCGATGCATCAGAGCCAGGTGGTCTGCATCGTGGACCATGGCGTGAACGTGCAGTGGCAGCGCGACTTCCTCGCACGCATGGTGAACGAGCAGTTGTTGCTTGCATCGGCGACGTCGGAAGAAAACATCGGCGGCAACATGCGCACGAGCGCATGCGCGGTCGATCTCGTCGACAACGCGTTCCACATCGAAAAGCTCGCGCCCACCATTTCGTACGGCACGTATGCGGACTGCATTCTCGTGACGGCACGCCGTCATCCGGATGCGCCGCCGTCGGATCAGGTGCTGATCGTCGCGCCGCGCGACACGCTCACGCTGGAGCCGCGCGGCACGTGGGACACGCTCGGCATGCGCGGCACGTGCAGCGAAGGACACCGCCTCGTTGCACGCGGCGTCGCTGAACAGATTCTGCCCGAGCCGTTCTCGAAGATCGCCGATGAAAGCATGTTGCCGGTATCGCATACCTTGTGGTCGTCGGTATGGTGCGGCATTGCAAGCGATGCCGCGAATCGCGCTCATCAGTTCTTCCGCAATCAGGCACGCGGCAAACCGGGCGTGTTGCCGCCATCGGCCGCGCGGCTCGCGCAAGTGCTCACGCTCATCAAGATGATGCAGGCGCGGCTGCGCGAATCGCTCGCCAATGTCGAAGCGGCCAGCGCCGAGCGCGCAGCGAACAAGACGAGTCAGCGCAATGACGACGATGCGCCGCTCACGGCATCGATCGGCATCAATGCGGATCTGAACATGCTCAAGCTCGCGATCTCTCAGTCGGCGGTGCATGTCGTGCAGGAGACGCTGATGATCTGCGGCATGGCGGGCTACAAGAACGACACGCCGTTTAGCGTGGGACGTCATCTGCGCGACCTGCATTCGGCGCCGCTCATGATCAGCAACGACCGCATCGAATTGAACACGGCGAATCTGCTGCTCGCGCAGCGCGCCGCAACGGGAACCCTTTGACGATATGAACATGCCGACAGAACAGGCCGCCATGATTTCGGCCGATGAACAAGCACAAACACAAGAGACTCAGGCACCGTACGACAAGTCGGACGTCACCTTGCGCGACCGTCTGATCGAGGCCGGCATTCTGCTCGACACGGGCGAAGACGGTCTGTATGGCCGCAGCGAAGTGTTCGAGGATATCGTCGAGCGTCTGAATCAGGCCATCACGATGCTCGGCGCGGATCAGCATGCGGAAGTGCTGCGCTTTCCGCCCGCAATGCGCCGCCGCGACTTCGAAGACAGCGAGTATCTGAAGAGCTTTCCGAATCTCGCGGGCACGATCCACTCGTTTCAGGGCAACGATCGCGGACATCATCGTCTGCTCGAAGCGCTCGACAAGATCGTGCATATCGGCGAAGAGGAAGAGCGTTCCGACGACTGGATGGATCAGCAGAAGCCCACGCGCCTCGTGCTCACGCCGGCCGCGTGCTATCCGATCTATCCGCTCGTCGCGAAGCGCGGCAAGCTCGCCGAACAAGGCGCGATCTTCGACGCATTCTCGTATTGCTTCCGCCACGAGCCTTCTATCGATCCGGGCCGCATGCAGATGTTCCGCATGCGCGAATACATTCGTGTCGGCAGCCCCGAGCAAGTCATGGACTTCCGCCAGAAGTGGATCGAACGCGGCTCGCTGCTCGTCGGTCTGCTTGGATTGCCATTCGAGATCGATCTCGCGAACGATCCGTTCTTCGGGCGCGGCGGCAAGATCGTCGCCGACAGCCAGCGCGAACAGCAGCTCAAGTTCGAACTGCTCGTGCCCGTTGCGACGCCCGATCGCCCGACCGCGTGTCTGTCGTTCAACTATCACCAGGACCATTTCGGCGAACTCTGGCACATCCGTCAGGCCGACGATCAGGTCGCGCACACGGCATGCGTGGGCTTCGGCATGGAACGCACGACGCTCGCCCTATTCCGTCATCATGGTCTCGATGTCGAAGCGTGGCCCGCGCAAGTGCGCCAGTTGCTGTGGGGCGACAAGGCGTCGCTGATCGAGCAAGGACTCGCCAACCTGGGAAACAAGGCATGAATGCGCGCTCGCCGTCCGATGCCGTGACGGACACGTCCACGCCCGCTGACGACGAATCCCGCCGGCACGCGCTGCATCGCGAAGAGCGCGTGTGGCTGGAGACCAACTGCTACGTCGATCTGTGGATCGAGCTGCTGCATCACTACGGCTGCGATCCGCACGCGGCGCTGAACTTCACGGTGACGCAGGCCTTCGAGGGCGATCAGTTCACGTTCCCGAAGTTCTCGCTCGACGATATCGCGCGGCTCTACGGCCTGCAGGCGCAAGAGCTCGCGATCTACGACACGCTCGAAGCGCACGTGCGCGAGCAGACGAGCCGCGGGCAGATGGTGGTCGTCGAAGTGGACTCGTTCTGGCTGCCCGATACGCGCGCCACCGCATACCGGCAGACGCATACGAAGACGACCATCGCCATCGATGTCATCGACACGCAGGCAAAGCGCATCACGTACTTTCATAACGCGGGCTACTTCTCGCTGTCCGGCGAGGATTACGACGGCATCTTCCGTCTCACGCCCGGTCTCGCGAGCGACGTGCAGGCACTGTTCCCCTATGTCGAGTTCGTGAAGCGCGCACGTTCATCGCTAGAAGGCGATGCGCTCGTGCAACGCTCGGTCGACCTGCTCGCATTGCGGCTCGTGGATCGTCCCGCGACGAATCCGGTTGCGCAATGGCGCGCGGCATTTCCCGAGCACTTGCGCGCGCTGCTCGAACGCGACCCCGCGTACTATCACCTCTACACGTTCAACGTGATGCGTCAGCTCGGCTCGAACTTCGAGTTGCTGTCGAAGTATCTCGGATGGCTGAACCGAAACGGCGTGGAAGTCGCGAGCGAGATTCAAACGAGCGCACAGGCCGTTGCAAGCGAAGCGATGGTCATGCAGTTCCGGCTCGCGCGCGCCCGTATGCGCTCACGCGTCGATACGTGCGAGGACTGCCTCGACTCGATGCAAACGTCGTACGACAAGGTCATCGAGCCGCTCGCCGCGCGCTTTCTTTGAAGACCGGAGCCGCGTCGCCGTGACGCGGCTTCGGTATCGTTCACTCCATTCGATCCACAAGGAAGACTCATGCACGTTTCGCTCGCGCACGCGCCGCGCCGTCTTGCCGAAGGCTGGCAATGCGTGAGCACGCCCGCGGGTTCATGCGCGACGCCCGCTTCGCTCGATGCGTTCACGCAATGGCTCGACGCACCCGTGCCGGGCACGATCGCATCGGCGTTACGCGCACATGGCGTCGGCGATGAAGCGCTCGCACAGCCGTTCGCGCATGCGGATCACTGGTATCGCGTGAAGCTGAACGGCATCGACAAGCGGCGTCTGCGCTTTAACGGACTTGCGACCATCGCCGAAGTATGGCTCGACGATCGCAAGCTGCTCGATTCGGATTCGATGTTCGTCGCGCACGATGTCGATGTCGATCTGCATGGCGAGCACACGCTGCATTTGTGTTTTCGTTCGATCGCACCGGCGCTTGCCGCGAAGCGTGGACGCGCGCGTTGGCGTCCCAAACTTGCGCAACCGGCGACATTGCGCAACGTGCGCACGACGCTGCTCGGCCACATGTCCGGCTGGTGTCCCGCGATTCAGCCGGCCGGACCGTGGCGCGCGGTTGAACTGATCGGCGAGTCGCGCGAGTGTATCGACGAGATCGACATGCGCACACGCGTCGATGGCCGTGACGGCATTCTCGATGTCACCGTGCGCTTCTTTCATGCGCAGGAAAGCGCGCCGGTCGAGATCGAATGCGGTGAAACGAAAGGCGCGCTGCAATGGCAAGACGCGCACACGCTGACGGGCCAGCTTCGCATTGCCGATGTGCGCATGTGGTATCCGCATACGCATGGCGAGCCGTCGCGTTATGCGGTCAAGCTCGGCGATATCACGCTCGGCGAAATCGGCTTTCGCACGATCGAAGTCGATCGCGGCGCGGAGAACGCAGGCTTTCAACTCGTCGTGAACGGCGTGCCCGTTTTCGCGCGAGGCGCATGCTGGACCTCGGCGGATATCGTGTCGCTCGATGCGCCGCGCGAGAAACTCGAAAGCCTCTTCGCGCTGATCCGCGATGCGGGCTTCAATATCATTCGCGTGAGCGGCATCACGCTCTATGAATCGGATACCTTCTACGAACTCGCGGATCGTTACGGCGTGCTCGTCTGGCAGGACTTCGCCTTCGCGAACTTCGATTATCCCGACGACGAAGCCTTCAGACGCAGCGTGCAACGCGAAGCCGCACAGTTTCTCGCGCGCACGCGGCGCTTTGCATCGCTTGCCGTGTTGTGCGGCGGAAGCGAAGTGCATCAACAAGCGGCGATGCTCGGACTTCCCTTCGACGCCTATCAGCAGCGCCTCTTCACCGAACTGTTTCCGGGCGCGATCGCCGCTGCGCGGCCGGACGTCGCGTATGTCGTGAACTCGCCGAGCGCGGCGCCGGGCGATACTGTCTCGATGCCCTTCGGCACGCAAGGCGGCATTACGCATTACTACGGCGTGCCCGCGTATCAACGCTCGTTCGACGATGTACGCCGCGCGCAAGTGCGCTTCGCATCCGAGTGCCTGGCCTTCGCCAACGTCCCCGACGATGTCGCATTGCGCGCGCTGCCGAACGCGCGCGCACACGAACCGCGCTGGAAAGCCGGCGTGCCGCGCGATCCCGGCTCGGCGTGGGACTTCGACGACGTGCGCGAATACTATCTGCAATCGCTTTATCGTCTCGATGTGCCGCGTCTGCGCTATGAAGATCCCGAGCGTTATCTCACGCTATCGCGCGCCGTCGTCGCCGATGTGATCGCCGCCGTGTTCTCCGAATGGCGGCGCGCTGGCTCGACATGCGCGGGCGGCATCGTATGGAATCTGCTCGACGTGCGTCCGGGCGCGGGCTGGGGCGTGATCGACGTGCTCGGCGCACCGAAGAGCGCGCTGCATGGACTCGCGCGCGTGCTTCAGCCCGTGCAGGCGCTGGTCCTCGATGAAGGCTTGAACGGTCTCGACGTGCATCTCGTCAACGAGAGCGCGCGTGAGATTCGCGCGCGCGTCGAATTGACTTGTCTGCGCGAAGGCGCGGTGAAGGTCGCGGGCGGCGCGAGCGATGTCGTGCTGGCGCCGCGCAGCGTGCAACGCGTGTCGTCGAATGCGCTGCTCGGCGCGTTCTTCGATATCACGTATGCGTATCGCTTCGGCCCGCCCGCACATGATGCGACGCATGTTGTCCTGCGCGATGCCGATACCGGCGACGTGCTGTCCGAAGCGTTTCATTTCCCCGATCCGTCTATCGGCGAACGGCGCGATATCGGCCTGAGCGTGGCCGTCGAGAAGCAGGACGATGAATGGAGTCTCGTCATCGAAACGCAGCAGCTTGCGCGCTGGGTGCATGTCGTCGATCCGAACTATCACGCTCGCATCGACTGGTTTCATCTCGCGCCGGGTAGCCAGCGACGTATTCCGCTCGTCGCGCGGCATGCCAACGAAAGCAGCGCGCCCGAGGGTGACGTTTGCGCGATCAACGCATTGCGCAGCGCGCCGTATCGCGCATCGTAGACGGGCTCAGCGTCCGAACGCTTCCGTTTCGATGTGCCGTCCCGTCAGGAATGCATCGGCGACGAGACGCAGCGGACGGACATCGACATCGCTCGCCTGCGTCGCGATGAGTTCGTGAAAACGCTCGTATAGCGCGGGATATTCACGCTCCGCGCCGACATCGATCTCTTTGCCCGCAATCGAAAGGCGCTTGCCGCCTTCACGCATGGACAGACGGCCCGCATCCGTTTCGATATCGATATCCCATTCTTCGACCGGACCATGACGCCAGTCGAACACCGCGCGCACCGGCGCACCATTGGTCGCGACGCAATCGAGTTCGGCGGCGATCGGCGTCGCCGTATCGCTCGGCGTGGTCAGCGTGGCCCCACGCAACGCGATTTCATGCGGCATGATCTGCGTGACGATCGACAGCGCGTTGATGCCCGGATCGAACACGCCGAGACCGCCCGGCTCCCAGATCCATTGTTGCCCCGGATGCCAGCGGCGCACGTCTTCCTTCCAGCGCACTTCCACCGAACGGATCGCGCCCGCTTCCTTCGACGCGAGCCATGCACGCGCCGGTTCGACCGCGCTCGCCGCGCGCGAGTGCCACGACGCAAACAACGTGACGCCGCGTGCACGCGCGATTTCATACAGCGCTTCGACTTCGCTCACGCTCGCGCCCGGCGGCTTTTCCAGCATCACATGCTTGCCTGCCTCGAGCGCCGCCAACGCCTGCGCATAGCGCACTTGCGGCGGCGCGCAGAGCGACACCGCATCGAGCGATGGCTCTGCCGCGAGCAGCGCGTCGATGTCCCGATAGTTGCGCACGCCGTCCACACTCGCATTGCGGCTCGCGCACGCAACGAGTTCGAACCCTGGCTGCGCGGCGATAGCGGGCAGATGCTGATCGCGCGCAATCTTGCCGATGCCGACAATGCCAAGCTGATAAACCGCGTTCATGCAATGTCTCCTGAGGCTTCCGATGAATGTCGGACGTAACGATACGCTATTGTGCCCAGCGCAACACGAGCGGATCGAGACGCCGCGCAATGGCGATGAGTTCGTCACGCGTTTCGCGCGCCATTGCCGGCAACGGATGACGCGGCAACTCGCACGCGATCACGCCCCCCTCTTTCATCAGCGCCTTCGCCGCGAGCAGGCCCGCTTGCCGGTTCTCGTGATTGATGAGCGGAAGCCATTGCTGATAGCGATCGAACGCTTCGTCGATGCGCCCTTCGCGATGCGCCTCGATGATCGGACGAATGCCGTCGGCAAAGCCGCCGCCCGTCATCGAGCCGGTTGCGCCCGCGTTCAGATCGGCCAGCAGCGTGATGGCTTCTTCGCCATCCCACGGCCCTTCGATTGCTTCGCCACCGAGACGGATCAGTTCACGCAGCTTGTTCGCCGCGCCCGGCGTCTCGATCTTGAAGTACGACACCTGTTCGATTTCACGCGCCATACGCGCGAGAAACGGCGCCGACAGCAACGTGCCCGCAGCGGGCGCGTCCTGAATCATGATGGGAATCGTCAGTGCATCCGAAAGGCGCGCGTAGAACTCGTAGATGGCCGCTTCGGGCACGCGAAAGGTCGCGCCGTGATACGGCGGCATCGCCATGATCATTGCAGCGCCCAGTTCCTGCGCGCGACGACTGCGCTCGATGCACACGCGCGTACCGTAATGCGAAGTCGTGACGATCACCGGTACGCGGCCCGCGACATGTTCGAGGATCGTGCGCGTGAGGATGTCGCGCTCGTCGTCGGTCAGCGAGAACTGCTCGGAGAAGTTGGCGAGGATCGCGAGACCGTCAGACCCTGCATCGATCATGAAATCGACTGCGCGTTTCTGGCTCTCGATATCGAGTTCGCCGGAGTCGGTGAAGGTCGTCGGCACGACCGGAAAGATGCCGCGATAGCGTGGATTGGCAAGACTGCTCATGCTGTCGTCCGAGTCAAATGGAGTGAGGGTTCAGAGTGTCACTGCGCGCGCGGTTTGTCGAGCGCGGCGCGCACCACGAAGGTAACGGCGACCGCGACAAGCAGCGTCGACGCAAGAAAATACAGGCCGGCCGCGAGGCTGCCCGTGTGCTCCTTGATTGCACCGACGCCGGCCGGGCCAAAATAGCCGCCGAGATTACCGATGGAGTTGATCGCCGCAATGCCCACCGCCGCACTCGCGCCGCTCAGGAATTGTCCCGGCAACGCCCATACGACCGGCTGAATCGCATACAGCGAAAACGCGGCCATGCAGATGAACGCGAACTGCAACGGCGCGCTGCCCGCCCATGCGCTCGCGGCCAGCATCAATGCACCGAAGCTCGTCACGGCCGCGATGTGCCAGTAGCGTTCGCGCCTTTTGTCGGAATGGCGCGGGACGATGCACAAGCCGACCACCGCGAAGAGATACGGCACGGCGGAAAGCAGACCCGTCATCGAATCGCTGACGCCGAAGCCCTTGATGATCGTCGGCAGCCACAGCGACAGGCCGTAGATCGCGAGCGGAAACGGCAGGAACAGCAGCGCGAGCAACAACACGCGCTTGTCCTTCAACGCAGCGAGCGGTTTGCCGTGCGATTTGAGCGCGTACGCGGCGCGGTCTTTGGCAAGCTCACGCTCGATCCATGCGCGAGCCGCCGGTGCGAGCCAGCGCGCGTGCGCGGGCGATTCGGGCAACACACGCAGCGTCGGCAACGCGAGCAGCACGGCGGGCAAGCCGCTCACGACAAACAAGGTCTGCCAGTTCGACATGCCGAACCAGCCTTGCGTCGACAAAACCCAGCCCGCAAGCGGCCCGGTGATGATGCCGGCGAGCGGTTGCGCAAGCACCAGCAAGCCGATGATGCGCGCACGATGACGCAGCGGAAACCATTTCGTCAGGAAGTACAGGATGCCGGGATAAAGCCCCGCCTCCGCAGCGCCGAGCAGAAAGCGCAGCGCATAAAAGCTCATCGGGCCGCGCGTCAACGCCATGGCCATCGTGATGACGCCCCATGTGGCTAGAATGCGCGCGAACCATACCCGCGCGCCGAAGCGCTCCAGTGCGAGATTGCTCGGCACTTCGCACAGGAAATAGCCGATGAAGAACAGGCCCGCGCCGAGACCGTAAGCCGCATCGCTCAAACCAACGGCGGCGTTCATGTGCAGTTTTGCAAAGCCCACGACGGTGCGATCGATATAGGCGACCACATAAATCAGCGCGAGAAACGGCATCAGCTTGCGAACCAGCATGCCGACGATGCGTTGCTCCGTGCCGTCTTCGCGCTCGCTCACGTTGTCCGTCGCGGGTGCGGCACGATCGAGCGTGGCTACAGCGTCGTATTTCATACGGTCTCCTATTTATATTCCGGACACTCAACAACCGCAGTACGAGCGTGACGAGGCTTCAATCAGCCTCGCCACGCAGGCACCACACACCCTCTCAGGCTCTTCGGTGTATTTTCAGTGCGAATGTCTCGGCACGGCCGCGCCGCGTTTGCCAACGAGGAAGTCGAGATCGCATCCTTCGTCGGCCTGCAGCACGTGATCGACATACAGCCGTTGATAACCGCCCTCGCCGTGCACGCGCGGTGCTTCGTGATCGCGCATGCGGCGCGCGAGTTCGTCATCGCTGATGTCGAGATGCAGCGTGCCCGCGTCGCTGTCGAGTTCGATCCAGTCGCCGTCGCGCACGGCGGCGAGCGGCCCGCCCGCTGCCGCTTCCGGCGCGACGTGCAGTACCACCGTGCCGTAAGCGGTGCCGCTCATGCGCGCATCGGAGATACGCACCATGTCTTTCACGCCCTGACGAAGCAGCTTCGGCGGCAAGCCCATGTTGCCCACTTCGGCCATGCCGGGATAACCCTTGGGGCCGCAGTTCTTCAACACGAGCACGGAGTTCTTGTCGACATCGAGCGACTCGTCGACGATACGCTCCTTGTAATGCTCCAGGTTCTCGAACACGACCGCGCGGCCACGATGCTTGAGCAATTCGGGCGTCGCGGCGGAAGGCTTGAGCACCGCGCCGCGCGGCGCGAGATTGCCGCGCAACACGCGAATGCCGCCATCTTCGATCAACGGATTGTCGAGCTTACGAACCACTTCATCGTTCGTGATGGGCGCGGTCTTCACGTTCTCCCAAAGCGACTTGCCGTTGACGGTCAGCGCATCGGGATGCGGAATCAGGTTCGCTTCGCCCAGTCGCCGCAACACGGCGGGCAAGCCGCCCGCGTAATAGAACTCTTCCATGAGGAAGCGGCCCGACGGCATCAGATCGACGATGGTGGGCGTATCGCGGCCGATGCGCGTCCAGTCTTCCAGTTCGAGCGGCACGCCGATGCGGCCCGCAATCGCCTTCAGGTGAATCACTGCGTTGGTCGAGCCGCCGATCGCCGCGTTCGTGCGGATCGCGTTCTCGAAGGCTTCGCGCGTGAGGATCTTCGAAAGCGTCAAGCCTTCGAGCGCCATCTCCACGATGCGAATGCCCGACATATGCGCGAGCACGTAACGGCGTGCATCGACGGCGGGAATCGCGGCGTTGTGCGGCAAGGACGTGCCGAGCGCTTCGGCCATGCACGCCATCGTCGATGCAGTGCCCATGGTGTTGCACGTTCCCGCCGAGCGCGACATGCCCGCTTCGGCCGAGAGAAACTGATGCAGATCGATCTCGCCCGCCTTCAACGATTCGTGTAGTTGCCACACGGCCGTGCCCGAGCCGATGTTCTTGCCGTCGAGCTTGCCGTTGAGCATCGGGCCGCCGGTCACGACGATCGCGGGGACGTCGCAACTCGCCGCGCCCATCAGCAGCGCGGGCGTGGTTTTATCGCATCCGGTGAGCAGCACGACCGCATCGATGGGATTGCCGCGGATCGCTTCTTCCACGTCCATCGCCGCGAGATTGCGCGTGAGCATGGCGGTCGGGCGCAGGTTCGATTCGCCATTCGAGAACACGGGAAATTCGACCGGAAAGCCGCCCGCTTCATATACGCCACGCTTAACGTGCTCGGCGATCTTGCGAAAGTGCGCGTTGCAAGGCGTGAGTTCCGACCACGTATTGCAGATGCCGATGACCGGCCTGCCGTCGAACTCGTGATCCGGAATGCCCTGGTTCTTCATCCAGCTTCGATACATGAAGCCGTTCTTGTCATTGGTGCCGAACCATTGCGCGGAGCGCAGCTTGGGCTTCGATGCGGACATCGTCTCTTCCTGTCATATACGTATCCACTGAGCTTACGCGGCTGCGTGATAATCTGCCAATGAAAAGATGGACGCAATCGATAACCGAATCAGCATTCGTATAAACCCTTAAATGCTGCTTACTTCCAGCCCTTCAGCCATGCGCAGCCGCCTCAAGACGCGGCAACTTTTGCTCGTCGTCGCGCTGGCGGAGGAAGGCAATATTCATCGCGCGGCGGCCGCGCTCAACATGACGCAGCCCGCCGCGTCGAAAACGTTGCGTGAACTCGAAGAAACGCTCGGCGTCACGCTGTTCACGCGCGAGCCACGCGGCGTACGTCCCACACTATATGGCGATGCGATCATCCGGCATGCGCGCGCCGTGCTTGGCAGCATCGATCAGGCTCAGGAAGAACTCGTCGCGCTCAAGTCGGGGCGGCTCGGGCATGTAAGTATCGGCGCGATCACATCGCCGGGCGTGCGCTTGTTGCCCGCTGCGGTTGCGGCAGTGAAGCGCCTGCATGCCGACATCCGCATTTCCGTCGAGATCGATTCGAGTACTACGCTGCTCGAACGTCTCTCGCAAGATAAGCTCGATATCGTGATCGGCCGGCTTTCTGCCGAGCACGACAAAGTACAGCTTCGTTATGAACCGCTCGCAAGCGAACCGGCTCGCGCGGTCGTGCGTGCAGGACATCCGTTGTTGAAGAAGAAGAAGCTGTCGTTGAGCGATGCGCAACGGGCCGCGTGGCTCGTGCCGCCGACGGGCAGCGTGCTGCGGCATCGTTTCGAAGTGATGTTTCAACGCGCGAGCCTCGCGCCGCCGTCGAATGTTGTCGAGACCGCGGCCATTCTCTTCGTCACGCAGTTGCTCGAACAAAGCGACATGATCGCCGTGCTCGCCGAAGATGTCGCGCGCTATTACGAACGACACGGCATCGTCGCAATGTTGCCGTTGCCGATGGATTGCCAGATGGACGACTTCGGCATCGTCACACGGGCGGACCGGCTATACACGCCTGCAGCCGAAGTGATGATCGATGCGTTGCGCACGGCGGCGCGCAACGCATACGACGATCAGGCGGTCGCTGCGATCTCGACCGGCACGCGATAACGTTCGATCAGGCGCTCGCGCTTCGTGGCAACGGCCGCCATGTTGCGTTCCTTCACGTGACCGAAGCCGCGAATTTCGTCGGGAAGCTTTGCAAGTTGCAGCGCGATATCCAGACGATCTTCGTCGAGCGTCGCGCAGAATTCATCGACGAGTGCGAGGTAGTCTTCGATCAGCTGACGCTCCGCGCGGCGTTCGGCCGTCTTGCCGAACACATCGAACGGCGTGCCGCGCAGACGCTTCAGCTTCGCAAGCATGCGGAACGCCGGCAGCATCCACGCGCCGAAACGCTGCTTCACGAGATGGCCGTGCTCATCGTGCCTGGCGAAGAGCGGCGGCGCGAGATGGAACGTCAGCGTGTAGTCGCGGCCCGGCTCGCCTTCGAACTGCTCGCGCAGTTTGTCGAGATAAACGGGATCGGCATAGAGACGCGCGACTTCGTATTCGTCCTTGTAAGCCATGAGCTTCGCGAGATTCACGGCGACGGCGCGCGTGAGCGGAAGCTTTGCATGACCCTTCAACTGCTTTTCCTTCTCGCGAATGCGTTCGACCACACCGCGATACGCATGCGCGTACGCTTCGTTTTGATAGGCGGTGAGCAAAGCCTCGCGCGTCGCAATGACCTGCTCGATGGACTCGGGCATCTTCACGACGATGGCCTGCTGCGTCGGCTTGATCAGATCGCCCGTGCCGTGTTGCGCGACATAGCGTCCCCAATCGAATGCCAGCAGGTTCTTGTCCACCGCCACGCCGTTCAGTTCGATTGCGCGCTTCAGGCTCGCGAGTTCGAGCGGCAACCAGCCTTTCTGCCACGCGAAACCAAGCAGCAACGGATTCGAATAGAGCGTGTCGCCGAGCAGTTTCAACGCGAGCGCATTGGCATCGATGAATGCGCATCCCGCACCGATGCTGTCCGACAGCGCCTGTTCCGTCTGCGCGCCCGGAAAGCTCCACTGCGCATTGGTGACGAACTCGGCCGTCGGCGTTGCGCCGCTGTTGATGGCGGCTTGCGTGATGCCATGTCGCGTGCGCGAGAGCACATCGTTCGAGGCGGACACGATAGCGTCGCAGCCGATCACGAGCCGCGCTTCGCCGGTCGCGATGCGTGTCGCGTGCAGCGCGCGCGGCTCCGGCGCGATCTGCACGTGGCTCAGCACCGCGCCGCCTTTCTGGGCGAGACCGGCCATGTCGAGCACGGTCACGCCCTTGCGCTCGATATGCGCCGCCATGCCGATCAATCCGCCGATGGTCACGACGCCCGTGCCGCCCACGCCGGTCACGAGAACGCCATAAGGCTTCGTCAATGCGGGCAGAGTCGGCAACGGCAGCGTGTCGAATGCGGGCTTCTGTCCGGCGGCGGCTTTCGGCTTGCGAACCTGCGCGCCTTCGGCAGTGACGAAGCTCGGGCAAAAGCCCTTCACGCACGAAAAGTCCTTGTTGCAGGACGACTGATTGATCTTGCGCTTGGTGCCGAGCGACGTATCCAGCGGCTCGACCGAAAGACAATTCGATTGCACCGAGCAATCGCCGCAGCCTTCGCATACCGCGTCGTTGATGAACGCGCGACGCGCCGGATCGGGATACGTGCCGCGCTTGCGGCGGCGGCGCTTTTCCGTCGCGCAGGTCTGATCGTAGATGAGCACGGTCGTGCCTTGCGTATCGCGCAACTCGCGCTGAATGCGATCCAGCTCGTCGCGATGATGCACGCTCACGCCATCCGGCAATACGATTTTCGCATCGTATTTCTGCGGCTCGTCCGTCACGATGACAATGCGCTTCGCCCCTTCCGCGAAGACCTGATGCGCGATTTGCGGCACCGTGAGCACGCCGTCGACGGGTTGGCCGCCGGTCATCGCGACCGCATCGTTATAGAGAATCTTGTAGGTGATGTTCGCGTTCGCCGCGATCGCCGCACGCACCGCGAGCAGGCCCGAATGAAAATACGTGCCGTCGCCGAGATTGACGAACACGTGCTTGTCGCCCGAGAAATGCATTTGCCCGATCCACGCGACGCCCTCGCCGCCCATCTGGCTGAACGTCTCGGTCTTGCGGTCCATCCACATCGACATGTAATGGCAACCGATGCCCGCAAGCGCGCGCGAGCCTTCGGGCACGCGCGTCGACGTATTGTGCGGACAGCCCGAGCAGAACCACGGCTTGCGCTCGACATCGACGCGCGGCTTGATCGCCTCGCGCTCCTTCGCTTCGATCGTCTCGACACGCGCGAGCATGCGCGCGCGCACATCGCCGGGCAGGTCCGCGCGTGCGAGACGGCGTGCGATGGCCTTCGCGATCAGCGCGGGCGACAACTCGTAATGCGCCGGCAAGAGCCAGTTGCCGCGCGGAACGGACCATTCGCCGCCTTCGTTATCGCGTTCATCGAACTTGCCGTAGATGCGCGGACGCACGTCCTCGCGCCAGTTATAAAGCTCTTCTTTCAAGGCATATTCGAGAATCTGCCGCTTCTCTTCGACGACGAGAATCTCTTCGAGACCTGTTGCGAACGCGCGTGCATCTTGCGCATCGAGCGGCCACACGCAGCCCACCTTCAGCACGCGCAGGCCGATCTGCGCGCAGGTTGCATCGTCGAGACCGAGATCGACGAGCGCCTGACGCACATCGAGATACGCCTTGCCCGCCGTGATGATGCCGAAGCGCGGCTTGTCCGAATCGAGCACGACGCGGTTCAGCTTGTTCGCGCGCACGTACGCCAGCGCCGCGTACCATTTCTCGTCGAGCAGACGCGCTTCTTGCGCGAGCGGCGAATCGGGCCAGCGGATGTTGAGGCCGCCTTCGGGCATCGCGTAATCGGTGGGCGTGACGATCTCCACGCGGTCCGGATCGAGATCGATCGATGCGGTGGATTCGACGACATCGGTCACGCACTTCATCGCGACCCACAGACCCGAGTAGCGGCTCATCGCCCAGCCATGCAGGCCGTAGTCGAGATACTCCTGAACATTCGACGGATACAGCACCGGAATGCCCGCCGCGATGAACGCATGATCCGACTGATGCGCAACCGACGACGACTTCGCCGCATGGTCGTCACCCGCGAGGACAAGCACGCCGCCGTGGGCATCGGTGCCTGCGGAATTTGCGTGCTTGAAGACGTCGCCGGTACGGTCCACGCCCGGGCCCTTGCCGTACCACATGCCGAACACGCCGTCGCGCGTGGCACCCGGCCACAAGTTGACCTGCTGCGTGCCCCAGATCGACGTGGCCGCGAGATCCTCGTTTACCCCTGGCTGAAACACGATGTCGTTGTCTTTCAGATGCTGCTTCGCCTTCCACAGCGACTGATCGAGCGCGCCGAGCGGCGAACCGCGATAGCCCGAAATGAAGCCCGCCGTATTCAGCCCGGCCTTGCGGTCACGCGCCTTCTGCAGCATCGGCAGACGCACCAGCGCCTGCGTGCCGCTGATATAGACGCGGCCTTTCTCCAGCGTGTATTTGTCGTCCAGCGAGATATTGGCGGCGGCTAGCGCAGCACGATCGGGTGCGTTCATGGGGCTTGTCTCCGGAAGCGGAAGATGTTTTTTGCCCGAGTATATGAAGCCGGCGAGCTATCGTAAAATCACGAATAAACAACTCTGGTATCTGAAAATCAGATGGCGTTCGATCTCACCCTTCGGCAACTGCGCTATTTCGTGGCCGCCGCGCAGACCGGCCAGTTTTCGATGGCGGCGGCGAACGAGCACGTCTCGCAATCGGCGATCACCAACGCAGTTCTGGCCCTCGAAGGCGCGCTCGGCACGAAGCTGTTCGAACGTTTGCCGCAAGGCGTCGCGCTGACGCCGGACGGGCAGGATTTCCATAATCACGCGCGCCGCGTGCTCGACGCCGCCCGCGATGCAATGCACGAACCGCGCTTCCGCTCGCACGACATGCGCGGCGTTGCACGCATTGCGGCGTCCTATACGGTGCTCGGGTACTTTTTGCCGGAACTGCTTGCGCGCTTTCGTGCGACGTATCCGTTCATCGACTTCGATCTGCGCGACATGGAGCGGCCGCAGATCGAAGAAGCAGTGGCGAGCGGCGAAGTGGATATCGGCGTCGTGCTGCTCTCGAACATGCAGCGCGCGAGCCGTTTCGGCAGTCAGGTATTGATCCGCTCGCGGCGGCAACTCTGGGTCGCGCCGACGCATCCGCTCGCGCAGCAGCACACGGTATCGCTGAAAGACATCGCCGCGCATCCGTACATCATGATCACCGTCGACGAAGGCGAACATTCGACGATGCGTTACTGGCACAAGAAGCGCATCGAACCGAACATTGCATTTCGCACGAGTTCGATGGAAGCGCTGCGCGGACTCGTGGCGCATGGCTTCGGCGTGACGGTGCTGTCGGACATGGTGTTTCGTCCGTGGTCGCTCGAAGGCAAGCGCATCGAGGCGCGGCCCGTGCACGATGTCATTCCGCACATGGAAGCCGGCATGATCTGGCGCAAAGGTGCCACCTTGAGCGGTCCGGCAACCGCCCTTCAGCAGTTCCTGATTCACGCCTGCGGCGGCTGATGCAACTCAGGCACGCGCATTGTCGCGCGCCATTCGCCAAAGCGTCTCTTTTGCCGGTGTTTATTCGCTCTCAAGCCCTCGCCATACTCATGCCCGATGCGGCGATGTCCGCTGCGTGATCAAGCGAAGGTTTTTCATGAACATATCCCGGTTCTTCATCGACCGGCCGGTTTTCGCGGCCGTGCTGTCGGTGGTCATCCTGCTCGCGGGCGTGATTGCACTCACGAAGCTGCCGACAGCGGAGTATCCCGAAGTCGTGCCGCCTTCGGTCGTCGTGCGCGCGCAATATCCCGGCGCGAATCCGAAGGTGATTGCAGAGACGGTGGCGTCTCCCATCGAGGAACAGATCAACGGCGTCGAGAACATGTTGTACATGCAGTCGCAGGCGAATAGCGACGGCAACATGACCACGACCGTGACCTTCAAGCTCGGCACCGATCCCGATCGCGCGCAGCAACTCGTGCAGAACCGCGTATCGCAGGCGCTGCCGCGTTTGCCCGAGGACGTGCAACGTCTCGGCGTAACGACGATTAAATCCTCGCACACGCTCACGATGGGCGTGAATCTCGTGTCGCCGAACGATCGCTACGATCTCACGTACTTGCGCAACTACGCGCTCATCAACATCAAGGATCGCTTCGCGCAGGTGCCGGGCGTCGGTGAGGTGGTGTTGTGGGGCTCGGGCGATTATTCGATGCGCGTATGGCTCGATCCGACGAAAGTCGCGCGCCAGAATCTGACGGCCACCGACGTCGTAAAAGCCATGCGCGAGCAGAACGTGCAGGTTGCGGCAGGCATTGTCGGCGGCGCGCCGATGACAACGCACGTGCCGCTGCAATTGAGCGTGAATGCGCAGGGGCGTCTCAAGTCGGAAGAAGAATTTCGCCGCATCATTCTGAAGACATCGCCGGATGGCGCCGTCACGCATCTGGGCGATGTCGCGCGCGTCGAACTGGGCGCGTCGGAATATGCGTTGCGCGCCGGCATGGACGGAAAGAAGGCCGTGCAGATCATCATCTTCCAGCAGCCCAACGCGAACTCGCTGCAAATCTCCGACGATATCCGCAAGCTCACCGCCGAGTTGCAGAAGGACATGCCGGAAGGCGTGAAGGCCGAGATCGTCTACGACCCGACGCAGTTCGTGCGCGAGAGCATCGATGCAGTGGTGCATACGCTTTTCGAAGCCATCATTCTCGTCGTGCTGGTCGTGATCGTGTTCTTGCAGACGTGGCGCGCCTCGCTCATTCCGCTGCTCGCCGTGCCGGTATCGATCGTGGGCACGTTCTCGCTGATGCTCGCGTTCGGCTTCACCATCAACGCATTGTCGTTGTTCGGCATGGTGCTCGCGATCGGCATCGTCGTGGATGATGCGATCGTGGTCGTGGAGAACGTCGAGCGCAATATCGCTGCAGGGTTGTCGCCGCTCGAAGCCTCCTATGAAGCGATGCGCGAGGTGAGCGGGCCGATCATCGCCATCGCGCTGACGCTCGTCGCCGTGTTCGTGCCGCTCGGCTTCATGTCGGGCCTCACGGGCCAGTTCTACAAGCAGTTCGCGATGACCATCGCCATCTCGACAGTCATCTCCGCGTTCAACTCGCTGACGCTGTCGCCCGCGCTCTCCGCGCTGTTGCTGAAAGATCATCATGCGCCGAAGGACTGGCTCACGCGCGCGATGGACCGCGTTCTCGGGCCTTTCTTCAACGCCTTCAACAAGCTCTTCAATCGCGGATCGGAAGGTTATGGCAAAGGCGTGAGCGGCATCATCAACCGCAAGGCCGCGATGATGGCGGTCTATGCCGTGCTGCTCGGCGCCACCGTGCTGCTCGGCAAGATCGTGCCCGGCGGCTTCGTACCCGCACAGGACAAGGACTATTTCGTCAGCATCCTTCAATTGCCCGCGGGCGCGTCGCTCGATCGCACCGAAAAGGTCGTGAATGAAATGGGGCAGATCGCACGCAAGCAACCGGGTGTCATTCATACGCCCGAGTTTCCGGGGCTGTCCGTGACGGGACTCATGAATTCGTCGAGCAGCGGTCTCGTGTTTTCGGTCGCGAAGCCGTCGAAGGAACGCGGCCAAGGTGAAACCGGTGCGGACATCGTCGCCGGACTCAACCGCCAATATGCCGCGATCAAAGATGCGGCCATCGCCACGTTCCCGCCGCCGCCGGTTCAGGGGCTCGGCACCATCGGCGGATTCAAGCTGCAGATCGAGGATCGCGGCGCGCTTGGTTATGAAGCGCTGAACAAGGCCACGCAGGCCTTCATTGCAGCTGCATCTAAAGCGCCGGAACTCGGGCCTTCGTTTTCAAGTTATCAGATCAACGTGCCGCAGTTGAACGTCGAGCTGGACCGCGAGAAGGCGAAGCAACTCGGCGTGTCGGTCACCGATGTATTCGACACGATGCAGATCTATCTCGGCTCGCTCTACGTGAACGACTTCAACAAGTTCGGCCGCGTCTATCAGGTGCGCGCGCAAGCCGATGCGCCGTTTCGCGCCGATGCCGACAGCATCCTGCAACTGAAAACGCGCAACGAGCGCGGCGAGATGGTGCCGTTGTCGTCGCTGGTGAAGGTCACGCCGACTTACGGCCCGGAAATGGTCGTGCGATACAACGGCTTTCTCGCCGCGGATATCAACGGCGGTCCGGCGCCGGGCTATTCGTCGGGTCAGGCGATGGCGGCGGTCGAGCGCATCGCGAAGGAGACGCTTCCGCGCGGCATCAAGTTCGAATGGACCGATCTCACCTATCAGCAGACCCTGACCGGCAACGCCGCGTTCTGGGTCTTCCCGATCAGCGTGCTGCTCGTATTCCTCGTGCTCGCCGCAATGTACGAGAGCGTCACGCTGCCGCTCGCGATCCTGCTGATCGTGCCGATGAGCATTCTGTCCGCGCTTGCGGGCGTGTGGCTCACGCGCGGCGACAACAACATCTTCACGCAGATCGGTTTGATGGTGCTCGTGGGACTGTCGGCAAAGAACGCGATTCTTATCGTCGAATTCGCGCGTGAACTGGAAATGCAGGGACGATCGATCGTGCAGGCCGCAATCGAGGCATCGCGTTTGCGACTGCGTCCGATCCTGATGACGTCCATCGCATTCATCATGGGTGTCGTGCCGCTCGTGATCTCGACGGGCGCGGGATCGGAGATGCGCCGCGCAATGGGCATCGCGGTCTTCTCGGGCATGCTCGGCGTCACCTTGTTCGGTCTGATGCTGACGCCCGTGTTCTACGTGATCCTGCGCAAGCTTTCCGGTGCGAAGCCTTTGCGCGACAAGCGTGGCCGTCATGCGTCCATTCACGATCCCGACGATTCGCCCGCAGCGCCGGCGATGCATGTTCAAGCCGCGAAGAAGGAGCGCGAGCCTGAGTTGCAGGATTGAAGCGCGCGTTATGCGTCCGTGCGCTGCAAGGTTTCCGCCAGATGATTGACGACCGCGCGTGTCTTCGCCGCCATCTTCTGGCCGAGCGAAATGATCGCGTGCACGGGCGGCCCATCGACCTCGGCATCGGGCAGTACATGCACGAGCCTGCCCGCACGCACATGCGGCAGCGCAACCCGATCGAAGATCTGCGCGATGCCGAAGCCCGCCGCCGCTGCCTCGACGAGCGCCTGACCATCCGTGAGCACCAGCACCGGCTGCGGCGCGAAGTCTTTTGTCGTTGCACCGTGACGCAAGGTCCAGGGACGCAGACGGCCTGTCGGGCCGCGAAAGATAACGGCGTCGTGGGCGCTCAGATGATCGATGTCGGCAGGCACGCCCTTTCGTTCGAGATATTCCGGCGATGCATAGAGGCCGAGCCGAAGATCGCATAGCTTGCGCACGGTCAGCTCGCTGTCCTCGGGCAGCGCGCCGATGCGCACGACTACGTCCCAGCCCTCTCCGATGGGATCCGACATACGGTCGGTCAATGCCACTTCCAGCGTCACCTTCGGATGCTTCGCGCGAAAGTCGATGAAGCTCGGCAGCAGCAAGCGGCCAAAGCCCGCGGGCACATCGAGCTTCACGCGTCCGACCGGCTCCGAGCGGCGCGCAGCCAGTTGCTGCTCGGCTTCGCGCAATCCGTCTAGCGCATCGCGCGCCGCTTGCAGATAGGTCTCGCCGTCTTCAGTGAGGCGCACGGCGCGCGTCGTGCGCTGAAACAGGCGTGTGCCGAGTCGCGCCTCCAGCCGCTGCACGGCCTTGCCCACGTTCGACTTGCTGTTGCCCATCTCCTCCGCCGCGCGCGTGAAGCTGCCGGTCTGCGCGACGGCCACGAAGACGGCAATCTCGTTGATCGGTGCATCGGCGCGCTCGGTCATGGTTCGCTCCGTTTCTTGGGCAAGGGCATGCGGACGAGGAAGAAAAAGCGAACTGTAGCAGCTAACGAGCGGACATTCATTGTCGCCGCACACGCGCCAGTCTGACGCTTTGATGGGCGT
Source organism: Caballeronia insecticola (assembly GCF_000402035.1). Taxonomy (GTDB): domain Bacteria; phylum Pseudomonadota; class Gammaproteobacteria; order Burkholderiales; family Burkholderiaceae; genus Caballeronia; species Caballeronia insecticola. The sequence goes on from NC_021289.1 coordinate 829,780, forward strand.
TTATCGCTTCGCCGAATGTCGCGATACTTCATCCAACGCGACTTACGCGCTTCGATCAAACCTCATCGCTACAAGGCACATCATGAAACTCTATATCGCTCAAGCCACCTGTTCCCTCGCGGTACAAGCCGTTTTCAACGAGCTTGAACTGGCGCCGCAACTCGTGCATTTCGATGTCTTCGGCAAGACCACGTCCGATCAGTCCGACTTCGCCGATGTGAACGACCTGCTCTACGTTCCCGCGCTCGAACTGGACGGCGAAACGGAACCGCTGACCGAGACCATCACGATTGCGTCGTATATTGCGGACCTCTATCCCGAGTCCGGGCTGATTCCGAAGCACGGCACGCTCGAACGTGTGCGCATGGATCAGTTGCTGACGTTCGTCGCGACCGAAATCGCGCAGAAGCACATTCCGCTGATGCGCAAGCTGATGAAGCCCGAGGGCATTGCGTTCCAAAGCAACAAGCTGCTGAGCACGTATGGCAAGCTCGATGCGCGTCTCGCCGACGGACGCAGTTATCTCACGGGCGAGCAATTCACGGTCGCCGACGCTTACGTATGGGCCACGATGTGGCACGAGCGCTCGGGCGTCAATCTCGATCACCTGAAGAATCTCGAGGCGTATATCGAACGCATCGAGGCGCGCGCGTCGGTGAAAAAGGCCTTGCGCGACGAAGCGGACCTCGTCGCGGCGCATAAAGAAAGGCTGGCGGCGTAGTCCTGTTCGCTCGATGCCGACAGACATCGGCGATCTGTTCCTTGCTGCCCGACACATCGCTTTAGCATGACCGCTAATGTGACGGGCAGCATCCACCCATAAAAACTCGCTTAGCCTTTAGCAGTATGGCCAGGGCTTAAACGCACCGATCTTCTGCACGACGTTGGCACGGCTCTCGCATATGTAGCTGCGAGCGCAACGAATGATGCTCAACCAACCAACCGAGTCATTAGGAGATTCATCATGCTGAAGATCGACAACCTGGCTGTTAGCAAAGAACTCGACCGCGCTGAAATGGGCGCTATCGTCGGCGGCAACAGCATCTTCCAGAACAACGGCATCAACGCCAACCTGCAAGCCGGCGGCGTGTCGTTCGCCAGCCCGCAAACCAACATCGCTCCCGTGACGCAAGTCGACGCATCGACGCACACGGATGTCGACGTGACCAACGTCACGAAGTCGCTCGCCTCCGTGGGCAGCCTGCTGCAAGGCGTGAAGCTCTGAAGCGTGCGCTTCGAAGGGAGAAGAGACCGCGTGTGCGCTTCTCCTCTCTCTGAGCCCTGATAACGGGTGCGTCACGGCTCAGAGAGAGGTCCGCTATCCTTGGCGGCCCTCTCGTCTCTGGTGGTGTTCGATGGATTGGCTCGCTCTTGCAGCGGGCCTTTTTTCGTTCGCCTTCGTTTGCGTTAGTTTGAGTTCGTTTGCCTTCGTTTGAGCGCCGCGCTATGGCAAGCGAATGAACGGGCTGTTCAGGTATGGCGAATCCTGGAAGCGCCCAGGCAAGCGCTCTCTTAGGAATTGCTGAATCTGACTCGACGTGCGGGACACTTTGATTTCCGTGATCATCGACAAGGTCGCGCCGGCCGGCAGCGTCACGCTCTGATTGCTCAGCGGATTGAACCCCGCAAATGATACGACGGGGAGCACCGTCACCTGACCGAACGGCGGCGGCGTCTCCGTGATCGGTCCGTTCGTGATGACGGCCACCGTGGTCCCGGTGACATCGAGCCCGCTGTAGTCCGGCAATTCGAGACTCGACTGCGTCGGCTTGAATCCGAGCCCTGTCAGCAGTAGCGAAACGGGTGCGCCGCTTTTGTTCTGAACGTCGACCTTCTCCGAAAGACGCGAATTGAGCGTGCCTGCCGTGTCTCCGTCCACCGTGTAGACGATGCCGCCCACGACCGTGCCGCTGCCCGCACTCGTCGCGTAGCCGAGAACCGGTCCCTGTGCATGGATCTGATTGGCGCTTACGTGTGCGTCCGAATGCATGTGCCCCAGATCGAGAAACGACGATGGCCCCGACGGATAAATCAGTATTCGTCGCCCGTCCACGGTCCATTCGAGCGTTCTGACGAGCTGAACCGGATCGCCCGGCGTGTTGAGGTTGTAGATCGGATCGTCGCGCGTGACCTTGAGCGTCGAGTTATTGCTCGAAATGCTTACTGCATCGGCGAGAGCTAGGCCGGGAATCGTCAGCAGCGCGGCTACATACGGTATGGCTCGCATTTCAACCTCAATCGGTAAATCGAAGGAAGGCTTTGAGGAACCGCCAGTGTTCATGCGAACGCTTTGATCGTTTTTGTCTGACGCTTCATCGTTGATGAAACGTTAGTACAACGACAGTAGATTGCAAGAAACCTTATTTACTCACGATCGTGCATGCGATTTTTTAGCGCGAAAGTCCGTGTCTTTAGCGCGTGTTTGTCCGGCGCCGACTGTTTCTGTGGATTCGTCTTTACGAAGCCGACAGATGGCCTTAGGCGAGCGACCCTTGAATCAAGGTGTTTTCTGCCAACTCAAGAAAATTAACTCGCTTAATCAACGAGCTAGGCTAACCGAGGCGATCTTCTAGAGGCACTTGGCACACCTCTCGCATATGTAGCTGCGAGCGCAACGATTGGTGCTCAACCAACCAACCAAGTGATTAGGAGATTCATCATGCTGAAGATCGACACCCTGGCCGTTAGCAAAGAACTCGACCGCGCTGAAATGGGCGCCATCGTCGGTGGCAACAGCATCTTCCAGAACAACGGCATCAACGCGAACCTGCAAGCCGGCGGCGTGTCGTTCGCCAGCCCGCAAACCAATGTCGCACCCGTCACGCAAGTCGATGCTTCGACGCACACGGATGTCGACCTCACGAACATCACGAAGCAGCTCGCCTCCGTTGGCAGCGCGCTCGGCGGCGTGAAGCTCTAAGTCACTCTCACCTCACTCAATCACGTAATCAGGAGATTCATCATGTTGAAGATCGACAACATCGCAAACAGCAAAGACCTCGACCGCGCCGAAATGGAAGCCATCACCGGCGGCACGAACATCTTCCCCGTAGGCGGCAACGTGTTCCAGAACAACGGCATCAACGCCAACGCTCAAGTCGGCGGCGTGTCTTTCGCCAGCCCGCAAACCAACGTCGCACCCGTCACGCAAGTCGATGCTTCGCAGCACACCAACGTCGACCTGAAGAACATCACCGAGTCCCTCACCTCTGTCGGCAGCGCGCTCGGCGGCGTGAAGCTCTAAAGCACTCTCACCTCACTCAATCAAGTAATCAGGAGATTCATCATGTTGAAGATCGACAACATCGCAAACAGCAAAGACCTCGACCGCGCTGAAATGGAAGCCATCACCGGCGGCACGAACATCTTCCCCGTAGGCGGCAACGTGTTCCAGAACAACGGCATCAACGCCAACGCTCAAGTCGGCGGCGTGTCGTTCGCCAGCCCGCAAACCAACGTCGCACCGGTCACGCAAGTCGATGCATCGCAGCACACGAACGTCGACCTGAAGAACATCACCGAGTCCCTCACGTCAGTCGGCAGCGCGCTCGGCGGCGTGAAGCTCTAAAGCACGCTCACCTCACTCAATCACGTAATCAGGAGATTCATCATGTTGAAAATCGACAACATCGCAAACAGCAAAGACCTCGACCGCGCTGAAATGGAAGCCATCGCCGGCGGCACGAACATCTTCCAGAACAACGGCATCAACGCCAACCTGCAAGCCGGCGGCGTGTCGTTCGCCAGCCCGCAGACCAACGTCGCGCCGGTCACGCAAGTCGATGCATCGACGCACACCGATGTCGACGTGAAGAACATCACCAAGTCGCTCGACGCTGTAGGCAGCCTGCTCGGCGGCGTGAAGCTGTAACGCACCTCCCCTGAAGGGAGAAGGAACCAGGTCGACTGTCTCCTTCTCCCTCACTTGCCGTCACAAGCCGTATAGCCTTACCGTGTTGTCGTAGAACAGACTGAGCCGATCCTCGACTGAACGCGTGCGTACGATTTGCTTGAATCCGTCGAAGATGTCGGTCAGGCGGTCCACGACGCCATCGACTGGATGGTTGCTCGCAAACGAGCAGCGCTGCACACCGAATACATCGATTGCCGCGCGAACCACCGGACCATTGGACTCCACGCTCCAGTGCTGACCCGGAATGCAAATCCCCGAAATCTTCAGATGCACGTTCGGCTCGCGCGCGACGCATTCGAGTGCTTGTCGCCACGCGCTCAAGCCTTCCTTCGAACGGTCCGACGGCAAACCGGTATGGTTGATCACGATCTGCGTAGCCGGGAAATCGCGCGCCAGTTCCACAGCCTCACGCAAATGCCACCAAAAAACCTGCAATTCGAAAAGCAAGCCGTGCGCTTGCAGCTTCGCGTATCCGTCACGCCATTTCGGGTCGCGCATCGATCCGGGCGCGACGAAGTTATCGGTGTAATCGGCGCGCGAAACGGCTGTCGGCTTGTGTCGGATACCTTTGACGAGAGGATGGCCGCCATAGGCATCGAGCACGACGTCCACATCTTCGCGATCAAGCCACGCCTGCCCGCTCATCGCATGAGGGAAGCCATGTTCGCGATGCAGCGACTCGACCCAGCGCAACTCGCCCAGCGGATCGCTCGGGTCCCATTCGCCTTCGATCAGCACCGTCTTCACGACCTTGTGATGACCCGCCGCGCGGAAATAATCGTCGGGTAAGAATGTGCGCCGGATGTTGTCGTAATTGCCGTAACGAAAATTCCTGACCGGCTTGTCCGCAAGCCACGGATAGTAATTGCGTTCTATATCGAAGAAGTGCTGATGAGCGTCGGCAATCGGCAAGTCGTTGTCGGCGCCGGTCTCGAGAAATCGGAGGCGCAGCGTTTCAGTGTCGGAATTCATGTAGTGCTTGGCGAATGAAGGAGCAGGCTAAATAACCACGCGATAGAACTGCAATGCGTTGCGATAGAACACTTTCTCGAGCGCGTCACGACCGAGCGGTTCGAGCATCTTTTTCATACTGTCGATGAGCACGTCATAACTCACTCTCAAACCGGCAACCGGAAAATTGCTCGCGAACATGCAGCGTTCGACACCGAAGATCGATACGGCATCGAGCACGATCTGCCGGTTGTCGTCGGCATTCCAGGGCGCATCCTTCAGTCCGAACTCCGACAGCTTCACGAAGACGTTCGGCTGCCTCGCAAGTTGCTCCATGCCGCGCCGCCATTGCGCGAGACCTTCTGCGCTTCGGTCCCACGGAAAGCCGGTATGGTTCAGCGCGATTGGCGTGCCGGGAAACATGCGCGCGACATCCGCCGCTTCGGCGAGATACCAAGGCGGCACGCGCAAATCCCAGGAAAAGCCGAACCTGGCTAGCAGTGAAAAGCCTTCGAGCCACGCCGGATCCTGCATTGTTCCGCGCAAGCCTCGAACCGATTCTCCGGGCCGCGACGACGTGACCGGCTTCGAACGAATGCCGCGCACCAGCGGATACGCAGCATGCCCGGCGAGAATCTCTTCGGTGTCGGGCCGATCGAACCACGCATGCGCGACCACGGCGCCCGGAAAGCCGTATAGCTCGTGCACTTCATGCAGCCAGCGCGTTTCGGCGATCTGTTCGTCGCGCGCACGTTCCGCCTCCACATGCACCGTGCCGATCACAGGCTGCGCACGGACTGTCGCAAGATAATCGTCCGGAAGAAAGTCGCGGCAGATGCTGCGATAGTCGCCGAGAAAAAACGCCTCGTGATACTCGTCCTGCAACCACGGATAACGCCCGGCCGACAGATCCCACAAATGATGATGCGCATCGATGATCGGAATATCATCCGGCGCGATGTCTTTCAGCTTCATGCAGATAACGCGCCAACGCGGTTCGCTTTCTCACGTACGCGAGCCTTGAGCTTGTCCACGTTGACGACGAAGCGCGAGTGACTGCCCGTGCAGACCTGCTCGATATCGTCGAACACGGTAACATCGAACTTGACCGCGCGGCCCTCGATGCTCGCCACGCTCACTTCAATGCGCACCGTCATCCCGAGCAATGTAGCGCCTGTATGCGCGATATCGACGGCTGTGCCGACGGAGTTCTCTTCGTCATCGACGAAATCGAGCAGATAGTCGAGACATGTCCGTTCGATATCGTCTATTAATTTAGGCGTCGCGTAGATGCGCAGATCGTCGCCGAGAAACGAGATCGTACGGTCAACATCGACTTCAATGGTCCGCGAATAGTGTGCGCCGACGCGCAATGAATCGTTGATCATGGTTTAGTTTGCGGAAAGGAAGCCAGTAGATACCCAAGGCACGGCAACGAGCACGAGCAATGCGACCGCAAGCGCGCCGAGATATGGCCACACGCGTTTCATCGCGCCATCGGGATCGACCTTTGCGATGGCACAAGCCGCATAGAAGCCCACGCCGAAGGGGGGCGCGAAGAGCCCGAGGCCCATCGCGAAGATCGCGACCATGGCGTAGTGCACGTCGTTGATGCCGAGCGAACGCGCAACCGGAAACAACAGCGGCCCGAACAGCACGATTGCCGGAATGCCTTCGAGAAAGCTTCCGAGCAACACGAACGCCGCAGCCGATATCAAGAGGAAGCCCAACGCGCCGCCCGGCGCTGCCGCCATCAACAAGACAAGCTGACGAGAGAAACCGGACTGCGTCAACGCCCAAGCCATTGCAGTGGCGCAGCCGATGATGATCAGAATCGCGCCCGACAACGATGCCGTGCTGACGATGATCGGATAGAGCCGATTCCACTTGAACGAGCGATAAAACAAGAGACCGACAACGAACGTATACGCGACGCCTACCGAAGCCACTTCCGTTGCAGTAGCGATGCCTTCGACAACCGCCGCGCGAATCACGAACGGCAACGCCAGCGCGGGCAGCGCAACGAGGAACGCCTTGCCGACTTCACGCGGTTGCGCGCGTGCGACTTCTTTCAGTTCCCGCTTGCGGTTCTTGAACCAGATCACCGCGATCATCGCAAGCGCGCCCACGACAGCAGGCAGGAAGCCGCCCGTGAACAACGCGGAAATGGACACGCCCGTGACCGAACCGATGGTGATCAACACGAGACTCGGCGGAATCGTCTCCGACATCGCGCCCGATGCGCTCAGCATTGCGACCAGTTCGTTCTCGTCTTCGCCGCGCTTCTTCATCTCCGGAAAGAGTGCGGGCGCAACCGCTGCCATGTCCGCAGCCTTGGAACCGGAGATGCCGCTCACCAGATAGATCGCGCCGATCAACACATAAGACAGCCCGCCTTTGAAGTGGCCGATCAACGATGCAAGAAAGCGGATCATCGCCTGAGCCATGCCCATCGCTTCGATGAGCGCGCCGAGGAACACGAACAACGGAATGGCGAGCAGGATGAGACTGGACATGCCTTCGTCGATACGACCGATGACGATCAACATAGGCGTGAGCGTGACCGTGCTCAGGTACGCGACCGTCGACAAGCCGAATGCCACCATGATAGGCACGCCGATCACCACCATGAAGACCACGGCGACCACGAAGAAGATCACGAGGTTCCAGTTGCCGAGCGCGGTCATCGCCACTTTGAACGTCATGAGCGCAAGCGCGATGCCTCCGACCACGGCGGCCGAGATCACGAAATGCAGTGGCCGCGCCTGCTCCATGAGCCGCGCAATCGAGATCGCGAGCATCAGCGACAGTCCGACAGCGAGCGCCGCAACACGATATCCATTGGAGATTTCCAGCGCCGCGCTCGTGATGGCCCACTCTTCCGAAACGTATTCCCATGCGGGCGACAACAACGCCACGATGAACGCGATGACGACCACCGCGCCGAACGTATCGATGAACGCGCGCCGCGCGGGCCGCAGATGCGCGATGAAGGTCGTGAGTCGCATATGCTCGTTGCGGCGCAATGCGATGACCGTGCCGAGCATCGCGAGCCAGATAAAGAGCAGCGTCGCGAGTTCGTCGCCCCAGATCAGCGGATCGTGCAGCACATATCGATAGAACACGTTGGCGAACAACAGCACGACTTCGGCCACGACCAGTCCGGCGGCGCATAGCTCGGTCGACCATCGGATGCAGACATCGAGAATATGACCTGCCCTCGCCACCGGCCCCAAAGGCTTGCTCGCAACCGCCACCGGAATGTTTCCCATAGAAATGTCAGTGCTCATGATCCGCTCTTCCTCAGGAAAGCTGCCCGGAATACTTCTCCAGAAGTGCCCACGCCGCGTCGCCGTACTTCTTTTTCCACTCGGCATAGAAGCCCTTTTGCTGCAAGTCGGAACGGAACGCCTGCTGATCCACCTTGTTGAAGGTGACGCCCTTCGCGGTCAACGTCGGTTCGAGACTTTGATTGAGACGGATCACTTCTTCACGCTGCTTCATCGCCGCTTCGTTGATGTTGCGTGCCACGACATCCTGCACGTCCTTGGGCAGCTTCGGCCAGGTCTTGCCGCTTGCGAGAAGCCAGAAGCCGTTCCAGATATGGCCCGTCAGCGAGCAATACTTCTGCACTTCATAGAAGCGCGCCGACTGAACCACGACGAGCGGATTCTCCTGTCCCTCGACCACCTTGGTCTGCAACGCGGAATACGTTTCGTTGATGCTGATGCCGGTAGGCGCTGCGCCCAGCGTCTTGAACATCGACGTCCATAGCGGGCTGACCAGCACGCGAATCTTGAAGCCTTTCAAATCCGCAGGCGTGTTGATGGGCCGCGTCGAACTCGTGATCTGCCGGAAGCCGTTATTCCAGACCTTGTCCATTGCAATCAGTCCGGTCTTCGCGGCTTCGGCGCGCACATGCTTGCCGAGATCGCCGTCCATCGCGGCCCAGACCGCGTCGTAGTTCTTGAAGGCGAAAGGCACGCTCTCGATCGATGCAACCGGCACGAGCGTCGAGAGGATCGCGCCCGGCAGCGGAATGAAGTCGACGCCGCCCGCCCGGACCTGCGACAGCATGTCGGTGTCGCCGCCCATCTGTGCATTCGCAAAGACTTGCAGATCGACGCGGCCGTTCGTCTCCTTCTTGATCGCCGCAGACGCTTCGCGCATATGTGCGTTGAGGGGATGGCTGTCGGGCAAGCTGCTTGCGTATTTCAAAACGATCGGCGCTGCCTGCGCGAATGCACGACCCGGCAAGCTCATGCCGGTCGCCGTGGCGGCCATGGCAATTCCCGCCGTCGTCAAAAAGTCCCGACGCGTGATGATTCCACTCATGTTTGTCTCCTGAACTCGGTAATGCGCGATTGATCGCGTCTCTGACTCTGGTCACTGCTCCAGCGCCACGACTGCCTTTTCTTCGACCAGACGATCCACTTCGTCAATCGAATAGCCCGATTCCATCAGCACCTCTCTCGTATGCTGGCCGAGCAACGGTGCGGGACGGCTGCCGGATCGCTTCGCCTCGGAGAAGTGAATCGGCAATCCCAGACCTCTGACTTTGCCGGCCAAGGGATGATCGGTTTCGACGACCATCTCGCGCGCGATGGTCTGCGGATGCGCGAGCGCCGCCGCGATATCGAGCACGGGACCGGCCGGCAAGCCGATGCGATCGAACTGCGCCATCCATTCGTCGGTGCTGCGTCGCACGAGCAATTCATTGAGGATCGCGACGAGCGCCTCGCGATGCTCGAGCCTCAGTGCGTTCGTCGTGAAGCGCGGGTCGCTTGCGAGTTGAGGTGCATCGAGTACTTCAAGCAGCCGTTCGTAATTGCTTTGATTGGCCGCGCCGATGTTGATCCATCCGTCGTTCGTCTTGAACACTTGATACGGCGCGCTTGTCGAATTGGCGGAGCCCATCTTCGGCAGAATGGTGCCGTCCGCAAGATAGCTTGCCGCGGGCCAGAACATCTGCTGAAGGCCTGCTTCGAACAGCGACGTATCGACCATCTGTCCTCGCCCCGTTTGCAGCTTTTGCGCATAAGCGGCTGCGATGCCGAGCGCCGCCAGAATGCCCGAGTTGATATCGGCAACGGGGGAACCCGCCTTGACCGGCTCGCGTCCTTCTTCGCCCGTCATGCTCATCATGCCGCTCATGCCTTGCGCAATGAGGTCGAAGCCGCCTTTCTCGCCGAACGGGCCGGTGCGGCCGAAGCCGGAGATCGCGCAATAGATCAGTCCCGGATTCAGTTCTTTGAGAACGTCATAGCCGAGGCCGAATTTTTCCATCGTCCCGGCGCGATAGTTTTCCGTCACGACATCCGCATCGGATAACAAGCGCTTCAGTACTTCGCGGCCGCTTGCGCTTTTTAGATTGATGCCGATGCCCCGCTTGTTGCGATTGACGATCATGAACGACGCCGACTCGCCGCTCGGCAGAATCGGCGAGAAGCGACGCGAATCGTCGCCGTCGGGCACCTTCTCGACCTTGACGACATCGGCGCCCATGTCGGCGAGCATCATGCCGCACACCGGGCCGGACATGATGTGCGCCAGTTCAACTACTTTCATTCCACTCAGCGGACCCATTTCACTTTCCCTTGAAGACTGGCTTCTGTTTTGCATTGAATGCTTCGGCGCCGATGCGGAAATCTTCCGTGTCGAAGCAGTCGAGCGCCGATTCGATTTCAGCCGCCGTCAGCTCAGGCGATTGCGTCAGCCTGTTCGCCGCCTGCTTATGCCAGCGTGCGACGAGCGGTGCGCCGCGTGCAATGCGCCGCGCCGTGGCGATGGACTCTTCCTCGACGGCATCGTCCGCGACGACACGCGACACCAGCCCTTTCGCATACGCTTCCTGCGCGTTGAAGATGCGGCCTTCGAGCACGATCTCCATCGCAACCGCACGGCCCGCGAGACGAATGAGCGCGCCGAGTTCGGCATATGACATCGTGAGTCCGAGTTGTCCGACGGGCGCGCCGAAGCGGCTGGATTCGCCGCAAATGCGGATATCGCAAAGCGATGCAATCTCGAGGCCGCCACCGACACATACGCCATGAATCATCGCAATGACGGGATGACGGCATTGCTCGATCGCCTGCATGGCGGCGGTCGTGACTTCCGCATAGCTGCGCGCCTGTTCGCGATTCGAGCGTTGCGCGGCGAATTCGCCGATGTCCGCGCCTGCGGCAAAGGCCTTCGTTCCTGCGCCGCGCAGAACGACGCAGCGAATGTCGTCGTCGGCTGATAATGTCTGCATGGCTGCGCCGAGTTCACGCCACATCGAAAGCGTGAGCGCATTCATCTTCTCGGGGTTATCGAGCGAGATGATCACGATGTCGCCATCCCGCTTGATGCTGAGCTTGTCTCCCATTTCTTTTCCCTGGATGTGCGTCAGAACGACGCTTCGAGCATGGCCTGATAGTCGCTCTCGGAAGCAACGCGCGGATTGGTCTTGTGGCTATGGTCCTTGAGCGCACCCTTGATGATGTCGGGGAACATGTCGCGCGTGACGCCGACGCCCGCAAGCGTCGTGGGAAGACCAAGGCGATCCGTCATCTCCCTGATCGACGGTCCGACCTTCGCCGGATTCTCGAGCCCCATTGCTTGCGCGAGCCGCACGAGCTTGGTTTCCTCCTGCACGCTCGGCGCCTCCTGATTGAACGCGATCACGGCCGGCAGAAAGATTGCGTTGAGCGTTCCATGATGCAAACGCGGATTGATGCCGCCCAGCGAATGACTGAGGCTGTGCACGCAACCCAGGCCTTTCTGAAACGCGAGTGCGCCTTGCATCGATGCGCTCATCATGTTCATGCGCGCGACCTTGTCGTCGGGATGGGCGGTGGCGCGCTCGATATGACGCCACGCGCGCCAGAGACCATCGAGCGCGATGCCGTCCGCAGCCGGATTGAACGCGGGCGCCATGAAGGTTTCGATGCAATGCGCAATCGCGTCCATGCCCGTTGCTGCGGTCATCACGGGCGGCAGCTTCAATGTGAGTTCGGGATCGCAGATCGCGGCTTTCGGCACCACGAACGGCGAGATCACGCCGACCTTTCTGCCGTCGTCGAGAATCAGGATTGCGCCGCGACCGACTTCGCTGCCGGTGCCGGCCGTCGTCGGAATCGCGATCACGGGTGCTGTCTTCGACGTGATGCGCGTCGCCCCGCCTTCGATCACGGCGAAGCTTTGCAACGGCCCTTCATGCGTCGCACACACCGCCACGCCTTTGGCGAGATCGATCGACGATCCTCCGCCCACCGCGATGATTCCATCGCATTGCTGCTCGATATAAACGTCCACCGCTTCCCGCACTGCGGCTTCGTTGGGATTCGGCGGCGTTGCGTCGTAGACCGGCACGTCATGGCTCGCGCCCAACGCCGACAAAACCTTATCGACGATGCCCACGGCCTTGATGCCGCGGTCGGTAACGATAAGCGGGCGACTGATTCCAACCCGTTCGCATTCGCTCTTCAAGAGCCGCAAGGCGCCGAACTCGAACTGTATCTGCGTGATGTAATTGATAAGGGCCATGGTTGATCGACAGTTATATTTGAGCGAAAACCCGGATAGTAAGAACCCTGACTTACGAGGGTTAACGTTAGGCGCAGAGCTTTACGCAACGCGGGTTTGATGCGGCAGTATAGGCAGCGGCCTAAACGGCCGGAATTGACAATAATGAATACGGGTATAACTATTCCTCAAGCCGGCGCATGACTCCTTCGCTCAACTCCATCATTTCCCGCCTGCATCTCAAACAGTTGCGCCTGCTTATTGCGCTTGCCGATCATGGTTCGCTGCTAAGCGCGGCCAAGCAGGTCTCGCTGACTCAACCGGGCGCCAGCAAAGCCCTGCATGAAATCGAAACCACCTTTGGCACGGCGTTATTCAACCGGACGAGCCGAGGGCTGGAACCGAACGACATCGGCCATTGCGTGATTCGCTATGCGCGCCTCATTCATACCGATGTCGCGCACTTGAGAGAAGAAATCGTCGGCATCATGCGCGGGCACGGCGGACGCGTGTCCGTGGGCGTGATCATGGGCGCGGTGCCGCGCGTCATCGATGCGATCTCGCATCTCGTCACGCGGCATCCCGAGATGTCGGTGGAAATCGTGGAAGATACGAGCGCGGCGTTGCTCAGCCTGATCGACGCAGGCAGGCTCGACCTCGCCGTTTGCAGAACGACGATCAGTCAAACGCCTTTTCTTTACGACAGCGTCAATCTTCAAGAGGAGACGCTCGCGGTCATCGCCAATTTGAGCCATCCGTTTCAGCATGCGCGCAAGCTTCATCTAAAAGATCTCGCGGATGTCCGATGGGTCGTTTATCGCGCCAATATGCCCATGCGAATGCTGCTCGAACGAGAGTTCCGTGAAGCCGAAATTCGTTTTCCAAGGCACCTGGTGGAAACCACATCGGCGTTCGCCACGCTTTCGCTATTGCAAAGCAATCCGTCTTTTGTCGCGCTCGTATCGATCGATGTCGCCGAATTCTTTAGTCAGCATGGAATGACCGGCATTCTTCCGCTCAAGCTTTCTTCCAAGAGCGAACCTTATGAACTGGTCACGCGACGAGGCGCGCCGGTTTCGGCGGGCGCGCGGCTGCTCATGGAAGAACTCTTGGCGCGGCTCGACGGTCCCGAAGCCATCGCTTAGAACCTCGCTATAAAAGGGGCATGACCTCGGGTTATAGCCCTAGTCGCAACTCTCAGTATCGGGTCGAGAACGTGTTGTCTACACTCCGCCGCAGCCGAATAGAAACGGCAAGAACATCAACGGAGACAGCTTCATGGACGAGACTTATCTGCGCAGACATTTTTTCAAGAACATTGCAGCCTTGTCGGCGGGAGCGTTGGCGACATCCATCATCCCGGGCGGGGTTTCAGCGCAGACGCAGACACCGGCCGAGTGCGAAGCCGGCGTGATCGCGGCCGGTGGCCCGGACGTGCAGAGGCGATACATCAAGACGCCCACGGGATACTTCATGGTGCTGCGCATGGGCGATAACGTCTTCGAGCATCTGACGAGTTTCGCGCTCGCCGAGAACATTCCTGCGGCCTCGGTCACGGGCATCGGCTTCGGTCATCCTACGTTCGGATTCTGGAACGCGAGCAAGAAAGACTTCGACGCCAAGACCTTTCGCAATGTCGAGATGGGCAGCCTCGGCGGTTCGGTCGCATGGAAGGAAGGCAAGCCGTCCATTCATATTCATGGCATGGCCGGCGACAGCAACTTCACCGCCTATGGCGGCCATCTGCTGAATCTCGAAGTGGGCACCGGTTCGATGGAAATCACGCTGATCGTGCATCAGAAACGGCTCGAGCGTTCGATCGATCCGTGCATCGGCGCCAACGTTCTGGGCATCGGCGGCTAACGCGCGAACTCGGTGGTCTTTACGGCCTCCGCCAGATAATCGACGAAAGAAGCGATCCGCGCGGAGATTGCCGTGTTGCGATAGTAGACGGCATTGATCGGCTGCCGCACTTCTTGTGTATGACGCGCAAGAATTTGCACGAGCCTGCCCGCGCGTCGATCGAGCAGCGTCATGAAATCCGACAGACACACGATGCCCGCGCTTTCCAGCGCGAGATGCCTGAGTGTCTCGCCGCTCGACGAAGCAATGGCCGGCGTGATGCGATAAGGCTCGCTGTCCGGCCCGGAAAGCGGCCACACGTTGAGCGATTCCGGCTGCGTGAAGCCCAGCAGCGAGTGATTCGCCAACTCTTCCACACGCTTGGGGTGCCCGTGCGCCTGAAGATACGCCGGCGTCGCGAGCACCCTGATCCTGCTGCTGCCGATCGGTCGGCTATGCAGCGTCGAGTCCTTTAATCGTCCGATACGGATCGCGACATCGGTGCGCCGCTCCAGGAGATCGATCACGCCTTCGTTGCTGTTCAACTCCAGTTCCACATGCGGATAACGTTCTCTGTAACCCGCGACGAGCGGCACGATCACATGCAGCATGAACGGCGTCGCCGCATCGACACGCAGCAGCCCTGACGGCCGCTCGCGACGCGCGGCGATCTGTTCCTCAGCGCTTTCCACGGCATCGATGATCTCGCGCGCATTCTGCAGAAAGCTCTTGCCTTCTTCCGTCAGTTCGAGACGCCGCGTGGTCCGGCGCAGCAAGGTCGTCTGCAGCTTCTCTTCGAGCCGCCCGAGCGTGCGACTCGCGCCGGACACCGTCTGATTCAGCTGATCTGCTGCGGCCGTGATGGAGCCTGTATCGACCACCGTCGCAAAGGTCTGAAGCTCGTCGAGCGTGATTTTCATCGTTGATTTTTTATCAAAGGTCGTTCCTTTATAGACCGGCTTTCGTGCAAAAGTAAAGCGTATGTCCTTTGACGTGCAACGGCGGTCCGCATCCTTGATTAAAAATCAAGATTCTTTCGCCTTTCAACTGGTTATTCGAATGAATCGATGCGTGCAGAATGCGAAGCATCGTAGTTGCACATGCAATCAAAACGGAGGACGCATTCCATGAACCTCATTCCCGCTTTCGGCCTCGGCACCTTTCGCCTCAAGGATCAGGTCGTCAAGGATTCGGTACGCAACGGAATCGAACTCGGCTACCGCGCCATCGATACCGCCCAGATTTACGGTAACGAAGCCGACGTCGGCGAAGCGATCGCGGCCTCGGGCGCGGGCCGCTCGGATATTTTTCTGACGACGAAAATCTGGACCGACAATTACTCGCGCAGCAAGCTCGTGCCGAGCCTCAAGGAGAGCCTCTCGAAGCTGCGCGTCGACGAAGTGGATCTCACGTTGATTCACTGGCCCGCGCCGAACAATGGCGTGTCGCTCGAAGAATTCATGAGCGCGCTCGCGGATGCGAAAGCTCAAGGGCTCACGAAGCAGATCGGTATCTCTAACTTCAACATCGAGTTGACGAAGCAGGCGATCGCGGTGGTCGGCCGTGACAACATTGCGACCAACCAGATCGAGTTAAGCCCGTATCTTCAGAACCGCAAGCTCGTCGAGTTCCTGCGCGAACAGGGCATTCATGTCACGTCGTATATGACGCTCGCGTACGGCAAGGTGTTGAAGGATCCAGTGATCGGCGAGATCGCCAAACGGCATCATGCGACGCCCGCTCAGGTGGCGCTCGCATGGGCGTTGCAATCGGGCTATGCGGTGATTCCGTCGTCGACGAAGCGCGAGAACCTCGCGAGCAATCTGCTCTCGCAACAACTCCGGCTCACGGACGAAGACATGACGCAGATCGCCGCGCTCGAACGCAACGGACGCGAAGTCAGCCCCGAAGGCCTCGCGCCCGTGTGGGACTGAAGCAGCACGGACGCGTGTTTCAAGCGCGTCCTTCCTTGACATCGCCGATATCACCGTAGGCGACCCGCACCGACGGCACGAACCACGCAAGACACAGCCCGATGAACGCCGCCATCGCGGCCACGACGAGACCGACATGGATCGACGTGACCAGCGCAGCACGCGCCATGTGCATCATCGCGTCGCCGGACTGCCCGGCGCTTACGAGACGCTCGATCAGCGCCGACTGTTCTGCGCGGTCTATCAGCAGGTCCGGGCTCGCGAACGACTTGAGCCATTGCGTTGCCTGATACGTGTCGAGCGAGCGATGCACGCTGTTCGCGTAACGATGTCCGAGCACCGCGCCGGTAATCGCCGTGCCCAGCATGCCGCCGAAGATGCGCAACGATTGCAGCAGCGCCGTCACCGCGCCGATCTGCTCGCGCGATACGATCTGCTGCGAACAGATCGTGAGGTTCGTCGCGACGAGCCCGAGTCCCAGACCGCTCGCGCCCATGCACGCCATCCACACCGAATGCGGCTCGCGTCCGTCGAGCGAAACGAGCGCAAGACATCCGATCACGCACAGCGCAAAGCCGATATACATGAGCACATTCGCGCGCCTGATGCGCGTCACGATGCGATTGTTCAGCATGCTGCCGACGCTCGTGCCGAGCAACAGCGGCGTAATCAACATGCCCGAAGCATGCGGCGACATGCCGAAGCCGCCCTGAAACAGCAGCGGTATGTAGAAGGCCATCGAGAAGAGTGCGAAGCCGCCGAGCACGGAGATCGCGAACAGCGCGGCGAGCTTGCGGTCGATCAGCACATCGACGGGCACGACCGGATAGCCCATGCGCTTTTCCCAGAAATACAGCGTCGCACCGAAGACCAGCGTGATCAGCGCGAGCAGGATGGTCGTGCGGCTCACGCCTTCGCGCGGCAGCATTTCGATCAGCAGTTGCAGCGCACCGAACGTTACGGCCACGACGCATGCACCGAGCCAGTCCAGTTGAATCCGTTCGCGCGTCTTCAGATGCCGCATGTTCGGCACGAACATCAGCACGAAAATCAGCGCGACGATACCCACGGGCACGTTGACGAAGAAGACGAGCCGCCAGCCGCGCATCTGCGTGAGCATGCCGCCGAGCGTCGGACCGATGACATTGGCGATGCCGAAGCTCGACGACACCAGCACGAGCCAGCGCAGCCGCAGCCGGGGATCGGGAAACAGGTCGGCCACCATGGCGAAGACCGTCCCGAGCAGAATGCCGCCGCCGATGCCCTGCACCCCGCGCGCGATCACGAGGAACAACATGCTGTTCGCGAGTCCGCACAGCACGGAAGCGCACGTGAACAACACGATGGCCGCGAGAATGAAATGCTTGCGGCCGAACAGATCGCCCAGACGTCCGAAGATCGGAATCGTGATGACGGAGGCGAGCATGTATGACGTCGCGACCCACGCGTAAAGATCGAAACCCTTCAGGTCCGCGACGATGCGCGGCAACGCCGTGCCGACGATAGTCTGGTCGAGCGCGACCAGCATCGTGACAAACGCGATGCCGAGCATGGCAAGCAGCGACTCGCGAAACGGCAACGCCTGCCGCTCCGGATCATGGGCGGCGGCAAGCGGCTCCATCGCGAGCCTCAGTCGATGCGCGAATTCACGCGATTACTGGCCGCCTTCCTGAATCGTCAGAACATTTTTCACCGACGTCACGCCGCTCACGCCCTTAGCAATCGACGTGGCCTTGCTGATCTGCGTGGCGTCGGACGCTTGTCCCGATAGCGTGATGGCGCCGTTTTTCGCGATCACGTGGACGCCGACCAGATCGATGCCGCCCTTCTGCAGCGCCTGAGACACCTTCTTGCTGAGCGCCCGATTGGCCTTGCGGGCCGACGCCTTCGACGTTCCGCCACTTGCCGAGGGCGTCGCCGACTGCGTTGTCGTCGCGGTTGCGTCGCTCGTCTGCGACCATGCGTTGAACGACGAAACAACCACGAGTGCCGCGCCTGCCAGCTTGAGCGAATGGATCATTTTCATTGGAGTGCTCCCGTCTTAGGCTTCGATGAATGCGCGATTGCGCGAAGGTGCGTCTGAACCATTCTAGTCGGCGAGTCGATACATGAAAGGTGGACTTTTATCCGCCAAGGGAGCAAGGTTCGAATGCCGCGACATTGATGTAAATGCAGAATTTCTCTTGAAGCGTCCGCGCCGCACGCACGCACCGGGAAACGAGGCTAACATCGTACTATTCGCGGACAGCGTCGTCATAGAGATATAGAGACATAGAGACATAGAGACATAGAGACCGCCGGGACGGTCCGGACAACGCCGACCCGACTTGCATCGCCCGTTCCATCCGAAATTTGACATGTAATCATTCGACATGCAGACAATGGAGGCCTGGAGATGAAGAAGAGTTCCGCAGCCGTCTGGATCCTCGTCGCGATGGTCATCGGCATCGGGGTCGGCTATATGGTCTTCACCAGCTTCCCCGACAAAAAATCCGCTACGGAAATTGCGGGTTACATCTCCCTCGTGTCGGACGTCTTCCTGCGCCTCATCAAGATGGTGATCGGTCCACTCGTGTTTTCCACGCTCGTGGTCGGCATCGCGCATATGGGCGACGCGGCCTCGGTCGGGCGCGTGTTCGCCAAGGCGCTCGCGTGGTTCGTCACCGCTTCGGTCATTTCGCTGTTGCTGGGCCTGTTGATGTCGAACCTGCTCAGGCCCGGCGACAACCTCGGGCTGCCCTTGCCGGACATCGGCGCGTCGGCGAATCTCGCAACATCCAAGTTCACGCTGAAGGACTTCGTCGGCCATATGGTGCCGAGATCGTTCGCCGAATCGATGGCCAACAACGAGATCCTGCAGATCGTCGTGTTCTCCATGTTCTTCGGCGTTGCATTGGCGGCGCTCGGCGAACGAGGCAAGGTTCTGCTGGCCGCGATCGATCAGCTCTCGCACGTCATGCTCAAGATCACCGGCTATGTGATGAAGCTCGCGCCGTTGGCCGTGCTCGCCGCGATGGCCGCCACGGTCGCGGTCAACGGGCTCACTATTCTCCTGAAGTTCGCGGTCTTCATGGCCGACTTCTATCTGAGCCTCTTTCTGTTGTGGGGATTGCTTTCGCTCGCCGGCTTCCTGTTCCTCGGGCGACGCATCTTCAAGCTGCTTTCGCTCATCAAGGAAGCGTTCATGCTGTCTTTCGCGACAGCAAGTTCCGAAGCCGCTTATCCGAAGATCCTCGACGCGCTCGACCGCTTCGGCGTCAAGCGCAAGATATCGAGTTTCGTCATGCCGATGGGTTACTCGTTCAACCTCGACGGCTCGATGATGTACTGCACGTTCGCCACGCTGTTCATCGCGCAGGCCTACAACATTCATCTGTCGCTCGGCACGCAGCTCACCATGCTGCTGATCCTGATGTTGACATCGAAGGGCATGGCCGGCGTGCCGCGCGCATCGCTGGTCGTGATCGCCGCCACGCTGAACCAGTTCAACATTCCCGAGGCGGGCTTGTTGTTGATTCTCGGTGTGGACACGTTCCTCGACATGGGCCGCTCCGCAACCAACGCGGTGGGCAACTCGATCGCGAGCGCGGTGGTCGGCAAGTGGGAAGGCGAGTTGTTATCGGAGGCGGATGCGGCGGCGAACGAAGCGCGTATCGAGTCCGAACAGGACGCAACGCTCGCGCACCCGGCGCAAGTCTGACGGAGACCGAGCCATGAAGACGCAGCGCTTCTGGGCGGCGCTGGCGCTGACCAGCCTGCTGGCCGTCACCGCGGCGCGGGCGGCCGAGGATGTGCAGACGCCCGCCCCGGCCATCGACAACTTCGCGCCCACCACGTTGACAGGCACGCTGGCCAAGGCGCGCAACACGGGCACGATCGCAGTCGGTTACCGCGACGCGTCGGTGCCGTTTTCCTATCTCGACGCGCGCAAGCAGCCTATCGGCTATTCGATCGAGCTGTGCAAGTCGCTGGTCTCGGCCATCGGCGATGCCGTTCACAAGCGCCTCGATATCCGCTGGGTGCCGGTGACGCCCGAGAATCGTATCGATGCCGTGACGAGCGGTCGCGTCGATCTGGAATGCGGTTCGACCACCAGCAATCTGGAGCGCCAGAAACGCGTGGCTTTTTCTCCGATCATCTTCGTGGCCGGCACCAAGGTGCTGGTGAAGAAAGGTTCGCCGATTACGTCGTTTCGCGATCTGGCGGGCAAGAAAGTGGCCGTGACGGCCGGCACCACCAATGAAAAGGCTCTGCGCGATCTGGACAAGAAGTTCGGTCTCGGGCTTCAGCTTCAGGTCGTGCCGGACCATGCCGAAGGTTTCGCGCGCGTAGCCGACGGCCGCGCCGATGCCTTCGCCACCGACGATGTCCTGCTATACGGCCTCATCGCCGAGAACATGACCAAGGGCGGCGCGTATCAGGTGGTCGGCGATTATCTGTCGTATGACCCGTACGGCATCATGTACCGCAAGAACGATCCGCAACTCGCGCAAGTGGTCAAGGACGCGTTCCAGCAACTCGCCGCCGATGGCGAAATCGAGCGTCAATACAAGCGCTGGTTTCTAAGCCGTCTGCCGTCCGGCACGAGTTTGGATATGCCGATGAGCGCGCAACTCGAAAGCATCATCGAAACGATGGCGGGTGGCGAGGCGCAGTGAGGCGTCATCGCTCGAATGCGTCGATCACCGCAGCCAACACGCCGATTCCGCGACGGATTTCGTCGACGGTCAAGCTCGCATAGCCGAGAATCAGGCCGGCGGGACGAGGCCGTTTCGCGGCAAACAGCGGCGCGACGGGATACACGCCCACGCCTTTTTCATGCGCCGCCGCGACAATCGCGGCTTCATCGCGCGAACTCAACTGCGGCAGCCACAGCACGACATGCAGGCCCGCCGCCGTCCCCGCCACGCGCGCACGTTCCGGCAGCCATTGCGCGATGGCATCGAGCAACGCCGCGCGACGCCGCTCGTACTCGCGCCGCACGCGCCGCACATGACGCTCGTACGCGCCGCTGTCGATCAGCGAAGCCAGCACGCGCTGCTCCAGCACCGGCGCGTGACGGTCGCTCAGGCGCTTGGCCTGGCGAAACACCGGCACGAGCGCGGCGGGCAGCGCCATATAACCCAGCCGAAGATGCGGCGACAGCGCCTTCGAAAACGTGCCGATGTAAATCACGCGGCCATTGGCATCGATGGATTGCAACGCGTCGATCGGACGCTGACCATAGCGGAACTCGCCGTCGTAATCGTCTTCGACGACCCATGCATCGTGACATTGCGCCCACGCGAGCAGTTCGAGACGTCGCCCGATCGGCAACACGCCGCCCAACGGAAACTGATGCGAGGGCGTCGCGTAGACCAGACGCACGGAGCGAGCGGAACGATCGGCGGGCAGGCTGCGCGTGTCGAGACCGTATTCGTCGACGGCGAGCGGCACGAGACGCGCACCCGCGGCCTCGAAGCTGTGGCGCGCAATCAGATAGCCGGGATCTTCGAAGGCGAACGCATCGCCGGGATCGAGCAGCAGACGCGCGCACAAATCGATGGCTTGCTGCGTGCCGCTGACGACGAGAATCCGCTCCGCATCGCAGACAAGACCGCGCGCGCGCCGCAGATAAGCCTGAAGCGCTCGACGCAGCGAAGCGTCGCCTTCGGGCGCGACGTAATAGAGGCTGTCGTGCTGACGCAGCAGTTCCGCCTGATACGCGCGCCGCCAGATCAGCGCGGGAAAGTCGCGCGCGGCCACGGCGCCATACAGAAAATCGATGCGCCCGTTCGCCGCGACAGGCAGCGTCGGCGCCGCGATCTCCGCCACGCGGCGGCCGAATGCGGAAAGCGAAGGCACACGCGCCGCCGACACCGGACGCGCGTTCGAACTCTCGGGCGCGGCAGGCCGAGCCGCGACCCGCGCGGCGCGGCCTGCGGCGGTCACGACGAAACCTTCCGCCGCGAGTTGTTCGTAGACGGCGGTCACGGTCGTGCGCGACACGGCGAGATCGGCGGCGAGCGCGCGTGTCGACGGCAACCGCGCGCCGGTGGGAAGCGTGCCGTCTGCCATCTGGCCGCGCAGCATGTCGTAGATGCGGCGTGCCGTTCCGGTGCCCGAACCGTGCGGCGATTCGCTCAACTGGTCCATTGGAATTTGCAAAAACTGGATCTTCTCATTGTGCCTGTTTCGCGCGACAGTGTCGCTTTGCGCGCCACATCGCCAGCGAGGATTCACAATGTATATTCCGCCCCACTTCGCCGAAAACCGTCCGGACGAGTTGCATCGCATCATTGCCGCGCATCCGCTCGGCATACTCGTCACGCATGGCGAGGCCGGGCTGGACGCGAATCACATCCCGTTCGAATTCGATCCCGATATCGGCGAGCACGGTCTGCTCACCGCGCACGTCGCGCGCGCAAACGATGTATGGCAGCGCTGTCCCACGGGCACGCCGGTGATGGTCATTTTTCGCGGCGCGCAGGCGTATATTTCGCCGAACTGGTACCCGAGCAAGCACGAGGCGCATCGGCAGGTGCCCACATGGAACTACGAAGTGGTCCACGCGCACGGCACGCTCACGATTCGCGACGACGAACGCTTTCTGCGCGGCCTCGTCGCCCGTCTGACGCGGCGGCACGAAGCGGCGGAACCGCAACCGTGGAAGATGGGCGATGCACCGCCCGATTTCATCGACGGCATGTTGCGCAATATCGTCGGGATCGAGATTGCGGTGACGTCGCTGGTCGGCAAGTCGAAGCTCAGTCAGAACAAGGAAGCGCGCGATCGCCAAGGCGCCGCCGACGAACTCGCGAAACGTCATCACGACGAACTCGCGCAGGCCATGCACAAAGCCTCACAGGCTTAGGCGCGCCCGCTTCACGCGACAGGCGTGGCGCATGTGTCGCGCGGCACGACGATGCGGTCCGCCGCGCCGCACAGAAACTTCATGAACTCGGCGGCCGGCATCGGATGGCTCAGCAGAAAGCCTTGCATCTGATCGCAGGCAAGCTCGCCTAACGTACGCATCTGCGATTCCGTTTCGACGCCCTCCGCGACCACTTCGACCTGCAACGCCCGCGCGAGCGTCACGACCGCGGAGAGCAACGCGCTGCCGCGCTTTCCGGCGGAGTCGAGATCGCGCACGAACGAACCGTCGATCTTGATCTGATCGAACCTGAAGCGCTGCAGATAACCGAGGCTCGAATAGCCCGTGCCGAAATCGTCGACGGCAACGGCGTAGCCGCGCGCCTGCAACGCCTCGATCGTGCGGCTCGTCTTCTCGACGTTCTGCATCGCGGTCGTTTCGGTGATCTCGAACATGAGGCGGCATGGATCGATGCCCGCCGCGCCGGTCAGCGAATCGATGCGGCCCACAAGGTCCGGCACGTTGAACTGGATCGGCGACAGGTTCACCGAAACCGACGGCACCGGCAGCCCTTGCGCGTCCCATAGCGCGATATTGCGGCACACTTCGCACAACACCCAGTCGCCGATCTCGACGATAAGACCCGAGCGTTCCGCAATCGGGATGAATTCGAGCGGCGGAATGTCGCCCAGTTCCGGATGACGCCAGCGGATCAGCGCCTCGACGCCCGTCACCGACTGCGACGCCACGCTGAACTTCGGCTGGAACGACATGCTGAGCTGACCGTCGCCGAGCGCGCGATGCAGATCGCGTTGCAGGATCAGCGACTTGAGCGCGGTGTGATTCATCTGCGACTCGAACACGCGGAACGTGTTGCGGCCGCTTTGCTTGGCGGCGTACATCGCGGCGTCGGCGTTGTGCAGCAGTTCGTCGGCGTTTTGGCCGTCCTCCGGATAGAACGCAACGCCGATGCTCGCGCTCACGCGCAACGGCAAACCGTTGACGACGATCTCCTGACTCAGCCGTCGCAGCACGCCATTGGCGACGGCGACCGCGGACGATGCGTCCGTCACGTTCTCGACCACGATCACGAATTCGTCGCCGCCCAGACGCGCGACCATGTCGCTATGACGCAAATCCTGACGCAGACGCTCGGCGCACACTTGCAGCAGATCGTCGCCGACGCTGTGGCCGAGCGAATCGTTGATGGACTTGAAGCCGTCGAGGTCGATGAACAGCACGGCGAACTTCGTCTGCTTGCGCTCGCATTCGCTCACCGCCTGCGCAATGCGCAACGACAACTGCTGGCGATTCGGCAGCTTCGTCAGCGCGTCGTGCGTGCCGAGATAGTGCAGTTGCCGCTTCGCGCGTCTGAGCGAAATCGACAAGCTGCTCGTATGAAAGCCGATCAACGCGAGCGTGCCGACCAGCACGACGAACGACATCGCGGTGACGGCGAGCGCGAGCCAGTTGGCGTCGAGCTTCGCATCGGCGAGACAAAGGCTGTCTGCGGCGAAGTTGGCCGCGTCCATGCCGAGGTAATGCATGCCGGCAATCGCGATTGCCATGACGAACGCCGCGCCGAGCCGCTTGACGACGATGTTCTCCACGTCCGACGCGCGCAGCGTGAAGGCAAGCCAGAGCGCCGCTATCGACGCGAGAATAGCCACGGCGACCGAAAGCACGAGTTTCCAGAGCGTGTAGTCGATGCCCGGCGACATCTGCATTGCGTGCATGCCGGTGAAGTGCATCGCGGCCACGCCGACGCCCATGATCGTCCCGGCGACGACGAGCCGCCTGAGCGACAGCGCGCCCCGGCTCGCGGTGGCGAGCGCGACGAACGACACGCCTATCGCAAGAAACAGCGACGCCGCGGTGATCGCAATGTCGTAGCCCATTGCAATCGGCAGCGAGAACGCGAGCATGCCGATGAAGTGCATCGACCAGATGCCGACGCCCATCGACATGGCGCCGCCGGCGAGCCACGCGGGCCGCCGCCGGGCGTTCGCGAGCGCGGTGAGGCCGCCGGACAGCTCCAGCGCCGTGTAGGACGCAAGGAATGCGACCACCAGCGACAGGCAGACCAGCAGCGGGTTGTAGACACCAGTCATTGGCCCTCTCTCTCTTCGTATCAGTCTTTCGTGACTGCTTTTATTCGGCCTCGAACCCGCTTCGGCGGACGATACCGCCTGATGCGCGGCGCATGGTGCCCTCTGCTCTATCGGTTGATCAAGGCGAAACTTTAGAAATTTGGGGACGGACGAACGTTCGCACGACGAGGCTCGCAAAACGAACGAGGCCGCGAATGCGGCCTCGTATCGGGTGGCGGTGCGTCTGATGCGTCGTGTTTAACCGGCGTATTTCAGCGTCCAGCTAAAGCTTCGCTGCGCTCCGCCGCCGAGCGTAAAGGCGTTGGTCTTGCATGCGAAGTTCGAATGCAGTTGTCCGACCGGCGTGGTCGACAGCGGGTTCGTCGTGCCGTTCGCTACATCGAAGTTCGATAACGCGCATGCATCGAAGCCTGTCGTCGCATAAGCGGTGGCGGGGCTGTTGGCGTACGTGACCGACACACCATCGGCATTCGCGTTCGTGCTCGCGAAGTCCGCGAACGAGGCAAAGTCCGTCTCCACCGCAACGCTTCCGGCAAGCGTCGCCGAACTTAGGGTGTCCGTGCGCGTGACGGTGCCGTGCGCGAATGTCAGCACGGTATGCGTCTGCAGATCGAGATCGGTTGTGTAGGCCGCGTTCTTCGTTGCCTGACGGAATTTTGTGGCGTCGAAGGAGACGGTCACCTGGCCGTTGCTTTCCTGCACGCTGAGGTTCTTGTAATACGTGACCGGAATATAAGTCTTGCCGTTATACGTGACCTGCGGAATCAGAAGCGCATAACCCAGGTCCGTCGTGCCGTAGATGAGCTTGTCGGAGAACGGCACCGGATAGTACGGCGAGAACGAGTTGTAGTCCGGCGCCTGACTCAAATTGAGGTTGATGACGCGCGAACCGTCGCGCACCGTCAAAAGGGCCGCGCTGTACGGATGCGCGCTGTCGCTCGGCAGGTTGTAGTACGTCAGCGTGTAGTGCGGCAGTGCGTCGAGCCATGAATTGAAATCGGCATCGGCCATGGGCGCCTGCCCGCTGAAACCGAGCTTGTTCCACCACGCATTCACATACATGTACTGATGCAGCAGACTGAAGTTCTCGCCCATCACGCGCGGCTTGCCGCGATACGTATCCGTGCCGCGCCCCTTCACCCACATGTTGACCGAGGGCGTCGGCAGGCTCGGGTCATACCAGAAGGTGTTGAAACGATACGCCGCCTTTTCGATGAACGCATACGCTACCTGCATTTCCTTAGGCGTGAGCACGTTCGCGTTGGCTGCGGCCGTGAGAATTTCCATGAAGGCCGAATCGCCGTATGGGCCGATCGAGCGGCCATAGTTGAAGCCCTGCCCGTTCGCGTTCAGTTGCGGAAGTATCAGATCGACCGATTTGCGCAGATAGCCCTTCAACTCGGCTGTGAGATTGGCCTGATTGTCCATTTCGAGGCTGCGCTCGACCGTCTCGGCAATCAGCAGCGTGCTATAGCGGTCGAAGCGCGCCTGATCGTAATAGGTCGTGTGAGTGTTCGACGCTTCATCGGAAAAGCCGCCCGACGAATCGTTTCTGATGTGCTTGGTCAGCGTGTAAAGCAACGCATCACGCGCGCCCATGGTCGCGACGGTTGGATCGGATGCCGCGAAGAAACCCGGATTGCTCCAGCCGAGCTTCTGCCTGAGCCCCGCAATACCGTACGACACCGCATAGTAATTCTGCGCCGTGTTGAGCGAAGCCACGTCAATGGCGACGCCGCTTGCCGGACACGTGTTCGCCTTGCCGCTCGCATCGGGGCCGAACATGTCGCAGAACGTGAGGCGGTTCTGCAATGTGTTGAGCATGGCGTCGCTGAAGACTTCATTGAGCATGCCGCGCGCCTTGAGGTTATTCAGCGCGACGAGATAGTAATACTCGCCCCACGATGTATTCGCATACGCGTAATCGCCGCTGGCGGATTGCGCCATCATCGCCGTGGTGATTTTTTGATAGGTCGCGAGATAGTCCGCATATTTCGGATCGCCCTTCGCTTTCATGTCGATGAGAATCCACGAAAGCCCGAGTGCCAGCTTGCCCGGCAGGAATTTGTCGCCCGTGTTGGTATCGAGAACGTGGACGGGACTGCCGTCGCCCAGATCCATCACGACTTGCGTGAAATCCGGCGATTTTCGGATCAGATCGAAGAGTGCGCGCATTTGTCCCATCATCGTGACGGGAATGCCGGCGCCAGCGGGCACGCTCGTGTCGGCGGCGCCATAGACCATCGCTTGAAGGGAATTGGCGGCAACGGTCGATTGCGGTGGAGTCGTGTCGGTCGGCGGCGTGCTGCTGTCGGATGAATCATGGCCACCGCACGCGCTCAGAACGATTGCGGAAAGGGTGCTGAGCGCAAGCGTGAGCGCGGATTGCCGGGTCCGGTGCATTGTGTCTCCTGATGGAATTATTGATTTGAATGGGCATGTCACGTCCGCCACGCGTTGTTTCGCATGACTAATTAACGCATGGCGCTTGGTGGGACTGCGTTTTCCACGCACTCGCGGCTAAACGAGAGCCATTGGCATTTTCTTGAAGGCTTACTGGAAAACGTTTTCCAAATTTATTCCTTGGTGCGATGCGATGTCAAACGTTTTCTTAGCCGATTATCTAAGCATAAACCCCTAAGGCTTAAGGCGAAAAGGCTAAGAATAAGTAGAACGTTTTCTTTAGCGCCTTTAGAGCTCGAGCTCAAAGCAACGGCAGCTTCAGCCTGATGTGCTCCGCGAATGCCGCGATCAAAGGCGACGGATGGGCCCGCTCGAATTTCAGCGAAATGCCGACCTTGGGCAACGCCGGTAGCTTGGGGTCCGCGTCGAGCACGCAGAGATCGGAGGGAACCGCCGTGCGCGTGATAACGGCGAATGCCTGCCCCGAACGAACCAGCGCGGTCAGACCTGCGAGACTGCTGCTCGCGTACGCAATGCGATACGCCCGGCCCGCGCGTCGCAGCGCATCGCACGCGGCAATGTGATCGAGCGTGTCGGGATCGGAGACGGCAAGCGGCAACGGATCGAAATGGGCCGGATCCATGCCTGTACCGCCCACCCACACGAGTTGCTCGTGTCGAATGATGTCGAGCGACGAGCCGCTGTCCGGCAGTGAGACCATCGCCAGATCGAGTGCGCGCTTTTCGAGTTGCTCGATCAAACGCGGCGTCGGGCCGCACACCACTTCGACAAGCGCATGCGGATGCTGGCTCGAGAACTGCCGCAGCAACGAGGGCAAAAAGACCGCGGCATAATCATCGGGACAACCGAAGCGGATATTGCCCGACAAGCCCTTGCCGCCTATATCGGCCATCGCTTCGTCGTGCAGGCGCAATATCCGATGCGCGTGCACTAGCAGACGCTCGCCCGGATTCGTCAGCACGACGCCGCGCCCGGTGCGCTGAAACAAGGGCTGATCGACGATTTCCTCAAGCCGCTTCATCTGCTGACTAAGCGCCGATTGAGTTCTGCCGACTCGCTCGGCCGCGCGGCTAAGCGAACGCACTTCGGCAATCACCGCGAACGAACGCAACAAATCGATCTCAAGCGAAAGACTCAAGATATTAGGCCCTCTTCTGGCTCGCATTAGAACTATTCGTTTCTATAAAACCAGAGGGCCGTCTAGACTGCAAGTTCTTTCCTTATTTGCCGGGAGACGCACCGTGTCCTTGAATAACGACGCACGCTTTTGGCGCGACGCCAACGCGCATCTGATCCGATATGGCGCGACCTTCCAGCCGATGATCATCGAGCGCGCGCAAGGCAGCTTCGTCTATGACGCGGATGGCCGCGCGATTCTCGATTTCACATCGGGACAAATGAGCGCGGTGCTGGGACACAGCCATCCGGAGATCGTGTCCGTCATCAGCGAGTACGCCGGCAAGCTCGATCATTTATTCAGCGGAATGTTATCGCGTCCGGTCGTCGATCTGGCGAAGCGGCTGGCCGAGATCACGCCGCCCGGTCTCGACCGCGCGCTTCTGCTGAGCACCGGCGCGGAATCGAACGAAGCGGCCATCCGCATGGCGAAGCTCGTCACCGGCGGTTACGAAGTGGTCGGCTTTGCGCAGTCGTGGCACGGCATGACAGGGCACGCGGCATCGGCGACTTACAGCGCAGGCCGCAAAGGCGTCGGCCCTGCGGCGGTGGGTTCGTTCGCGATTCCCGCGCCGTTTCCCTATCGGCCGCAGTTCGAGCGCAACGGCAAATACGACTGGCTCGCGGAACTGGACTACGCGTTCGATCTCATCGATCGTCAGTCGAGCGGCAATCTCGCGGCCTTTATCGCAGAGCCGATTCTGAGTTCCGGCGGCATCATCGAGCTTCCGGAAGGCTATATGGCTGCGCTCAAGCGCAAGTGCGAGGAGCGCGGCATGCTGCTGATTCTCGACGAAGCGCAAACCGGAATCGGGCGCACGGGCACGATGTTCGCGTGCCAGCGCGATGGCGTCACGCCCGACATTCTTACGCTATCGAAGACGCTGGGCGCGGGTCTGCCGCTCGCCGCGGTCGTGACGTCGGCGGAGATCGAAGAGCGTGCGCATGAACGCGGCTATCTGTTCTATACGACGCACGTGTCCGATCCGCTTCCGGCGGCAGTCGGCTTGCGCGTGCTGGATGTCGTTGAACGCGAAGGGCTCGTCGCGCGCGCGAACGTCATGAGCGAGCGGCTCAGGCGCGGGCTGCTCGACTTGATGGAGCGCTTCGACTGCATCGGCGATGTGCGCGGACGCGGCCTGCTGTTGGGCGTGGAGATCGTCAAGGATCGCCGCACGAAGGAAGCGGCCGATGGCCTGGGCGCGAAGATCACGCGCGAGTGCATGAATCTCGGGCTCAGCATGAATATCGTGCAGTTGCCCGGCATGGGCGGCGTGTTCCGCATCGCGCCGCCGCTGACTGTCAGCGAAGAAGAGATCGATCTCGGTCTCGATCTGCTTGGCCAAGCAATTCAGCGCTCGCTTTGATTGCGTGACTGCAATCCGCAAACGATGCCCCGGGCCCGAGCGGCCCGGAACGTTTCGATTGATCGCGCTGATGCTCACGTGCGCCGCGATGCGGCGTATGCGAATCCGCGCCCACGATGACCTGACCCTCCGCGCCTTCATCGATTTCGCCGTGCGCTTCGCTCACATAGCCGTGATTGCGCACGTCGTAGTCGCGCACATTGAGCAGCAAGCCGTTCTTCGCATGCAACGCGCCGCGCGCGCAATCGATCCCTCCTCGACGACCGTAGGGATCGATTCTCATCGCGTGGCATTTACCGTGCGCCCGCAAGCGACGTGATGATTGCATACGCGGCCTTCACACGCTCCTCGTTCGGTATGTTCCGGTTCGCCAGCATGACGATGCCCACGCGCTCCTTAGGCACGAACGCGATATACGTGCCGAAGCCGTTGGTCGAGCCGGTCTTGTTGATCCAGACGTCGTCGCGTGGCGCTTGCGGCGGATCGATGGCGGTGACAGGCGTCGCGTTCATGATCATCGACTGCGAGTTTCCATCGAGCAGCGACTGCAACGCAACGGGATACGGATACTGCTCCCAGATCAGGTCCTGCGTCATGGGCCCTGCGTGGAAGTAGCCCGTGTGAGTGGCATCGACTGCGCGCTGGAACGTCGGATCGATACGCACCATGTTCATGTTGATCTGCATGAAGCGCGTCATGTCGGCGGCGGTCGATCGCACGCCATAGGCCTCGGAAGCCAGCACGCCGCCCTTCATGCGAATGGGCGCGTCGTTCTTCGCATAGCCTTGTGCATAGTCGCGCTGCTTCGCGGCAGGCACGTCGATATAGCTGTGCTTCAGGCCGAGCGCCGGAAAGAGACGCGTCTGCATGAGCGCGTTGAAGTCCTGCCGCATGCTCTGCGCCGTGATGAGACCAAGCGTGCCGATGCCCGGATTCGCATACGTGCGGATCGTTCCGGGCGGCTGCGCCGGACGCCACGTCTTGAAGTACTGCATCAACTGAGCGTTGTTATGGATATCGTCGGGCACTTGCAGCGGCAGACCGCCCGGCGTGTGCGTGCCGAGATTGAGCAACGTCACCTTGCCGAATTCGCTTCCCGCAAGCGACGTCAGATGCTTGCTTACCGGATCGTTCAACGAGAGATCGCCTTCGAGTTGCGCATAGGACGCAAGCGTCGCCGTAAAGGTCTTGCTGACGGAGCCGAGTTCGAACAGCGTATCGCGCGTGACAGGCTGCTTCGTTTCCTTCGACGCCACGCCGTAATCGAACACATACGGCTTGCCCTGCACAACGACGCCCACCGCCATGCCCGCGATGCCGTGCAGCGCCATCAACGGTTTGATTGTGTCGTCGACCGTGGCCTTGATCTTCGCGCTGTCGAGATCGGCCGCGTGCGTGATGGCGGGCATCGCGCTAAAAGAAAATATGGCTGTCGCCAGAAAACTCAACGTACGAAACTTCATCGGTGTCGATCCTTCGCCTGGTTACCGTGATTGAACTGAAGCGAAATATCCGCTATTTGCGGCGTCAGGACAATCGAGGATAATTTGCCGCAGGCAAAAGAAAATCTTATACGAACCATGCGCCCTCATCTTCCACTGAATGCCTTGCGTGCCTTCGAAGCCTCGGCGCGGCATCTCAGCTTCACGCGCGCCGCGCAGGAGCTGAACGTCACGCAGGCCGCCGTAAGCCAGCAAGTGCGGGCGCTGGAAGAACGGCTCGGCACGCCGCTCTTCAGGCGACTGCCGCGCGGGCTCGGCGTTACCGACGAAGGGCGCGCGCTCCTGCCGGTGTTGAGCGATGCGTTCGGCCGCATCGAAGCCGTCCTCAAACAATTCGAAGGCGGCCATTTTCATGAGGTGTTGACGGTGGGCGTCGTCGGTACGTTCGCGGTGGGCTGGCTGATGCCGCGGCTCAAGGCGTTTCGGGAAACGCATCCGTTCGTCGAATTGCGCCTGCTCACGCATAACAATCTCGTCGATCCCGCGTCGGAAGGTCTCGATTTCGCGATTCGCTTCGGCGCGGGCATGTGGCCCGCCACGCACAACGCGCTCTTGCTGGACGCGCCGCTCGCCGCGCTGTGCGCGCCCGAGATCGCGCGGCGGCTCGGCACGCCCGCCGATCTCGCGAACGAAGTGCTGCTGCGTTCGTATCGCGCGGACGACTGGATCGACTGGCTCGATGCCGCAGGCCTCAACGCATGGACGATGAACGGTCCCGTCTTCGATTCATCGCGCCTGATGGTCGAGGCCGCAGTGCAAGGCGCGGGAGTCGCGCTCGCGCCGCCACGCATGTTCGTGCGCGAATTGCAGGCGGGGCTGCTCGTGCGCCCGTTCGATATCGAAGTGAAGACCGGCAGTTACTGGCTTACGTGCCTCAAGTCGCGGCAGGTGTCGCCCGGCATGCGGCTGTTTCGCGACTGGATCATCGCGGAGGCGGCCGGATCGCCCTGAGCAGTTTCAGCGGCGCGCGCGGCGCCTGTTCGCGGCGAGATCGTCGGCGAGCGGCACGGACGAGAACAGCAGAAGCAACGCCGCCAGCGGCACGGTCGTGATGAAACCGAAATGCGCGAAGCCCGTTGCGCCCGCCAGACCGCCGAGCATGAACATGCCGAACAGCGACGCCAGCAGCACGAGACGCGCGTAATTGGCGCGCACGTAGCCCGCATCGCCCCGCGCGATGCCGCGATTCCAATACAGGCTCTTGCCGATCTCGATGCCGATATCGGTGACGAGCCCGGTCACGTGCGTCGTTCTGATCTCGGCTTTGGAAATCTTCGTGATCATCGCGTTTTGCAGGCCCATTACGAAGCACAACAGCGCGACGGTCAGCGGCACATCCCACACGCGATGACTCTCCAGATTCGCGCCGAGCATGCCGAACACGAGCAGCAGCGCGGCTTCGAGCAGCAGCGGCGTGGCGTACACGCTATGCGCGTGTCGTTGCCGTCCCCAGTTGATGAGCACCGCCGAGGTCGCGGCCCCGCACAGAAATGCGCCGACCGCGCCGATTGCCGAGAAGACGAGCGCGGCCTGACCGAGCGCGAGGTTATCGGCGATGGAGGAAACCAGTCCCGACATATGCGACGTATATTGGCCGACCGCGAGAAAACCGCCCGCGTTAGCCGCGCCCGCGACGAACGCGAGCGCGCATCCCAGCCGCCGGTTGGTGGTGTCAGTGCGGCTGAGCGATGTCAGTCCCCGAAGATAGCTGATCGGCATGGCGGCGCAAGCGGGATGATCGAGCCGTCAAGATAGCACGACCAGGCGCGCTCGCCCGGCCCGAATACGATGCGAACGACCGTTCCGCATTGGCGCAAAAAATCGCGTTCGATAGGATGCTAACGAATAAAGTTCTCGCTATAATCCCGCCGCATGACCACCCTCGACATTTTGCGCCGCTCCGTGAGCAGCACGCTCGTGCTGGCCGCGCGACGCTGGCGGCGCACGAGCCACGGCGTGCTCGCCTCCTACGGCGTGTCGGAAGCCTGCGCGGTGCCGCTTCTCACGGCGAACCGGCTGGGCGAGGCGGTGCGTCAGGTGACGCTCGCGGAGCACGTCGGCATCGAGGGGCCATCGCTCGTGCGGCTGCTCGATCAGCTGTGCGCAGCGGGCCTTGTGCGCCGCGACGAAGATCCCGAGGACAAGCGCGCCAAGACCATCACGCTGACCGATGAAGGCCGCGCCGTCACCGCGCGCATGGAAGAGCGTCTCGTCACGCTGCGCGCGCGGCTTTTGAAAGGCGTGAGCCGCGAAGATCTGGAGACCACGTTGCGCGTGCTCAACGCGTTCAGCGAAGTGTCCGATGCAAAGCTCCTCGCCGCGCTCGCCGCGAGCGAGCAAACCGCCCGGCCCGCCCGGCCCGCCGGAAAGCGCGGAGCATAGCGCCATGTCTTTTCCTTCCGCGCGCGAGTGGCTCTTTTCCGCCAAGACCTTCGCCGCCGCGATGATCGCGCTTTACATCGGCCTCGCGCTCGAATTGCCGCGTCCTTATTGGGCGATGGCCACGGTCTATATCGTGTCGAATCCGTTTGTGGGCGCAACGCGTTCGAAGGCGCTCTATCGCGCGCTTGGCACGATAATCGGCGCGGCGGGCGCGGTGCTCATCGTGCCGCCGTTCGTCGAATCGCCGTATCTGTTCAGCGTGATCGTCGCGTTGTGGACGGGCACGCTGCTCTATCTCTCGATGTTCGACCGCAGCGCGCGCAGCTACGTCTTTCTGCTTGCGGGCTACACGTTGCCGCTGATCGCGCTGCCCGCCGTAACGAATCCCGCGATTGTCTTCGATCTCGCCATCACGCGCGCGGAAGAAATTTTGCTGGGTATCGTGGTGGCGAGCATCGTCGGCAGCGCGGTGTTTCCGAGCCGTCTCGCGCCGACGCTCATCGAGCGAACCGACGCATGGTTTCGCGATGCCGCCTTCTACGCGAGCGAAACGCTCTCGGGACATATCGCGGGCGCGCCGATTTCGGCCGCGCGACAGCGCCTGGCCGCGACGGTCAATGGCCTCGAACTGCTACTGAGCCAGTTGACCTACGATCACACGCGGCCCGACATCATCCGTCGCGCGCGCGCGTTGCAGGGCCGCATGCAGATTTTCCTGCCGCTGATTTCGTCGATGGCCGATCCGCTGATCGAACTGATCGACAAGCACGGCGCGCATCCCGACGGGCTCGAAACCTTGCTCAAGGATGTCGCCGCGTGGGTCGGCTCGCCCACGCCGCGCGCGGAGAAAGATGTCGAAGACGAAAGCACGCCGGATGCGTTGCGCGAGCGCATTCTCGCCATGCGTCCGCCTGTCGAAGCACTCGCGAGCGCAGATGCCGCGCTGCTGTCGAATGCGCTGTGGCGTCTCGGTCAGGTGATCGACGTGTGGCAGGACATTCGCGCCCTGCGCGCGGCAATCTCGAACGAGACGAGCGACTGGCGTCCGCACTTTCGTCACTGGCGTCTGGGCGGCACGGCGCGCTATTTCGATCGCGGCATGATGCTGATTTCAACAGGCGTGGCCGTGAGCGCGATCATCGTCGCGTGCGGGCTGTGGATCGAGTCGGGATGGAACGATGGCGCCAGCGCTGTGGCGCTCGCGGCGGTTGCGTGCTGCTTCTTCGCCGCGCTCGACGAACCTGCGCCGCAAGTGTTCACGTTCTTTCTCGCGACTTGCTTGAGCGTCGTGCTCGCCGGGCTCTATGTGTTCGCCGTGCTGCCTAAGGTGCACGACTTCGCCATGCTCGTGCTGATTTTCTCGGTGCCGTTTCTCATCATCGGTACGCTGATTCCGCGGCCGCGCTTCACGCTCGTCACGCTGCTGACCGCGGTGAACACCGCGACCTTCATCAGCATTCAGAGCGCGTATGAAGCGAATTTTTTCGTCTTCATCAACAGCAATCTCGCGGGCGTCGCCGGCCTGCTCTTCGCGTTTATCTGGACGCGCCTCACGCGCCCGTTCGGTGCGGAACTCGCCGCTGCACGTCTCACGCGCTCGGCATGGGGCGATATCGTGCTGAGTGCGTCGCCCACGCAAGTAATCGAAGATCAGCGCAATCTCTACGCGCGCATGCTCGACCGTCTGATGCAACTGCTGCCGCGTCATGCCGCAACGGATTCGCATCGTCATCCGTCGATCGAGAGCTTCCGCGATTTTCGTCTCGCGCTGAATGCACTCGATCTGCGCCGCATTCATCGCAAGCTTCCCGCCGAGCTACAAGCGTCAGTCGATGACGTGCTCGATGCGCTGCGCCGTTATTTCGAGCTATGCATCGCGCGGCGTGCAAGGCAGCCGGTGCCGCCCGAATTGCTGCGCAGTATCGAAGCGACGAGCGCGCAGGTCACCTCACGCGCCGTCGCGCAACCGCAAGCCGCCGATGCGCTCAACGAACGCTGGCTGCGCGACACGCTGCATGCGCTGATCGGCATGCGTCTGTCCCTGCACCCGCCTGAGACGCAAGCGCCCGTGCGCGAGGAGCCGGCATGATCTACGTCATTCATCTCTTATCGGACCGCCAGCCATGATCGGCGAAATCGACATTCTCGGCGTGTTCGTGCCCGCCGTGCTCGTGCTGATGTTCATCGCCTATCTTATGAATCTGGCGATCCGCACGGTGCTCGCGCGCGTCGGTTTCTATCGTTTCGTGTGGCATCGTTCCGTGTTCGATCTCGGCATCTATGTGCTGGTGCTGGGGCTCGTCGTCATCGTTTCGCATCGGCTCATCTCGTGAAAAAAACCTGGTTCTCCCTCGGACAGATTCTGCTTACGCTCATCGTCGTCGCGATCGCGGCGGTCGTGCTGTGGAAGCTCGTCGACTACTACATGTTCGCGCCGTGGACGCGCGACGGCCATGTGCGCGCCGATGTGATCCAGGTCGCGCCGGACGTCTCCGGCCTCATCACCGAAGTCAAGGTCGTCGACAATCAGCAGGTCAACAAAGGCGCTGTGCTCTTCGTGATCGATCGCGCGCGCTATGCGCTTGCGCTGCGCAATGCACAGGCGACCGCGCAGCAGCGGCGCGCGACGCTCGATCAGGCGCGTCGCGAAGACGCGCGTAATCGCACGCTCGGCAATCTCGTCGCGCGCGAGGTGGTCGAGGAAACGCATTCGCGTGTCGAACAGGCCGCGGCCGCACTCGCCGATGCCGAAGTCGCCATCGATACCGCGCAGCTCAATCTGCAACGCACGGAGATCCTGAGTCCCGTGGACGGCTATCTGAACGATCGCGCGCCGCGTGTCGGCGAATATGTGGCGGCCGGACGCGCGGTGCTGTCGGTGGTCGACATGCATTCGTTCCGCGTCGATGGTTACTTCGAGGAGACCAAGCTGCACGGCATCGATATCGGTCAGCCGGTCGATATCAAAGTGATGGGCGAGCCGAACGTGTTGCGCGGACACGTGCAGAGCATCGTCGCGGCCATTGAAGATCGCGACCGGCAACAGAGCCCGAGCCTTCTGCCGAACGTGAACCCAGCATTCAGCTGGGTGCGTCTCGCGCAGCGCATTCCGGTGCGCGTCACGCTCGATGAAATTCCCGCCGACTTCCGCCTGATCGCGGGCCGCACGGCGACGGTATCGGTGCGCGGTCTCGGCCCGTCGATCGGCAAGCGCGCGGCGTCGGAGACATCGCCTGCGTCCGCGCCTTCGCCGACTT
This sequence comes from Caballeronia insecticola, assembly GCF_000402035.1. Classification (GTDB taxonomy): domain Bacteria; phylum Pseudomonadota; class Gammaproteobacteria; order Burkholderiales; family Burkholderiaceae; genus Caballeronia; species Caballeronia insecticola. The sequence goes on from NC_021289.1 coordinate 866,998, forward strand.
CGAGCGTGGCCGCACCGGCGGGCGCTTCGCAATGAGCGGCGTCGGCATCATGAAAGCGCAACGCGTCGGACTGACGCTCGCGGTGTCTTCGGCGCTCGCACTGTTCGGCTGCACGACGGTCGGCCCGAACTACACGTTGCCGCAGAACGCAACTGTCAACGCGCCCTATGCAAACGGCGCCATCGACGGCGCCGATCTTGCGCCCGTCACGCAAGGCGCGGTGCCGTCGAAATGGTGGCGTCTCTATGACGATCCCGTGGTCGATCAGCTCGTCACGCAAGCACTCGCGTCCAACGCCGATCTGCGCGTCGCGGCGGCGAATCTCGCACGCTCGCGCGCGGAAGTCGAATTCGCGAATCAGCAAGGCGGCTTCTCCGGCAAGACATCGGCGGCGTTCCAGCGTGCGCAGGAATCGGCGGAACAGTATTTGTTGACGGAGAAACTTCCGGTCGTCAATGAAGGCGCGCTCGATCTCTCCGTGTCGTATGAAATCGATCTGTTCGGCAAGCTCAAACGCGGCGTCGAAGCCGCCAATGCCGACGACGAAGCCGTCGAAGCCGCGCAGGATCTCGCGCGCATCACGGTGGTCGCGGATGTCGTGCGCGCGTATGTCGAAGCGTGTTCGGCGGGAGAAGAACTGGAGATCGCGCAGAAATCGCTTTCGCTGCAGCGCCAGCGTGTGAAGCTCACGCAACGTTTGCGCGATGCGGGGCGCGGCAATCAATCGGAAGTCACGCGCGGACAAACACAGGCCGATACCCTCGCCGCCGATATCCCGCGCTTCATCGGACGCCGCCGCGTCGCGCAAGCGCAACTCGCGATGTTGCTTGCGCGCGCGCCCGCCGACTTGCCGAAGGCCGCGCTCAATTGCAGGAAGCTGCCGAAGCTGCGCGCGCCGATTCCCGTCGGCGACGGCGCCGCGCTGCTCAAGCGCCGTCCCGATGTGCGTCAGGCCGAGCGGCAACTCGCGTCATCCACGGCGCGCATCGGCGTGGCTACGGCGGCGCTGTATCCGTCGGTGAGCCTGGGCGCGTCGGTGGGATCGGTGGGCATCGCGGAGGATTTGTTCGGTGCGAACACGAACCGCTGGGCGTTCGGGCCGCTCATCAGCTGGAGCTTTCCGATCAACGGCCAGCGCGCCCGCGTGCATCAGGCGGAAGCGGCAACGAGCGGCGCGCTCGCGCGTTTCGATGGTGTCGTGCTCAAGGCCTTGCAGGAAACGCAGAGCAGTCTCGCGACCTATGCGTCCGACACCACGCGCGCCGATGCATTGCGCACCGCGTACAAGTCGGCGATCGAATCCGCCGATGAAACCAACCGGCTTTATCGCGCGGGCCGCGAGTCCTTCCTGAACGATCTCGATGCCACGCGCACGCTCACCGGCGTTGCCGCGCAAGTCGCCGCGGCCAACGGGCAGGTCGCCATCGATCAGGTGAATCTGTTCCGCGCGCTCGGCGGCGGCTGGGAGACGGACGAAGCGATCGCACAGAACGTGAAGGGAAAATAGGCGCGACGGAGGGTAATCGTGCGCGTTACGCCCATCCTTCCAGGCGTAGCGTCGAACGCACGAGACGCTCTTCTTCCCGCTCGATATCGGCGAGACTCTCGCGCACGCTCTTGATGTGCTGTCCCGCCGCGCGCCGTGCCTGCTCGGGCAGTCTGCCGGTCACCGCGTTATAGAGCCGCGCGTGCTGCCGGTCGATCACGCGCTTCTGCGGCTCGCGATGATAGAGATTGTTCACCGACGCGAACACCGAGCTCAACATCAGATCGTTCAACATGCCAAGCGTATGCACGAGCACCGGATTGTGCGACGCCTCGCAGATCGCCAGATGAAACGCGTGATCGAGCCGCGCATGTGTCGATGCGTCGGTCTCTTGCAGATGAGCGGCGACGAGTTCTTCATAGCGCCGCCGGATCATGATGTGATCGGCGGCCGTGCCGCGCAACGCGGCCAGACGCGCGGCTTCCGCTTCGAGCATCTCGCGCACTTCCAGCAGGTCATACAGCGTGCGGGGCTGCGAGCCGAGCAGATGCATCATCGGCGTCTGTGCGGGTTCTGCTGTCAATCGCGCGACGAATGAGCCCTTGCCCTGCGCGGTTTCGATCAGCCCCCTTGCCCGCAACACCTTCAGCCCTTCCCGCAGCGCGGTGCGCGACACGCCGAGCTTCTCCGTCAGCCGCCGCTCGGAAGGCAGCGTCTGCCCGACCTTGAGCACGCCATCGACGATCAGTTCCTCGATCCGCTCGACAACCACATCCGCGAGTTTCCGCTTGCTTTCGTCCGTGTCTTTCATCGTCGAATTCACTGGTATTACCACTGGAGCATGCTAGCACGACGGCTAATGCATGGCATGCGTGTAAGCCTTTTTGGACGCTGCATTCCCGGTTCGAGCCAGTTTCCAACCGTCAAATAACTGGTATTACCAGCGAGAAATTCATCGACACGTCCGCGCTCGCCCGGAAGAATCGCAACAAAGCACATGTGGGCATCGAACCCGCGCCCCATTGGAGACACCGCATGACCTACGCCTACGACGAAAGGCTCGACGGCCCGCTACGCGATCACGACAAAGCCGCGATCGTGCGCGATCTTCATACGCTCCTTCCCGATCTGCAGCTTCTGCACGCCAAAGAAGACCTGCGGCCCTTCGAGTGCGACGGACTCTCCGCCTACCGCATCACGCCGATGCTTGTCGCGTTGCCGGGCACGATCGACGAAGTTCAGGCCCTGCTGCAATATGCGCATGCGCACGGCGTGCCGGTGGTTGCGCGCGGCGCGGGCACCGGTCTTTCGGGCGGCGCGCTGCCGCTCGAAAAAGGCATGCTGCTCGTGATGTCGCGCTTCAATCGCATTCTTCATATCGATCCCGATGCGGGCATTGCGCGCGTTCAACCCGGCGTGCGTAATCTCGCGATCTCGCAGGCCGCCGCGCCGCACGGTCTTTACTACGCCCCCGACCCTTCCTCGCAGATCGCGTGCTCGATCGGCGGCAACGTGGCCGAGAATGCGGGGGGCGTGCATTGCCTCAAGTACGGCCTCACGGTGCACAACATACTTCGCGTGGAGATCGTCACCATCGACGGAGAGCGGCTCACGCTCGGTGCCGAAGCGCTCGATACGCCCGGCTTCGATCTGCTCGCGCTCATCACCGGTTCGGAGGGCATGCTGGGCGTCGTGGTCGAAGTGACGGTCAAGCTGTTGACCAAACCGCAAAGCGCGAAAGTGCTGCTCGCCAGTTTCGACGAGATCGAAAAGGCCGGCGATGCCGTCGCGCAGATCATCGGTGCGGGCGTGATTCCCGGCGGCCTCGAAATGATGGACAACCTCGCGATCCGCGCCGCAGAGGACTTCATTCATGCAGGCTATCCCGTCGATGCCGAAGCGCTGCTGCTATGCGAAGTCGACGGCGCGGAGTCGGACGTCGAGGAAGACTGCGCACGCGTCGATTCGCTGCTGCGCGCGGCGGGCGCCACCGATATTCGTCTTGCCGCCAACGAGGCCGAACGCCAACGCTTCTGGGCGGGCCGCAAGAACGCGTTTCCCGCCGTAGGCCGTATCTCACCCGACTACTACTGCATGGACGGCACGATTCCGCGCCGCGAACTGGCGCGCGTGCTGCGCGGCATCGCGGATCTGTCTGCGCAATACGGGCTGCGCGTCGCCAACGTGTTCCATGCAGGCGACGGCAACATGCACCCGTTGATTCTCTTCGATGCCAACGCTCCCGGCGAAATGGACCGTGCCGAAGCGCTCGGCGCGCGCATCCTCGAGTTGTGTGTCGAAGTGGGTGGCAGCATCACGGGCGAGCACGGCGTCGGACGCGAGAAGATCAATCAGATGTGCGCGCAATTCAACAGCGACGAACTCACCTTCTTTCACGCCGTGAAGGCCGCATTCGATCCCGCGGGTCTGCTCAATCCCGGCAAGAATGTGCCGACGCTGCATCGCTGCGCGGAGTTCGGCGCCATGCATGTGCATCACGGCGCATTGCCTCATCCCGAACTGGAGCGATTCTGATGCGACGCGACCTCGTTTCCATCGACGACAGCGCGCGTCTCGTCGATCAGGTGCAAAGCGCGATTGCACGCAAGCAGCCCTTGCGCATTCGCGGCGGCAACAGCAAGGCGTCGCTCGGCAGGCACGTCGAGGGCGAAGAGATTGATACGCGCTCGCATCGCGGCATTGTGAGCTATGACCCGAGCGAGCTCGTGATCACCGCACGCGCGGGTACGCCGCTCGCGGAGTTGAACGCGATACTCGACGAAGCCGGCCAGATGCTGCCGTGCGAGCCGCCGACGCATGGCGAAGCGGCAACGACAGGCGGCATGGTCGCAACCGGCTTGTCGGGTCCGCGACGTCCATGGGCGGGCTCGGTGCGTGATTTCGTGCTGGGCTGCCGCATCGTTACCGGCGAAGGCAAGCATCTTCGTTTCGGCGGGCAAGTCATGAAGAATGTCGCGGGCTACGATGTCTCGCGTTTGATGAGCGGGAGCTTCGGCTGTCTCGGGCTCATCACCGAAGTCTCGCTGAAAGTGCTGCCCAAGCCGCGCGAGACGAAGAGTCTCACACTCGAACTGGAAGCAAGCGAAGCGATGCGCGAGCTTGCGTCATGGCGTCGCGCCGCGCTGCCCGTGAGCGGCGCATGTCATTTCGATGGCTTGCTTCATGTGCGTCTGGAAGGCGGACCCGGCTCGGTGCATGCCGCGGCGGATCGCATCGGCGGCGAGGCGCTCGACGAGCGATTCTGGATATCGCTTCGTGAACGGCGTCTTCCCTTCTTCGATGGCGAACTTCCGCTATGGCGTCTGTCCCTGCCGAACGCAACGCCGCTCATCGACTTGCCGGGCGCAATCATGCTCGACTGGGGCGGTGCGCAACGCTGGCTCAAGAGCGATGCGAGCGCGGATGTCATTCGCGCCATCGCGAGCGCGGCGGGCGGTCATGCAACGTGCTTCACGCCGAATGGGAGCATCGAGCCGTTTCATCCGCTTGCCGCGCCGCTCATGCGTTATCACGCGCAACTGAAGCAACGTCTCGATCCGCACGGCGTGTTCAATCCTGGCCGCATGTACGCGGATTACTGATTTCATCGACACGAACACGCCATGCAAACGAATCTCAGCGACGAAGCCAGAATGCTCCCGCGCGCCAAGGAAGCCGAAGACATTTTGCGTTCGTGCGTGCATTGCGGCTTCTGCAATGCCACGTGCCCGACCTATCAACTGTTGGGGAACGAACTCGATGGGCCACGCGGACGCATCTATCTCATCAAGCAGATGCTCGAAGGCGAGCCCGTCACCGAGAAGACGCAATTGCATCTCGACCGCTGCCTCACATGCCGCAATTGCGAAACGACGTGTCCTTCGGGCGTGAAGTATCACACGTTGCTCGATATCGGCCGGGCCGAACTCGAACGCCGCGTGCAACGGCCTGCAGGCGAACGCATGATGCGTCGTGGCTTGCGTCACGTCATCCCGCGCCCCGCCGTGTTCGATGCACTGCTGAAAGCGGGCCGACTCGCGCGTCCCGTTCTGCCGGCCGCGCTAAAGCACAAGATTCCCGCTGCTGCCGCGGTGGCGGCCAAGGCGCGCCCGCCTGCACGCCATGCACGTCGCGTGTTGATGCTCGAAGGCTGCGTGCAGCCGTCACTGTCGCCGAATACGAATGCGGCTGCGGCGCGCGTGCTCGATCGACTCGGCATCAGCGTGATCGATGCGCCTCGGGCCGGCTGCTGCGGCGCGACCGATTACCACCTCAACGCGCAGGACGCGGGCCTCATGCGCGCGCGCCGCAACATCGACGCATGGTGGCCCGCCATCGAAGCGGGCGCGGAAGCGATCGTGCAGACCGCGAGCGGCTGCGGCGCGTTCATCAAGGAATACGGTCATCTGTTAAGCGGCGATCCGCGCTATGCGGCCAAAGCTGCGCGTGTGAGTGAACTGGCGCGCGATCTCGTCGAAGTGATCGGCGATGAACCGCTCGATAAACTCATATGCGCCGACCGGCGTCGCATCGCGTTTCATTGCCCTTGCACGCTGCAACATGCGCAAAAGCTCGGCGGCGCGGTGGAAGCGATTCTGACGCGGCTCGGTTACGACCTTACCGCCGTGCCCGATGCACATCTGTGCTGCGGCTCGGCCGGAACGTATTCGATCACGCAGCCCGAGCTATCCACTCAATTGCGCGATCGCAAAATGGATGCGCTTGAAAGCGGCGCGCCCGAGTTGATCGTCACGGCGAATATCGGCTGTCAGACGCATCTTGCGGGCGCGGCACGCACGGGCGTGCGGCATTGGATCGAACTCGTGGAAGACGCGCTGCAATGACGCGGCTTGGTTTTGCATCGCTCATGATTGAAACGGCGCGGCGCGATCCAGCATCACGCTGCGCATGAAATGGAGCCGCGCGAGCATGCGGCGCACTTGCAGGATGTCATGCGTGGAAGCGTTGAGCGTCGTCGTTAATTTCTCGGCGTTGTTCGTCTGCAAGTCGATGGTACGAACGCAATCCTGAAGAGTCGTGTTCGAAGGCGCCTCGAAGAGTGCCATCAACCGCATCAACGTTTCGTCCGTCATCGCGCGCCAGTTGGAATCCACGATGCGTATCGCCTGCGCATCGCGGGTCTCGATGCGAAGCTCGATTGCCGCGTGGCCCAGTTCGATCACGACGAGAATCCAGGCGAGCGCATCGACGTATTGCGGAGTCGGCCGTGGCAGCAACGCACGCAATTGCGCGACGATATCGTGCGCGCCCGACTGGAAGATCTCATGCAGATCATCCAGCGGGCCGGTGCATGCGAGAACGATCTGCGCTCTTAAGTCGCGTATCAGCGACGACACGCGCCACGGCATCTCCGCCGGAAACACGATCGCGCATGCTGCCGCGCACGCGAGCATTGCAAGCGTCAGCGCGATGCCGTTGTTTAAGAGCGGCTCGGGCGCATATTGAATCACGCGATCCGGTCCGCCGAGCACGCAAAAGAAGATGCAGAAACTCAGGCCCAATCCCGTGAATTTCGGCCGCGTGGCGAGAAACGCGCCGAGCCCGAGCATGGGCGCGAGCACGAAGCACAGCAGCGGAAATCCTTCGATCGACGGATACAGATAGCGCAGCGCGAAGCATCCCGCTAACGTCGCAAGCGCGGCACCCGATGCCATTTGCAGGGAGAAGCGGATCGGTGTCGGCGAGTTCGATCCCAACGCGGACACCGCCGCCGCGCCGATGATCGCGTAACCGCCGCTCGGCCAGTCGCTCGACAGCCAGAGCGCGCCGATCGTCCCGAGCACGACGCACGTCATCAGAAACGTGACGGCGATCACGTTCGTGTTCGTCACCGAGACGCGCTTCGGGTCGGTTTCTTCGAGCACATGTTTCTCGAATACGAGTGACACATAGACGCGCACGTAATTCGAATACTCGGAGATGAAGCCGGACAGCAATTGTGTCGCGGTATCGAAGTCGAGCAGTTCGTCCGCGCTTGCCGTGCGTTCGAGCGCGCGTCGATCGATGTCGATTTGTTCTGCAAGCCGCAAGCGAAAGCCCGACACGAGTGCTGCTTTGCGCTCGATATAGGCATCGTCGATAAAGCCGATATCGCGCGAAACGGCCAGCGTGTGCGCCAGTTCCTCGCAATACGACGCGACGCGATCGATCGCACTGCATCGACGTGACTCACGCGCCGTCGCCACGAAACGATGCAGCGCATGCAATCTCGTACACAAGCCCATGAACGTATTGTTGAGTCTTGCGAGACGCCGCGATCTCGAACGCACTTCCGGATCTTCGAATGAAGCGAACGCACGCGTTGCTTCGAAGCCAACGACGCTGTCGATAAATTCGCCGTACTTCATGCGAAAGCTCGGCCTATCGATCTCGCCTTGCAGCGCCTTTGCGGCGAAATTGGAGAACGACACGAAGCGTTCGCGACGAATATGCTTCAGGCGCGTGGAAGACCATTGCGGCAGCACGATCGCACTGATCACACCGGAGCAGACGATTCCAAGCAGCACCGCCGCCGAACGATTCAGCGCGCCGATATACAGCGCGTTCGGTTCGAGCGCGGTCGGAATGCCGATCAACGCGGCCGTATAGCCTGCGAGCACGAACGCATACCAGCGAAAGTTTCGATAGCGCAAAGCCGCTGCCGTGCAGAGCGCAACCCAGAGCGTCATTGCGCCGATATAAAGATCGGGCTGCTGCGGAAAGAGCGCGCCGAGCAATACCGCGACGGCCGTGCCGATCACCGTTCCCACCATCCGGTAGAAGCTCTTGGACAACACCATGCCGCTCTGCGGCTGCATCAACACGAAGACGGTCGCCATGGCGGTGCGCGGCGTGGGAATCTCAAGCTTCATCGCAATGCCCATTGCGAGGAACGCCGCCGTCAAGGTCTTCGCCAGATGCAGCCAGACGAGGCCATCGGTTGCCGCCCAATGCGCCAGATGCATGCGCAGGACGCGTTTCCATGCGTGGCCCTCGATCGAATAGCGCGTATCCATCGACGTTCCCGGTTTCACAACGCACGCTGCATGCGAGCCATGAGTTCATTGGCGCGCAGCATGAGACGATCGGGCGCTTGTCCGCCATCGACGACAATCGTGCATGTCGTGCCCGCTGTGAGTCGAACGTCGTCGGGAACGCTGTCGATATCGATACGCACCGGCACGCGCTGCGCCAGCCGCACCCAGTTGAAAACGGGATCGACGTTCGCGGTCAGGTCCACGCTTTCCGGATTGTCGCGATCATAGATACCGCGCGCGACGCTTTCGACATGACCGCGCAAGACGCTTCCGCTCATCAGGCGAATGGAGACTTCGCGGCCGACTTTCACTTGCGGCAGCTTGGTTTCCTCGAAATATCCATAGACCCAGAACGAATGGCGATCGACGACCGCAAGCTTGGGCGTCGCGATGGTGGCGTAATCGCCTTGCCACGTTTGCAGGTTCGTGACGAAGCCGTCCACCGGTGAAAGCACGCGCGTGCGCGACAGATCGAGCTTAGCGGCATCGAGCGCGGCGACAGCCTGATCGTACGCGGCGAGCGCCGCATCGGCCTGAAAGCCCGCGTTTTGCCGGGCTTCCGCGGAAACGACAGCATCGTCGAGATCCGCACGGCGCTTCGCATCGTCGCGTCGCAAAGCGAGATCGGCACGGCGCGCGGCGACTTTTGCTTCGGCTTCCTGAACCGCAATCTGATAATGCGAGGGATCGATCTGCATCAGGAGATCGCCCTTTTTGACGTATTGATTGTCATGCACCGGCACGCCGACGATCATGCCCGACACGTCCGGAGCCACGGTGATGACATCCGCATGCACGCGTCCGTCGCGGGTCCACGGCGCGTACATATAGTGATCCCACAAGGTCTTGCCGATGAATGCGGCCATCAGAAAGAGCGCCATCGTCGCAAAGACGCTCCAGACTCGCTTAACCTTCATCACGTCCTCTCGTCGACGTCACATCGATCATCACGCTGCGCGGCAATGCGCGCAGCGCGATATCACACAAGTCAAAGACCAAGCTCGCTCAAGCCCGGATGATTGTCCGGCCTTCGGCCAAGCGGCCAATGGAACTTGCGCTCGCTTTCCTTGATCGGCAGATCGTTGATGCTGGCGTGACGATGAAGCATCAGGCCGTCGAGACCGAACTCCCAGTTCTCGTTGCCATACGATCTGAACCAGTTGCCCGCATCGTCGCGCCACTCATAGGCGAAGCGCACGGCGATGCGATTGCCTCCAAACGCCCACAGTTCCTTGATGAGCCGATACTCGAATTCATGGCTCCATTTCCGTTCAAGAAACGCGCGCACGTCTTCGCGGCCATGCACGAACTCGGCCCTGTTGCGCCATTGCGTATCGATCGAATAAACATGCGACACCTTGTCTGCGTCGCGGGAATTCCAGCCGTCTTCGGCTTGCCTGACTTTAAGGATTGCAGTCTCGCGCGTGAACGGCGGAAACGGCGGACGGGATTCGCTAGTGCTGGTCATCACGCGCCCCTTTACTGCTGAATGAAGTCGAACAAGTGCTGGTTGACCGTATCGGCGTGCGTCGTGCACATGCCGTGCGGCGCGCCCGGAATGATCGTGAGCGAACCGTCGGGCACGATCTTCGATGAAAGCTTGCCGGAGTCGTCGATAGGCACGATCTGATCGGCATCGCCTTGAAGGACCAAGGTCGGGACCGTCATCTTCTTCAGGTCTTCGGTGAAGTCCGTTTCGGAGAACGCCTTGATGCAGTCATACGAACTCTTGATCGAGCATTGCATGCCTGCCAGCCAGAACCAGTCGATCGTGCCTTGCGACGGCTTCGCGCCTTCGCGATTGAAGCCAAAGAATGGCGTTGCGAGATCCTTAAAGAATTGCGAGCGATTTTCGATGACGCCACGGCGAATGTCGTCGAATACGGAAATGGGCAAGCCGCCCGGATTCGCTTCGGTCTTGAGCATCAGCGGGGGAACCGCCGAGATCAATACCGCTTTCCTCACGCGTTTCGTGCCGTGACGGCCGATATAACGCGCGACTTCACCGCCGCCCGTCGAATGCCCGACGAACACCGCATCTTTCACATCGAGATGATCGACCAGTTCGGCGAGATCGTCAGCGTAGCGGCTCATGTCGTTGCCTTGCCACGGCTGGCTCGAACGGCCGTGGCCGCGCCGGTCATGCGCGATCACGCGATAGCCACGTTCCGCGAGATACATCATTTGCGAGTCCCACGCGTCCGCGTTAAGCGGCCAGCCGTGAGAGAAGACGACGGCGGGTCCCGTGCCCCAGTCCTTATAGAAGAGTTCGGTTCCGTCTTTGAGTGTGAATGTGGCCATTGCTAATACTCCTTCGAGATGCTGGATCGGCCAGCGCCGCGAATGTCGCTTGCTTGCGGCACGGCGTGGCGTTTAACGCAACGGGTGCGTTGCGTATGGAAGAAGTATTCATGTCGATGGCAGGCACGCCTTGTCAACGCAACCGATGTTTTCGCGTATGCACGATGACGTCTTACGCGCTTTGCGCGTCGTGCACAGTCGTGTTCCGGCGTGCCTTTGTTAAACGCTTCGCAGACTGAAAGCCTTAGAGTTCATTGCACGCACGTCCTCCCTCTCCTCATCGTCATGAAGATCGATCACAACGAAACGGGCACGATCAGCAACAGCGCGGACAACGCGATACCGCCCGATCACTTGCGGTTTCAATTGCCGTATCTGCATTTGACGCGCGCGTTCGGGAACGACTGGTTTGCGCTCAAGGCAGAGGAATTCGCGCGCTTCTTCGGCACGCCGACGTTTTTGCTGTCGCAGACGTTGATCGTCGTCGTGTGGATCGGGCTCAATGTGGCGCGTGTGATCCATTTCGATCCTTATCCGTTCGTGTTGCTGAATCTCGCCTTCAGTCTTCAATCGGCCTACGCTGCGCCCATGATCCTGCTTGCGCAAACGCGTCAGGCCGATCGCGACAAGGCATTCTCCGATGCAGACGCGCGTCACAGAGACGCACTCGCGATGGCGGCCACGCGCCGCGACAAGGCGCTTGCGCATCAGGCGGAACAGATACGGGCGCTCTTGCAGCAGAACACCGAATTGACGGCACTGACGCGCGAACTGGCCGAGCAGATTGCGGCATTGACGCAAGGCGTGCATGAGAAGTTGATGCGCGAACGGCACGTCAAGGCGTTCAGTCAGACGTGAGTCATGCAGACTCATGCCTTGAAGTTATGCACGATCATGCGTATTTTCACGATGCGGAATGCACGCCCGGTGCGCGAAACTATTCGCTGCATGGCAGCATGCACGCGGTTGCACATCGGAGGATCGCCTTTCTCATCATGAGAAGACGCGCTTAATCTATTGTTTTAATGCGCTTTTTCTAGTGTGTCTTTAGCCGCATAGAAGCGTTTGCAGCGCGCTCTTCCCCGGTAATCTCTTATACAAGAGGTGCGAGTGCGCCAACGCTTTCCAATCACGCCGGAGAAACGCCATGCAGCACGTCTATATCGAACCGATGCCGAAAGGCCGTTGGGGCCCGATCGATGGATACACGCTCGAATTTCATGACGGCACGAAAATCACGCAGCAGATCTATCCCTCGGAACGGCTCGCGGTCAGCGAGATCAAACTGCGCGGCTATGCACCGCTGCTTCCGACGGTGCGCATCACGGATAAGAGCGTTGCGGAGCATTGGCAGGCTGCCGCATAACGTCGCTTGAAATGGCAAATGCGTGCTTGAGGTTCGAGCACGCATTTAGCCTTAAGACCTTCATCACGCCAGATCGGCTTCGGGAAGGGTCGCGCTTGCGAGATTGCCTTCATGCGTGCGGCGCACTTTGATCAGGCAAACAGCCAGCATCGCGATCACACCGGGAATAGCGATGGCAATGAAGTTCTGCTGAAGCGGCAACGCCTGGCTCACGAGAAAGCCGATCACGATAGGCGCGAGAATCGCCCCGCTGCGCCCCACACCCGATGCCCAGCCAATGCCCGTCGATCGCACGGCGGTCGGATAGAACTGCCCTGCGAAAGCATAGGTAACGATCTGCGTGCCGATCGTCGATGCCCCCGCCAGCCCCACCAGAAAGTACAGGACGGCCACCGGCACCTTCACGCCGAGCAGGCTGATGGACACAGCCGCAAGCGCGTACATCACAATCAAAACGTGCTTGATGTCGAAACGATCCGCCAGCCACCCTCCGCCGATGGCGCCGATCATCGCGCCGAAGTTGAGCACGAGAACGAAGGTCAGTGCCGAGCCGAGACTATGTCCGGCTCCCGCCATGAGCTTGGTCAGCCACGAGCTCAATGCGTAGACCATGAAGAGGCACATGAAGAAGGCGATCCACAACATCACGGTGCTTAAACCGCGGCCTTCCGCAAAGAGCCGTTTGATCGGCGAACCCGCCGTTGCGTCTTTCTCGAAGAGCGAAAACTTGTCGGCTTGCTGAGGCACGTAAGCAGCATCGACGCGCGGAAGAATATTCCTGAGCGTATCCGAGCGTCCCGTTCGAACCAGAAACGCGAGCGAATCGGGCATCAGCTTAAAGATGACCGGCGCGAGCAGCGCAGGCAGCCCCGCCGCGAGAAAGACCGATTGCCAGCCATAGTTTTCGATCATCGCCTTGCCGACTAGTGCCGCAAGCATGCCGCCAACCGAATAGCCGCTGAACATCAACGTGACCATGGTGCTGCGGATTTTGCGCGGGGAATACTCGGTCATCTGCGCCACGACGTTCGGCATGACGCCGCCAATCCCCAGCCCTGCGAGAAAGCGCGCGATGCTGAACATCAGCGGATCGCGCGTGAGGCCCGCTGCGGCCGTGAAGACGCTGAAGAGCAGCAGGCAGATCACGATGGCACGCACGCGCCCGATCTTGTCGGCGACTGTTCCCAGAAACACTGCGCCGAGCATCATGCCAAGCAACGCGGAACTCACCATGAAGCCGGCGCTCGTCGGCTGCACGCCCATGTCACGCATGATCGACGGAAGCGCAATGCCGACGACCGCGAGATCGTATCCGTCGAAGATGATGATCAGCGCGCACCAGAACAGCAGCAGCAGGTGGAACTTGCCGAATTTCGCTTCATCGCATAACTTTTGAACGTCTATTTCGCGCATGGTGTCTCCTTTGGATTGAGTCTTAAGCTACCGCAGCATGCTCATTTTTATAGTTGTACTTAGTTTTGATTTTTTAATGTCTTAGGAAAATTCAAAGTTTCTTTAGCGTATAGACGAAGGATGACGGGCAAGCGGCGTGACCTTCATCGTCATGTAGGGAAACAAAGGGAGGCAGGAGAGAATTGTGTGCAACTCGTCATGCGAATCGACATCGAACACGCTGTAGTTGGCGTATTCTCCAACAACGCGATGCAGTTGCTGCCACTTTCCCTGACGCTGCAAATCCTGCGAGTAGGCCTTTTCACGCGCCTTGATCTCTTCGGCCTGAGCCGCGGGCATATCATGCGGCAAGTGCACATCCATTCTGACGAGATAGAGCATTTTTTTCCTCAACGAGTGCGTGCGACCACGCCGGTCGGCGTTTCGCGGCTAAGAATAACGAGGCGGCTTAACGATTTTTGTCGCGGCGATAAAACGCGAGCTTCTCTTCGTCGATGCTAAGACCCAGTCCCGGACCCTGAGGGAGATGCAGATCGAAGTCGCGGTATTGCGGACGAGCAGTCACGATGTCGTCTTTCAGAAGCAGCGGTCCGAACAGCTCCGTGCCCCACGCGAGTTGCGGCAAGGCGGCGAAGCCGTGCGCCGAGGCGATCGAACCGATACTGCCTTCGAGCATCGTGCCTCCGTACAGGGCCACGCCCGCTGCATCGGCCACGGCCGCGGTGCGCATCATGCCGTAGATGCCTCCGGACTTCGCGATCTTCAGCGCAAAGACATCGGCGCACGCGCCACGCACCAGTTCCAGCGCATCTTCGGGACCCGTAACGGCTTCGTCGGCCATGATCGGCACGACGAATCGCGCCGACAGTCGCGCAAGCGCACCACGTTGTTCGCGCGGCGTCGGTTGTTCGATGAGGTCGATGCCGCCCGCTTCTAGCGCGGCGATACCCAAGGCCGCATCCGCTTCGCTCCATGCCTGATTGACGTCGACCGTCACCTTCGCGCGGTCGCCGAGCGCGGCCTTGATCGCCGAGACGTGGGCGACGTCGTCGCGCACGCTGCGTCGGCCAATCTTGAGCTTGAAGGTATGGTGGCGGCGCTCGGCAAGCAGCATCTCGGCTTCTTCGATATCGCGCTTCGTATCGCCGCTCGCGAGCGTCCACAGCACAGGAAGCGTGCTGCGCACGGCACCGCCGAGCAGCGTCGACATCGAAACGCCGAGGCGCTTGCCCTGCGCATCGAGCAAAGCCGTTTCGATGGCGCTCTTGGCGAAGCGGTTGCCACGGGCGATCTTGTTGAGCCTCGCCATTGCAGCGTTGATGTTGGTCGAGTCTTGCCCGATGAGCGCCGGCGCGAGATAGGCATCGATCGTCAGCTTGATGCCTTCGGGGCTTTCTTCGCCGTACGAAAGTCCGCCGATCGTCGTGGCTTCGCCGATGCCTTCGATATCGTCGCTCGATCGCAGGCGAACGATCACCAGGGTTTGTTGTTGCATGGTCGCCATCGCCAGCTGATGGGCGCGGATGGTCGGCAGATCTACAAGGATCGCCTCGACAGAGATAATTTTGGCGTTCATACCGGAGTGACGGAGTGGAGAGGTTGCCGAAGTATTGCGCCCACAACCGGCCCATGTCCAAGACCATCGACGTCTAGTGCCATACCCTCGAGGTATGAGACGCTCAGCTTCCCCGCTCGACCGGCGGTACGTAAGGTATTTTCGCCTCGTCATAAAGGCGGTAAATGAGCGCAAGCATCTCGACGATATCGCCCGACTCGTCCAGCATGCGCGTGCTCATGATGATGGGCGACACGAGGGTCGGATCGTCCAGTTCCTTGTAGCTCACGTCGTCGCGCTTGAGTCCATATACGCTGCTCGGCACGATCGAAATGCCTTCGCCCGCTGCGACCAGGCCTAAAGCGATTTGCAGCTCTCTTACTTCGTAAATGCGGCGCGGCTTGAGGCCGCGATCCTGAAAGGCCGCAAGGACTTGATCCGCATAGCTTGGACGCGGCGTCTTAGGGTAAATAATGAGCGTCTCGTTGACGAGATCGCGTAAAGCCAGCACGGGTTTGGAAAGCGAAAGCGGATGATCCAGCGGAAACGCAATGATCATCTTCTCTTCTCTAAGCACCACGCGGCGAATATTGGCATCTTCAAGGCGGATGCGCCCGAAGCCCACATCGATTCGTCCGTCCTTTAAGGCCCTGATCTGATCGGTGGTCGACATCTCATGAAGACTGAGTTCGACGGTGGGATTTTCATCGCGAAAGCGCCGGATGATCTTGGGCAAAAGCCCGTATAGCGTGGACCCTACGAAGCCCACCGACAAGCTGCGCTCGATGTTGCCCACGCGCCGCGTCATCGATTCGAGTTCGGCCGTTTGCGCAAGCAACTGCACCGCGTGCGAATAAAAAAACTTGCCGGTCTCCGTCAGCTTGAGCGGACGCGAATTGCGTTCGAACAATTGAACCGCAAGCGTTTCCTCGAGTTGCTGGATCTGCCGGCTTAGCGGCGGCTGCGCAATGTGCAGCCGTTGCGCCGCCCGCGTGAAGTTTCGCTCCTCCGCCACAGCCACGAAATAACGCAGGTGCCGCAGTTCCATCTCGATACCTCTTAGATATAGCCCAATACTAAATCAGTGTTGGACGGAGCCTTCGGACGTCAACTATTCTGCATTCACGCTCTGTTTCGGTGCCCGATTATACCTTCCAGGCATTGCTAAGACTCATCGAAACAAGGGTTAACCCCCACCAGAATAGTTAGAGATTAAGGAGCAGACAAATGACGCGCGGTCAGTTCGATGTCTTTGCAAACACTCCTTGCCGCTTCTTTTCCTGAACCTCACAAGGAGACAAAGATCATGAACGTTAAAGTGTTCGATTCGAAAGAAGTACAGGATTTGCTTAAGGCCGCAACCAACATCGGAAGCGATGCGGGCAATGCGCGCGCCAAGCAAATTACGCATCGGCTGCTTGGCGATTTGTTCAAAGCCATCGACGACCTCGACATGACGCCCGATGAAATCTGGGCCGGCGTCAATTACTTCAACAAGCTCGGCAAAGACGGCGAAGTGGCTTTGCTTGCCGCAGGCCTTGGCCTCGAAAAGTATCTCGACATTCGCATGGATGCCGCAGACCGCGAAGCCGATATTCACGGCGGCACGCCGCGCACCATCGAAGGCCCGCTTTATGTTGCCGGCGCACCGATGCGCGATGGCGTGTCGAAGATCGACATCGATCCCGATGCGGACGCGGGTCCTCTCGTGATTCGCGGCACCGTGACCGGCCCGGACGGCAAGCCCGTTGCGGGAGCGGTAGTCGAATGCTGGCATGCGAATTCGAAGGGCTTCTATTCCCACTTCGATCCTACCGGCGCGCAAAGCGAGTTCAATCTGCGAGGTGCGATCAAGACGGGGGCAAACGGCACGTATGAATTCCGTACGATGATGCCGGTCGGCTATGGCTGCCCGCCGCATGGCGCGACTCAGCAGTTGTTGGACGTGCTCGCGCGTCATGGCAACCGCCCCGCGCATGTGCACTTCTTCGTGTCCAGCGACAAGCATCGCAAGCTAACCACGCAGATCAACATCGAAGGCGATCCGCTGATCTGGGACGACTTCGCTTACGCAACGCGTGAAGACCTGATTCCGCACGTGATCGAAAAGACCGGCGGTACGGCACTGGGCCTCAAAGACGACGCGTATAAAGAGATCGAGTTCAACATCGCGCTCACGTCGCTGGTTCAAGGCACGGATAACCAGCTCGTCAATCGCTTGCGCGTAGCAGCGACCGCCTGACTTCACTAAGCGGCGTCAGATAACACCGTCGCCGCCCGAATCTCCGCACGAATTCTTCGATACCGATGCAAGGGCCCATCACATGGCGTCCGCATAGGGAGAGTACACATGTCCGCCATTTTCGACAAAACCCGCCAGCTCGATGAACTGCTGCACACCGCCGTTCAGGACGACAAGGAAAGCGGTGTATATCGCTGCCGCCGCGACATTTTCACCAACGCCGATTTGTTCGATCTGGAGATGAAGCATATCTTCGAGAGCAACTGGGTGTACCTGGCGCATGAAAGTCAGATCCCGAACAACAACGACTATTACACGACATGGATCGGCCGCCAGCCTGTCGTCGTGACGCGCGACAAGACCGGCGAACTGCACGCCGTCATCAATGCCTGCGCACATAAAGGCGCGATGCTGTGCCGACGCAAGCACGGCAATAAAGGCAGCTTCACCTGCCCGTTTCACGGCTGGACGTTCTCCAACACCGGCAAGCTGCTCAAGGTAAAGGACGAAAAGACCACCGAATATCCGGTGCAATTCAACAAGCAAGGCTCGCATGACCTCAAGCGAGTGCCGCGCTTCCAGAGCTATCGCGGCTTTCTGTTCGGCAGCCTCAATGCCGATTCCATGCCGCTCGAAGATTATCTCGGCGAGACCAAGGTGATCATCGACCAGATCGTCGATCAGTCGGCCAACGGGCTCGAAGTCGTGCGCGGCAATTCCTCCTACATCTACGACGGCAACTGGAAGATGCAGATGGAAAACGGCTGCGACGGCTATCACGTCAGCACGGTTCACTGGAACTATGCCGCGACGATGGGCCGCCGCAAGGTCGAGGGCACCAAAGCCGTCGATGCGAATAGCTGGAGCAAATCGGTCGCCGGCGTGTATGGCTTCGAGCATGGACACATTCTGTTGTGGACCAAGACGATGAACCCGGAAGTGCGGCCGGTCTATGAACATCGCGAAGAGATCAAGGCGCGCGTCGGCGACGTGCAGGCAGATTTCATCGTCAATCAGACACGAAACCTTTGCCTGTATCCGAACGTGTTTCTGATGGATCAGTTCAGCACGCAGATTCGCGTGGTGCGGCCGATCAGCGTCGACAAGACGGAAGTCAGCATCTTCTGCTTTGCGCCCAAGGGCGAGAGCGCAACCGATCGCGCCACGCGCATCCGCCAATATGAAGACTTCTTCAACGTCACCGGCATGGGCACCGCCGACGATCTCGAAGAGTTCCGCGCGTGCCAGTCCGCTTATGCCGGCACCACTGCAATGTGGAACGACCTGTCGCGCGGCGCGCCGTTGTGGATCGAAGGCGCGGATCAGAACGCAAAGAACATGGGCATGAAGCCGCTCATCTCGGGCGAGCGCAGCGAAGACGAAGGCCTCTTCGTATGTCAGCACGAATACTGGGTGAACGTGATGCGCGATGCGCTGAAGAAAGAACATGCGGAGGCACTGGCATGAGCTTCGATTATCAGAAAATATGCGCTGCGTTGTATCGCGAAGCGCGCCTGCTCGATGATCGTCAATGGGACGAGTGGCTTGCCTGCTACACGGAAGACGTCACGTACTGGATGCCCGCATGGGACGACGACGATCAACTCACCGACGATCACGAAAGCCAGATCTCGCTCATGTACTACCCGGACCGTGGTGGCCTGGAAGATCGCGTGTTCCGCATCAAAACCGAGCGCAGCAGCGCTTCGATGCCCGAGCCGCGCACCAGCCACAACGTGACGAACGTGGAAGTGCTGGCGCAGCGCGAGAACGACAGCGAAGTGGACGTCCGGTACAACTTCAACACGCTCAATCACCGCTACAAGCTCAACGACCATTTCTTCGGAACGATGTTCGTTACCTTGCGCCGTGTCGATGATCGCTTGCTGATTGCGCGCAAGAAGATCGTGCTGAAGAACGACTACATCCGTCAGGTGCTCGACATCTATCACGTCTGAGGAAGGCAACATGTCCAGCTTTAACGTTGCACTGAATTTCGAAGACGGAGTCACGCGCTTCGTCGAATGCAAGGCCGGCGAGAAGGTACTCGATGCCGCCTTTCGCGCCAAAATCAATCTGCCGATGGATTGCTCCGACGGCGTATGCGGCACCTGCAAATGCCGCGCCGAAAGCGGCCGTTACGATCTCGGCGACGACTATATCGACGACGCGCTGAGCGAAGACGAGAAGGACAGCGGCCTCGTCCTCACTTGTCAGATGGTCCCGCAAAGCGATTGCGTGATTGCCGTGCCGGCATCGTCTACAGCATGCAAGACCGAGCAAAGCAAGTTCGCCGCAACCGTCACGAAGGTCGAGCAGCATAACGATGCGGCCGTCGTGCTTGAACTCGACGTCGATGCCAGCGCGCCCGTCTTTCTGCCGGGACAGTATGTGAATATCGACGTGCCCGAGAGCGGGCTGCATCGCTCGTATTCGTTCTCGTCCGCGCCGGGCGAATCGAAGATCAGCTTTCTGATCAAGAAGATTCCCGGCGGCCTCATGAGCACATGGCTCGAAGCCGCGCGGCCCGGCAACAAGGTGCAGCTGACCGGTCCGCTCGGCAGCTTCTATCTGCGCGCCGTCGAGCGGCCCGTTCTGTTCCTCGCGGGCGGTACGGGACTCGCGCCCTTCCTCTCGATGCTCGAAGTGCTGACGCGCAACAATCCGCAGCAGCATGTGCATCTGATTTACGGCGTGACGCGCGACCTCGATCTCGTGCTGGTCGAAGCGATCGAGACATATAAGGCGAAGCTGCCGAACTTCACGTACGCAACGGTCGTGGCCGATGCTGCATCGAGCCATCCGCGCAAGGGCTGGGTGACGCAGCATATGCCGCCCGAGGCGCTGAACGATGGCGATGTCGATGTGTATCTGTGCGGTCCGCCGCCGATGGTCGATGCCGTGCGCAAGTATTTCGACGACAACGGCGTCAAGCCCAACAGCTTCCACTACGAGAAGTTCACTCCCAACGCCGCACCGGTGACCGCATGAACACGAAACGATTTGCTGGCAAGGTGATGGTCGTGACCGGTGCGGCACAGGGCATCGGGCGGGGCGTCGCGCTGCGCGCTGCGGAAGAAGGCGCACGTGTGCTGTTTGTCGATCGGGCGGATTTCGTCGCCGAAGTCGCAGCCGAGGCCGGGGACGCGGACACCGCAGGCTTTATCGCCGATCTGGAAACGTATGAAGGCGCTAAAGCGACGATGGATTTCGCGGCGCAAAGATTCGGCGGCATCGACATACTCATCAATGGAGTGGGCGGTGCGATCCGCATGCGTCCGTTCGCCGAGTTCGAGCCGGCGCAGATCGATGCGGAGATTCGCCGATCGCTGATGCCCACGCTCTATGCCTGTCACGCGGTACTGCCGCACTTGCTTGCGCGTGGCGGCGGAACTATCGTCAATGTTTCGTCGAATGCGACGCGCGGCATTCGACGCGTGCCCTACTCGGCGGCGAAGGGTGGCGTCAACGCGATCACGCAATCGCTGGCGATGGAATATGCGGAACAGAATATCCGCGTGGTCGCGACCGCGCCCGGTGGCACGACAGCGCCTGCACGACGCGTTCCGCGCAACGCATCCGGCGACAGCGAGCAGGAGAAAGCATGGATGAGCGAAGCGGTGAAGCAGGTCACTGATTCCACCTTCTTCAAACGCTATGGCAGCATCAACGAACAGGTCGCGCCGATTCTATTTCTCGCGTCGGACGAAGCGGGCTATATCACCGGCACCGTGTTGCCGGTTGCGGGCGGCGACACGGGCTGATGTTCGCAAGCGTCGAGCAGTCTAAAGGGATGTCGTCATCGCGAGAATACGCACACATCCGCTCGATGGCGGCACGATCCCGATAGCGCAACACGACGCTGTCGGCACGCATCGCCAGCCGTTCGAGAAGAACCTCGACATACGATGTAGATTGCATTTTCATGGCGGCTCTCGTCTGACGAGTGATGATCGGATTGCTGCGAATCCATACGACCGATCATGCGCGCCTTGAATGAG
Organism: Caballeronia insecticola; assembly: GCF_000402035.1. Classification (GTDB taxonomy): domain Bacteria; phylum Pseudomonadota; class Gammaproteobacteria; order Burkholderiales; family Burkholderiaceae; genus Caballeronia; species Caballeronia insecticola. Next base: position 888,399 of record NC_021289.1, read on the forward strand.
CGAAGAATGAGCAGATGTCGAAAGCGTCGCTACGCGATGTGCGGCCCGCGCCAGGCTGATGCGCGCAACGCTCGAACACCGAAAACCGCGTCAATGATGCTCGAAAAGCGAAATCTTCTTCGCCTTGATCATCGATCTGACCTTGGATACGAACGATGCCTTCGGATCGCTCTTGCACTCTTCGAGCACGGCCGCGCCGACGGGCTGAGCCGTATCCACCGTGAACGTGTCCGTTTCCTTGACGCCGAGCTTGTCGACGCCCGCGACCCAGTAGACCAGCGCCGGGCGATACGCTTCATCGACGGCCGCGTAGTCCGAGCACGTCATTTTCATGGGGCTGACTTTCTTTTCCTGCGCGCTGGCCGCTTGCGATACGGCGACGCAGAGCAAAACGGTGGCGATCTTGGCGATGTGCTTCATGGATAACTCCTTGGGGTTGAGAACGACTTGGCGATGTGTCATCTTCGCCCCGCTGAATTAGCCGTGAATTACGCGTTGCGCCGCCGCATGTCGAGGGTCAACGCTTCGTGCGGATTTTCGCGCGCGTCCAGTCCGCGTCACGCGCCAAGGCGACGAAAGCCGCGAGATAGTCGATGGAACGGTCCGCCTCGCGAACGCCGAGGCAAATCTTCTTCGCGATGCCCTTCTTCCCCAGCTTGAGCGGCGTAAGCGGCATGCGTTCCGCATACTCTTCCGCAAGCCAGCGCGGCAGCGCCGCCACGCCGCGCCCGCTTGCGACCATCTGCATCATGATGTCGCTGGTTTCGATCACCTTCTGGCGTCGCGGCACGACATTCGCGGGCGTCAGGAATTGCGTATAGATGTCGAGCCGATCGGTTTCGACCGGATACGTAATGAGCACTTCGGACGCAAGCTGCTCGGGCACGACATAGGCAACGGATGCCAACGCGTGCTCCTCGGCCACCACGAGCACTTGCTCGTAATCGAACACCGGCTCGAAACGCAGCCCTGCTTTCTTGAGCGGATCGGGCGTGACGAGCACGTCGATGTCGTAGCCGAACAGCGCGCCGACGCCGCCGAACTGGAAGCGTTGCTTCACATCGACATCGACGTCCGGCCAGCTCGCCAGATACGGCGACACCACTTTCATGAGCCACTGATAGCACGGATGGCACTCCATTCCGATGCGCAACGTGCCCCGCTCGCCCTGCGCATACTGCTTCATGCGCGCTTCGGCCTGCTCGAATTGCGGCAGCATGCGGTTGGCAAGACCCAATAGATATTGGCCCGCCTGCGTGAGCCGCATGCTGCGCCCTTCGCGCGTCCAGACCGGCGTGCCGAGTTGCTGTTCGAGCTTTCTCACCGCATGACTCAGGGCGGACTGCGTGAGATTCAGCACGTCGGCCGCGGCGGTCAGCGATCCCTGCTTCTCGACTTCCCGCACGACCATCAAGTGACTGCGCTCGAGCATCGCGCTCTCCATGAACAAAGTTAATCGAAGTATGAAAATAATCCATTTTTATTCATACGTCGAAAATTCTATCATCGTCAGCAGTTTCTCTTTAACGGACAACAACGCACGATGGCTACCACGCACAACCTGGGCTTTCCGCGCATCGGCGCCAGACGCGAACTAAAGTTCGCGCTCGAAAAGTACTGGAAAAACGAATCGTCGCGCGACGAACTGAAAGCCCTCGGCGCGACGCTTCGCGCGCGGCACTGGCACGAACAGGCCGGTCTGGACTATGTGCCCGCAGGCGATTTCGCGTTCTACGATCAGGTGCTCGACATGAGCTTCACGCTCGGCAATCTGCCCGAGCGCGTGCGCAACTTTCACGGCGACGCACTGGACAACTCATTCCGCGTGGCGCGCGGCCGTTCGGCTCAAGGCGCGGAAGAACACGCCGCGTGCTGCAGCGGTGTGGCGGCAGGCGAAATGACGAAGTGGTTCGACACGAACTATCACTACATCGTGCCGGAGTTCGATGCGAACACACAGTTCAGCCTCGACGCCTCGCGTCTTATCGAGCAAGTCGGTGAAGCGCGCGCGCAGGGGCTGAACGCCAAGCCCGTCATCATCGGACCGGTGACGTATCTGTGGCTCGGCAAGGCCAAGGACGACAGCGACAAGCTCGCGCTGTTGCCGCGCATTCTGCCGGTGTATGCCGCATTGCTCGATCATTTCGCCGCGCTCGGCGTGGACTGGGTGCAGATCGACGAACCCGCGCTCGTCACCGAACTCGATGCGCGCTGGCGCGATGCATTCGTGACCGCCTACGATGCGCTGTCGGCGCGTCGCGTGCGCGTGCTCGTCGCGACTTACTTCGGGCAGTTGCAGGAGAACCTTGCGCTCGCGTGCAAGCTGCCGGTGGATGGCCTGCATATCGATGCGATCAACGCGCGTGACGAAATCGAACAGGCCATTGCGCAATTGCCGGATACGTCCATGCTCTCAGTGGGCGTTATCAACGGACGCAACATCTGGAAGAGCGATCTCAACGCCACGCTCGACTGGCTCGAACCGTTGCATCGACAACTCGGCGAACGTCTATGGATTGCGCCGTCGTGCTCGCTGCTGCATGTTCCCGTCGATCTGAACAGCGAAGTCAAGCTCGATGCCGACATCAAATCATGGCTCGCGTTCGCGGTACAAAAGCTCGCTGAACTCGGCGTGCTCGCCCAGGCGTTGAATCAGGGCCGCGCCGCCGTCGCTAATGCGCTCGCAGAAAATGCCGCCGCCATCGCAAACCGGCGCACGTCGCAGCGCGTGCATAACCCGGCGGTACAGGCGTCGCTTGCAAAGATCGATGCGTCGCTCGGCAAGCGTCAGAGCGCCTACGCACAGCGCGCGGACAAACAGGCAGCGATGCTCGCATTGCCCGCCTTTCCGACGACGACCATCGGCTCGTTCCCGCAAACGCCTGAAATACGCCATGCGCGCAGCCAGTTCAAGAGCGGCGCACTCGATGCAGCCGCCTACCGTCAAGCGATGAAAGAGGAAATCACGCGCGCGGTGAGAGAACAGGAATCGCTCGGCCTCGACGTGCTCGTGCATGGCGAAGCCGAACGCAACGACATGGTCGAATACTTCGGCGAGCAACTCGAAGGCTATGCGTTCAGCGAGTTCGGCTGGGTGCAGTCATATGGCTCGCGCTGCGTGAAGCCGCCGATTCTCTTCGGCGATATCAGCCGCCCGAAAGCGATGACCGTCGAATGGATCGAGTACGCCGCGTCGCAAACCAGCAAGCCGATGAAGGGCATGCTGACCGGCCCGGTCACGATCCTCAACTGGTCGTTCGTGCGCGACGATCAACCGCGCTCCGTGTCGTGCCATCAACTCGCGCTCGCGATTCGCGACGAAGTGCTCGATCTGGAACGCGCCGGCGTGCGCATCATTCAGATCGATGAAGCCGCGTTGCGCGAAGGTCTTCCGCTGCGCCGCTCGCAGTGGAACGACTATCTGCGCTGGGCGGTGGAATCGTTCCGCATCACGGCCAACGGCGTGAAGGACGAGACGCAGATTCACACGCACATGTGCTATTCGGAGTTCAACGACATCATCGCGTCGATTGCGGATATGGATGCCGACGTCATCACCATCGAAACGTCGCGCTCCGACATGGAACTGCTCGACGCCTTCGATGACTTCGCGTATCCGAATCAGATCGGGCCGGGCGTGTACGACATCCATTCGCCGAACATCCCGAGCCGCGAGCACATTGTCGATTTGATGAAGAAGGCGGCGGAGCGCATTCCGGCGGAACGTTTGTGGGTGAATCCGGATTGCGGCCTGAAAACGCGTCAGTGGGAAGAGGTCATTCCCGCGCTGCAAAACATGGTGGCGGCCGCGCACGCGTTGCGACAGTCCGCGTAGATGTTCATTGCAAATGCGATGACGCTCGCGATGCATCACGCAATGAATGGACGACGCCCACGCGATCAGCCATCGACGAGTTGCCGCACGCGTGCGGCGAGCGTTTCCAGCGCGAACGGTTTGGTCAGCACCTGCATGCCCGGCTCCAAACGGCCATTGCCGATAACCGAGTTCTCCGCATAACCGGTGATGAACAGCACCTTCAGATCGGGCCGCGTCTGTCTGCCCGCGTCCGCCATCTGACGGCCGTTCATGCCGCCGGGCAGGCCCACGTCGCTGATCAGCAGATCGATCCGCACGTTCGACTGCAACAGCTTGAGCCCGGTCACGCTGTCGCCCGCTTCGATGACCGTGTAGCCGAGTTCTTCCAGCACATCGGTGATGAGCATGCGCACGCTCGGTTCATCGTCGACGACCAGCACGGTCTCGCCCGCCTCGGTGCCCGAGATGGGCGAGGCGTTCTGATCGAGGGCTTCGCGATCGACATCGCCATAGAAGCGCGGCAAGTAGATGCACACCGTTGTGCCCTGCCCGACTTCCGAATAGATCCGCACCTGACCGCCCGATTGTTTGGCGAAGCCGTAGATCATCGAGAGGCCGAGACCGGTGCCCATGCCGATCGGCTTGGTGGTGAAGAACGGATCGAACGCCTTGGCGATGATATCGGGCGTCATGCCGGTGCCGGTATCCGTCACGCACAGGGAAAGGAACTGGCCTTCCGGCATGTCATGGCTTATGGCCGCGCTGCGATCGATCCATTTGTTCGCAGTCTCGATGGTGATGCGGCCGCCGTCAGGCATCGCGTCCCGCGCGTTGATGCACAGGTTGAGCAGCGCATTTTCGAGTTGCCCGGAATCGACCAGCGCCGGCCACAGTCCGGTTGCGCCGACCGCCTCCACGCGAATGCCGGGGCCGACCGTGCGCTGAATCAGATCGGTCATGCCGTTGACGAGCGCGTTCACATCCGTGGGACGCGGGTCGAGCGTCTGCCGCCGCGAAAACGCCAATAGCCGATGCGTCAGCGCCGCCGCACGACGCACCGCGCCCTGCGCGGCCACGACATATTTATCGACATCCGCGACGCGTCCCTGACTCAGCCGTATGCTCAGCAATTGCAGCGAGCCCGACACGCCCGCCAGCAGGTTATTGAAGTCATGCGCGAGCCCGCCGGTGAGCTGGCCCACGGCTTCCATCTTTTGCGATTGCAGAAGCTGCTCTTCTGCCCGCATCAGTTCGGCGGTGCGCTCGGCCACGCGTTGTTCGAGCGTGTCGTTCAGCGTCCGCAGCGAAGCCGCCGCGCGATCGCGTTCCTCTTCGACCGCGCGACGCTTGTCCACATCGAGCACGACGCCGGGGAAGGTCAGCGGCTTGCCGTTCGCGTCGTGGTTCACGCGTCCGTTGGCTTCGATCCAATAGAAAAGTCCGTCCGCGCGCCGCACGCGGTACTGATGCGCGTAATGCCCGCCACGCGCGATAGCTTGTTCTATCGCGGCGATCAGGTCCTGACGGTCATCGGGATGCACGTTCGCGATCACTTGAGCAAGGCTCAGGCCGTCGTGTCCTTGCGCGGGATCGAGGCCGAACGCTTCCGCGAAGGCTTCATCGACGGTAAAGCGGTCGTTGGGCAAGTCCCAAAACCATGTGCCGATGATCGCCCCGGCCGCCAGCGCGAGTTGCACGCGCAGAATGTTCTGACGCGCGAGCGCCTCACTCGCGCGCAACGCTTCTTCGGACTTCTTGCGCGCCGAAATATCGCGGAACAACACCGAGACTTGCCGCAGGCTCTGCGGTTCGACGCGCGACGCCGACACTTCGATATGACGTCCCGCGGTCAGGAAATAGCGTTCGAAACGCGTCGGCACGCCAGTGCGCAGCACGGTGCCGTAAAGCTCGATCCATCGGTCCGCGTCGGTCGGATCGACTTCGCGCAAGGTCTTGCCGACAATGTCGCGAATGCCCGTATGACGCTCGTAGCCCGGATTCGCTTCGACGTGAACATAGTCGCTGAGCGGACCGTGCGGGCCGTCGAAAAATTCGATGATGCAGAAGCCGTCGTCGATGGCGTTGAACAGTGCGCTATAGCGCGCCCGCTCGGCTTCGGCGCTTTTCATCGCGCGGCGCAGTTCGAGCGCGGCCATCGTCTGACGCGCGAGCACGCGTAAAGCCTGCATTTGCACATCGTCGAGACTGCGCGGCTCGTAATCGAGCACACACAGCGTGCCGATAGCCACGCCGTCTTCGGTCTTCAGCAGCGCGCCCGCATAGAAGCGCAAATGCGGCTCGCCCGTGACGAGCGGATTGCACGCGAAACGCGGGTCCGCGCGTGCATCCGCAACGTAGAGGAACTCTTCTTCCAGCAGCGCCTTTGCGCAAAACGAGCTTTCTAGCGGCGTCTCGCGCACGCCGAGACCGACCTCCGCCTTGAAGAACTGACGCCCGTCGCCGATGAAATTGACGAGCGCAATCGGCACGCGGCACAGCGCCGCGGCGAGGTTCGCGATTTCGTCGAAGGCTTGTTCACGGGGGGTGTCCAGAACGTCGTATCGCGACAGCGCAGCCAGGCGAAGACTTTCGGAATCGGAAGCGTTATTCATTCGATGATGTGTAATCGGTGCGACGGCACTGGAGCAACAAGTGTTCCCGTCGCCCCGCCGTTCTGTTTTATGCCTTGTCGCCTGCTGCGGCGCGTTCGAGCGCCGCGATGTCGATCTTCTTCATCGTCATCATCGCGTCCATGGCGCGCCGGGCGGCATCGCGATCGGAACCGCCGAAGATATCGAGCAAACGTTTGGGTGTGATCTGCCACGAGAAGCCCCAGCGATCCTTGCACCATCCGCATGGCGCCTCGCGTCCGCCGTTGCCGACGACCGCGTTCCAGTAGCGGTCGGTCTCTTCCTGGCTGTCGGTCTGGACCATGAAGCTGATCGCTTCATTCGGCTTGTAATGGGGACCGCCGTTCAGCCCGATGAAGCGCTGGCCGAGCACGGTGAATTCGACGGTCAGTTCCGGGCCTTGTCCCACGCCCGGTTTGGCGGATGCATGGCCCGCGCCGACATGGCTGTCGGGGAACGTCGCGGCGTAGAACTCTGCCGCTTCACGCGCGCGGCCTTCGTCGAACCATAGACAGGTGACAAGTTCGCTCATCGCACTCTCCTTAAAGAAAGATGGTGCCGACGATATCACGACGCTTCACGATCCTCGGGAAACAGATGCCGGCTCAAAAAGTCCACGAAGACGCGCACGTTGGGCGGCGTCATGCGTCCCGACGACCAGAGCGCGCGGAACGGATCGAGTCGGCGGTGAACTCGCGCAGCACGGCCACGAGCGAGCCATCGGCGCAGCCGCTGCGGGATAATCACTGTTACTTCGGCCGAACCGATTCGGGTATGCTCGACATGATCCCATGCAAGCGAACCTGGATCCGACGACATGACAGCCATCGACGCGGTTCCCCCTCCCGACTTGTACATTACGGCTGAATTGCATCGCCGGGTGCCGAAGGTCGTCGATCATCTCGGCGAAAAGCTCGCGCTGCAGGACGTCGTGGGGCAGATGCTCGATCATCCCGAACAGGTTCTGCCGAGATTCGTCGAACGCGCAATGCAGATGACCGGCGCGGCATCCGCCGGGATCAGCGCCTTCGAACCGCAGGAAGGCACGCCCGGCATTTTTCGCTGGCGCGATCTGCGCGGCGAACTGGCGTGTTTCGAAGGCGCGACGACGCCGCGCAATCACAGCCCGTGCGGCGTCTGCCTCGATCGCTTCGAACCCACGCTGACGCGTCATCCGGAGCGGCACTATGCGTGGATTGCCGAGGCCGGCGTGGTCTGTCCCGAAGTGCTTCTGGTGCCGCTCTATGTCGCTCACGGCCAGCCGCTCGGCACGCTGTGGATCGTCGCTCAGGAGGAACGGCACTTCGACAGCGGCCACGCGCGCATCATGCAGGAACTGGCGTCGTTCGTCGGTATTGCGCTGGCCGTGTTGCAGAATCAGCAACGATTGCAGGAAGCGCTTGCACAGCAAGAAATGCTGACGTGCGAGATGAATCATCGCGTCAACAATGTCTTTTCCGTTGTCGATGCCATGATTCACGTCGGCAAACGCTCGGCTTCATCGACGCCGGAATTCGCGCAAACGCTCTCGGGCCGCCTGCACGCGCTGGCCGCGGCGCACGCGCTCGTCCTTCACCACGCCGATCCCGCGACCGGCGCAACGCAGCCGTGCGCCACCACCTTGCATGCGCTGACCGACGCCATCTTCAGGCCCTATGGGGCGATGGCGGAAAAGCGCGTGATCGTGGCCGGAGAGGACGTGGAACTCGGCGACCGCGCAACAACGAGCCTCGCGCTCGTCTTCCACGAACTCGCGACGAACGCGGTGAAGTACGGCGCCTTGTCCGCCGACGCGGGTCAGGTGTCGGTGGACTGGGAACGGCGCGACGACAACCTCTTCATCCGCTGGCGCGAGACCGGCGGACCCGCGATCACGGAATCCCCGCGACCGCACGGCTTCGGCAGCACGCTGTTGCGCAACACCATTGCGCGCCACTTCGGTGGAACGCTCGCGCAGGACTGGCGCGAACAAGGTCTGCAAATCGAGTTCGCGTTGCCTTTGAACAAGCTGGCGCGTTAGAGCGTCGCGCGGCCGGATCGCAAGATTACTTTTCGATCGACTTCAGCAGCCTGGCGAGATTCTGCGGCTCGACGTGGATGATGCCGCCTCGCGGGCTATCGATATCGGAAATGAGCGCCAGCGAAAGCGCGACCGTCGCGGGCAGGATCGTGAGCAAGAGTCCTTTGCGCAGGCTCCCCTTTGCGCCATAGCCCTGCACCGCGCAAGCCATGACCGCGATGACGATCATCAGGAACCACGCGCCGAGCGGAATGTGATTGATTCGCGCCGCCTCGGCGTAATCCTGCGAGTTGAGCGTGTCGTTCATGCCGGCGACGACGAGCGCGCTGATCGGCGTCGGCTTGTCGCGTGCGACTTCGGTCGCGAGTTGCCACAGCTCTGTCTGCACGTTTGCCGTATCGCGCTCGATGCTGTTGAGCGTGTCGGAAGCGCGCGTCCGGTAATCCGCCAGCCGCAGTTTGGTGTAGCGGATCAGCGCCGACCTGATTTTTGCGCTTTGAGCGGCGTCGGCCAGATCCGCGCGGACGAATTCGGTGCCGATGGCATTCGCTTCGCCCTCTTCGAGATTCTTGCGCTGGTCGTAACGACTGACCGCCATCGAGAGGCTGAAGCCGACGAGCAGCGCGAGCAAAGTCAGCGTCGATGTCTGAACGATGTTGAAGTCTTCGCGATCTCTGTCCGGCAACACGGCGACACGCCGCAGCACGTATGCGCCGAAGGCCACCGCGGCGATGAAAAGCGCGAGCAGCACGATGAACAGCACAGCCGGATGAGCGATGAACTCTGCCATTCGAGGTTCCCCCGGGAAGAGGCACGCGGGCACTGGTGCGCGCGGCGATTTGTGTGTATCGATAGTGCAAATGCGGGCGGCTGGCTGTCGAATAAATCAATCGACCGTTTGGGGCGATAGATTTAGTTCGCCGGTTACATCGAAACCGGGATCATGGGAGGATGCAATGGAACGAGGACCGTTCAGCGAAGCCGGAAGAAGGCGGCGTCGTCTGTTCCTGAGCAAGGCGCATGTCGGCCTCGCGACGATAGGCACGCTCGCGTCCGTCGCCGGAATCGGCGTGGCAATCGACGGCGGCCTCGAATTCAATCGGACGAAAGTGTTCGTGGGCGTCGGGATAATCGCCGTATCGACCGTGCTTTATATTTCGATGCTGTTCGTTCGCGACGACGAATCGGCATAACGAACGCGGCAGATTATCGCCCGCTGCACGCGACGCCATCGCGGACCGCTTGCGCGCGCGCAACGAACTGAGCGGCTTCGAGCCGGTTGCCGCCGAGCGCCTTCGCGCTGTACAACGCCCGATCCGCGGCCGCGAGCAACTCGGCCAGCGTCGATGCTTCCGCGCCGGATTGCGCCATGCCGATGCTCACCGTCGCGCGTATCCCGGTGCCCTCCGCGCTGTACGTGACGGTTTGCGCGAACCGTCCGGCGACGGCCTCGCCCACCGCTCTCGCCCGCACGCGGTCATGATCGCGGAGCACGACGGCAAATTCCTCGCCGCCGATACGCGCGAACACGGCGTCCTGCCCGAGCACGGCTTTCGCGGCGCGCGCAAACGATTTGAGGACTTCGTCGCCGGCGTCGTGGCCGTATCGGTCGTTGATCGTCTTGAAGTTGTCGAGATCGAGCGCAAGCAGCGACACCGGCCGCGCCGCATCGCCGCGCCGGATGACGCGCGCGCCCTCTTCGAAGAACCAGCGGCGATTGCCGAGGCCCGTCAGATAATCCGTGCGCGACTCCATCAACAACTCGCCGTGGGCTTCGTCGCGAACGAGCCTGAGCAAGGTCATCGGCAGAATCACCGAATACAGCACGCCCTCGTACATGGTCAGCTTCGCGATGGCCGACAAGCCGCCGTGGCCGAGCCATGTCGCGGCCCACGGCAGCACGCACGCCCGCGCGGCATAGAACACCGCGTGCGTGCCCGATACGATCGCCGCGATATCCCGCGACTGCACGCGCTTCGCCCCGTTGCCGCGCACGAGTTCGCGCGCCGCCATGCCGCATGCGATGGAGATCGGAATCGCGCTCCAGTAATTCCACATGCTCGTTTCCCAGCGCACGCCCGCGATGCTCCACGCGATCGCCACGCCGACCAGCATCCACGCCGACAGCGCCCGATAATGCCGCCCGTTCGACACGGCGACGCCGTGCAGAATCAGCAAATAGCCTGACACCATGATGAGATTGGCAAGCGCCGAGCCGATTGCGCCGGGCAACTGGTGGCGCACGGAAACCGCCGCGCAGCCTGCAGCGAGCGTGGCGTACGCCGCCGCGAGTGTCCCTAATTCTTTCTTGCGCGCGACGTGCGTCCGACGCTCCCAGAGCGTCATGCCGCAACTGGCGAGCAGTGTGCCAATCGCTAGCAGATAGATGGTGATGAGATCGACATGCATGCTCTCGCTTGCCCGATGTTTCCTGAAGACTTTGCCGTACGACTTGTTTACGGCAGACACGGCGAAGACTTGAGCCGTATCGGCGCAAGTCGGTTCAACCGGCGTGTCGCAGGCAGAAGCCGCTCAGTGCATCGGCGATCTCGCGAAAGAACGCCGGATCGAGCGCGTGCCCCATCGTGTCGATGACGCGCAAGTCCGCATCGCGCAGCACGGTCGCCGCCCATTGCGCGTGCGCGGCCGGGAAGATCGGGTCATCGCTGCCGTGCACGATCAGCACCGGCAAGGCGATCGCGGCAAGGTCCGCCGTGGTCAGCGCGGTCGCGGCCTTCTGTGCGCGCGCTTGATTGCTGTTGTTCGCCAGGGCCGGCGTGAGGCCGTCGGGACGAAGCGCGAGACGCTGCGCAAATCGTCGGTGTGCATCGTTCGGATTTGCGGCATGACGTTCCTCGCGCGCGTTCGACTCAGGCTCGCCGCTCCAACAAATCCGACAAGTCGATACCGTTCTTGGCTTCGTCCAGCAATTCATCCGGCACCGGCCCCTGTCGATCGAGATCGACCAGCGCCTGATTCAGATCGACATAAGGCCGCATGCGCGTTTCATAGGCGGAAAACGCGGTGGCAAACGCAGCGGCAACATCTTGCGCCTGCGCCAGTTCATGAGCCAGCACGAACGCGCCGACGAGTCCAAGGCTCGTACCCTGCCCCGAGAAAGGCGACGCGCAATAGGCCGCGTCGCCCGCAAGCACCACGCGTCCCTTCGACCACGACGGCATGCGAACCTGCGCGAGTTCGTTGTAATAGAACTGCTCCGTCGTTTTCATGGCATCGATAAAGTGCGGGAAATCGCCCTTCAGATGCGCGCAGTGCTGTGCGACGACGCGCTTCTGCCCGTCGGGATCGCCGCGTGACAGCGGTGGTTCGGGCGCCTCGAAGCCCACGCCGATCCGCAACTCGCGCTTGTCGCGGCTCGGGTAGATCACATAGCCGAAGCTCTCCACGCGATGGCCGATCTGCCAGTCGTCGAGGTCGATCGAATTCGGCGTCGAGAACAGCGCGAGCACCACGCCCAGCGGAAAAACAATCTCGGCTTCGCTAGCGAAACACAGCTTGCGCACGTTGGAATAGATGCCGTCCGCGCCTGCGACGAGATCGAAACGACGCGTCTGGCCGCTCGCGAATTCGACGCTCACGGCATCGCCATGATCATTCATCGCACGAATGCTGTCGTCGTAAAGGAACTCGACGCGCTCGCTCAACGCGCGCATCAGCAACTCGCAGAGATCGTCGCGAAAGATTTCGATGTCTTCGCTGTCCAGACGTCCCGCGCTATACGTGCGCTCTTCCGTGCGATGAATCTCGTTGCCTTCGGCGTCGAGCATGGACATGCCTTTGAGCTGCGTGCGCAATGCGCGGACGTCATCGAGCAGGCCCATTGCGCGCACGACATCGAGCGCCACGCCGCGAATATCGACCGCCTGCCCGCCGCGCCGAAATCCGGCGGAACGCTCGACGAGCGTCACCGCGAAACCCGCGCGATCCAGCCAGAACGCCAGCGCAAGACCGGTGACGCCCGCACCCGAAATCAAAACCTTGCCTTTCATGAAGGTACCTCGTTGCTGTCCGATGGATGACTGAACCCGCGGCCCCGCTTCAGGGAACAGATAGTGATGGCGAATGCTATGCTTGTCAAAGTATTTTTCCATCGTAAAGATTGACTTGCGAACGGAATGCGGCCACTATCGGCTTCCATTGTAAAAACGCATGCGAGACCCGTAGTCATGAGCGACACGAACACGCGCCGTCCGGCGGCCGCGACGCGAGCGAAGAAGACGTCCGCCAGGCCGTCCGCCGAAGAAGCAGTCAGGCCTTATCACCACGGCTCGCTGCCGCAGGCGCTGCTGGCGGCGGCGGAAGCGGTGCTCAAGCGCGAAGGCATCGGCGGGTTGAGCTTGCGGGCCATCGCGCGCGAAGCCGGCGTCTCGCATACCGCGCCTCAGCACCATTTCGGCGATACGGCGGGCGTGCTGAGCGAACTGGCCGCGACCGGCTTCATGCGTTTGTCCGCATCGATCGCCAGTCACGCGGAGGCCGTGCAAGGAACGGCGGAGCGGCGTCACGCGATCGCGCGCGGCTATATCGCGTTTGCGAAAAAGAATCCGGACCTCATGCGCCTCATGTCGCGAGGCGAGATGTTCGATGCGAACCGCCCATCGCTGATCGAAGCCCGACGAGCGGCCGGTCTCGCGCTCGCAGGCGTGTACGGCGAAGAAGCCGCCGCGCCGCCCGCAGGCAAAGACGCCTTCGCCCCCATGGATGCAACGCGCGCCGTGGCGCTGACTGCCGCGTGGGCTTACGTGCACGGACTCGCGCTGCTGTTGATCGACGGGCGTCTCAACGGGCTGGCTGCATCGGCGCAAGGCATTCGCAACGCCGATGAACTCGTCGCGGCCGCGCTGGACTACATTCAGCTTCCGCCGGTCAAGGCGAAGTAAAGGCCCGTTCTTATAGGCATCAAAGCGGCTGACGCAACGATCTTTCGATCCGAATGCCGTGCCGCTTCATCTTCGCGTAGAGCGCGGGCTTCGACACTTGCAGCAGCTTCGCGCAGTTCGTCACGTTGAACTTGCACGCTTCGAGCGCGGCTTCGATCGCCACGCGCTCCGCCTCCTTCAGCGACACCGGCTCGCGCTGCGTCGCGACAGACGCAGCACCCGATTGCGACACAGACGCGCCGCCGAGCAGCGAAGCGATATCCGCAATGCGCTCGCCCTCGTTGAAGTTGACAATCTTCTCGACGAGGTTCTCCATCTCGCGCACATTGCCCGGCCAGTCGTGCGCTTCAAGTTGCCGCAGCGCGTGGGCGGCGAGTTCGGGCGTCGGCTTGTGCATGCGCGTGCAGTATCGCGCGAGAAAGAATTCCGCCATCGCGCGAATATCTTCACGCCGCTCGCGTAGCGGTGGAATGGTTATTTCGATCACATTGCAGCGGTAATACAGGTCTTCGCGGAAGGTCTTCGCGAGCACCATCGACGCGAGATTGCGATTGCTCGCGCAGATGATGCGAACATCGACGGGAATGCCGCGCGTGTCGCCGATCCGCGTGACCTCGCGCTCCTGCAGCACACGCAGCAACTTCGCCTGCACGTCGATGGGCAGCTCCGATATTTCATCGAGAAACACGGTGCCGCCATCGGCGGATTCGAACTTGCCGGGCCGGCCATCGCGCGCCGCGCCGGTGAAGCTGCCGGGCGCATGACCGAAGAGTTCGCTCTCGATCAGCGCGTGCGGCAGCGCCGCGCAATTGATGGCGATGAACGGTTGCGCCGCGCGCGCGCCCGCATTGTGAATGGCCTGCGCGAACACTTCCTTGCCGACGCCGCTCTCGCCGGACAGCAACACGTTCGACGCGCCGCGCGCCGCCTTCTTCGCGGCGTCGAGCGCGCGCTTCAGGCCGGCGCTCGTGCCGATCACGCTGTCGAACGTGAAGCGCGCGTGATTGCCCGCATAGCGCCCCGCCATCTTGCGCACGCGCCGCATCTCGCGAAACGTGTTGACGACGGACACCACTTCGCCGCAGCGGTTCTTGATGGGAATGGCGGTGTCGAGCAGATGCAGATGCCGCGCCGGCGAATCGATGATGAGTTCGCGATCGACATAACCCACGGCCGTGCGAAAGATCGGTCCGACGATCGGCTCGAAGTCGATCACTTCGTTGAGCGTCTTGCCGATGCTCGCCTTCGGATCGATGCCGAGAATGCGTCCCGCAACCGAGTTGACGTGCCGCAGCACATGACCCTGTCCGATCACCATCAAGCCGTCGCCGATATGATCGATGATCGCGCGCTGTTCCTCGACGAGCGTGTCGTACGCGGCGAGATCGAACGCGCTGTGCAACACGACGTCGAGCGTCGCGCCGAGTAATGCGATCCACGATGCGGGCGATGTATCGCCGGATGCGGGAGGCGTGCATAGCGCGACGAGAAAGACGCGCCGCCCGTGCGCATCGACGCGCAGCGCGAACGCCTGCGCAACGGCCGCTGCGGTTCCGTGCGGCGGCAGCATCACGCAGCGGCTGTCGGCGGCGACCGTGGCCGCTTCCGCGAGCGCCGCGAGCCGTTCGGACGGACACTGCGCGAAAAATGCGTCGAGCCGCGCATCGGCGATATGCGCGGCGCCTTCCAGCACATGCCCGCCGCGATCCAGCGTGAAGATGCACGCGCCGGCCTCGCGCGCGGCGAGACGGCGCGCATTGCGCCAGCGATCGGAGGCGAGCGCGCTCTCCAGCGTGGCGATGTCGGGATCGAGCGCGACGGTGGCCATGTCTCCCTGCAAACGGTCGGGCAACGGCTTCGACTATATCAGGACAAAATCCCGCGGCCCGCCGTGTATCGGCATGACGCCGCGCCGCTCAGTCCTTCTGCGCGATCGCGGTCAGCGCGCCACCGTTCAGCCGGTACACCGTGACGGGCGCATCGATCCAGTCGCCGTTGGCATCGAACTTCACGGGGCCGAGAATGCTGTTGAACGATTGATCGCGTAACGTCTTCACGAACACTTCGGGCTTCGCGGAACCGGATTTCTGCATCGCATCCGCGACGACGAGCGTGGCCGCATAGAACGCGGGCGCGTAAGTGTCGACATCGGCGCTGAAGGTGCTCTTGAACTTCGCGCGGAAGGTCTTGCCGTCGGGCAGCGTGTCGAGCGGCGCGCCGCCTTGCGCGCAGAACATGCGCTTGTCCGCGACGCCCGCCGAGAGCTTGTCGAACTCGGGCGAACAGATGCCGTCGCCGCCGACGAGCGTCGCAGTCAGGCCCAGCTCGCTCATCTGCCGCGCGAGCGTCGCGGCCTGCGCGTAGTAGCCGCCATAGAACACGACCTGCGGATTGCGCGATTTGATCTGCGTGAGAATGGCCTTGAAGTCCGTCGCCTTGTCGGTGCTGTATTCGCGCGCGACGATCTGCAGCCCCTCTTTCTGCGCGGTCTTGATGAACACATCGGCGACGCCTGTGCCGTACGCGGTCCGGTCGTCGATCACGGCGGCCCGCTGCGCGCCCAGCACTTTCGCCGAATAGGCCGCCATGCGCCCGCCCATCACGTTGTCGTTGGTGGCCAGGCGAAACACATAGGGATAGCCGAGATGCGTGAGATCCGGATTCGACGATGCGCCCGTCATCATCACGACGTGCGCCTCGTTGTAGATGCGCGCCGCCGGAATGCTGACGCCCGAGTTGTAATGGCCGATGACCGCGGCCACGCCGTCATCGACGAGCTTCTGCGCGACGTTCACGCCGACCTTCGGATCGCCCTGATCGTCCATCGAGATCAATTCGAAACGCACGGGCTTGCCGCCGATCGCAAAGCCTTTCGCGTTGAGTTCGTCGATGGCCAGGCGCACGCCACGCTCGTCGTCCTTGCCGCTTTGCGCGGCGCTGCCCGTGAGCGGACCCGCCACGCCGATCTTCACCACTTCCTGCGCGTACGCAACGCGGCATAGCATCGCGGCGCATGCGATGAACGTCATCGCGATCTTCATCGGTTTCATCTCGTTTCCCCAGTCGCTGTGAATGACAGACTTTCCAGAACGTCCCGTACCGGCGACAACGTGTCGAACTCGAAATCCGGGCGCGGCTGCCACGTGCCGAGCGTGTCCGCGCCGCGATTGATCCACGCCACCGCCATGCCGAGCGGCTTTGCACCGTCGATGTCGGCCCAGCTCGCGAGCGAGCAATGCAGCACATCCTGCGCGGGCAGCGCGAGCCGGTCGAGCGCGAGCGCGAAGATGGCCTGCGACGGCTTGTACGCCTGCGCCATCTCCGCTGTCGTGACGTGCTCGAAGTAGCGCGTGAGTTGCGTGCGACGCCACAAGTCGCTGTCCATGTTGGTGACCGGCATCAGCGGATAACGCGCGGCGGCCCAGTCGAGAAACGGCACGGCATCCGCATGCGCGGGCGACGCTTCGACCAGATGCGTGAGGAACACGTCCGCGAGCGCGTCGAGCGCATGACCACGGCGCGCGCCGGGCCAGCGTGCATCGAGCACGGCCGCGAGCGCCTGCTGCGCGACATCGCGATAACGCGTGTAGGCCTGCCCGCGATAGAGCCGCACGTTGCGGATGTCCCAGTCGAGATAGACATCGAACGCGGAGTCGCCGGTTTCGACGGACAAACGCCGCAGCACTTCCGCCATGCCGAGCGTGCCGCCGCGATCCACGTCGACGAGCGTGCCGAAGTAGTCGAACGTCAGGGCTTTCGGGTTCATCGCGCTTTCTCCTTGCGCGTGGCGAAAGCCTTCACGCGTTCGGCGGCGTCGGGGTCCGCGAAGGCATCGACGGTGGCCGCGCTTTCGAGTTCGAGACTGCGCGCGAGCGTGCCCGACAGTTCCGTCGTCACGAGCCGCCTGAGCCGCGCTATCGACGTATGCGATCTCCCGGCGATGCGCGCAGCGAGCGCAAGCGCCGTGTCGAGCATCGCCTCGCGCGGCACGACGCGATTGACGAGGCCCATCGACAGCAAGGACTGCGCGCTCTGCCGTTCGCCCAGCAGCCACAGTTCCATCGCGCGTTGATGGCCGATCGCCTGCGGCAAAAGATGCGTGACGCCGCCCGTCACGAACTGGCCCCACTCCATCTCCGGAAAGAACGCGACGAGATCGTCGCACGCCACGACGATGTCGCAATTGAGCATCCACTCGAAGCCGCCGCCGACAGCGAAGCCATGCACCGCGCCGACAACCGGCTTCGCGCCGAACATCAGATCGCGCGTGATGCGCTGAATGCGTTCGATATGACTGCGGATGCTCGCGTCGGTCGCGCTCTGCTCGCCGAATTCCTTGAGGTCGTCGCCGGCGCAGAACGCGCGGCCCGCACCGGTCAGCACGATCACGCGGCAGGCGGGATCGTCGTTCGCGCGTTGCAGCGCGTCGTGCAGATCGTCGAGCAGCGCGCCGCTGATCGCGTTCATCCGTTCGGTGCGATCGAGCGTCACGATCGCGACCGGTCCTTCCATGCTCGTCCTGACGTAGCTCATGCGGGCTCCTTGTCGATCCAGCGCGTCTTGCCTTCGGTGCGGGGGAAATGCTCGAACGGGACCATCGTCACCGTGGCGCTCGCGCCGATGCGTTCGCGCACCGCCGCCTCGATGCGCATCGCCGCGTCGTTCCAGCGTTCGACGGGCAAGCCGTGCGCGGCCTCGACCGTCATCGCGATGCGGTCATACGGCCCCGGTCCCTTCAGCACGATGCGGAACATGCCCGACGCCCACTGCGGCAGCGCCTCGACCGCGAGCCGCACCGCGCCCGGAAACACGTTGACGCCGCGCACGTTGAACATGTCGTCGGTGCGGCCCGTCACGCGAAAACGCCACGCGCTGCGGCCGTCCGGACCGGGATCGGCTGCAGTCACCGTGACGACATCGCGCGTTCGATAACGCACGAGCGGCTGACACTGCTTGCGCAGATGCGTGCAGACGAGTTCGCCCGTCGCGCCCGCTTCGATCGGCACGCGCGCAAGTGTCTGCGGATCGACGATCTCGGCGAATACGACGTCGGCCGCGTGATACAGCAGATCGTGGGTCCAGTCCGTTTGTCCGCCGAGAATGCTCAGCACTTCGGACAGGCCGAAGTTCGCGTTGCGCACCTGAAAGCCCCACTTGTCTTCCATCGCGGCGCGCAACTCGGGATTGTCGAGGCCCGCTTCGCCGCCGAACAGCCCGAGCTTCAGGCCGAGATCGCGCGGCGCGGGGCCACCGGTTTCGCGCAACACCTGTTCGATGAGCGCCGGATACGACGGCGTGCACGATATCGCGTTGATGCCGAGGCTCAGAATCGAATCGATCAGAAGACGCGTGCTGCCGACACCGAACGGCACGACGGTTGCGCCCGTCGCTTCGAGAATCGTGTGATCGGTGAAGCCGCCCGTCCACATGCAGTAGTTGAGGCAATGCACCACGCGGTCGTCGGGCCGCAGTCCCGCGGCCCACATCGAACGTGCGCCGACGCGGGCGATGTCCTGCGCGTCGCGCGTGCTGTTGGCGAGAATCAGCGGCCGGCCGGTCGTGCCCGACGTGCGATGCAGCCGCGCGATGCCGCTTTCCGCACACGCGACGTAATCGCCATACGGCGACGCGCCTTCCTGACTCACGCGCAGTTCGTCCTTTTCGGTGAAGGGCAGTTCCTGCAAGGTGTCTAGCGTGATGTCGTCGCGCCCGATCCAGCGCGCGAGTTTCGTCCGGTAGAACGCGGACCGCGCGCGCAGATAAGGCCATTGCGCGGCCCAGAGCGCGTCCTGATGGCGTCGCACGCCGGCGGGCGGGAGCGTTTCGAACGCTTCGTCGAAGAAGACGCCGTGTGTCGCGGGATGTGCAGCCACGTCCATGTCGTTCCTTTTGTCGTATGCGTGGTTCATAGGGCGCGGCGTTTGGCGGCGCGCGCTTCGATGGCGGCCCGTTCGACGATGGCCCGCGCGTGGCTCGCCGTGCCGACCGGTCCGCCCGCATCGGCAGCGACGACATCGAACCAGTACAGCGCGCCTTCGATGCCGCGAAAGGTCGCGGTCGCGGAGACGTCGGCGCCGAGCGGCGTCGGCGCGAGATGGTTGAGATGCGTCGTCACGCCGACGGACAGTTGCGCCGCGCCGACCGCGTCGCGCATCGCATCGGCGCAAGCGCGTTCGATGAGCGCGAGCAGCGCGGGCGTGGACAGCACATCGGGATAGCGTTCGCCTTCTGCCTGCGCGTAGGCGGACGCGAGGTCCGCGGCAGTGACGGTGCGCGTGAGCGTGGCGGCTCGGCCTGGTTCGATCATGTGCGGCTCCGGGTTGTCTGGAGCGCACTAGTGCAAGGGCCGGGCCATATGCGGCAGAGGCCCGTGCGACAAGGCTTGGCGAGCTTTTAACAGCGGCCGGATTCGCCGACCGTAAAGATTCTTGACGTTGCGATTCGAAACGGTCGTCGGGTTGGCTTACGCTCCGGGCGTGCTGTCGTTCGCGCGCCGACAGGTCGCGTCGATGCGTTTTTGCGGGCCCAACACATCGTCGAAAGATGATGCTGCGAGCATCAAGGCGAAGACGTATTTCTAAGCGATTTTTATGTTTATTTTCAGCACGTTAGGTCGCGCGCTCGGACGCAGGACACACGCCTGGCACGCCTCTCGCAATAGTAGCTGCGAGCGCAACGAATCGATGCTCATCCAACCCACCGAGTCATCAGGAGATTCATCATGTTGAAGATCGACAATCTGGCCGTCAGCAAGGAACTCGACCGTGCGGAAATGGCCGCAGTCACCGGCGGTTTCAACATCTTCCAGAACAACGGCATCAACGCCAACTCTCAAAGCGGCTTCTCGTTCGCGAGCCCGCAGACCAACGTGGCGCCGGTGATTCAGGTGGACGCGTCGCAGCACACGGATGTCGATCTGACCAACATCACGAAGTCGATCGCCTCCGTGGGCAGCCTGCTGCAAGGCGTGAAGTTCTGATGTTCTGAAGTTCTGTCGCCGCAGCCGGAAGGGAGAAGGAACCGGGGTGTTCCTTCTCCCTTTCGCATGGCGTAGATCAGCGCGGCCTCAAATCAAGGGCAAATCTCATCGGTCAACTCCCTCCGGTAGTGGAGCGGCGCGTGTGCGCATCGCATCGCTCGTTATATTTCTAAAAATACCGGGGCGACCACATTTGCAGCGTTGCGCTCAAAAGGCAAAGCGTAATAGCGCGGGCGCTTATTCGACTGAGGGAATCTCCTGCTCGCGGAAGACCTGCGCGGCGTCATAAGGCCGGAACACGTCGAGCACCCAGTCCACGAATGCCCGCAAGCGCGCGCTGTCATGTCGGGACTTCGGAAACACGATGCTCAACGGATGCAGCGGACGCGTCCACTGCGGCAACAGCGCCACGAGATCGCCGCTTTGCAGCCACGGCGCGGCCATGAACGCGAATGTCTGACCGACGCCCAGTCCGCTCACGAGCGCCGTCAAATGCGCGGTGCTTTCGTTGACCGACACGCCGCATCCGCCGCGCGGATCGATTCGAATGGTCTCGTCGCCGTGCTCGAACGTCAGCTCGAACATGCGGCCCGTGCGCGACGAGAAGTAGGCGATCACGTCATGCGCCGCGCGCAATTCGTCCGGATGCGATGGCGTGCCGCGCGCCGATACATAGTCCGACGATGCATATGTGCCCCAGTCGAGGCTCGCGAGCCGTCTCGCAACGAGCGACGTATCCGTGAGTTCGCCGCCGCGAATCACGCAATCGACACCTTCGCCGATCAGGTCCACCTCGCGATCGCCTACACCCAGTTCGAGTTGAATCTCGGGATAGCGCCGTCGAAACGAAGGCAGATGCGGCAGCAAAATCAGATTGGCAAGCGACGATCCGATATCGACCCGCAAGCGTCCGCGAGGACCGCCGTGCGCATCGGCGAATAGCGTGTCCATTTCCTCGACATCGGCCAGCAATTTGATTGCGTAGGCGTAGTAGGTCTGCCCTTCCTGCGTGACTGTCACCTTGCGCGTGGAGCGCTGCAAGAGCCGGGTGCCCAAGTGCGCTTCCAGATCCTGAATTAGCTTCGTGACCGTGGGCTTAGGCATGTTCAACATGTCCGCCGCGCGACTAAAGCCGCCGGATTCGGCAATACGCACGAACACGCGCAACGCAAGAAGCTGGTCCATTGCCATTTCGCCTTAGTCGTCAAGCGGTCATCTTAGCGATTATTCATGGCTATAAAAAATGATTTAGAAAATGAGCCATTTATTCGCTAAAGAGAAACGCTTATCTTTGCTTCACCGACTCATTCACTTCATCGGAGCTCAACATGAACACGCGTCTCGAAGGAAAAATTGCATTGGTCACGGGCGGCACGAGCGGCATTGGGCTGGCATCGGCACTGGAACTCGCCCGCGAAGGCGCCAAGGTCTATATCACTGGACGACGTCAGGCGGAACTGGATGCGGCCGTGCGTGAAATCGGCCACGGCGTGCAAGGCATTCGCGGCGACGTCACCCGCGACGAAGACCTCGACGCACTGATGAGCCGCATCCGCGCCGACGAAGGCCGTCTCGACATTCTGCTTGCCAACGCGGGTGGCGGCAGCATGCTGCCGCTCGGCGAAATCACCGCGCAGCATTTCGACGATACCTTCGCCCGCAACGTGCGCGCCGTCGTCTTCACGGTGCAAAAGGCGTTGCCGCTGATGCAGCGCGGCGGGTCCATCGTGCTTACCGGCTCGATTGCAGGCTCGAAGGGCACGCCCGCGTTCAGCATCTACAGCGCATCGAAGGCGGCGGTGCGGGCGCTCGCGCGAAGCTGGGTGCTCGACCTCAAGGAGCGCGGCATTCGCGTGAATGTCGTGAGTCCCGGATCCACGCATACGGTGGGCCTCGCGGAACTCGGCGGCGCATCGAAGGAAGCGCAGGACGGCCTGCTCGCGTATCTCACATCGCTCGTGCCGATCGGCCGGTTGGGGACGCCCGGCGAGATCGCCAAAGTCGTGACCTTCCTCGCATCTGACGATTCGAGCTTTATCAACGGCGCAGAAATTTTCGCCGATGGCGGACAAGCGCAGATCTGACACGCGTGCAGCGCCGTGATGGGTGCAGCGGGCAACGATTGCCGCTTGCGTTTATGATCGATCGCTCGATTCCGATCCTTTCGAGCGTGACATCATGAGCGACATTCCTTACCGCAGCGCACTCATCATCGGCGCCGGTCCCGGCATCAGCGCCTCTCTCACGCGGCGCCTGCGCGCGGCGAACATTCCGGTGGTCATCGCGGCGCGCCGTGTCGACAAGCTCGCGTCGCTCGTCGATGAAACCGGCGCTATCGCTTTACCCGTCGATGCGTCCGACGCCGGCGAGATCGATGCCCTCTTCGCCGAAACCGACGCACGCATCGGCGCACCCGAGATCGTGATCTATAACGCGAGCGGCCGTGCGCGCGGACCTATCGCGGAACTGGACCCTGTGGAAGTGGAACGCGCCGTCGCGGTGTCGGCGCTGGGCGCTTTCTATACGGTGCAGCAGGCCGCCAAGCGCATGGTGCCCGCGGGCCACGGCGCGATCCTGCTGACGGGCGCAACTGCCGGCGTCAAAGGCTTTGCGCTATCCGCGCCGTTCGCGATGGGCAAGTTCGCGTTGCGTGGACTCGCGCAGAGCGCCGCGCGCGAGCTGTCGCCCAAAGGCATTCACGTTGCGCATTTCGTGATCGACGGCGCGGTGCGTGCGGATCGCAGCGATGCATCGGGTACGCCCGACAGCACGCTCGATCCCGAAGCGATCGCGCAATCCTATATCGACGTATTGCGTCAGCATCGTAGTGCGTGGAGTTGGGAAATGGAATTGAGGCCTTGGGTAGAAAAGTTCTAAGGCTTTCTTAGGCGATCTGTTTGTCGTGCACAGACAGATCGCTTAAATATGTTTTAATAGAGCCAACATATTCTTTAGCAAGCAAGGCCGCTTGGCCGCATGAATTTCGCTTGCGCAACTTAAATTAATCCGCGATTTCAGCAGCTTAGATTAACCGAACAGATCTTCTAGGCGCACTTGGCACACCTCTCGCATATGTAGCTGCGAGCGCAACGATTGGTGCTCATCCAACCAACCAAGTGATTAGGAGATTCATCATGCTGAAGATCGACAACCTGGCCGTTAGCAAAGAACTCGACCGCGCTGAAATGGGCGCTATCGTCGGCGGCAACAGCATCTTCCAGAACAACGGCATCAACGCCAACCTGCAAGCCGGCGGCGTGTCGTTCGCCAGCCCGCAAACCAATGTCGCACCCGTCACGCAAGTCGACGCATCGACGCATACGGATGTCGACGTGACCAACGTCACGAAGTCGCTCGCCTCCGTGGGCAGCCTGCTCCAGGGCGTGAAGCTCTAAAGAGCCCGCGCTCTGAAGAGAGAAGGGACGAGCAGTTATCGTCTCCTCTCTCTGGCCCTTGGCGCTCGCTTGGCCGAGGTTCAGAGAGAGGACCGCAAATTCACCCGCGGCCTTCCCTCATACCTTCGTATATCCGCCTCACCCAAACCATTGAGCACGCGACTCGTACGTGCAATGGTTGCCTCGGCATCCCTCGCTTATCTTGAACTCGCCTGGATTCAAGCTTGGGAGCGCCCTTTGAATACCCTTGAATTACCGCCTCTCGCGCGCGCCGATCTGCGTGATTTACGTCCTCTCGATCGACGCGGCCGTGCCCTGAAGGACCTCCGGCTGTCGGTCATCGATCAATGCAATTTCCGTTGCTCGTATTGCATGCCAAAGGACGTCTTCACGAAGGACTACCCGTTCTTGTCGTCCGATGAATGGCTCTCCTTCGATCAGATGTTCACGATGTGCCGCGCCTTCATGCAACTCGGCGTCGAGAAAATTCGTCTGACGGGCGGCGAGCCGCTGCTGCGCAAAGGTCTCGAAACCTTGATTGCGCGTCTTGCGACCCTCGATACCGATCTCGCCCTCACGACCAACGGCTCGCTGCTCGCCGCACGCGCGCATGGGTTGAAGCAAGCGGGACTGAAGCGCGTCACCGTGAGTCTCGATGCCATCGACGGCGATCTCTTTGCCCGCATGAACGGCGTCGGCTTTCCGGTCGCGCGGGTGCTCGAAGGGATCGACGCGGCCATCGATGCCGGGCTCGCACCGCTCAAGATCAATGTCGTGATCGAGAAAGGCGTGAACGAATTGCAGATTCTGCCGCTTGCGCGCCACTTTTATCGCAGGCCGGTCGATCTGCGCTTCATCGAATACATGGATGTCGGCGGCGCGCATGGATGGAGCAGCGACAAGATCGTCCGTTCCGATTCCATTTTGACCCTTCTACGAAGGCACTTTTCGCTCGAAGCGGACAGCGGCGGCGATACGGGTTCGACCTCCGTGAACTATCGCTTCGCGGACGGTCTCGCGCGTGTGGGCTTCGTGTCGAGCATGTCGCATCCGTTTTGTTCGACGTGTTCGCGCGCACGCGTCTCCGCCGACGGACAACTCTTCTCCTGTCTCTTCGCCACGCAATCGTTCGATCTCAAGCCGTGGCTCGATGCAGCCATCACATCCGATGAACTGATCGACGTCGTGCGCGCGCGCTGGACGCAGCGCGACGACCGCTATTCGGAACTGCGCGGCACGAAGCCTCCGCAAGACTCGCGCAAACGCTATCCGACCGTGCGCATGTCGCTCGTCGGCGGCTAAGCGCGCGGCGCGTATGCGCGCATCGTCCGTGCGGATCGCAAACGGACGGGCCATTACGCAAGACCGACCACTCCCGAACGACGATCATCACGATCAACCCACTTCACGAATTGCATTGTTTGCGAGGCGAACGACATGAGCGAAAAGAAAGTTATACGCATCTATAGCGAGCCGGCCGGCGGCTGGGGCGCATTGAAGGCCACCGGCGAAGCACTGAAGATTCAGGGCATTGCGGTATCCGGCGCGCAGACGCTGCTGCACATGAACCAGCCGCAAGGCTTCGATTGCCCCGGCTGCGCATGGCCCGATCCGAAACATACGTCGTCGTTCGAGTTCTGCGAGAACGGCGCGAAAGCGGTCGCGTGGGAAGCCACCGCGATGCGCTGCACGCCCGAGTTCTTCGCGAAGCACAGCGTCTCCGAACTTGCCGCGTGGAACGACTACGACCTCGAAATGGCGGGCCGTCTCACGCATCCGATGGTCTATGACGCAGCCTCCGATCGCTATGTGCCGATCGAATGGGACGATGCCTTCGCGCTCGTCGGCCGCCATCTGAACGCGCTCGATCATCCCGATCAGGCGGACTTTTATACGTCGGGGCGCGCATCGAACGAAGCGGCGTTTCTGTATCAACTCTTCGTGCGCGAGTTCGGCACCAACAACTTCCCCGACTGCTCCAACATGTGCCACGAAGCGACGAGCGTGGGCTTGCCGCAATCGATCGGCGTCGGCAAGGGCACGGTGCTGCTGGAGGACTTCGAACATGCGGATGCGATCTTCATCTTCGGTCAGAACCCCGGCACCAACAGCCCGCGCATGATGAGCGATCTGCACTCGGCGGCGCGGCGCGGCGCGAAGATCGTGTCGTTCAATCCGTTTCGCGAGCGCGCGCTCGAACGTTTTGCATCTCCGCAAAATCCCGTCGAAATGGCGACGCTCGGCTTTACCAACATCAGTTCGTTTCTCTATCAGGTGCGCGTGGGCGGCGACGTCGCCGTGCTGAAGGGCATGATGAAGGCGATCGTCGAAGCCGACGATGCCGCGATTGCCGCCGACCAGCCGCGCGTGCTCGATGTCGAGTTCATCGAAGGCCATACGCATGGCATCGACGCGCTGCTCGCCGATCTGCGCACGACGCGCTGGGACGCGATCGAGCGCACTTCCGGCCTCACGCGCGACGAGATCTGCAACGCCGCGAACATCTATATGCGGGCGAAGAACGCGATTCTCGTGTATGGCATGGGCATCACGCAGCATCATCGCGGCACGGAGAACGTGCAGCAGATCGCGAATCTCGCGCTGTTGCGCGGCAATGTCGGGCGGCCGGGCGCGGGCATTTGCCCGGTGCGCGGGCACTCGAACGTGCAGGGCAATCGCACCGTCGGCATTACGGAGAAGCCGAACGCGCAACTGATAGCGGGCATCGAGCGCGCGTTCGGCTTCACGCCGCCATCGAAACATGGCAACGATGTCGTCGCCACGCTCGACTCGATGACGCGCGGCGAAGCGAAGGTCTTCATGGCGCTCGGCGGCAATTTCGCGGCGGCGATTCCCGACTGGGCGCGCTTGCAAAACGACATCCGCGAACTTGATTTGACGGTGCATATCGCGACCAAGCTCAACCGCAGTCATCTCGTGCACGGCAAGGCCGCGCTGATTTTGCCGTGCCTCGGGCGCACCGAGATCGACATTCAGGCGGACGGACCGCAGTCGATCACGGTCGAAGATTCGATGTCGATGGTGCACGCATCCGCCGGACGCAACGAGCCTGCATCGCCGTTTTTGATGAGCGAGCCGGCCATCGTCGCGGGCATTGCGCGCGCGACGCTCGGCGAGACATCGCGCGTGCCCTGGGAGCATCTCGTCGCGAGCTACGACCGCATTCGCGATGCAATCGAAATCGTGTTCCCGATTTTTCAGGCCTACAACGCGCGCATTCGCGTGCCGGGCGGCTTTCATCTGACGTCATCGGCGCGCGAGCGCGTGTGGGACACGAAGACCGGTCGCGCGAATTTCCTCGTGTTCGACGGGCTCGATGAAAACCCCGTGCCGGACGATCCCGACGCGCTCGCGCTCACCACGATGCGCAGCCACGATCAATACAACACGACGCTTTACTCGCATTCGGACCGCTATCGCGGCGTGTTCGGCCAGCGCGATGTCGTGTTCATGAACGCGCGCGAATTGAAGAAGCGCAATCTGCACGCGGGCGATCGCGTCGATCTCTTCGCCGTTGCAAACGATGGCATCGAACGCGTGATCCGCAACTTCAAGATCGTCGAGTACGCGTTGCCCGATGGCTGCTGCGGCGCGTACTACCCGGAGGTGAATCCGCTCGTGCCGCTTCACGCGTTCGATCCGCAGAGCCGCACGCCCGCCTACAAGTCGGTGCCGGTGAAGATCGTGCCGAGCGCCACCGGCGACGAATCCGCCTTGCACGCCACCGCTGTTCAAACTGGACACGAACATCATGCTTGATCACGTACTCGACCTGTCGCGCGCGCAGTTTGCGATGACCGCGATCTTCCATATTCTCTGGCCGATTCTCACGATCAGCTTGTCCGCGTTTCTCGTGCTCGTCGAAGTCCTGTGGATTCGCACCGGCGATGTCGCGTATTACCGGCATGCGCGTTTCTGGAGCAAGCTTCTCGTGCTGAACTTCGCGGTCGGCGTGGTGAGCGGCATTCCGATGGAGTTTCAGTTCGGCACCAACTGGGCGGGCTTTTCGCAGTTCAGCGGCCAGTTCATCGGCAACATTCTCGGCTTCGAAGGCGCGATGGCCTTCATGCTTGAAGCGGGCTTCATCGGCGTGATGCTGCTCGGCTGGGGACGCGTGTCGCGCGGCGTGCATCTGTTCGCTACGTCGATGGTCGCGCTCGGCTCCAGCATCTCGGCGTTCTGGATCATGGTCGCCAACTCGTGGATGCAGACGCCCGCGGGCTATTCGATCGTCGACGGCAAAATCGTCGTCACGGATTTTCTTGCCGCCATCTTCAATCCGGACATGGTGTGGGGCGTGTCGCACATGTGGGTCGCGGCCATCGAGACAGGCATGTTCGTGATCGCCGGCATCTCCGCGTGGAATCTCTTTCGCCGGCGGCATCCCGAGTTCTTCGTGCGTTCGTTTCGACTCGCACTGACGGTGCTCGTGTTTATCGCGCCGCTGCAAATCTGGCTCGGCGATTCGAGCGGCGTCAGCGTGTTCGAGACGCAGCCCGCGAAAGGCGCCGCGATCGAAGGACACTGGACGACCAACGCGCCGGGCACGGGCGCATCGTGGTCGCTGCTCGCGTGGCCCGATCAAAAGGCGCAACGCAACGACTGGTCGCTCGAAGTGCCCGGCATGCTGAGCGTGCTCGGCACGCACACGCTGCATGGACAAGTCAAAGGACTCAAAGACTTCAAACGCGACGATCAGCCGCCCGCGATTCCCCTGCTCTATTACGCGTTTCGCGTGATGGCGGGCATCGGCTTCGCGTTCATGCTGCTCGCGTTCTGGACCGCGTATGCGCTGCGCAAGACGCGCGGCAGCATTGAAGCGCTGCTCGCGCAACGCAAGCTTTTGCTCGCATGGGTGTTCGCCATTCCGCTGCCGTATGTCGCCGTCGAAGCGGGCTGGATCGTGCGCGAAGTCGGCCGTCAGCCGTGGGTCGTGTATGGCCTGCAACGCACGCGTGACGCGGTCTCGACGATTCCGGCTTCATCCGTCTCGCTCAGCATCGCGATGTTTCTCGCGTTCTATGTCGTGTTGCTGATCACGTTCTTCGTGCTTGCGCGGCGCTGGCTGCGCGCCGGTCCCGACGTCAACATCATGCCGCCCGCCACGCTTCCCGGACGCACGGCGCAGGCGAAAGCGCCCACCGTCACCGGTTACTGAACTCTGGAGCCTCAAAATGGATAGTGCCGTTCAATCGATGCTCGCCGACACCTGGTTCGGCCTGATTGGCCTGATGCTCGTCTTCTATGTCGTCACCGATGGCTTCGATCTCGGCGTCGGCATCCTCACTCTGTTTCGCCGCAAGTCGACGGATCGCGATGTCATGGTCGAAACCATCGGCCATGTGTGGGACGCAAACGAAACATGGCTCGTGGTGCTCGGCGGCGCGCTGTTTGGCGCGTTTCCCACCGCTTACGCGCTGTTGATGGAGCATCTCTATCTGCCGGTGATGGCGCTTATCGCGGGACTGATCATGCGCGGTGCGGCAATCGAGTTTCGTCATAGCGTGGATCACGGTCCGCTGTGGGACAAGGTCTTCGGCATCGGCAGTCTGATCGCCGCGCTGTCGCAAGGCGTGGTGCTCGGCAAGGTAATCACGGGACTCGCGCCGGGCGGCGCTGCGATTGCGTTTGTCGTCGTCACGGCGATCGGCGTGGTCGCCGGATATTGTTTGCTCGGCGCGACGTATCTCGTCAAGAAGACGTCAGGCGCGGTCGAACAATGGGCACGACGCATGTCGCTCTTGAGCGCGATGTGCACGGTCTCCGCCGCCGCGCTGCTGACGCTCGCGACGTGGTTCTCGAGCGAAGTCGGCCATGTGCGCTGGTCGCATCCCGCTGTCATGCATGTGTTGATCGCGCTCGGAATCGGCTCGGCGGCGGCGTTCGCGTTCATCATGGCGTCGCTTTATCTCGGCAGTTCGCGCGGGCCGTTCCGCGCGTCCGTCGCGCTCTTCGTGTTGTCCTTTGCGGGACTCGCGATCAGCGTGTTCCCCGACTTCATTCCCGGCAAGCTGGGCATTCTGCAAGCCGCATCCGATGCGCCGACGCTCACGTTCATGCTGATCGGCATCGGCCTCGTGTTCCCGGTGATGATCGGCTACAACCTGTATCAGTACCATATCTTTCGCGGGAAGCTCGCGGGCAGCGCGCATGCGGGCGAGTGAGGCATGAGCGCCACGCACGATTCGATCATGCGCACGCGCGGACCCCCGCGTTGCGGCATATCGATAGCGCTCGATATTATTTGCCGCACGCGTGCCGGGCCTCTAGCATCATGCTTCTCTCAACCAGCATGCGTGTGCATCATGAAGATCAAGCTTCCATTCAAAGCCGCCCTGTTCTCGGTCCTGCTCGCGTGCGGCATCGTGGGCGCGCAGGCATCGTTCGCGGCGAATCAGACCGTGCGGGTCGGCATCATGTCCGGCGAAGACGAGGATGTATGGCGCGCCGTGGCCGCCAACGCCGCGAAGCACGGGCTGACCGTCAAGGTCACGACCTTCTCCGATTACACGCAACCGAACGAAGCGCTCGCGCAACACGATCTCGACGCCAACTCGTTTCAGCACAAGCCATATCTGGATGCGCAGATTCAGGCGCGTCACTATGACATCGTGCCGGTCGGCTTCACCTATGTGCAGCCTATCGGCCTCTACTCGCGCAAGGTCAAGTCCGTCGATGCGCTGCCGCAGAACGCGACCATCGGCGTGCCGAACGACCCGAGCAACGAAGGCCGCGCGCTCCTGCTGTTGCAGGCCAACGGCGTGATCAAGCTGCGTGACAACGTCGGCAACCTGCCGACCGCGCGCGATATCGCCAGCAACCCGAAGCACGTGCAAATCAAGGAACTGGATGCGGGCATCGTCGGCCGCGCGATCGGCGATCTCGACGCCGCCGTCGTCAACACCGACTGGGCGATCAAGGCAGGCATCAAGATTCCGCAGGAACGCATTGCGCAGGAGAAGGTGACGAACAACCCGTATCGCAACTTCATCGCGGTCAATGCGAAGGATGCGAACGCGCCGTGGGTGAAGGCGCTGGTCGAAAGTTATCAGCAGGCGAATGTCGCTTCGTCGATTTTGTCGGTTTATCACGGCGCGACGTTGCCCGCGTGGGAGGGCGCGCCGCAACGCTGAACGCGAGTCGACCTTATGCCGTCACCAGCCGCCTTCGGGCGGCTTTTCTGCTTTCGCGATCACCGCGCCCGAACAACGCCTCGTGCCCTGAAAAGAACGATGATGTGCGGCTCCGCCATGTCGGGGACAGACCGGTGATTTGTGCAAGAGATGAAAGGCGATGTTATGTTCCGCCCACGATGTCCGCGAAGCCTCGCGCATCATCACTCTCAAGCGACCAATCATGCTGATGGAAGATCCAACGCTCGCGCACGACACGCGCGCGCCCGGCGACGAAACCACCACGCTGCGCCAGTGGCTCGCGGTGGCCGCCGTGACAATCGGCGCCTTCGCCTTCGTCACGACCGAGTTTCTGCCCGTAGGCCTGCTGCCGCATGTGGCGAAGGAGTTGAACATCCTGCCCGGCGTCGCGGGACTGATGGTGACGACGCCCGGCATCGTCGCCGCCATTTCCGCGCCCGCGCTGATGCTGGGCGCGGGACGCATGGACCGTCGCCATGTCTTTCTGTGGCTCACGGCGATCCTGCTCGTATCGAATCTGTTGTCCGCATTCGCCCCGAATCTCGCCGTCATGCTGACCGGCCGCGCATTGCTGGGCGCCGCGCTCGGCGGCTTCTGGACGCTCGCGACCTCGGCATCGGGCCGCCTCGTCGCACCGCGCGACAGCGCACGCGCCATGGCCGCGATTCTCACGGGCGTCACCTGTGCCACCGTGATCGGCGTGCCGCTCGGCACGTTGATCGCGAGCGTCGCCTCGTGGCGCGTTTCGTTTCTCGCGACGGGCGGGCTCGTCGCTGTCGCGTTGATCGCGCAGTGGCTGCTCGTGCCGTCGCTGCCCTCAGCCGCCGCGTTGCGCTTCGCGGATCTCACGGCGCTCATGCGGCGCGCGCATCCGCGCAAAAGCCTCTTGATGGTCGCGCTGATCTTCGGTGCGCATTTCTCCTCGTACACTTACGTCACGCCCTTTCTTCTCAACGATGCGCACCTCGACATGTCGACGGTAACGTGGCTGTTGCTCGGCTTCGGCATCATCGGTTTCTTCTCGAATTTCGCGGTGTCGTCGGTGGTGGCGCGCAGGCTCAAGACGTCGCTCGTCGCAATGACCTCGCTGCTGATGTTCTCGCTATTGCTGTTGCCCGTGCTGCGGCATCTCGAGTTCGGCGTGGGCGCTGTGGTGCTGGCGTGGGGCATCGCTTTCGGTGCGCTGCCGCTGTGCTTCAGCGTATGGATTCAGCGTGCGACGCCCGAGCATCCCGAAGCAGGCTCGGCGTTGTTCGTCGGCATCATTCAGGTGGCGATTGCGGCGGGATCGTTCGTCGGCGGCGCAGTGGTCGATCATGTGGGCATTCCAACCGACTTCATGGTCGGCGCGGCGCTGGCCATGCTCGGCCTCGCGACACTCGCTGGCATCGACGGCGAAGCGTCACGCAACGATACGTGCAGCGTGCCATGCGAAGCCGCGCCTGATTGATTCCGGGTCGCTATCGCGGCATCGAGCGAAACGGACACCCGTCGATGCCGCGTCACGCGATCGGCGAGACCCATTGACTGCGCCACGCAGGCGCAGCGAAGGGATCGGAGAAATACTGCGTTTCGTGAACGACCTTACCGTCGCGGAACTCCATGATGCTCACCACGCATGACGGCCGCCCCTTGTAGGCGATTGTGTACTCCGTGATCCAGAGATTGCCTTCGCCCTGAATTCGCCTGACATCGAAACCCGATGGCTTGTCCGGATGATGTCCACGCAACGCCTGCAAATTGCGTCGCCCGTGAATTCGCTCGCCTGACTGCGGATAATCGCAGATGGCATTGTCTTCGTAGATGGCGTGTTCCGCATCGAGATCGCCGGATGCCGACGCATGCCAGTGCGCGTCCAGCGCGTGACGAATGGCTTCCTTCGACATCGATTGCCTCCGCATACGGTTCCGCGTCCGACTTCATCTGCGTTGAGGAATAAAGCCCGGGCTGCCGGTCTTCACGACTTCGTTATACCGCTGCCTCGTCTTGATGTTATTGACTGCGTCGAAGGCATCGGCGGGCAGTGCGCTGATGTCGAAGTTCTCGCGCGCGCGGGCCGCCGTCTTGGGCGTAGTCAGTAAAGCCCCGCCGCGTTGAACAGCCCATGCAAGAAGCACTTGTGCGGGCGTCCTTCCGGTTCGCCCGGCAACCTCCGCGACGACAGGATCTTCGAGCGGCCCCGGCCTGATGCCATGACCCAACGGTGCAAAGGCCAGAAAAACGATGCCCTTCTCCTTGCAGAAGTCCAGCAACTCCGTTTCCGGCAGATAGGGATGCGCTTCGATCTGCACCGCCGCCGGCTTGATGCGCGCTGCTTCATACAAGGGCCGCAATTCATCCAGGCCGATGTCCGACAGCCCGATTGCGCGACATCTGCCATCGCCGACCAGCGCTTCCATCGCTCTCCACGTATCGAGCAAAGTGATGCCTTCGTCGTAGATCACATTGCCCTTCTCATCGCGCGGGTCTTGTTCGTCACCCGGTTGAAACGCGAAGGGCGTATGGATGAGATAGAGATCGAGATAGTCGAGGCCGAGTCTTTCGAGACTCGCGTCGAAGGCAGGTTTGACGCGCTCCGGCCGATGATTCGTGTTCCACAGCTTGGTGGTCATGAAGACGTCTTCGCGCGCGATCCCTTCCGCAAGCCCGCTTCGCAACGCTTCTCCGACTTCGCGCTCGTTCTGATAACGCTCGGCGCAATCGAAGTGGCGAAAGCCGGTTTTCAGCGCATCGCGGGTCGCGCTGATGGTCGTCGCGGGGTCGGGTATCAGCGTGCCGAATCCGAGCGCGGGCATGCGGCCGCCGCCATGATCAAGCGCGATGGTGCGGGTCCGAAAATCCAGAGACTCAATCATGACGATACCTCCGCAATATCTCGTGGCGAGCGACGAAGACCAGCGCGCGTGCGTCCGATAGCGGCCGGTCTTACGTCCTGACGATTAACGAAGCGACTGAAAGCTCGCGCGAAGTTCCTGCGTGAAGACTTGCGGCTGCTCCCACGCGGCGAAATGGCCGCCTTTGCTCAGGCGGTTGTAGTGAATCAGCTTCGGATAAGCCTTCTCGGTCCAGCTTTGCGGCGCGGAATAGATTTCATCGGGAAAGACACTGACCGCGACCGGAAGCATCACGTGCTTCGGTGCGAAGAAGTTCAGCTTGTTCTCCCAATAGAGCCTCGCCGACGACACGCCCGTGTTCGTCAGCCAGTAAAGCGTGACGTTGTCGAGAATGTCGTCTCGCGTGAGCCCTTCGGATTGTCCGGCGAAGACGCGTGCGATCAACGCCTGACTCGCGGCGTCGTGATCGAGCATCCATGCAGCGGCGCCGATGGGCGAATCCTCGATGCCGTAAAGCGTCTGCGGACGATTCGACATTTCGAGCGCATAGCCTAGACCGTGCTTATAGAAGTAAGCGAGTTGCTCGAACGCGTGCTGTTCATCGGGCGAAAGACCTGCCGGTGCGGGCTGGCCATACTTGAGCGCCTTGTCGATGTCATCGGGCACCGTCGCCGGCATGTTGGTGTGGATGCCGAGCAATCCAGGCGGCGTCAGCAACGCCATCTGCTCGGTGACGGCATTGCCCCAGTCGCCGCCTTGCGCCACGTAACGCGTATAGCCGAGACGCTGCATTAGCACCACCCACGCGCGTGCAGTGCGGCCCGGATCCCAGCCGGTCGCGGTCGGCTTGCCCGAGAATCCGTAGCCCGGCAGCGACGGAATCACGACATCGAAAGCATCTGCAGCCGTGCCGCCATGCGCGGTCGGATTGGTCAGCGGATCGATGATCTTCATTTGCTCGATGATCGAGCCGGGCCATCCATGCGTGATGATCATCGGCATCGCATTCGGCTGCTTCGAGCGCACATGGATGAAGTGGATATCGAGTCCGTCGATCTCGGTGACGAACTGCGGTAACGCGTTGAGTCTCGTCTCGACTTTGCGCCAGTCGTAAGTCGTCGTCCAGTAATGCGCGAGGCTTTGCATCGTGACGAGTTGCACGCCTTGCGATGCATCGGTGACGGTTTCGCGTTCAGGCCACCTCGTCGCCTTGACGCGCCGTTTCAGGTCGGCGAGTTGCGCTTCCGGCACATGCACGCGCAAGGCACGGATAGCGGTCTTGTCGCCGCCCTTGGGCTGCGCGATATCGGTAATCGATGCATCGGCGAACGCGAAGCGGCTCAATGAACCTGCCGCCGCAATCGCAGCGGCCATACCGATGAAGCGGCGGCGCGATGCGGTCCCGTAAAGCATATCGTTTGACATACACACTCCTGCTTGCGCTGCACCGAATGGTTCTTCCCGCTCAGTTCCCCGCCTCGCCGACCGTGAGCCGGTTATCCACGCTGCTCACGCCCGCCACCTTTCTCGTGGCTCCCGCTGCGGAATCGATCTGACCCGAGTCGGGCACGGTGCCTTTCAGCGTGATGCTGCCGCCGTGCGCGAGCACGTTGATGTGCGACGAATCGAGCCCTTTGACATGCGTGAGCGACTGACGCACCGAATGACTCAGCGCACGGTTGTTCGCACGCTCCTGCTTCTTGCTGACGGCATCGGTGCCGCCCGACGACGAATCCGCCGCCGATGCGCTCGGCATGACAGCCAGCGAAGTGGCGACGAGTGCCGTCGCGGCCGTGATGGCAAGAATCAATGTTCGGATCTGCATGCCTGTCTCCCGATGATGTGAAGCCGCGACGTCCGTCGCTACGTTGCATGACAGTCTTCATTAGAGAAGTTCGCGCGCAACGCTTCAATCATCCGCAGGTATGCCCGCCCATACATCGGTATATTCCGGACCGAAGGCGAGCGCGCACTGCTCACGAAGAAACCGCCAGCGGCAACGTAAAGAAGAAGCGCGCACCGCCATGGGGCGATGCGTTATCTGCCGCAATCTCTCCACCATGCGCCTCGATAATCGAGCGGCAGATTGCGAGCCCCATGCCCATGCCGTTTTCCTTCGTCGTAAAGAAGCTCTGAAATACGCGATTCATGACCTGCGGGTCGATGCCCGGCCCGCTGTCCTCCACCGCGCACGTGACCGAAGACGCATCGGGCATGGTCGTGCGGATCGTAATCTCGCTGCGCGCGTGCGCCGTCGAATCCATCGTTTGCATTGCCTGCATCGAATTAACGAGCAGGTTCACGATGACCTGCTGCAACTGCACGCGATCCGCCAGCACGACCGGCGAACCCGTCGCACTTTTGCGCACGATATTCACGCCATGCGCATGCACTTCGTGCTGCAAAAACACGAGTGCTTCGTCGATGAGCGCATCGAGCGGTGCCGCAACGCGCTTTGCATCGCGCCGCACCGCCATTGCGCGAATACGATCGACGATATCGACCGCGCGTTTCGCATCGATGGCAATGCGCTGTCCGATAAGCCGCGCTTCGGCGACATCCGGCACCGGACGATCGAGCCAGCGCGTGCCGAGCGCGCTGTTCATCGTGATCGCCGCGAGCGGCTGCTTCAACTCGTGCGCAATCGATGCGCTCAGTTCGCCCAGCATCGAGATGCGCGCGGCGTGCGCAAAATCCGCCTGAAGGCGCTGCAACATTTCCTGCGCGCGAATGCGTTCCGTCAGGTCGACGAGACTGATCAGCGCAATGCCCAGTTCCTCCGTTGCGCCCGGCCGTGCGACTGTCAGCAGCACGTCGATGATGCGGCCATCCAGCGTTGGCACTCTGGTGGTCTCCTGAAACAGCGCCGCACCGCTATAGCGGCTCTCCAGCGCCCGCCGAAACGTGCCGGGGCTATCGCGCCACACCCATGAGAGCGGGCCGAGCAGCACGCTCCTGTCGCGCGCGCCGAACATCTGCGCGGCATGATGATTGACTTCCTCGACAACAAGCAACTCCATCGCCCGATCGAGCCATCCCGGATGAGTGTCGATGTAATCGGAGAGATCTTCCACGCCTTGCGCGCGCAGTTCCGACAACAACGTGATCAGCGGCTGTGCATCGATCTGCCACAGCCCGACCGGCATATCGAAGAACAAGCTGCGATAGCGATGCTCGCTGCGCACGAGCGCCGCATGCGCCTGCTTGCGCGTGGTGATGTCCTTGAGCGCGCCGAGCACGCGCATGCCTGCGTCCACATCGACGATCACATGTCCCACCAGTTGCAGATGCCTCACGGAGCCATCCGGCATCATCAGACGATGCTCCACATCGAAAGGCTGACGGTCGTGCGTGGCGCGATCGAGCATGAGGCGCACGAACGTCACATCGTCGGGATGCACGCGTGCCAGCATCAGATCGAGCGTCGGCACCGTCGCGAGATCGTATTCGAAGATACGAAAGCTTTCCTTCGACCAGAACAACTCGCCGCGCGCCACGTGCCAGTCGAAACTGCCGGTACTGCTCAGTTGCTGCGCGTCCGCGAGCAACGCTTCCGCATGTTGCAGATCCGCATAGAGGCGCGCGGTTTCGAGCGACATCGCCGCCTGCGACGCCAGCAGACGAAGCACCGCCGTGCGCGCCGGCGTGAACACGTTCGAGGCCAGACTGTTTTCGAGGTAGAGCACGCCGATCAGCCGCGTCTGCTTCACAAGCGGCAGACACAGAATCGAGCGGCAATCGTTGCGGCGGATGTACTCGTCCGACGAATACGGATTCACCGACGACGCATCGTCGAGCAAGAGGCTGTCACCCGTGCGCATCACATAGCGCAGCACCGATTTCGGCAGATCGGCCTCTTCCGCGCGCTGCTTCGTCAAACGCACTTCGACGACATCGGCGCGGGTCGTCGCTTCGGCTTCCACGCGCAGTTCCTTGCGCCGTTTGAGGATCAGCACGCCGCGGTTCGCGCCGGCATGTTCGAGCGACAGTCTCATCAACGTGTGGATCAGTTCTTTGAGATCGACCCCGCTGAAGATGGCGCGCGACACGTTGACGACGGTCGCGAGATCGAGCTGTTCGTTCGATGTTGCGATCGTGTTGTCGAACTTCGACGTCTCGTGACGCAATTGCGCATGGCTGCGTACCATCTGGCTCACCTTGCCCCTTGCGCCCCAGCGGTCATAGCATGAGCGCGCATTGAGAAGATAGCTGTCCGCGATCGTTTCGAGGCCACGCTCCGCATGAAAGCGCGCGGCCAGTTCATGCGCGAGCGCCTGGTTCTGAATGAACCCGTGCTCGCGCGCCGATCGCACCGCCTCCTCGTAGAAGTGCATGGCTTCCGGGTCGCGGCCTTCCACGCGTGCCAGTTCCGCTGAAACCAGCGCGTGCCGATGACGGAAGTTCTCGGGACAATGCTTCGTCCACAGCGCGAATTTCTCGCAAGTCGCATGAATCGCATCGCGCCACTCGCGTTGCTGCTCTACATTCGCCGATGCATGAAGCGCGGCGAGCGTCAGCGCATGAAAGAAGTGGAACGTGGCCTCGATGGGCAACGCCATGGCCGCATCGAGTATGGAGCGCGCGTTGTGTGCGGCGTCGAGTGCATCGGTATAGCGCGCGTCGAGATACGCGAGCATCAGACGCATGATGTAATGGAACGCGATCCCGCAGCCGAAGTTGGCCCGCGCGACCACGGCGAACGATGCCTCGGCATCGAAAGCATGAACGCCGCCGGCCTGTCCTTGCAGCGTCGCGACGAAATGCTGTTCGAGGCGGATCGTTTCATAGACGGCATCGTTACGGCTCTGCCGCGCAAACGATGCATAACGCTCCGACACGCTCAGCACGTCGGCGAGCGGTGTGCCCTTTTCTATCGTCTGCCAGACCGTCGTGAAGGCGAGATATCCCGCGAAGGCCAGATCGCCCACGTCGAGGCACGCGGCGCTCGCCCGCTCGAGGATCGGCAGATCGGTCATGATGTGACGTCGCCAGAAGTTGATGTGATTGCCATGCAGATGCAGCAGCTTGCCCTGAAAGCGCCGGTTGCCGAACTTCTCGTTGAGCTTCAGCGACATCTCCGAGTACTGCACGGCAGACGCAATATCGCCGAGGCTCGACACCAGCATCAGCGAGTAGTTGCCGTAGGCGAAGCTCGACTTGTCGGTATTGCCCGCGCGCAACGAGAGATTCACCGCCTTCAGCGTGATGAGCGGATAAAACGCGGGCCGCGCGATGAATGCGCACGGCATCGATTCCACCAGCAAGTCGACGATGGCCCAGGTCGCCGGATCGGACGCCACGGGCGCATCGACGAGTGTGCCGATCGCGCGGCCCGCTAGATTGAGCGTCGTGTCGCGCAACTCGGCTTCGACTTCGGCGTTGACGGCGGTATCGTCGAGCGGCAGCAGCACGCCGAAATCGCGCAACGCAAGGCGCGCCACGTCGAAGCTTTCGTCGAAACGTCCGGCGACCTGATACAGCTCCATGC
Source organism: Caballeronia insecticola (assembly GCF_000402035.1). Lineage (GTDB taxonomy): Bacteria > Pseudomonadota > Gammaproteobacteria > Burkholderiales > Burkholderiaceae > Caballeronia > Caballeronia insecticola. The sequence goes on from NC_021289.1 coordinate 927,638, forward strand.
GCAAACCGAAGACCTTCGCGCGGTCGAGCGTGGAGTGCGCGCGTTCGAGCAGCATGTCGAACAACGTGTCGGCCTGCGCGAAATCGCCCGCCAGATACTCGCATTCGGATAGCGCCAGATACAGCTCGAACGTGCGCTCGTAATGACGCGTCCACGCATCGAGCGCGAGCAACGCGGCGCCATGCGCGAGATACGCCCGCGCGGATGCGAACGCGGCCGAATGCATCGCGCGCTGTCCCGCCGCATAATTCAGCGCAACCGTGCGCTCGCGCTCGGCGTCGTCGTTCATGAGCGACGCTGCACGGTTGAGATGATTGACGATCTCGAAGAGCAACTCATCGAGCTTGTCCGACGATACCGCCGAACTCAGCGCACGGCCGATACGCAAGTGAGCCGCCGCGCGTTCTTCGGCGGGAATCAGCGCGTAGGCCGCTTCCTGCACGCGATCGTGCGCGAACACGTAGGCATCGTCGATCCGGCGCACGAGGCCCGCGCTCACGGCGCCCCACAGCTTTTTATCGATCGATGCTTCGGGCTGGCCGTCGATCAATGCAAGCGCATCGATCTTCGCGACATTGCCGAGAATCGCGAGCTGGCCCAGCGCATCGCGCGTGGCTTCGGGCAAGCGGTTGAGCTTCATCGCCATCAACTCGGCGACGTTCTCGGTCAGGCCCTTGCCGTGGATGCGCGGCAAGTCCCATGTCCAGATGCCCGCGTGATGATCGAAGGCGATCAGCGCTTCATCCACGAGCGCCGTGACGAACTGGATCACGAAGAACGGATTGCCGCCCGTCTTCTCGTGCACGAGTTGCGCGAGCGGCCCGGCTGCCGCAATCGAACAGCGCAGCGAATCGGCGATGAACTCCGTCACGTTTGCAGGCGTGAGCGGCGTGAGTTCGATACGCGCCATCTTCACGCCGGTGTCGCCGATATCGTCCAGCATGCGCGCGAGCCGATGCCCGGCATCGACTTCGTTATCGCGATACGCACCGACCAGCAACAAGTGCTTCACGTCCGCGTGCGTGGCGAGATGTTCGAGCAGATCGAGCGTGGCGGCATCGAGCCATTGCAGATCGTCGATAAAGAGCGCGAGCGGATGCTCGGGCCGCGCGAACACGCTCACGAAGCGCTGAAACACGATACGGAAGCGATTGTGCGCGTCCTGTGGCGGCAACCCCGGCACCGCCGGCTGCTCACCGATGATCAGCGCGAGTTCGGGAATCAGATTGACGATCAACTGGCCATTGGGCGTGAGCGCATCGGTGAGTGCACGCCGCCAGTGCTCGACTTCGGCATCGGTCTTGTTGAGGAGATCGCGCACGAGCGATTGAAACGCCTGCGCAAGCGGCACATACGGAATGTCGCGTTTGTATTGATCGAACTTGCCAGACGCGAACAGCCCGCGTGTCGGCACCAATACCTTGTGCAGTTCGTTGACCACCGACGACTTGCCGATGCCCGCATAGCCCGAGATCAGCACGCGTTCGGTGTCGCCCTCCGTCACGACGCGATTGAACGCCGCGATGAGTTCGCCGATCTGCACATCGCGTCCATAGAGCTTTTCGGGTATGCGCAAGCGATCGGACGCATCGCGCGTGCCGAGCGCGAATGGCGCGATTGCATGACGCGCTTCCCACGCGGACAAACACGTGAGCAAATCCGCCCGCACGCCTGATGCGGTTTGATAGCGCTGTTCCGCGGTCTTCGCGAGCAGCCGTTCGACGATCTGCGCGACCGGCGCGGGAATGCCGTGCACGCGCTCGCCGGGCGGAACGGGCTTGCGCGCGATATGGCAATGAATCCATTCGATCGCATTCGTTGCACTGAACGGCGGCGCGCCGGTGAGCATCTCGTAGAGCGTCACGCCGAACGAATAGAGGTCGCTGCGTGCGTCGATCGAACGGTTCATGCGGCCGGTCTGCTCGGGCGCCATATACGCCAGTGTTCCCGCGATGATTTCCGGCGGCGCGGGCGGCTGATGCTCATGCGGCAGCAACGACGCAATGCCGAAGCCCGTGAGACGCACGCGGTCTTCGGCATCGACCAGCACGTTGGCAGGCTTGATGTCCTTATGCACGATGCCGCATGCATGCGCCTCGCCGATCGCTTGCGCCAGATTCGCCGCGATACGCAAACAGCGCGTGAGTTCGAGCGGACGTCCCAGCATGCCGATCAGCGGATCGCCGCCGCCGTCATCGAGAATCAGTACCGGCGGCACGCGCCCCAGATCGAGCGCGAGCGGTTGCGCCGCCCATTCAGGATCGAGCAGCGAAGCCAGGCCGTACTCGTGTTCGAGGCGCATGATGCTCTGCGATGCGGGCTGCGTGGCGATCAGCGCAAGCACCGAGACGGGCGAGCCGGGCCGCTGCGCACGGCACAGCGACAACTCGCCGTCGTCGTGCAGCGGCTCGAGCGAAAAGCCGGTGAGATCCATGGAGATGCTCCTTGTCTCGCTGCTCTCTTCCGAGGAAAACGATACGTCGGACCGCACGGATCGCTTTACGAATCGAAAAGTAGCCTAGCACGCGAGGAGCGCGATGCACCTCCGGTGGATCAGTTCATGTGGACGCTAGCGCCAGAGCGTACCCGTGTAATAGCCGAGTCGCGCCTCGACATCATGATTCTTCTGCAGGCCGAGTTCCATCAACTGAGAGATCTTTTCCTGCGCTGCGGGACGTCCTACCGATGCGATGAAGGCATCCCATTCGGGTGCGACGGCCGAATCCGGCGGCAACGTTTGCGTGTTGACCTGCTGCTTGATCGCGGCGAGCGATTGCTTGTCGAAGGACGCGATACGTGTGGCGAGCGCATCGACGAAGTCGTCCAGTTCGTTGTCGGGAAACGAGCGATTCACGTAGCCATAGCGTTCGGCGAGCGGACCGTCGATATCGTTTCCGCTGACGAGCACTTCCAGCGCGCGGCCTCGGCCGATCATCCGCGATAGCCGTGTCATCGGTCCGCCGCCGGGAACGAGCGCCGCGCCGATCTCCCATTGCGACAGCAACGTGCCTTCGTTGCTTGCAAAGCGCATGTCGCTCGCGAGTGCGAGTTCACTGCCGACGCCGGTTGCGCGTCCGCGTATCTTCGCAATGGAGATGACCGATGTCCTGCCGAGACGCACCAGCATGTCGGGCAACGGCGGCAAGCCCGTCGGTCCCGGCGGCATGCTTGTGGTGGCTTCGAGCGGCGGCACGAAATCGTAGTGCGTGAGAAAGAAGCCGGGCACCGCGCTCTCGAAGACGACCACCTTGACATGCGGGTCGGTTTCGAGCGCGCTTACGACCGCGTTGAGTTGCGGCATCGTGTCCGGCCCGAAAATGTTGAAGGGCGGATTGTCGATGATGATCCGCCAGTACGACGGACTGCGAGGTTCGATTCTGATCTGCGCGTGCGCGCTGTCCTGAGCCATCTCGATCTCCATGGAAGCAATGCCGGACTATCCGCGCAGCACCTTGAGCAAATCCTGCGCGGCCGACTTCGACGATGCAGGGTTCTGCCCCGTGATCAGACGCCCGTCGATGATCGACAGCACCTGCCAGTCAGGCACTTTCTCGAAGAGGCCGCCGAGCCGCTTGAGTTCGTCTTCGACGAGAAACGGCACGACCTTCGTGAGCTGCACCGCTTCTTCTTCCGAATTGGTGAAACCCGATACACGCTTTCCTTTCACGAGCGGTTCGCCGTTCACCTTGACGTGACGCAGCACGCCCGGCGCATGACATACGAAGGCGACCGGCTTGCCCAAATTCCAGAAGCGTTCGATCAGCGCGATCGAAACCGGATCTTCCGCCAGATCCCACATAGGCCCATGACCGCCGGGATAGAACACGGCGTCGTAGTCGTCGGCGTTCATGTCGGCGAGTTTGGCCGTGGTCGCGAGCACACGTTGCGCCGCGGGATCGGCTTTGAAACGCTCGGTCAGTTCTGTCTGGCCTTCCGGCGTATCGCTCTTGGGATCGAGAGGCGGCTGACCGCCTTTAGGCGAGCACACCGTGATATCCACGCCTGCATCCAGAAACGTGAAGTACGGCGCCGCGAATTCCTCCAACCAGAAACCGGTCTTCTTGCCCGTATTGCCAAGCTGGTCATGCGAAGTCATCACCATCAATATCTTCATGGTCCGCACCCATATAAAAGAGCTATTGGTTCATCCACGCATGGTCGTGGTGAAAGCACTATAGGCGGTGAAGCGTCGCGCATAGCGGCATGCGCATACCAAGGTATAGGGTTCTATACAACGGCGCTATCGACTTGACCTGGCAGCCGCGGTTTCATTTCGTCACTATGTGCTTAGTGATTCGAAAGGAGGCTGACATCGGTTTGGTTCATGGACGCCGTTCGACGTCGTGGGGATTTTTACTGCTTAAGGCGGATTCTTTGGCTTAGTCAGTAACTGCTGTATCGACAACCGGAAAGTTCTCCCTGCGAATATCTGCTAGAGTTGGCACGTCTAAAAACAAGAAAAAAATTCCATTGCCGGTTGACCCGAATACACGGCCAAACAACCTGTCGACGCGCTTTCAATAAGGCTTCGAAGGTCTTCCGTCCGTCACGTCCACGTCACCGCGCTGAACCGATCCCGGTCGTGTATTTGTCGCGCGCAGTTCTTTTTTGCGTGTCTCCGATATCGTCTGATCATGCCGATGCTCGCTCCAAGAGCGCACGCATTCGACTGATCATTGATCATGCGTTACCCACTTGTTGGAGGAATCATGGTCCCCGGATTGCGTTCGACGCCGAACAGGACGAAGACCGAGAACACGACGCCCGTGGTCTATGTCATCGACGATGACGAATCGATCCGCTTCACGCTCGAAAGTCTTGCGCGGTCTGTCGGACTGCGGGTCGAGACTTTCGATTCGCCGGGTGCATTCCTCGCGTTTCCAAAGCACGACGCGCCGAGTTGCCTGATCCTCGACGTCAGGCTGCGCGGCGAAAGCGGCCTCGCATTTCAGGCCGACGCGGCCCGCTCAGGTCTGCGCATGCCGATACTTTTCATCACCGCGTATGGCGACATCGAAATGACGGTCAAGGCGATGAAAGCGGGCGCGCTCGACTTCTTCGAGAAGCCGTTTCGCGAGCAGGACATGATCGACGCCATCGCGCATGCGCTCAAACGCGATGCCCGGCGCCGCGCGTCCGAAGAGGCGCTTGCGGGCGTCTTCGCTTCGTACGAATCGCTCACGGTTCGCGAGAAGGAAGTGATGAAGCACGTCGTCGCGGGTCTGCTTAATAAGCAGATTGCCTACGAGATGAATTTGAGCGAGATCACCGTGAAGATCTATCGCGGCCAGGTCATGAAGAAGATGGCCTCGCGCAGTCTGCCCGATCTCGTGAGAAAGGCCGAGGCGCTCGGCATCGAATCGACGTCTGCCACGTCGTTGAAGCTTGCGCCGCTGTCACGCATTGCCGACGACGACGATGCGACCGCATCGCCCGTCGTGGTCAACGTGATGCCGTCGCCGAGTGCTCGCCGGGCATCCTGAGTGCTCGCTGGGTCAAACGCGATTTTTAAACCGGCGCCCGGCTTTCGAGCACCGATGCGAGAATCATCGAATGGCCATTGCACACGGTTGAGCGGCTGCTCGGTCGATAAACAAAATCACCGGGCGCGATGCGCTTGCCGCTCATCGCGCAGACGCCGGCCGCGCGCGCTCGCGACGTTCGCCATGTCTGATGCCCATAACAACCGCACGTAGCGTCGCGCCAGTAGACCGTCGCGGTCGTCGATGTCGGCCGTTCGACGACATCGACCATCGGCGCGCGATCGAATGCGACGGCGGTCATTGCGGCGCGTTCGCGCTGAACCTGTCGCGATGCGCTTGCGAGATAAGCATTCGCTCGTCCATTCAACATGACGATGATCTGCGACCACGGGTCCGACAACTTGAGCGTGCGATGCATGATGAACCTCCCTGATCACAGTTGCGCGGCTTGCTGAATGGATTGCGCGAAAGCATCGGGCGCTTCCTGCGGCAAGTTATGGCCGATACCGCCGCTAATGTTGCGGTGCAGATACTTGCCGCTGAACTTCTTCGCATAAGCGGCGGGCTCGGGATGCGGCGCGCCGTTGGCGTCGCCTTCGAGCGTGATGGTCGGCACGGATATCGCGGGCGCGGCGGCAAGACGCTGTTCGAGCGCATCGTATTGCGCTTCGCCCTGCGCGAGACCGAGACGCCATCGATAGTTGTGAATCACGATAGCCACGTGATCCGGGTTGTGGAACGATGCGGCAGAGCGCTGATACGTGGCATCGTCGAAATGCCATTTGGGCGACGCGAGTTGCCAGATCAGCTTGTTGAACGCGTCCAGATTCGCCGCATAGCCGAGCGCGCCGCGCTCCGTCGCGAAGTAGTACTGGTACCACCATTGAAGTTCGGCCGACGGTGGCAACGGCTTCTTGTTCGCCGCCTGACTGCCGATCAGATAGCCGCTGACCGACACCAGCGCCTTCACACGTTCGGGCCATAACGCGGCGATGATGTCCGCCGTGCGCGCCCCCCAGTCATAGCCGCCGAGCACGGCTTGATCGATCTTGAGCGCATCCATCAATGCGACGATATCGAGCGCGGTCACAACCTGTTGCCCATTGCGCGGCGTGCCCGTCGAAAGAAAGCGGGTGGACCCGTAGCCGCGCAAGTACGGCACGATCACGCGATAACCCGCCGACGCAAGCCGCGGCGCGACATCGGCATAGCTGTGGATGTCGTATGGCCAGCCGTGCAGCAGGATTACTGCGGGGCCGTCGCTCGGGCCGCTCTGCGCGTAGCCCACACTGAGCACGCCCGCGTCGATCTGCCTGATCGGTCCGAGGCTTGCGCTGCCCGCTGTCTGTCCGTAGGCAGTGCCCATCACGCCTGCCTCGGCCAGCGCGATCATCGCGAACGTCGCACCGACGATGCGGCGGCGTTGCATATCGACCGAATCGTTCATTACCCGTTCTCCAGTTCGATGCTTTGGGAAACCCTCGCGTCTATGGAGAAGTGTATGGAGTCGGAAGGCCGGGCGCAGTCGTACCATCGTATGCGCGCGGTATCGATTGATTTGCCCGACCTATCTGAAGGTATGCTTCACAGGCTGGCGTGCATGTGCGTGACGAAGGACCGGATGACGTGCTCGTTTCGCGACATCAGCACGAACGGACCCACGCGCGTCGATATCAGCAGCCCCGCTTCGACCAGCACTGCAAGATGCGCCGAGACGGTCGATTGAGACAGCCCGCTGCGCGCCTGAATCGCATTCGACGGAACGCCCTGGCCGAATTCGATTCGCTCTTGCGCAAAGGCTTCGCCGGGCGTTTTCAGCCACGCGAGAATATCGCGCCGCACGGAACTGGCAAGCGCCTTGTGAATGAGATTCGCGTCCATGATGTCGCTCGGCAAACGTCAGAACATATCGGCGGCGGGTTGCGTCGATATGCCCGACACGTCGGACTCCCGCGCCGAACGGGACGGTATGAACGGCCCCGTGATCATGTTCGAATAGCTTTGCCCGGGGCCTACCATCGGAAACACGTCGGCGTTGCGGTCGATCATCACTTCGAGAAACGCGGGGCCGTCGAATTCGACGAACGCTTTGAGCTTCTCTTCGAGTTCGCGCGATGTCTCGACACGGCAGGCAAACGTAAAGCCATCGGCCTGTGCCGCGAGCACGAAGTCTTTCCGATGCAGCGCCTTGTCGCTCACGACCATACGCCCGTCGTAAAAGAGACGCTGCCATTGGCGAATCATGCCGTCGCCGCCATTGTTGAGCAGCAGGACCTTGACCGGCACGTCATACGTCGTCGCCGTTTCGAGTTCGCCGATATTCATGCGGATGCTGCCGTCACCGTCGATATCGATCACGAGCGCGTCCGGCCTCGCGAGTTGCGCGCCGATGGCCGCAGGCAGGCCGAATCCCATCGTGCCCATGCTGCCGGATGTGAGCAGGCTGCGCGGCTCGGCGAAGTCGAAGAACTGCGCGGCCCACATCTGATGCTGGCCCACGCCGGTACTGATGATCGCGCGGCCACCTGTGATCTCGCTCAGCTTTTCGACGACCCACTGCGGCTGGATGGACGGATTGTCGCGGTCGTAGTTCATGCCGTACCTGCGCTTGAGATCGACTGCATGTTCGGTCCATTGCGTGGCCGGCAAGGCGTCGGGACCTCGCGCCATCAGCGAATGCAAGGCTTCCTTCGCATCGCCCACGTGACTCCACTGCACGCGTTTGACCTTGTTGATCTCCGCTTCGTCGATATCGATATGCGCCACGTATCGCGCGTTCGGTGCGAACGCTTCAGGACGGCCACCCGCGACGCGGTCGTCGAAACGCGCGCCCACGGCTATCAGGAAGTCGCAATCTTCGACCGCATAATTCGCGCATGCCGCGCCATGCATGCCGAGCATTCCAAGCGACAGTTCATGCTTCGGCGACATCGCGCCAAGCCCCATCAATGTCGATACGACCGGAATCCGATAACGCTCGCTAAAGCGGCGCAACTCCGCCGCAGCCCCCGATGTAATCACTCCGCCGCCCGCATAAAGCAGCGGCCGTTTGCTGTGCGCCAGCAGGTCGAAGAATTCGGCGCACTTGCTTTCTTCGAGACGAGCACCCTTGGCCACCAGACGAAGACGATCCGAATAGCCACGAAAATGCAGCGTGCCATGTCCGCGATACGGGCCCTTCCAGTTCTGAATGTCCTTGGGCACATCCACGACAACCGGACCCGGACGGCCCGTGCGTGCGATCTCGAATGCGCTGCGCAGCGTCTGTTCGAGCTTGTCCGGATCGGTCACGAGAAAGACTTGCTTGGCGCATGCGGACATGATGTTGAAGACCGGCGCTTCCTGAAACGCATCGCTGCCGATGGCCGCGCGCGGCACCTGACCGCATATGAGCACGACAGGCACGGAGTCGCCGTTGCAGTCGGCGATGGGCGTCACTGCATTCGTCGCGCCCGGCCCCGATGTCACCATGAAGACACCGACCTTGCCGCTTGCCCGCGCATAGCCCGCGGCCATGAAGCCCGCCGATTGTTCGTTGGCCGGCACCACGAGCCTGATCTGCTGCTCGGGTTGGTCCGCGTGCATTGCGTTGAAGCGGAACACGGCATCGTAGGTCGGCAGGATTGCGCCGCCGCTATAGCCGAACACGGTGTCGACACCTTGTTCGGCCAACACGCGCAGAATGATATCGGCGCCGGACATCGATTCGTCGATGGGATTCGGTTCGGGGAGAAGTTGCGGATTAACCTTCGGGTTTCGGCTCATATCTGACTCGCAAGGAAACCGGCGCCGACGAAATCGGCGCGCGGATCAAGAAACGGTTTCCCTTCCAACTCGAGAACAGCGTATGTTCCGCACCAGTCGACAGACGATCATCCCGGCGAGTTCATCGCAACGGGTCATGTCCAGTCAGCATCGTGTCGATGCGCTTCCGGAAGAATTGTGAGGGCTGATTCATTCTGCCGACGATGCACGCCGCGCGGGCGATCATGCTGTTCGATAGCGGGCCATTCGATGCGCGTTTTGGGCCATGCGCGTTTGTTACATGAACGCAAAAGTCATTTACCGGTCATGGCGTCGTTAGCCTGCACCCGTTGCTATAGACTGATTCATCGCTCGAAGTTGACGCTCGTACTAGATGAAGGTCACGGCATGAAAGTCGCCATGGTTGTGTTCGACGGTGTGCAGGCACTCGACGTTGCAGGTCCGCTCGATGTATTCGCGGAGGCCAATACACATCTGCCCTTGCATCAACGATATGAAGTCACGCTCGTCGGCTACAAGGCTGGTGTCGTGACGTGCTCGAACGGTATGCAACTGCATGTGCCGTTCGGCTTCGTCGATTCGACTATGCAGTTCGATCTGTTGCTCGTCGCCGGTGGACCGCAATTGCCCGATTGGCAGCCGCCCGACGCATTCCTCGCCTGGTTGCAAGATCAGGCCCGTGGCGCGGCGCGCTTCGGCTCCGTTTGCAATGGCGCGTTCCTGCTCGGACATGCAGGCCTCCTCGACGGCAAGCAGGCGACCACACACTGGGCGGACGCCGCGCGCCTGGCCCGCGAATTCCCGCATGCAGACGTGCAGCCCGACCGCATCTTCACGCGCGACGGACGTCTCTTCACCTCCGCGGGCGTGACGGCCGGCATCGACCTGTGTCTTTCTCTCGTGGCCGAAGACTGGGGACACGAACTGGCCGTGCATGTGGCCAAACGGCTCGTCGTCTATATTCAGCGTGAAGGCGGTCAGTCTCAGTACAGCCCTTATATCGGCGCGGGCAAGGACGAAGCGCCGATCATCGGCAAGGTGCATCAGTATGTGACGGAGCATATCGCCGATGCGCTCTCTATCGAACAACTGGCAAGCGCCGTGTCCGTCAGCCGGCGGACCTTCTCTCGCGTGTTCGCGAAGTACGCGAAAGTGACGCCATCGGCGTTCGTTGAACAGGTTCGCGTCGATACGGCAAGAAAGCTCCTCGAAGATAGCGACGCACCGCTCAAGACCGTCGCGTTCAAGTGCGGCTTTCACAGTGCCACGCATATGCGCACCACCTTCTCGCGACGCCTGAACGTTACGCCTAAGCAGTATCGTCAGCGGTTTCGCGTGGCGCCGAGTGCGCATGCCCAAGTGCATATAGATGTCGATCAACATATCGAGCAGGAAGAGCTTGCTGAACTTGCCTAACGAACTGCCGGATATTCTCGCGCCGCATCTGTCGGTGATCTTTTGCGGCATCAATCCCGGCTTGCTTGCGGCATCGACGGGCCATCACTTCGCGGGCAGAAATAACCGCTTCTGGCGCGTCGTGCATCTGGCTGGATTCACGCCCACGCAACTGAGCCCCGAAGACGATCGATCATTCCTTCGCTACGGATGCGGACTCACGACGGCGGTATCGCGTCCAACCGCGCGCGCCGATCAGTTGACGCCACTCGAAATCAAGGCGGCAGCGTCGGCGTTCGAGATCAAGATCCAACAACATGCTCCGCTATACATCGCGTTCCTCGGAAAGATGGCACTGTCCGCCATCACCGGAAAGCGCGATATCGAATGGGGACTGCAAACGGAGCCGTTCGGCGGCGCGCGTGCGTGGGTATTGCCTAACCCAAGCGGTCTGAATCGATCATTCAGCCTCGATGCACTCGTGAGTGCTTATCGCGAATTGCGTCTCGCGGTTTCATCGCTCGACGAAAACTGATCCTTCATCTGCGCGATGCGTTGCTCTTGCGGTTTGCGGGCGCACCATCCGCGCCCTGCAAATGCGCGTTCTCACGCAAGGTCTCCGTGACGAATTCCAGAAACGCGCGCACCTTGCCGCTCGCGCGCCGACGCTCCACATGAAGCACGTTCACCGGAACGGGTTCAGGCTCGAATGCAGTAAGGATCGGCCGAAGTCTGCGGCCCAGCACTTCGGGCGTCGCCTGATACGAGAGCAATTGCGTGATGCCGACTCCGTCGATGGCCGCCGACACGGCAGCAGGCGCGAGATCGACAATCATGCGCGGCTGAAGCCGCACCGGCAGCCTCGCACCCTGATCCCTGAAGACCCATTCGAGCGGATGCGTCGCGCCCGTGAAAGACACGCAATCGTGCCGAGTCAGCTCGCGCGGATGAACGGGCTCTCCACGCGCTTCGAGATAACCGGGCGACGCATAGGTACGGCGCTGCACGAAGCCGAGCGGCACGGCAAAGGTCGTCGAGTCGCCGAGATGACCGATGCGAATGGCGATATCGACGCCCTCTTCCAATAGACGCGTGGTCCGGTCGGCGTACACGGCGTTGATGCTGACGTCCGGATAACGCAGCGCAAAGGCATTCACGAGCGGCGCAACGAACCGCTGTCCGAACAGCACCGGCGCTGAAATGGTCAGCCGTCCAAGCGGATTGACGTGATAGGCCGCGATATTCGTTTCGGCATCCGTGATGGCGTCGAGCACCTTGCGACACGATTCAAGGTACGCGACGCCCGCATCCGTCGGCCGCACGGAACGCGTCGTGCGCGCGAGCAACTGAGCACCGACGCGTGCTTCGAGCGAATTGAGCGCACGCGATACTGCCGCCGTCGACAACCCCAGCTTGTCCGATGCGCCCGTCAAACTCCCGCGATCGACGATGGCCACATAGACTTCCATCTCGCGCAATCTGTCCATTCCGAGTCCCAATCCGCATGCAATGCCGCAAGCCGCGAGTGTAGGCGTAACGGAGACGAATCCGCTCGTACGTGTCTTCGAATGACCCAAAACAAAGACACATTGGCCGATAGCCAACGCGCTCGCGATTGATCGCGTTTCCGGTGGCCAACGCGTCATATTCATTGGCCCGATTCCCGCGCTGCCCGCGCTTTAACAAAGGCATCTCGTCCCCGACAATGAATTGAAGCGGCGCGTGGCGCATCGTGGTGAACAAGTGCTAAACCACAACACGCGATTTTTCAATATCACATCGTATAGCGCACTAAACCAAAGAGTCTCCTCATGTTCTCTGCAATGCTCGAAGTCAATCCCATTCCCGATCAATTCGACGCCTATCTCGGCATGGCAAAGATGCTTCGGCCCGAACTCGAAAAGATCGACGGATTCATCGACAACACCCGCTACGCAAGCCTTACGCGCGAAGGATGGCTGCTTTCGCTATCGAGTTGGCGCGACGAGAAGTCACTCGTGCGCTGGCGCACCACGACGAAGCATCACAAGATTCAGCAGGCGGCGCGCGATCGCGTCTTCTCCGATTACCGCTTGCGCATCGGGCAGATCGTCGCGGACACGCGCGTGCCCAAAGGACACGCGTTGTCCGAGCAGCGTCTGGATGCCACCGAAACCGGCATGGGCAAAGCGGTCACGTTGCTTGAAGCGAAACGCGCGCCAGACTGGCTGAAGGAAGCCGGTGCGCAAGGCGTCGCGGAATCGCTCGGTCTCGATACCCATGCGCGCGGTCTTGTCGCGTGGGACGCATTCGATGCGCTGCTGGAGCCGGGCAACGTCATCGTCGTGGCGACCTGGCCCGATCAGGCAGCCGCCGATGCGTTCGAACGCAACGCAAGCCTAGCCAGCGATGTGCGCCTGCGGCACATTCGTGTGATTCGTGAATACGGCATGTTCGACCGGCGCGAAGCACCGCAATACTTCGAAGACGTGCAACGCACCGCTTAAAGCCCCAAGGCCGTCGTGACCGGTTTCCGCTTGCCGTTTATCACGAACGGCAAGCAGGTCAACTGCAAGTTCGATTGGCCGCGACTATACTCCAAAGCATTCCAGAATAACGACGATGTCGTTTAAGGCGACGTCATGTCCTTAAAGCATCGCCTGGCAAATTTCGCACATGAAATGGCCTAAAAAGCGGCTCATTTCGGCTACATCAAGTGTCACTCGCTTCTAGAATTCCCTAAGCCGTTAAGTGGTTGCGACGCGGCCATCGGTCGAGTGCAAAGATTAAAGCAAAAGCTGGTCTCGATTCCTTGAAGCGCGCGCGGCCTCGAACGGCAAAGGCCACATGCGATGTCTGACTGAACACGAGCAGCTAGCGAACCCTTATGACCACCGTCCAATCCACGACCGCCGATCAGCAAGCGGCAACGACCGTCGCCCCGCAGCAACCCGCGCTTTCGCTCGGTCTCGCGATGGGTCTGATCGGCATGCTGCTCGCCTCGTTGCTTGCCATCCTGAACGAACAGGTCACCGCGCTGGCAATGGCCGATATTCAGGGCGCACTGTCGATCGGACATGACGACGGCACCTGGCTCACGACATTATTCGAAGCGGCCAACGTCGCGACGATGGTGTTCGCACCGTGGTTCGGCATCACTTTCACGCTCAAGCGATTCACCATCGGCGCCGTGGTCGCCACGATGTTCTTCGGCGTCCTGTGCCCGTTCGCACCGAACCTGCCGACGCTTTATACGCTGCGTGTGTTGCAAGGCATCGCGGGCGGCTGCCTTCCGCCGATGCTGATCATCGTCGCATTGCGTTATCTGCCGCCGAAGGTCAAGCTCTACGGCCTCGCCGGATATGCAATGACCGCGACATTCGGTCCGGCGCTCGGTACACCGCTCGCGGCGCTCTGGACCGAATACGTCAGCTGGAAAATGGCGTTCTGGCAGATCGTGCCGCTCGGTTTGCTGAGTTGCGTTGCGATTCAACTGGGCTTGCCGACCGATCCGCTCAAGCTCGAACGCTTTCGCGCTTTCAACTGGACGGGCTTTCTTCTCGGATGCCCCGCCGTTGCGATGCTCGTCATCGGTCTTCTGCAAGGCGATCGTCTCGACTGGTTGAACTCGGAACTGATCCGCGTGATGTTCATCGGCGGGACCGTGCTGCTCGTGGCGTTCCTCGTCAACGAATGGTTTCATCCGCTTCCGTTCTTCAAGCTCCAGCTACTCGAACGCAGAAACTTCGCGCACGGACTCACGACGCTTGTCGGTGCGGTGATTCTGTTGGTCGGCGTTGCTGCAATACCGGGTCAATATCTCGCGAGGATTCACACGTATCGCGCGTTGCAGACTACTCCCTTGTCGCTGTTGGTCGCGATTCCGCTGTTGCTCACGCTTCCGTTGACGGCGGCCGTGCTGAACCTCAAGCGTGTCGATTTTCGCTGGATTCTCGCGACCGGACTGTGCCTCATGATCGCCACGTGCGTGATGGGAAGCTACATCACATCCGAATGGGTCCGCGAGAATTTCTATTGGCTTCAGTCGCTGCAAATCGCCGCGCAGCCGATGGTCATCCTCGGCATTCTGATGGGCGTCACCACAGGTCTTCCTCCCACAGAAGGTCCGTTCGCATCGGCCATGTTCAATTCGATCAAGACGTTTTCCGCAGCTATCGCAACGGCGCTCATCGAAGGAATTGGCACGGCGCGCGAACGCTTTCATTCAAACATGCTCGTCGATCAATTTGGCAATCGTGCGCTCGTCACGAATCAAAGCATCGACTCGGGGCATGGTATCGGCGAACTCGCGCATCGCGTGCACGAGCAGGCGCTCGTGCTGATGTCCGCGGATCTCTACCGCGTGATGGCGTGCGTCGCCGTCGCCCTTCTTCTCCTTGTTCCGGTGCTTCCTGTGCGCATTTATCCGCCGTGGACCGTTACGCCGCCCCCTTCCCATTAAGGGACGAAATCCATGTCAACCTTCATCAGTTCCAATCTCAAGCTCATTCGCATCGCGGCGTTGGTCCTCGTGCTCGTCATCGTGGCGTGGGCGTGCATCAGACTGCTTTCCGATTCATCGACGCAAACCACCAACGACGCCTACGTACAGGCCGATTTCACGCTGGTCGCGCCACGCATCGCCGGGCAGATTTCCGGCGTGCTGGTCGAAGACAATCAGTCGGTCAAGGCAGGACAACTGCTGGTGCGTATCGATGACCGAGACTTTCGCGCCGCGTTGATGAGCGCACAAGCCGACGTAACCGCCGCGCACGCATCCGTCGCGAACTTCGATGCTGAAATCGCGCGACAGCCCTCGCTCGTCGACCAGGCTCGCGCGACGCTGCGCTCCGACGATGCCGCCATCGAGTTCGCGCGTGCGAACGCATCGCGTTATCAGAATCTCTCGGAGACGGGCGCGGGCACCACGCAGGAACATCAACGCGCATCGAGCACGCTTTCGCAGCAACTCGCGCAGCAGGCGCATGATCGCGCCGCATTGAAGACGACCGAGCAGAACCTGGACGTGCTGCGCGCACAACGTGACCGCTCCGCCGGGGCGCTCGCGCGTGCCGAAGCGGCATTGGAGCAGGCCAGGCTGAATCTGTCGTACACGGAGATTCATGCACCCGTCGATGGCAAGGTCGGACGGCGTTCCGCGCGCGTCGGCGCGTTCGTCACGCCCGGTGCACCGGTGCTCGCCATCGTTCCGTTGTCGAACGCTTATGTGGTCGCCAACTTTCAGGAGAATCAGATCACCCACATGCGTCCGGGCGAAAGCGTGCGCATCAAGGTCGACAGCTTTCCAGGCGTCGTGATCAAAGGCCGCGTCGACAGTCTCGCGCCTGCCACGGGCGTGAGCTTCGCGCCCATCGCGCCCGACAACGCAACGGGCAACTTCACCAAGGTCGTGCAACGCGTGCCGGTCAAGATCACGATCGATCCCGGTCAGGAAGCTGCATCGGCGTTGAGCGTGGGACTGTCCGTCGAAGCGGAAGTGGCTGTCGGCCGCCAGGGCGAGAAGCTTGCGCAAGGAGCCGATGCGAAATGAACGCGAGCGAATCTACCCTGAGTGCATTGGCGCTTGCAATACTCGCGAGCTTCGCGATGACGGGCTGCATGCTCGGACCGGACTTCGAGCATCCGAAGACGGCCACGCCGGATGTCTTCGAGCAGACCCGCGCCGCCGAGGCCGCGAGCAAAGCCGTGCAGGCCGAGTTCAACCCCGAGTGGTGGACCTTGTTCAACGATCCGGTGCTGAACGCAATGGAGCAACGGCTGGCGAGTGCCAACCTCGATGTCGCCGCGGCCTCCGCGCGTCTGCGGCAGAGCCGGGCCACGCAACGCGTCGCCGGTGCAGCAGAGTTGCCGACGCTGGATGCCGCCGCATCGTACAACCGCGAGCGCGGCAGCGAGAACGGCATTTTGTCGCTGCTCGGCGTCACGCCGTCGCAGAGTCAGCCGCAATCGGCGGCGGGGAATGCACCGCTCGGCGTCGCGGCCATTCCCGGTTCGAAGGGATCACCTGCCTATAACCTGTATCAGTTCGGTTTCGATGCATCGTGGGAACTCGACATCTGGGGCCGCGCACGACGCGGCGTCGAAGCCGCGAGCGCGTTGACGGAAGCATCGTATGAAGACCGCAACGCGATTCTGCTCTCGGCCCGCGCCGAACTGGCGCGCGATTACATCGAGTTGCGCGACACGCAATCGCTGCTCGACATCGCGAAACAGAATCTCGGCATCGGCCGCGATGCGTTGAGGCTCACGCAAATTCGCGTGCGAGAAGGCGTGACGACGGATCTCGATGTCGCCAATGCCGCCGCGCAAGTGGAGACGATCGAGAGCCTGATTCCGACGCTCGAATCGCGCCGCAGCACCACGATCAACGCGATCGGCGTGCTGCTCGGCGAACAACCGGGCGCGCTTCAGTCGATGCTTGCCGAAGCGGGCGACGTTCCGAAGCTGCCGCAACAGGTGCCTATCGGCTTTCCGTCGGAACTCGTGCAGCGGCGTCCCGACATCAAGAAGGCCGAGGCGCAGTTGCATGCGGCCACCGCGTCGATCGGCATGGCGAAGGCGGATTTCTATCCGCGCATTTCGCTCAACGGCAGCGCCGGGTTTCAAAGCCTTCAGCTTTCCAATCTCGCCGATTGGGCATCGGGGCAGTTCGTCGTCGGGCCTTCGATCACGCTGCCTATCTTCGAAGGCGGGCGTCTCAAGGGCACGCTGCAACTGCGCGAGGCACAACAGGAAGAAGCCGCGATCGTCTACAAGCACACCGTGCTCGATGCATGGCGTGAAGTCGACGACGCACTCGTCGTGTATGACGCCGAACAGCGGCGGCGTGATCGTCTCATTTCCGTGGTCGCCTACAATCAGCGCGCGCTCGGCATTGCACAGCAACGCTACAAGGCAGGCGCGCTCGATTATCTCGATGTGCTCAACGTGCAAAGGCAGTTGCTGGATGCGCAGAGCAAGCTCGAACAGAGCAAGGCGACGGCCGCCGCGAATCTCATCTCGCTGTGCAAGGCGCTCGGCGGCGGATGGGAAACGACCTTCGACGGCAATATCGCCGGCCGCTGACGCACGCGATTGGGTACGCGCATCACGCGGGCGTCGCCTGATCCAGCACCGACGCCAGGATCATCGCGCCCGCGTTGGAAGGAACGGGGCGCGGGTTCGGCCCATAGACCGCATCGCCCGGGCTGATCGCGCAGCCGCTCATCGCGCACACGCCCGCTGTGCGCGCACGCATGGCTCGCCATACCTGATCGCCGTAGCAGCAGCGCGTCGAGTCGCGCCATTCGATCGTGGCCGTGGTGGTCGAAGGACGCTCGATCAACTTGACCGCGACGCGTCCGTCGCCTGCTTGAGCAAACGGCCGCCGCGTCAAGGGCGCTTCGATGCCCGCGCCCTCATGCCACGTCGTCAACTGGAAAATCGTTTGTGCCCAGGGATCGAGGGCGATAGCGGCTTCTGCCATGTTTCAGCTCCTTATCGAAGGGATTGCGTGCGATGCGTAGCTTTAGGCTGCGTTGAGCGACGTCGTCTGCCAGTACTTCGGCGTGGCGCCGACCAGGCGCTTGAAGACCGTCGTGAAGTGCGCCTGTGAGCGAAAGCCGCAGCAGAACGCGACATCGAGAATGCTGTGTTTGGACGTGCGCAAAAGCTCCTGCGCGCGCTCGATGCGCTTCTGCAGAAGGTACTCATGCGGCCGCATGCCGGTCGCGCGGCGGAATTGCGCAGCGAAATGCATGCGCGTAAGACCGGTGCTCGCTGCGATATCCGCGAGACTGATGTTCTCCGCCAGATGCGACTCGACGAATTCCGACACGCGATTGATGCGCCATTGCGGCAGCGCCGATGGCTCGCGCCCGCGCGCGGCCGTCGACGCGAAATGACGCGCGACGAGCCGCGACACGATCGCAAGACTCACGCTGTCGATAAAGACGCGGCCCAGCGCCGTGCCTTCGGTCTTGCAAACCGCGAGCGCCTGACCGAGACGTTCGAGCGCGGGATCGCGAATCAGCTTGGGATCGTCGAGCACGATATCGCCCGCATGCGAACGTTGAAACAAGTCCTCATAGCATTCGGCCAATGTCTGTTGCGGCACGAAGAGATGCAGCACATCCATCGCCGATTCGAAACGGGCTGACACGCGCGTGCCCGGCGCAGTCACTTGCACGACGCCTGCCGGCAAGCGGCCATGAATGATCTTGCGGCCCGCGTGATGAAAGATCAGCGACGCGCACTTCAGATTCAGGCTGATGCAGTGAAACGTGCTGCTGCTTTCGTCCGTTGCTTCGAGCGGCGTTTCGCCGTGATGCAGCCAGCGCGATATGGCCATCGGTTCAGAGCGGACCGGGCCCGGGTTGCGCCATCGGTCTTCGAGTTCGATCAAGGGTACGCGCGGCGGCGTATCGGGATGCGACAGCAGGCTGAGAGTCATGATGGTTTCGTCCGATGCTAGGGTCTTGCGGCCGCCCGGAAAGCCGGCACCGCGATGACTCAAAGTTAATCAACCGGAAACGAACCGCCTAGCCGTACATAGGGTTGACTACCCTGCCCAATGGTTGCGTCAACCTATATCAAGGTTTAATTCGCGCGTTCCGCCACGCCCGCCCCGCATGCCGGCGTGCGATTCCACAAAAACGCCTCGAACCGCCGTGCAACACTGCCCCCGACTTCCCGCCCATGCGTGTGCAAGCCGCGGCGCACGCGCTCTCCTACTCAAGCTGACAGGCACTATGTGGATCGTAAAACTGGCCCTTCGCCGGCCCTACACGTTCATCGTGCTCGCCGTGCTGCTCTTCATCCTCGGGCCGCTCGCGATCATGCGCACGCCCACGGATATCTTTCCGAACATCGATATTCCGGTGGTCAGCATCGTCTGGTCGTATAACGGTTTCTCGGCCGAAGACATGGCGCATCGCATCACGTCGAACTACGAGCGCGCGCTGACGACCGATGTGGACGACATCGAGCACATCGAGTCGCAATCGCTCAACGGCGTGTCGGTGGTAAAGATCTTTTTTCATCCGGGCGCGGATATCAATCGCGCGATCGCTCAGGCCGCGTCGAATTCGGCGTCCATTCTTCGCGTGCTGCCGCCGGGCACGTTGCCGCCGAACATCATCACGTACAACGCTTCGACCGTGCCCGTGCTGCAACTGGGGCTATCCAGCAAGACGCTGCCTGAGCAGACGCTCTACGATCTCGGCAACAGCTTCATCCGCACGCAACTCGCAACGGTTCAGGGCGCGGCCGTGCCTCTGCCGTATGGCGGCAAGATTCGTCAGATCATGGTCGAGCTAGACCCGGCCAAACTTCAGGCGAAAGGACTCGCGCCCGTCGATGTAGTCAACGCCGTCAACGCGCAAAACCTCATCCTGCCGGGCGGCACGGCCAAGATCGGCGCGCGCGAATACAACGTGGAGATGAACGGCAGCACGCAGACCGTGGCCGCACTGAACGATCTGCCGATCAAGACCGTGAACGGCGGCGTCATCTATGTGCGCGATGTCGCGCATGTGATCGACGGCTTCGCGCCGCAAACCAATATCGTGCGTGCGGACGGCAAGCGCGCGGCATTGTTGCAAGTCGAGAAGACGGGCAGCGCGTCGACGCTCACGATCATCGCTCAAGTGAAAGCGATGCTGCCGAAGATCGCCGCTGGTCTGCCCAAGGCGCTCAAGATCACGCCGCTATCCGATCAGTCGGTGTTCGTGAAGTCGGCGATCTCAGGCGTGGTGCGCGAAGCGTTGATCGCAGCCTGCCTCACTGCGGTGATGATCCTG
Source organism: Caballeronia insecticola (assembly GCF_000402035.1). Lineage (GTDB taxonomy): Bacteria > Pseudomonadota > Gammaproteobacteria > Burkholderiales > Burkholderiaceae > Caballeronia > Caballeronia insecticola. The sequence continues at coordinate 948,060 of NC_021289.1, forward strand.
CTCTTTCTCGGCAGCTGGCGCGCGACGCTGATCATTGCGGTATCGATTCCGCTTGCCGTGCTCACGTCGCTGATCGCGCTCAGTGCGCTTGGGCAGACGCTCAACATCATGACGCTCGGCGGCCTGGCGCTTGCGGTCGGCATTCTCGTCGACGATGCAACAGTCGCCATCGAAAACATCACGCATCATCTGGAGAACGGTGAACCACTTCACGATGCGATCCTGAACGGCTCCGGCGAGATTGCCGTGCCGACCTTCGTCTCGACGCTCTCCATCTGCATCGTCTTCATACCGATGTTCCTGCTCTCGGGCGTGGCGCGCTATCTGTTCGTGCCGTTGGCCGAGGCCGTGATCTTCGCGATGTGCGCGTCGTACTTCTTCTCGCGCACGCTCATCCCGACGCTCGCGATGTATCTCATGCGCGCGCCCTCGCATACGCCCACGAAGATCCACGGCGTGACTGGTGCATTGAGGCGCTTCCAGTCGGCATTCGAGCGGCGCTTCGAAGCACTGCGCGTGCGCTATCGCAACGTGCTGCAAACGGCTATCGAAAAGCGGCGCCGCTTCGTGCCGATATGGCTCGCACTATGTCTTGCATCGCTCGTGCTCGTGCCGTTCGAGGGCCGCAATTTCTTTCCTTCCGTCGATACGGGAGAGATACGGCTGCACTTGCGCGCGCCCACGGGAACGCGCATCGAAGAGACGGCGCGCATCACGGATGAAGTCGAAGCGAAGATCCGCAGCGTGATTCCCGCGAACGAACAGGCCGCCGTGCTCGATAACATCGGCGTGCCGGTGAGCGGCATCAATCTGACTTACGATTCGTCGGACCCGATCGGTCCAGAAGACGCCGATATCCTCATCACACTCGCGCCGCAGCACAAGCCCACTGCGCAATATGTCGCGCGTCTGCGCAACGTGCTGAACGCAGCGTTTCCCGGCGTGAGCTTCGCGTTTCTGCCCGCCGATATCGTCAGCCAGATTCTGAACTTCGGCTTGCCCGCGCCGATCGACGTGCAAATCGTCGGCAACAAGCTCGCTGAAAATCGTGCGGTCGCAAACCGTCTGCTCGATGAGATGCGCGGCGTGCGCGGCCTCGTCGATGCACGCATCCAGCAGCCCGGCGATGAACCGACGATCGACGTGAACGTGGATCGCACGAAGGCGATGCAAGCCGGGCTTACGCAACGCGATGTCGCGCAGAATCTGCTGATCGCGTTGTCCGGCAGTTCGCAGACGACGCCGAACTTCTGGCTCGATCCGAAGAACGGCGTGAGCTATCCGTTGATGGCCGAAGTGCCGCAGTACGACATTCACTCGCTGCAAACGCTCGACAACATTCCGCTGACTACCAAGGACGTATCCGCCGATCCGCAGAATCAGCTGGGCACGCTCGGCACTACATCGCGCAGCGTGCAGCAGGCTGTCGTGTCGCACTACAACGTGCAGCCTGTGCTCGATATCTTCGCATCGACGCAGTCTCGCGATCTCGGCGGCGTGGCCTCCGACGTAACCCGGCTCGTCGATGCCGAACGCGCGCACTTGCCGCCGGGATCGTCGATCGTGATTCGCGGACAGGTGCAATCGATGAACGAATCGTTCACGGGACTGGGCTTCGGCCTCGTCTTCGCAATCGCGCTCGTCTATCTGCTGATGGTCGTGAACTTTCAGTCGTGGATCGATCCGCTCATCATCATCAGTGGCCTGCCCGGCTCCATGGCAGGCATCGCGTGGATGTTGTTCGCCACGCAGACCACGCTCTCCGTGCCCGCGCTCACGGGCGCGATCCTGTGCATCGGCATCGCCACGGCGAACAGCATTCTCGTCATCAACAGCGCGCGCGATGCGTTGCAGAGCGGCACGGCGCCGCTCGCCGCCGCACTCGATGCAGGGTTCAACCGCTTCCGTCCCGTACTGATGACGGCGCTGGCGATGCTCATCGGCATGTTGCCGATGGCGCTCGGTTTAGGCGATGGCGGCGAGCAGAACGCGCCGCTCGGACGCGCGGTGATCGGCGGTCTCGCCATCGGTACGTTGTCCACGCTCGTGTTCGTGCCGGTCGTGTTCGGCATGGTGCATGGCTGGCTCGCGCAGCGTCGCCGCAAGGAACCGCTTCGTCTCGAATCTGCTTCAAGCGTCGAATAAGGAATATCGAATGGACTCGCCAATTCGTTCTTCAAACGGCAAGCGCATGCCCAGGCTTGCAATCGCGATCGGCTGTGTGGCCGCTGCATTGCTCACCATAGGCATCGTGCCGCGCCTGCATGCGCGCGCTGCGCAGACGCATCAGGTCGATGAGCAGCGCGAGCCGGTCGTCGCGACGATCGCGCCCACGCATGCGCCCGCCACGCAGGAATTGCTTTTGCCTGCATCGGTGATGCCGTGGGCCGATGCATCGATCTACGCGCGCACGAGCGGTTATGTGCAGCAGTGGTACGCCGATATCGGCGCGCATGTGCATGCGGGGCAAGTGCTCGCCCGCATCGAAACGCCCGAACTCGACGCGCATCTGCAACAGGCTCGCGCCGATGCCGCGATGGCGCAAGCGGATTATCGCTTTGCGAGCAGCACGGCCGCGCGCTGGCAAACCATGTTGCAAACGCAGTCCGTCTCGCCGCAAGACGCCGACGCCAAGACCAGCGACAGCGACGCGAAACACGCGGCCTTGCAGGCGAAACAAGCGGACGTCACGCAACTCGAAGAGATGGCGTCGTACCAGAAGGTCACCGCGCCCTTCGATGGCGTGATTACCGTGCGCAACGTGGACGTAGGGTCGCTTGTCACCGCGGGCGGCGCGCCGGGACTCGCGGGCATGCCGGGCGAGCTGATGCATATCGAGCAGACGGATCGGCTGCGTGTCTTCGTCGATGTGCCGCAGGACGCGGCCGCGAGCGTGAAGCCCGGCATGCCCGTATGGCTCACGACGCAGCAATATCCCGGCCGGCGCTTTACCGCGACGGTCGCGCGCAGCGCGGACGCGATCGATCCGGTGAGCCGGACCTTGCGCGTCGAAGCGGACATCGACAATCACGATGGCGCGCTGATGCCGGGCGCGTATGCCGAGTTGCATCTATCGCTCGCGAGCGCCGCGCCCGAGCTTCAGTTGCCGGCCAGCGCGCTGCTGTTCCGGCCCGATGGCGTGACCGTCGCCGTGCTCGGCAGCGATGGTCGGGCCAAGCTCAAGAAGGTCACCATCGGCCGCGACTTCGGCATCTATGTCGAAATATCGACGGGACTCAACGCGAACGATCGCGTGATCGACAACCCGAGCGATTCGATCCGCGACGGCGAAGCGCTCCGCACCGCTAGCCCAGCGTAAATGGACTTTTATCATGCCCCACACTTCGGCTGCGCCCGTTCGCGCGATGCTTGCCGCATGTCTCGCCGGCGCCCTCGCCGCGTGCACGACCCTGCCGCGCTACAGCGCGCCCGCCATCGACGTTCCCGCGCAGTATGCGGCCGCGCAGCCTTCCGCGGGCTGGACCGTCGCCGCACCCGCGGATGACGCGCCGCGCGGCGCATGGTGGACCGTATTCGGCGACCACGATCTCGATCAGTTGGAAGCACGCGTCGACGTATCGAATCACTCGTTGAAGAAGGCCGTCGCGCAATTGCAGGCGGCGCGCGCACTGGTCGATTATCAGCGCGCGGGTTATGCGCCCACCGTGAGCGCGGGCGTCGCGCAGCAGCGCTTTCGCACGTCGCAGAACCTTCAGCATCGCTCGCTTGCGGGCAAGACGGTGCCCGATTATTCGACGGGCCTCGCCGCAAGCTGGGAGCCGGATTTGTTCGGCCGCGTGAAAGACGCCACTTTGCAGGCACACGACAACGCGCAGGCAAGCCAGGCCGATCTCGAAGCGGTGCGCTTGTCGGTGACGAGCGAACTAGCCGCCGATTACTTCGATCTGCGCTCGCTCGATCGGCAAAAGAAGCTGCTCGACGACACCGTGACCGCATACGCATCCGCGCTGCACATCCTTCAGCAACGGCTCGCCGATGGCGCCATCGATGCATCCGCCGTCGCGCAAGCGCAAACGCAACTGGAAAGCGCGCGCACACAGGATCGCGACATCGACGTGAAACGCACGCAACTTCAGGACGCGATTGCAACACTGTGCGGCGTGCCCGCTTCCACGTTCACGCTCGCGCCCAACACCGCGCTATCGACGTTGCCGCAGATTCCTGCGGGCGTGCCGTCCGAACTGCTCGAACGCCGACCCGATATCGCTGCGGCCGAACGGCGTGTCGCGGCTGCCAATGCGCGCGTCGGCGTGGCGCATGCGGCGTTTTATCCGGATCTCACGTTATCGGCGTCGGCGGGTTTGGAGAGCACGTTCTTCGCGCCCTGGCTCACGGCGTCGAGTCTGTTCTGGTCGCTCGGCGCGCAACTGACAGGCACGCTCTTCGATGGCGGACGCCGCGACGCCGCGCTCGCGCATGCGCAGGCGCAGTACGAAGGCGCGGTCGCCGATTATCGGCAAACGGTGCTCAGTTCGTTTCAGGAAGTCGAAGACGACATGAGCGCGATCGATACGCTCGCACAGGAAGCGCAGAGCCAGCAGCGCGCGACGGCCGCCGCCGAACTATCGCTCACGCTCGCGAAGAATCGCTATCAGGCGGGCGCTGCGGACTATCTGGAGGTTGCCAGTGCGCAGACCATCGCGCTCGAAAACGAACGCCAGAGCGAAACGATCGACGCGCGCCGCTTCGATGCAAGCGTCCATCTGCTCAAGGCGCTCGGCGGCGGATGGAACCGCGCGGCGCTCGGTGGCGCGGACATCGCCGGGCGATAACACCTTGGTATGAGCGCGTCACACGGCGGCATGACATGACTCATGCGCGAGTCGCATACGCCGCATATAGACGGCTGCTTTATCGGCGAATCCTGCACGCGAACGTTTAGGCGCTGCAACCTTGGTTGAAGCAGGAACGCTCCTTCGTAGGTGTAGTCGCCGGGCGAGCGAGCCGATACATTGTCATCACGGTCGCGATACGCAAATAAGCAGATACACAGAAACCAGCAAGCGTCGCTCGATGCGGCGGCTCACGGCCCGGTACAGGAGTGAAAACATTTTTGTTTGCTTCGTATAGCTAATCATCTTCTCAAGGAGTTCACCATGAAAAAGTATCTCGTTTGCCTGACCCTCGCCGCCACCACGCTTGCCGCTCCGGCGTTCGCGTTTGCGCAGTCGAACGGTCCCGTCACGCGTGCCGAAGTGCGTGCCGATCTCGTCGCAGTCGAAAAGGCCGGCTATAACCCGGCAATCGCAAGCGATGCGTACTACCCGTCGGACATCCAGGCCGCCGAAGCGAAGGTCGCCGCGCAGCAAGGCGCCAGCGCCGCACAAGCATATGGCGGTGCACAGACCGGCACGAGCGCTTCGGGCGTCGGGAAGCATGTCGCCGCGAAGAACAACTGCGTCGGACCGGTCGACTTCTGCCAGCCGTATTTCGGCAGCTGATCCACGTGTCCGGATTGCTGATCTCTCAATGCCTCAAGCGGAGTTTTTCATGAAGCGTATCTTGCAAGCAGCCTCGGTTCTGGCGTTGTCCGCCGGTGTTTTCGCATCGACGAACGCGCTGGCTCAGGATGCCGCGCACGCACCGGTCAAGAACATCGTCCTCGTGCATGGCGCGTGGGTCGATGGCTCGGGATGGAAGCCGGTCTACGACATCCTCACCAAGGACGGCTACCACGTCACGCTGGTTCAGGAGCCCCTGACCTCGTTCGACGCCGATGTCACCGCAACCAAGCGCGTCCTCGATCTGCAGGACGGCCCGACGATTCTGGTCGGCCATAGCTACGGCGGCTCGGTCATCACCGAGGCGGGCGTCGATCCGCATGTCGCGGGACTCGTCTATGTCGCGGCGCACGCGCCGAACGTGGGCGAAGACGAAGGCGCGCTCGGCAAGAAGACGCCCAGCTTCCTTGCGAAGCAGACGGGCGCGGTGGAAAAAACCGCGGACGGCTACACGTATCTGAACCCGGCGGTGTTCCCGAAGGACTTCGCAGCGGATCTGCCGCTCAAGCAGGCGCAGTTCGAATCGCATTCGCAGATCCTCACGGCGGCGCAAGTCTTCACGACGCCGCTGACCGCAGCGGCATGGACGACGAAGCCGAGCTGGGGCATCGTCGCGGGCGACGACAAGATCATCAATCCGGATCTGGAACGCTGGTACTACGAACGCGCGCACAGCCACATGACGGTGATTCCCGGCGCGAGCCATTCCGTCTACGAATCGCGGCCCAAGCAAGTGGCGGCGGTCATCGAAGATGCGGCGAAGCACGCTGTGCAGTAAGCGACAATTGAAAGCTGGCGCGCGGCGCTCGTGGATGTATCACGGGCGCCGCGCGCTTTCGTCTGCATTTTTGCTTGGAACACGGCGTTTCGTTCTTGCCGCTTCACCCGTCGATGCCGTATAAATTGTCTGGCCGCGCCTGGAGCATACGCCGCGTCCCCATCAGGCATGAATGATCAGACAGAGGAAGCGATGGTTCGTCTCGTGATGATTCTTCTCGGCGTCGATTACCTGCGCACGCGCTGGCGCACGCTGCTGACGCTCGGCCTCTTCAGCATCCTGCTCGGCGGGGTCATCTTCACGGACGCGCTCGACGGCTCCCTGTACTTCCCCATCATGCCCTTCGCGCTGCTGATGCTGCTCGAAGGACTCGCCACGCTCGCGGTGGCGTGGACCGGCATGGGCGGACAGCGCACGCTGCGCTACGTAAAAGGCACGACGTTCTGCCTTTCGGCGCTGCTCGTGCTGATTGGCGGCGAGCACGGCAACTTCGTGCTGTCGCTCATCTTCGGCACGCTCTTTCTCGTCGATGGCGCGTTGCAGATCATCTCGGCGCGCGTGGTCCGCTTCCGCAGATGGCGGCTCGCGACGGCGGGCGGCGTGCTCGAAATCGCCATCGCGATCTTCTTTTATCAGCCGTATCCAGACCATTACGCGGGCACCGTGGCGTACTGCGTCGCGTTCGGGCTTTTCTTCGGCGGCTGGAACATGATTCTGCTTGCGGCGCGCGTGCGTCGCATGGCGGCGAATCCCGCTGTCGAAGAGGACGCGGCCTCCGCCGCGCTGAACGCAAGTGCGGCTTCTGCTTCCGTTGCAGGCACCGTGTACGACGGCCCGCCGGGCCCCGACGAAGCGGCACTGACCGTGCATGTCTGGACGCCCGTCGGCACCGCGAAGACGCAGGCGAAGCGGCAATTGATCGTCGACCGCTATATTGCCGCCATCGACAGGAACGGGACCATTTCGACGGGTCACGCCGCGCTGGAGTCGCCCGAAGGCGTGTATATCAGCCTGTATCCGGCGGTCGAGATCGACCGTTCGCCGAACGAGTTCTCACGCACGCTGCGCGCGACGCGCGAGAACGATGTCCCCGGCCTCTTCCAGCCCGACTACGCGACGGAATCGAAGGCATGGTGCCCGTCGACGCAGCAGGTGCGCATCCGCAATTACGATCCGGGACGGCTTGCGCGCTTCTGGAACGAGTATCGCCGCGACGAGACCTATAACCTCACCTATCGCAACTGTTCGAGCACCGTGGCGCGCGCGCTGGAAGCCGCGATAGAAGGCGCGTCCGCGCGCGTGTGGGGCACGGGCGGCGGATGGCGGCCGCTGGTGCGCATCATGACGACGCCCGAACTGTGGGTCGCCGCGCAGGTGCGCAAACGCGCCGCCACGATGGCGTGGACGCCGGGTCTCACGCTCGACTATGCGCGCGCGCTCAGCATGCTCGCGGACCCGCGTCCGTCGGGCTGGGTGAAGATGGCGCGCATTGCGCTGGCGACGATGTATCGCTCGCGGCAACGCTGGCGCGCCGAGGAACATGCCGCCGCACAGGCGCGCGAAACGGCTTCAGCCACGATGGACTGAGCCGCGCGCTTTCACTGCTCGCGCACTTTCTCGACGGCCTTGCGCGAGCGTCCCGTACGCGAAGACGACTTGCGCGCAGGCTTCGCAGGCCGCGCCTCCGCGACTACGGCTTCCGCGGGCGCGGGCGCTTCGACTTCCTGCGGAACATCGACAGGCGCCGGTTTTTTCGCTGCGGTCTTGCGCGCACGACGCGGCGCGGGCGTCTTTTTCTTCTTCGGCTCGACCGGCAGCGCTTCGGGCGCCTCACGTTCCGCGACGGCGCGTGACTCCTGCGCGGACTTGTGATGAACGTTCCCGCTGACTTCGGTTTCTCGCGGTGCGCTCGCCGTCTCGGCTTGCCTGATATCGGCCGCGCTCGCCTGCACTGAGCGATAGACGAACGAGCCGGATTTATCGTCGCGTCCGACTTCGAGCAGACCGCGCGATTGCGCTTCATCGAGCAGATTGCCGAACGCCCTGAAGCCGTATTGCGCTTCGCTGAAGCCCGGCTTGCGGCGCTTGATCGCGCTCTTGAGCACCGATGCCCAGATCTTGCCGCTCTCGCCGCGCTCCGACGCCAGCGCCTCGAACGTTTCGACCGCGAACGCAATGGCCTGCGACTTGCGCGATTCCATTTCCTGCTTCGGCTGACGCTCTTCGTCGGAGGCGCGTCGTGCTTCGCGCGTTTCGCGGGCGATGGCGCGTTGCTGCTCGCGCACGAGATCGTCGTAGAAGATGAATTCGTCGCAATTGGCGACGAGCAGATCCGATGTCGATTGCTTCACGCCGATACCGATCACCTTCTTCGCGTTCTCGCGCAGCTTCGAGACCAGCGGCGAGAAATCCGAGTCTCCGCTGATGATGACGAAGGTATCGACATGCGATTTCGTGTAGCAGAGATCGAGCGCATCGACGACGAGCCGGATATCGGCCGAGTTCTTGCCCGACTGCCGCACATGCGGTATTTCGATGAGTTCGAAACTGGCCTCGTGCATCGAGGCCTTGAAGCCCTTGTAACGATCCCAGTCGCAATACGCTTTCTTGACGACGATGCTTCCCTTCAGCAACAGGCGTTCAAGCACGGGTCTGATATCGAATTTTTCGTACTTCGCATCGCGAACGCCCAACGCGACGTTCTCGAAATCACAGAACAACGCCATGCTGACGCTTTCCTGAAGTCCAGCCATACAGTTCTCCGGCTCATGTGGCACAGGTTGAATACGCACATGATAGCGTGCCGGACCGTACGGCTCCGTCCGGCGTCAAATCCAGATATCGTTGGGCGCGGTGCGCTCGCTGTGCGTGGCGCCCGTATTCACCACGCCGCGCGGCTCGATCAGCAATATCTTCACTTCGCCCGCGGCATAGGGTTTGTGCTCCACGCCTTTAGGCACGACGCCGATTTCGCCCGCGCGCAGATGCATCGCGCCGTCGCGAAAGTCGATTCGCAGTTCGCCTTCGAGCACGATGAAGGTTTCATCCGTGTCCGCGTGACTGTGCCAGATGAAATCGCCTTCGACGCGCGCGACCTTGAACTGGTAATCGTTCATTTCGGCAATCACGCGCTGTTGCCAGAAGCCTTCGATTCGACTCGCTTTGTCGAGAGGATCGATTGCGATGCGCTGACCGCGCGAAGAGGGAATGGACGACATGATGTGCTCCGTATCAATGACGATGAACGAAGCCCAGCGTAACGTCCGCATCATGCGCGCGTCTTGAACGATCGTGCAACCGTTCAGCGCAATGCGATGCCGCCCGCCAGCGCACGCCAGCGCGCGGGCGGCATGCCGTAGGCCTGCGTGAACTGCCGCGTCATATGACTTTGATCCGCGAAGCCCGCATACGCGGCGACATCGGCGAGCGGCGTGCCGGCAAGCATGAGACGCCGCGCGAGATCGAGACGGCGCATTGTCAGATATCGATACGGGCTCGTGCCGTAGAACTTGCGGAAATCGCGCGATAACGCGAAACGATCGCGCCCCGTCACGCGTTCCAGTTCGTCAAGCGTAATGACGCGCTCGCAATTCGCATGCAGAAAATCGTGCGCGCGCACGGCACTCGCGTAATCGCCGCTACCAGCAACGCTTCCGGCTCCCGACGCCTGAGCGAGCGCCAGCGCCAGTTCCGTCAGCGCATCGTGTTGTTCGAGCGGTTCGAGCGGCGGCAGCGCGCCTTCGGTCCGTTGCAGCAGGGCTTCGGTTGCGCGCGACACGCGTGAATCGGTGGTGACGCCGCCTTCGATGAACGGCAGCGCCCGGCCGCCGAGAATCGCCTGAATCAGCGCCGGATCGACGTATAGCATGCGATAGCGAAAGCCTTCGCCGGTGCCCGCCTGACCGTCGTGTGGCTCGTCGGGATGCAGGACCATCGTGTGTCCCGCCACGCTGTGACGCAGCCCGCGCCGGTAGTTGAAGCTCTGCACGCCCGCGAGCGTGCGGCCGATCGCATAGGTGTCGTGGCGATGCATGCCGTAAGCCTTGCCGCCGAACCACGCCTCGATCCGTTCGATACCTTCTGTCGGTTCCGCGCGCCGCACCCAGTCCGATGCCGCTGCCTTGTTGCGATCGTTCATGTCGAGTCAATCCAGTGCCGATGTCATCGCCCGGTTTCATACTAGCCGATGCGCACCGTCGTCGTGCATGGAAGTTCTGTCTCAAGCAACGCTTGATCGGGCCGTTAAGCACAATAGCGGCCCCTGAAGCAAGGAACCGGGCGATGAAACGATTTGCCTTATTGATGACCTCTCTCGCGGCGCTGAGCCTCGCGCCGCACGCACACGCCGCGCCGTCGCAACTCGCGGCCACGACTTCGTGGATCGGCAACAGCTTCGGTTTCGGCGACGGCAAATGGATGCAGCAGGACATCCAGGCGCTCGACGTCGCCGCCGACGGCACCGTCTACACCAACTCGCCGTGGGACGAGAGCGGCGCCGAGATCGCCGCCTACCGCAACGGCGACCGCATTGCGGTGGCGGGCGCGACGCACGGCTGGGGCGCGGCGGGCGGCGACGCCGTCACGTCGAACGGCAGCTATCTCTACGCCGCGATGTCGATCGGCAATCAGGGCGGCGGGCTCGTCGGCGCGGACTATCCGCCGAACGGCTATACGTGGTTCGGCATCACGCGGCGCGCGATCGGCAATATCGCGCAGGGCGCGCCGTTCGCGGGCGGCGTGGGGAACAGCGCGAACGCGTCGAAGAACAGTTTCCTGATCGTCGATACCGTTCCCGCCAGCACCGACGCCGGCATTCGCGGGCTCGCGGCGAACGAGAGCGAACTTTTCGTCGCCGATCAATATTCGAACCGCATCATCGTGTTCGATGCGAATACGATGCGCCGCAAACGCGCGTTCGATGTCGCGACGGCGGCACCGGGCAAACGTATCGGACGCATTGCGCTCGATGCGGACGGATCGCTGTGGATCATCGCGGGCGCGTCGATCGTGCACTATTCGGCGGCAGGCGCGCAGCTCGGCGGCGCGCCGGTGCTGCCCAACGGCGCCGTGCCCGCGGATCTCACGATAGCGCCGTCGGGCGACCTCTATATCGCCGATATCGGACCGGCCCAGCAAATCCGTCCGTACAAAAAAACCGCCGCGGGCATGCTGTTGGCCGCGGCGCCCGTCGGCACGTTGAACGGCGTGAATCACGCGCCCGCAGGCAAGATCGAGGCGGGGCGGCTGAACTTCGTGACCGGTATCGGCTTCGATGCGGCGGGCAATCTGTACGTCGGCCAGAACGGCGAAGGACCGCGCGCGCTGAACTCGGCTTCGGTCGGCTCGGGCGCGGTGCTGCAGGCGTTCAAGGGCATCTCGCGTTCGCTGCTGTGGGAACTCGACGGCCTCGTGTTCGTCGACGGCGCGGCCTTCGATCCGGGCGCGCCGAACACCGTCTACACCGGCTCGAAAATCTTTACGATCGACTGGACCAAGCCGCCCGGCAAGCAATGGACCTACGCGGCCTATACCGTCGATCGTATCGGCTATCCGGACGATCCGGAACTGCATATCGGGCGCGACGTGCGCGGCGAACCGATGGTGCGGCGTCTCAACGGCAACCGGCCCTATCTGTACACGCTCGATCCGTATTCGCACGAACTCTACGTACATCGCTTCGATACGGCGCACGGCAGTATCGCGATTCCGTCGGGCATGTTCGCGGAAAGCTTCATTGCGGGCGGCTTTCCGGCGAATCAGCCGGCGTGGGGCGAATGGATGTGGCGCGACATCGACGGCGACGGCCGCCTCGACGACACCGAATTCACCGCCAATCCCGCGACGGGCAGCGCGGTCGGCAACAGCTTTATCTGGGTCGATGCGACGGGCGGCGTCTGGTTCGGCACGCCGACGAGCGGCATTCGCCAGATGCCGGTGCAAAGCTTCGATGCGCTCGGCAATCCGGTCTATTCGTACGCGGCGGCGAAGACCTACGCGATGCCCGCGCCGTTCACGCGCATCGGACGTGTGCTGTATGTCGCCGAAACGGACACGATGTACATCACGGGCTTCACGCAAGCCGTTCCTTACGATGCCACGCGCTGGAAAGAAGCCGGACCGTATCTCGCGCGCTACGACAACTGGAGCGCGGGCACGCCGGTCATGACGTACGGCATTGCGCTGCCGTGGAATACCGCGAGCACGCCACCCGTGACGACTGTCGGCCTTGCGACGGCGGGCGATTATCTGTTCGTCGCGGAGCTATATACGCAGAAGATCGACGTGTACGACGCGCGCACCGGCGCGCCGGTCGGCTACATGACGCCGGGCGCGAATGTAGGCGGCACGAGCGGCCATGTGGATGTGGAACTGGGGATCAGCGCAATGCGGCGGGCGAACGGAGAGTATGTCGTCCTCGTGGAAGACGACGCCCGCGCGAAGATCTTGATGTATCAGTGGACGCCGTAAAGCGCGCCGTCATGCCTTCGCTACGCTTTCGAATGACGCGCGGCGAGCGTGGCAAGATCGCGGCGCACCCAGTCGGCATCGGCGGCGAATTTTTCGTCCGACATGCCCGGCTGACGAAACAGCGTGAGCGCCACTTCCGCGCCCGCGCCGTTCTGAAACACCCGCAGCGGCACATACACTTCGTCGCCGTTCGGAAGAGACACGCGATGATCCATCACGCCGAACGCGTTGTGGCCGGTAAAGCGAATCGTTACATCGCCTGCCGGCCCGCGAGCGCGCCAGTGATCGCCGCAGTCTTCCAGCGTGGATTGCGCGAGCCCCGACGCCCAGGTCGGGAACACGTCGGGACGCCAGATCGCGTCATAAAGCTCGCGCCAGTCGCGCCCGATAAACACGGCGATGGTCCGCGTTTCCATGGCGCGCGTCCGTCAGCCTTCGATCTTCGACATGACCGCCGTCGCCTGATCGTAGCGGTAGCCCTTCTGCGCGAGTTGCTGCGACATCTTGTCCCCGATCAGCCTCTGTTGCGCCTCGCGCAAGACCAGTTCGTGATCCGGCTTCAGACGCTCCAGTTCGACCGCGAGCCTGCGCATGAGCGCGACTTCGCCGGTGCTGCGGGCATCGATGAAAAGAATCTTTTCGCTGGCCACGTCCAGACGCTGACGCAGGTCTTTCGCGTAGGTGACCCATTGCTCGGCGTTGGCACGCAGTTCGTCGTAGGCCTTCGAATGCGACTTGGCCTGCGCCGAAATCTGCCGCTGCAGCGAAGCGATTTCCGCCTCGTCGCTCTGCTCTTTCTCGACGAGGCGCTTCGCGAGGTCCGTCGCGTTTTTCTCCGCCGCTTCGGCGCGTTCGCGCAGCGCGTTCACTTCGCCGGACACGCGTGCCAGTTCGGCGCTTTCGGCCGTCCGTTCTTCGGTCAGGCGGCCGAGTTGCGTCCGCGCTTCTTCCAGTTCGCCGTTCATGCGCTGAATCTGCTCGCGCTGCGCCGATGCTTCGTCGCCATGCGTGGCCGATGTCTCGCGCTCCGACGCCAGCGCCGTACGCGCTTCGTTCAGTTCGGCTTCCAGCGCGGCGATGCGCTCGAGGCTCTCGCTTGCGCGCGATTCGGCGGCTTGCGCACGCGCGGTCGTTTCTTCCGAATGCGCTTGCGACGTCTGGTTCAACGCGGCGTGCTCGTCGCGTGCTGCATCGCGTTCCTGCACGATGCGCGCAATTTCGTCGTCCTTACCCGCGATGAGCGTCTGCGCGCTCGCATGATCCTGCCGAACCTGATCGCGTTCCTGCTCGATGCGCGCGATCTCTTCGTCCTTGCCGGCGATGAGCGTCTGCGCGCTCGCATGATCCTGCCGGACCTGGTCGCGTTCCTGCTCGATGCGCGCAATCTCTTCGTCCTTTCCGGCGATGAGCGTCTGCACGCTTGCGTGATCCTGCCGGACCTGATCGCGTTCCTGCGTGATGCGCGCGATCTCTTCGTCCTTGCCGGCGATCATCGAGCTCAGCGTTTCGTTCGTGCGGCGCTGCTCTTCGAGCGATTCTTTCACGGCCTGCAATTGCGACTGTTCCATCGCTGCGCGCGCCTCGACGGCCTGCGCGCGCGCCGTGGCTTCGGCGAACTCTTCCCGCACGCGCGCAATCGCTTCCTCGGATTCGCGCAGCTTGGCCGCGAGATCGTCCAGTTCCTGACGATGCTTCGCGGCATCCGCGTTCGTCCGTTCGAATTCGGCGAGCGCTTCGTCGCGCTCGTACAGCGCCGTGGAGAGCCGCTGGCTCGTCGCGGAAAGACGCTGACCGGCGGCGCGCTCGGTCTCGTCGCGTGAAACCGACCAGAGCCGGCGCGCCACGTTCATGAGCGAGTCGGCGAGGTCGTCGGGCAAGGCGGCCGGGGCCGGTTGCGGGGTGTGCGTCTGTTGCGCGTCGCGCCAGCGCTGCAGGCCGGCGCCGATGGCGACGATCGACGCGCCGCGCGCCTCCGCCCAGACGGTTACAGGGGAGACCTTGCGGCCTTCGGCGCTCAGGCGGTCGGCGATCGAAGCGATCTGCTCGTCGGTGATGATGTCTACGTCGTTGGGCATATTGCGCCTCGAAATCAGTGGCGTCGCACGCAAAAAACTGCGATACGTTGTTACATTTGGCGGAATCCGCGTCGGGCGGAAATGGATGATACCGACTTTCCGCGAACATCTTTCACAGTGCGTCACAAGCCGCGCGTGAAGGTCATTTTTCAACGAGAGTGTATCGCCTGCGCCACTGCCAATTCGAGTGCATCTGTCGCAAAAAAACGTATCGGGTCCGAACGGTCGATTTCGTTCGGACCCGATGCCGCCGGTTGCACGACGCTTACGGCCGCGCGTACACGGAGCCGAGGCCGATGACGCCGGAATCCGTCGAGCGCGCGCCCGACACCGCGCTGCCGTTCGCCGACGCGCCATAGGCCGTGACGCCTTTCTGCGCGTTCAGGCGCGCCTGCGCGGCCTCGATGTTGCGCGGATATTGCGTCTGGTCGCTCGACGGATCGTAGCCGGCCTGTTCCAGCTCGACGAGTTGAGCGCGCACTTCGGCGCGGGTGACCGGCTGATTCGATTGTGCGAACGACAAGGCCGGAAGCGCGAGCGCCACGGCAACGATAAGCGATTGAATGCTTTTCATGATTTCAACCTCCAGAGAATGTGATGGATGTCTGCCCGGCGATTCGCCGTTTGTTTTCGAATCGTTCGGGCCTGGAGGTATTAAAACCGCGGGACGTATCTGGCATGTTTCGCGTAAGCGGCGTTATGAGTCGCCGTGTGTCGTCCGGCCATGCGGATACAGTGCGATACAAACCGGCCGTCGAGGACCGCATGCGGTCTACAATCGGCGTGGCCGTATCGCGGCGCGAAACGATCTCGATCAATCACGGAGGAGAGCCATGCAGACCCCGCGTCCATCGCTGAACGCCTTGCGCGCGTTCGAGGCCGTGGCGCGCCTGCGCAGCATGACGCTGGCCGCGCAGGAACTGTGCGTTACGCACGGCGCGATCAGCCGTCAGGTCAAGGCGCTGGAGGACACGCTCGGCATCACGCTGCTTGTGCGCTCGGCACAGTCGTCGGACCCGACGCCCGAAGGCAAGCGTCTCGCCGAGGGCCTGACGACCGCGTTCAGTCTCATCGATGCGAGCATCGAGCAACTCAAGCCCGAGCCGCTCACGCTGTCGTGCTCGGCGAGCATCATGATGAACTGGCTGATTCCGCGTATCGCGGGGTTTCATCGGCGTTATCCGCAGACCGAGCTCAAGTTCAACATGAACTACGACCAGATCGATTTCGTGCGCGACAAGATCAGCGTCGCGATTCGCGCGAGCACCATCGCGCCGCCGAAAGACGCGATCACGCGCAGGCTCATCGACGAATGGATCGGCCCGGTGTGCTCGCCGGAGTATGCGCAATCGATCGGCCTGGCCGCGCCCGCGGATCTCGCGCGCGCGAAGCTGCTCAGCACGCGCACGCGTCCCGAAGCGTGGTCCGACTGGTTCGCCGCGACGGACAGCGCGCCCGTATCCGGCGCGCTCACCGATGTCTACGAGCACTTCTACCTGCTGATTCAGGCCGCCGCATGCGGTCTGGGCGTCGCGCTCGCGCCGCAGATGCTCGTCATGAACGACCTCGTTTCCGGCAAGCTGATCGCACCGTTCGGCTTCGCGCCGGGGCCGCGTCAACTGGTGTTGTGGATCGCGCCGCATCTGCGCGCCCACGCCGATGTCGCGCAGCTCGAACAGTGGTTGAGCGAAGAGATGAACGAGAGTCTGAAGGAGATGACGGCGTTTTTGCGTGCGTCGGATGGCGCGATGCTTGGAGGGGGATGAGTTTGGTGTGGCGCGCGTTGGTGCGTGAGGGATGGAAGTGGTATGGCTTAGGTTCGAACGACTGCGCGTTGGGGCGCTTGACGAGCCTTGATGGCGCTTAAGCCCATCCCAGTTATGCGCGTGCGGATTCGGTTGTCCATGACGGGAGTCGAAGTCAATATCTACGGCCGAACTTCTACCGCGATATTCAACGGCACGTCCAGAGTGTTGTAGGACGGTTGCCATTTGCCGAATCCAAATACCACACGTTCCTCTCTCGTCTCCTTATTTTGCTTAGGAAACGAGAATATCGAACGTCGTGGCTTTCCCTGACGAACCAGGGTCGTCAAAATTTGTATTGCGGTTTTTTGGCAAGCTAAGCAGGAAGCACCGCCATCGAGTCGAAGCCGATCAATACATTGATCATCGAAATAACTCAACTTCGATGATTCATCGCATCGAAATCATCACGCGCCCGCCCGCACCGCGCCGAAGAACGACACGCCGCCGATCTGCCCGCCCTTCAGCACGATCTCGAGGCCGTCGCGCGCGGGGTCGTCGGACCATGCGCGGCACAGCGGCGCGCCCGGCGCCATGCCCGCCACGACGCTCAGCGCGGAGATGCCGAGCTTGCTCGCCACTTCGCCGGAACTGTCGCCGCCCGCGACGACCACGCGTCGCAACGGCGTGCGTTCGAGCAGCCGGCGCATGACGTCGGCGAGCGCTTCGCCCACTCGACGCGCGGCTTCGGCACGCGCAAGCGCAGCGTCGGCGGCGATGGCGTCGAAATCGAGCACGGCCGGATCGTCGGGGCCTTCGGCGCTGAACACCAGCGGGCTTTGGCCGCGGCTCACGGCGTGCGACGCGATGCCGACCACGCGTTCGACTTCGGCGTCGCGCGTCTGTGCATCGAGCGCGCGGCGCAAATCGAGCCGTTCGACGCAGAAGCCGTTGTCGCGCGCCCAGCGAATCTGCGCGGCCGTGACCGGCGAACAGCTTCCGCTGACGGCGGCGATCACATCGACAGCGGATGCCGTGGGCAAGCCCGGCGTCTGCGGAACGAGCCCGCACGCGCGCCAATGCGCCGCGAGCGCATATTGCAGCCCCGACGACGACGCCGTGAACACGCCTTCGCCGCGTGCGTCCCAGACGAGCTTGCCCGCCGCCGCGAGCGTGGCTTCGTCGAGCACGTCGATCATGACGACAGGTATATCGTCGCTCAGCAACGCGTGCAGATGCGGCTCGGCCTCGGGCGAACGCAGCCGCACGAAATCGACCAGCTCGATGCGCCGCGCCGTCTGGCGGCGCAAATGCACGCGCAAGTCGGCCTCGTTCATCGGCGTGACGGGATGACGCGACATCGTGGGGTGACGGTCGAGACGGAAGCCCTCGCCGTCCACCACCGCGAACAGATTGCCGAACGCCTGATAGCGCTTCAGACGCGGCGCGCCGACGATCATCGGCGACCACTTGCCGCGCATCTGCGTCACGCCGATGTCGATCGCGCGTCCGATCGAGCCCGTCTGCGGCGACGAATCGAATGTCGAGCACACCTTGTATTGCAGGACCGGCGCGCCGAGCGCCGCGAGGCTCGCGAAGGCGCGCGGCAATTCGTCGTCCATCCATTGCGGCGAGCGCCCGCGCGACGACCCCGCAAGCCCCACGCAGCGCACGTCCGGAAAGCGCGCGAGCAATTCGGGCGTGGGCGCTTGCAGGCACAGGAGCGTCGGCACGCCGGCGGCGGTCATCGCTTCCATGGCGTCGGTGGAGCCGGTGAAGTCGTCGCCGTAATAGGCGAGCAGCAGGCCGTCCGGCCATGCGGCATCGTTCGCGGCTGTCATGTCCAGAACTCCAGCGCGGCCTTCAACGCGGGATTGCGTTCGGCCTGACGGGCGATCGGCACGCCTTCGATCGCCGCGACCCACGCTTCGCGCAGCGCCTCGACGCCCGCCGCCACGCCGCCCGGATGGCCGAAGATGCCGCCGCCCGCCGTGTGGATCAGATCCGCGCAGCCGATCGCGGCGTACGTGTCCGCGGCTTGCAGGCCCGTCTGGCCGGAGCTGAAGACGGGCATCGCGGTCATCGGCGCGGCGTCCATGACGGGAGTGAGCACCGCGCGCGCCGCCGCAATCACGCTGTCGTCCGGCTCGCTGAACTTGTTGCGCAAGCCGTTCACATGCAGATGATCCGCGCCCGCGAGACGCCACAGCATCTGCCACGGCGCGTAGTCCCAGCCGAGCGCCGCGCTGCGCGTCAGATAGCCCCAGCCCGCACGATGCGCATGAATCGGCAACTGGCTGTGGCGGCGCAACTCGCGCATGCCGACGAGACCAATCGAGTTGAGCACCGCCATCACGCACGTTCCGCCCTGTTCGAGCACGAGATCGTGGCGGCGCTTCATTTCGTCGAGATCGCCGGTCACGTTGAACGCGACCATCACCTTCTTGCCGGTGCGTTCGGCGTGATCGTTCACGACGCGCATCACCGCGCGCACGCGTTCGTCGAACGGGCAATGCGAGCCGTCGGCCTGCAGTTCATCGTCCTTGATGAAATCGATGCCGCCCGCCACCAGCGCCTGCACCTGTTCCGCCGTCTGCGCAGGCGAGAGTCCCACGCTCGGCTTGATGATGGTGCCGATCAGCGGCCCGTGCGTTACGCCCGTCAGCGTGCGCGTGCCCTCGATGCCGAACGCCGGTCCCGGATACGCCTTTGCGAACGAAGCCGGCAGACGCAGGCCCGTCAACCGCAAGCCCGACACCTGCCGCAACTCGAACAGATTGCCCGCGATCGTCGACATCAGATTCGGCAGCGACGGCCCGAAGTTCTCGATCGGCCAGGAAAGTTCGAGCGCGCATTGCGTATAGCAGTTCGATGTTGCGCCGCCCGTGAGACTCGGCGTGTCGCTCGTGCCGAGCACGTCGAGCCGTTCGACGCGCGCGCCCGAACGCGCCTTCAGCTCCGGCGTTTCGTTGGGCAGCGCGATGAAGGTACCGCTCGACTGCTCGCCCGCGATGGTCTCGGCGGCAATACGCGGGTCGACGCCCGTTTCGAGCCAGTAAGTGGCGTGGATGCGTTCGGTCACAGTCATTTCCTCGATGGCGGTTCAATCATTCACATGCCGATGCCACGCGGCGCATCAGGTGATCCGGCGAATGCTCTCCGCGATTTCCTCGCGATCGAACACGTTTTTCCAGTCGTCGCGCATGAGACGCGGCTTGCCGAACTCGATCGCCTTGTTGCACGCATCGGAAAACGCGCCGGGAATCTCGTTGAAAATCACCGCGCCGAGAATGTTCATGTGGCCCAGCAGGAAGTCGCGCGCCGCCTGTTCGGGCACGCCGCGCCTGACGGTCTCGTCCATCGCCTCGCGCATCACGTAGAGCAGCGTCGCGCAGATCGTTTCCGAAAGACCCGGCTCCAGAATCGCCATCTGATCGACGGTCAGGCGATACGAGCGCAGGATCGGCGCGTAGATCACCTTCGCGACAGCTTCGCCGAGATCGAACGCCTCTTCCGGCCCCTGCATCAGCGCGCTGACGATCGACTGCTTCGCGTGCGCGCCGCCGAAGTGATCGTGGACCGACTTTTCGTCGAGGTCGTAATTGAAGATGATCGGATGACACGGATGCGCGACGAAGTACGTCAGGTCCTGGCGCTCCGGAAGATGGCCCGCGAACGGAGCGGCGGCGTCGAGGGTCATGATCATCGTGCCGGCGGGCAGTTTCGGCGCGATGGCATGCGAGAGCTTGCCGATGAGCGTGTCGGGCACCGCGAGGATGACGACCTGCGCGCCGTCGAGCGCCGCGTCCTCGGACACGCATTCGATGCCCAGTTCGTCCTTCAGACGCTTCTGCCCGGCCGCGCCCGGCTCGACGTGCGCCACGCGATAGTCCGATTTCAGCAGGTTGCTGGACAGGCGCACGCCCATCTTTCCGCCTGCGCCGAACAATGCAATTTTCTCGTTCATGTCGATATCTCCAATGTGTTTAATGTGCGTTAGCGGCGACGGCTTCGGGCGTCCGCTCCCGGCTGGTGCGTCCGATCGCCAGCGCGAGTGCGGCGGACATCAGCATCATGGCGCCGACGATCAGCATCGGCAGTTGATACGAGCCGGTCATGTCCTTCGCCATGCCGGTGATATACGGCGCGACGAAGCCCGCCAGATTGCCGACCGTGTTGATCAGCGCGATGCCGGCGGCAGCGGCCGCACCCGACAGAAAGCGCGCGGGCAGCGCCCAGAAGTTCGGCAGCGCGGAGAAGATCGCGCAGGCCAGCACGGTTATCACAGCGATGGTCGCGGCGGGCGAGCCCATCTGCATGGCGAGCGGCACGCTCACTGCGCCGATCAGCGCCGGCACCGCGATATGCCACGAGCGCACGCCGCGCCGGGTCGCGTCACGGCTCCACAGGAACAGCACGATGGCGGCCGGCAGATACGGAACCGCGGTGATCAGGCCTTTCTGGAACACGTTGAAGTGCGTGCCGAAGCGCGCCTCGAAGCCACCGATGATCGTCGGCAGGAAGAACGCGAGTGCGTACAGACCGTAGATCAGGCCGAAGTACATCAGCGCGAACAGCCAGACCCGGCCGCTCGTCAGCGCGGCAAGCGGATTGCCGTGGCCCTTGCTCGCCGATGCGCCCTTCGCGCGGTCTTCTTCGTCGAGACGCGCAACCAGCCAGTCGCGTTCGGCGGGCGTGAGCCATTTGGCGTCGGCGGGCTTGTCGGTCAGATAAAACCACGCAATCACGCCGACGAGAATGGCCGGAATCGCGACGCCAAAGAACATGATGCGCCAGCCGGCGAGATCGAAGAGCCCGTTCGCCTGAATCAGCAACGCGGCAAGCGGCGCACCGATGACGATGGTGAGCGGCTGCGCGAGATAGAACAGCGCGAGGATGTGGCTGCGATGCTTGGCGGGCACCCACATGCTGAGGAACAGAATCGCGCCGGGAAAGAAGCCCGCTTCAGCGACGCCCAGCAGAAAGCGCAGCGTTTACAGTCCGTTGATGCTGCTCACCCACGTGAACAGCAGCGCAACCACGCCCCACGTCACCATGATGCGCGCGAGCCAGCGGCGCGCGCCGAACTTGTGCAGCGCGAGATTGCTGGGAATCTCCAGCACGATATAGCCGACGAAAAACACGCCCGCCGCGAGTCCGAATTGCGCGGCGGTGAGACCCAGGTCCTTGTTCATCCCGTTCGGACCGGCGAAGGAGATCGCGGTCCGGTCGAGGAAGTTGATGAAGAACATCAGCGCGACGAACGGCACGAGCCGCCACGACACTTTCCTGATCGCCGATCGCTCGACGGACTGCGTTTCTGCAACGTTCATGTCTCCTCCAGACGTAGCGCACGGGTGTGGTCAACTGGTGCGATGAGTAGACCATCGTCGGGGAGTCGTAAATATAGGTGGAAACGTGTGAATCGCTCGATTTTTTCTCACATCTGCGTGCGGAAAATTCCATCTAAACGACGGTTTTTTGGGCTTCCGTCCAGATTAAAACTCACAACGATGACGTAATCTTCGCGGCAAAAAAAATGCCGCGCTGAGCACGGCATTCCAATGCGTTATGAATCGAAGCGTCAGGCAGCAAGACGCGCGGAACGCGGCGTTCCGCCTCCCCGGCTCACCGCCGCCAGCGCCGCGAGACTGATCACCGCCGTGAACATCATGTAGAAACTCGGCGCCGCCTTGCTCCCGGTCGCGCTCAGCAGCCAGATGATGATCGCGGGCGTGAACCCGCCGAACACCGTCACGCCGATGTTGTAGCCGATCGACATGCCCGTCGCGCGGGTCGACACCGGGAAAATCTCCGACATCAGCGCCGGCAGCGCGCCGAAGTAGATCGCCTTCAACAGCGCGAGCCACGCCACGAGCGCGAACAACGCCGGCACCGACACGTGCGACACGACATACGCGAACGCCGGATAGCCCGTCACGAACAACAGCAGCGCCGCCGTCGACATCTGCTTCACGCGGCCGATCCTGTCGGAGAGATGACCCGCGAACGGCGTGACCAGCGTCAGCATCAGGCCGCCGACCGTGCTTGCGGCGAATCCCGTCGATGCATCGAGATGCAACTCGCGGATCGCGAACGTCGGCACGTATTGCAGCAGATAGTTGACCGCCGTCGACACCGTCAGCGCGCCGATCGACACGAGCAGCAATGCCTTCTGATGCGTGAAGACATCGCGGATCGGCGTGGCCGTGTGCTGCGCTTCGGTGTAATCGGCGGCGTCTTCGAGATAGCGGCGCAGGAACAGGCCCGCCGGCCCGATCAGCAAGCCGAAGAAAAACGGAATGCGCCAGCCCCACGCCGCGAGTTCCGCCGCGGGCATCAGCTTGGCCAGCGCGAAGCCGAAGATCGAAGCCATCAGCGTGGCAAGCCCTTGCGTCGCGAACTGCCAGCTCGCGAGCAGGCCGCGCCGGTCGGGCGCATGCTCGATCAGCATCGCCGTCGAGGGGCCGAACTCGCCGCCCGCCGAAAAGCCCTGAATCAGCCGCGCGATGAACACGCCCGCCGGCGCGAACAGTCCGATCGACGCATACGTCGGAATCAGCGCGATGATCGCGGTGCCGATCATCATCAGCGCGACGGACATCATCAGCGCCGCTTTGCGCCCGCGCCGGTCGGCATAGGCGCCGAGCACCATGCCGCCGATCGGGCGCACCAGATACGACGCGCCGAACGAGCCGAACGTGAGCAGCATCGACGCCGTCTCGTTCGCGGCCGGGAAGAAGTTCTTCGCGATATACACGGCGAAGAACGCATAGATCGCGATGTCGAACCATTCAAGCGCGTTGCCGACCGAAGTCGCGAGCACGATCTGCGTCAGGCTCAGGGGCTTTTTCTTCATGATGTCCGCGTGTAAGTGAAGTGGCCGGTCAGCGGGCGTCGCGCGCGGCGACAATCGCCGTGCCCGTCTCGCCGAGATCCCACCAAAGGCCCGCCATCACGCCGAGCGCTTCGCGCATGACGGGCGCCAGAACGTGCTCGTTCGGCGCGTGCTGGTTGCAGGCGGGATACGAATGCGGCACCCAGAGCGTCGGCAGGCCGAGCGTCTTCGCGAAGACATCGTTGGGCACGGTGCCGCCGAGGTTCGGCAACAGCGCGGGCTTCTTGCCGGTGGTCGTGCGCATCGAGTCGAGCGCCCAGTGCACCCACGGATCGTCGAGATCGAGGCGCGTCGCGGGCGTGCCGCGCGCAGCCTTCACCGTCACCTCCGTGAAGCCGTGTTGCGCGAAATGACGTTCGAGATGCGTTTGCAAATGTTCCCAATCCGTGCCGACCACGAAGCGCAACTGACACACGGCCTTCGCGACGGGCGGAATGGCGTTGACGGGCGCATCGGCGTTGCCGGATTTCATCGCGAGCACTTCGAGCGCATTCCAGCCGATCACGCGTTCGGTCGGCGTCAGGCCCGGCTCGCCCCAGTTCGGATCGATGTCGGGCGAACTTTCGTCGCGGCCGAGCTCGATATCCGCGAGCGCCTCGCGCACCGCATCCGTGATCGGCGGCGGGCGCAACCCGTCGACGGCAATGCGTCCGTCGCGATCGATCAGACTCGCGATCGCATGCGACAGCACGACCGCCGGATTGCGCAGCACGCCGCCCCAGTTGCCCGAGTGGTGGCCGCCTTCGCGCAGGTTCACGGTGAGTTCGAACGGCACGCCGCCGCGCGAGCCGAGAAAGAGCGTCGGACGTTCGGCCGACACGCGCGGCCCGTCGGAGGCAATGAACACGTCCGCCGCGAGCGCGTCCTTGTGCGCGGCGCAGACTTCGTCGAGGCCCGGCGAGCCGATCTCCTCGCCGGTCTCGAAGATCACCTTCACGTTGTAGCCCAGCTTGCCTTCGCGCGCCTGCAAGGTCGCGGCGAGTGCGGCGAAGTTGACCGAGTGCTGACCTTTGTTGTCGGCGGTGCCGCGGCCGTACCAGCGCTCGTCATCGACGACGATCTCCCACGGCTTCAGACCCGCGCGCCATTGCTCGTCGTAACCGCGCACGACATCGCCGTGGCCGTAGGTCAGCACGGTGGGCAAATCAGCGGATTCATGGCGCTCGGCGATCAGAAACGGCGGCCCGCCCGCGACGGGATTCGCCACGACGCGCGCCGTAAAGCCGAGACGCGCGAGCGTGTCGCTGACTTCGTCGGTGAGATAAGCGTGCAGCGCGGGATTTTCGCCGTTCTGGCTCTCGGTGCGAAACGCGACACGACGCTGCAAATCGGTGAAAAAAGCGCCCGAATCGAATGCCTTGCACGCGATGTCGATGGCGCTTGCGCGAGTGTTCTGGGGTTCTTTCACGGCGTCTCCAAAAACGTGAGCTATGCAATTCCAGCCCAGTCTAGAAACGCCAAAAATTCGCGACAATTTCAATATTTGCAGCTACCCTTGCCGAAAAGGCAACGCACGGGCAAGCACGATGCTGCATGGAATCGCACTCAAATACTTCGTGGAGGTCGCGCGTTCGGGCTCGCTCGCGGCGGCATCGGAACAGCTTCATGTGGCCGTGTCGGCCATCAGCCGGCAGATCGCGAAGCTGGAAGAACAGGCGGGCGCGCCGCTCTTCGAACGCATGCCGCGCGGCATGATCCTGACCGAAGCGGGCGAATTGCTCGTGCAGCACGCGCGCCGCGCGCTGATGGACGGCGACGCCGTGCTCGATGAAATTTCGGAGATGCATGCGCTCAAGCACGGCAACGTGCGCATCGGCTGCACGGAGGGCTTCACGCGTTGCTTTTTACCGAGCGTGATGGCGGCGCATTATCGCGCGCATGCGCGCACGCGTTTCATGATGCGTTCGGGCTCGCCCGCGCAGGTCGAGCATTGGGTGGCGAGCGGCGAAGTCGATATCGGCCTCGCCTTCTCGACGTCGACCTCAACGGCGCTCAGTGTCGAATACAGCGTGAAGGCGCCGGTCTGCGCGCTGCTGCCGCCGACGCATCCGCTCGCGGGCAAGCCGAACCTCACGCTCGACGACATCCTGCAATATCCGACGGCCGTGCTCGATCGCGGAACCACCGTGCGGCAGTTGATCGACTGGTGCTGCTCGGCGCGCGGCGTGCATCTGGAGCCGGTCCTGACGAGCAACAATTCGAGCGCGATGCATCACTTCGCCGCGCTCACCGGCGCAATCACGCTCGGCAGCGCGGTTGCGCTGGAAGGCGATCCCGGCCCGCCGACGCTCGTCGCCACGCCTATCGACGAACCCTTGCTGAACGAGCGCCTGCTGCAAGTCACGTTGATGCGCGAACGGCGGTTGCCGCCCGCCGTCGATCAGTTTCTCAAGACGCTGACGGACGCGCTGCGTGAAAGCCTCGGCAAGCCGGCCGCGGCTGCGCCGGTGTCTGCGTCTGCGTCCGCGAGGAAGAAGAAGCGCTAGCGGTCACTGCGTGGAGACCCACCACGTCGTGCCGGCGGCATCGCGAAAGCCGCCGCGGAAGTCGTCGTCGGCGCGTTTGCGCGTGGGCGGCTGCACGGCTTGCGCGCCGTTTTGCAGCGCGCGATCGTAGACGGCCTGCGCATCGCGCACATACACATGGACATGCGGCCCCGACGACGACGCACCGCCCGCGCCGCCGCCGATCATCACGATACTGTCGTCGATGCGCACTTCCGCATGCATCAGCGAGCCGTCGGGACCGTCGAAGCGCCGCATCAGCACGCCGTCGAAGACGCGTTCGAGAAAACTAATGATGCCTGGCGCATCATCGCAAACGAGATAAGGGCTGACAGACGGATAGTTCGCGGGCTTCCATTCGTTCATAACGTCCTCGAATTGTGGTGACTGGGATATCTAGCGTAAATGAAACCCGCGAACGCGTGTCGCAGGACGCTCAGACGCCTTCCGCGACATCGACATCGTCGAGTGACTTCGACACAGCCTTCGGGCTTTCGGCGACAGCCTTCGGCGCCGGTTCGTAGCGATGCACGTCATGCGTGACGAAGCCGAGATCGTGGCTCGGAATCTCGAACCATTCCGGATGTCCGAACGAACGGCGGATGTCTTCGAGTCCGCTTGCCCAGTGCTCGTCCATCGTGTCGTTGCTGAACTCGAAGTCCTTGTAATGGCCTTCGAAGAACTTGTTCTTGTAGATCAGATGCACGACATTCACCGCGCCGCCGTCCGCGGCCTTCTGCGCGTCGCGCAACATCGGATGCGCGCGCCGTGTTTTCTCGGGAATATGTTCGAGCAACTCCTTGATGAGCCGCGCATGCTTCTGATTGTGCGCGACGAAATCAGTGATCGCGCGCGTTCTGCTCGAATACTGAATGTCCTTCGTGCGTTCGCTGATGTCGAGAAAATCGCCCGGCAGCGTGCCGCTCGCGCTCCACAGATCGACTTGAAACACGAGTGTGTCCCTGTGCTGACACTCGCGGAAAATTTCCGTCAACGGCGTATTCGAGACGAGCCCGCCGTCCCAATAGAATTCGCCGTCGATCTCCACTGCCGGAAAACCCGGCGGCAACGCGCCCGACGCCATGAAATGCTCGGGCGCGAGACGCATCTTCGTGTTGTCGAAATACACGAGATTGCCGGTACGCACGTTGACCGCGCCGACCGACACGCGCATGGCGCCATCGTTGATGCGGTCGAAGTCGGCGAAGCGCAGCAGCGTCTCGCGCAACGCGGACGTATCGTAGAAGCTCACTTCGCTCGGGCGCTTGCTCTTCGTGCTCGGCACGAAATTAGGCACCTCGATGCGCGGCGAGAAGAAACCTTTCTGTCCTTCGGTCAGCGCGCGCATCGCCGCCCACATGCTCGAAAACTTGCGGCCGAGGTTGGCAAAGCCGAACGTCGCGGGCAGAAAAGCGCCGACGTGCCCGACGAGATCGGCAGGCTGGCAGATCGTGTTCCAGAAGCCGCTCAGCGCGGCCACGCGATTCTCGGGCGCGTTGCCCGCGATGATCGCGGTATTCAACGCGCCGATCGAAATGCCCGATGTCCACGTCGGTTCGACGCCGACTTCGGCCAGACCTTCGAACACGCCGGCCTGATACGAGCCCAGCGCGCCGCCGCCTTGCAGCACGAGGCAAATGTCATCGTAGCCCGGCAGCGCGAGTGGATTGGGCTGCGTGAGTGTGTTGCGTTGACTGCGGCGCATTGGGTTCTCCTTATTGCATGAACCAGCCGTGGCTCACCACGACCGACTGACCGGTGAGCGCGTTCGACTCGAAGCCCGCGAGGAACGCAACCGTGTTGGCGACATCGGCGACGGTGGTGAACTCGCCATCGACCGTTTCCTTGAGCATCACGTTCTTCACGACGTCGGCTTCGGAAATGCCGAGGGCTTTCGCCTGCTCCGGAATCTGCTTCTCGACGAGCGGCGTGCGCACGAAACCGGGGCACACCACGTTAGCGCGCACGCCACGCGGACCGCCTTCCTTCGCGACGACGCGCGCGAGCCCGAGCAGCCCGTGCTTGGCGGTCACATACGCCGACTTCAGCTTCGACGCTTCGTGCGAATGCACCGAGCCCATATAGATGATCGAGCCGCCCTTGCCCGACGCGTACATGTGTTTGATCGCGGCCTTCGTCGTGAGGAACGCGCCGTCGAGATGGATGGCGAGCATCTTCTTCCAGTCGGCGAACGCGTATTCCTCGATCGGCGCGACGATCTGAATGCCCGCGTTCGACACGAGCACGTCGATGCCGCCGAGCTTCGCGACCGTCTCTTCGATGCCCGCGTTCACCGCGTCTTCGTTCGTCACGTCCATGGCGACGGCGATCGCCTTCGCGCCCGTGGCGACGATGCTGTCCGCGACCGTCTGCGCATTCGCGAGATTCAGGTCGGCGATGACGACAGCCGCGCCGTCGGCTGCGAGCTTGCGCGCCGTCTGTTCACCGATGCCGCTTGCTGCGCCCGTCACGAGCGCGACTTTCCCTTGCAGTGCCATGTGTGTGTTCCTCTTGAGTGAATAGGTTCGACGTTACTGATTGACTGCCAGCCTGACGTTGTCGGCGGGAGCGAGATAGTCGTAGGCAACTTCGCCGATATCGAGCGTGAGATTCGCGATGACATGCCGCGCGCCGACCACGCGGCGTACCGGCAGACTCGCGACCGGCGCGAGCGCATGCGCGTGCAGTTCGAGCGCGGCGGGGCCTTCCCATGCGCCCGTCACGGTGACGTCGCGCAGGAAGAAGCGCACCAGTTCGCAGACGCGCGCAGTGCCATCGACATGCGGCAGCACCTTCAGCAGATAGTTGGGCGTTTCGGCGAGTTTCTTGCGCTCGGCTTCGAGATCGAGCGGACGATACTTGTAGCCCATCGTGCCGGTCGCGATGCGTTGCGTGCCGTAGTCGAGCGTGCCGAGCAGCGTGTCCTTGCCATCGACCGAAAGACGCGGCGACGCCAGCTTCTTCGGAAAGCCCCAGATTTCGCGGCCACCGGCGATCGGACCTTCGTCGTCGAGATACATCGCATGCGTATAGCTGGCCTTGTTGCCGTCCGGATCGACCACCGAGATCACCTGACCGCTTTCGGTGTAATCGCCGAAACCGGATGAATCCGGCATGCGAATGAACTCGTAATGCACGAGACCGCTGTCTACTTCGAGCGGCTCCGGAACCACGGCGCGCAATGCATCGAGATCAGTCTCGTAAGAGATGATGAAGTACTCGCGATTGAGAAAGCGAAACGGCGGACGCGGATAAGCGGGACTGTGCACGGGCATTGCAAAGGCATTTCTGCGGATGTCGTCTTCTTTCATTTTTCGGCCCTGGGTTGAGAACAGGCACGATGGTAGATGCAGACGATGACATTTGTCGCGGACCACAGGCAGCATCACGCGATCGACGGAAGCCTTGCAAAAACACAAAACCCCGCAGCTTCAAGGTCTTATGTCCATGCATTCACGATTGCATTTTTTTGTGCAATATACTGTTGCCTTAGCGGGCCGTCGCGAAAGAAAGCGCAGCGGTTACGCTCGGCTGCGACCGGTAACATTCGATCGGGAGCCAATTTCCGCAGGTTGCAAAAAGCTTTCAGTTTTTACTATGTTGTTGGGAGGCAAAGCGGCGACTCATGCGTTGTTTTGCCCCCTTCAGGCCATCCCTCAAAGCGAGTTACTGATGAAAACGTCCTTGAAGAAGTCTCTTGTGCTTTTGGTGCTGGCAGCTTTTGCGGCCCCGACTTTGTCGTTCGCGGCTGCGGACTACCCCAATAACAAGGCGCGCCCCGCGTACCACAAGAAGGGCCAGAAGCATAAGCACAGCAAGAAGTCCACGACGACACCGCCCGCCTCGCAAACGCAATAAGCCGTTTCGTTTCGCTTCGTTCGGTTTAATCTCGGGCACGCGCGTTCGCTTGCGGACGCGCGTGCTTTTTTATTCCGGCTTATTTCTGGTTTATTTCTAGTTTATTTCCGCTGAACGGCGTCTTGATTCAGACGCGATCGCATTGCGTCGAGGCGCGCGCTGTCGATATGTCCGCGCAAGGACATCGTCTCCAACGCCTGCAGCGCGGGCGCAGCGCCGCATATCGACGCGGCTTTCGCATCGGCGTCGAGTTCCAGCGCGGCAGAACGCTTCGCGCCGTGTGCGCGCTGCATCTTCCAGCACGCGAAATACGCCAGCACGAAACCCATGCCGGGCATGCTCACGCGCCAGAGTTCATCGTCGGATAAGGTTGCGAACAGCACGCACGGAATCGATATGAGCGCCGCCATCGCGAGCGCGGTCCACGCGAAGTCGAAGAGCATGGCCCTGCGCTGCGTCGCGTGGCCGACTTCGTGCGCGACGACGATACACAGCAACGCTTCCGGCAACGCGAGCGTGCCGCGATCGATCTCGATGCAGTTGAACAGCGCCTCATAGCACGGCCCGCCCGACGATGTCACGAAGCGCACGCGCGGCGGCGCGACACGCAGCGCGGCGGCATCGGCGGCGACGAGCGATCGGACATGGCCTTCTTCAGCAAGGAACGGGTTCATGTGCGAAGGCTCGTCATGGTCGTTCCTGGTGTTTCGTTAAGCGGGATTGTCCGTCCACGCGCCGCGCGCTTCCCAGGCATCGATCTCGGCCGTGAGCCGCGCGAGCTTGCCGCGCACGAGTTCGAGTCCGGGCCGGCCGAGCACGAGATGTCCGGGCGGCTCGGCCGCCGTCACCGCCTCGATGATGACCTGCGCCGCGCGCGCCGGATCGCCCGGCTGCTTGCCGCTGCGTTCCGCGATCGCCGCGCGGCGGCTGCCCGACGTCTGCGCATACGCCTCGATCGGCTGGCGCGTCTGCCTGAGCGAGCGCCCCGCCCAGTCCGTGCGGAACGGACCGGGTTCGACCGCCGTCACCTTGATGCCGAGTTCTTCCGTCTCGCGCGCGAGTGCTTCGCCGAGACCTTCAAGCGCAAATTTCGTCGCCGCGTAATAGCCGCTGCCCGGATTGCCGACGAGCCCGCCCACCGACGTGATATTCACGATATGCCCCGACCGGCGCTCGCGCATGCGCGGCAGCACGGCGCGGATCATCGCGGCCGCGCCGAAGAAATTGGCTTCGAACATCGCGCGCACTTCGTCTTCTTCGCCTTCTTCCACCGCCGACAGATAACCGAAGCCCGCATTGTTGACGAGCACATCGATATGTCCGAACGCGGCGTATGCGCGCTCGACGGACGACTTGATTTCATCGGCGCGGGTCACGTCGAGTTGCACCGGGATGGCGCGGTCCGGCGCGCGCGCGACGAGATCGGCGACGCTTTCGGGATTGCGCGCGGCCACGACTGCGCGCCAGCCTCGATCGATGACCGCCATCGCCAGTTCACGGCCGAAGCCGGTCGAGCAGCCGGTGATGAACCAGACGGGCGTGTCGTTCGATGATGCGGACATTGCGGTTCTCCATGGAAAACGCGCGGCGTATCGATCATTCTGATCGAAGCGCGCGAAAAGTGTTCGAGATCGGGATGGGCCTGGCAGCGGCTCGACCGTTATGTTGAAGCAAACGGCGAAAACATGCAGCGCGTCGGACGACGCCGCTTCTAGCGCAGCACGGGCATGCGGATCGCACGATGCGTGCGGGGTTCGAGCATGGCCGCTTGCTCGATGCGAGCAGCGACGATCTTCCAGCCGGCGAGTTCCTGATCGAGCAAGGCGACCGTTAGGAGGATGCGGCTGCGTGCGGATGTCGACTCCGTGGCCAGCGCGCACGCGCGCAACGGCGAGAGCGCGGCCTCGCGCTCCGCGATCTGCCTCGCGATTCTTGCGTGCAGCGGGTTGGGCGTTTCGTGCATTTCTTCTTCCGTAAAACATGGATGGTCGCCGCATCTTCAGCAAGCCCCGCGCCTGCGAGCGGCCTTGCGGCAACGCAGCATGACCGTGTCCAAGTCCGACGTTTTATCGCCGTCTCTATCCTATTGATTTGTCGATATAAAACCGCGTCACTTGCGCGCCATGCCGCTTTTGTGACAAACAATGTCGACTCGAGGTTAGCTATATTTGCCCGCTCGGCCCTATCGTGTAAGCCATAGCGGTACCCAACATAAACATGGCTCATCAGAGCTCAGGAGACATAGTGGAAACCCTTGCCTTCATCTGGGACAACCTGGCGAGCATTGCCAGGATGACCGGCGAGCACATCGAAATCGTCGGTGTGGGCGTCGGGCTCGCGATCGTGACCGGCGTGCCGCTCGGCATCGCGATCACGGTGAACGAACGGCTCGCGAAGATCGTGCTGTATGTCGCCGCGATCATCATGACCATTCCGTCGGTCGCGCTGTTCGGGCTCATGATTCCGGTGCTCTCCGTGATCGGCCAGGGCATCGGCTTTCTGCCGACCGTCATCTCCCTCTTCCTCTATTCGCAGTTGCCGATCGTGCGCAACACCTACACGGCGATCACCAACATCGATCCCGCCTTGCGCGAAGCCGCGCGCGGCATGGGCATGACCACGGGCGAGCGCCTGCGCAAGGTCGAGATTCCCATCGCGCTGCCGATCATCATGGCCGGCGTGCGCATGGCGGTGGTGATCAACGTGGGTATCGCGGCGATTGCGGCGTATATCGGCGCGGGCGGACTCGGCAAGCTCATCAGCCGCGGCATTTCGCAATCGGACCCGCGTCAGCTGATTGCGGGCGCGATCCTCGTGAGCGTGCTCGCCATCGCGGCGGATATCGGGCTCTCGTGGGTGCAGCGTTTCCTCACGCCGAAGGGTCTTCGCCAGCCTTCCCGCGCGGCCAGCCTCGCGCTGCGCCTGACCGCCATGACGGGCTTTCGCAAACAAACCGGACACGCGCAATAAATCATGATCAAGCTCAGCAACCTTACCAAGCGATATGACGGCGCGGCGAGCGCGGTCGTCGACGGCATCAACATGGAAGTCGGCGCGGGCGAGATCTGCGTGCTGCTCGGGCCGTCCGGCTGCGGCAAGACCACGACGCTCAAGATGATCAATCGTCTCGTGCGGCCGACCTCCGGCAAGATCTATCTCGAAGGGCGCGACACCGACGAGTTCGAAGTGGTCGAACTGCGCCGCCGCATCGGCTATGTGATTCAGCAGATCGGGCTCTTTCCGAACATGACGGTCGAAGAGAACATCAGCGTGGTGCCGACGCTGCTCGGCTGGGACAAGGCGAAGGCGCGCCGTCGCGCGGCGGAGTTGCTGGAGATCGTCGCGCTCGATCCGGCCACCTATCTCACGCGTTATCCGAAGGACCTGTCGGGCGGCCAGGCGCAGCGCGTGGGCGTGGCACGCGCGCTCGCCACCGACCCGCCCGTCATGCTGATGGACGAACCCTTCGGCGCCATCGATCCGATCAACCGCGAACTGATTCAGGACGAGTTTCTGCGCATTCAGAAGCAGGTGAAGAAGACGATCATGTTCGTGAGCCACGACATCGACGAAGCCGTGAAAATGGCCGACAAGATCGCGATTTTCCGCAACGGTCATCTCGAGCAATTCGATTCGCCCGACAACATTCTCGCGCGGCCCGCGACGCCGTTCATCGCCGGCTTCGTCGGCACGGACCGCGCGCTAAAGCGCCTGCGTCTGCTGCGCGCCCGCGATGCGCTCTCCGCGTGCGATTGCCTCGTGCGCGTCGGCGACGACAGCACGCGCGCCCGTTCGATGATGGAGAAGCACGGCGTCGCGCAGATCGTGCTCGTCGATGCCGCCAACAAGCCGCACGGCTATCTCACGGCCGAGCGTCTGCTGAAAGTGGAAGGCCCGGTCACGGCGGCGCACGCGCTTCCGGTACAAGCGATCGCGAGCCAGAAGGACGATTTGCGCACCGTGGTGTCGAGCATGTTCGCGAGCGGCGCATCGTGGATGCCCACCGTCGATGAGGACGGCCGCTTCGTCGGCTACGTGAGTCAGGAACGTATCGTCGATATGTTGAAGCTGCCCGCAGGAGAGCACGCATGAAACGCGTCTTGTCCGTTGCGCTGCTTGCCGTGCTGAGCACGCAGGCGCATGCCGATAGCTTGTGGTCCACCATCAGCCAGTATCGCGGCGATATCGTGTACCAAGGGCTCCACATGATGATGATGGTCGCCGTGGCGGGCGTGCTCGCGATCATCGTCGCGGTGCCTGCGGGCGTCTATCTGAGCCGTCCATCGCAGAAGCGCGGCGCGGCCGTCGTGATGCAGTCGCTCAATGCCGGACAAGCCGTGCCGAAGCTTGCGCTGCTCGCGCTCGCGATGAGCGTCATGGGCATCGGCGCGGTGCCTGCGATCTTCGGCCTGTGGGTCGCGACGCTGTTGCCGATCGCGCTGAACACCTACGAAGGCCTGCGCGCAGTGCCGCCCGCGTTGATCGAAGCCGCAACCGGCATGGGCATGACGACGTGGCAGATTCTCTGGCGCGTCGAGTTGCCCAACGCGCTCTACGTGATCTTCGCGGGCGTGCGTACTGCACTCGCGATTACCGTCGGCACCGCGCCGCTCGCGTTTCTGATCGGCGGCGGCGGGCTCGGCGAACTCATCTTCACCGGCATCGACCTGAACGACTTCGGCATGCTGCTCGCGGGCGCCGTGCCCACTGCGCTGCTCGCGATCTTCACCGATGCGTTCATCGGGCAGATGCAGCGCATGCTCGTGTCGCGCGGCGTGAATCCGCAAACATGATTCATTAACCCACATTTCGCAACGTAGAGAGAGACCATGAAAAAGTTATTCGCTGTATCGTTCGGCATCCTTATTTCGATGCTTGCAAGCGTATCCGCGAGCGGGGCATCGGTGGTCGTCGGCGGCAAGAACTTCACCGAGCAGCAACTGATGGCCGAGATGACCACGCGCTATCTCGAAGCCAAGGGCTTCACCGTGACGAAGAAAGACGGCATGGGCAGCGCCGTGCTGCGTCAGGCGCAGGAAAACGGTCAGGTCGATGTGTATTGGGAATATACCGGCACGTCGCTCATCACTTACAACAAGGTCAACGACCGCCTCTCGCCCGAGGACACCTACAAGAAGGTCAAGGAACTCGATGCGGCCAAGGGCCTTGTATGGCTCAATCCATCGAAGGCGAACAACACCTATGCGTTCGCGATGAATCAGGACGAAGCGAAGAAGCTTGGCATCGTCACGATGAGCGATCTCGCGAAGGCGATCAAGGACGGCAAGGAACTGACGTTCGCGTGCAACTCCGAGTTCTATGCGCGCCCCGACGGCCTGCGCCCGCTGCAAAAGCAATATGGCTTCGAGTTCAGCCAGGGCGATGTGAAGCGCATGGACACGGGCCTCACGTATCAGGCACTGAAGGATCGTCAGGTGAATATCGCGCTGGTGTTCGCGACGGACGGCCGCGTGCCCGCCTTCAACTTTGTCTTGCTGAAGGACGACAAAGGCTACTTCCCCTCCTACGCGTTGACGCCGGTGATCCGAAAGGTGACGCTCGATGCGAACCCGACACTCGGACCGTTGCTCAACGCGCTCTCGGCGAAGCTCGACGCCTCCACGATGGCGCGCCTGAATGCAAGCGTCGACGTGCAGAAGAAGTCGTTCTCCGATGTCGCCAATCAGTTTCTCAAAGAGTCCGGGCTGATCTGACCCGCGCCTCGCACAACACAGGACCGACCTCATGACCACGATCAAAGTGGCCGCCGCGCAGACCGACACGGCATACGGCGACATGCAGGCGAATCTCGCGCGGCATCTCGATCACATCGGCGATGCGAAGAAGCGCGGCGTGCGTCTGCTCGTCTTTCCCGAGCTTTCGCTGCATGGCCACAGCGGCGGCAAGGACGCGCTGCGCCTCGCGATGACACGCAACGACGCCGCGATCCGCCAACTCGCCGAAGCCAGCGCGGGCATGCATGTGACGTTCGGCTTCATCGAGGAAGCGCCGGGCGGCCAGTTCTACAACAGCCAGGCAACGGTCGCGAACGGCAGGCTCGTGCATGTGCATCGAAAGGCCATGCTGGCGACGTACGGCAAGCTGCGCGACGGACTTTACTTCGCTGCCGGCGCGAAGCCCGAAAGCTTTGCCATCGACGACGAATGGCGCGTCGCGACACCCATCTGCAACGACCTGTGGAATCCGGCCGTCGTGCACGGCCTCATGTGCGACGGCGTCACGCTGCTCGCCGCACCGATCAGCTCCGCACGCGAAGCAGTGGGCGAAGCCTTCGACAATCCGTCGGGCTGGGACATCAACCTGCGCTTCTATGCGCTCACGTATGGCGTGCCGATCGTCATGGCGAACCGCGTCGGCACCGAAGGCATGATGACCTTCTGGGGCGGCTCGCGCATTCTCGACGCCTTCGGCAAGACCATCGCGCAGGCAGAGGGCGACGAGGAATGCCTCGTTGTCGGCGAAGTGGATTACGAAGCGATCCGCCGCGCGCGCTTCCTGCTGCCGACCGTGCGCGACGCGCGCGTCTATGCGCAGCGTATCTGAACGAACATAAGCAACCACCATGCGCGATTTTCTTTTGAACGATGCGGACCGGGCCTTCCGCGCCGATGTCCGCGAATTCCTGCAACGCGAGCTCTTACCGCGCGCCGCCGATATCGAAGACCGTCAGGACTGGGATGCCGTCAAGCACGTCGTGCGCGCGCTCGGCGCGGCGGGCTATCTGAAGCTCATGTTCCCCGATCTTTATCGCGGCAAGCTCGAACACCCTGGCCTCACGCACGCGACGATCCTCTCCGAAGAAGCGTCGTACATCAACTATGCGTTCGAGACGACCATCGCGACGGCGCTTTCCTGTGCGTATCCGCTGCATCGTCATGCAAGCGAGCGTCTGCGCGATGCCTATCTCTCGCCGATTCTCGAAGGCACGGCTATCGGCGCGATCTGCGTGACCGAGCCGAATGTCGGCAGCGACTCGGCGGGCATGGAGACGCGCATCGACTTCGATGCGGCGCGCAACGAGTGGGTCATCAACGGCTTCAAGCGTTATATCTCGAATGCATCCGTCGCCGATGTGTATATCGTCTACGGCCTCACGGACGAAGGCATGACCGCGGTCGCGGTACCGAAGAGCGCGAACGGCATCGGTTTCCCGCGCAACTATACGTTCATGGGGCGGCGCGGTTGCATTGTCGGCGAGGTGAAGTTCGATAACTGCCGCGTGCCCGCCGATCATCTGCTGGGCGAACGCGGCGGCGGCTTTCGCATCATGCGCGGCATGTTCAATTTCGAGCGCGCGATTCTCGGCGGCTCGGGACTCGGCGTCGCACGCAGCGCCTTCGATATCGCCACGGCCCACGCGCAGACGCGCACGTCGTTCGGTCAGCCGCTCGGCTGCAAGCAACTCATCTGGGACAAGATCGCGCAGATGAGCTGGCGCATCGATGCATCGGAACTCATTACTTATCGCGCGACGAAGATGTACGACGCGGGCGCCGACGGCAAAGCATTGATGAAGGAAGCCGCCATGGCCAAGCTGGTCGCGACCGAAACCGCGAACTATTGCGCCAACGAAACCGTGCAGATTCTCGGCGGCGACGGCATCACCAAGGAATACGGCCGCGCGGAGCAACTCTATCGCGACGCGCGCGCGCTCACTATCGTCGGCGGCACGTCAGAAGTTGCCAAGTATCTGATCGCGGGCCGCGATCTTCCCGACATCCGGATTACTCTCTAGAGAGCAACACCACGCATCATGCTCACGATCACGTCGCTTTTCGAAAACACGGTTGCGAAGTATCCGGACCGTCCCGCGCTCACCTGCGGCGCCGTTTCACTCACCTATGCGCAATGGGACGCGCGCGTGCGCCGTCTTGCGCAGGCGCTCTTCGAACTCGGCGTGCGGCAGATGGATCGCGTCGCCATTCTGCAAAAGACATCCGACGCAACGCCGACCGCGTACATGGCGTGCCAGCTGCTCGGCGCGATTGCGGTGCCGATGAACTTCCGCTTGTCCGCCAACGAAGCCGCGTTCATTCTGCGCGATGCGGGCGCGCGCGCGCTGATCTACGATACGTCGATGCTTCCGGTCGTCGCGAAGATCGAGCAGACGCTGCCGGATCTGCGCACGTTTGTATGCGTGAACGACGATGCGGACATGCCGCCGCATCATCATTCGTTCGAGGCGCTGATAGAAAGCGTCGGCCAGTTTGACGCGCCGCTGCCGCGCCTCAGCCCCGACGATATCTCCGCCCTCGTCTACACATCCGGCACGACAGGGCGCCCGAAAGGCGCGATCCACACGCACGGCAACGACGTTGCCATCGCGACGAACTGCGTGATGGAATACAGCCTCACGAGCACGGACGCGGCGCTGCATATCGCGCCGCTCTATCACGTCGGCGGCATGCAGGCGTACTTCGTGCCGCATCTGATGGTGGGCGCGCACAACGTGATCCTGCCGCGCTACGAACCGCTTGCGACGCTGCAGGCCATCGCGCATTACGGCATCACGACGCTCTTCGCCGTGCCGACGCAGATACAGGACATGCTCTTCCATCCCGGCTTCGCATCGATCGATACGAGCAGCCTGCGCATGATCACCACGGGCGGCGCGGCCATTCCCGCCAGAACCATGCAGCGCGTGATCGACGAGTTCTGCCCGAGCATCTTCAACGGCTACGGCATGACGGAAGCGAGCCTCACGCTGCTGCTGCATCCGCGCGATGCGCTCACGTATCTCGGTTCGTGCGGCAAGCCCACGCTCATCAGCACATGCCGCGTGATCCGCAACGATCCCGAACGCGTCGTGCCGCCGGGCGAAACCGTCGCGCCCGGTGAAGTCGGTCAATTGATCGTCAAGGGTCCGCAACTCGCATCCGGCTACTGGAACAATCCCGTCGAAACCGACAAGAAGTTCAAAGGCGGCTGGCTCTATACCGGCGATCTGTTCAGTGTCGATGCAGCGGGCTATTTCCACTTTCAGGGCCGCGCCGACGACATGATCGTGTCCGGCGGCGAGAACATCTATCCGCGCGAAATCGAGGAAGTGCTGTATCACTGCCCCGGCGTGCAGGAAGCCGCCGTGATCGGCGTGCCCGACGAAAAGTGGGGACAAGCGGTGACGGCGTTCATCGTGCGCAGCGTTGCGACGCTGACGGAAAACGATGTCGTCGCGTTCTGCAAGAACGGCGACGATCTCGCGCCCTACAAGCGTCCCAAGAAAATTTTCTTCGTCGAGAAACTGCCGTTGAATCCGAGCGGCAAAGTGCTGCGTCACGAACTCGCCGGACCCGTTTATCAAAGCATGCTTGCAGGAGCCCCGCAATGAGCGACCCCGTACTCTACGAACAGGACGGCCACGTCGTCACGATGACGCTGAACCGCCCCGAAACGCGCAATGCGATCACCGAAATGGAAGTGGTCGATGCGATCATCGCGAGTCTCGAACGCGCGCAAGGCGACATGTCGGTGCGTGCGATCGTGCTGACGGGCGCCGGTCCGGCGTTCTCGTCGGGCGGCAACATCAAGCATATGCGCGACGAAGTTGGCACCTTTTCCGGCAATTCGGCGCAGATTCGCGAGAACTACCGGCGCGGCATTCAGCGCATTCCACGCGCGTTCCATGAACTCGATGTGCCGTGCATCGCGGCCGTCAACGGTCCCGCTCATGGTGCGGGTTGCGACCTCGCGCTGATGTGCGATATCCGCATCGCGGGCGAAAGCGCGCTGTTCGCGGAGAGCTTCGCGAAGGTCGGCATCATTCCCGGCGATGGCGGTGCATGGCTCCTGCCGCGCGCGGTCGGCCTGTCGCGCGCGAACGAAATGATCTTCACCGGCCGCGCGATCGATGCGAAGCGCGCCGCCGAATGGGGACTCGTATCGAGCGTCGTGCCCGATGCGCAATTGATGGAAACCGCGCTCACGCTCGCACGCGAAATCGCGGGCAATGCGCCCGATATCCTGCGCATGTCGAAGCGGCTTGTGCGCGAGGGACAGCGCATGGATCTGCCGAGCCTGCTCGAACTGTCGGCGGCGTTTCAGGGCATTGCGCATCGCACGGCGGATCATCGCGAAGCGATCGCGGCGACCTTCGAGCGACGCGCGCCGAACTATACGGGAGCCTAATGCATGGGCACGTCCGCCATTGCGTTCATTCATGAGCTGTCGTTCGATGTGCTGCCGCAAAAGGTCATCGATCAGGCGAAGCTGTGCGTGCTCGATCTGCTCGGCGTCGCGATGGCGGGCCGGTCGACGGCGCTATCGCATATCGCGCACGATCACGCCGCCGAGTTTTTCGCCGCCGGCACGTTACGCTCGCGCATGCTCTTCGATGGCCGCGCGGCCAGCCCTCTTGGCGCGGGTCTCGCGGGCGCGATGACCATCGACAGTTGCGACGGTCACGACGGCCACGCGCAAACCAAGGGACATGTCGGTGTCACCGTGCTGCCCGCACTGCTCGCACTCGCCGATGCGCTGCCCGGCATGAGCGGCCGCGAATTCCTCGCGTGCATCGTGCTGGGCTATGAACTCGGCACGCGCGCGGGCATTGCGCTGCACGCAAGCGCCTGCGATTATCATACGTCGGGCGCATGGAACGCCCTGGCCGCGGCGGCGCTCGCCGCGCGCGTCCTGCCGCTCGACATGCGTCAGACGCGCGAGGCGCTCGGTATCGCGGAGTATCACGGGCCGCGCAGTCAGATGATGCGCTGCATCGATCACCCGACCATGGTGAAGGACGGCTCCGGCTGGGGCTGCATGGCGGGTCTGTCCGCCGCGTTTCTGGCACGGCGCGGCTTCACGGGTGCGCCTGCGCTGACCATCGAACAAGACGCAACCCGCAATCTCTGGAGCGATCTCGGCGAACGCTGGCGCATCATGGAGCAATACTTCAAACCGCAACCGGTCTGCCGCTGGGCGCACCCCGCCATCGATGCGGCGCTCGCGCTCAAGTCGCGGCACGGCTTCACGAGCGAGCAGATTCGCGCGGTGAACGTGCGCACGTTCCATCACGCGACCCGGCTTGCACACGCCGCGCCCGCGACGACCGAGGAAGCGCAATACAGCCTGCTGTTTCCGGTGGCCGTCGCGCTGAGGCACGGCGTGGTGCGTTTTGATTCGCTGCACGGCGATGCCCTCCGCGATAAAGACGTGCTGCGCCTGAGTCATCTCATCCGCACCGAAGATCACGCCGAGTACACGTCGCGCTTTCCGGACGAGCGCATCGCGGAGATCAGCATCGAATTGTTCGACGGGCGGCGCGTCGATTCCGGTCCCACGCAGGCGCTCGGCGATCCCGCTCTGCCACTCGATGCAAACGCGATCCGCGCCAAGTTCCGCCACTTCGCGGGCGCATCGAGCGAACTGGAACGCGCCGTCGATGCACTCGATGCGAACGACACTGCCATCGCACTGCTGCTCGATCTCGTGCTTTCACCTCGCGTCTGACGAATGAACGCGAACGACATCCCGCCGACCGCACGCGCCACAAAAACGGCGCGCGCGCCGGCGCCTGTCGATGCAGCGGAGGCGCTCAAGCCGCAGCGCATGGGCTTCTTCCTGGTGCCGCATTTTTCGATGATGTCGCTCAGTTCCGTCACCGAGCCATTGCGCGCGGCCAATCGCGTGAGCGGCAAGGACTTGTATAGCTGGCATCTGATCAGCGCGGACGGCGAGCCGGTCTCGTCGAGTTCGGGCTTTGCGTTGTTGCCCGACTTCGCGATCACATCGTCGCCGGAACTGAGTCATGTGTTCGTCGTCGCGAGTATCGGCGTTTCGAACTATCGTAATGCGCAGGTCTTCGAGTTTCTGCGCCGCTATGCCGCGAAGGGTTCGACGCTCGGCGGTATCAGCCTGGGCACGATGATCCTCGCGCGTGCGGGTTTGCTCGACAAGCGCCGCTGCACGATTCACTGGGAAGCGCTCAAGGAACTCGCCGACGAGTTTCCGTCGCTCGACGTGAGCCGCGATCTCTATTGCATCGAAGGCGACCGCATGACATGCAGCGGCGGCACGGCTGCCATCGACATGATGCTCGATCTGATCGCGCGTCAACATGGACATCAGCTTGCGGCCGAAGTCGCGGATCAGTTCATTCACACGCGCATGCGCACCGCGCAGGAAAGCCAGAAGATGGCGATTCAATGGCGCTATGGCGTGGAAGACCGGCGCATCGTGCATGCGGTTACGCTGATGGAACAGAACATCGAGCGTCCCATTCCCATGAAAACGATCGCCTCGCTCGCAGGCATTTCGCCGCGCACGTTCGAGCGCATGTGGATCAAGCATTTTCACGTGCGGCCGTCGCAGTTTTATCTTGAACTCAGGCTCAAGGCCGCACAAAAGCTGATTCGCGAATCGTCGCTTTCGCTGCTCGACATCGCGATGAATTGCGGCTTCGCGAGCGCGTCGCATCTCGGGCGCTGCTACAAGCAGTTCTTTTCGAAGACACCCGGACAAGAACGCGCCGCAGGCGACGCTCGTTGATACCGCGATGCGTTATCCGGCATCGCCCGAACTGATCGCAGTCTGCATGCTCTTCAGAAGCTTCACCAGATAGCGCAGCAGCCCGACCGTATCGCCGAATTCGATGAAGCCCGGCTTGACGCCATCGCTGAAGAGCAGCGTGCCGTCGAGCGTCGCATCGACAATCAGGCCGCCGTATGCGGCGTGCGGCATGTATTCGTCGGCGGGAATGCGGAACACGTTGCCGTTGACGGCGGCATCGCGCAGGCGCATCAGAAATTGCACTTCAGGTGCGCGTGAGGCGGACAGCCGATGAACGTCGAAGTATTCCGCGACCGCCAGCAGCGCATTCGTGCAAGGCACGATCATCGCGAACGCGATGCGCTTTTCGGGTGTGTCGAACGATGGCCAAGAAAACTCGGCACCCTCTGCATTCGATGTCGGCTGTTTGGTCGGCGTGCCGTCCTCGCTATGCGCATGCGCTTCCGGATGCGATTTCTTGCGCGCCAATAACCGTTGCGCTTTCGCGAAGTCGGGCGGCGGCGCGTCACGCTCGATCCAGTCGGACAGAAGGCTCGCGTATGCGGCGAGCATTGTCACCTGCGCTTCGATGAACGCGACGCCGATTCTGCATGCGTCGGGCGATTTGCTGTCGGACATGTGCTCTCCTTGGTGAACCGTAAGTTCATGTGCAAGACGCAACAAGCGCGCCTGTTTGAGGGCGGCTGAGATAAAAGACCGTTAGTTGCATATGAATCAACGAGAACTCGACGAAAACGAATACCGGCTCGACGCCCATACTGTGGATGAAAGGCTACAAATCACATTAGAGACATTTACCAACGCCTGACATAGCGTTATATTCCTTCCGCTATAGCGTGAGTCGTCGACTGAAGGCGTCGAGGCAACGCTACTTGCCTACTCCATCGGCGGAATGTCTCTCTGCCTGTTTGTCGAAGCACCCTGAACATCACGAAGCACTCGACCTTTGCGCGGTTTTCGCGCGAAGCCGGGACGATTGCGCTCGCGCTTTCGAGAGTGCCGTGACCGGACCACATCAAGGACAAGAAGAATGAAGAAGCACATCGTAGCGGCGGCGGTACTTGGCACATTCGGCATTGCAGCGCAGGCGCAAAGCAGCGTCACGCTGTACGGCATCATCGACGCCGGCATCACGTATGCCAACAAGGTCGCGACCGCCACCGGCCACGACAGCGTCGTGAAGTACGGCGACGGCGTCGCGCAAGGCAGCCGCTGGAGCCTGCGCGGCACGGAAGATCTGGGCGGCGGTCTGAAGGCGATCTTCGTGCTGGAAAGCGGCTTCAACAGCGGCGACGGCACGCTTGGCCAGGGCGGCGCGGAATTCGGCCGTCAGGCCTATGTCGGCCTCGCGAACAACCAGTACGGCTCGCTGACCCTCGGTCGTCAGTATTCGTTTTCGACCGACTATCTCGGCGGCAACTACACGATGGGCAGCCAGACGCCCGCCGGCAACTACGCGTACCACATCAACGATCTCGACCAGTTGACGTCGAGCCGCATCAACAACTCGGTCAAGTTCAGCAGCGCCAATTTCTACGGCGTGACCTTCGGCGCGATGTACGGCTTCTCGAACTCGACAAATTTCGCAGGCTCGCCGACGACGACCGCCGGCGGCACGACGACACAAGGTTCGTCGAGCGCCTACAGCTTCGGCCTGAACTATGCGCAAGGGCCGTTCTCGGTCGGCGCGGCGTACACCAACATTCGCTTCCCGAATGGCGCGACGCCCGCGTTCAGCGTGAGCATCGCGAACGTCAACACGGGCGGCCTGCGCGATCTCGAAACCTTCGGCGTCGGCGCGCGCTATACGATCGCGGCCGCCGTCATCTGGGCGAACTGGACGCACACGAAGTTCGAACCGATCGCGGGCGCGGACTCGAAGCTGAACAACTATGAAATCGGCGGCAAGTACGGCTTCACGCCGGCATTGAGCGCGGGCCTCGGCTACACGTTCTCGAAGCTCGACGACAACTTCGAAGGCAAGTGGCATCAGATCAACAGCGTCGTGGATTACGCGCTATCCAAGCGCACCGATGTCTATGTGATCGCCGCATATCAGAAGGCGTCGGGCAGCAATACCGTGGCCGGCCGCAATGTGCCCGTGCAGGCTGAGATCGGCTCGGCGTCGTCGTTCATCGGCAATGCCGGTGCGAACACGCAGTTCGTGACGCGCGTGGGGCTGCGTCATCGCTTCTGATCGAAGGCCGATGTAGAACGAGCGCGATGCCGGATGCGGTATCGCGCTTTTTTATTTGCGTGGCGCGTGGCGCTCGTAGCGCGCGAGGAACATATCGGCGGCGGATTCCGCCACTTTCTTCTGCTCATGCTTCGAGAGCGGCGGCTGGCCCATCGTCACTTGCGGCCAGAACGCGAAGCCCTTCAC
The DNA here is from genome assembly GCF_000402035.1 of Caballeronia insecticola. GTDB lineage: Bacteria > Pseudomonadota > Gammaproteobacteria > Burkholderiales > Burkholderiaceae > Caballeronia > Caballeronia insecticola. The sequence goes on from NC_021289.1 coordinate 992,816, forward strand.
GATGCCATGCAATTGCTGCCCGGCGAATACCGGATCGGCAACCGAGAGACGCCCGTCCGCGGCGGCTTTTCTGATCCATACCGTCAGATCTTCTTCACGCTGGCCGATGCGCGCCACCATGTCGCGCGCGCGCTCGGGCGAATGAATGCCCGCCGCGATCGCCACCCGCGCCAGCGACAAAAAAGCCTCGTCGGTCATGAGCCGCAACTTGCGCGCGAGCAATGCGAGCAACTGCGCGCGCAGCGGTTCATCGGCGTTGTATGCGGGCGTGTCGCCAGTCTCGCTGGCATCCCAGAGACGATGCAGGATGGCCGCGAACAGCGCCTCCTTGCTCGGGAAGTGGTTGTAGACCGTGCGCTTGGAGACGCCCGCGCTTGTGGCAATGCGGTCCATGCTGGTTGCGTCGTAGCCCGCCGCGATGAACTCCTCCACGGCCGCGTTCACGATGGCGGCGCGCTTGCGGTCGGTCAGGCGTTGGGGAATGTCGTTCGAATCCATCTTTAGATTTTACACCGAGCGGTTTACTTTAATCTCAAAAATAAACTACACTGTACAGTCTACTTTCTGCCCGGATTCGCGAACCATGACTTCGTTTGCCGACCGCATCAGCCGCTCCCTGGGTATCGCCGCCGCGAAGCGCGGCCGCGCGCTTTCGAGTGCGTCGCCGCAGCATGACGGCGCGCGCTTTCGCAACGTGAAGCCGCGCCCCGTCGAAGGCATCGGCAAGACATTGCGAATCGTGTGGAACGTGCTGTTCAACAAGCCGCGCAATACGATGCCCGCGCAGGCGCCCGTCGTCGATACGCTCACGCGCGCGCAACTCGACGCCGCGCCCGACTGCAGTCTTTTTCGGCTCGGCCATTCGACGCTGCTCTTCAAGTTGCGCGGCGAATACTGGCTGACCGATCCGGTCTTCGCCGAGCGCGCGTCGCCGTTCAAGCGGCTCGGGCCGAAGCGCTTTCATGCGCCGCCCATCGCGCTCGATGATCTGCCGCCTTTGCGCGGTGTGATTCTCTCGCACGATCATTACGACCATCTCGACCGCGACACCGTGCTCACGCTCGCCGCGACCACGCAGGTCTTTCTCACGCCGCTCGGCGTTGGCGACCGTTTGATCGACTGGGGCATCGATGCCGCGAAAGTGCGCCAGCTCGACTGGTGGCAAAGCACGCAGATCGACGGCCTATCGTTCACCGCGACGCCCGCGCAGCATTTCTCCGGCCGCAGCCTGTTCGATAACAACAGTACGTTGTGGGCATCGTGGGTGATCGTCGATAACGATGTGCGCGTGTTCTTCAGCGGCGACACCGGTTACTTCGACGGCTTCAAAACCATCGGCGAGCGCCTCGGACCGTTCGATGTCACGTTCGTCGAAACCGGCGCCTACGATGCGCAATGGCCTTATGTGCACATGCAGCCCGAGGAAACCGTGCAGGCGCATATCGATTTGCGCGGACGCTGGCTCGTGCCGATTCACAACGGCACGTTCGACCTCGCGATGCATCCGTGGCAGGAACCGTTCGAACGCGTGACGGGACTCGCGCTCGCACGCGGCGTGGTCGTCTCGACGCCGCGCATGGGCGAACGGCTCGACCTCGAAGCGCCGCATCGCGGCGAGCGCTGGTGGCGCGAAACCGCCGATGCGCCAAAAGCTTCGAAGGCTTCGTCATGGCGCCTGTGCGCATCGCGGGCAGAAGGCGCGAAGTGACGCGCGTCACGCACCATCGAACAATTTCGACAGACCATTCAGGCCGGACAGTTCCCAGTCCGGTCTTTGCCCCATTTCGTCGAACGTATTGCCGGCGCGATTGATCCATGCGGTCGGAAAACCGAAGTACCGCGCGCCGGTTGCGTCCCATGCGTTCGATGAAACGAAGAGTATCGCCGCGCGCGACAGGCCGAACGCACCTTCCGCGAGTTCGTAAGCGCGATCATGCGGCTTGAAGATGCGCACCGGATCGACGCTCAGCAAATGATCGAACGAATCGCGCAATCCCGCATGACCGACGACCGATGCGATCGAATGCGGCGACCCGTTCGACAGCACGGCGAGCTTCAGCCCACGCGCCTTGAGATGCGCAAGCGTCTCAGGCACTTCGGGAAACGGCCGCAGTTTCAGATAGGCATCGCACAGCGCCGCGTGGGTCTCTTCGTTCAGATCGAGCTTCAAGTGACGGCACGTATAGCGCAACGCATCTTCCGTTGCCTGCTCGAACGTCACGTAGCGGTTCATCAGACTGCGCAGCCACGTGTATTCCAGTTGCTTCTGCCGCCAGAGCGTGCTGATTTCGCGCCCGCGTCCCGGAAAGCGCTGCTCGCATTGATCGATGACCGAGTGCACGTCGAACAACGTGCCGTAGAGATCGAACGCAATCGCCTTGATGTGATTCATGCTGTCTCCTCGTGAACGATGTAACCGGACTGAGCCACTTTAACCGGACTTTCCCTCTCTCAGCCGCGCGCGATGCGCAGCAACCTTCGCACGATTGCCGCAGATCGCCATGCTGCACCAGCGGCGCGCATGTCCGCGCGTGTGATCGGCGAACAGCAGCGTGCACTTCGGGCCTTCGCACGCCTTGACGTATGTGAAATCCTCTTCGCACACGAGCTTCGCGAGCGCCTCGACGATCGGCATCAATAGCGATTCGGCCGACGAATAGCGGCGCTGCATCGTGAACGTCAGCCCGCTTGCCGATTCCGCATTGGCGGCGATGGAACCGTATCGCTCATCGCGCCGCAGCACGCTGTTCAGCGGCTCCAGTTCACTCAAATCCCTGGCCGTCAGCGGCCGTCCCTTGTTCTTCTGCACGAACGCCCTGAACCATTCGCGCAGGCCGCGCGCCTTGGCCGCGACCTCGTCGAGTTCCGCGGGCCTGATTTGCGAACGCATGTGCGCAAGGACATCGACAGGCACAAGACTAGCCTGTTCGAGCCACGACAGAAGCCCTTCGCCGTCGCCGATCCAGTCGACGGGTTCGTCCACCGGCGTCGCGATCGAGTTCAGAAAGTCGATGCCGAGCGCGTCGGCGAGAAACATCGCGGGGATGGGGCGATAGTCCATTTTCAGATGCAGCCTGGTTTCGAGGAATGACCGAATAGTAACCGCCAAAAAAGCGCTTGACAAGTTACTTCGCCAGTTTGTAACCTTCTAATCACGGTTTTAACGGTTACATGTCAATCGACCTCTACCTGCGGAGAAACGCTCATGTCCACCCTTGCTCATCGCCATATCGACGTCGACGGCTTCAACGTGTTTTATCGCGAAGCCGGTCCGAAGGACGCGCCCAAGCTGCTCCTGCTGCACGGCTTTCCGAGTTCGAGCCACATGTTCCGCGAGCTGATTCCGCTGCTGGCAGATCGGTTTCATATCGTGGCGCCCGACTTGCCCGGCTTCGGCCTCTCGGATATGCCGAGCCGCGACGCGTTCTCGTACACGTTCGAGAACATCGCCAACGTGATCGACCGTTTTACGGACGTGATCGGCTTTGATCGATACGCGGTGTACGTGTTCGACTACGGCGCGCCGACGGGCTTTCGCCTCGCGCTCAAGCATCCGGAGCGGATTACGGCGATCGTTTCGCAAAACGGCAACGCATACGAAGAAGGTTTGAGCGACGGATGGGACCCGATCCGCGCGTACTGGCAGGAGCCGTCGCAAGCGAATCGCGATGCGCTGCGCCCGCTGCTCACGGAGCAAACAACGCAGTGGCAGTACACACACGGCGTGCCGGACGCATCAGCCGTGTCACCCGATGGTTATTCGCTCGACGACTACTACATGAACCGCCACGGCGCACATGAAGTGCAGCTCGATCTGTTCGGCGATTACCGCAGCAACGTCGGGCTTTATCCCGCGTTTCAGGCTTATTTCCGCAAGCATCAACCGAAACTCCTCGCCGTGTGGGGCAAGAACGATCCGTTCTTCCTGCCGCCGGGCGCGGAAGCATTCAAGCGCGACATCCCGCATGCGGATGTGCGCTTCTTCGATACGGGCCACTTCGCGCTCGAAACGCACGCGACAGAGATCGCGGCGGCCATCGGCGAATTCCTCGCCTGATAAAACGCGCTTACCTCGGCGCTCATCCACCAAAGGAGCAACATCATGCGTGCAATCGTTCTGGAAAAGTTCGGCGGTCTCGACAGCCTCGTCTATGCCGAGATCCCCGAGCCGGAACCGCTGGAAGGACATGTCGTCATCGAGATCAAGGCGTTCGGCATCAATCACGCCGAGATGCACATGCGGCGCGGCGAATGGGCCGAAGCGGCGAAAGTGAGCGGCATCGAATGCGTGGGCATTGTGAAGTCGTGTCCGGGCGGCGAGTTTCCGGTCGGCGCAAAAGTGGCCGCGCTGATGGGCGGGCTCGGCCGCACGATCAACGGCAGCTATGCGCAATTCACGCGTGCGCCGGTGTCGAATGTCGCGCTGATCGAATCGGACTTGCCTTGGGCCGAACTCGCCGCGCTGCCCGAAACGTATGCAACCGCGTGGACGTGCCTCTTTCGCAACCTTGAAATCAAGGCAGGGCAAACGGTCGTGATTCGCGGCGCGACGTCATCGTTCGGACAGGCGGCCGTCAATCTCGCGGTCAATGCGGGCGCAAAAGTGATCGCGACCACGCGTAGCCAAGCGCGCTTCGCCAAGCTCGAAGCGATGGGCGTGACGCGCGTCGAAGTCGAAGGGCCGGACTTGAGCAAGCGAATGGCGGAAGCGAAGCAGATCGACGCCGTGCTCGATCTCGTCGGCAACAGCACGATTCTCGATTCGCTCGCGATGTTGCGACGCGGCGGCCGCGCGTGTCTCGCGGGCTGGCTCGGCGGCCTCGCGCCGATCGCCGATTTCAATCCGCTGCTGCAAATGTCGAGCGGCGTGTATCTGAGCTTCTTCGGCAGCTTCGTGTTCGGCACGCCGGGCTTTCCACTCTCGGATGTGCCGTTGCAGGCCATTGCCGCCGACGTCGCCGCAGGCCGCTTCGACGCGAAGCCGTCGCGCGTATTTACCTTCGACGAGATTCACGAAGCGCATCGCGTGATGGAAGCGAATGAAGCGAACGGCAAGATGGTCGTCGTTCATTGAGCCGGGAGCGAACATATGTCCACCAAAGTAGCTATCGTCACGGGCGCGAGTCAGGGTATCGGGCGCTCGACTGCAATCAGGCTCGCACGCGATTTCGACTCGATCGTGCTGGTCGCGCGCAATCGCGCCAATCTCGAAGAGACTGCGGACGCCGTCGAGAAAGCGGGCGCGCGGACGCTTGCAATCGATATCGATCTTGCGCAACGTGAAGCCGCGCAAAAGATCGTCGATGACACGCTCGCGAGCTTCGGGCGCATCGACGCGTTGCTCAATATCGCGGGCGCGGTGCCGCAAATCGATCTGTTCGACATGACCGACGAGCAATGGGATGCGGGGTTCGCATTGAAGCTGCACGGCGCACGGCGCTTGACGGCTGCGGCGTGGCCGTCGTTGAAGGCAGCGGCCGGATCGGTCGTGCTGATGTCGGGCAACTCCGCGTTGTTTCCGAAGGCGCCCTATGCGGCGGTCGGCACGATCAACGCGGCAATTATCGCGTTGGCGAAGGCATTTTCCGATCGCGGCATTACAGACGGCGTGCAGGTCAACAGCGTGCTGCCGGGTCCCGTGATGACCGGGCGGCGACGCTCGTATCTCGAACACTGGGCGCCGCTGCACAACATGACGGTCGAAGAAGCGACGGCGCGTTTTCCCGCCGAAGCGGGCATCGCGCGATACGGCGCACCGGAAGAGATCGCGGAATTGATGGCGTTCCTCGTCTCTCCCGCGGCCAAATGGATGACCGGCAGCACGTTGCGTATGGACGGCGGCGAAGTCAAATCTGTGTGAGGTACAGGGCCGGGGGTGTGTTTCCCCGGCCCTTCGCTTTACTGCGACATCGCGCCCGAAGCGGGATGATCCATCTTCATCGAGTCATGCTTCTTCATCTTGTCGTTCTTGCTCATCGAGTCCTTCGACATCGAGCCCTTGCTCATGCTGTCCTTGCTCATGCTGTCTTTGCTCATGGCATCGTGCGACATTGCGTCGTTGCTCATCGCGCCGCTTGCCTGCGCGAATGCGGCGGATGCGCCGAGGGTCATCATCGTGGCGAACACTGCGGTCATCAGTCGTTTCATTGCTCTGCTCCTTCGGGGTTAAAAAAAGAATGCGGCACGGCGATCAGGAACCGCCGAACCAGTTGTAGCCCTGGTCGACCCAGTAGCCGCCGGGATAGGTATTGGTCACGAACATCTCGACGATATGCTTCGGGTTCTTGTAGCCGAGCTTCGTCGGCATGCGCAGCTTCATCGGATAGCCGTACTTCGCAGGCAGGCGCTCGCCGTCGTATTCGAACGTGAGCAGCGTCTGCGAATGCAGCGCGGTCGGCATGTCGATGCTCTCGTAGTAATCGTCCGCGCAGCGAAAGCCCACGTACTTCGCGGTCGTGTCCGCGCCGACGCGACGCAGGAACTCGGAGAACGGCGTGCCGCCCCAGCGCCCGATCGCACTCCATCCTTCCACGCAGATATGACGCGTGATCTGCTCCGCATGCGGCAATGCATACAGCTCGGGCAAGGTCCATACGCGCTGTCCCGTCACGAGCCCGCCGACCTTCAGGCGATAGTCGCCGCCGTCCACGTGCGGCACATCATCGATGCCGTAATACGCGTTGAACGGGAACGGCCGCGTCAATTGCAGTTCGGTGTAGGTTGGCGCGAGACGCGTCGGATCGAACAGCAGCGCCTGCGCGCGATCGTTCAGGCGCGAGACCGCGGTGAGGAATTTGTTGACCGAATCATCGTCGGTGATCGAGCAGCCGGTCAGGAGCGACAGGCCGCCCAAGGTCAGCATGCGTTTGCCGAACAAGCGTCGCGAAGGCATGTCGAGTTCGCGGCGTGCATCGGCGAGTATCGATGCGCGATCGAGCCGCATGATTTTCTTGTCGTCGGATTTCATGGCGTGTTCCTGTATTCGGCTAGCGGCCGCGCAGCATGGTCAGAAAGGAGCGCGGCACGAGCGCAACCATCGCAACGTGCACGACCACGAACGCGGCCATCACCGCCATCGCGCAGAAATGGACGATGCGCGCGTTGTCATAGCCGCCCATCAACTCGCGCAGCAACGGAAACTGCACCGACTTCCAGATCGCGAGACCCGACAGCACGAGCACCATCAGATCGATCACGACGACGAGATACGCAAGCTTCTGCACCGCGTTGTACTGTTCGAGATTCGTGTGCGACAACTTCCCGGTGAGCGCGGCCAGCAGATCGCGCAGCACGGCGCGCGGCGAAAGCGGAAAGAACTTCATGCGAAAGCGGCCGCTCGCGAGATTGAGCGCGAGATACGCGATGCCGTTGAAGACCAGCAGCCACATCGCCGCGAAATGCCATTGCAGCGCGCCGCCGAGCCAGCCGCCGAGCGTGATGGACGGCGGTATGACGAAACCCCGGAAAATCGGCGAGGCGTCGTAGATGCGCCAGCCCGAAAACATCATGATCAACGCGGCGAGCGCATTGAGCCAATGCGTGACGCGCAGCCATACCGGATGAATCGGCGGCGCGCGGCGCGTGGTGTCCTGCGCTGGTGTAAGGGTCGTTTGCATGTGGATCACCGTGATGAAACGTCGGATACAAGTGAATTCGTCGCGAGCCCGCAATCGGTTACAGCGACGCGAAAATTTTCATGCGCGCTGTAACCATCCGGGGCGAACGAACGAATTAAAGGGAGAGACGGCAAGGAGATTTATCATGCGAATCCGCGCGACATGCAAGACGCTTTCGCAATGAAAGAGCTGGACGGCGACAGCCCGCTCCCGACGGTTGTGCTTGCTATGGTGGCTATTGCGGCGCACCACGGCTTCGGCTATTCTGAAACGACCGATCTAAAACTCGGTCTTCCCGGACTCGCCCATACAGGAACCATTTTGCAAGAAGCGGAAAGCCGCCTGAAAGCGCTCTTCGTCGCGGGGCTGGCCGGCGATCAGAATGCGTATCGCGGTTTCCTGCAAGCGCTTACGCGGCATCTGCGCGGCTACTTGCGCAAGCGCCTTCCGCAGCATCACGCCGACGTCGAAGATCTCGTTCAGGAGATTCTGCTCGCCGTGCACAATGCGCGTCACACCTACCGCACGGACGAACCGTTGACCGCCTGGCTGCACGCGATCGCCCGTTACAAGCTGATGGATTTCTTCCGCTCTCGCGCGCGCCGCGAATCTCTGCATGATCCGCTCGACGATCACGCCGAGTTCCTGGCCGTCATCGACGACGAACCCGCGCAGGCGCGGCACGATATCGGCAAATTACTCGATGATCTTCCCGACAAGCAGCGCCTGCCGATTGTGCATATGAAGTTGGAAGGGCTGTCCGTCACCGAAACCGCGCGCATGACGGGACTTTCCGAATCCGCCGTGAAAGTCGGCGTGCATCGCGGCCTCAAGGCGCTTGCCGCGCGCATCCGGGGGTTGCGATGAAGACCGACGACCTCATTGGCTTGCTGTCGACTCAGGTAACGCGCATCGATCGCGGCACGGTCGCGCGGCGGTTCGCAACGGCGTTGCCCTTGGGCGCGCTCGGCTCGGTGATTCTCATGGCCATCGTGTTCGGCGTGCGGCCGGATCTCGCCAGCATCGCGCGCACGCCCATGTTCTGGGCAAAGGTCGCGTATCCGTTCGTCGTCGCGGTCGGTGCGTTGATCGCCGTCTCGCGGCTCGGGCGACCGGGCGCACGCGCGGGTTACGCGTGGGCGCTCGTCGGCTTGCCTTTTGTCGCGGTGTGGCTGGCGGGCTGGCTCGTCGTCCAGAGCGCGGCGCCGGGCGAACGCTTGCCTATCGTGCTCGGCCAGTCGTGGCGCACCTGCCCGTTCAACATTCTGCTGTTGTCGGTGCCCACCTTGCCCGCCGTCTTCTGGGCGATGAAGAGCCTCGCGCCCACGCGTCTGCGTCTCGCGGGCGCGGTCGCGGGCCTGCTTGCGAGCGCGATCGCCACGGTCGCCTATTGTCTGCATTGCCCGGAGATGAGTCCGGCGTTCTGGAGCGTGTGGTATGCAATCGGGATGATGCTGCCCGTGTGCATCGGCGCGTGGTTCGGGCCGCGATTCCTGCGCTGGTGATCAGGCGCTGCGGCGCGTGCGTTGCTTCTTTGGATTCGTGCTGACGCCGATCATCGCGAGCACCGGGCGCACCGCGCCTTCGAGCAACGCACGCTGCGGAGCCACGCGCGCAAGCACGCGCAGACCCATCAGCGACGCAAGCAGCGCCTTCGCCATGTCGGCGGTATGCAGGTTGGCGGGAATCGAGCCGTCGCGCTGGCCGGCCGCCACGCAGCGTTCGAAGAAGCCTTCAATGTCCTTCAGCACGCGGCTCAGCACGCGATGAAACTGCTTATCATGGGGTGCCAGTTCCATCGCCGAATTGACGATGAGACAGCCCTTGCGATGCGGATCGCTCATTGCAAGCTGGATGATTTCGTCGAAGAACGCGGCGATGGCATCGCGCGGCGGCATATGGTGTTCGAAGCGCCGCACGCGGTCGCGAAAGCCGCGATCGACATAGCGCTCGAACACACGCTCGTACAGCGCGCGCTTGTCGCCGAACGCGTTGTACAGGCTCGCGGAAGTCACGCCCATTGCCGTGGCGAGATCGCGCACGGACGTCGCCTCATAACCGTGCGACCAGAATTGCGCCATCGCCGCATCGAGCGCGGCGTCCTCGTCGAACTCACGCGGGCGCGCCATGCACGGACTCCTTCTTCACGCTGTCTTCGGGTAGTTGGACGGAAACAGCGCGCGCTTCGTCTCTTCGTCGTTGGTGGTCTTGAACGCATGCGTCTTGTTCACGGCACGCGCGCGTGCGACCGCGGGCCGGGCGTCGATCTGTGCGAACCAGCGCTTCACTTCCGGATAGGGAGCGAGCGCATCTTCGCTATTCTTGAACACACGCGACGCGCGGTCGAGCCACCCCCACGCCGACATATCCGCAATCGTGTAGCTTTCGCCGACGACATATTCACGCCCCTTCAGCCGGTCGTTCAGCACCTGATAATGCCGCTCCGCCTCGCGACGATAACGGTTCACCGCATAGTCGAGCCCTTCGGGCGCCGCATACTGGAAGTGCACCGCTTGCCCCGAAAACGGCCCGAGACCGCTCGCCACGAACATGAGCCATGAAAGAAGCTGCGGACGGTCTTCGGGCGCGCCGAGAAACTGGCCGGTCTTTTCCGCGAGATAAAGCAGGATGGCAGTGGAATCGAACACGACAGCCGGCTTGCCCCCCGGCCCTTCCGTATCGACAATGGCGGGCACCTTGCCATTCGGGTTGATCGCACGAAACTCGGGCGAGTGCTGCTCACCCTTGCTGGTATCGATGGGCTTGAGCTCGTAAGGCAACCCGGACTCTTCGAGAAACAGCGCGATCTTCGCGGGATTGGGCGTAGGGTGGAAATAGAACTGGATCATGCGCGCGACTCCATGTCGTGACCGATGTCACGTCATTCTAGATCGATCGATCTAAAATGCGCAATCGCGCAATCATGACGAAACTTCAGGCAATCGCCTGCGCCCGCAACTCCGCGATCAGCGCTGCCGGCAACTCGACGCCCTCGCGCGCAGAACGCGCGGCCACATCGTGCCGCCGATATCCGGGCAAACGGACGCCTTCATCGACGAGCATCATGTCGACGAGCGTCTCGATGCGTTCGAGATACGCATCGTTGCCGGCGAGCGCGCCCGGATCGATGATCCAGAACAGATGACCGATGCGCGAACGCTTGCCTTCCGCCGTCAGGAACGAACCGGCTTCCGCGCCGAATTGCGCGCCTGCCAGCGCCGCTGCAAGCAGTTCGACCATCAGCGCCAGCATCGCGCCTTTCGCGCCGCCGAAGGGCAGCATCATGCCATCGAGCGCGGCGTGCGCGTCGGTGGTCGGCTGGCCGTCGGCGGTGGTCGCCCAGCCTTCGGGAATCGGCTTGCCGTCGCGCGCCGCAACCATGATCTTGCCGCGCGCCACGTGAGAGAGCGACAAGTCGATCATCAACGGCTTGCCATTCGCACGCGGAAACACGGCCGCGATCGGGTTCGTGCCGAACAACGGCCGCGAGCCGCCCCACGCGGGCATGCAGCCGGGCGCGTTGCTGAACGCGAGTCCGACCAAGCCTGCTTCGCCGACGGCTTCCAAATGATGCGCGCCCGCGCCGAAGTGATGACTGCGCGTGACGCTCGCCGCCGCCGTGCCGAACGTGCGCGCGCGTTCAATGCCGGTGGCGATCGCGAGTTCGCATGCGGCGAACGCGAGACCGTCGGCGGCATCGACGAGAAACGCCGCGCCCTTGTCGCGCACGATGTGCGGCACCGCAGCCGGATCGACGCGGCCGTTGCGCAATTGCGCGAGATACATGGGCAAACGCGCGACGCCGTGCGAAGCGAGACCGCGCATGTCGGCATAGACGAGCGCGCGTGCGGTTGCCTCGGCGCTCGCTGCCGTGGAACCCACTGCGAGCAACGCGTCGCGCGCGAGTGCATGAAGCGCATCGGGCGTCAGCGCTTCCTGATTCAAACTGCTCATTTGTGCATGTCCTGCATGGCTTGATGCGGCCCGGGCTCGATCATCAGGCGCACTTCCTCTTCGCGTGCGCCGCGTGGATCGGCGAGCACTGCGCGCGCCGTCTCCACGTCGAACACACCTTCCCAGCGCGCGACGACGAGCGTCGCGACTGCATTGCCGATCATGTTGACGATCGCGCGAATCTCGTTGAGCACGCGGTCGATGCCGATGATGAGCGTGATGCCCGCAACCGGAATGATGTTGTGAGACGACAGTGTAGCCGTTAGCGCGACGAGCGCCGCGCCCGCCACACCCGCGCCGCCCTTCGACGTGACGAGCAGAATCGCCAGCAGGCCGAGTTGCTGCATCAGCGTGAGATGCGTGTTGGTCGCCTGCGCGATGAAGAGCGAAGTCATCGTCAGATAGATGGCCGCGCCGTCGAGGTTGAACGAATAGCCCGTAGGCAACACCAGACCGACGACCGATTTCGGGCAACCCAGACGTTCGAACTTTTCCATCAGACGTGGAAGCACGGATTCCGTCGTCGATGTGCCGAGCACGATCAGCAATTCTTCGCGCAGATATTTGAGCAACGGCCAGAGTCCGACGCCCGCCCATCGGCACGCTGTGCCGAGCACGATGCCGATAAAGAGAATGCTCGTCACATAGAAGCAGAGGATCAGCAGGCCGAGTTGCTGCAATGCGCCGATGCCGTATTTGCCGACCGTGAACGCGATCGCACCGAATGCGCCGAGCGGCGCGAGACGCATGATCATCTCGACGATGCGCATCAACGCGTCGCCGAACTGCTCGATGCCTTGCGCGAGAAACTTGCTGCGCTCCGCCATGAGCGACAGCGCCACGCCGAACAGCACGGAAAACAGCAGCACCTGAAGCAGATCGCCGCGCGCGAATGCGCCGACCACGGAGTTCGGTACGATCTCTTCGAGAAAGCTTCGCTGTCCCGCGCCGTGCGCTTCGGTGACGAACTGCGATACGGCGCCGGGATCGAGCGTCTTCGGATCGATATCGAGACCCGCGCCGGGACGCACGACGTTCGCCACGATCATGCCGATAATGAGCGCGATCGTCGTCACAATCTCGAAGTAAAGAATGGTCTTGAAGCCGACGCGCCCGACCTGCTTCAGGCTTTCCATGCGCGCAATGCCAATGGACACTGTGCAGAAGATCAGAAGCGTGATGAGCATCTTGATCAGACGGATGAAGGTATCGCCGAGCGGCTTGAACTGCACGCCGAGCGACGGGGCGAGATAGCCGACGAGAATGCCGGCAGCCAGGCCGATGAGAACCTGGACGTAGAGATGCTTGAGCACGCGCAAGATGGTGTCTCCTCCACTTGCTGCAGATGACAAACGGGCGCGCGTCTGCGGCTCGCCGCCGCTTCTGAGTCGGCTGGCGAACCGGCGCGCGCACCGGACGAGGACTGCTGTCTGCCTTGCTGCTTTTACGATGCTGCTTCTTTATCGCGGCGTCACGCGCTTTCGAACAGACGCGTCATCACGAACTCGCGATGACCCAGCACTTCCGCCGCGGTCCAGCGGCCGTTCGCGGTGGCGAGCATGCATTCGAGCAGCTTGTCGCCAGTTTCGTCGAGGTTCTGCTCGCGTTGCAAGAGGCCGGACACATCGACATCGATATGCTCGCTCATCGTACGCACCGTGCGCGGGTTCGCGCAGATCTTAATGACGGGCACGATCGCATTGCCGATCACGTTGCCTTGCCCTGTCGGGAAGAAGTGCACCGCGAAGCCCGACGCCGCGCACAGCGTCACCATCTCCGCCGCCGCCGACGAGGAATCCATGAACCACAGTCCCGAATGCGTCGGTTCCTCGGCTTTGTCGAGCACGCCGTCGACCATGCACTTCTTGCCGATCTTCTGGATGTTGCCGAGCGCCTTTTCCTCGATGGTCGTCAGCCCCCCCGCGATGTTGCCCTTGGTCGGCTGCGACTCGGAGAGGTCGTCGGTCTTCCAGCGGTTGATCATGTCCTGATAGCGGTCGAACATGAACTGGAAGCGCTCGCGCACGGCGTCGTTCGCACAGCGCGCCGCGACGATCTGCTCGCCGCCCGTCAGTTCCGAGGTCTCGCCGAACACGAGCGTGTTGCCGAGGCCATAGAGCTTGTCGAACGCATTGCCGACGGTGGGATTCGCGCCGCAGCCGGAGGTCGTGTCCGACTCGCCGCATTTCGTCGATACCCACAGGTCGCTGATCGGGCATTCCTCGCGTTCGAGCGTGGTCGCGTATTGAACCATTTTTTTCGCGGCCTTCGATGCGCGCATGATCGTGTCATGGTCGCCGTGCAGTTCGATGCCGAAGCCCATCACCGGCTTGCCCGACTTCGCGATGCCGTCGACGACGCGTTTGGTCCAGCCCTCTTCGATGCCGATCACGATCACGGCCGCGACGTTCGGATTGCTGCCCGCGCCGATCAGCGTGCGGAAGTGCAGGTCGAGATCCGCGCCGAATTGCAGACGGCCATATGGATGCGGCACGGCCATCGTGCCTTTGATCGCGCTTTCGACGGCCAGCGCGGCGGCGTTGGAAAGATCGTCCACCGGCAGGATGATGACGTGGTTGCGCACGCCGACGCGGCCGTTTTCACGGCGATAACCGCGGAAGGTGGTGTCCAGTTGAATCACGCTCATGATGTCTCTCTCGATATGGGGTGGAAGTACGAAGCTCGTGACGCGATGATTACCAGCGCTTCGTCTTGATGTTATGCACGTGTGCGTGCTCGCCCGCCGTGATGGGCGCCACCACCTTGCCGATATCGACGCCGTACTTGAACACGGTGTCGCCGACGCTCATGTCCTTCAGCGCCACCTTGTGACCGATAGGAATGTCCTGCTTCGCGTTGACTGTCACGATTTCGTCTTCGTCCATGATCCACGCGTTCAGCTGCGAACCCGCCCTGATGCCCTCCACCACCGCGACGCCGACCGTGTCCTTGGCCTCGTGCAGCACGATGTGAATCGTCTTGCGCTCGCCCGCACCGGATTTGTTCGCCGCACCGCTTGCTCCTGCTGTCGCGTAACTCATGTGCTCCTTCCTCCTGACTGGGTTGATGAGATCGGTGGCGCGCTGGTCGAAGCCGCCGCCGTTGAAATGCATACTAGGACGCTATCTCATCCATGTCAACTAACTCATCTATATGTGTTATATGACTGATTGCCGGGGGTACAATCGCTTCATTCGAAGGTTCGGTTCAAAAAACGACGAGAGGGAGGCGTGATGAGCACGCTCACAGCCATGCCGAGCGCCCTGGGCGGCACGCGGTACAAGGAAGTCAAAGAGGGCATGCTGGCCGCGCTGTCGGCGCAGGAATGGAAAGGCGGCGAGGCGATTCCGTCCGAGAAGCGCCTGGCGGAGCGCTTCGGCGTGTCGATCGGCACGTTGCGCAAGGCCATCGACGAGTTGTGCGCCGAGAACATCCTGATCCGTCATCAGGGACTCGGCACGTTCGTCGCAATGCATCGGCGCGACCGGCATTTTTTCCGCTATTTCCGCGTGGTCCGGCGCGACGGCGAGCGCAGCTATCCCGTGGTCACGCTCGTCAACTTCAAAAAAGGCAAGGCGTCCCGCGTGATCGCGGCCAGGCTCGGCATTGCGGAAGGCGCGCGAGTCGTCACGTTCACGAATGCACTCGCGTTGCACGACAAGGTCGTGATGGTCGAGACGATCACGCTGCCCGAGGCCATCTTCCCGACGCTCACCGAAGCCGTGCTGCGCGATCGCCCGAACACGCTCTACAACTTCTATCAGGATGCGTTCGGCATCAACGTGGTCGGCACCGACGAACGCGTGCGCGTATCGCAGGCGAGCGAACTGGAGGCCGAACTGCTCGCGCTGCCGGCGGGCGCGCCCTTGCTCGAAGTCGAACGCATCGCGTACTCGTTCAATCAGAAGGCGGTAGAGTACCGGCTGTCGCACGTCAACACCGAGGAGTACGAGTACGTCGGCAGCGTGTTGACAGCCAAGGAATGATCGTCGTGCAGCGCTTAAGCGTGAGGACCTACATGAAACTCGCATTCAAGGCCATCCTCTTCGCGGCAATGGCAAGCCCCCTCTATTGCGCGGCGCAATCGAACGGATGCGACGCCAAGCGCAGTTCGATCGAAAAGGAAATCACCTATGCGCGCGCACATGGCAACGCGAATCGTGTCGATGGTCTTGAGACCGCCCTTGCACGCCTGAACGCGAACTGCACGGATGAATCGCTGAGAAACGCGAGTCAACGCAAAGTCGCGGCGGCGCAGAAGAAGCTCGACGAACGTCAGCACGATCTGCAAAAAGCGAAGGAAGACGGCAAGAGCGCAAAGAAGATCGCCGAGCGTCAGCGCAAGGTGGACGAATCGCACGCGGAGCTCGAGCGTGCACAAACGGAAGCAAACGAGTAAGGTTGCGATTTTCCGCTTACCGAAGCCTTTGCACGATGCAGCCGACCGATCTCGACTTCTTCACATTACTCAGCGAAAGTTATGCGCGTCTGTTGGGAACGCCGCTCGTTCCCGGCGAAGAAAACACGCCCGCCGAAGCAGCGCGCTGGCTCTACGAAGACGCGCCCTTCGGCGTGCTCGCACACGACACGCAGGCCGATCCCGTGTTTGTCTACGGCAACCTGCGCGCGCAGCGTCTCTTCGGTTACACATGGAATGAACTGACCGCGTTGCCGTCGCGCTTGTCGGCGGAAGCGCCCGAACGCAGCGAGCGTCAGGCGTTCCTCGAGGAAGTGACGCGTGCGGGTTACGTCACCGGATATCGCGGCGTGCGCGTCAGGAAGTCCCGCGAGCGTTTCTGGATCGAACGCGCGACCGTGTGGCAATTGTTCGATCGTGACGGCGTCTATCGCGGCCAGGCAGCGATGATTCCGCACGTCACCGATATCACCTGAATCAGCGCGCCACGAGCTTGCGGATCACATCGCGAAGCGGCGTCGTGCCTTTGACGATATCTTCGCGACGGCCTTCGAAATCGATCCAGCCTTCGTTGAAACCATCAAGCATCTGGATGCGCGGCATCGGATCGTTCATGCCCTGACTCCGGAACAGCGCGCCCCACGTTTCGCGCGGCACAGCCTGCGCGCGTATCGGCTTACCGAGCACGTCCGCAAAGGCAGCGGCGATATCGTCGGGGCTCGTGCGCTGCGGCCCTTCCAGTTCGACGATACGCATGCCCTGCCATTCCTCTTGCAACAGCGTTGCGGCGAGTCGTCCGATGTCGTCGGTGGCGACCATCGGAATCGCGCGATCGAGCGGCTGCAAGAACGAATGCACGATGCCTTCGTCACGCGCAGGCTCGACGTCCCATGCGCAGTTCTCCATGAACCAGCCCGGACGCAAAAACGTCACGGGGATCGATTGCGCGCGAAGCGCCTGTTCCAGCAGCGTACGCTGCGTCAGAAGATTGGTTTGCGCGGCTTGTGCGCCGATCGTCGAAAGGCACACGATCTTGCGCGGCTTCACGCGCGCCACCGCCGCGACGATTGCATCGATCACTTCGCGCGCTTCGGGAAAGCCCGGCGCCGGATCGAATTCCGAAGGCGGAAGAATGAACACGCCCGAAGCGCCTTCGAAGGCGCGGGCGAGCGCATCGGCATCGGTCATGTCGGCGAGTGCGACTTCACAGCCGCGTGCCGCCCACGGCGCGCCCTTCTTCGCATCGCGCACGACAGCGCGCACGGATCGGCCTTCCTGCAAGAGCGCATTGCCGAGCGCGCCGCCTACTTGCCCTGTGATTCCGGTGATGACGTACATGTTTCGACTCCTTGTGCATTCGATGAATGGCTGCGACGGAATGCATCTTAGGGCGACGCCTTCGTTGAGGAAATAGCGGGCCTGTCATAACATTGATGACTCGAAATCAGGAATCGCGCTCATGGGATTCGATGGACGTGTGCTCGCCAATGTCAGCGTGCTGGCCGCCGTGGTCGAGAGCGGCAGCTTCGCGCGCGCGGCGGTGCTGCTCGGCATCACGCCTTCGGGTGTAAGCCGTGCGGTCGGCCGTCTGGAGTCGAGCGTCGGCGTGCGCCTGCTCGAACGAACGACGCGCTCGGTCAAGCTGACCGACGAAGGCCGGCGCTTCTATGAACAGATCAATCCGCTGCTCGCGGGTATCGGCGATGCGATCACTTCCGCAGGCGATGCATCGAATGTCGTACGAGGCCGCTTGCGCGTGAACGTCGATTCGTTCTTCTCGCGCCTGATGCTCGCGCCGCAACTCGAACGCTTTCTCGCGCGCTATCCGGAAGTCACGCTCGATCTCGTCACGCGCGATCAACTCGGCGATCTCGTGTCCGAGGGCTACGATATCGCGGTGCGCTTCGGCGAGCCGCCGTCGTCATCGCTTGTCGCGCGAAAGCTGTTGTCGACGCGCACGGTCACGGTCGCATCGCCTTCGTATATCGCGAAGCATGGCGAGCCCGCGACGCCCGCCGATCTCGCGCAGCATGCATGCATTCAGATGCGCAGTCCGATGACAGGCGAGCCGCTCGAATGGATTTATACGCGTGACGGCACGCAATATCAGGCGCGGCCGGCCGGGCGCCTCTTCGTCACCGATGTCGCGACGATGCTCGGTGCGTGCATTGCGGGCGCCGGCATCGCGCGCTTCAAGAAGAGCGGCGTGCGCGATGCGCTGGGGCGCGGCGAACTGATCGAACTGCTGCCCGACTATGCCGGCGACAGCTTTTCGCTTTACGTGCTGTATCCGTCGCGGCACTTGCCTGCGGCGAAGGTGCGCGCGTTCATCGACTTCATCGCCGAGTCTTTGGAGCACGACGAGTAGCGCAATAGGTTCAACCTATATCGGGCACAAGAAACGGAGACACCATCATGGACCACCCGCTTGCGTCTTTCAGAGAGCGCACGGAAAGCGCCGCCGATTTCGTCGCGCCCAGTTCCCCTACGAATACTTCCGCAAGATCGACGAAGCGCGTGGCTATCCCGAAGCATTCGTCGATGCGCTCACGAAAGCGGGATGGCTCGCCGCACTGATTCCGCAGGAATACGGCGGCTCGGGGCTGGGTCTCGCCGAAGCGTCCGTCATCATGGAAGAGATCAATCGCTCGGGCGGCAACTCGGGCGCATGTCACGGGCAGATGTACAACATGGGCACGCTGGTGCGGCACGGATCGGCGGAACAGAAGAAGCGCTATCTGCCGAAGATCGCCGTCCTATCGGCCAGAATCAGGGCGTGCAGTTTCCCATCGCGCGCGCTTACGTCAATGTCGAAGCGGCCAATCTGATGCGCTTCAAGGCCTGCGAGCTTTTCGACGCGCATAAGCATTGCGGCGCGCAAGCGAACATGGCGAAGCTTCTCGCCGCCGACGGCTCGTGGGAAGCGGCCAACGCGTGCCTGCAATTTCACGGCGGCTTCGGCTTCGCGGCGAAATACGATGTCGAGCGCAAGTTCCGCGAAACGCGGCTCTATCAGGTCGCGCCCATTTCGACCAATCTGATCCTCGCGTATGTTGCGGAGCATATCCTCGACTTGCCGCGTTCGTTCTGAAGGAGGCTGCTCATGCGTCCGTTGCGCGGTATCAAGGTCTAAGCGAGCTTGGATTCGATGCGGACGCCATCGAACGTCTTCGCAACGCAAGCGCGATATTAAAACGCTCCGCACTTGTTCGCACATCGTCGCGCCTTGCGAGTTTGCGCGTTCGATCTGCTAGCTTCGCCACTCGCACGCTTCCCTGCAATGCCGCTTATCATCGGAAACTGCGATCACAGAAAACCACGCACCGAACGCACGAATCGACCATTCGCATCGGAGGTTTCATGCCGCCGCTACGCGCAATCCATCTGCTGCAAACGAAAGAAGGCGCTCGCCTGCATGGCCCCGAACGCGACGCGTGGCGCCGCTGGGGTCCGTATCTGAGCGAACGTCAATGGGGCACGGTCCGTGAGGACTATAGCGAGTGCGGCACCGCGTGGGACTACTTTCCACACGACCATGCGCGCAGCCGCATGTATCGATGGGGCGAGGACGGCATCGCCGGTTTCGGTAACGACCCGCTCGACTGGTGTATATCGCTCGCGCTCTGGAACGGCCACGATCCGATCATCAAAGAACGTCTTTTCGGCCTCACCAATGAACAGGGCAATCACGGCGAGGACGTGAAGGAACTGTACTTCTATGTGGACGGTACGCCCACGCATTCGTACATGAAGATGCTCTACAAGTATCCTCACGATGCGTATCCGTATCAGGACCTCATCGACGAAAACAAGCGTCGCGGCGCCGATCAGCCCGAATACGAAGTGCTCGACACCGGCGTGTTCGACAACGACCGCTACTTCGACGTCTGGGTCGAATACGCGAAGCACACGCCCGACGACATCGCAATGCGCGTCACCATAGAGAACCGCGCGAACGAAGCCGCGACGCTGCACGTGCTGCCGCAATTCTGGGCGCGCAATCGGTGGGCGTGGTCGAGCAAATGGGGCAAGCCGTCGCTGACACTGGAGACGCATGCAAGCGACGGCGAGCGTGTCATTGCGCACAATCCGTCGCACGGCACGATGATCGTCAGCGCAACCGCGCAAGTGCCGATCGAATGGCTCTTCTGCGAGAACGAAACGAACGTTCGCCGCATTTTCGGCATCGAAGGCGACGGCCCGTTCAAGGATGGTTTCAACGACTACCTGGTGGATGGCGACGAGACCGCGATCCGTCGCGATCGCGGCACGCGCGCCGCCGCACATGCGTGTCTGCAACTCGGACCGCATGAACGCTCCGTGATGTACTTGCACTGGCGCCCCGCTTCGGCCGAACAAGAGGCACCCGTCGATCTGCCGCAACGCTTCGCGCGCAGCGAAGCAGAAGCCGACGAATTCTACGCAACGCTGCAACACGACATCGACGACGCCGATGCGCGTCTCGTGCAGCGTCAGGCGCTCGCCGGCATGTTGTGGACCAAGCAGTATTACCAGTTCGACGTCACGCGCTGGCACGACGGCGACCCGGGCCAGCCCACGCCGCCGCGCGAACGCAAACAAGGCCGCAATGCGGACTGGCGTCACATGTGCAACGGTGATGTGGTATCGATGCCCGACAAGTGGGAGTATCCGTGGTACGCGTCATGGGACCTCGCGTTTCATGCGGTTGCGTTCGCCATGATCGATCCGGACTTCGCGAAGAAGCAGTTGCTGCTGCTCGTGAAGGAACGCTACATGCATCCGAACGGGCAATTGCCCGCGTATGAATGGGCGTTCGGCGACGCCAATCCACCCGTGCATGCCTGGGCGACATGGCGCGTGTATGAACTCGATCGCGAGATGACCGGCATCGGCGATCACGCCTTTCTCGAAGTGATGTTCCATAAGCTGCTGCTCAACTTCGCGTGGTGGGTCAACCGCAAAGACGCCGACGACCGCAACATCTTTCAGGGCGGCTTTCTCGGGCTGGACAACATCGGCATATTCGATCGATCGCAGCCGCTGCCGACGGGCGGGCGTATCGATCAGGCCGACGGCACCGCGTGGATGGCGTCCTACGCGCTCGATCTCATGCAGATCGGCCTCGAACTGGCGATGAAGAACGACGCGTATGTCGAGATCGCGGTGAAATTCTTCGAGCACTTTCTGTATATCGCGGAAGCCGTGAGTTGCGGCGAAGTCTGCAACACGGGCCTATGGGACGGCAGCGACGAGTTCTTCTACGACGTGCTGCATCTTCCCGACGGCGCGCGCGTGCCCATGCGCATTCGTTCGATCGTCGGACTTATACCGCTCTTCGCCGTGCATGTGCTCGAAGAAGGCGTGTACGGCGATCTTCCCGGCTTGCGCGAACGGCTCGCATGGTTTCTCGATCATCGGCCGAATCTGGCGAAGCTCGTGTCGCGCTGGACGGAGCCCGGCAAGGGCAATACCACGCTGCTGTCGCTGTTGCGCGGGCATCGCATGAAGGCGCTGTTGCAGCGTGCGCTCGACCCGGACGAGTTTCTCTCCGACCACGGCATACGCGCGCTGTCCCGCGTGCATTGCGAAGCGCCCTATGTGTTCGATCACGACGGCATGCGCGTCTGCGTTCGCTATCTGCCGGCCGAATCGGACTCGCGCGTATTCGGCGGCAACTCGAACTGGCGCGGTCCGATCTGGATACCGGTCAATTATCTGCTGATCGAATCGTTATACGAATTCCATCGCTATTACGGCGATGCTTTTCGCATCGAATATCCGACGCATTCGGGCCGCACCGCTTCACTGAGCGATATCGCCGACGATCTCTCGCGACGCGTCTCCACGCTGTTTCTCAAGGGCGCCGACGGCAAGCGCCCCGTCATGGCCGCCTACCCGATGCTGCAAGCCGATCCGCGTTCACAGGATCTCGTGCTCTTTCACGAGTACTTTCACGGCGACAACGGACGCGGCGTCGGTGCATCGCATCAAACGGGATGGAGCGGACTTGTCGCGCTGCTGCTTCAGCCGCGTCTGATGAAGCTGTCGCACGCGGGGCCCGAGGCGCCTGTCATGGCGGTGCGATTGCATGAAGGCGCCACGGCAATGGCGCGTTAGCGTTGCATCAGCGTTCGAGATTCCCGAAGCACACGTACTTCGCTTCGAGATATTCCTCGACGCCTGACGATGCGCCTTCGCGTCCCATCCCCGATTCCTTGATGCCGCCGAACGGCGCGACCTCGTTGAACACGAGACTGTCGTTCACGCCGACGACGCCGCATTCCAGCGCTTCCATCACCCTGAATGCACGGCTGATGTCGGCCGTGTAGAAGTACGCGGCGAGTCCGGTGCGCGTATCGTTCGCGAGGGTGATGACGTCGTCCTCGTCCTTGAACTGAAGCACGCTCGCAATGGGTCCGAGGATTTCGTCGCCGCATACGCTCATGGCCGGCTGCACGCCGGTGAGCACGGTCGGCCTGAAGAAGCGCGAGCCGGGACTCATGCGCGCGCCGCCCGCGGCAACGGTTGCGCCCGCGCGAACCGCATCGTCGATAAGACTTTCCATCCGTATCACCGCCTCCTCGCTGATCAGCGGTCCGATCTGCGCGCCTTCGTCCATGCCGTCGCTCACCTTCAGCAGCGCGACCTTCGACACGAGCTTCGCGACGAACGCCTCGTGCACGTCCTCATGCACGAAGAACCGGTTCGCACACATGGCGGCCTGCCCCGAATGCCTGAAACGCGCATCGAGTGCGCCTTTGACCGCGAGGTCGATGTCGGCATCGCCGAACACGATGAACGGGCAATTCGCGCCCAGTTCGAGCGACATCTTCTTGACCGTGGACGAGCACAGCGTCATCAGCCGCTTGCCTTCGTCGATGGAGCCCGTGAACGATACTTTCCTCACGTCCGCGCTCGCGAGCATCGTGCTTCGGATCGGCTCGCCTTCGCCGGTCAGCACGGACAGCACGCCGCGCGGCAAACCGGCGTTCTCGCCGAGCGCGCATAGCGCGAGCGCGGAAAACGGCGTGCGCGGATCGGGATGATGAATGACGGTGCAGCCCGCAGCGAGCGCCGCGCCCACGCGCCGCGCGACCATCGAAGCGGGAAAGGTCCACGACGTAATCGCGCCGCATACGCCGACCGGTTGATGCAGCACACGAATGCGCTGATTGCGCCGTGGCGCGGGAATGTTGTCGCCGTAGATTCTGCGCGCTTCCTCGGCGAACCAGTCGAGGTAATTGGCGGCTTGCGTGATCTCGGCGCGCGCTTCGTGCAGCGGCTTGCCTTGCTCGCAACACAGAATGATGGCGAGATCGTCGCGATGAAGTTCGACGAGCCTTCCCCATTCCCGCAACACCGACGCGCGCTCGCGGCTGCTCCAGTTGCGCCAGTCCTGCAGGGCCGCGTTCGCGCATTCGATGGCTTCCGTCACCTGCTCCGCCGTGACTTGCGGCACGGAACCGATGACGTCCCCCGTCGACGGATTGGCGACAGACACGCGCGGCAGCGAGGTTTCATCGACCCATACGCCGGCTACATACGCCGATTGCTCGAACAGACTCGGACACTGCAGTTCCATGGCTCGCTCCAATACGTTTGGCGCTTCGTGCAACCCCGTGAAAAGGGTTGCATCGAGCTTAACGCATTTTCGTTTGCCGTTTGATTACGCGCGGATATGCCGGGTATTCAGATTGAAGGCTCAGTGTGAAGGCTTAGTGACTCGCGCCTTCCACCGCGCCGATGCCCGTTTCCGAACGCACGGTCTGCGTCTCGAAGCCGGCTCGGTCGATGCGCGAACGCGCGGAGCGGTCCGTCACCGAGAAGAGCCAGATGCCGGCGAAACCGACCGCCATTGAAAACAGCGCGGGCGATGCATACGGGAACGGCGCGCTCGCGTAGTGGAACACATCGACCCATACGGCCTTCGAAAGCACCGTGAGCAGCACCGCGGAAAACAAGCCGAGAAAGCCGCCGACAGCCGCGCCGCGCGTCGTGCAGCCACGCCACAACACGGACATGAAGAGGACCGGGAAGTTGGCCGATGCGGCCACCGCGAACGCCAGCGACACCATGAACGCGATGTTCTGCTTCTCGAACACGATGCCCAGCACGACCGCGATGAAGCCGAGCACGATCGTCGTGATCTTCGACACGCGCAGTTCGCTCGCGCTGGACGCCTTGCCCTTCTTGAAGACGGTCGCATAAAGATCATGCGATACCGCCGATGCGCCCGCGAGCGTGAGACCCGCGACCACGGCCAGAATAGTTGCAAACGCAACTGCCGAGATGAAGCCGAGGAACACGTTGCCGCCGACCGCGCTCGCCAGATGCACCGCCGCCATGTTGGTTCCGCCGAGCAACTTGCCGCCTGCGTCCTTGAACAGCGGATTGGTGCTCACCAGCACGATCGCGCCGAAGCCGATGATGAACGTGAGAATGTAGAAGTAGCCGATCCACGTCGTCGCCCAGAACACCGACTTGCGCGCTTCCTTCGCGTTGGGGACGGTAAAGAAGCGCATCAGGATGTGCGGCAGGCCGGCCGTGCCGAACATCAGCGCAATGCCGAAGGAAATCGCCGAGATCGGGTCCTTGATGAAGTTGCCCGGGCCCATGATCGAGGCCTTCTTCTCGTGCACATCGACGGCCTTGGCGAACAGCGCCTCGGGGCTGAAGTTGAATTGCCACAGCACCATGAACGCCATGAACGAAGCACCCGCGAGCAACAGACACGCCTTGATGATCTGCACCCACGTGGTCGCGGTCATGCCGCCGAAAAGCACATAGACCATCATCAGCGCGCCGACGATCACCACCGCGATCCAGTATTCGAGGCCGAACAGCAGCTTGATGAGTTGTCCCGCGCCGACCATCTGCGCGATCAGATAAAACGCCACGACGACCAGCGTGCCCGACGCGGCGAACGCGCGAATCGGCGTCTGCTTGAAGCGGTAGGCGGCGACATCGGCGAAAGTGAAGCGGCCGAGATTGCGCAGACGCTCCGCCATCAGGAACGTGATGATCGGCCAGCCGACGAGAAAGCCGATCGAATAGATCAGACCGTCATAGCCGTTGCTGTACACCGCCGCCGATATGCCGAGAAACGATGCCGCCGACATGAAGTCGCCCGCAATCGCCAGACCGTTCTGGAAGCCCGTGATGCCGCCGCCCGCCGTATAGAAATCGGCGGCGGAGCGCGTCTTTTTCGCGGCCCATTTGGTGATGAAGAGCGTCGCGATCACGAACGCGATGAACATGCAGATCGCGGTCCAGTTGGTCGCCTGCTTGACGGCCTGACCGAGATCGCCGCCCGCGGCGAAGGCAGGGGCGGAAGCGGCGGAAGCGGCGAAGAGCGCGCCTGCCGCGAGGAAACGTTGCGGCTTCATGCGGCCTCCCGCTTGATCTTGTCGGTGAGTTCGTCGTAGGTGTTGTTGGCGTGACGCACATACAGACCCGTAATGACGACGGTAAAGACAATCACGAACAGCCCGATCGGCATGCCCCAGGTCATCACGCCCGCGCCCATCTTCGCGGAGAGCACGTCCTTGTTGAACGCAATCAGCAGCACATAGCCGTAATACACGATCAGCACGAGCGCCGTCAGCGTCCAGCCGAGCTTCGAGCGTTTTCGCACGAGTTCGCCGTAGGTGGCGCTCGACTTGATCTTCTCTACGATCTTGAGGTCCATTTCCGTCTCCTGCATGGATGTCTTTCTCAGCGTGCAAACGCGCCCGCGTTCGCGCGAAAGACGCGAACGATCAGCGATGCGTATAAAAAGGGAAATCCCCGGGCGGGGACGTCGCGCGGTGTTGCGGCGCATGCATTTCAGGCGAGTTCTGCTTTCGATGCGCTGGAGACTAAGGTAAAAGCATGCGCTTACCCTTTTCTTACGCGAGGTACTTTCTTTGGGCGGGGTTTACGCGGAGCATTGCGCGCGAGGCCAACATGAACGTAGGATCAACAGTCGCGCCGGGCGTTTCTAAAATCGATATGAAGGATTGCTGGCCGATCAGCAATTCCAGGCATCTTTTCAGCAATCGCTGATCAGTGCGCAAAGCGTTCAATCGAATACGCGCTAATGCTATGGCATTTTCTTCCGTCTTCAGCTATTAGTAGACACGTCACGTGCGTCACGCTAGATCACGCCAGACGGCAGCGAACCAGCAGCTCTCTCTCAAGAACTCGATCGTCAAGACCGGAGGCAGCTACGAACCATCACAAGCATCAGGCTCGCGCGCGTTGACGTCGCCTATCAGCCCTGTCCTGCGCAACTTCTTCGCCCCGGCGAATGGCGCATCGGAACCGGTGTCGTTTCCGAAAGCGTAATCGCTGACCGCGAGCATGCCGTGGCGGACGCGTGTTGCCGCGCGTTTCGCTCTTCAACTGTCGGCCATCCCAAGAGGGAGGCGCCTATGGCGTTCGTGTCGGTACGGATACTGGACTGCGGCTGGTTCGCCCGAGCGTCGCGCCCGCTGCGCGTGTCGCGCTTCGCTTCTGTCGCGGCCGTCGCGCTGCTCTCGCTCGCCGCGTGCAAGAAGCCGCCGCCCGAGGCGCAGAAGCCTCCCGTCGATGTCACGGCGATGACGGTCGCCGCGCAGACGACGCCCGTCGACTTCGAATTCACCGCGCAGACGCAGAGTTCTCGCGAAGTGGAAATCCGCGCGCGCGTGGATGGCTTCCTCGAAAAGCGCGCGTACACCGAAGGCTCGCTCGTGGATGCCGGCCAGATCATGTTCATCATGGACAAGCGTCCGTTCGAAGCCGCGCTGCAAACCGCCAAGGGCGCGCTCGCGCAGCAGCAGGCGCGGCTCTACGTGACGCAGCAAAATCTCGCGCGCGTGAAGCCGCTCGCCGCGATGAACGCGTTGAGCAAGAAAGATCTCGACGACGCCTTAGGCAATGAGAAGCAAGCCGAAGCCGCGGTGATTTCCGCGCAGGGCGAAGTGCAGACCGCGCAGCTGAACCTGAGCTACACGACGATCCGCTCGCCGCTCAAGGGACTGTCGAGCTTCGCGCGTCAGCAGGAAGGCAGTTACGTGACGCCGACGCAAGGCGGTCTGCTCACTTACGTGTATCAGCTCGATCCGATGTGGGTGAACTTCAGCATCTCCGAAAACGAATTGCTGAACTATCGCGATCAGATCCAGAAAGGCCTGCTGCGTTTTCCGCCCGAGAACAAGTTCGACGTGACCATCATTCAGGCGGACGGCTCGATCTATCCGCAGACCGGTCGCATCGACTTTACGAATCCGGCGTTCAGCACCGAGACGGGCACGTTCCTGGTGCGCGCGGTGTTCGCCAACGCGAAGGGCACGTTGCGGCCCGGCCAGTTCGTGAAGGCGCGCGTCACGGGCGCGCTGCGGCCCAACGCGATTCTCGTGCCGCAGCGCGCCGTGTTGCAAGGCGCGAAGAGCCATTTCGTCTGGGTGCTCGACGATCAGTCGAAGCCGCGTCAGCGCGTGGTCGAAGTCGGCGAGTGGCACGGCGACGACTGGTTCATCACGAACGGCCTCAGAGCGGGCGAGCGCGTGATCGTCGATGGCGCGATCCGCGTGTCGGCCGAATCGCAGATCCACGTCACGGGCGCACCCGCTGCGGGCGATACGCCGGCATCGGGCGCGCAGGCCTCGCCCGCCCAGACGACGAGCGACAGCGGCGGGGCCGGAAAGTGATCTGATCAGACGACTATCGAAAGCACATCGGGAAGCATGTCGCGCGGAAGAGGCCAATGAACATTTCACATTTCTGCATTGACCGCCCGATCTTTGCCTCGGTCATATCGATCATCATCACGCTCGGCGGCGCGCTGACCATGTTCGCGCTGCCGACCGCGCAGTATCCCGACATCACGCCGCCGCAGATCACCATTTCGGCGACGTATCCAGGCGCGAGCGCCGATGTCGTCGCCAACAACGTGGCCGCGCCGATCGAGCAACAGGTCAACGGCGCGGACAACATGATCTACATGAGCTCGTCGAGTTCGTCGACGGGCAACCTGACCATCAACGCGTACTTCCAGATCGGCACGAACCCGGAACTCGCGCAGGTCGACGTGCAGAACCGCGTGAATCTCGCGCTGCCGCAACTGCCGCAGTCCGTGACCGCGCAAGGCGTGCAGGTGCAGAAGAAGTCGCAGGCCTTCATGATGGTGATCGCGATCTATTCGCCCGACGATCGCTATGACGCAACCTACATCGCCAATTACGCGAACGTCTATGTGCTGGACGCGCTGAAGCGCATTCCCGGCGCGAATCAGTCGAGCATTTTCGGCACGCCCGACTACGCGATGCGCATCTGGCTCAAGCCCGACCGCATGGCGCAACTCGGCATCACGGCAAGCGACGTGCAACGCGCCGTCGCCAATCAGAATCAGCAGTTCGCGGTCGGCCGCCTCGGCCAGTCGCCGACGGGCGCGCCCGTCGAACAGTCGTTCGCGGTGACCACGACCGGGCGGCTCACTGAACCCGCCGAGTTCGAGAACATCATCATTCGTGCGCAGTCGGGAGGCGCCGCGATCGTGCGCCTGAGGGACGTCGGGCGCGCCGAGCTAGGCCAGAAAGATTATTCGATCCGCAGCCGCTTCCAGGGCAAATCCGCGACGGTGCTCGCTGTCTATCAACAGCCGGGCTCGAACGCGCTCGACGTGTCGAAGCAGGTCCGCGCGGCGCTCGCCGAAATGAAGAAGACGTTCCCGCAGGGCATCGACTATCAGATCGCGATGGACACGACCGAATTCACGCGTGCATCGATTTCGGATGTGGTGCACACGTTCTTCGAAGCGGTCGTGCTGGTGGTGATTGTCGTGTTCGTGTTCCTGCAAAGCCTGCGCGCCACGCTGATTCCGGTGCTGGCGGTGCCGGTATCGATCGTCGGCACGTTCATGGGCATGGAGGCGCTCGGCTTCTCCATCAACATGCTGACCTTGTTCGGCATGGTGCTCGCAATCGGGATTGTCGTGGACGATGCGATCGTCGTGATCGAAAACGTCGAGCGCAACATGAACGTGCACAAGCTCGATCCGAAGACCGCCGCCAAGCAGGCGATGGACGAAGTGGCCGGGCCGGTGGTCGCGATCGTGCTCGTGCTGTGCGCGGTGTTCGTGCCGGTGGCGTTCCTGAGCGGCATCACCGGGCAAATGTACAAGCAGTTCGCCATTACGATTGCGATCTCCGTGGTGCTGTCGGGTATCGTCGCGCTGACCTTGTCGCCGGCGCTCGCCGCGATCCTGCTCAAGCCCGGACATCACGAGAAAAAAGGCTTCTTCCGCTGGTTCGACCGGCAGTTCGAACGCATGACGCACGGCTATACGCGCCTCGTGCGGCTCGTGATCAAGCGTTTCATCATCGCGCTGTTGTTGTTCGTCGGCATGATCGCGCTCGCCGTGGTCATGATGCGCGACATTCCCACCGCATTCCTGCCGCCTGAAGATCAAGGCTATCTGCTCGGCGCCGTGATCATGCCGGATGCCGCATCGCTCGACCGCACCGGCGCGGTGTCCGAGCGCATCACCGAATACTTCATGAAGCAGCCGGCGGTCGGCAGCATCACGACGGTGGACGGTTTCAGCATTCTCGACAGCCAGAACAAGAACAATTCGTCCACGTTCTTCGTCGGTCTGAAGAGTTTCGACGACCGCTATAGCTCCGCCAATATCCGCACGCAGAACGCGCGCGCCGTGCTCATCGACGCGTACAAGCATCTCTCGCAGATCAGGGAAGGCATTGTCGTGCCGCTCAATCCGCCGTCGATTCCGGGTCTCGGCACCACGGGCGGCACCGAAATGTGGATTCAGAGCAAGGGCGATGCGACCATCGGGCAGTTCGCGGCCATCGTCGACGATTTCGTCGCGAAGGCGAAGGCGCGGCCGGAACTGACGGGCGTTACGTCGACGTTCAACGCGTCGTCGCAACAGATGCTGGCGAGTGTCGATCGCGACAAGGCCGAAACGCTCGGCGTGCCCGTCGAGGATGTCTATAGCGCAATGCAGACGATGTTCGGCTCGCTCTACGTTTCGCAGTTCAACCGTTCGAGCCGGCTCTGGCAGGTGATTCTGCAAGCCGAACCGCAATACCGGCTGAAGCCCGACGATCTCACGCAGATTTTCGTGAAGAGCAAGACCGGCGAGATGGTGCCGCTCAAGGCCATGGTCACCACGCGCTATGTGACCGGGCCCGACCTCATCACGCGTTTCAACAACTTCCCGGCCGTGAAGATCACGGCCAACGCCGCACCCGGCTACGCGTCCGGTCAGGTCATTCAGGCGCTGGAAGATATCGCGAAGAACATGCCGTCGGAATACGGCATTGCGTGGAGCGGCGAGGCCTACGAGGCGCAGCAGTCGGGCAGTTCATCGGCGCTCGTGTTCATCTTCGGTCTGATCATGGTCTTCCTGATTCTCGCCGCGCAATACGAGAAATGGAGCCTGCCGTTCGGCGTGTTGATGGCGGTGCCGTTCGCGATCTTCGGCGCGCTGCTCGCAATTCTATTGCGCGGCCTCAACAACGACGTGTACTTCCAGATCGGTCTCACGATGCTCGTCGCGCTCGCGGCGAAGAACGCCATTCTCATCTTCGAGTTTGCCGTGCTGAACCGCGAATCGGGCAAGTCCATCTACGACGCCGCGATGACCGCCGCCGAAGAACGCCTGCGCCCGATCGTGATGACTTCGCTCGCGTTCATTCTCGGCTGCGTGCCGCTCGCGATCGCGACGGGCGCATCGGCCAACAGCCGGCATTCGATCGGCACGGGCGTGATCGGCGGGATGCTCGGCGCGACGGTCATCGCCGTGTTCTTTATCCCGATGTTCTTCTGGGGTCTCGAAACGATGTCCGGGCGCAAGGAAAAGAAAGGCGGCGAACCGCCCGCCGCCGCTGCCGACGCAACCGACGCCACGTCCGCGCACAAGCCGCCGGGCGGGGCTCCGGACGCCACGCCGTCCGCTCCGGACAAAGGACACTGACATGCGGCGCGAGAGGCTCATCTCCACTTTTGCGGGCGTCGCCGCCGCGCTGTCGCTCGGCGGCTGCCTGCTCGGTCCGAACTATTCGCGTCAGCCGGTGGAAACGCCCGCGACGTTCCGCTTCGCCGCGGCCGAAGTCGCCGACACGGCCAATTCCGAATGGTGGAAGCAGTTTCAGGACCCCGTCCTCGACGAACTGATCTCCACCGCGCTCGCCAACAACAAGGACGTGAAGATTGCGGCGGCGCGCGTCGAACAGTTCATGGGTCAGTTCGTCACGACGCGTGCCGCCCTCTTCCCGCAGATTTCGGCGGGCGGGACGGCGGCGCGTCAGCGCGCATCGCAGGCGGGACCGCAACCGCTCGTCGGCGTCGGTCCCGTGTTCAACGACTTCGAACTGTCGGTGTCGGCGGCGTGGGAAATCGATCTGTTCGGCCGCAACCGGCGTCTTACCGAAGCCGCGCGCGCGAATCTGCTGTCGGGCGTGGAAGGCCGGCGCGCGACGATTCTTTCGCTGGTGGCGGCGGTGGCGTCGTCGTATCTGAATCTGCGCAGCCTCGACAAGCAACTCGATATCGCCAAGGCAACGACCGCGAGCCGCGCCGAATCCGTGCATGTGTTCACACTGCGCTTCGAAGGCGGCGAAGTCTCGCAGATGGAAGTCGCGCAAAGTCAGTCCGAGTACGAAGCCTCGCTCGCGACCATTCCGCAGATCGAGACGCAGATCGCGCAGACGGAAGACGCGCTCTCCGTGCTGCTCGGCGAGAATCCCGGGCCGATCCTGCGCGGCCGTCCGCTCGGCGAACTCGCGACGCCCGTGATTCCGGCCGGTTTGCCGTCCGACTTGCTGGAGCGGCGGCCCGACCTGCTTCAGGCGGAACAGGATCTGATCGCGGCGAACGCGCTCATCGGCGCGGCGCGCGCGTTGTATTTCCCGCAGATTTCGCTGACCGGCCTGTTCGGCACCGCGAGCGGCCAGTTCTCGTCGCTCTTCACGGGACCGGCGCGCGTGTGGTCGTTCGCGGGTCAGGTCACGCAGCCGATCTTCACGGCGGGCAACATCTCCGGTCAGGTGCAGACGGCCGAGGCGCAGCAACAGGCGGCGCTGCTCACGTATCAGAAAGCGATTCAGATCGCGTTCCAGGAAGTCGACGACGCGCTCATCTCTTCGCAGAAGCTGCACGAACAACTCGAAATACAAGGCCGTCAGGTCACGGCGCTCTCGACTTATTCGCGGCTTGCGCGGGCGCGCTATGAAGGCGGCTATACGAGCTACATCGAAGTGCTCGACGCCGAGCGCAGTCTCTTCAACGCGCAGCTCTCGCAAACGCAGACGCAGGCGGCCGCGCTCGTTTCGTTCGTCACGCTCTACAAGGTGATGGGCGGCGGCTGGGTCATGGAAGCGGACAAGCTGACCACGCAACAGACGGCGACCCCGCCCGCCGGACCGGCCAAAACAGTGCAATGAACACGACGACATCCGGCACGGCCACAGCACGCGATGCCACCGGCGAGCGCGTGCTGACGGCCTGCCACGAGTGCGATCTGCTGCAACGCGAAACCGCGATACCGCCCGGCGGCACGTTGCGCTGCTGCCGCTGCCGCGCCGTACTCTACCGGCGTCGCGGACGCGGCTTCGACCGGTCGCTCGCGTGCGCGCTCGCCGCGTGCGTGCTGTGGCTCATCTCGAACGCGTATCCGATCGTCGGTCTTGCGGTGAACGGCGATATCGTCGAAACCACGTTGATCGGCGCGGTGCGCGTGCTGTATCGCGACGGCATGTGGCCGCTCGCCGGTCTCATCCTGATCACGACGGTCGTCATGCCCGCGTTGCAGGCGCTCGGCATGGTCTGGCTGCTGCTGCCGCTGCATCTGAAACGCAGGCCGTATCGCGCCGACGCCGTGTTCCGCCTGCTGCGCATCGCGCGCAACTGGGGCATGACCGAAGTGCTGATGCTGGGCCTTCTGGTCGCGGTCGTGAAGCTCGCGCATATTGCGTCGGTGGTGACGGGACCGGCGCTGTGGTCGCTCGCCGCGCTGATGCTGGTGCTCGTCGCGGCATCGTCGGCATTCGACGAACGCGCGATGTGGCTGCGCATCACAGGCGCGCCGCCCTCCATACCCACGGATAAGCCGTTGCGCGGACGCACGGCAGCGGCCTGCGGCATCTGCGTGTGCCACGACTGCGGCTTATGCTCGCGCGGCCGGCAGCATCACGGACATCTGTGTTGTCCGCGTTGCGGTGCGCATCTGCATCTGCGCAAGCCGGCCAGCCTGTCGCGCACGTGGGCGTATCTGATTTCCGCGGCGATCCTCTATATCCCCGCGAATCTGCTGCCGGTGATGAACACGAGTTCGCTGTTCGGCGCGCAGAAGGACACGATCATGAGCGGCGTTGCGTACCTGTGGCATTCGGGATCGTGGCCGCTCGCGGTGATCGTGTTCATTGCGAGCGTCGCCGTGCCGATGCTCAAGATCATCGCGATCGCCTATCTCGCCGCGAGCGTGAATCTGCGCATGACGCAGCAACGCACGCAACGCGCGCGCATCTACCGCATTGTCGAACTGGTGGGCCGCTGGTCGATGCTCGATATCTACGTGATCGCCGTGCTCGTCGCGCTCGTGCAGTTCAGCGCGATGGCGACGATCGAGGCGGGCCCGGCCGCCATCGCGTTCGGCGCTGTCGTCGTGTTGACGATGTTCGCCGCGATGTCGTTCGATCCGCGCTTGATCTGGGATACACAGCCACAGCCACAGCCAGAACCAAAACCACAGCCACAGCGCGAGGCCCCGCGATGAGCACGCCCGACGACATGCCCGATGCCGAAGTCGTGCCGCGCAAGCGCTGGCGCATTCCCTGGATCTGGATCGTGCCCGCGATCGCGGTGGCGGTGGGCGTGTGGCTCGCCGTGCAATCGGTGCTGCAACAAGGCCCAACCGTCACGATCACGTTCAAGAGCGGCGAAGGGCTCGAAGCCGGCAAGACGAAGATCAAGTTCAAGGACGTGGACATCGGCCTCGTGAAATCGGTGGCCTTGTCGAAGGACTACAAGCGCGTCATCGCCACGGCGGAACTCACGCGCGACGCCTCCAACATGCTCGTCGACGACACGCGCTTCTGGGTCGTGCGTCCGCGCGTGGCGGGCGGCTCGGTGTCGGGCATCAGCACGCTGTTGTCGGGCGCGTATATCGGCATGGATATCGGCCACACGAAAAGCGCCCGGCGCGATTACACAGGCCTCGAAACGCCGCCGGTTTTCGCGAGCGACGTGCCCGGCCGCCAGTTCATCCTGAAGGCGACGGATCTGGGCTCGGTCGATGTCGGCACGCCGGTCTACTTCAGGCGCCTGCAAGTGGGCCAGGTGACGGCGTTCGAACTCGACAAGGACGGCAGCGGCGTCACGCTGCGCGTGTTCGTCAACTCGCCGTACGACCGCTACGTCAACGCCGATTCGCGCTTCTGGCAGGCGGGCGGCATCGATGTGTCGCTCAGCACCGACGGCCTCAAGGTCAACACGCAATCGCTCGTGTCGATACTGATCGGCGGACTCGCGTTCGAGACGCCTGCGGTGTCGCTCAGTTGGGCCGAAGCGCCCGCCGACACGACCTTCAACCTGTTTTCAACGCGCGCCGATGCGCTGCGCGTGCAGGAGCGCATCGTCGATACATACGTGTTCGCGTTCGAAGGCTCGGTGCGCGGTCTCGCGGTGGGCGCGCCGGTGGAATTCCGCGGCATTCCGATCGGCGAGGTCGCGGCGATCTATACGCGTTTCGATCCGGTCACGAAGCGCATCAGCATACCGGTCGAAGTCAAGATTTATCCGGAGCGCTTTACGTCGCGTTTCGCAAGCGAGCCGAAGGGCGGCCGGATGGTGACGGATCGCCACGCGCTCGCGGATTTGCTGGTCGAGCGCGGGCTGCGCGGGCAGTTGCGCACGGGCAGTCTGCTGACGGGCCAGCTCTATGTCGCGATGGATTTCTTCCCCGGCGCGAAGAAGGCGGGCATCGACTGGGAACGTTCGCCGCCCGAAATGCCGACGACGCCGAGCGGCCTCGAATCGTTGCAGGATTCGATGAACCGCATCATCACGCGTATCGACAAGCTGCCGATCGAAGAACTCACCGCGAGCGCGCGCCAGACGCTGAACAGCACGAGCCAGTTGATGCGCAACATCGATACGCAAGTCGTGCCGCAAGCCACGTCGACGCTGTCCGCCGCGCGCGCCGCGCTCGATGCGGCGCACTCGACGCTGATGCCGGACTCGGGTCTGCAACAGGACACCGCCGAAGCGGTTCGCGAACTGACGCGCACGGCGGCATCGTTCCGCAGTCTCGCGGATTATTTGCAGCAGCATCCGGAAGCGTTGCTGCGCGGCAAGCCGGAGGACAAGAAGTGATGCGGCCCGTTCTCGTGTTCCTCGTTCCAGCCATGGCGATCCTGGCCGGATGCACTTCGCCCCGCGCGAGCTTTTACCGGCTGAGCGCCGATCCGTCGCTGAGCGCGGCCACCGCGCGCGCGCCGCAGCGGCCTGTGATTGTCGGACCGGTGACGGTGCCCGATCTCGTCGATCGTCCGCAGATCGTCACGCGCAACACGAACAACGAGGTTGCGCTCAACGAGTACGCGCGCTGGGGCGAGCCGCTCAGGAGCAGCGTGGCGGACGCCATCGCCGGCGATCTCGCGGTGCTGCTCGGCTCGAATCGCGTGGCGGTGGCATCGCGCGCGGTCGCGGACCCGCAGGCGTATCGCGTGCGCGTCGATATCCAGCAGTTCGAATCCGTTCCCGGCGATGCCGTCGCGATCGACGCGCAATGGTCCGTGCGCCGCTTCGGCGACGACAACGCGCTAAACGGCCGCTCGCTCGTGCGCGAGCCGGTCACGGGCCCGGACTTCGATGCGCTAGTGGCCGCACACAGCCGCGCGCTCGCGAGCGTGAGCCGCGATATCGCGACGGCGATCGAGCGTGATCCTTTGCCTTAGGGTTGATTAAGCGCGGGTCGAGTCGATCAACTCCAGCGTATGCCGCGCGATCATCAGTTCCTCGTTGGTCGGAATCACCCACGCGCTTACCCGGCTCGCCGCCGTGCTGATGCGCGGGCCGTTGCCGTCGTTCGCGCGTGCATCGAACTCGATGCCCCACCATTGCGCTTGCTCGCACACGCGCCGCCGCACTTCCGCCGCATGCTCGCCGATGCCCGCCGTGAAGACCACGGCGTCGAGTCCTTGCAGCGCGGCGGCCATCGAACCGAGTTCGCGGGCAATGCGATACACGTAGAGATCGATGGCGAACTGTGCGCGTTCATCGCTGCTCGCGAGGAGCGCGCGCATGTCGCCCGAGATGCCGGACACGCCGAGCAGTCCCGATCCGCGATACAGCAGGTCTTCGATGTCGCGCGCGCTCATGCCGAGTTCATCGAGCATATAGAGCATCACGCCCGGATCGAGATTGCCGCAGCGCGTGCCCATCATGAGGCCATCGACGGCGGTAAAGCCCATGGTCGTCGCGATGCTCTTGCCTGCGTGCATCGCGCATAAGCTCGCGCCGTTGCCGAGATGCGCGACCACCGTGCGGCCGCGCGCGGCGTCCGGCGCGATCTGCGGCAGCGCGCCTGCAATGTATTCGTACGACAGGCCATGAAAGCCGTAGCGCCGCACGCCGTTCTTCGTGATCGATTCGGGCAGCGCGAACGCCTGCGCGAGCGGGTCCTGCGTCGCATGAAAGGCCGTGTCGAAACAGGCCACCTGCGGCATCGCCGGATTGCGTTCGGCGATGATGCGAATCGGCTTCAGATTGTGCGGCTGATGCAGCGGCGCGAGCGGCGTGAGCTTATCGAGTTCGGCGACGATCTCGTCGTTCGTCAGCACCGGCTTCGTGAAATGCGCGCCGCCATGCACGACACGATGCCCCACGCCGATCAGCCGATGCCCCGCGCCGTGGCCGCGCAGGAACGCGCCGAGATGCGCGATCGCATCGGCGTGTTCGAGCCGCGTGCCTTCGCCCCATGCATGCTCGCCGGTTTTCTTGCCGTTCGCATCGTAGGCG
The DNA here is from genome assembly GCF_000402035.1 of Caballeronia insecticola. GTDB lineage: Bacteria > Pseudomonadota > Gammaproteobacteria > Burkholderiales > Burkholderiaceae > Caballeronia > Caballeronia insecticola. The sequence continues at coordinate 1,029,788 of NC_021289.1, forward strand.
ATGAAGTGCGGCGAATCGAACAGCCCTTCGACCTGCCCGCGCGTGACTAGCGCGAGTTCGTCGCGCTCCACGTCGAACGCGCTGAACTTGATGCTCGACGATCCCGCGTTGAGAACCAGAATGACGTCGGCCATGATGTCACCCGCTGACTTGCGTCTGCTCGCGACGCTTCGATGCCACGAGCGACGCAACCGCGCACGAAGCCAGCCGCGATTGCAGCGAATCGGCGCGGCTCGTCAGAATGACCGGCACGCGTGCACCGAGCACGATGCCCGCGGCGTCCGCGCCCGCGAGAAACGACAGACTCTTCGCGAGCATGTTGCCCGCTTCGAGATCGGGCACGATCAGCACGTTCGCGCGCCCCGCGACCGGCGAATCGATCTTCTTCGTGCGGGCGGCTTCGAGATCGATCGCGTTGTCGAGCGCGAGCGGTCCGTCAACGAGCGCGCCCGTGATCTGATGCCGGTCGACCATCTTGCAGAGCGCCGCTGCTTCCAGAGTCGATGGCACTTTCGGGTTCACCGTTTCCATCGCCGAAAGAATCGCGACGCGCACTTCCTCAAAACGCAACGCGTGCCCGAGTTCGATGGCGTTCTGCACGATATCGACTTTCTCGGCGAGCGTGGGCGCGATGTTGATCGCCGCGTCGCTGATGATGAGCACATTCTCGTGGCCCGGCACATCCATGATGAAACAATGCGACACGCGCCGCGCCGTGCGCAGGCCGCCTTCGCGGCTGACGACCGCGGCCATCACTTCGTCGGTATGCAGGCTGCCTTTCATGAGCGCCTCGGCACGCGCTTCGCGCACCAGTTCGACGGCCTTCTGCGCGGCGGCGTGACTGTGCGGCGCATCGACCACCGGAAAGCCCGCGATGTTGAGGTTGCATTCCTCCGCGACTTCGCGGATGCGCTCGCGCGGCCCGACGAGCAGCGGCGCGATCAGCCCCATTTCCGCGGCCTTGACCGCGCTTTCCAGCGATGTGCGGTCGCACGGATGCGCAACCGCAACAGTAAGCGGCGGCAACGAGCGGCATACGTCGATGAGCCGCTGATACTTCTCGTGTGTATGTTCCATTTCGCCTTCCGGTGAGGACTTTGGCCCGAACGCCATCATCAGAATATAGGCGCAACGTGCGCCAAGCGTATGTCAAAACGCGGCGGTTCAGTCACGCGCGACGATCTCCCGATACTTGCTCACCACATGTTCGAGGTTATAGAACATGCGCGTTTCGCCAAGCGTTGCACCCAGCGGCGAGCGCCGCATTGCCGCGAGCACGCCGGGGTTCAGCCCCGCGACCCAGAGCGTCGTGCCGCTGGCCGCAAGACGCTTCTCGGCATCGGCCATCATCTTGAGCGCCGTGTATTCGACATCGAACACGCGGCTCAGATCGAGCACGACGATGCGCGCATTCGCTTCACGCACGAGCGGGCGCATCTTGTCCGCGACGCGTTGCGCGTTCGCAAAGAAGATGCGTCCTTCGGGACGCAGCAGCAGCAGGCCGGGAAACGCTTCGTCTTCGGGATGCCGCTTCGAGTCGCGCCGGAACACGTTCGTGCCCGGTATGCGTTTAAGTGCGTACACGGGCGGATCCGACACCTGATGCGCAAGCGCGAACAGCGATACGACGATCGCCACGACAATGCCCTCCAGCGTCCCGAGCAACACGACGCCCGCGCATGCAGACAGCGCCCAGACGAACTCGGTGCGGCGAATCTTCAGGATCGCGCGAAACTCGGCGGGGCTGAAGAGTCCCACCGAATAGAACACGACGACGGCCGCGAGCGTCGCGTGCGGCATCGGCGACATCAAGGGCGCGAAGATCAGGATGACCGCGAGCGCGAGCGCCGCCGTCACAAGGCCCGCGAGTTGCGTACGCGCGCCCGCCTGCCGGTTCACGGCGGTCTGACTCGTTCCGCCGCCCGACACCATCGCGCCGAGCAACGCGCCGCCCGCGTTCGCGAGCCCGGTCGCGAGCAGTTCACGGTTCGCGTCAGGCGTGGGTTCGTCGTTGCGCGCGAACGCGCGAGCCGCCGCGATGCTCTCCGTGAAGCTCATCAGCGCAATGCCCAGTGCATCGGGCCACAACCGCAATGCAAGCGACGCATCGGGCTTCGTCCATGACGGCAATCCCGCCGGCACCGCGCCGACCGTCTCGACGCCAAACTTGCGCAAGTCGAACACGGCCACCGCGATGATCGCCGCCGCGACGACGAACAACGGCGCCGGCGCGCGCGGCGCGAAGCGTCCGAGCAGAAGCAGCGCGGCAAGCGTCAGCAATGCGAGCGCCAGCGTGCCGACGGACGTATGCGGCAGCCCCGCGAGAAAAGCGCCGACATTATGAAAGAACGATCCCTTCGGATAATGAAGGCCGAAGAGCTTCGGCAGCTGGTCCATGACAATGACGACGGCCACGCCCGCCTTGAAGCCGACCAGTACCGGTTCGGAGATGAAGTTGGCGACGAAGCCGAGCCGCAGAATCGCGGCCGCGACGAGCATCATGCCGACGAGCAGCGTCAATGTGGCGTTCGCCACGGCCAGCATGCCCGGATCGTCATCGACGAGGACGACGCCGAACGCGTTGGCCGAGAGAATCGCGAGCGTGGTCGTCGTGCTCACGCTCAAGGCGCGCGACGTTCCGAACCACGCGTAGATGAACATCGGCACGCATGCCGTGTAGAGGCCGACCTGAACGGGCAACCCGGCGATGGTCGCATAGGCGAGCGCCTTCGGCACGACGACCGCCGCCGCCGCCAGCCCGGCGAGGATGTCGGCGCGCGCCCACTGCTTCTCGTAGCCGTGAAGCCATCCGGGCGCCAGGGACATGCGCCGCCGCATGGCTATGCCGTGTCCCGGCGCATCGCCTAGAAGCGCTCGGGCACGTATCTGAGCGGCCGCTCGCTTTCGCGATAGCCCTCCGGCTTCTGCCGCTTCGGCAGCTTCACTTTTTCGCGCGGCACGGGCTCGTAGGGAATGCTCGCCAGCAAATGGCTGATCAGATTCAGGCGCGCGCGGCGCTTGTCGTCGGAACGCACGACGTACCACGGCGCGTGGTCGGTGTCGGTCGCATCGAACATGTCGTCGCGGGCGCGCGAATAGTCGTACCAGCGGCTGTACGAGCGCAGGTCCATCGGCGAGAGTTTCCAGATCTTGCGCTCGTCCTGTATGCGCTCTTCCAGACGCCGCGTCTGTTCTTCCTGACCGACTTCGAGCCAGTACTTGAGCAGCACGATGCCCGAATCGATGATCGCGCGCTCGACGAGCGGCAAGCCTCTCAGGAACGTCGTCACCTGTTCGCCGGTGCAGAATCCCATCACTCGCTCGACGCCCGCGCGGTTGTACCAGCTTCGGTCGAACAAGGTGATTTCGCCCGCCGCGGGAAGATGCGGCAAGTAACGCTGCACGTACATCTGGGTCTTCTCGCGCTCGGTCGGCGCCGGCAGCGCGACCACGCGGAAGATGCGCGGACTCACGCGCTCGGTGATCGCCTTGATCGCGCCGCCCTTGCCCGCGCCGTCGCGTCCCTCGAAGACGATGCAGATCTTCGCGCCGGTATGCACCGCCCATTCCTGCAGCTTCACGAGTTCGACATGCAGGCGTGCAAGTTCCTTCTCATACTGTTTTCTGCTCAGGCGCTCACGCACGCCGGCGCCTTCGCGCGCGCTGCGCGCGTCCCTGACAGCCTTGTCGTCTTTCATCGCCGTGTCCTCGCGACACCGTCAGGTTTCATTGCGCCCGGGCATGACCTGCACCATGAGCGTGCGTTCCTTCCAGAACATGTTGTGGATGCGCGGCTGAAACGTGCGCAGCACGTGCGCTTCGATCGAATCGAAACTGACGACCGCGGCCGGACGTTCGCCGGTGCCGTGCACGCGCCGGATCGAATCGAAAGATGGAAAGCCGTAATGGCAGAGAAACTGACGGATTTCGTCGTCGGTCGTGGACTCGTCGACATTGCCTACCCAGAGATCGGCCATCGAGCATTCCTCCAAAGGGTCGTGCGGTAGTTTCGGAGCGCGGACCTCAGGTCGGTCCGTCGCGCTTCCCGGATCTGCGCTGCGCCAGCGGATTCAGCGCGACGACGAATATCAGAATGCCGAGGGCAAGCGCCAGCATTCCGTAGCGGAATTCCGGCTTCACGTCATACAGGACACCGTGGATCGTGAAATACAGCCCGCCGAGCCAGATGAACACGCCGGTCGAGGCAATCACCATGCGAGGCTCGTTCAGTCTCATCGAGGTCTCCCCGATACCGTGCGCGCGATAACTTCAGTTTAGGAAACTCCGCGCCTCTTCGTCACGCTATGTGACGTTCCCGATGCATGGTGCATGCGTTATTGAATCGAGTAGCCGCGTCCCTGCATGCAGGCGCCCCACGCGCGATAGTACGTGGTCATCGCGCCCTGACTCTGCGCCTGCGCGTTCGCCTGTTGCGCGCGCTTTTCCTGCCGCGCCCGCGCGCCGCCCGCCATCGTGCCGGCGACCGCGCCGACCGCCGCGCCCTTGCCGGCATCGCCCGCGATCGCGCCGATGGCAGCGCCGCCCGCCGCGCCGCGCGCCGCCCCGCCTACGCGCTGTCCGCCGCCCACGGCCGCACCGCCTTGCGGAGGCGGCGCCGTCGACGCCATCGCCGGATCGATGCCCGTGTTGCTCTTGGCCCAGCTATAGCACGCGCCATCGTCGTTTTGCTGTTGCTGTGCGCTTTGCCCTTTGGCCGGATACGCGATCGGCTTGCTCTGCGCGACAACATCCAGCGCGATCGCAGCCAGCACGATGGCGCAGCCCGCCCGTACACTCCTTGCTTTCATGACGACTCCTTGTTGAACCCGATGGTTCGCTAGGCGGCTTTCACCTCGTTCTCCAGCTTTTCGTTCTTCTCGAATGCCATGATGCTCTGCATCGTCGTTTCGCAGATGGTCGTCAATGCTTCGCGCGTCAGATACGCCTGATGCCCCGTTACGATCACATTGGGAAACGACACGAGACGCTGGAAGATATCGTCGGTGATGATTTCGCTGGACAGGTCGCGAAAGAACAGATCGGCTTCCTGTTCATAGACGTCGATTCCGAGTCCGCCCAGTTGACCGCTCTTCAGCGCCTCGATGGCGGCCTCGGTATCGATCAGCGCGCCGCGGCTCGTGTTGATGAGCAACGCGCCCGGCTTCGCGCGTCTGAGCGTTTCCGAATTGATGATGTGATGCGTCGCGGGCGTCAGCGGGCAAAACAGCGCGATGATGTCCGCCCGCCCGCCGATTTCGCCAGGCGTTGCATAACGCCCGCCAAGCGCTTCAAACTGCGGCGACGGATAAGGATCGAAGCCGATCACGTCGCAGCCGAAGCCGATCATGATCTGCGCGAACACGCAGCCGATCTTGCCCGTGCCGACCACGGCCACGGTCTTGCCGTACAGATCGAAACCGATCAGGCCGTCGAGCGAAAAATTCGAATCGCGCGTGCGGTTATAGGCGCGATGCACCTTGCGGTTGATCGCGAGCAACAGCGCCACCGCGTGTTCCGCAACCGAATTGGGCGAATAGTCGACCACGCGCACCACTTTCAGGCCGAGCTGAGCCGCCGCTTTCAGATCGACATTGTTGAAGCCCGTGCAGCGCAGCGCGATCAGGCGCGTGCCGCCCTTGTGCAGCGCCTCGAGCACGTCGGCGTTCGCTTTGTCATTGACAAAGACGCAGACCGCGCCGAAGCCCGCGGCGAGATCGACGTTATCCATGTCGAGTGATTCGTCGAAATACCGCAGCTTATGATTGGTTGCCTTGTTCGCCTCGTCGAGATACTGGCGTTCGTAAGGCGTCGAACTGAAAATCGCTACTTCCATGTCGTTCCCCTTGGGTCAACTGCCAGCCCACGATATCGCGATCTGCACGAACAGCACCTTGACGATGGTCATAGACGGAAAGATCATCGCGTACATAATGTCGGGCTGATCCGTCGGCGCAATGCGGTTCGCAAACGCGAGAATCGCCGGATTGCCGGTTGCACCGCAGATCACGCCGACCGACGTATCGAACGGCAGCCTGAAAATCCACAGGCAGCACACCGCCGTGACGCCCACCAGCACGAGCAGCGTGATCGCGCCGTACAGCAGCAGCAGCGGCCCGGCCGTGCCCACGGTCGCGACGAACTTCGGCCCGCATGAAATACCGACTTGCGCCAGAAAGATCGTGAGGCCGAGATTGCGCAGCACGAGATTCGCCGACAGCGGCATCACCCAGACGAACGGCCCGCTGCGGCGCAGCTTGCCGAGACAGAGCGCCACCAGCAGCAGCGCCGCCAGACCCAGACTGAATGCACCGAGACCGGGCACGGGCAGCGGCAGCGCGCCCGCCAGCAGCCCCACCGCCGCGCCGATGCCCAAGCAGATGAAACTGAGATCGGCTGTGGTCTTGATCGAATCGCCGAAGAACGCGCGGATTGTCGCGTGATGCGCACGGTTCACGAGCAGGCCAACGCGATCGCCCGCTTCGATAATGAGATCGGGCTTAGAGAGGAGATCGGCGTCGCCGCGGCGCACGTGCGCGATCGCGCAACTCACGCCTGCCGGAAAGCGGATGTCGCCGATCGCCATGCCGACGACCGACGCATTCGACGCGAACACGCGCATATAGTCGAGGTCTTCTCGATGGCTCGCCATTCTGCCCGGCTGCAATTCGCCGCATAGCGCGGTGGCCTCGTCGAGCAGACGGCGTTCGGTGGCCGTGGCGAGCAGCACGTCGTCGGATTGCAGCGTGAAGTCGTCGGTGGGTAACTGATTGTGATGCGCGCGCCGCACCGCCGCGATCGCCACGCCGTCGGGCAAGCGGCCCGCCAGCTCCGACAGTCTGAGACCGTAGAGACTCTGGTTTCTCAACGCGATTTCCGCCGTTTCGAGCACTTTCGAAGGCGGCTTCTGAATCTTCATCTTGAGCGCGATGTTCAGCACGTACAGAAACAATATCGGTCCCGCGACACCGAACGGATACGCGACGCTATAGGCGACGGCCGCGTCGTTGTTGTTCATCGACGCAATCGCGACTTGCAGACTCGCCGTGCTGGTGCCGCTGCCCGCGAACATGCCGAGCGCATCGGCGAGTGTGGCGCCGAAGGAGATGAAGCCGCACGACACGAAGCCCGCGATGATCACGCCGAGACACGCGGCCGCGTTGGCTTTCATGCCGTCGCGGCTCGTGAGGCCGCGGAAAAACTGCCCGCCGTATTGAATGCCGATGCCGTACAGAAACAGCAGCAGCCCGAGCGTGCCCAGCAGCGCGGGCGGCGCGGACTTCGGCGCAAACGCGCCGAGCGCGAGTCCGACGAACAGCACGGCGCCGGAACCCAGCGCCACGCCCTTGATGTTGATCTCCCCGATCAGATAACCCAGCGCGATGGTCAGAAACAGCGCGAACAGCGACTGATGTTCAAGAAACGTTCTGACTGCAACCATGCCGCCTCCGGTGATTGGACGAAGTCACGCAGCAGTACATGGGACATTAAAGGCGCTTTAGGGCTTGCAGTCCAGGGGTGTTGTAATCGCCATGCCGGATGGCCGTTTCGCCAGACGAGACAATATCGGGCAACGAATCGATTGATGCAGCGGCGAATCGGCGTGATCGCCTTTACGCGATGCGATAGATGCGCGCGGCCGTGTCATGCAGCATCGTGCGCTTTTCGGCGAGCGTGAAGCCGGCGATGGTTTTCAAATACGCATCGTAGAGTTGCTCAAAACTGCACGCGAGCTTGGCAATCGGCATGTGGCTCGCGAACATGCTGCGCGCCGGCCCGAAACATTCGATTGCATCGAGCATCCATGAACGCGTGACGTCGAGCGTCCAGTGAATGCCGAAGATGCACTCCAGCCCGAATATCTTGAGCGCGACGTTCGGGCTCGCGGCCAGCGCGGCGAGATCGCGTTTCCAGACGGCCCGGCCTTCGCGTGACAAATCGAGCGGCCAGCCCATCACGGGCAATACGAACTGGATCGACGGATGCGCCCGTACGAGCGTCGTGAGGTCGCGCAACTGAGGCGCGAAGACTTCGAGTTCGCACACGAACGCGCGGCCGTTCAGCACATCGATGCCGCGTAGCCATTGCGCATCGCTCATGAGATCGGGCCGCGATGCAAAGCGCAACGCAGCGTTCGACGGATGCCACGCAATGTGCTGACGCACGCAACGTATGCGTTCGATCGACGCGTATTGATCGAGCGTGCGCGCGACATCGTGCGCTGCGAAATCGATCATCGCGATCATGCCTGCGGCGTGCGCGGCGCCATCGAGCATCTCGTTTGCCCATTGCACTTCACCGGCGGCGTCGGTGGAGATGAACTCGGCCCACATCGTTGCGGCGATATCGAAGCCTTGCGTATCGCGCGCGTAGTCATCGGGAAGATAGACGCGCGGCATGGCGGCGTAATCGCCGACGAGCGCTTCGAAACCCGCGCTGCGCTGCTCGAAGACGGGATAGCGCAGACGCGCGGCATCGTAGAAATGCTGATGGCAATCGAGAATCGCAAGCGTTTCGTCGTTCATGATCGCATCGCCCGTTGGTCAGATTGCCCAGCACAGATCGTTGAGTTCAGCGCCGCATGCTTCGCAGAATCCGCGCCGCCGCATGCGCCGCCACTTCGCAGCCCAGCACGATATGCGCGTCGGCCGTGTCTTCGATGAAGTCGTGGCTCACGCCGCCGATGCTCGGCACGAACAGCATGCACGCCGGCACATGTGGCGCGATCACCTGCGCATCGTGCGACGCGCCGCTCGGCATGCGCTCCCATTGTCCCGGCGCGCACGCCTCGGCGGCATCCGCGAGATGCGCCTGGAGCGCCGCGTCCATCGTCACCGGTTCTTCGGGCGGCTCGGATGCGCGAATCGCGACCGTCGTGTTTTCGTGCGCGTTGAAATCGCGGATCAGCGCGGCGAGCGCGGCTTCCATCGCCCGCAGACGTTCGGCGCTGGCGTCGCGGAATTGCAGGGCCATCTCGGCCGCGCCCGGCACCACGCTGAACGAGCCCGGATCGAGTTCGATACGGCCGACTGTCCACACGGTATCGGCATCCGCGAGTGGTTTGAACGCTTCATTCATGCGCGCGATGAACGCGACGAGCGCGGCGCCCGCATCGCGGCGAATCGACATCGGCGTGGTGCCCGCGTGATTGCGCTGCCCCGTGAAGCGAAGCGTGAGCTCGCGAATGCCGACGATCGTCGTCACCACGCCGATCGACTTGCCGCGCGCCTCCAGCCGTCCGCCCTGCTCGATGTGCGGCTCCATGTACGCCTTGTGGCGCGTCTTGTCGAGGCGCACGCGCGGCGTGTTTGCAAGCCCGGCTTGCGCGAGCGCGTCGCCGAGCAGGACGCCTTCGCGATTGCGCGCGCTCATGATCGACTCGTCGATGCCTTCGCCGACGAAGCTGCGGCTGCCGAGAAAGCCCGAAAACGTGCCTTCTTCGTCGATCCACGAGGCGACGTCCACCGCGAAATGACGCGTCTCGTCGCACGCGGCCAGCGCGCGGGCAATCTCCAGACCGTAGATGACGCCCAGCGCGCCGTCGAGCCAGCCGCCGGTGGGCTGCGTGTCCGTGTGCGAGCCGATCAGGAGCGCGGGGCCGTCGTTGCGCGAGCGGCCGAACACGCTGCCAACGCCGTCGATCGATGCCGACAGACCCGCGTCGTTCATGCGCCCCGCGAGCCAGCGGCGCGCTTCCATGTCCACCGGCGACAGCGACAGACGCACGACGCCGGGACCGGTCGCGCCGAAGCTGCGCAGTCGTTTGAGGTCGTCGAGCAAGCGGTCCGGATCGATCTTCAGCACGAGCGTGTCCTTATGGTGAGAGAGAAAGGTGCGAGAAAAAAGTGCGAGAGAAAACGTGTAGCCTATCAGCCCTCACGCGTGCGCCCGCGCCTCGCGGCGCACTTCCTGCGGCGGCAGGCCGAAGCCGCGCATGAACGCTTCGCGCATATGACGCCGGTCTCGGAAACCGGTCTCCTGCGCGATCGTCTCCAGCGAATGGCGGCTCTTTTCGATCATCAGCCGCGCCGCCTCCAGCCGCAATCCTTCGATGGCTTTCGCAGGCGACTGTCCCGTCTCCTGCGCGAACACGCGGCTGAACTGACGCGGACTCAGATGCGCCTCGCCCGCGAGTTCCTCGACCGTCAGCGGCCGGTTCAGATTCTTGCGCGCGTAATTCAGCGCATTCTGGATGCGATCCGACTTCGGCGCGAGATCCAGCATTTCCGAATGCTGCGACTGTCCGCCCGCGCGCCGCTGATGCATCACGAGCTTGTGCGCGACCGAGCGCGCCACGTCCGCGCCGAGATCCTTTTCGACCATCGCGAGCGCGAGATCGAGTCCGGCCGTCATGCCCGCCGACGTCCACACCGGACCATCGACGATATAGATGCGGTCTTCCTCGACGCGCACGTCCGGAAAGAGCCGCTGCAAGTCGCGCGCGAACGCCCAGTGCATGGTCGCGCGCCGGTTCGCGAGCAGCCCCGCCTCGGCCAGCACGAAGCCGCCCGTGCAGATGCCCGCGATGCGCCGCGAACGCGTGCTCGCGCGGCGCAGAAACGCGAGCAATGCGGCGGATGGCGGCGTGTCCAGCGGTGCGTTGACGCCCGCCGCGATCCACGTGTCCATCGCGGTGCGCGACGTAACCGCGCGCGTCTCGACCTTCATGCCGAGCGACGAACGCACTTCGCCGCCCGTCATCGAATAATTTTCGATGCGATAGAACGTGATGCCCGCCGTCTCGTTCGCATATTCGAACACCGATTGCGACGCGAGCGCCATGACCTGAAAACCGTCACTCAACAAATAGCCGATGCGATGCATGTCCGTTCTCTCCGCCCGATGTCCTGAAACGTGACCATATACGTCATTTGCGCCACGGTCAAACGGGACCACAATTCACTCATGCAATCCAACCACTTGTATCCGAACGGAGTGAAATCATGACGCAGGAACACCTTGGCACGGCGCTCGTCACGGGCGCATCGTCCGGCATCGGCGCGGTCTATGCGGAGCGCCTGGCGCGGCGCGGCTACGACTTGATTCTCGTCGCGCGCAATCGCGACCGGCTGGCGGCGCTCGCCGAGCACCTCACCAACGAGACGCATCGCAGCGTCGAAATCATCGATGCCGATCTGAACGACCGCGCCGCGCTCGCCGCCGTCGAAGCGAAACTGAAGGACGACGCGAGCATCACGCTGCTGGTGAATAACGCGGGCATCGGTACGCATACGCCGCTGCTCGACAGCAACGTCGACACGATGACGCGCATGATCGATCTCAACGTCACCGCGCTCACGCGTCTCACCTACGCGGCGGTGCCCGGTTTCGTCGCGCGCGGCAAGGGCGCGGTGATCAATATCGCGTCGATCGTGAGTATCGCGCCGGAGATTCTCAACGGCGTGTACGGCGGCACCAAGGCGTTCGTGCTGGCGTTCAGCCAGTCGTTGCATCGCGAACTATCGGGCAAGGGCGTGCGCATTCAGGCCGTGTTGCCGGGCGCGACCGCGACGGACTTCTGGGAAACCGGCGGCCTGCCGCTCGACAATCTCGACAAGTCGATCGTGATGTCGGCCGGCGATATGGTCGATGCGGCGCTCGTCGGCTTCGATCGCGACGAACTCGTGACGATTCCGTCGCTGCACGACGGCGCGAAGTGGGACGCGTATGAAGCGGCGCGTCAGGCGATGGCGCCGGTGTTGTCGACCAACACGCCGGCTGAGCGATATACGCGTCGGGAACGCTAGGACGCCGCCGTGCGGCGCGCGCCGAGAAACGCGAGTCCCGCCGCACCCAGCCCCAGCGCCGCCACCGCGATCCATAACGCGATGGAAAACGACCCGGTATGCGCGGCGATCGGCGCGGCGACCAGCGGCCCGATGATCTGCCCCAGGCCGTAAGCGCCGGTGGCGTAGCCCATCAAACCTGCGGCGGCGTCGCCGCGCAACCGGCGGGCCTCGCGCATCGCGAACAAGGTGATGGCCGTGAACGGCAGCCCGAGCAGCAGGCTGCCGAGCCCGAAGCCGAGCGCGGTCGGAAACTCGATGCCCAGCCAGATGCCCAGCGCCTGAATCACATAGCACGCGGCCAGCAGCAGCCGGTTGTCCCAGTGCAGCGGCAACCGCGCCGCGCCCAGCGCGCCCGCCATCAGCGCGAGCCCGAACGCCGGCCAGAACAGGTCCGGCCACGACGACCCCGGCAACGCCTGACGCGCGATCACCGGCAGGAACGTGGCCGTGATGATGTAGCCAAATCCCGCCAGCCCGTAGAGGCCGATGAGCCACGCCGAATCGGCGCGAGCGGACGCGGGCAGCGCATGCCCGGATATACGGCTGCCGCCGCGCGCCGCCGACGTTGCGCTCGCGAAAGTTTTCCAGACGACCGCCACCGCCAGGCACGAGCACGCCGCGAAGCCGATCCACACCCACGGCGGCGGCACGGCTGCGGCGGCCGCGGCGGCGCCCAGCAATCCCGTCGCGATAATGCCGACGCCCGGCCCCGCGTAGATCACGCCGCCCAAGCCGTGCGCGTCGAGTTCGGCGAGCCGCCGCAAACCCCATTGCGACGCGAACACGAACGCCCACGCGCTGACGACGCCCGCCACGAAACGGATCGCGGCCCACAGCCAGAACACGTGGACGACGCCCATCGCGAGCGTGAGCACGATCGTCGATGCCAGCGCGAGCCGCACCATGCGCGCGTGATCGACGCGGATCGCCGCGCACGACAGCGCGCCGATCAGATAGCCCGCGTAATTGGCCGACGCGAGCCAGCCGCCGTGACGGATATCGAGCGCGCCGCTATTGAGCATCAGCGGCAACAACGGCGTGAACGCAAAGCGCCCGACGCCCAGCGCCACCGCCAGCGCGACGGCGCACGCGAACGCCGCATGTCGCGCGGGATGAATGGACGTCGATGAAGCGTGTGCAGGCGTAGCCATGAGCGATAGTCAGAAGCACCGATGCGACGATCCTAGCTTGACCGATGCATCTTGAAAAATGAATAATGAAGATGTCATCAATCTTTTTGAGAGATCATGGATCTGTCGGCACTGACCATCTTCCGGGCGGTCGTCCGGGAGAACGGCGTGACGCGGGCAGCGGCGAAGCTCAACCGCGTGCAGTCCAACGTGACGACGCGCATCCGCCAGCTGGAGGAGACGCTCGGCGTCGATCTGTTTATCCGCGACGGTCGGCGTCTCGTGCTGACGCCCGCCGGCGAAACGCTGCTGCCGTATGCGGAGCGTCTGCTGGCGCTTGCCGACGAAGCGCGCCACGCCGTCAGCGAAAATCGCCCGCAAGGCCGCCTGCGGCTCGGCACGATGGAAAGCACCGCCGCGAGCCGACTGCCGCGCGTGCTGGCGACCTACCATCAACGCTGGCCGCAGGTGACGCTGGAACTGGTGACGGGCGTGACGCGCGCGCTCATCGACGGCGTGCGCGCGTTCGATCTGGACGCGGCGCTGATGGCGCGTCCGATCGAACCCGATGCGCTGCCCGTCGAACAGTTCGAATCCGTGCCGGTTTTCCACGAAGAACTCGTGCTGCTCACGCCGCGCGGCCAGCATCCGGCGGCAACGGCGCACGATGCCGCCGGACTCACGCTGGTGGCGTTCGAGCGCGGCTGCGCGTACCGCTCGTATGCGATGCGCTGGTACGAATTGCAGGGAATCCGTCCGGCGCGGGTGCTGGAGCTTGGTTCGTATCACGCGATTGTCGCGTGCGTGGCGGCGGGTGCGGGCGTCGCGGTGGCGCCGCGCTCGGTGCTGGAACTGGCGCGGCTGGACGGCGAAGTCGATCTGCATTCGATCGGCGATCTGGGCCGCGTCGACACGCTGCTCGTATGGCGCAAAGGGCATTTCTCGGCGGCGCTGAACGTGCTGCGGGAGTTGCTCGGCGAGCGCGTGTAAGCGGTCAGGTCGGCGTTCTGGACGCGACATATTCCGGCTGCCAGCAGCGCAGGCCGAATAGCGGCACGACGCCGTAAGCATGATCCAGCATGTCCGATTGCAGTTTCTCGTACGCCTCCCAGCGAATCTCGTCGACATAAAGATAAATCTCCAGCGCGACGATCGGCGCCGCCGATTGCACCTGACGAATCACGACCGGCAGATCGTGCCGCACGGCCGGATGATCGCGAAAATAGCCGCTCAGATAGCCGCGATACAAACCGAGATTCGTGCGGCGCTCGTCTTCACCCGTCACAAGCGGCCGTTCGATGACTTCGCGCAGACGCGCGAGCAATGCGTCGTCGGGGAAGCGGATGGTGTCCACATCGAAGTGAATCGCATGTTTCAGGCGCCGCCCGCCGGATTCCGTCATGCCGCGCCAGTTCTTCACACTGTTCGTCAGCAGTAACTGGCTCGGCAACATCACGATGGTGTTGTCGAAGTTGCGTACCTTGATGGTGTTCAGCGCGATATCGATGACGGTGCCATCGGCGACGAAGCCGGGCACTTCGATCCAGTCGCCGACACGCAGCATGTCGTACGCCGCGAGCTGGATACTGGCAACGAAGCCGAGCAGCGAGTCGCGGAAGATGATGATGAGCAACGCCGTGATCGCGCTTAGGCCGGTGAGGAGATAGACGGGCGAACGCTCCATCAGCAGCGAAACCACGGCGATCAGCGTGACCAGATAAACCACGATGGTGGCGATCTGCAGGAAGCTCTTGATCGGCCGCTCGCCCGACGAAGGCACATGGCTGTAACGTTCCTCGATGCTGTCGCGCAGCGCGAGCGCCGCGCGCAGCAGCGTGTAGACCATGTAGCAGGCCGCGAGAATCGCCAGCGGCCGGCCGAGCGCCGCGATCAGCGGGAACGTGAGTCCGGAGAGCAGCGGCGCCGACGCATAGATGATTCCGGCGGGCACAAGCGGCGCGAGCCGGTGAAACACGCGATGGCGCTCCGCAGCGCTCAGCCACTTGCGCCCTGGCTTGCGCGCCAGCCGGTTCACGATCAGCAGCATCAGCGTGCGCGTCACGTAATAGCAGACGGCGCTCGCGAGCAGAATCGACAGCAGCAAGGCCACGATCAGCAGAATCGCGACGACCCAGCTTTCCGTGTGGACGTAGACGTGCGGCAAGCCCGGTCCGCTTTCGATGTGAAAAATCCCGTCGAACATGGACGCTCCCGATACCGGAGAACCGATGTTGCTGCGCGGATCGGGGCCGGCGGATTGGTCAGTCAGATCGAACGTGAGGCTTTTTTGCAGCGTTGGCTATTGTAGTGGCGTAGCGGCGGTCCGCTTTGCGCGGTGGACCGCATGGGCGGCTACGCGCGCCGCCCGCGAATCGCTCACGCGATCTGCGCGATGCGCAGAAGATTGGTCGTGCCCGGCGTGCCGAACGGCATGCCCGCCGAAATCACGACAGTGTCGCCCGTCGCGCCGAAACCTTCCTCGCGCACGGTCGCGCAGGCCAGTTCGCTGATTTCGAGCATGTCCGCGACTTCCCTGCATACGACCGGATGCACGCCCCACACGAGCGCGAGACGCCGCGCCGTCCCGATCTGCGGCGTCATGCCGACGATCGGCGCGCCCGGCCGCTCGCGCGCCATCCGCAAGGCCGAGTAACCGGAGCACGTATATGCGACGGTGGCCGCGGCGTCGAGCAGGCCCGTCACGTGGCGCATCGCATAGCCGATCGCATCCGACGTGTTCGCGCGCGGCGCCGCGTGCGAAGCGGCGATCACTTCGCGGTAGTACGGATCGCGCTCGGTCTGCGCGATGATGCGGTCCATCATGCGCACCGCTTCGACGGGATATTTGCCGCTCGCCGATTCCGCCGACAGCATCACGGCGTCGGCGCCGTCGTAGATGGCGGTCGCCACATCCGAGGCTTCGGCGCGGGTCGGCACCGGAGCGGACACCATCGATTCGAGCATTTGCGTGGCCACGATCACCGGCTTGCCGGCCTTGCGGCACGACCGCACGATACGCTTCTGGATCGCCGAAACCTGTTCGGCCGGCATCTCGACGCCGAGATCGCCGCGCGCGACCATCACGGCATCCGCCTCCTCGACGATCGCATCCAAACTGCCGATCGCAGCCGGCTTCTCCAGCTTGGCCACGATGCCGACCCGATCCCCGACGATCTCGCGCACCTCGCGAATGTCTTCAACGCGCTGCACGAAAGACAGCGCCAGCCAGTCGATGCCGAGCGTCAGCCCGAACTCCAGGTCGCGCCGGTCCTTCTCCGTCATGGCCGAGAGCGGCAGCACGACATCCGGAACATTGACGCCCTTGCGCTCAGAAAGCGTCCCGCCGACGATCACGGTCGTTTCCGCGAAGTCGCGCCCGCAACGCTCGACGCGCAGCTGAATACGGCCATCGTCGAGCAGCAGATTGGTCTGTGGCTTGAGCGCCGCGAAAATTTCGGGGTGCGGAAGCGCGACGCGCGTGGTGTCGCCGGGTTGCGTCGCGTCGAGATCGAGCCGGAACGACGCGCCTTTGTCCAGCACGACCGGGCCGTTCGCAAACGTGCCGATGCGTAGCTTCGGCCCTTGCAGATCGAGCAATACGCCGATGGGCCGCCCCGCCCGCTTCTCGACGGCGCGGATGACTTCGAGCCGCCGCTGATGATCTTCGTGCGTGCCGTGGCTGAAATTCAGCCGGAACACGTCGGCGCCCGCCTCATGCAGCGCTTCGATGGTTTCGTGACTCGTGCTCGCGGGACCCAGCGTGGCAACGATCTTGGCGTTTCGAGTGCGGTGCATCCGTCGGCTCCTTTCAGGCCGCGCGGGCGGCTGATTGATCGACCGGCGCGCGCAATGCGCCGGTCTGTGTGTGCCTGAACTTTACCCACATCATGACTCCAAAACCGGGGCTAAACTTAAAGTATCGTTAACTTTTATTCACGAATAATCTCGACCGCGCCCGATGCCCGATACCGTCCAACCCGCCGATCTGAGCTTCTTTTCCACGCTGTCCGCAGCCGGCAGCCTGAGCGCCGCCGCGCGCGAGCTGGGCCTCACGGCGGCGGCCGTCAGCAAGCGTCTCTCGCAGATGGAAACGCGCGCGGGCGTGGCGCTCGTCAATCGCACGACCCGGAGGATGATGCTCACGCCCGAGGGCGAGCTGTATCTCGAACACGCGCGCCGCATTCTCGACGAAATCGACGAACTCTCGGAACTCTTAGGCTCCGCGAAGCGCAGTCCGAAAGGCCTGCTGCGCGTGAACGCGACGCTCGGCTTCGGGCGCAGCCACGTCGCGCCGGTGATATCGCGGTTCGTCGCGCAATATCCGCAGGTGGCCGTGCAGCTTCAGTTGTCGGTCACGCCGCCGCCGCTCACCGACGATGCCTTCGACGTCTGCATCCGCTTCGGCGAGCCGCCCGATACGCGGGTCGTCGCGCGGCGGCTCGCGGCGAACCGGCGGCTGTTGTGCGCCGCGCCGTCGTATATCGCGGCGCGCGGCATGCCGCTCACCGCGCACGATCTCGCGCGGCACAACTGCATCGGCATCCGCCAGGGCGACGAAGCCTATGGCGTGTGGCGTCTGGTGTCGGGCCGGGGGACGTCGCGCAAGACGGAGGCGGTGCGCATCAACGGCACCCTGACCACGAACGACGGCGAGATCGCCGTCAAATGGGCGCTCGAAGGGCACGGCATCCTGATGCGCGCCGAATGGGACATCAAGCAGTATCTGGCGCAAGGTTCACTCGTTCGCGTGCTGCCCGATCACGAAACGCCGAACGCGGATATCTTCGCGGTCTATTCCCAGCGGCATCAGATGTCGAACCGGATTCGTGCTTTCGTCGACTTCATCGCGCACGAACTCGAAGGCGAAGTCGCCGCTACCAGTTCGAGCTGACCGGCGACGGGCCGTCGGCATGCTGCCCGAGATAGTCGCGCAAATGCTCGACGAAGCACGCCACTTTCGCCGACAGGTTCAGGCGCTCCGGGTAGACGGCGTAAATGTCGGCGGGCGGCGTGTCGTAGTCGCCCAGAACCTGCACCAGCCGGCCGCTGCGCAGATATTTGGCGACGTCCCACTCGGCGCGCATCAGGATGCCCTGTCCTTCGAGCGACCAGTTGAGCGCGACTTCGCCGTCGTTGGTGCTGAGCTTGCCGTGCACCTTGACCGTCTCCGTGCGTCCGCCGCGGCTCAGGCGCCAATTGCCGTACGCCGCCTCGTTCTGCCGCAGGACGATGCACTGATGCTGCGTCAGATCATGCGGATGCGCCGGTTCGCCGGCCGCACGCAGATAGACCGGCGAGCACACGAGAAGCCGCCGGTTCGAGGCAATTTTCTTGGCGATGAGGCGTGAATCCGGCATTTCGCCGAAGCGCACCGAAACGTCGATGCTTTCGTCGGGCAGGCTGACGGGCCGGTCGGTGAGATGCAGTTGCACTTCGACGTCGGGGTAATTCACGCTGAAGACGGAAATCGACGGACCGATATACGAGCGGCCGAATCCGAGCGGCGCATTTACGCGCAGCAGTCCTTTCGGCGCGGCGCGGCTGCTCGACACGAGGCGTTCCATGTCGTCGATGTCGCTCAGAATGCGCTGGGCATTCGCGAAATAGACCTCGCCTTCGCTCGTCAGGCTGATGCGCCGGGTCGTGCGATTGAGCAGACGGACGCCGAGCCGGTCTTCCAGCGCCGAGAGCCGGCGCGAAACCGCCGGCGGCGTCAGGTTCAGCTCCCGCGCCGTGGCCGCGAGGCTGCCTTGCTTTACCAGCAGACAGAAAAAGCTCAACTCCGAGTCCGTGTTCATTCGTGAATTTTTTGCAATGATGTTTTAAGTTTAGCTCGATTCATACGCCGTTCAATCGGTTCTAACCTGCATTCCGACAACAGAAAAAACAAAGAAAGACGCGCCTCTTCAAGACATCGAAGACCGGCGCCAAGCCGCGACAGACGGCCCGACATATCGATCAGTTATCGGAAAACGGAGACATTCCATGGTTACGGATCTGGAGAAACGCACCCTGCGCAAGGTCAGCTGGCGCATCGTGCCGTTCATCATGCTGCTGTACTTCATCGCCTATATCGACCGCGTCAATATCGGCTTCGCCTCGCTCACGATGAAATCGGATCTGGGTTTCAGCGCCTCGATTCTCGGCTTCGGCGCGGGCATCTTCTTCTGGGGCTATTTCCTGTTCGAAGTGCCGTCGAACATCGTGCTGCACAAGGTCGGCGCGCGCATGTGGATTGCCCGCGTCATGGTCACGTGGGGCATCATTTCCGCGTGCATGGCCTTCGTCACAGGGCCGACGAGCTTTTATATCGTGCGGTTTCTGCTTGGCGCGGCCGAGGCGGGCTTCTTTCCGGGCATCATCCTGTATCTCAGCTACTGGTTCCCGGCGCGGCACCGCGCGGGCGTGACGGCGTTCTTCATGGCCGCAGCGCCCATCTCCACCGCGATCGGCTCGCCGCTTTCCGCCGCGTTGCTCGAAATGAACGGCGTCATGGGCCTGCACGGCTGGCAGTGGATGTTCATTCTGGAAGCCATCCCCGCGCTGATTCTGGGTGTCGTCGTCTTTTTCTATATGACCGACAAACCCGAAAAGGCGAAGTGGCTGAAGGAAGACGAGCGCAACTGGCTGGTCGGCGTCATGAATCAGGAAGCCGCCAGCCGGGCGGGCAGCGCGAAGCACGGCATCCTCAGCGGTCTCGCGAATCCGCGCGTGCTGGCGCTCTCGCTGATTTACTTCGGGACGTCGGCGGGTTTGTACACGCTCGGCATCTGGGCGCCGCAGATCATCAAGCAACTCGGAGTTTCGTCGATGACCGTCGGCGTGCTCAACGCGATTCCGCCCGTCGTGTCGATCGTCGCGATGATCTTCTGGTCGCGCCACTCCGACCGCACCGGCGAGCGCACGTGGCACGTCGTGCTGGCGTGTGTCGCGGCGGCGATCGGTCTCGTGATTGCGGCGATGCCGAGCAGCGTGGTCGGACTGATCGCGGCGCTCACGTTGGTGAATATCGGCATCAGTTGCGCGAAGCCGCCGCTCTGGACCATGCCGACGATGTTCCTGTCCGGCGCCGCCGCTGCCACCGGCATCGCCGCGATCAATTCGATCGGCAATCTCGGCGGCTTTGCGGGTCCGGTGATGATCGGATGGATCAAGGACCAGACGGGCAGCTTCAGCGGCGGTCTGTACTTCGTTGCCGGTCTGCTCGTGATGTCCGCGGTTCTGACGCTGTTGCTGGCACGCTCGCAGAAGTCGCCGGTCACGCCGGGGAATGCCACGGCGCACTGACACGGAAAG
This sequence comes from Caballeronia insecticola, assembly GCF_000402035.1. Lineage (GTDB taxonomy): Bacteria > Pseudomonadota > Gammaproteobacteria > Burkholderiales > Burkholderiaceae > Caballeronia > Caballeronia insecticola. The sequence continues at coordinate 1,050,000 of NC_021289.1, forward strand.
CACGTTCCCGTTGACGGACAGGCCGCGAGCGCATCGCGGCCTGTTTGCGCATCGGCGTCAGGCAGTCGACGCGCGCAAAGGCGCGGGCGGCACGACAGCTTCGACACGGCCGGTTTTGACGTCGTAGACGAGGCCCGACACGATCAAACCATCCGGCAATTGCGTATTTGCCCTGAGCGCCGCGATATCGAGCGTCACCGCCCTGTACGGATCGGTGATGGCGAGATCGTCGAGGGCGTCGGGCTCGACGTCGAGATGCTTCGCGAGCAGCGCGGGCGCATGCCGGTGACAACCGATGATGCCGCAGTCCGTGTGCTGAAGCAGCACGAGATTGCGCGCGCCGTCCGGCCGTCCGGCCGCCTTCGCGACCACGCTCAGCACCGCCAGCGTCTCCAGCAGCGCTTTATTGACGCGCCCGCCGACATTGCGAATGACAGCCGCTTCCCCCTGTTCCAACCCGAGCACATTCACGGGATCGACCCGTGGATCGACGCAGCCGACCACGACCGTGCCCGTCGACGGCATCATCTTGAGTTCGGGCGCGAACCCGGTCTCGGCGAAGCTGGCGTTGCGCTCCAGCATGACATCGTTGAAGTTCATCTTGCTCACTCCTTCGTGGATACGTTCTGCGGACATTCAGCCGATCACTTCGAGTTCGCGCGCCGGTTCCTCGCCGGGCGCGCGCAGCGAACGCTCCACGACATGCATCTTCGGCGTGCGGTCGATCACGAGGCCGAGCACGTCGGGGCGGCTGTAATGGCCGCGCGAATCCATCATGCGTTTGCGCTTGTCGATCTGCCAGAAGTCGAGATCGGCGATGATCTCGCCCTCGCCTTCACGCAGCGGCTCGCCGCCGAGATACTCGCCCGAGGGCGAAACGATCGCCGTGAAACAGCCGCTTGAAATCGGGCCGATCTGGGTCGTGTTGGTGTCCTGCAAGATCTGTTGTTGCTGCTCGGGCGTGAGCCACGCGGTCGCGTTCACGACGAACGCGCCCGCCTCCAGCGCATGCTGGCGGATGTTCACGGAAATCTGCTCCGAGAAGAGATCGCCCGCGAACGAGCCGGGATACATCGCCGAATGAATTTCCTCGCCATCGGCCATCAGGGCATAGCGCGCGAGCGGGTTGTAGTGCTCCCAGCAAGCGAGCTGACCGACGCGGCCCACGGCGGTATCGATGGCGCGCAGGCCCGAACCGTCGCCCATTCCCCAGACCATCCGCTCGTGATAGGTGGGCGAGAGTTTGCGGCGGCGCTGCACGAGCGTGCCGTCGGCGTCGAACAGGAGTTGCGTGTTGTAGAGCGTGCCGCCGTCGCGCTCGTTGACGCCGATCGACACCACCATGCCGGCCTGCCGCGCGGCATCGCCGATCGCTCGCGTGGTCTCGGACGGCACGACCACCGCCTGTTCGAGCAGCTTGTAATGCTCGGCGCCCATCGCGAACGGCGCTTCGATGAACGAAAAATACGGGTAATAGGGCACGACGGTTTCCGGGAATGTCGCGAACTGCACGCCCTTCTTCCCGAGTTCGAGGATTTTCCTGACGACCTTATCGACCGTGCCTTCCCGGCTATAGAGTACGGGCGCGATCTGAACGGCCGCGGCCCGGATGACTTTCGACATGACGCGATTCCTTTTGCTGAACGTGACGCAAATGAGTGGATGGCTTGTACGTGCTTGTACGTTAAGGCTTCTCGTCGTTACCATGAGGTCGTTGTTGCCACCTTTTATGCCATCCCTGTCCGCGCCCCGAGCGGCTTGTGCGTGCGGTCGAGTTCGGGAACGCTGGAGTGAATATGCATCGCGTCGGTTTTATCGTGCCGCAACGATTTCAGATGATGAGTCTCGCCGCGCTGACGGCTTTCGAGATCGTCAACATGCCGCCCAAGGGTCCGTGCTACGACATCCGTCTGCTGTCGCCGCACGGCGGTCCGGTGCAATCGTCGGGCGGCATGACCTTGCAGACCGAGCCGTTCGGCGAGCCGGCGTTCGACACGATCATCATCGGTTCCATCACCGAGATGAAAATTCCGCCCTCCGACCCGGCGATGCTCGCGTTCGTGCGCGAAGCAGCTCAAGCATCGCGGCGGATTGCATCCATTTGCAGCGGCGCATTCGTGCTGGCCGAAGCCGGGCTGCTCGACGGCCGCCGCGCGACAATGCATTGGGCGCATGCCGCCGAATTCAGAGCCCGCTTTCCGCACGTTACGACCGAAGAAGACCGCATCTTCATCAATGACGGTCCGGTGTGGACATCGGCCGGCATGACCGCGGGCATCGATCTCGTTCTGGCGTTGATCGATAACGATCTCGGTCCCGATACCGCCAAGCTGGCCGCCCGCCTTCTCGTGATGAACCAGCGCCGGCTCGGCGGACAATTGCAGCATTCGGCCTTGCTCGACATGACACCGAAGTCGGATCGAATCGAATCGGTGTTGGTGCATATCCGCAGGAATTTGCGCAATGCGCTTTCGGTCGAGGAACTGGCCGCCGTCGCCAATCTAAGCCCGCGCCAGTTCAGCCGCGCTTTTCAGGCCGAGACGGGTCAGTCGCCGGCAAAAGCCGTGGAGCAGCTGCGTCTCGAAGCCGCGCGATTCATGATCGAGCAAGGCCGGCACGCCATCAATGTCGTGGCGAAGGAAACCGGCTTTACGGACCGCGAACGCATGCGTCGCGCGTTTCTGCGCACCTTCGGCGTGCCCGCGGAAGTCCTGCGCAGAAACGCACGGCGGGAACCCGTCGAAAGCTGACGCCGTCTCGCGCCATGCCTGCGAAGCATGGCCTCCTGCCTACAAAGTCTTTTTCATCCGGATCGGCCCGCTCTACATTGCATTCCATCGACGGCAGCGAACGCTGCCCTTCTTCAACATCTCGATGGAGTCAATCATGGACCAGCCAGTCATTCTCATCACAGGCGCGCTCACCGGCATCGGCCGCGCGACGGCGCTCGCTTTCGCCGACAGCGGCGCGCGCATCGTCGTCTCCGGACGGCGTGAAGCCGAAGGCAAGGCGCTCGAAGCCGAACTGCGCGAACGCGGCGCCGAAGCCGTGTTCATTGCCGCCGACGTGCGTCACGACGACAGCGTGCGCAATCTCGTCGATGGCGCCGTCGCCCGCTTCGGCCGCATCGACGCCGCCGTGAACAACGCGGGCACGGAAGGCGCGCCCGGCGCGATCGTCGATCAGAGCGCCGCAAGCTACGCCGCCACCTTCGACACCAACGTGCTCGGCACGCTGCTCAGCATGAAGCACGAATTGCGCGTGATGCAGGCGCAAGGCAGCGGCAGCATCGTCAACGTGTCGTCCACTTACGGGCATGAAGGCGCGGCGTTCGCGTCGGTGTATGCGGGCAGCAAGCACGCGGTCGAAGGCATGACGAAATCCGCCGCGCTCGAAGTGGCGTCGCTCGGCGTGCGCGTGAATGCGGTGGCGCCCGGCCCGACCGACACCGGCATGCTCGAACGCTTCACGGGCACCGCCGAGCGTCGCGCCGCGCTCGCCTCGAAGGTGCCGCTCGGCCGTCTCGGCACGCCCGGCGATATCGCGCGCGCGATCGTATTCGTCGCATCGGACGCGGCGTCGTTCATGACGGGACAGATCGTCACCGTGGATGGCGGCAAAACCGCCGGCTAAAGCAGCGGTTCGCAGCGCGTCTTTTTCCACGCATACCCGAGGGTTGAATCATGAAAGAACTGGCAGGCAAGACCGCGCTCGTGACGGGCGCATCGCGCGGTATCGGACGCGCATCCGCCATCGCGCTGGCACGAGCGGGCGCGGGCGTGCTGATTCACTACAGCAGCGGCGAGCAGGAAGCCGATGCCGTCGTCGCGCAGATTCGCGCGGCCGGCGGCACCGCGCAAAAGGTGCAGGCCAACCTGCTCGATGCGGACGGGCCGCACCGGCTCGCCCGCGTCGTGCGCGAAGTGATCGGCGAGCGGCTCGATATTCTCGTCGCCAACGCGGGCATCTCGAGGCCCGCGAGCATCGAGGAGACGACCGTCGAGGACTTCGACGCGCTCTTCGCCGTCAACGTGCGCGCGCCCTTCTTCCTCGTGCAGCAGTTGCTGCCGGTCATGTGCAAGGGCAGCAGCATCGTGCTGTTGTCGTCGCTTGCGGCACGCGCCGCGGTGGGCAGCATGCCCGCGTACGCGTCGACGAAAGGCGCCGTCGATACGCTCGTCACGCACTTCGCGTCGGCGCTCGGGGAACGCGGCATCCGCGTGAACGCGATCGCGCCGGGCGTCGTGGACACCGACATGTCGAACTTCACGAAGACCGAAGCGGGCCGCGCGGCCACGCTCGGGATGCAGGCGCTCAAGCGCGTCGCGCAGCCCGACGATATCGGCGACGCGGTGGCGTTCCTCGCATCGGATGCGGCGCGCTGGATCACCGGCGAAACGCTGCATGTCGATGGCGGCTCGAAGCTCTGATTCAGACCGGGTGATGTATTCTGTTTCGCACGGGGTCGCGATCATCTGGTCTTCACGGGCAAACATGGAACTGCGACATCTGCGCTATTTCATTGCGGTGGCCGAGACGGGCAGCCTGACCGAAGCGGCCGAGCAGCGATTGCACACGTCGCAGCCTTCGCTCAGCCGGCAGATTCGCGATCTCGAAGATCAAGTGGGCGCCAGCCTTTTCGTGCGCACGGCGCGCGGCGTCGAGTTGACCGCGGCGGGACGCGCGTTCATCGAGCATGCGCGGATTGCGCTGAATCAGGTCGAGGCGGCGGTGGAAGCCGCGCGACGCGCCGCCCAGCCCGCGAAGCAACGTTTCGCGCTGGGCTTTCTCACGGGCCAGGAGATGAACTGGCTGCCCGACGCGATGCACGTGCTGCGCGACGAACTGCTGAACGTGGATGTCACGGTATCAAGCGACTATTCCACCGAGCTTGCCGAAGCGGTGGCGCGCGGAAGGCTCGACGTCGCCTTTATGCGCGCCGAGCCTGATTTCGATCTAGCTTACGAGATTGTCGACCGTGAACCGCTCGTCGTGCTGATGCCGAGCGATCACGCTCTGGCCGCGCGCGACAAGGTCGCCGTGCAGGATCTCGCCGGTGAATCCTTCATTGCGATGGCGGGCAAAGCGCGGTTCCTGCGCACGGTCGTCGACGACTATCTCGAACGCTCGGGCGTGAAGCTCGAGCCCGCGCAGACGGTCGACAATCCGGCGATGGTCATGTCGCTCGTGGCATCGACGCGCGGCGTCGTGCTCATTCCTTCTTACGTCGAGAATTTGATGCCGTGGTCGGTGACGAGCCGACCGCTCGCCGGCGACGTGCCGACCATCGATCTCGCTGTCGGCTTCAGCCCGAAGAATCAGTCGCCGACTTTGCGGTTGTTTCTTTCGCGCCTCGATGAACTCAAGGCGCGCCACGCCGGGCGGCATTCGCGCACCTGACGCGCAATACGGTGCTCAGGTCACCGGCGCCGGATTGAACAGCACGAGCGCGTTGTGCAGCTTGAGCGCCTCGGCTTTGGTCTGCTTGCGTCCGCTCGCGACATCGAGCATCAGGCGGAACAGTTCCCAGCCCACATCCGCGATAGTCGCTTCGCCCGTAGCGATGGTGCCCGCGTTCACGTCCATCAGATCGTGCCAGCGGCGGGCGAGATCGGAGCGCGTTGCGACCTTGAGCACCGGCACTTCGGCCAGGCTATACGGCGTGCCGCGTCCGGTCGTGAACACATGCAGGTTGATGCCCGCCGCCAGTTGCAGCGTGCCGCAGATAAAATCGCTCGCGGGCGTCGATGCGTAGATCAAGCCCTTCTGCTTCACCTTCTCGCCCGGCGACAGCACGCCTGAAATGGCCGAGCTGCCCGACTTGACGATGGACCCCATCGCCTTCTCGACGATATTCGACAACCCGCCCTTCTTGTTGCCCGGCGTGGTGTTCGCGCTGCGGTCCGCGCCGCCGCGCTTCAGGTAATCGTCATACCACTGCATTTCGCGGATGATCGCCGCTGCCACTTCGCCGTTCGCCGCGCGCGCCGTCAGTTGCGCGACGCCGTCGCGCACTTCCGTGACTTCCGAGAACATCACGGTTGCGCCCGCGCGCACCAGCAGGTCGGTCGCGAAACCGACCGCCGGATTCGCCGTCAGACCCGAGAACGCATCGCTGCCGCCGCACTGCACGCCCACGACGAGATCCGCCGCCGAACACGTCTCGCGCCGGCGATTGTTCAGGCGCTTCAAGTGCGTATCCGCCATGCGCATGATCGAGTCGATCATCGAACCGAAGCCGACGTGCGCTTCGTCCTGCAGCACGACGGTGCCGCCGTTGTCGTCGTGCGTGTTGTCGCCGATATCCGCGACGTCTTCCGTTTGCGCCGTGGCGGCCGAGATCGGAATGGTGCCCGGCGGCATGAGGCGTTCGGGCTGGAGTTTCTCGCAACCGAGGCTCACCATCATCACTTCGCCGCCGAAATTCGGGTTCAGCGCGATGTTGCGCACGGTGCGGATCGGCACCATCGCGTCGGGTGCGTCGATCGCCACGCCGCAGCCGTAGGTGTGGCCGAGGCTCACGACATCGTCCACATTCGGATACTGCGGCAGCAATTCCACCTTGATGCGCGCGACCGCGTGCTGCACCACGTCCGCCACGCACTGCACGGTGGTGGTGATGGCGAGAATGTTGCGCGTGCCGACCGAGCCGTCCGCGTTGCGATAGCCCTCGAACGTGAAGCCTTCCAGCGGTGATTCGTCCGGCGCCTTGATGGTCGCGATGGGCAGATCGTGCAGTTCCGGCGACGCCGGCATGCGCGTGACGTGCTCGTTCACCCAGCTTCCCCTCGGCAAGGGCTTGGTGGCGTAGCCGATCACGACGTTGTAGCGGATGACCGCGTCGCCTTCCGCGAGATCTTTCAGCGCGACCTTGTGGCCCTGCGGCACGCGTTCGCGCAGCACGAGACCGTCTGCGAACGCAGCGCCTTCGCCGAGACCGCCGTCATTGACGACGATCGCGACGTTGTCGTCCGGATGGACACGAATATAGAGGGGAGACTGATTCATTCTGACGATTCCTTGAGCGGAACAACGCCACGCAGCCACGCGCGACGAGGAGTTATGTCATCCTACAACATAGTCCTCAACAATTGATAAGTATTTACCCGTACTCGTTGATTACATTGAGATAAAACGGTTGTCCGGCCGTGTTTCATGTTGTACGATGACTTATAAGCTCGGCACCCGCCGGTCGCTGCCTAACGAGATACATTCACCATGACGACACCGCAAGAACTGAAGCAAATCGTTTCTGAGGGCCTGCTTTCTTTCCCCATTACGGATTTCGACCAACAAGGCAACTTCCGCGCAGATACGTATGCGCAGCGCCTCGAATGGCTGGCTCCGTACGGTGCTTCAGCGTTGTTCGTCGCGGGCGGCACGGGCGAGTTCTTTTCGCTCACGCAACCCGAATATTCGCAGATCGTGAAGACCGCCACCGAAGTGTGCCGCGGCAAGGTGCCGATCCTGGCAGGCGCGGGCGGCCCGACCCGTACGGCCATCGCATTTGCGCAGGAAGCCGAGAAGCAAGGCGCGCACGGCGTGCTGCTGATGCCGCACTATCTGACTGAAGCGTCGCAGGACGGCATTCGCCGCCACGCCGAAGAAGTCTGCAAGGCCGTGCCGAACATGGGCGTGATCATCTACAACCGCGCGAATTCCAAGCTCAACGCCGACATGCTTGAGCAACTGGCGGACTCCTGCCCGAACCTGATCGGCTTCAAGGACGGCGTCGGCGAAATCGAGAACATGGTGACGATCCGCCGCCGTCTGGGCGACCGCTTCTCCTACCTCGGCGGCCTGCCGACAGCCGAAGTCTACGCAGCGGCATATAAGGCGCTGGGCGTGCCGGTGTACTCGTCGGCGGTGTTCAACTTCATCCCGAAGACGGCCATGCAGTTCTACCGCGCGATCGCAGCGGACGACCACGCAACGGTCGGCAAGCTCATCGACGAATTCTTCCTGCCGTACCTGAAGATCCGCAACCGCAAGGCGGGCTATGCGGTGAGCATCGTCAAGGCGGGCGCGAAGCTCGTCGGCCATGATGCAGGTCCGGTGCGCGCGCCGCTGACCGATCTGACCGAAGAAGAGTTCGAACAGCTCGACGTGCTGATCAAGAAGCTCGGCGCGCAGTAAGCAACACTGGCAGGAGACACGCGAAGCGCGGGAACACGTGGCGCCGCAACGACGCCGCGCGTCGCTTCGCACATCAGGGCTGCATGTTCGGCCCTACGTGCATCATCACCTTCGGATGCACGTTCGATTCCGCAAAGCATGGGAGCAGAGCAAGACGCTACTGCACCGGCTTTGCTCGACAAAGGGGCAGTCCATGTCGATGAGCCGAGCCGCGAATCCCGCGGACGTCATGAAGCGTACCCGCGTGCGCTATCTCATTCTGTTGCTGATCTTCGTGATCACGACCTTCAACTACGCAGATCGCGCGACTCTGTCCGTGACCGGCTCGGCAATGCGCGCCGAGTTCGGTTTCGATGCGATCCGCATGGGTTATATCTTCTCGGCTTTTAGCTGGGCGTATGTGCTGTCGCAAATTCCCGCGGGCTGGCTGCTCGATCGCTTCGGCGCGCGGCGCGTGTATGCGGCGAGCATCTTTCTGTGGTCGCTCTTCACGCTGTTGCAAAGCACCATCGGCCTGCTCGGCAGCGCGGCCACCGCGGTGACGGCGCTTTTCGTGCTGCGCTTCATGATGGGCGCGGCCGAAGCGCCCGCGTTCCCGGCGAATGCGAAAGTCGTCGCGAGCTGGTTCCCGACTCAAGAGCGCGGCACGGCATCGGCTATTTTCAATGCCGCGCAGTATTTCGCGGCTGTCGTGTTCACGCCGTTGATGGCGTGGCTCACGCATGCCTTCGGCTGGCATCACGTGTATATCGTGATGGGCGTCGCGGGTCTCGCGCTCGCGATCACGTGGCTTTCCGTGATGAAGAATCCGGTGGACCATCCGCGCGTGAATCGGCAGGAACTCGAATATATCGAGGAAGGCGGCGGCATCGTGCGCGGTCATCAGCGTGCGGGCAGCGCGGGAGCCAAGTCCAACGCGGTGGGCTGGCCTGTCGTCAAACAGCTGCTGACCAATCGCATGCTGCTCGGCGTTTATCTCGCGCAATACTGCATCAACGTCCTCACGTATTTCTTTCTTACGTGGTTCCCGATCTATCTCGTGCAGGCGCGTCACATGACGATCCTGCAGGCGGGCTTCGTGGCGTCGCTGCCCGCGATCTGCGGCTTCACGGGCGGCGTGCTCGGCGGCGTGATCTCCGACGGCCTGATTCGTCGCGGACACTCGCTCACGCTGGCACGCAAGGCGCCGATCGTCGGCGGCATGCTGCTGTCGTCGTGCATCATCGGCTGTAATTATGTCGATACCGACTGGCTCGTCGTCGCGCTGATGTCGCTCGCGTTCTTCGGCAAAGGTATTGGCGCGCTGGGCTGGGCCGTGGTCGCGGATACGTCGCCGAAGGAAGCTATCGGGCTGTCCGGCTCGATCTTCAACATGTTCGGCAACGTCGCGGGCATCGTGACGCCGATCGTGATCGGCTATCTCGTCGCGCAGTCGGGATCGTTCAATGGCGCGCTGGCGTTCGTCGGCATCAACGCGCTGATCACCGTGTTCAGCTATCTCGTGATCGTGAAGGACATCAAGCGCGTGGAACTGCGGGCCTGATGTGCGTGGTCGCGGCGCCTCAGTGCGCCGCGGTGTGCCGCAGAGTGCGTTAGCGCGCCGCGATCACGTCGATGCGCAGCGGCTCGCCGCCCGCGACGATGTCGAGCAAACGATCCACGTTCGGATGCGCGCCCGGACGGCTGCGCGCATCGGCGGTGTGCTCGGCGAATACGGCAAGACCGTGCTCGGCAGCTTGCGCGTCGAGCGTGCCGAAAGCCTGCTTCAGGTAGTGATAGACCGCGAGCGAGCCTTGCTTGCCCGGCTTGTTCTCGATACTCGCGACCACGTTACCGTCGCCGCTCATCAGATCGACGCGTTCGATGCCGTCGATGGCGGGCAGTTGCGCCAGGTTCTCTTTGAATACGTTGCTCGGCTGAATCACGGTCACGGCAAATACTCCACGTTAAGTCGATGGCTTGGGCGCAGTATCTTAGCCGATCAGCGCAACGCTTCGATTACGCTCGCGAGACCAATCACGCCGCCCTCTACGACACGTGCCGTGATCCCGCCGAAACCCCGCACCGCGTTATAGCCGCCGACGCCGAAAGTTTCCTCCATCCGCGAGCAGGGATGACATTCGCCGCTCGCCTCGAACACCGCATCGCCAACGCGAAAGCGCCGGTCCTTCAGCGCATGCAGATTGATGCCCGCCGTGACGATATTGCGCCGCAAGTCGAGCGGCGAGACATCGTCGAGGCCGAGGTGGCTCGCGATCGCGCGCAGGCTTTCGGCCTGGATCAGCGTCACCTGCCGATTGCCGTTGCCTTTGCCGCCACGGCGACTGTAGTGATCGCCTTCGAGTCCGGCGCCCGCCATCGCCTGCGCCGACTCGACCGCCTGAAGCGGCGCCCGCCGCGCGCTCCGCAAGCCGATCCAGACGACGAGGCCCTGCCTCACCGGCGCATTCATGAGCCGGGCGAGTGGAGAATCGGGATTGAGCGGCATATGTGTCGAACCTGTGTGCGATGTGTCCGATTCTAGCTCCCGCGCAACAAAGCAGCCGATGGCCTAGTCCGGCGATCGCTTCTTGGCTCTTCAGGCTAGGTCATCGAATCGATATCGTGTGAGTCATGCAACGTGGAGAACACGCATGGACACGACGATCACTTTCCGGCACCTCGAATCACCCGACGACTGGACGCGCGCGTTCGACGTCATGAAGGAACTGCGCCCGCACCTGACCGACGCCGACGCATTCCGCGCGCAAATGCGCGTGCAGCGCGAAGAGCGCTACCGTCTGCTTGCCGCGTGTAGTGCCGATGGCGCGATCCTCGGGCTCGCGGGCTATCGCACCTCGACGAGCACGCTGTACGGACGCTTTGTCTACGTCGACGATCTCGTCGTAACGGCGCGCCTGCAACGCGGCGGCGTCGGCGCGCAACTGCTCGACCACGTGCGCGAGATTGCGCATGATACAGGCTGCGCGCATTTCGTGCTCGATACCGGCCTGCATATGCCGCTCGCGCAACGCTTCTACTTCCGCCAAGGCATGCTCGCCAAAGGCATGCACTTCGTCGAACCGCTCGCTCGAGCCAGCAAGGAGAACGCGCGATGAAGCTGCTCTTTGTGAACGCGAGTCCGCACGGCGCGGCGAGCAACGGCTACACGCTCGCACGCGAGATGATCGGCGCCTCGGGCAAGGGCGCGCGCATGCAGGTGATCGAACGCGATCTCGTTGCGGAACCCCTGCCGCCGCTCACGCAGGACTATGCGCGCGCCGTCACGTCGCGTGCGCCGGACGCGAGCCAGTTCGACATCTCCGAAATGCTGATCCGCGAGATCGAGACGACGGACGCGCTCATCATCAACACGCCGATGCACAACTTCACCGTGCCCGCCGCGCTCAAGTTGTGGATCGACTATGTGCTGCGCATTCATCGCACTTTTGCGGCGACGCCGGAGGGCAAGGTCGGCCTGATGCGTGATCGGCCCGTGTTCGTGATCGTCGGCTCGGGCGGTTTTCATAGCGGCAAGCACGCGCGGCAACTGGACTTCCTCACGCCGTATCTGCGTTATGCGCTCGGCACCATCGGCCTGAAGAATCCGCACTTCGTGCTGCTGCAAGGACTCGTACATGGCGACAAAGCGGTAAGCGACGCCATGCAGGCCGCGCGCGAACAACTCACGCAGCACGCGCTCTTCGCTTCGGACGACGACACCATCGCGCTCTAGCCGTCGTAGGCCCGCCGAAGCATGCGCGCGAGACGCGCCGCTTCGGCTGCATCGGCGACGTTGGCGAAACCGAGCACCATGCCGCGCAGCGAACGCTTCGTGCGCGCGCCGATATGCCACGACGACAAGCCGCTGACCGCGAGCCCCAACTCCTGCGCACGCGCGGCGATCGCGAGATCATCGACGGGGCCGTTCACGCCCGCGTTGAACAGCATCACAAGATGCATGCCGCCCGACGGCGGCTCGATGCTCGCGCGCGCCCCGAACGCCTTGATGAGCGCCTGCGCGAAGAACTCGCGCCGCTGCGCATAGAGCGCTCGCATGCGCTTCAGATGCCGTGCGAAATGCCCTTGCGCGATGAAGTCCGCGACAGCCGACTGCAACAGATGCGGCGGCCCGGCGTTCATGCTCTTGGTGAGTTGCTCGAAGCGCGCGATGGCCCGCTCCGGCGCCACCACATACGACAGCCGCAAGCCCGGAACCAGCACCTTGCTGAAGGTCCCGCAATAGATCACGCGATCGTTCGCATCGAGGCTCTTCAGCGCGGGCAGCGGGCGGCCCGCGTAACGGAACTCGCTGTCGTAATCGTCCTCGACGATCCAGCTTCCCGCGCGTTCCGCCCAGTCGAGCAGCTTCATGCGCCGCGCAAGCGACAGCGTGACGCCGAGCGGACTCTGATGCGCGGGCGTCACGATCGCAAAGCGTGCGTGCGGATCGAGCGCCTGTCCGGCATCGACATCGAGGCCGTCCTGATCGACCGGCACCGGCACGAGCTTCAGCCCCGCTTCGACGAGAAAATTGCGCGCGAGAAAATAGCCGGGCTCCTCGAACCATGCGCTGTCGTCGGGCTTGGCGAGACTGCGCAGAACGAGTTCGAGCGACGAACGATAGCCGTTGGTCACGAACACCCGCTCCGGCGCGCATTCGACGCCGCGCGACAAGCCCAGATAAGTCGCGATGCGTTCGCGCAAAGGCCCATAACCCGCAGGATCGGGATAAGTCAGCGACGCAAGCTCGACCGCCCGCGCACGATGCGCGACGAGCCGGCTCCAGAGCTTGCGTGGAAACGCATCGAGCGCGGGCAGGCCGGGCCGCAGCGGCCTCGCGTCGTGGCCGACTTCCACCGCGCTCGCGCCTTTCGGACGCGACACGGCCGCGCGCTCGCGGCCCTTGCGCGCGCCGCCGCGCATGACCGATTCCGGCAGCGACGACGACACGAACGTGCCCGCCGCGCCGCGCATCTGCAAATAGCCTTCGTCGACGAGAATGTCGTAAGCCATTTCCACCGTGCCGCGCGCCGTGTTCAGTTGCGTCGCGAGGCCGCGCAGCGCGGGCACGCGATCTCCCGGCTTCAGATGCCCGGCGGCGATCGCGGTCTTGAAGCGCTCGCAGATTTGCAGATAGATCGGCAACGCATGATGCCGGTCGATTTCGATCTTCAATGCATGTTCGGCGTTCGGCATGGTGCTGACCTTGGACTAGTGCAATCGACGATTCTTGTCCCTTCTAACTAAGACATGATTGTCACACAATGACCTCACTCTCACACACGGAACGAGGTGCATCATGAAGGTCGTCGTCATTGGAGGAACCGGGTTGATCGGCAAGAAAGCCATTGCGTTGCTGCGCGAAAAGGGCCACGAGGCAGTGGCCGCTTCGCCGAGCACGGGCGTCGATGCGATCACCGGCAAGGGTTTGGCGCAGGCGCTCGAAGGCGCACATGTGGTGATCGATGTGACGAATCCGCCGTCGCACGATGCGGACACGATCACGTCTTTCTTCCGCGACTCGGCGCTCAATCTGACCGAGGCCGAAGCGCGCGCGGGCGTGCGGCATCACGTGGTGCTGTCGATCGTCGGCGTGGATCGCATGGAAGGCAACGTGTATTACCGCGCGAAGCTCGCGCAGGAGAAGTTGATCGCGGCATCGGGCGTGCCCTGCTCGATCGTTCGCGCGACGCAGTTCTTCGAGTTCCTCGGCACGATAGCGGACGGCAGCACGACGAACGGCACGGCACGCCTGTCGCCGCGACAGTTCCAGCCCATTGCCGCCGACGATGTCGCCGCTATCGTCGTGGATATCGCGTTGGGCACGCCGCTGAACGGCAGCGTCGATATCGCCGGGCCGGAATGCGGCGCGATGCACGGGATCATCGGCACGTATCTGCGCGCGACCGGCGACAGGCGCGAAGTCGTCGCGGACGAGAAGGCCACCTACTTCGGCGGAAAGGTCGAAGAACGCTCGCTCGTGCCGCTCGGCGACGCGCGCTTCGGCCGCATCTGTCTGGGACAATGGCTGGAAGACCGCCGCGCGCAATGACGCAATAACAAGGCTCCGCGCGCGCTCAGAACACGTGCATCATGCCGATATACGCGCCGGTCTGCGATTCGCCCGCCATCGGGCTCGTGCCGGGGTCCGCGTCGCGCGGGGTCGCGAACACCGAGAAAGTGCCGTTCGCGCTGTTGCGCACGTAGGCCACCGTGCCGTACAGAAACGTGCGCTTGCTGAAGTTGTAGGTCGTGCCGAGCGCGTAGAGCGTCGCGTGGCTCGCGGGATCGTGCGCGGCGTCGCCTGTTCCCGCGCCGACATGAATATAGAAGCCCGCCGCCGTGACGGCCCACGCGGGCGTCGCCTGATAGGTCGCGCCGAGCCAGTAGTGATCGGCGCTGTCGGCCACGCCCGCCGGCGAATCCGGCGCGGCGTAATGCGTGTACGCGGCCTGCACCTTCCACTTGTCGATCTTCAGGTTCGCGCCGACGAAGTATTCGCGCGACGCCTGAAAGATGTTGTCCAGACGCCCGTCCTGACTGCGCAGTTCGTCGTAGATGCCGCGTACGTCGAGCATCGTCGAATGATAAGTGAGCATGATGCCCTCGGAGCGGCCGAACTCGCCCGGCGCGCCGCGATTGAACGCGCCCGGCTGATTGCCGAATGCGTACTGGCCCTGCACGTCGAAACCATGAAACACCGGGCTGTGATACTCGACGTTATTGCTCGACTGCTGCCAGTTGCGCCCGCGCACCAGCGATGCCGACGACACCGCCTGCTGCACGAAGGGATCGAATTCCCAGACGCCGTCGCTGTCGATGAAAAGATTGCGGCCCGCCTGCAACTGGCCCCACGTCTTCGAATTGACGCCGGCGTAGGCGCGGCGTGACCACAGACGTCCGCCGCCGGTGGTGCCGTTCATGATCTGGATCGCGGTTTCGAGCGTGAAGACCGCGGACATCCCGCCGCCCAGATCCTCGTTTCCTTTCAAGCCCCACATGCTGGTGCCCCAGTCGCCGCCTTCGGCGCTCCATCGCGATGAACTGCCGCCTGTGCCGTTCGCGATGTGGTTCAGGTATTCGATGCCGCCGTCGATACGGCCGTACATCGTGACACTCGTCTGCGCAAAGGCGCCCGATGTGACGAGCGCGAGACCTGCCGCTTTCCAGACACGAACTTTCATGGCCGTCTTCACTCCGTATGGGCTCTGCTCGGTTGAAAGAAAACGATTGAAACGGAACATAGCACCAAACTGGTGAATCGGCAGATATGAGGCGGGCGGACTCGCTGGGGCCGGAATGTGATCCGGCCTAAGGGGCAACCGCAAGTATCGTTCGATTGATTCGGATGCCTAATATCTCACCTGAGTCATACGACGAGTTCGCATCGAACTGCATATCTTGTCCGATGACGTACGACATCCATTTCCTCGCACCCCGAATCATTACGAGACCCTTTCGCCCGATCATGAAATACACTCGATTCAACGCGGCGTGGCTCGCCGCTTTCTCGGCCGCCCTGACGCTTTCCGCGTGCGGCGGCTCCAGTTCATCGCAAGGAGCGTCGCAGGCTTCGGCCACGACGAGCGATGCCGTCAACAACGACACCCCAAGCGCCACGCCCGCCGCGCCGTTCGATCCGGCGTCCAATCCCGCCGTGCCGGTCGATCCCGCATCGACGCCTGCCGTGCCGCTCGATCCGGCCTCCGATCCCGTCGCGCCGCCGGTCGTCACGCCGGATCAGCCCGCATCCGATGCGGTGCCCGCGAGCGATGCGAGCGTCACGCCGCCCGCAGGCTTCCAGGTCGGCACGACGACCTTCGATCCCGCTCTGCCGCCCGAGCCCGCGCTGCCCGCTTCGTCGCAAATCTGCGCCACGCTGCCCGCTACGCTGACCGCGCAGGCGAACGGCCTGCTTCCCGATAGCGCCGATGCCCTCGATACCGCGCCCGACATGTCGCGCATCCAGGCCGCGCTCGATTCGTGCAAGAACACCGCCAGCACGGGCCTCGCAACCAACAAGGTCGTGCACCTCGTTTCCGGCCCGAACGGCGCGAACGCATTCATTGCAGGCGCGCTGAATATGTCGAGCGGGACCACACTGTGGATCGACAAGGGCGTCACGCTGTTTGCATCGCGCGATCCGCGTCGTTACGACAAGACCAAGGGCACGGCGAGCTGCGGCATCATCACCGCGAGCGACAACGGTTGCCTCGCGCTCATCAACGCGAGCAAGATCGCGAACGCGGCGGTGGTGGGCGACGGCGTTATCGACGGACGCGGCGGCAGTCCGCTGATCAGCAGCGTGGCGAACGACCCGAACCTGATGAAGCGCCCCGACGGCAACGGCACGATGAGCTGGTGGGATATCGGCTGGATGGCGAACAAGGTGCTGAATCAGGCGCAGAACAATCCGCGTCTGGTCCAGATCAGCAATGGCCGCAACTTCACGCTGTATCGGGTGACGTTGCAGAACGCGCCCAAGTTCCATGTGGTGCCGAGCGGTATCGACGGCTTCACCGCGTGGGGCGTGAAGATCTACACGCCGACCGCCGCCTACGAGGCGATGAAGAACTATCTCGGCATGCCGTACAGCCCCGACACGGCGAAAAACACCGACGGCATCGATCCCGGCAGCTCCGGCACGATCACGAGCAACGCCGGCAACCCGGGCGTGCTGACGGGCGATGCGAGCAACATGCTGATCGCGTACACGTCGATCCGCACCGGCGACGACAACATGGCGATCAAGGGCGGCACCGGCACCGTCAACGGCCGCACGTACAACATCACCGTTGCGCATAGCCACTTCTATTCGGGGCACGGCATGTCGATCGGCAGCGAAATGGCGGGCACCGCCGGCGGCAAGTCGAACCCTGACGTCACGCCGGTGAATGGCGTCCTGCCTTCCGTGAGCAACATCAATGTGTACGATCTCGTGATCGACGGCGCGGACAATGGCTTGCGCATCAAGTCGGACTGGAGCCGCAGCGGTCTCATCTCGAACATCCGCTATTCGAACGTGTGCATTCGCACGCCGGATTCGTCGCCGGATGGCAAGCCGCAGGCCTTGATCTTCTCGCCGTACTACAGCCCGACGACGAACGCCCAGCTCTATCCGAACTTCCAGAACATTTCGCTCGACGGCGTGCGTATCGTCAATGCGTCGAGCTATACGTTCCAGGGCTTCAATTCCGCGAGTCCGGTTTTGCAAGGCTCGGGCTGGAATGCGGGGACGAGCGGCTGGCCGAATCCTCCCGTCGTCAATCCGTTGTCCATTTCGCTGAACAACGTCGTAGCGGATGTCGCGCCGCTCAACTTCATCGTGGCCGATGCGCTGGTTTCGATCGGGGCTGGCGGCACGTCGCTGCCATTCGCGAACGCGAACGGCGTGCAAGTCACGAGGGCGGCATCGACGACTGTTTCGCCCGTCGATTGCAGTCAAGCCTTCGTTCCCTTCCCGATGCAATAAAGCGGAAAGCGCGCCATTCATCAGACGAAACTTGCGGGTACTGCGAACCAGTATCCGCAAGCCTTCCGATAGTCCGAGTAAAGAAACGTTTGCGTTTGCCGATAACTGAAGCAAAGGGAGCCGGACGAACATCCGGCGATTCTCAAACGACACGACGAAGCGCCCGGAGCCGCGCCGCACGGGCCGACAACATCGGAAAGAGATAAATGGTTTTCAGCTACAGGGACATGATGGTCACGCCCGCAGCGGTTCGTCAGGGCAACGCCTTTGCCGCGACCGCACGCATTCAGGACCTGAACGGACTCGAACGCTCGGTGCGGCTGCCCGGCGAGTTCGCCAACGTGGAAGAAGCAATCCGCTTCGCAATTGCCGCGGGATTCGAGTACATCGATTGCGATCGGGGCTGCTGAAGCACAACGGAGCGAAGCCCGATGCTTCGCTCCGCCTGCGTCGTCAGGCCAGCTTGAGCGACGTCGGATCGGCCGTCAGATAGCCCACCGCCGCGCCGAAGCGATCCTTGTAGTTCGCGCGCACCAGCGGATCGAGCGTCGGCTTGACCTTCGCGTGCAGGCTGCTGCTCCAGTCGCCGGCGTGCTGGAAGTTGCTCATGATGTACGTCCAGCCGTTGATCTCGTCGACGGCGTGCAGACCCGTCGATTCCGCGCCCGCCGGCGTCGACAGAATGCGCGACAGCGATTTCGTATCGACGTTGTACGCCCACAGGAAGTTGTTCACGTGCATCCCGCTGTCCTCGCCGATGAACAATGTGCGCAGTTTCTCCGAGAACTTGATGTTGTCCGGATTCGCCACGCGCTCCGGATTCGCGGTGTTGCCGAGCGCATCGGCGGCCGCGAGATCTTCGCCGACGAGCGCCGCGGGCGCGGCCATATCCACCGGCACCCATTCGCTGTTGATCGCGGCGCCCGCGAGATCGCGCTGTGCGCCCTTCATGTTGAGCGCGTACACGGCGCCCGAATTGATGGCACGGTCGAGCGCGATGTCCGTCGAATGCGCGTTGCCCTTCACCATCGACGAAACGATCTGCGACATTGCCGAATACAGCACCTTGTCCTTTGCATCGACGGTCGTGCCTTCGAGCTTCGTGAAGCCCATGCTCGCGCCGCGCAGTGCCGCGTAGCGATGCGTCTCCAGAAACGCCGCCGCCTTCTCCATGCCCGGCTTGATGCGAATCCAGTTGAACTTGCCGCTGTAATGAATGCGCGTGTACGACGCATCGGCGGGCGGATTCTTCTCGTCGGTCACGATGTCCATGATGTCGGCAATGGTCAACGTGTTGGCGAGATTCTCGATTTCATCGCTCGTCGCATGGCCTAGATTGAGCCAGGTCAGCGTGGCCGAGCCCGCTCCCGCCGATGACGTCTGCGTCCATTTCGCCACGTACAGCGTGCCCGCGGAGAGGTCCGCTTCCTTGTCCGCGATGAACATGAAGAGGCCGCCGTTGGTCGCGTCGTCGCCCATCAGGACGGTGCGCTTGTCGGGCATCACCTGAATCAGTTCGTGCGAAATGCGGCCAAGACAGTAGTGCTTCCTGACCGTGCCGGTGCCGTCCGGCTGCACGGTGATTTCCGGCAGATGGCCGTAGTGGTACGCACGCGCTTTCGTCTCGTCGCCGTAGAGGTTTTTGCTGTAGGCCTTGAATTGCGTGTTCGTCGAGAGCGTGGCCGCATCCGGCTCGTATTCTTCGCTCGACAAGTGCGTATTCCACGGCGACAAACTCGCGCCGCACGTGATCCACAGGCCATGCGCCTTCGACGTATCGACGTTCGAATAGCTGACGAGCGTGAGCTTGCCGGTCGCCGGGTCCTGATCGAGCGTGAGCACGGCGATCGGCGAAGGCAGCTTGCCGTACATGTCGGCGTCGGACTGGTCGCGCGTTGTGTATTCGAACTGCACGACCGCGAACACCGCATTGCCTTTCACGCCCTTGACCGTCGGCTTGTCGAGTTTGATGAGCGAGGTGCCGTCCGGGCAGTCGGAGAAGAACTGACGTTCCTTGCCCGATGCCGAGCGATCCATGATCGGCTGATTGTCGATGTCGAAGTAACCGCCCGCGACGATGGTGCCGCCGGTCGTGTTCGTCACCGTGTCGCCCGTGATGAAGAACGGCTGATACGCGAGCTTGTAGGCACGGCTGCTGCCGTCGCTGAAGTTTGCGGTCAGCGTCGAGGCGACGGTGGTTTTGGCCATCGCGTTCGGATCGGCGAGCGTCGGCGCGGCCATGCTGCCGAAAGCGGCCGTGGTGAAGGCCGCGGTCGGCGTGGGCGCGGGCGTGGCCGCGTTGCTGTCGCTGCCGCCGCATGCGGTGAGCAACGATGCGGTGGCCGCGCCGCCGAGCGGCAGCATTGGGGCACCGACGAGAATCTTGAGTGCTTTGCGGCGGGAGAGGTCGAGTGGCTGCGCCATGTGTGGTTTCACTTCCTTGTTTGTGGGTGATCTCCGGCTAAACGACGGGCGAGCGAAGCCCTCGCGTCAGGCCGTTGCGGCCCGACGTGCCGGTTGACGCGCTACTTTAGGAAATGAATGTGAAATGCGTTTGACAGGTGGGTGTAATTGTTTTGTTTTTGGCCTGAAAGTGAGGCGATGCGGCTGAATGAATTGCGGCATCCAGCGATGGCACGCATGCCGCACCGAATGCCGCCGCGCTCACATTCGTGCCGCCGCGACTACCGCTTCGGCAAATGCCTTCGGCGCTTCCTGCGGCAAGTTATGCCCCACGCCGCCCGCCACATTGCGATGCTGATACTTCCCCGTGAATTTCTTCGCATACGCCGACGGGTCCGGATGTGGCGCGCCGTTGGCATCGCCTTCCATCGTGATGGTCGGCACCGCGATGGTCGGCGCCCCGGCGAGACGCTGCTCCAGCGCGTCGTATTGCGCCTCGCCCTGCACGAGTCCTAGCCGCCAGCGATAGTTATGAATGACGACCGCGACGTGATCCGAATTCTCGAACGATTTCGCCGAGCGATCGTAAGTAGCATCATCGAAATTCCATTTCGGCGATGCCAGTTGCCAGATGAGCTTGTTGAAGTCGTGACGATTCGCCTCGTAGCCCGCCTGGCCGCGCTCCGTCGCGAAATAAAACTGATACCACCACGCGAACTCGGCCTTCGGCGGCAGCGGCGCGCGATTCGCCTGCTGGCTGCCGATCAGATAGCCGCTCACCGAGACCATCGCCTTGACGCGTTCCGGCCACAATGCCGCGATGATATTCGCCGTGCGCGCGCCCCAGTCGAACGCGCCGAACACGGCTTGCTGAATCTTCAGCGCATCCATGAGCGCGATGATGTCCACCGCGACCACCGCCTGCTGGCCGTTGCGCGGCGTGTCGGCGGAGAGGAAGCGCGTCGTGCCGTAGCCGCGCAGATACGGCACGATCACGCGATAACCCTGCGCCACGAGCAGCGGCGTGACATCGGCGAAGCTGTAGATGTCGTATGGCCAGCCGTGCAGCAGGATCACGACGGGACCGTTCGCCGGCCCGCTTTCCGCATAGCCGATGTCGAGCGTGCCCGCATCGATCTGGCGAATCTCCGCAAAACCCGCCGTCGATGAAGAACGAACCGGCTTCGCGGTCTGGGCGCGAACAACGTCGCTGAAACCGAGCTGCATGGCGCCGACCGTTGCGACTGCCGTGCCGAGGAAGCGGCGGCGCCACGCGTTGATCTGATCATCCGGCATGGTGCGATTCTCCTTGTATGCAATGTGTTCGATGTATTCGATGAAACCGTACTGCACGCGAACGATCACGCCGCCGATGCACGCAGCGCCGCGAGCGTCGGGCCCATCGGGCGCACGCGCATGTGCGCAGCGAGATTGCGCCACGGCAGATCGGCGGGATCGGCGGCCATCGGACCAGGCGCTTTCGCGACGAGTATGCGCTCCGCGATCGGCTCGAAATCCGCGCGAAAATGCACCGAACTCTTGTTCACGAGTATCTTCATGCGCTCCGGCTCGATACCCGCGACACGAAACAGATTGCGGTCGAACACCTGCATCTTGACGCTGCTTACCGCAATGCGCACGCCTTCGATGCGCAGGCACGCGGTCGGGCCAAGCTCGCCGCTCATGCCGTTGAGCATCGGGCCGTCGAAGCGGAAGCGCCCATCGGACAGATATTCGACTTCGAACTCGCCTTCGAGCGGCGCGTCGCCCGGCACGTTCGAGCCGCCACCGAGCGCGAGCCGGATGCGCGCGCCCACGCCCGCGCAATGCGCCGCCTGCGCCGCGCGTTCGTCCCAGATGACGCCCACGGCCGCATCGCATGCGTGGTGGCGCAACAGCGCGCGGACCATGCCCATGGTGTTCGAATCGCCGCCGACGCCGGGATTGTCCTGCGTATCCGCGATGATCACGGGCTTCGTCGCCGCGCGACTCGCATCGATCGCTTCGCGCGCGGCTTCGTCGGGCGAGAGGAACGGCACGGCCCAGCGCGCTTCGTCATTCACCAGCTTCGTGTAGAGCGCATCGACGGCGTTATCCGCCGCGTGCTGATCGGACGCGTAGCCCCACAGCACCGGACCGCATTCGTCGAAGTCGGACGCGGGAAAGCCCGGCGCAAACGAAAGCGACATCACCGCGTCCTTCTCCAGCGCCTCCAGCGTTTCATACATGCCGCGCGCCGGTTCGACGAGCGTGCACATGCCGTTCACCGGAATCAGGAACGGCACGCGGCGCATGGCGCGCCTGAGCGGGCCGCCGTGCGCGATCCGTTGCTCGAGCAGATGCGCCGCGCGCAAACCCGTGGCCGCCATGTCGACGTGCGGATACGTGCGATACGCGACCAGCGCATCGGCGAGTTCGACCATGCGGGCCGTCACGTTCGCATGCAGATCGAGCGAGACGACGAGCGGCATCTCATCGCCGACGATGCGCCGCACACGCGCCAGCAATTCGCCTTCGCCGTCGTCGAGATGTTCGGTCACCATCGCGCCGTGCAGATCGAGATAGATCGCATCGAAACCGCCCGCACGCACGCGGTCGACGATCGCGCCCGCAATGCGTTCATACGCGTCTCGCGTCACATGCGCCGATGCGCTCGCGCCCGCCCAGATCACCGGCAGCAGTTCATGCCCTTGCCCTTCGGCCCATTGAATGAAGCCGCCGATCGGCACGTTCACGTCACGCAACGCGAGGACGTCGGCGCCGTGCGCCATCGGCGGAAAGCCTTCGCCCTGGATGAAGCTCTGGTAGCTCGCCTTCGTCGGCGCGAAGGTATTGGTTTCGTGCTGGAATCCCGCGATCAGGATTTTCATGATGTGTGTCCTTTCGAATCGTCGATTGATGTCGTTCATGCGGCGTGCGCGTCGGCCTTGGCTGCGGCCACGGAGCGCTTGTTCGTGAGAATCAGCACGCAGGAGATGGCGGCCATGCACGCCATCAACAGCAGTCCGCCGTTCGTGCTGCCGGTCGATGACTTGATCCAGCCGATCGCCGCCGGTCCCCAGAACCCGCCCGACAGACCGATCGTGTTGATGAGCGCGATGCCACCCGCCGCGGCTGGTCCCGAGATCGTCTCGGAAGGAATCGCCCAGAAGACCGTGTAGGCCATCCACATGCAGGCGGTGGCGAGCGTGAGGAGCGTGAGCGTGGCGGCGAGATTGCCCGACGCATACGGCGTCATGACGAGCAGCGCCGCGCCCGCGAGCGCCGGCAGCGCGCTGTGATAGCGGCGCTCCCCGACTCGGTCGGAGCGGCGGCCCGCGCAGTACATGGCGATGGCGGCGGCGACATACGGAATCGCGACATACCAGCCGAGGCGGATCGTGTCGTGCGTGGAGCCGCTCAGGCCTTGATCCTTGATCAGCGTGGGCAGCCAGAAGCTGATCGCGTAGATCGGGAAGATGATGCAGAAGTACGCGAGCGCCAGCACGTAGATGCGCAGATTCCTCGCGACTTCGCGGAACGATTCAATGCGATGCGCCGCGCCGCCGCTGCCGCCCACTTCCGCTTCGACGAGACGCCGTTCGTCCGGACTGAGCCAACGCGCATCGGCGGGACGGTTGGCGAGCACGCGCCACACGAGCGCACCCAGCGCGATGCACGGCAGCCCTTCGACGAGGAACATCCATTGCCAGCCGCTCAGTCCGCCGACGCCGCCGAGCGAGGCAATCAGCCACGCCGACAGCGGCCCGCCGACGACCCCGCCGAGCGGCCCCGCGACGAACACCAGCGCGATGGCGCGCGCCATGCGTTTCGGCCCGTACCAGCACGACAGGTAATAGATCATGCCCGGCGCGAAGCCCGCTTCGAACACGCCGAGCAGGAAGCGCATCGCATAGAACGCGGGCACGTTGCGCACGAAAAGCATGCACGCCGACGTGATGCCCCAAAGCACGAGAATGCGGCTGAACGTGAGACGCGCGCCGATTTTCGGCAGCATCAGATTGCTTGGAATCTCGAACAGCACATAGCCGATGAAAAAGATGCCCGCGCCAACGCCGTACGCCGCATCGGAAAAGCCGAGATCGCTTTGCATCTGGAGTTTCGCAAAGCCCACGTTCACGCGGTCCAGATACGCAAACATGTAGCACGCGACCAATAGCGGCAAGAGCCGCCAGTTGATTCTGCTGTAAAGCGCCGAAACGGCATCGCCGCCTCGTCCCGTCTGAATCGTCGGCATCTGCGCCTCCTATGGTTGTCTCCCCCGTTTTCGGGTAAGGCCATGTTGAGCGTGGGCGAATGTGCTAGCAAGAGCAACTAAGTTCACGTATCGTTGCTCTGTGAGCAACACTTCGTTTATGAGGACGCAGCCCATGCGCGAGATCAATCAGCAACGTCTGCGCTACTTTCACGAGGTGCTGTCGCACGGCACGATCCGCGGCGC
Organism: Caballeronia insecticola; assembly: GCF_000402035.1. Classification (GTDB taxonomy): domain Bacteria; phylum Pseudomonadota; class Gammaproteobacteria; order Burkholderiales; family Burkholderiaceae; genus Caballeronia; species Caballeronia insecticola. Next base: position 1,074,434 of record NC_021289.1, read on the forward strand.
GGCGGATCATCTGAATACGTCGCCGTCGGTGATTGCGCGGCAGATCAAACTGCTTGAGGACGAGTTGGACACCACGCTCTTCGAGCGCGAGGCGCGCGGCGTGCGGCCGACCGAAGCGGCGTTCCATTTGCTCGAGTTCTGGCGCGGCTATCGGGCGCAACAGGAGAAACTCGAAGATCAGCTTCACGCGCTCAAAGGTCTGCAACAAGGCCAGATTCGCCTCGCCGTGAGCGAGGGTTATGTCGATACGCTCGTCGACGATGTGCTCGCGCCGTTCTGCGCACGCTATCCGCGTCTGGAAATCGATGTGCAGATGCTCGCCGTCGACGATCTGCTGGAGGAAGTCGCGCAAAGCCGCGCGCATATCGGCCTGGCCTACAATCCGCCGCCGCACGAGCGCATCGAAACGCGCGCAAGTTCGCCGCAGCCGGTCGTGCTACTCGCGCGGCGCGATCATCCGCTGGCGGCGCGCGGCGGCGTGGCGCATATCCGCGATCTGCTCGACTATCCGCTCGCGCTGATGCCGCCGTCGTTCGGCATCGGCCATGTCGTGAAGATGCTGGAAACCACCGACGGCCTCGCGATCCGTCCCACACTCACGACGAATTCGCTCGGCGCGCTAAAGCGCTTCGTCAGCGCAGAAAATTTCACGACACTGATCGGCGAATTCGCCGCGTATCGTGAACTGGCGAGCGGCGAACTGACGACGGTGCCGATCGCGCATCCGTTATTCGAAAGCGCGCAGGCCAGATTGCTCGTGAAGACGGGACGGCCGCTCGCGGCGGGACCGCAGGAATTGCTCGACTGGATTCTGAGCCGGATGCCGATGTTCGCGCGACCCGTTGCGGCGAGAGTGGCGAAAGCGACAAAAGCGACGAAAACAACGAAAGCGCCGAAGCAGCCCCGGCGCTCACGCGGATAGCGGCGCTGCGTCATCAGGCACATCGGCCAGGCGCGCGGCCGGCGACACCGCGATGATCGCCGCCTGCACGACGAAGCCGAGCGTCGCCGCGACAAGACACGGCCCCATGCCGAAGTGCGCGCTGATCGCCGCGCCCGCGAGCGCGCCCAGCGGACGCGCGCCGTAAGTCGCGGTGCTGTTGAGCGCGGACACGCGGCCCATCATCGTGGCGGGCGTGATGGCCTGGCGCAGCGTCGTCGAGCCGACCGTCCATAGAATCGGGCCCGCGCCGAGCAGAAAGAAGCTCGCGGACGCGAGCCAGAACGAAGGCGCGACGAGCGTCGCGACCATCGCAAGCGATGCGGCCAACCCGCAAAACGGCCCGACGAGCAGCATGCGGCCGAACGCAATGCGCCGCGCGACCAGCGGCGCCGCGAGCGCGCCGCACACCATCCCGACGCCGTAAGCGCCAAGCGTCACGCCCACCGCCGACGCGCTCAGATGCAGCCGCTGCACGGCATACGGCACGTACACCGCCTGCAAGATGAAGAAGCCGAGGTTGAAGAACACGGCGGTCGCGAGCATCGGGCGCAGCAGCGCATCGCGTGCAACGAAGCGCGCGCCTTCGCGCAATTCCGTCAGAAAGTGGCGCGCGACGGCAGGCGTGCGCGCCGGTTCGCGCACGCCCGCGAGCAGCATCGCCGCGATGGCGGACGAGGTCGCCGCGAAGCCATACGCCGATGCCGCGCCGATCCATCCGACCAGCAAGCCGCCCAGCGCCGGCCCTGCCGAATAGGCGACGCTGCGCGCAAGCTCGATGCGTCCGTTCGCCGCCGCCAGTCCCGCGCGCTCGACAAGCGCCGACACCAGCGCGGGCGCGCCCACGTTGTAGGCCACGGTGCCCGTTGCGCCGAGAAAGCCGAGCAGCGCGAGCAAGGGTAGCGTCAATGAATGCGACAGCACGAGCAGCAGCACGCAGAACATGGCGAACGCCCGCGCGCATTCGGCGAAGGCCATCAGCGTGCGGCGCGAGCGCCGGTCCGCGACCACGCCAAGCGGTATCGACAGCAACAGGAACGGCAGCGTCTGCGCGCTTTGCAACAGGCCGGTTTCAGCAGGCGTCGCGCCGAGCGCGAACACGGCGACGAGCGGCGCGGCTGCGAGACCGATCTGCTCGGCGGATTGCGCGAGCAGGTTCGACCAGACGAGACGCCGGAAAGAAGCGGGAAAAGGCATCGGCGATGCTCCGTGACGTTGGGATGCGAGGTCCCATCGTCACGCTGGCGGCGCGCGTCAGCACTCCAGTTCTTGCGCTGTGATTCGCGCTCTATTCCGCCGACTGCTTCGGAAAGAACGTCCCGAGCGCCGCGGCGATAAAAAACTGAAACGCGCCCAGCCAGTAATTCGAATCGTGCAGCAATTGCAGATGATCCTGCGGCGTCGTGCCCAGGCTGGGCGGCACCACGAGAAGCGCGAAGATCGAAAGCAAATAGGCAATCGACAGCACGAAGAGAATGCCCGCACGCACCGCCGACACCTCGCGCGCATCCACGGCGGGTGCAGCGGGTGCAGCGGGCGCGGCGAAGAGCGCGCCCGCGATGAGCGTGAGCGTGGGCATCACCATCGGGACATACCAGCTCCACATCTCGGCCGTGAGTTTGCGGCTTTCGTCGCTGCCCGAGGCTCCCACGATCGAGCGCATCACGAGCAGACCGACCTGGATCACGAAGAACAACACCCAGATCACCGCGAGCCAGTTCTGACAGCGTCTCCAGGTCATGGCGCACCCGCCAGTCCCGCCCAGAGCGCGCTGCGCTGCAGATGATCGCGCGCCGATATGCTGCCCGGCACGACGACCGCCGCATCCTGTCCGTCGGCTTTGCGGAATTCGTAGATGAGCACGGTGCAGCGCGTGCCGTCGGCGGTGTTGCGCGTGGAAATCGCGCTCGGCAGGCGATCCGCGCCCGGCGGCAGCTTGCTCGTGAGATCGCTGTAAGTCGCCTGCTTGCCCGACGTGACCACCGGCTGATCCGTGACGATGAACACGAGCACCTGATAAAAGCCGCTCGGCGCCGATGCGAAGCGCCGCACCACTTCCGCGATCGACCAGTTCTTGATCTCGCCGACGTTGACCGCCCAGCGATTCGGCGGCGGCATCGGCGTCCAGTCGGGACGGGTCTGCTCGACGCGCGTGACCATCGCAAAGCCGCCGGGGAAAGCGTAGAACTGACGCCAGTCGTAGCCGGCGGCATCGATCAGATCGCGCAGCGCGTCTTCGACATCGCCGAACGTCGTCGTGTGGCCCGCCTTCGCCTTGACGAACATAAGCGTAAGCGGCGAAGTCTCGGCGGACGGCGGCGGCACCGGCGAAGGAAAGCTGTTGATCCGAACCTGCTGATCGAGCTGGCCGGGTTCGTCGGCAGCAGCACCGGCGGTGGCCGTGGCGGCGGCGTCGGATATCTGAACGGGCGGAGGCGGCGACGCGGGCTGAGGCGACGGTGCGGGCGGCGGCGCGGGCGCGGTCGAACTCGACGACGTCGATCCCGACTCGGCCGTCTTCCTGCATCCGCCGAGCCATGCGACAGCCGCAACGACGAGCCACGCCAGAACCCACGCGCGGAACATCGTCTTCCTTGTCATGGCGTTCTCCTCGGCGGCAAGCGCGCGCACGCGCATTGATTAGCATAGGAGAGAAAGCCGCGGACATGGCAGAACGAAATGAAGTCGCAAGCTTCGCGGCGCTATTGCCCGCCGCCCTCGATCCGCGCCTTTTCCGACGCGATGCGCTCGGCGATCTTGCCCGCGAGATCATCGAGCGACGACGACGCCTCCACCTGGTTAATCACGAAGCGCGCCGCCGCGCCGTAGGGCTTCGGCGCTGCCGCCGACTTCTGGCCTTTGAGCTGATCGTTCGTATCGATCTGCGTGACCGGCGCGCCGGGGCTTGCCGCCAGATCCGCAAGCTGGACCGTGACGTGCGTGTTGGGCGCCTGCTTGTCCGACGAGCCCATCGACGGAAGTCCGGCGCCGAGTCCCGACGGCAACGTTTCGTCGAACTCGCCGCTCACAAGCCAGCCCGATGCCGGCAGCGCGGTTTGCGCCGCCGCGTGGCACGCCGCGACGCCGCGCGCATTCAGCGCCTTCACGATGCCTTCCGCCAACGCCGATGCGTTTTCATCCACGCGCATCGTGTTGCGTGCGGCGCGCAGCCGCGAGCCGGGAAAACGCGACGTCGCGCCTTCCTTCACCGCCGTGAAGTCGCGCACGAACACGGGCTTGCCGGTCTCCGGACAGGGCGACGGCGTCTGACCGAACGCGAGCACGGCGAACGCCGCGAGCAGCAACACGCATGCTATTTTCATCGCCTCTCTCCTAACCGCCCAGCCGTGCGAGCGCCTCGCGCATCGCGCCGATCGACACGCGCACCACGCCGTCGAGCGGCGTATCCATTTCGAGTATCAGAAACACCGCGCCCGATGCGCACAGCGCGCACGTCAGGAACGCGACGACGATCGTGCCGTTGTGCGGCGCGAGCACGCCGAACGTGCCGAAGATGATCGCGAGCCAGAACACCAGCACGAACATCACCGTCTTCGGCACCGAGCCGCCGCGTTGCAGCAGGGCGAGCGAGCGCGCGGCGAACACATCGTCGGCGATCAACAGCGCGCGGGCCCGCAACGCGTGCTGCGCATCGGTGGCGGGCGCGAGCGCCGCGATGCTGTGCTGGAATTCCTCCATGCGCCCGATGATTTCGGGGCTGTCCAGACGCGCTTCGCGAGTCCCGTCGCGCGATGCGAGCAGATCGATCCAGTCGCTGTAATTGCTTTTGAGCGTGGCGCGCAGGCCGTGCGTTTCCGGGCCGTACTGGGCGAGCGCGCTGTCGAGGCGAATCATGTTCGCCGCGTTGTGAACGAGGTCGTTGTTGACGGTATCGAACGAGGCCTTGGCGGACGAGATCAGCAGCCCGAGCACGAGCGCCGCGATGGTGGCGACGAGGCCGATCGACAGCTTGATCGCCGCCGCCGATTCGTCGCTCAGGTGATGTTCCGGCAGATAGCGGCTGATCCAGATGCCGGCCAGCGCGCTCGCGAACACGAGCAGGAACACGCCCAGCGCGAAAATCAGATGAGTCATGCCGTCCCTCGTCCGAACCGGTTCGCCTTGCCGAATGCGGCGATGATAACGCCGCCGGCGCGCACCGGCGCAATTCAGGACAGCACGACCCGGCGCACGGATTCCGGCTCCTTTACACCGGCGGTTTCCATGAGGCTTGCGAGCGGCACCGGCCGGCTCAGCAGGAAGCCCTGCATCTTGTCGCAATGCACGTCGCGCAGCGTGTCGAGTTGCTCCTGCGTCTCGACGCCTTCCGCGACCACGATCACACCGAGCTTGTGCGCCAGATCGATCACGCCTTCGACCACGGTGCGCACCATGACATCGGTCGCGATGTTGTCGACGAACGACTTGTCGAGCTTCAGCACGTCGGGCCTGAAGCGCGCGAGATAGCTCAGGCTCGAATAGCCGGTGCCGAAGTCGTCGATAGCGATACGCACGCCCATCGCGCGGACGTTCGAGAGCACTTCCTGCGCGGCGTCCACGTTCTCGATAAGCGCCGATTCGGTGATCTCGAGCGTGATGCGGTCCGACTCGATGCAGGCGCGCTTGAGCGCGTGCCTCAGCACCGACACGAGCCGCGGATCGCGAAACTGTTTCGGCGATACGTTGAGCGCGACCGAGCACACGGACGGCATCGCGCCCGCCAGCCGTCCCGCCGCCTGCACGGCTTCGCGGATGACCCAATGCCCCGCCTCGACGATCAGCGCGCTCTCCTCCAGCACCGGCACGAACGCGCCGGGTGCGAGCAGGCCGAGCGTCGGATGATTCCAGCGCAGCAGCGCCTCGGCGCCGACGAGCGCGCCCGAATCGACGCGATACTGCGGCTGGTAATGCAGCACGAACTGGTTCTCGCGGATCGCGCCGTGCAGTTCGGACTCGAGATGCGCGCGCGCCAGGTCGTCTTTCTCGCGCTCGCCGAACACGCGGAAGGTGTTGCGGCCGGCGCGCTTGGCGGCGTACATGGCCATGTCGGCGCTGATGAAGAGGGCTTCGGGCGTGCGTCCGTGGTCCGGATGCAGCGCAACGCCGATCGAACACGTCATGGTCAGGCTCTTGCAATCGACCTTGATCGGACGATGACACGCAAGCGCGAACATGCGGCACGCGCGCGCGATGCTCTCCTGATCGAACGCGCCGGGCAGGATCACGGTGAACTCGTCGCCGCCGGGACGCGCCGCCACCGCGCCTTCGGGCAACGCGTCCTGAATGCGCCGCGCGATCGCGCGCAACACGGCATCGCCCGCAATGTGGCCGGCCGTGTCGTTGATCGACTTGAAGCGGTCGATATCGACGAACAGATACGCGAAAGGCGCGCCGGCTTCGCAACGTGCGACGAGCGCATCCATCATCGCGTTGCGGTTGGCCAGGCCCGTCAGGCTGTCCGTGTTGGCGAGGCGATGCAGTTCCTGCAGACGCTGGCGCTCGTCGGTGGCATCGACGCACACGCTCACCACGCGCGACACCGCGCCGTCCTCGGTCACCGGATAGATGTCGGCGCGCACCCAGCGCGTGCGCTCGTGCGGCAGACACAGGCGGAAATAGCTTTGCGTCGCGGCGCCGGTTTTCACGGCGGTGCGCATTTCGTCGCGCAATGCGGGCAGGTCGTCGGGGTGCACGCGTTGCGACCATGCGGTCTGATCGGCGTCCAGCACGGACATCGGCATTTCCCACATGCGCTCGAAAGCGGAACTCACGTGCAGCAGTTCCTGAAAATCGTGCGAGGCGGTCCAGAACACGGCATCGACGTGATCTTCCATGTCCTTCTGCACGCGCGCGTTGCCGCGCAATTCGTCGATGAGATTGCGCTCCGCCGTGATGTCGCGCGACTTGCACAGCACCGCGGTGATCTTGCCGTGCTCGCCGTAGACAGGCGCGAAGGTCGACGTCCACCATTTGAGGTTGCCGGTCATCGTGCGGCAGGCGCCGGAAAACGACGTCGATTGCCCCGCCCTCGCGCGTTCGAAGGCCTGCCGCGCGTCGGGGCCGTCCCACAGCGCGAGCCAGTCGATGCCGACGAGATCGTCGGCGCATTCGGCTTCGATGAGCCGCCGGCCGACTTCGGATATGCACATGATGCGGCCGTCGAGACTCAGCAGCTTGAGGCAGTCCTCGGCGATGGCGAGCAACCCGTACGCGACCTGACGCGCGACGAAAGTCTTGCGGTGCGCGTCCTGCATCCGGTGCACGCAGAACGTAACGATGAGCACGACGGCGGCGAACACCACGTTCCACGGCAGCGGCACGAAGAACGTTCCGCACGCCGCGACCAGCACGGCGATGGGCGCGAGGCCGAGCCCGTCGAAACGGCGGGCGTACTCGACGTATGGCAGGTTCCTGGCGACATTCTCACCGATGATCCCGAGAAAATCGTTCGCTCCTTTCCTCACCGCGCTAACCCTTGTTTCGCTGATAACTCATCGTTGTTTATCGGCGAGGGAGGGGAAGTCTTTAGAAAGGAAAACCGGGCGCGAACGTGTCAGCCGCGCTTCGGCCGGCGCACGGCGCGCACCTTGCCGGTCCGCCCGCCGCCGCAATAAAAGCGGTTGCGGCCATCCGCTTCGAGGCCCGACACGCCCGCGCCTTCCGGCATGTCCAGACGCTCGACGACTTCGCCCGATTGCGGATCGATACGCCGCAGTTCGCTCTCGTCGCCTTCCCAGGTTGCGTGCCACAGTTCGCCGTCGACCCAGGTCACGCCCGTGACGAAACGGTTCGATTCGATGGTGCGCAGAATCGCGCCGTTCTGCGGATCGACCTGATGAATCTTGCGCGCCTGATATTCGCCGACCCACAGCGTGCCCTCGGCCCACGCGAGCCCCGAATCGCGGCCGCCGCCCGGCGCGGGAATCGTCGCGAGCACGCGGCCTGTTTTCGGATCGATCTTCTGGATGCGGTCTTCGGCGATCTGGTAAAGATGCTCGCCGTCGAAGGCGGTGCCCGCGTGCGCCGCGACGTCGAGCGAGCGCGTCTTCTCGCCGCTTTCGGGATCGAAGGCGTTGAGCGTGTTGCCGGCGGCGAACCACACGCGCTCGCCGTCGAAGGTGACGCCGTGCACGCCTTCGATGTCCGCAAAAGGCCCATATTCGCGGATGATTTCCGCTTTCGCGCGTTTCATGTCGATGTCCTCCGGTTTGATTGCGCTCGGTTGCGCTTGCCTCTCGTTGATCGTGACTTCATGCTAATCACCCGCCAGTTCGACGGGGAGTAACAAGGTCGTCGTGAATCCGGGCATCGGCGGCGTGGTCCAGCGGCGCGCGCGGCCCCGCCCGAACGATTGCGCCTTGCCGCTCGCGCTGAGCGCATCGAGCGCACGCTGCACCGTGCGCTGGCTCGCGCCGAGCGCCAGCGCGAGCGCGGAGCTCGACCACGATTCGCCGTCGGCGAGACACGCGAGCAGCGGCGCATATTCGTCCTCCACCGGCAGCGCCAGCACCGCGACCTCGCGCGCATGCATCGGCTTCAGAACGAAGCCGCGCGATGTTGCGTCGATATGCGCGTGCGGACGCAAGAGCGTGCGCAGCCGGCCCATCTCGACGCGCAGACGCGCCCGATGCGTCTCGTCGGCGTCCCGCATGCGGAATGCGCGCGCGATGAGCGCATCGCGCGGCACGTCGCCGGGCCACGCCTGCGCCAGCATGCGCGCGAGCGTGAAGAGCACCGGCCGCGTGGCGAGGGATATCGATTCACCCGCGTCGCGCACGCAAAGGCGGCACGCATCGACGATGAAAACATTCGACGCGAACAGCGCCTCCACTTCGTCAAGCCGCAGAAGCCGCGCATCGCCCTGCGTGACGACGCGCGCCGCGGGCGTTTCCAGCATGCGCCACGCGCTCTCGACTTCGGCGGCGAGCGCCGGAATGCCCGCTTGCCGCGACGCCGCCCGCGCCCGCACGAGCGCCTCGCGCGCCGTTTGCGTCTGCAGACGCCGCATGGCGATGCCCGCCGCCATCAGTTCGTGCGCCGTGCGCGACGATGCCGGAAGCGCCTCGGGATGCAAGGTCGCGAGCAGGCGCGCGGCATCGTCGAGTTTGCCGATCAGCAGCGCGCGACGCACTTCGAGATAGCGCGCATGCGCGGCGTTGACGCGGTCGCCGTGCGCGTCGAGGATCGCGCGTGCATGTTCGAGCGAGCGGGCCGGCCACGCGAGATCGCGCGAAGCGAGCGCGATCTCCGCCTCCGCGACGATGCAACGCGAACGAGCAAGCGCTTCCTTCGCGCCGAACGCGCGCGCCGCGCTCTTGACGAGCGCACGCGCGCGCGTGAAATCGCCGAGTTGCGCCATCGCGATGCCGCGCAACGCGAGCGCGTTCGCATCGTCACGTAGCGCGATGCGGTTCAGCGCGCCGAGCGGATCACCCGCCGCGAGCGCGCGCGCCGCCGCTGTTATCAGCGAATCCATGCGAATCGCGCCACGCTCGTCTCTCCTCTGCGCTGGATGTCCGCGACTAATCTAACACCGCACTTACGGTCCGCTAGCGCGCAACATCACCCCCGCAACCGAACTTTTGCCCGAAGAAAGCAGAGGTTTTTTCAAACGCCGTATTTTTTACTCATTTTTTTCCGATTATTTTTCTTCGTCTTTCTTCTACCTTGCTGAAATCGCGCGGCATTTCGTAATGTGAAGCGTTCGTTGAATAAAGACGCCATGACACCGGAGAAGGGAGAGGAAGACATGACGAGCGCATTGACGGTCTCCATATGCCTGCCGACGTGCAATCGGCCCGAACTGATCGTCGAATGCCTCGATTCGTGTCTCGCGCAGACGTATCCGCACATCGAAATCCTCGTCGGCGACGACTCGCGCGATGACGTGACGCAGCAACTGATCGCCACGCGCTATGCCCACGACGCGCGCATCCGCTACGTGCGTCACGATCCGCCGCTCGGTCAGGCGCGCAATGTCGCGAGCCTGTTCGAACGCGCGGCGGGCACGCTCGTCATGCTGATTCACGACGACGATTACCTCGCGCCCGAAGGCGTCGCGCGTCTCGCCGCGCTGTGGCAAATCTATCCGCATCTCGAAGTCGCGTTCGGCGATCAGCATGAAGTGGATGCGTCCGGTCATGTCGATGCGCAGCGCAGCGCGGCGCTCAACGCAGCGTTTCATCGCACGCGGCGCGCGCAGGGCATGCAGATGTTGCCGGGCAGAACCGGGCTCGTGCAGATGTTCCCCAATAACGGCTGGATGGCGCTCGCCACGCTCGTGCGCTGCGTCGGCTATCGCGAAGACGCCGGCGCATGCTGCGACTTCGTCTTCGGCGTCGAGCTGTGTCTTGCGGCGTCGCAGGTCTATTACCTTCACGAGTACGTGTCGTATTACCGCAAGACGCCGGTGTCGATATCGCAGAGCACGCGCGTGTCGCCGTTCGCCGCCGCGTTTACCGCCTATTCGTTCGTGCTGAGACTGACGCTCGATGCATCGCTCGAAACGGCGCGCGGCAAGGCTTTGCGCAGGCTCGCGCCGATCGTCGTGTCGCTGCATGCGAAGCACGATGCGCCGCTCGCCGCGCTGCGCGTCGCGCTCGATCATCCCGATGCGTATGCGTATGGGCTCAATCTCCGTCTCTACTATCACCTTGCGCTGATCGCGCGGGCATTGCTCGCCGTCTGCGTGCGGCAACGCCCGCGCGCGCCGCGCTTTCCCTGAGAAAGCGCGGGCCTCGTCCGGCAAACGTTGTCTTACATTTCCATTGCTACTTAAAAGGTTGCTAAAGGCGTTCGCCACGCTGTCGTTATACAGGCGGCTTGATGGACAACATCGGCCGCGCGGCAGGCGAGCATCGTCGCCCGCATTCGCGCTCGCGCACCCGCGATGCAGCCACCTTGAGAGAGCTATGTTTTCGACAATCAAAGGCCGTCTGGCCTTGGCCATGACCTTGCTGAGCGCGCTTCTGATCGCGATCGGCATGGTCGGACTGATCGGCATGAGCCGGTCCAACGCAACGACGTATGACCTCTTCACGAATGAAATGCCGAGCGCCGTGTCGGTCGGCAATGCCGAAATGTTCATGGCGCGCGAACGCCTGAGCTTCGACCGCGCCGCACTCAACGCGGGCACGCCTGCAGCCGAGGACGCGATCGGACGCGGCGCGCTGATGCGCAAAACCTCCGACGATGCCTGGACCAAATACGCCAGCCTGCCGCAAGCTCCGGGCGAGAAACCGCTCGCGGACAAGTTCAACGAGCAGCGTCTCGCGCTGCAAAAACTGATCGACGCGGGTTACGCCGACATTCGCGCGAAGGATCAGGAAAAGATTCTCGCCGATGCCAGCGCCATGCAGGCTGCGTTCAACGAGTTCGCGAAGAGCGGCATCGAGTTGCGCAAGCTGCAGTTCGAACAGGCGAAGGCCGGTTACGACGAAGGGCAGGAAAGCTTCGCGATGTTCCGCGCAGCCTCGATCGCCGCGATGCTGATCGGCGTGGCCGCGGCGTTCTACACGTGGTTCTCGCTGCGCCGTCGCATTACGCGTCCGCTCGATGCCGCGCTTGCACAGTTCGAAGCCATCGCGGCGGGCGACCTGCGCCGCACCGTGAGCATCGCATCGAACGACGAAATGGGCCAGTTGCTGCGCGGTCTCTCGACGATGCAGGCGAGCCTCATCGACACGGTGCGCACGGTACGCGGCGGCAGTGAGTCGATTGCATCCGCCACCAAGCAGATTGCCGCGGGCAACGTGGACCTGTCCTCGCGCACGGAAGAGCAGGCGTCGGCGTTGCAGGAAACGGCGTCGAGCATGGATGAGCTTACCGGCACGGTCAAGCAGAATGCCGACAACGCGCGTCAGGCCAGCGTGCTTGCCGCGAACGCTTCGGAGATCGCGGGCAAGGGGAGCCATGTCGTATCGCAAGTCGTCTCCACGATGGGCGACATCAATCAAAGCTCGGCGAAGATCGCGGACATCATCACGATCATCGAAGGCATCGCGTTCCAGACCAACATTCTCGCGTTGAACGCGGCGGTCGAAGCGGCGCGTGCGGGTGAGGAAGGCCGCGGCTTCGCGGTCGTCGCGGGCGAAGTCCGCAGTCTCGCGCAACGTTCGTCGGCGGCGGCGAAGGAGATCAAAGAACTGATCGACAACTCGGTGGAGCGCGTGCAGTCGGGTACGGCACTCGTCGATGAAGCGGGCCGCACGATGACCGAAATCAGCACGGCCGTGCAGCGCGTGACCGACATCATGGGCGAGATCGCGGCGGCTTCCGAGGAACAGAGCAGCGGCATCGAGCAAGTCGCGCGCGCCGTCACGCAGATGGATGAAGTGACGCAGCAGAACGCGGCGCTCGTGGAAGAAGCGGCGGCGGCGGCGCAATCGCTGGAGGATCAGGCGGGCGCGTTGCGCACGGCGGTGGAAATCTTCCGTCTGCACGACGAAAGCATGCGCGCAACGGCCTGAAGCGCTTCGCTCTTTTGAACCGGCGCGGCTCGCGTTCCTTCGGGACGCGGGCCGCGTGTGTTTTCAGCGACGTGTCTTCACAACCGGGCGCTTTCGCTTCGTATCCGCCTTCATCGCGGGCACGCCCACACGCTCGCGCAAATACTCGACGGTCCGCACGCAGCGCGCGGGCAGCGGCCATTCCGCTCGATGAATGAGCCACAACGTATCGACCACAGGCGCGCCGCATTCGACGACACCGACCGCCTCCGGCTTGCCGAACGCGATGCGCGCATAACGCGGTATCACGGTGAAGCCGAGACCGCGCGCGACGAATTCCGGAATCAGGCTGATCTGGTTGCTGAAGCCTTGCCGCCGCAGGCTCGCTACGCCCGGATTGCCCGGAAAGCGCCGGCTCAATAGACGGCTCGCCGTCACGTGCGCTTCGGGATAATCGATAAAGCCGAGCCGTTCGAGATCGCTCCAATCATGCACGTCGGCGTTCGCCGGCACGACGAGTTCGAGCGGCTCCTCGATGAACTTGCTCGCGGCAAGACGCGGATCGTCGGGCCTGAGCGCGACGATGCCGAGATCGTAGCGGCTCTGCAGCACCGATTCGAGCACTTCGGAATCCGGCGCGAAGCGATGCCGCATCTTCCATTCAGGGCGCTGCTGCTGCAAATCCAGCAATAACGGAAACAGCACGAGCCCGATGCTGCCCGGCGTGATGAGACCGATCTCGCCGGGTTCGTCCTCGCTGTCGGACAGACGCGACGCGAGACGCTTGTCCGCCCGCTCCATCTCCTCGCAATAGTCGATCAGCGCGTGACCCGCCGGCGTCAGTTCGATGCCGCGCGGACGGCGGATCACAAGCAGGCCGAGTTCGTCTTCGAGATGCCGCAGATGCTGGCTCACAGCGGCCTGCGTCAGATCGAGCCGCGCGGCGGCGCGCGTGAAGTTGCCGAGTTCGACGAGCGCGAGAAAAGTGCGCAGCCATTGCGGATTGAGCATCACAAAATTTTATCGAATCGATAACCGGTAGATGGTTTTCATTATAGCGTCCGGAGGGTAATCTCGAAGCCTTGATTCAACCGGCTTCGGCCATTCGCTCCAGAGAACACTTCATGTCAGCACTTTTCACTCCGTTCAAACTGAAGGACGTCACCCTGCGCAACCGCATCGCGATTCCGCCGATGTGCCAGTACAGCGCCATCGACGGCTTCATCAACGACTGGCACATCAGCCATTACGCGAGCCTCGCGCGCGGCGGCGCGGGCCTCGTGATCGTCGAGGCGACGGCCGTGTCGCCGGAAGGACGCATCACGCCGGGCTGCACCGGCCTCTGGGACGATGCGCAGATCGAAGGCATGGCGCGCGTCGCGGCGGCGATCAAGGCGGCGGGCGCGGTGCCCGGCATCCAGATTGCGCACGCGGGCCGCAAGGCGAGCGCGAACCGTCCGTGGGAAGGCGACGACCATATCGCACCGGACGACTCCCGCGGCTGGGACACGCTCGCGCCTTCGGCCGTCGCTTTCGGTGCGGGCTTGCCGAAGGTGCCCAAGGCCATGACGCTCGCGGAAATCGAACGCGTGAAGGCGGACTTCGCGGCGGCAGCGCGGCGTGCGCGCGAGGCCGGTTTCGAATGGCTCGAACTGCACTTTGCGCATGGCTATCTTGCGCAAAGCTTCTTTTCCGTCGATGCGAATCAGCGCGACGATCAATACGGCGGCGATCTTGCGGGCCGCAGCCGCTTTATCGTCGAGACCTTCGATGCCGTGCGCGATGCGTGGCCGAATAACCTGCCGCTGACGGCGCGCTTCGGCGTGATCGAATACGACGGGCGCGACGAACTCACGCTCAAGGAGTCGATCGAACTGACGAAGACACTGCGCCGCAAGGGTCTCGATCTGATGAGCGTGAGCGTGGGCTTCTCGACGCCCGCCGCGCGCATTCCGTGGGGTCCGGCGTTTCTCGGGCCGATCTCGCAGCGTGTGCGCCGTGAAGCGGAGATTCCGGTTGCATCGGCGTGGGGTTTCGATTCGCCGCCCAACGCGGAACACGCTGTCGAAGCGGGGCAACTCGATCTCGTGATGGTCGGCCGCGCGCATCTGTCGAATCCGCATTGGCCGTATCACGCGGCGAAGCAGTTGAAGGTCGAGCGGCCGTCGTGGGCGTTGCCCGCGCCCTATGCGCATTGGCTGGAGCGTTACGCGGTCGCGGAATGAGGTTGTCGCACGGCGAGGCGCGCAGCTATTTTGCGCGCCGAATCGCCGCGTTCGCCGCCTGCGTCGCGAGGTCGGCGTAGAGTTCGGCCCATTTGCCGAGCAGCGACGTATCGTTGGTAAGAAAGAGCGGCGCGGTGATCCATGCGCTCACCGTGCCGTCCTGCACTTCATCTTCGAAGACGCGCAAGTCGCGGTCTTCGCTCACGCCCGCACGCATCAGCGTGGCAAACGAACGCACGTCTTCCACGCGCGACTCTTGAAGCGGCACGTCATACAGCATCGCCATTGCCGTGCGTACCTTGCGAGACGCGCTATCCCGGCTGTCGGCGAGCACGAACGCAACGACAGCCGGCGTCGTCATGCGCACGCGAAAGAGCGACGCGCGGCAGCGTTCGCTCAACTGCGTGTTCATCGCACCGGCTCCATGCCGTGCAGCACTTTCGTCGTATCGGCATCGCGCGACATGGCGTAATCGAGAAATGCGCGCGCCGCTTCCGGCACACGCGCATTCGCGCAAACCGCGCCTTCGAATATCGTGAGCGTCTGGATTTCATGCGGCAACATGCCGAGCACGTCGATGCCCGCGACGCCGATCATCTCGCTCAACTGCTGAAAGCCGAGTTCGACTTCACCGCGCGCGATGAGCGTGCCCACCGCGACACCCGGCGGCGCCTGCACGATGCGCGGCGCGATCTCATGCGCGATTCCCCATCGTTCGAACAGATGCGCGAGATGCACGCCGCTCGGTCCTGTCGAATAGCCGATGCTGCGCGCCGCGCGCACTGCGTCACGCACGGCCGCTTCGTCGTCGATACGTGGATGCGCCGCGCCTGCCGCGACCGCCATCGCCACGCCCGAACGCGCGATGCTCACGCGGCTCGATGCATCGATGCGCTTCGAAGCCGCGAGCGCATCGATCGCGTTCGATGACAGCACGACGATATCGAACGCTTCGCCTTCTTGCACACGCTTCGCCGCCGCGACGCCGCCCACCGATTCGATCGTCACGCGCTGTCCCGAACGCGCTTCGAAGGATGATGCAAGATCGGCGAGCACCTGACGCGTCGCCATCGATGAAATGCAGGTAACGATGATGTCGCTCATCAGTCGATATAGCGCAAGCCCGCGCGCTCGAGCGGCTCGCGCATGTTGTACATGTCGAGGCCGAGCACGCCACTCGCGAGCTTCGCGCGCTTCTCTTCTTCCAGCGCCTCGCGCGCGGTGGCCTTGTCGAGCACTTGCGCCGCCATGGCCGACGGCACGACGACCACGCCATCGTCATCCGCGACGATCACATCGCCCGGCGTCGCGAGCGCGCCCGCGCACACCACGGGAATATTCACGGAGCCGAGCGTTGCCTTCACCGTGCCCTTTGCGGAAATCGCCTTGCTCCAGACCGGAAAACTCATCTCGGTCAGCACGCGCACATCGCGCACACCGCCATCGATGATCAACGCCTTCGCACCGCGCGCCTTGAAGCTCGTCGCGAGCAGGTCGCCGAAGAAGCCGTCGGTGTTGTCGGTGGTACATGCGGCCACGACGATATCGCCCGGCCGGATCTGTTCCGCCGCGACATGCAGCATCCAGTTGTCGCCCGGTTGCAGCAGCACGGTCACCGCCGTGCCGCTTGCCTGCGCACCGGTGTAGATGGGCCGCATGTACGTCTTCATCAAGCCGACGCGTCCCATTGCTTCGTGCACGGTTGCCGAGCCGAGCGCGCCGAGCTTCTCGGCGACGTTGGCATCGGCACGTCGGATGTTGCGATAAACCACTCCCAGTTCATACATGATCAGCGTCCCTTCGCTTTGAGCGCCGCATCCAGGCGCGGATACACGCGGCGCGCGTTGCCTTCGTAAATCTTGTAGCGCGCTTCGGGTTCGATTTGCGCGGCTTCGACATAACGCTTCGTGTCGTCGAAATAATGTCCCGTTTCAGGATCGATGCCGCGCACCGCGCCGATCATCTCGCTTGCGAACAGAATGTTGTCGACGGGAATCACGCGCGTCAGCAGATCGATGCCCGGCTGGTGATACACGCAGGTATCGAAGAACACATTGTTCAGCAAATGATCCTTCAGCAAAGGCTTTTTCAGCTCTTGCGCGAGGCCACGAAAACGTCCCCAGTGATACGGCACCGCGCCGCCGCCGTGCGGAATCACGAACTTGAGCGTCGGGAAATCGCGGAACAAATCGGAGGTCAGGCATTGCATGAACGCGGTCGTGTCGGCATTCAGGTAATGCGCGCCCGTCGTATGAAAGCACGCGTTGCAGCTCGTACTTACGTGGATCATCGCGGGAATGTCGTACTCGACCATCTTCTCGTAGATCGGATACCAGTAACGGTCCGAGAGCGGCGGGCTCGTCCAGTGGCCGCCCGAAGGATCGGGATTCAGGTTGATCGCCACATTGCCGTATTGCTCGACGCACTTGACGAGTTCGGGAATGCACGTCGATACATCGACGCCCGGGCTTTGCGGCAACATCGCCGCCGGAATGAAGCTGTCCGGGAACAGCTCGCTCACGCGAAAGCACAGCTCGTTGCAGATCGCGGCCCACGTACTCGACACCTCGAAGTCGCCGATGTGATGCGCCATGAAACTCGCGCGGGGACTGAAGAGGGTGAGATCGAGCCCGCGCTCGCGCATCAGGCGCAACTGATTCGCTTCGATCGATTCGCGCAGTTCGTCGTCGCTGATATGCAGGTCGGACGCGCGCGGCATCTCGGCGGGACTCTTGATGCCGGCGATCTGCTGATTGCGCCACGCTTCGAGCGCCTTGGGCGCGGTCGTGTAGTGGCCGTGTATGTCGATGATCATGCTTGACTCCAAGTACTAGTGTGCTGCATTCGTCTGCGCGTGCGCTTCGTCCACATGCGTGCGCTGCGCGACGAGAATGGCGATGGCGGCGAGCGTTGCGGGCACGGCGAGCATCGCGAGGATCGCGCCGAATTCCCAGCCGAGGCCGAGCAGCGCGCCCCCGAATGCGGAACCGAAGATGCTGCCGAAGCGGCCCATGCCGAGCATCCAGCTCACGCCGGTGGCGCGCGCAACTGTCGGATAACGTCCCGGCGCGAATGCGTTCAGACCGGTTTGCGCGCCGCTCATGCAGAAGCCCGCGGCAAACACGACCATCGCAAGCGACGACGACAGCGCGCCGATCCACGCCAGCCCGAGCACGCACACCGCGCCGCCGAGATATGCCGCGCTGATGACCGGCGCGGGTCGTGCTTTGTCCATGATCCATCCGACGATGACCGCGCCGATCGTGCCGCCGATCTGGAACATCGCCGTGATATTGGCCGCCGCCGAGACGGTGAGGCCCGCGTCCTTCATCAGCGTCGGCAGCCAGCCCGTCAGCAGATAGATCACGAGCAGGCCCATGAAATACGTGACCCACAATGCCGCCGTCATCAGGCCGTAACCGTGCGAGAAGAGTACGCCGAGCGGCTTCTTGGTGGGCAGCGGCGGCTCCGTCGATACGAACGTCTCGTTGCCGTCGAAACGCGCGCCGCACACGCGGCCCAGCACGCGGCCGATGCGCGCCGACGTCGCGCCGCGCACCGCGAGCAGACGCGCGGATTCGGGCAGCAGCCAGATTTGCAGCGGAATCAGCGCAAGCGGCAGCGCACCGCCGAAGATCAGCACCGAGCGCCAGCCATGCGCCGGAATCAGCCAGCCCGCGACGAAGCCGATCAACGCCGAGCCCAGATTGAAGCCCGTGAACATGATCGTGATGAGCAGCGCGCGCTTGCGTTGCGGCGCGTACTCGGAGAGCAGCGTCGTCGTGTTGGGCATCGCGGCGCCCAGGCCGATGCCGGTCAGAAGGCGCAGCACCGCCATGCTCGTGGGCGAGTTCGTGAACGCAGTGGCGATGGTGAACACGCCAAAGAGAAACACCGAAGTGATGAGCACCCACTTGCGCCCGATGCGGTCCGATGCCGGTCCGGCCGTCAGCGCGCCGATCACGAGGCCGATGGGCGCTGCGCTCATCACGAGGCCGAACGCGGGCCGCGAGATGTGCCAGTCCGCAATGATCGACGGCGCGATGAAGCCCATGATGGCCACATCCATGCCGTCGGCCGCGACGATCAGAAAGCACAGCGCCACCAGCAGCCACTGGTAGGCGGAAATGGGCCGCTCGTCGATAAAGCCCTTGATGTCGATGGTTCTGCCGAATGTCATGGTTGTCTCCCCTCTCCGTTATGTCTTAGCTCTTGGCTTTGCCGGCCTGATCCCAGTCGAGCTTGCCCGCGCCCTTGCCTGCGACCGAATACAGCGCGCCGGGCGCATTGCGTGTCTTCTGGAATGCTTCGAGCGTTTCGCCGCGCATCGCCGCATAGATATGCAGATTCGATACGCCCGTCACCGCGCCGAGCTTTTCGAGCATGAAGAAGATCACGCCGTAGTGAAGCAGCCCGCGCCAGTCGCGGCGGCGAATGAGTTCGCGCTCTTCGTCGGACAGACCTGCCGCCTCGAAGCTCGCTTCTTCGTCCTGCTTGAACGCCTCGCGATGCGCGGGCTCGACCATGCGATGCAGATAGTCGTTGATGCGATACGCGCGCACGGCCGTTTCGATCGAGAACGGATAGGTGCCTTCGAGCTTCTCGACACCCGCGAGCTGCATGTCCATCTTGCGGCGATGACGCTCGACGATCGCAGGCGTGGTCTCGCTGTCCTCGCCTTCGTAGATCGCGGTTGCGATGCCGGCCATCGACGGGAGGTAATAGCTGCGGTGCTTGCACACGACGTTGTTCGACAACGCGCCGCGCATCGTGAGCCACATGATCACTTCCGCACCTTCGTAGCCGCCGAGCGCGGCATATTCGGCGATGGTCATGTCCGCGAGCTGTTCGGGATCGCGTTCGAAGAGATCGAGGAAGCGCGCATCCCATTCCGTGTTGTTGAAGCCCGCGCGCTCGCCGTGCACCTGATGCGAGAGACCGCCCGTCGCGAGAATCGCCACCTTGAGGTCTTCCGGATAACTTTCGATCGCGCGGCGCAGCGCCTGGCCGAGCTTGTAGAAGCGGCGCGCGCTCGGCACCGGCAGTTGCAGCACGCCCATTTGCAGCGGCACGAGCTTGACCGGCCATTCGGGCTTGTGCGGACACAGCATCGAGAGCGGCGAGAAGCAGCCGTGATCGAGCGCCTTGTTCTGGAAGAACGACATGTCGAATTCATCGCTCATCAACGACGTGCCGATGTGCGCGGCAAGCGCCGGATGACCCTTGATCGGCGGCAGATCGCGCGCGCCGCCGCCTTCGTCCGCGACACGCCATTCGGGGCCCACGCCCAGCGAAAATGCCGAATAGTGATCGAAGAAGAACGACGTGACGTGATCGTTGTAGATCGTGACGATGACGTCCGGTTGCTTCTCCGCGAGCCAGTTCGCGAGCGGCGCGAAGTTCTCGAAGATCGGCGCCCAGACGGGATCGTCGCGCTTGTTCTTGTCGAACGCGAAGCCGATCGTCGGCGTGTGCGAGGCGGCGATGCCTCCGATGATCCGTGCCATGTGCTGCTCCTTCAGAATGCTTGGCCGAGCGAAGATGCTCTGGGAAACTGAAGTCGCAGGGTAGCGAGAAAGGGCGCGGCGCGGACACTACGCGTAAACCATCACTTTGCCTTTATGGATGGCAGTGCGATGGCGTGGAACCCTTATGTGGCGGAGCGAAGAGCGACAGGCGAGCGCATTGGCCGTGCCGTATGCCGATAAACAAAACTGATGGCGCGTGAAGCAGGACGCAAGAAGCGTGTTGCGACGCTCCCGCCGCCGGCAATGTGCACGATGGCCGGAGCGCCGCACAGTCCGCCGATTCCGCGCGAAAATCGTATCTTTAAGGAGCCGCTCTTATGACCGCAGACGAGCTTTCGCAACGCTATCGCGCGTACATTGCCTGCTTGAACGCGCAGGACTGGCGCAACCTCGGCACCTTCGTCGGCGACGCGCCGCACTACAATGGGCGCGCGATCACGCTCGCGGATTATCGTGCCATGCTGGAGCGCGACTTCCGCGAAATCCCGGATCTGTTCTTCGACATTGAACTGCTCATTGCCGAGCCGCCGACGATCGCCGCGCGCCTGCGCTTCGACTGCACGCCGAAGGCCGATTTCATGGGCCTGCCTGTGAATGGAAAGCGCGTCGTGTTCTGCGAGAACGTCTTCTATGCGTTTCGCGAGGGCAAGATCGACAACGTCTGGTCGGTGATCGACAAGGCCGCGATCGAGGCGCAGCTTTAGATGTCAGATAGCATCCGTGAAGAACGTCTCCACGATGTCGTCACGCAGCTTGCCTACGCCGCGATCGCCCAGTTTTCTCGGCCTCGGCAACGTGACGTCGATCACTTCGCCGATTCGTCCGGGCCGCGCCTGCATCACGACAATGCGGTCCGACAATAGCACCGCTTCCTCGACATCGTGCGTGACGAGCACCATCGTAATGCGCTCGCTCTCCCAGATACGTTGCAATTCGAGTTGCAAACGCGCGCGCGTGAGCGCATCGAGCGCGCCGAAGGGTTCATCGAGCAATAGCAGGCGCGGCCGGTTGACGAGCCCGCGCGCAATGGCGACACGCTGCGCCATCCCGCCCGACAACTGATGCGGATAGTGCCGCTCATAGCCTTGCAATCCGACGAGCGCGACATGCTCCTTCACCGCGCGCGCCTTCTCCGCTTTCGACAGCGGCGCATTGCGCAGCGCGACGGCCACGTTCTGTTCGACATCGAGCCACGGAAACAGCCGATGATCCTGAAACACGATGCCGCGCGACAAGTCCGTCGTGACGACGCGTGCGCCGCCGAAATCGATCTCGCCGTCGTAGTCGGCATCGAGTCCCGCGATCAGCCGCAGTAACGTCGATTTGCCGCAACCGCTCGCCCCGACGATACTCACGAACTCGCCGCTCGCAATCGACAGGTCGATGCGTTCGAGTACCGGCGGTGCATCGTCGCCGCTGAATCGCTTGCTCACATGCCGCAGCGTCAGGCCGCTGTCCTGCTCGATTACCGTTGCCATCTTTCTGTTCTCCTCAAGCCGCGCGCGAAGGTTCGAACCAGCGTCGCTGCACGCCGCGCGCGAAGGCATTCAACGCCCACCCCGTTATACCGACCACGATCACGCCGAACACGACGAGATCCATACGAAACTGCTCGCTGCCATCGACGAGCGTATTGCCGATGCCGCTGCCTGCAACGAGCAGATACTCCGCGCCGAGCGTCGCGAGCCACGAATAGATGAGCGCGAGATAGACGCCCGTGAAGATCGAAGGCAGCGCGGCCGGCAGCACAACGAAGGCGAGCGTTTGCAACTTGCCATAGCGATACGCGCGCGCCACGTCCAGCAGATGTGGCGGCACGGCGCGAATGCCATCGCTCGTATGCATCACGACCGGCACGAGCGCGGCAAGCGACAGGAACACGACCTTCGCGACATCGCCCAGCCCGAACCACACGGAAATCAGCGGAATCCACGCGAACAGCGACACTTGCTTAAACGTGTTGAAGCTCGGCGCAATCGCGCGATTGGCGAGCTTCGAAATGCCGAGCAACGCACCGAGCGCAAGGCCAAGTGTTGTGCCGATAGCGAAGCCCGTCAACTCGCGCGCCAGCGACGCCGACAGCGCCCGCGCAAGCGCCCCGCTTCGCACTTGCGCGACCGCGGTATCCCATACGTGTGCGGGCGAAACCATGATGCCGTGGCCGACTTGCGCGTGACGCGACACGAACCACCACACAGCAACAGCGACGACCGGCAACACGACGCCGCGCCATGATCCCTTTGCGCTCCCCGCTTCCAGATCGAGCGTCGACATGATTTTTCTCCTCAGTTCGCGCGGCCGCGTTGCAGCTTGCGCTCAAGCGCGTTGAGCAGACGATCCGCGACATAGCCGATCGCACCGACGATCAGCACGGCAGCGAGCACGAGATCGAGCTGAAAGAGCTGCCGTCCATAAACGATCAGATACCCGAGCCCTTCCGAGGACGCGACCAGCTCGACGACAACCAGCGTCAGCCACGCCTTCGTGAACGCGAGCCGCACACCCGTGCCGATGACGGGAATCGCCGAAGGCAAGGTCACGCGCGTGATCACTTGCCAGCGCGTATAGCGATACACCGACGCCACTTCCTGCAAACCGCGCGGCGTGCCGCGAAAGCCCTGCAACGTCGAGAGCGTGACCGGCACGAGCGCGGCATGACCGATCAGCAGAAACTTGAGCGGCTCGCCAATGCCGACGACGATCATCAGAAACGGCAGCCAGCCGAGCACAGGCACTTGCACGATGGCGTTGAAGCTCGGCAACACATACGCTTCCAGCGTGCGCGACAGGCCGAGCAAACCGCCCAGCAGCACGCCGAGCAGCACGCCGCCGCCGAAGCCCACGGCTGCGCGCGTCATGCTCGCGGACAGATGCATCCATAGCTCGCCGTTCTTTGCAAGCGCGCCGAGCGTCTCGAACACGAGTGCGGGCGGCGGCAGCACTTGCGGCGAAATCCAGCCGTAGCGCGCACCGAGCACCCACAACACCGCGCACGCAACCGGCAGGAGCCACGGCAACGCGGTCCAGCCGATGCCGCGCAGCACATCATGAGTAACAAAACTGCCCGCGCGCTTGGACGTGCGATTCGCCGGCAGCAACACGCGAGTGAGAGCATTGGCCATGTGTCGATTCTCCGCAGTGCTTCAGGCGATGGGCTTGCCCGACGCATCGAAGCGCGGCCAATAGGCTTCGAGCTTCAGCGACTTCAGCGCCTGATCGAGATACTTCGGTTCGAACCATCCGTTCACGCTGACCGGCTGACGAATCAGGTTCAGGCGCAAGGCATCATCGGCGACCGATTGATAACGCGCGACGAGAAACGGATCGATAAGCGGCGAATTGCGATCCTTCAACGGTTGCTTCGCGTATTCCGACTGCCACGATTCCGGAGGCACGCCGCTCTTCGCCCACAACGCGAAGAGCGCATTGCGATTGGCTTCGTCGGAGGACCATTGCGCCGCCTGTACGACCGCAGTCACGACCTTCTGCACCGTCTCCGCATGCTCGCGCTCGTAGTCTTCGAGGACGAGCAGATGCGCCTGCCGCGTGAGTTGCAGGCCGCCATCGCGCGATGCGTAGACGATCTTCGCGAGACCCTGCCGTTGCAGCTTGAAGAGCGAGTAGTCGAGAAACACGGCATCGACGCCCTTCGATGCAAGCGCGGCCTGCGCGGCGGCAGTATCGAGATTGATGACGCGCAGATCGCGCTCGGTCAGGCCGTTCTCTTTCAGCACGTTGTCCGCGACGAGTTGCAGGTTCGTGCCGCGAAAGATGCCGACGCGTTTGCCCTTCAGATCCTTCACGCCCTTGATGTCCGAGTCGGGCGGCACCGCGAGATAGACGCCCGCGCGCACGTTCGACGCCAGCAGCAGATGCGTCTTCAGGCCATTGGCGCGGCCCAGCACCGAAGGCAGATCGCCCTGATACGCGAAGTCGATCTGCTTGTTCGCGAGCGCCTCGTTCACGGCCGGCCCCGCGCCCTTGAAGAAGATCCATTCGACCTTGACGTGCTCGGACTGCAACGCATCTTCGACACGATGCTGCAATTGCGCGGTCGCGGCAGGCGAGCCGCCGAAAGTGGGCGGATCGCCCGAGCCTTGCTGTGCAACGCCGATGCGCACCAGCGCGGGATCGGCCGCATGCGCGGGGCCGATGAGCGCGGCGAACAGCGTCGCCGCGCCGACGAGGAGCTTGAATCGTAGTGTCATCGTGCAATGAAGAAGAATGGAGGGCGGGCGATGAAGCGTCATCGCCCATGATGCGAAAACGAGCGCGTCAGGCGGTGCGCGTTTCCTGCCTGACGATGCGGCTCGTGCGCCCGTCGATGCTCACGGGCACATCGCCATGAACCGTCGCGCGGCGCACGACGCGATGCGCATCGCCGTAATCGGCCACCGCGTAATGCTGCGTCGCGCGGTTGTCCCAGATGGCGACGTCGCCTTGCGTCCAGCGCCAGCGCACCGTGTTTTCGAGGCGCGTGACGTGATCGTGGAAGAGCTCGACGAGGCGATCCGAGTCGCGCTGCGACAAGCCGACGAAGCGCTGCACGAAGTGGCCCAGCACCAGCGTGCGTTCGCCGGTTTCCGGATGCACGCGCACGACCGGATGCTCGGTCTCATAGAGCGTGGAGGTGAACTGCTTGCGATATTCGCGCTCGGATTCCGTATCGGCGACGTGACGCGTCGCGGCATAGTCGTAGGCGTTCGAATGCAGCGCCCACAGCGTGTCGGCGAGCGCGCGCAGCGGCGGCGGCAAGTTCGCATACGCGGCGGCCGTGTTGGCCCATACGGTATCGCCGCCGGCGGGCGGAATCACTACGCCACGCAGGATCGAGATCTTCGGGTACGCATCGACGAAGGTGACGTCGGTATGCCAGGAGTTGGCGCGCGTGCCGTGCTTCGAATCGAGTTCGAGCAGACGGCTGCCGCTCGCAAGCGACGGCACCGTCGGGTGCGCGACCGTCTCGCCGAAGCGCGCCGCGAAGGCTTCCTGCGCGGCATCGTCGAGATGCGACTGGCCACGGAAGAACAGCACTTTGTGTTCGAGCAGCGCCTGATTGATCGCGCCGATGGCGGCATCGTCGAGATCGGCGGACAGCGCCACGCCGCGCACTTCCGCACCGATGCGCCCGCCGATCGGACGCACCTGGAACGGTTCTTGGGAAGCCACAGGTTGACGCGCGGAGTCGGCGGCGAGCGTGGGGGTATCGGACATCGAAATTCTCCGTGGGTTGGCGTTTTGATATGCGTTTGTCGGATGCGGGCCGCGTTGTATGCGGCCAGAACATTGAAGCATCGACAAGGCGCTCAACCAACGAAGCGTTTCGACTAAGCTTTACATCGATCAGCGAGATTCGTATTTCCGCAAGTCTGCAATGCTGTCCTGCAATTCCGCTTGCAAGCGCGCCATCAGCTCCGCTGCGGGCAATTCGCGCGCGAGTGCCGCCGCTTGCCCCGCCCATTGCGCGCCATAACCGAACTCGCCCTTCGCCTTCGCCGCCGCGTGCAGCGATTTGCCCGCATCGTAAGTCACGGGATACGCGGGGATCGCGGGCGCTTGCGCGCTCTGCCCCAGTTCGGTGAACTTGTTGACGAGACTGCGCGCCGCGCGGCCCGATATCGCGGCGGTGAATGTGGTGCGCTGCGCGGCGTCGCTCAGAATGGCGCGGCGGTAACCCGCATCGATCGATGTTTCCACGCACGGCACGAACGCTGTGCCGAGTTGCGCCGCCTGCGCGCCGAGCGCCAGCGCCGCCGCAATGCCCGCGCCATCCATGATGCCGCCCGCCGCGATCACCGGTACATCGAACTTGCGTGCGAAGAGGCGCGTGAGCGCGAAGATGCCGAGGTTATCGTCGTCGCCTTGCGGATCGAAGACGCCGCGATGCCCGCCCGCCTCGATGCCCTGCGCGACGATCGCATCCATGCCCGCCGCCGCCACGTGCTCCGCCTCGCGAAGATTAGTTGCAGATGCAATCAGTTTGATGCCCGCGCCGCGCAATGCATCGATATAGTCCTTCGACGGCAAGCCGAAATGAAAGCTCACGACTGCGGGCTTCTCTTCGACGAACACCTTGAGCATCGCTTCATCGACGACAAAGCTCGTATAGATTTCGCTCAACTTCTCAGGCGGCGTTGCGCCGTATTGTGCGAAGAGCGGCACGAGCCAGTCGGTCCATGCGCGCTCGATGGCCGCGTTCGCCTGCGCCGGCGCGTGACAGAACACGTTGATGTTGAACGGCTTGCCGGTGAGTTCGCGCGTCTCGCGAATCACCTTGCGCGCGCCATCGGCATTCATCGCGCCGACGCCGAGCGAGCCGAGCCCGCCCGCGTTCGATACGGCAGCCGCGAGCGCGGGCGTGCTGACGCCTGCCATGGGCGCCTGAATGATGGGGGAATCGATGCCAAGCAACGATGTCAATGCGTTCTTGCTCATGGATATGCTTCCTTTGAACGTGGTCTGCTTCAACGCGTGCCGAGCTTCTCGACGACAAAATCGACGAACGCCCGCACGCGCGACGACAGATGCCTGCCATGCGGATAAAGCAGGATGAACGGCCTGCTGCAGCCGCCGAAATCGGGCAGCACTTCGGTGAGCGTGCCCGCGCGCAGATCGTCTTCGACGGTGAAGCGGTAGGTCTGAAAAAGGCCCGCGCCGCCGCGCGCGAGCGGAATGCCGCCGAGTGCATCGCCTGACGTGCCGAAGCTGCTGCGCGTCGTCATTTCGATCGGCTCGCCGTTCTGCATGAAGAGCCACGGCACGTTGCGCCCGGTGCTAGGCATCTCGAACTGAATGCACTCGTGTTCCAGCATATCCTCGATGGTCTTCGGCGTGCCCGCGCGCTTCAGATAGCCGGGCGACGCCACCACGACGAGTTCCGCATCTTCCAGCTTGCGCGCGATCAGGCCGGAGTCGCGCGGCGCGCGTCCGCGTATCGCGAGGTCGAAACCTTCGTCGGCGAAATCGATGTTGCGATTGCTCAGATGCGCTTCGACCGTGACATCGGGATAACGCTTGCGGAACTCCGCGAGCAGCGGCAACACGCGATAGTGACCGTACGGCGTCGGCATGCTGATGCGCAGCACGCCTTTAGGGCTCGTCTGCTGGCCGGTCGCTTCGCGCTCCGCTTCCGCAAGACGGTTGAGCGCGTCGCGGCATTGCTCGAAGTAGCGGCGGCCCGCATCGGTCAGGCGAATCTGGCGTGTCGTGCGCACGAACAGCCGCACGTCGAGCCGCTTTTCCAGCCGCGCGACGGAACGGCTGACGGCAGCGGGCGTCACGCTCGCCGCCGTGGCCGCGAGCGTAAAGCTGCCGAGTTCCGCCGCGAGGCAGAACAGTTCGATGCTGCCGAGAAGAAGATCGTCGAATTGCCGCTGCATGTTGGGGGATTCGCGTCGTGGATCGTCATTGCGCCTTGCGTCGCATATTCGCCGCTTGCGCGCGGCCGGTCAACCGACGCGAGTTCAATTGAGTTGTGACGCGGAGGAACAAGTCGCCAGCGAACGCAGAAAAACAAACGCCCGCTTCTTCCGATGAGGAACAAGCGGGCGATATTCATACGTATCGCGCACAAACGGCGCGCGATATTTACTTCGCGGTCGGCATCGCGAACTCGGCGCCCTTCTCGGTGCTCTCGGGCCAGCGTTGCATGATCGACTTCTGCTTCGTATAGAAGCGCACGCCTTCTTCGCCATACGCGTGCATGTCGCCAAAGAGACTGCGCTTCCAGCCGCCGAAGCCGTGCCATGCCATCGGCACCGGAATCGGCACGTTGATGCCGACCATGCCCACTTCGATGCGCCGTCCGAACTCGCGCGCAACGTGGCCATCGCGCGTATAGCACGCGACGCCATTGCCGAACTCATGCTCGTTGACGAGTTCCACGGCCTCGCTGAAGTCCTTCACGCGCACACACGCGAGCACCGGCCCGAAGATCTCTTCCTTGTAGATGCGCATCTCCGGCGTCACGTGGTCGAAGAGCGTGCCGCCCGTGAAGAAGCCGTCTTCGTGGCCGGGCACCTTGTAGCCGCGACCATCGACGACGAGTTTCGCGCCTTCATCGACGCCCATCGCGATATAGCCTTCGATGCGCTCAAGCGCCGCACGCGTGACGACCGGGCCCATTTCCGCATCGGCTTCCATGCCGTTGCTGATCTTGAGCTGCTTCGCGCGCTCGGCGAGACGCGGCACGATTTTGTCGGCGACATCGCCCACCAGCACCGCCACCGAGATCGCCATGCAACGTTCGCCCGCCGAACCGTAGCCCGCGCCGATGAGCGCGTCGACGGCCTGATCGAGATCGGCATCGGGCATCACGACCATGTGATTCTTCGCGCCGCCCAGCGCCTGCACGCGCTTGCCGTGCTTCGCGCCGGTTTCGTAGATGTAGTTGGCGATCGGCGTGGAGCCGACGAAACTGATCGCCTTCACCGACGGATGCGCGAGCAGCGCATCGACGACGACCTTGTCGCCCTGCACCACGTTGAAGATGCCGTCAGGCAAACCCGCCTGCTTCAGCAGATCGGCCATGAACAGCGACGCCGACGGATCGCGCTCGCTCGGCTTCAGGATGAACGCGTTGCCCGACGCGATCGCGACCGGGAACATCCAGCACGGCACCATGCACGGGAAGTTGAACGGCGTGATGCCCGCGACGACGCCGAGCGGCTGACGCATGGTCCAGTTGTCCATGCCGGTGGAAACCTGCTCGGTGTAATCGCCCTTCAGCAATTGCGGAATGCCGCACGCAAATTCGATGACGTCGATGCCGCGCGACACTTCACCCTGCGCGTCCGAAAACACCTTGCCGTGCTCGGCGGTAATGATTGCGGCGAGTTCGTCGCGATGTTTGTTCATCAGTTCGAGGAACTTCAGCATGACGCGCGCGCGGCGGATCGGCGGCGTGTCGCGCCACTCGGGAAATGCGGCTTTCGCGCTCGCCACCGCGGCGTCCACATCGGCGGTTTCGCCCAGCACCAGCTTGCGCGGACGCTCGCCCGTCGCGGGATTGAACACCGGCTGCGTGCGGGTGGCCGAGCCGCTCGTGCGCTCGCCGTGAATGTAATGGACGACGTCGGCGGTATCGTTGAAAGCTTGCATCTCGACTCCTCTGGCTGAAAACGGTTTTGCAATGCATACAGTGTAGGAAGCGTTGAGCGCCGTGCAAAGAGGCTATGATTGAACTCATTGTTCATATCCGCAAACAATCCACCGATGGACGAGCAAAAGATCGAAGGTCTCTGGACCCATTTGCACTGGCTGACGGTGCTCGCGGAACAGGGCAGTTACACGGCGGCGGCGGCGCGTCTGAACGTATCGAAAGCGGCGATGAGCCAGCGTATCGCCGAACTGGAACGCGCGGCGGGCGTGCCGCTCGTCACGCGCACCACGCGCAGCGTGCGTTTCACCGAAGCCGGCCGCCGCCTTGTCGATGACACGCGCGAGCACTACGAGCGCATCGCGTCGAGCTTTCTCGGCGTCAAGGAAATGGCGGGCGTGGCGCGCGGCCAGATCCGCGTGACGGCGCCGATGGCCTTCTCGCGGCAGCAGCTTGTGCCGAAGATGTCGGGGTTTCTGCACGCGCATCCAGAAGTGCGGGTGCAACTGGAGGCGTCGGACAAACTGAGTTCGATTGCGACCGAGGGCTTCGATCTCGCCGTGCGGCACAGCGCGCAAGTGCCCGATACGCACGTCGCGTGGAAGCTGTGCGATACGCATTCGGTGATCGTCGCGACGCGCGCTTATCTCAGGCGTCGCGGCACGCCGCTCACGCCGAACGATCTCGCCACGCATGATTGTCTGGTTTATCCGCGCGCGCAGGCGTCGAGCATCTGGTCGTTTCAGCGCAAGGGCGGCCGCAAGAGTTCGACGGGCCCGCACACGCTCGCGGTCAGCGGGCCGTTCGCGGCGAACAATAGCGAAGTCCTGCGCGATGCCGCACTGGACGACCTCGGCATTGCGCTCTTGCCGGATTTCACCGCGCAGGCCGCCGTGCAGGCGGACAAACTCGTCGTGCTGTTGCCGGAATGGCGTCCGGTGGGCGCATTCGCGGATCAGCTTTTCGTGGTGCGTCCGCATGCGCCGCATGTGCCGCGCGCGGTGGCGTTATTCATCGGTTATTTGCGCGAGACGTTTGCGGGCGGCTTTCCGCTTTGATTTTCGCGGGCCTCAAACGCAAACGCGCCCGCTGAATAGCGGGCGCGTCGCTTAGACCCCTTACTGCTTAGTGATGCCTTTAATGTTGCGCTTTAGTGATGCGCGAACGTCGGGAACACGTCGGCTTGAATCGGGCTATACGAACGTGCACCCGATTGCGCGGTGCCATCCGCCGAACCGCCGAACTCGCTCTGCGCGGTGCCGTTTTGCGCTGCGATGCGGGCTTCGGCAGCCTGAATGTCGGCCGGGTACTTCGAGTCGCTGATCACGCCGGGGTTATATCCCGCCTTTTCCAGTTGAACGATCTGGGCGCGCACTTCCGCACGCGTCAGCGGCTGATTCGATTGTGCGAACGATGCAACCGGAGCGGACAAAGCGATGGCAACCGCTGCGATACCGATGAACTTGTTCATGATTCTTTCCTCCGTACGAAGTTTTTCGAGTTGTCGCTCACGTTGCTGTTTGCTCGTTTGCGACCGTTGAACAGAGTTTAGGCATCGCACGATTCAGGGTAAATACCTAATCGATGAAATCACTTTTGGCGAAACCTCGACTAATCGAGGCACGAAAGAAGCGAAACGAACGCGCGTGAATGGCCTATAAACAAGGACGGGAGACCGTCGCGAACGGTCTATCGCACGAACGATCGTTTTCTAAGGGGAATTGTCGTGAAGCGCATTCTGGTGATCGGCGCGGGTTTCGCGGGACTCTGGAGCGCGCTTTCCGCCGCGCGCAAGCTCGATGAACTTCATCACGGCGCCGATGAAGCCGAAGTCGCGATCGTCAATCCAGCGCCTTTTCATAGCGTGCGGGTACGCAATTACGAACAGCCGCTCGACCCCACGCTCGTGCAACTCGACACCGTGCTCGGCCCGGCGGGCGTCAAGCTGATCCAGGCGAAGGCAACGGATATAGACAGTGCGAATCGCCGCGTCTGCATCGAGCGCGATGGCGCAACCGAGGCGCTCGACTACGATCGCCTGATTCTCGCCGCCGGCAGCGTGCTGGTGCGCCCGCCCATTCCGGGACTCGAACGCTTCTCCTTCGATGTCGATACCTACGCCGGCGCGTGCAAGCTGCAGGCGCATCTGCTCACGCTGCCCGCCTTGCCCGATACGCCGGGACGCTATACGGCGGTCGTCGTCGGTGCGGGGCTGACGGGCATCGAACTCGCGGCGGAGCTGCCTTCGCGGCTGCGCGAGATCGTCGCCGACGACGATCGCGGCAAGGTGCGCGTCGTGCTCGCGGACCGCTCGACGCACATCGCGCATGCCATGGGCGGCGCGCAGCCCGTCATCGAAGGTGCGCTCAAGACGCTCGATGTCGACACGCGCGCGGGCGTGTCGCTCGAATCGCTCGATGCGCAAGGCGTGACGCTCACAGACGGCGCAACGAGCGAGCGTATCGAGGCCGCGACAGTCGTGTGGTGCGGCGGCATGCATGCGAACGCGCTCGCGGGACAGCTTCCCGTCACGCTCGATCCGCTCGGGCGCGTACCCGTCGATGCGTTTCTGCGCGCGGAAGGCGTGCCGGGCGTGTTCGCCGCCGGCGATTGCGCGCGCATCTTGATCGACGGTACGCGGCCGTCGGTGATGTCATGCCAGCATGGCCGGCCGATGGGACGCTACGCGGGCAATAACGCCGTCTGCGACTTGTTCGGCATGGAGATGCTGCCGCTATCGATCGACTGGTACACGACCATCTGCGATCTCGGGCCGTGGGGCGCGGTCTATACGGAGGGCTGGGACAGGAAGCTCGTCTCGGAAGGCGAGACGGCAAAGGCGACGAAGCGGACGATCAACGGGGAGCGCATCTATCCGCCGAGGACCGGCGTGCGCGAGGACATTTTTCGGGCGGCGGCGCCCGTGGTGCAGACGCCGCCGCCGACTCAACGCAACCCGACTCAACGCGAAGACCCGCGCTGAATCAGACCTTGTTGACGGACGCGCCGTAAATCTCGTCGATGGACGCTTCGAGCGTTTTATCGAACTCGCTGTCGCTCATCGACTTCTTCAACTCGTTGATGAGCGCGCGCGAGAAACTCGCGATCATGCCGTGGTTTTGCGCGAGCTTCTTGCATGCGTCGCTGCGCGTATAGCCGCCCGACAGCGCGACGACCCGCACGACACGCGGATGCTCGATCAGCGGGCGATAAAGATCCGCTTCGTCGGGAATGGTCAGCTTGATCATCACGTTGCTCGATTCCGGCAGCGCATTGAGACCCTTCAGCAATTCGTCGCGCAGAATCTTTTCCGCGCCCTTCTTGTCCGGGCTCTTGATCGACACTTCGGGTTCGAGAATCGGCACGAGACCGTGCTTGATGATCTGCGCGCCCACTTCGAACTGCTGCTTCGCCACGGCGGCGATGCCTTTCTCGGATGCCTGATGGATCACCGCGCGCATTTTCGTGCCGAACACGCCGAGCTTGGCGGCGCGCGCGAGCAGATCGTCGAGGCCGGGGATCGGCTTCATCACCTGCACGCCGTCCGCTTCGGCTTCGAGGCCCTTGTCGACCTTGAGGAACGGCACGATGCCGCGCTCTTCCCACAGGAACGTCGGCACCGGCTTGCCTTCCGCTTCGCCGTCCATCGTGCGTTCGAACAGAATCGCGCCGATCACCTTCTCGCCCGTGAACGACGGCGCGGTCATGATGCGCACGCGCATCTCGTGCATCAGCTTGAACATTTCGGCGTCGCCGTTGTAGGCGTCGTCCGGAATTCCGTATTGCCGCAGCGCGCCGGGCGTCGAACCGCCGCTCTGATCCAGTGCGGCGATAAAGCCATTCTTCTCAGCCATTTGCGCGAGCATCTTTTCGTTAGCCACGAACATTTCCTCCTCGAAGTTCAAACACCGGACATGCGCGAAGGCCATCCGGGCTTATGGTTCAGCCTCCTCAAGTGTAATGGTTTTGGCGCGCGCCTTTCTCGTGCAAATCCGACATTCCCGCGCAAATGGGGCGCGAGCGTGCGCAGGCGCACGCCCTGTCGGTCGATGAAAAGGCTCAGGAAGCCGCGGAATTCAGGCTGCCCGCGCCGGATCGCCACACGAAACGCATGGCGCGGCGCAGGAGAGAGGGAGCGCTTTCGAAATGAGTGGCTTGGGGTAATTCCGCCTGCGGTAATTCCACTTGCGGTAATTCCGCATGATCGTGCGATGCGTCCGCAATCGCATTCGCAATTGCAATTGCAATTGCTTCGACGACTTCAGGTTCCGGAGGCGGAAGCCTGTCACGCGCATCGCCGCAACGTTCGTTGAGCAGACGGCGCATGTCGGGGTCGTCGATCAGGGCTTGCGCGGTTGTCATGCCGCGTTCGAATTGCAGGGCATAGGCGATGTCGCCGAAGTTTTCGTAGCGGCCGCTATCGGCCAGCTCGAACGCCAGCTCGACGGTGCGCTGGCGCTTCCATGCATCGAGATCGTCGTGGGCTGTGCTCACAGATGTCCTCTGCCTCGCGAATGAGGTGCAACGATGTTAGCCCGCGCCGCGCGAATTCCTGTTGTCCGGTCACAACAAGCAGACAAAACTCGCTTAAGAAATCATACAAAAAGCGCTTGCGTAAAGCCTTGAATTCGCGATAGCCCTTGCTTGACATGACGCCTTAACGGTATTTAATTTATTCACCCGTTCGCTTAAAAAATGGCGGGCGGCCGCCGACATCTCCTATCTGCGCTGTGAAGCAGTCCCGACGTATTGGATGTTCGCCCCTTGCCGAGCGCAATGTGCCTTTATCGGAGCCGCGTCATGATCCCGCTTTCAGGAAGTCCGGCACGCGTGGCCGCGCTTGCGCTTTCATGCGCGCTTGCCGCGCTCGTTGCATCTATCGCCGGATGCGGCGGTTCGGATTCGCCGGACACCTCCGTGCCGGACGCCATCACGCAGGTCATGAAAAAGCCCTTATATCAGGGCTCGACGTGGGCATTGCGCGTCGTCGATCTGAACTCGGGCGATGTGATCTACGACATGAATTCGAACGCGCAGCTTTATGTCGCGTCGGTGCGCAAGGTCTTTTCGCTGGGCGCGACGCTCGATCAATATGGCGCGCAGCATCAGTTTCAGACGCCGGTTTATCGGCTCGGCACTGTCGATGCAACCGGCACGCTCAACGGCAATCTCGTGCTCGTTGCGAGCGGCGATCTCTCGATGGGCGGCCGCACGAATCCCGACGGCACGCTCGCCATTTCGAACTTCGACCATAACGAAGCGAACAGCCTAGGCAATGCGCAGCTCACCGCGCCCGATCCGCTCGCGGGCTATAACCTGCTCGCCGCACAAGTGGCGGCGGCGGGCATCAAGACGATCAACGGCGACGTCGTGATCGACGACCGGCTTTTCGAGCCCTTCGATTTCCGCGACGAATTCTTCGTGCGGCCGATCTTCGTCAACGACGACGTGGTCGATACGATCATCGGTCAAGGCAGCGCGGGCTCGGCGTCGCCGGTCGATTACCGGCCGAAGTCGACAGCCTTCACCGTTCAGTCCACGCTGATGACGACGGCCGCCGGCACGAACGCCGACATCGAAGTCACGCCCGAGCGCCCAGCGTGCTTCGGTGCGCTCAATTGCACCGGCGTCTTGAGCGGCACGATTCCGGCGGGCTACGTGCCGCCCATCGTCCCGAGCTTTCCGGTGATCCGCACGTTCCGCATCACGCAGCCGGCGAACTATGCGCGCACCGTGCTCATCGAGGCGCTGGCGCGCGCGGGCGTGACCGTGAGCGCGGCGGCGGTCGCGAACAATCCGGTGCAGTTGCTGCCCGCGAAGAACGCCTATTCCGCGTCGACGCGCGTGGCGCAACTCACGTCGCAGACGCTGGACCAGTATGCGAAATGGATTTTGAAGGTCAGCTATAACATCGGCGCGGATACGAGCCTGATGCTGTTCGGCGTCGCGAACAACGGCTCGACGACACTCGACGCGGCGCTCGCAGCCGAACGCGCGACGCTCTCCGGCGCGTCGTTCAATGTGCCGATGGATCAGACGCATTTCATCGACGGCAGCGGCGGCGGCGAGACCACCGCGACGCCGATTGCGGTCATCGCGATGTTGCGCGCCATGAACGGCCGCGCGGCCTTCCCGGCTTATCTGGCTGCGATGCCGGTCCTGGGCGTCGATGGCTCGCTTGCAAGCACGACCGACTTCGAGAGCGATCCGACGCTCGCGGGCGCGAAGGGCAAGGTCTACGCGAAAACCGGCACGTACGCCGCAGGCACGGACGGCCCGAACGGGCCGCAGGTTCTGCTGAAGGGACAAGCCTTCGCGGGCTATATGGACGCGAAGAGCGGCCGCAGGCTTGCGTACGCGCTGATCGTCAACAACGTGCCGATCAGCGATGTGCCCGAAGTCCTCAACGTGTTTCAGGACGAAGGCACGATCTCGGCGATCATCTGGAAGCTACAGTAAGTCTTGCCGCTTATCACGCAGCGACAAACGCCAGCACCGCGCGATTGAACGCGCCGGGGCTGGCGACGTTCATCCCGTGCGATGCGCCCGCAATCGTCTGCCGCTCCGCGAACTCGATCCACTCTTCCAGCTTGTCGACGTTGTTGCGGAACATGCGCGGACTCTTCTGGCCGTCGATCAACAGCGTGCGGCATTTGATGTCGCGCGCGGCCTCGCGCGTGTAAGCGGGCAGCGGATCGCGGAACTGCTTGGGCAGCGTGAGCACGTTGTCGAGCGCCATGCGCCGAAAGCCTTCCGTGCTCTTGTTCCAGAAGCCGGGCATGCTCACCGAATCGACGAACATCTCAAGGCCCCGGTCGAATTCGCCTTGCTCGATCAAGTCGGCGACGCGCGCGCGCAACGCATTGGTCGCGGGCGGCAGCGTCGCGGCCACGGCCTGCGGCGTGGTTTGCAGCGGGCCGCCCGGATCGGCGAGCGTGAGCGTCTTCACGAGCCGCGGATGCTCCCGCGCCAGATGAAACGCAATGCAGCCGCCGCGCGAATGCCCGACGAGATGCACCGGCGCGAGATCGAGCGCTTCGATGAACGCGGCCATCTCCGCAACGTGCGCCTCCACGCTGAATTCGCCCTGCACGAAGGCATCGACGGCGGGCCAGTAGTGCGACAGACTCGGCGCGATGCAGCGGAACTGCTTCGCGAGCGGCAAGATTTGCGCGCTCCAGTAGCGGTAATCGCACAGCGATCCGTGCACGAACACGAGCGGTTCGCCCTCGCCGCAGTCGATATACGGCACGGAAATGCCGGAAGCCGTCGTGGCGAACGACGGTTCGGGCAGGCCCTGCACGGCAGTCAGCACGGAAAGATCGATTCGCGCGTTCATCGGTTGGCTCCTTTCCTGCACTATGCGCCGCTCCTATTCAAAAGAAAATCGCATAATATTGATAGAATCGTTCAGATTTTCTGATGGCAAAGTCCATATACAAAACCCGTTCGAATAATGAAAGCGCTCGACCTGGATGTTCTCTCGATGATCGTCGCGGTGGCGGACACCGGCAATATCAGCCGCGCGGCGGAACTCGTGCATCGCTCGCAATCGGCGGTGAGCATGCAGATCAAGACACTGGAAACCGCGCTCGGCAAGCCGCTTTTCGTGCGCAAGCCGCGCAGCGTGGTGCCGACGCAGGACGGCGAAGTGCTGCTCACCTACGCACGCCGCATGATCGCGCTGCGCGACGAAGCGTGGGCGGCGGTCGTGCGGCCGGACGTGACCGGGCGCGTGGTGATCGGCGTTCCGGACGATTACGCGTCGTCGCTGTTTCCGCCGATCCTCAAGAAATTTTCGGCGACGTATCCGAAGGTGGAGATTCAGGTCGTCGGCTTGCCGAGCGTAGCCCTCGCGCCGATGGTGAAGGACGGCACCGTCGATCTCGTCTGCGCAACGCGCGTCAAAGGCCTTTCCGGCGAATTTCTGCGACACGAACCGATGGTCTGGGCCGCAGCGCCGGGCGCCACGGAAATCTGGAAGGAACGGCCGCTGCCGATCGCGGTGTTTCTGCCCGGCAGCGTCGCGCGCGAGAACGCGATTCGCAGCCTGGAGCGCGCGCGCATCGGCTATCGCACGTCGTACGAAAGCCCGAGCCTGCTCGGTCTTCTGACCATGGCCGAAGCCGGTCTCGCCGTCACGCCGCTTGCAAAGTGCGCGGTGCCCGCGCACTTCACGCTGCTCGGCGCGGCGCAAGGCTTGCCCGATATCGGCACGCTCGAAGTGGTGCTGGCGCGCAGCGCGGCGTCGAAACGTCCGCCGTGCGACTTTCTCGCCGAGCGCATCAGGGCCGAGTTGCGACGCTGATTGCGGTGTCCAGGGCGCGCACGCGGCGCGAAGTCCACGCGCGCAGCATGGCGTTCGATGCGACCATCGGCAACGACGCCGCCATGATGCGATACACATCGTTGCGCCGAACCTTCGAAATTTTCTGCGGATCGAGCCACGCGTCGTTATGCGCGAGCAGCACGAGCGTGTCGAGTCCGATCATGATCGGCCACAGGCAGGCGAGACGCAGACGCACCGCGCTTCGCGGAATGGCGAGCGTGTAGTCGATCGCATCCTGATAGAGCGCCAGCGACGTGCGCAACAATTCGAACAGCACGGGCCGCGCGCGCGCCGACGTTTGCGGATCCAGCAGATCGCGCGGCGTCAGACCCTGCTTTGCGAGCATCGATTCAGGCAGATAGCAGCGGCCGATACGCAGATCGCGCGCGCAATCGCGCAGCACGTTTGTCATCTGCAACGCTTGGCCGAAGCGCACACCGCGCGTGAGCATCGTGTCGGGCGCGGCGCTCAGCGTGCCCGGCATGTGCGCATAAGTCATCTTCGTCCAGAATTCGCCGACGCAGCCCGCGACCAGATACGTGTAGCGATCCAGTTCGTCGAACGCGCCGAGTGCGGCGAGCTTGCCCGACGTTTCATCGGGGAAAGTGCGCAGATCGAATTCCATGCCGGTGGTGAGCGTCGTGACGATATCGCGCACCGCGGCCTGATCGGGCTCGCTCAATTGCGGCAGAATCGCGAGCGCGGCGCCCAGAGATTCGAGCAACGTGCGTTCATCGGGCTGCGCCTGCTGGCCCGCGACCTCGCCCGCGATCTGCGCGAGCGCGCCGTCGTCGGGTGCGCCGTTGACTTGCGCGCGCAGCGCGAGCAGCAAGTCGAGCCGGCGTTGCGGCGGGATCAGCGATGTATCCGCGATCGTATCGGCTGCACGCGCGAGCAGATACGCAAGACCGATAGGATCGCGCATGCCGCCCGGCAAAATGCGCAGCGTGAGATAAAACGACCGCGACACGCTCTTGAGAAGCGGGCCGAGCAGAACGGCCCGGGACGAATTGTTCATGACGTGGATCGGAAGGTCTCGGCTAGGCGCGCGATGATCGCGCGCCAGCGAATTGTATCCGTCCGCGTGGATGACCCGTTTTGACGTGCGCGTGTTTGACGTGACCACGCGGATGATGCGCGATATGCAGCATCACGCGCTTCGGATGCTTCGCGCTCGCCGTCCGCTCGACTTGATGCTTCGCGTTTGCCGCACGCTCGACCGGATGCTTCGCGCTTGCCGCGCGCTCGACATGATGGCCGCCAACATGATGGTCGGCTTCCTGGGCGACATGCCGGCTGACGGGTTCGAGAATCACGTCCTCGCTGCCCGCTCTGAGCAGACCCAGTTTGCTCGCCGCCGCGTAGGACAGATCGATCGATCGGCCCTTCACATAAGGACCGCGATCGTTGATGCGCACGATGACCGACCGCGTCCTCGTCAGATTGCTGACGCGCACGAAGGTCCCGAGCGGAAGTTTGCGATGCGCCGCCGTGAACGCGTACATGTCATAAGGTTCGCCGCTGGCCGTAGGACGCCCCTGAAATCTGCCTGCGTAATATGAGGCGCGTCCGATTTCGGCGATGTCAGTCGTTCGGGGACTGCGGTAATCGAACGGCTCGGCTTTCAGAGAATGCTTAGACTCGGATTTGGCGGGATGCTTCTTCTGGGCGTCGGGCAACGGCGGCAGCGGCGCGACCGATACATCGTGCGTCGTATGCGTGCGCGCCTCTGCCGTAACGGCGCCCGAGGTGGCGGCAACGGCGAGTCCAACCAGATGCCACGGTGTAACGAATCCTTTGTCCTGCATGAGCGAGCCTCTCCATGAAATACCGATACGTCTGGATCGGCTCGCTCACAACGTCTACGTCGCTTCAGGGTTGACGACAGCGACGCAAATATGACTCAACGTTACACACGCGCGCGGCTTACAGCGCGCCTTTCGGTTTCACACATTTAGACTTCGTTCGACAGCGTTTCAGATTGCGCTTTATCCGCACCGATCAGCTCCGGCATGAGCGCCCAGACTTCCGCGCGCAAGTACTGTTCGAAGTCCTCGCGCACTTCGGGATGCTGCAACGCGAACTGGATCGTCGCCTTCAGATAGCCGAGCTTGCTGCCGCAGTCGAAGCGCGTGCCGTAATAGCGGTATGCGAGCACTTGCTCATCGGCCAGAAGCGAGCCGATGGCATCGGTCAACTGAATCTCTCCGCCGACATTCGGCCGCGTGTTGCGCAGGTGATCGAAGATGCTTGGCATCAGCACATATCGCCCGACCACGCCGAGATTCGAAGGCGCAAGGGCGGGCTGCGGCTTCTCGACGATGCCCGACATCTTGATGATGTCCTCTTCCCATTCGCGCCCTTCGATCACGCCGTAGGATGCGCTGTCTTCGCGCGCGATGCGCTCAACGCCGATGACCGAGCTGTGATAGTGATCGAAGACTTCGACGAGTTGCTTCATGACAGGCTGCGCGCCGTGCAGCAGATCGTCGGCGAGAATGACAGCGAAGGGCTGATCGCCGACGAGACGCTCGGCACACAGCACCGCGTGACCGAGACCGAGCGCCGACGCCTGCCGCACGTAAAAGCAATCGACGTTTGCGGGCTTGATACTGCGCACTGCGTCGAGCAACGCAGCCTTGTTGCGCGCTTCGAGTTCCGCTTCGAGTTCATAGGACTTGTCGAAGTGATCCTCGATGGCACGCTTGCCGCGGCCGGTCACGAAGATCATCTCCGTGATGCCTGCCGCAATGGCCTCTTCCACCGCGTATTGAATGAGCGGCTTATCGACCACTGGCAGCATTTCCTTGGGGCTCGCCTTGGTCGCCGGTAAAAAGCGTGTACCGAGACCCGCGACTGGAAACACCGCCTTGGTCACCTTAAGCATGACTTCTCCCTCCAGATCGAAACCGGTAATAGAAATGTCCCCGATTCTTGAGCCCGGCTCTGGCGGCCGGATCGATGTGACGCTTCGCTTATTCGCTTAGTCCGCTTCTTCCGCTTGCGGCGTCGCGGCGCGAGTCGAGCCGCGCTTGCGCAGCGGACTCAGCGGGTCGTTGCGAAGTGCGTCGCGATATGCCGAAACGGCCGCGAGAACGAGCAGAACGGCCGCGCCGGCTATTGCATGCATATCCATGATCGACATCCATTCGGCGTTTAGATGAGAATCAAACGTATCAGAAAAAAATCGATAAATAATGCGCGGCGCTTAGGCGGGTTTTTTTACGCTTAGGCAGGCTTTTTTTAGTTAGGCGTGCAATTGCGACTGCACTAAGATCGACTAGAACTCCTTTGCGGCCTGAGCCCTATCTATGAGCGATTCCTCCGTATTCGCGACATCCGGTGCGCTTCAAGCGAGCGCGGTCCTTGAAGACAAGGACGTGGCGATCAACGCATGGCGTGGAATCGCCGCGTTGCTCGTCGCCTATTTTCATTGCCGTCAGGTGACGTGGATCGGCATGCAGCAGTTTCATCGAACGTCGCATGGATGGGATGCGAACGCCGTCATCAGCTATTTGACGTTCCCGATCGCGTGGGGATCGGCGGGTGTGCCGATTTTCTTCGTTATTAGCGGGTATTGCATTCATCGCGCGATGGCACGCAAGTTGATTGCGAACCCGTCCGCTACGCTCGATAGCCGCAATTTCATGATGCGAAGGCTTGCGCGCATTTATCCGGTGTTGATCGCCGCTTTGCTTCTGACGTTCGCGTTCGATTCGCTGAGCACGACGTTCCTGCCCGTCAGTCACAAGATCAATCCGTTCGATCTGCACGCGTTTCTTGTCAATCTGTTATCGCTGCAAGGCATTGCGGGGAAGACGTTCGGGTCGAACGGCGCGTTGTGGACGCTTTCCATCGAAGTGCAGTTTTATCTCGTGTATCCGCTGTTGCTGGCCTTACGGCGGCGCATCGGCATGCGAGGGGTGTTGATAGTCGTCGGCGTTGTGAATATAGCGTCGGCGTTTGTGTTCGAGCGGCATCAGGTTATCGTCTGCACGTCTTACTGGTTTGCGTGGACATTGGGCGCGTGGATTGCGGAAGCCAAAGTGAAGGGCTTCGAGGCTCGGCGTCACATAGGTTTGATCGCGGCCTTGATCGCGCTAGTCGGCTGCGGCGCGTTCAGCCTCGCGCAGTATGTGGCGTTTCAGCTTTGGGCCATTGCGTTCGCACTATATCTCTTCGCCGCGCTCGATATGCCCATGCGTGAGACGTTTGTGGTGCGCGGCTTGTCATGGCTCGGCGAGTTCAGCTTCTCGCTCTATGTCGTCCATCTGCCCATTTTCGTGCTGCTCGGATCGATCTTCTTCAGATCGGCATTGCAGACGGATATCTGGGCTTCGATTGCTTTTACTGTCGTCGCCGTCGGGGCCGCTTACGTGTTCTATTTCGTCGTCGAGCGGCCCGCGATGATGTGGTCTGCGGCGCTCAAGAAGGTGCGGCGCCCTGCTTGAGTCAGGGCCGACCTTACCCGCGCTTGCGTGAACGTTCCGCCACGTCCTCCAGAATCTTCTCCACGCTCTCC
This sequence comes from Caballeronia insecticola, assembly GCF_000402035.1. Lineage (GTDB taxonomy): Bacteria > Pseudomonadota > Gammaproteobacteria > Burkholderiales > Burkholderiaceae > Caballeronia > Caballeronia insecticola. The sequence continues at coordinate 1,116,522 of NC_021289.1, forward strand.
ACATATCGCTGCGTGCCGAAGCGGCTTGTCGCATTGACATAACCCTGCTCGACGAGCCTATCGCGCAACGGCGCATTGCTCTTCAGCCGCTCCAGGATTCGCGCCAGTTCGGCCGCATCGCCGGGTGAACACAGCAGGCCGTTCTCCCCGTCCTCGACAATATCCATCACGCCGCCCGCGCGCGATGCCACGACCGGCCGCTTGGACAGCATCCCTTCGATGATCACGCGCCCGAACGGCTCCGCCATGATCGACGTATGCGTCACGACATCGACGGCCTTCATGCATGCGGCGATATCGTCCTGAAAGCCGAGAAAATGCACGCGATCTCCGAGCGCGTGTTCACTCACGAACGCACGTAACTCGGCCTCATAGTCGTCTTCGCCGAACAGCGCCGCGCCGACGAATACCGCATGCATCTCGGGACATTCCAGCAGCGCCTCAAGCAACACATGCTGTCCTTTCCAGCGCGCGAGGCGGCTAAAACAGCCGACCAGAAACGCATCGCGCGGCAAGCCGAAACGCGCGCGCAACTCGTGCTGCGCAACAGCTTCGATATCCGTGAAAGGCTCGGCGGAGATGCCGTTAAACACGACATCGAGCCGTTCCTCGCGCAAACGCGTGAGCGCCGTCACGGCCGCAGCAGACGCCGTCGAGTTCGCAATTACATGTTCGAGCATCAGCTTCGTGCACCACTTGATGACCGCAAGCTGAGTGCGGCCGAAATGCTCCTCGCTGACGATATCGCGCAGATGCCACACTACAGGCCTGCGCGAGATGAGACCGGCAATCGCGCCGATGACCATCGCGCGTTGCGTGTTCACATAGATGACATCCGCATTGCGCGACTTTTCGAGCGTGCCGCGCAAAAGCCTGAGCACGCCGCTCAGCATGCTCATGCCCGGACGCGTCTTACCGTCCTTGCGCACGTCGCCGAGCGACTTGCCGTCGAGCACGTCGACCTTCACGCCGACCGCTTCCAGTGCAATGCGGAACGGGCCGTCATCGAACAGAACGGTCTCCACGTTGCCGCGCATGTTCTTGACGACCTCTAGCATCGACAACTCTGCGCCGCCCAATGCTCCGCTCTGATCGACGGCAAGCACGCGCAAATCGCTCGGCGTTTCGGTCTTAACCGGTGTCACCTTCTGCTCTTCGACGGGCAACGGCGGCAGCGTGAACTGCGGCGCGATACGCGTCACATGCGCATGCAATGCCGCGCGAAAATGCGCATTCGAGAAGCGCTCTGCATTCTTGCGGCAATCGGCCGGGCGAAACGTCATTGCGCCGCTTTCGAATTCATCGACTGCATCGATGATCGCTTGCGGTGTCTGCGTCGGAAAGAACATGCCGGTGGGCGCGTCATACGATGCATCGAGCACGGTTTCGAGCGCGCCGCCCTTGCCATACGCGATGACCGGCGTGCCGCACGCCTGCGCTTCGACAACCGAAATCCCGAAGTCCTCTTCCGCCGCGAAGACGAATGCCTTGGCGCGCTGCATCTTTTCGTGCAACACATCGAACGGCTGATAACCCATGATCTCGACGTTAGGCGTAGCCTTTGCGCGAATCTTCGCCATGTCGGGACCATCGCCGATCACGACGAGCTTGCGCTCCGGCATGCGTGCAAACGCTTCAACGATCAGATCGATCTTCTTGTACGGCACCATGCGCGACGCAGTCAGATAAAAATCTTCCTTCTGCTCGCGAAGCACGAACGAAGCCACATCGACCGGCGGAAAGATCACCTTCGACGTGCGCCTGTAGACCTTGTGTATGCGTCGCGCAATAAAGTCCGAGTTGGCGATGAAATGATTCACCGAATTCGACGTGCGAATATCCCAGTTGCGCATGTAATGCAGGATCAGCCGCGCAAACAGCGACTTCATGCCCGCCGTCAGATTCGATTGCTGAAGATATTGATGCTGCAAGTCCCATGCGTAGCGTATCGGCGAATGCACATAGCTCACATGCACCTGATCAGGTCCGGTCAACACGCCCTTGGCCACCGCATGACTGCTCGATATGATCAGGTCGTATCCGGAAAGATCGAGCTGTTCGATGGCAAGCGGCATGAGCGGCAAATACGCGCGATAACGCTTCTTCGCGAACGGCAGTTTCTGAATGAACGAAGTCGTCGCATGCTTGCCGCGCAGAAACGAACGATCTTCGAGGAAGTCGACCACGCTGAAGATATCCGCATCCGGAAAGCACGCGATGATCTGCTCCAGCACGCGCTCGGCGCCCGCGTAAGTGACGAGCCAGTCGTGCACGATCGCCACGCGCGGCGCGCCGTTTTCGCGCGTGACAGTGCGCTCGCGTTGCGGCGTCGGCGTCATCGCCGGTCCGCTCTCATGTAGAAAGTGACGAGTCTTTGCGCGTCCGATAAACGCGTCTTCGAAATCCATTTTCATGCGTCACTCCTCGCTTTAAGCGGTGAAGGGGTGCGTCCGATAATCTTTTGCGCGAATGCCACGACAAGCGCCCGCAAAGCCGGATGCGTCAGCGCGGACCATGCTGCATTGACAATCGCAAGCAGCAATGCCGCGCCGATTGCGCAGAGCGGATGAGTCATCGCATCGATGACATCGCCGAGCGCGAGACCGGCGACAAGGAACACGAGATGCGCGAGCATGTCGAGGGCGATGGGCTTTGCGCGCACGCGCGACATCCACAAGAGCACCGCGTAATCCGCAAGCGAGCGCAACGCGACAACACTCGCTGCGCCCACCGGTCCGAATCGTTCGATGCCGAACCAGAGCAAGGCGACGAAGAACGGCAACTGAACGAGCCCGGCGCGCGCGGCTGTCGCGGGATTGATCTGCGACTGAATCAAAATGCGCGTGACGCTCGCCTGCCCGACGAGCCACACCGCGAGCACCAGAATGCGGCCCACCGGCGCACTTGCAACGGCCAGGTCTGCGCCGATCCACACGTGCAGGAACGGTTCGAGCACGAGCATCGCGAACAACGCGAATGGCGTGAAGACGCCGTTGAGAAAGACGAGCGACGTCGTCGCCATGCCGTTCGCATCGCTGCGATCGATCGCGGAGAGGCGCGGAAAGAGCGTGCGCACCATCGCGTTGGGCAACATGTTCAGACGCGTGACGAGGTTCTGCGGCACCGTGTAATAGGTAACGAAGCGTGCGCCGAGATGCGCGCCGAGCAGCACGCGATCGAGTGAATCGGTGAGCATCGTCGTGATGGATGACACCAGCATCCAGCCGCCGAAGCGAAACAGGCCGCCCGCTACGTGACGTCTCGGCCAGTCGATGCGGCGAATCTCCAGCAGCTTGAAACTGGCTCGCGCAAGCAACAGCGCGGCGAGCAAACGCGCGAGCACAGCGGCTGCGATAACCGTCTGCAGATTCGGTGCGATGAACCACGCCGCGCCCAACGGCAACAACTGAAAGAGAAAAGTGCCGAAGGTCTGGTTCGCGTTGTAGATGCCGAAGCGCTCCATCGCGTTGATCGCGCCCGCGAAGACCCACGAGACATTCGCAAGCGGAATGGCCAGTGCGAGCCACGGCAACGCGCGATAAACCTCTTGCTGCAAAGCGGGCGCCGAATGCGCGACATACGCCGTGTACATGAATGCGCCGAAATAAATCGCAAGGCCACCGATCACACCGGTCGCGAAGTTGAGCCACACCGCGCTCCAGAACACGCGCGTGCGTTGTTCGACATCGCCCGATGCCTGCGCGCGTGCGATCTGATGCTGCGCCGCCATGCTCATGCCCAGATCGAGAATGCTGAAGTAGCCGATCAGCGTCCACACCAGACTGATAACGCCATAACGTTCGACGCCTACGAGCCGGATATATGCGGGCACCGTCGCGAGCGAAACGAAAGTCGGCAAAATCAACCCGATGAAGTTGATCCCGACGTTCCTGACCATGCTCTTTTCCATCGACTTTCCTCGCGCGTTCAGCTCTGGGGTGTCCAGCGGTACATCATCACCTTGCCGCGCGCGTCTTCTTCGACGAACACGAGATACTCGCCATTGCCGCGCCGGTGCGCGCTCACGCCGTTGGGCACATCCACCCAGCCGGATGCATGGCCGACTTCCGCTCCCGGTTTGATGACGCCAACTTCTCGGCCCGAGTCCTTGTCGTACACATGCACATCGCCGACCGGCTCGACTGCAAACACGTATTGCCCTTCCACCGTGATGCCGATGACAGTCGAAAGCGGCTTCGCCTGCGTGTCCCACGGAAGATCGATCGAATAGCGCGCGCGTGCATCGCTCGACCAGTGGTCGTAGCGCACGAAACGCCGCCCGACTTCCTTCCAGTAACGGCGGTCATACGGCTCATCCGCGGTATAGCCGGTGACGTACATCGTGTCCGATGCTGCGTCATATACGGCGCGGCGCAATTCGGTGAACGGCGCGGGCACGGGGTAGGTCTGCATGTTCGCGTAGTCGTAGACGGGATTGCCCTGCTTGTCGAGGCCGCCATAACGCAGACGATGAATGCCCTTCACATCGCTCGTGCGCCAGATATCGCCTTTGATGTCGACCCACCAGCCCCATCCGCCCGTGATGCGTGCCGCGCCCGGATTGCGTTGAAACTCGCCGGTATCGAAACGTCCGTCGCCGTTCTGATCGCGCCAGATCCATTCGCCGCCTTCCGGACGATTCGGCACGTTCTGCACCGGACGCGGACGTCCCGCGATAAAGCCCGATGGAATCGCGAGTTCGCCGTCGCGTTTCGCATCGAAGCGATAGATCTTCAAATGGTCCGCATACATGTCCGTCAGATAGAGAAACGTGCGGCCATCGAGCCTGCGTGCGATCGGCAAGCCCGGCCACTGATCGACATGAAATACCGGGTCATCCGGATACCTGAAGCGGCCCGATAGAAAGCCCGCGTATTTCCATTCCTGTCCCGCAGGCTTCGAGAGATCCAGTTCGAAGCGCTTGTTGCCCGTGTAGACGCTATCGGGCCGGCCGGGATCGATCCATGCGCCATCGACAAAAAGCAGGCCCTGCATCTGCCAGCGCAACGTGCCATCGGGTGCATAGCTTTCCAGCGTCGCACCGAGTCCCGCGCCGATCGGGCCATCATGCGTGCCGATTCCATTCGCCGATACATAGACGTTGCCCGCCGCATCCACGCCCACGCCCGTCAACCCGTTGAAGCGTCGCGGCCCCGGCTTGCCCGCCACGCCCGAAAAAATTCCGCCGCGCTCGCCCAATGCGCTTGATTCGCGATAGACGCTGCCTTCCTTCGCGAAGAAAAGCACTTGCTGACGCGGCCCGTTGTCCGCCACGAGCACGCGTCCTTGCTTGTCCAGCGCGATATCGACCGCCATGCTGTCCGCCGCCAAACGCGGTGCATCACTCAAGGTTTGACCCGACGCGCCGTAATGCACGACACGCGGATGCTCGCCGCGACTCTCGACGATCGCCCATAACGAGCCATCGGCACCAAGCGCGATACGCCCCGGCTGCGGCGCGCTCCATTGCGATTTCTTTTGCATCGAAGCTGCGTCGTACAGCTCGATGCGATCCTGCGATGTATTCGCCACATACAGCAACGCATCGCTTGCCGCCAGACCGCCGATATCCTGACGCGCGTCGTCAGGCGTGTCGTTGATCGTCAGAAAGCTGCGTGCGAGCACCGCGCGCGAATCTTTGTCGTTCGCAAGCGCCTTTTGCGCGATGCCGTCCTCGAAAGGCGCGGGACGTTTCATGTCGCCGATATCGCGCCGTGTCACGCCGATCCAATGCCGGCCCGAACGCGGCCACACACCTTCCTTGACGAGCCGCCCTTTCTCGTTGCCCACACCAACCGCGACATATACGTAGCGCGAATTCACCGCGACCGCATTGCCGCCCGCTGCGCCCCATCCGTGCGTGCCGCCCGCGTAGCCGAGCATCTGGCCGTCGCGATACACGCTGGCTTCCGCGCCGCTCTCGTCCCACGGCGAATTGGTGAACACGCGTCCATCGGGTGCAACGGCAATCGCCGTGATGTTGATCTGCGTCCAAGCGCCGTTGCCGAAGCCGAACGTATTGCCGATCCACGAAGACTTCGCGTCGAGCACGCGCGACGGCGCCGCTTCCGCATGTGTGACGCTTAGACTCAAGCCAAGCGCGATGCAAAGAAAAAAACCGGTGCGCCGCAAATGTTCCTCCGTTAGCGCCGCATCGACGGCCCCTTTTAGACGCTTAGAGGGTAGAGGCCAAATAAAGCTAAAAAAACGGAAATTAATCTCAGGAAAATTGCGCGTCGTCGCTTAAAAAATACGAGTGCCTGGCGCTAAAGAAATGCGGATATTTTTCCGTTTTCTTTTCCCTATCATCGGCTCATGACATCATCGACGAGGTAGAACCCATGGCCACGCAGCAGAAGGCGATCATCACAGGCGTATCGGGACAGGACGGCGCGTATCTTGCAAAGCTGCTGCTCGATAAAGGGTACGAAGTGGTCGGCACCTACCGGCGCACAAGTTCGGTGAACTTCTGGCGCATCGCGGAGCTTGGCATCGATCGTCATCCGAAGCTCAAGCTCGTCGAGCACGATCTGACCGATCTCGGTTCCAATCTTCGTTTGCTCGAAACAGCCGAAGCGGGCGAACTCTATAACCTCGCAGCGCAAAGTTTCGTCGGCGTGTCATTCGATCAGCCTTCGACCACTGCGGGCGTTACCGGTTTGGGCGCGCTCAATCTGCTCGAAGCGATCCGCGTGATCGATCCGACCATGCGCTATTACCAGGCGTCCACCTCCGAGATGTTCGGCAAGGTGCAGGCCATTCCGCAATCCGAGGAAACGCCCTTCTATCCGCGCAGTCCTTACGGCGTGGCCAAGCTGTTTGCCCACTGGACCACGATCAATTATCGCGAGTCGTACAACATCTTCGGATGCAGCGGCATTCTGTTCAATCACGAATCCCCGTTGCGTGGGCGCGAATTCGTCACGCGCAAGATCACGGACACCGTCGCGAAAATTCATCTCGGCAAGGAAGAGCTTCTTGAACTCGGCAATCTCGATGCCAAGCGCGACTGGGGCTTTGCAGCCGAATATGTCGAAGGCATGTGGCGCATGTTGCAGACGAGCGAGCCCGACACCTATGTGCTCGCGACGAATCGCACCGAAACCGTGCGCGATTTCGTGCGCATGGCCTTCGCCGCCGCGGGTTATCAGCTCGAATGGGCGGGCAAGGGTGAACGCGAGCGCGGCATCGATATCTCGACGGGCCGCACGCTCGTGCGCGTGAACCCGAAGTTCTATCGTCCGGCGGAAGTCGATCTGCTGATCGGCAGCGCGGACAAGGCGCGCGAGAAGCTCGGCTGGGCGCCCAAGACCACGCTCGAAGAACTTTGCAAGATGATGGTCGACGCCGACTTGCGGCGCAACGAACTTCAGCCGACGTTCTAGGCGACCCATGGCACGACGCGCACTCATTACGGGCCTCTCGGGCTTCACGGGCCGCCATATGGCGGTGGAACTGATGAACGCGGGCTACGACGTGTGGGGTACGACCACGCCTTCACCAGATGGAGACGTGGCCGATACCGTCGGCATTCCGGTCGATCTGCTCGATGCGGATGCGCTCAAGTCGTTCGTCACGGATGCGCGTCCCGATGTCGTCGTGCATCTCGCGGGCGCGGCGCACGTCACGGGCAATCCGCCCAGCAAGACGTATATGGTGAATATCGTCGGCACGCGCAATCTGCTTGCGGCCCTCACCGTGCTCGACAAAAAGCCGCGCGCGGTGCTGCTCGCGAGCACCGCGAACGTGTATGGCAATGCAGCCGTCGAGACCATCGATGAAGACGTCTCCATTCAGCCCGCCAACGATTACGCGGTCAGCAAGCTCGCGATGGAACATGCGGCGCGGCTCTGGATCGATCGCTTGCCGCTTATCTTCGTGAGGCCGTTCAACTATACGGGCGTCGGTCAGAGCGAGGATTATGTGCTGCCGAAGATCGTCGGGCATCATGCGCGGCGCGAGGCGCGCATATCGCTGGGCAATCTCAATGTGAGCCGCGATTTCTCGGACGTGCGCGATGTCGTCGCGACCTATGCAAAGCTGTTGCACGCGGCGCCCGTCGGCGAGACGTTCAACATCTGCTCAGGACATAGCCATTCATTGGGTCAGATGTTGCAGATGCTTGCGCGCATTGCGGGCTATGAGATCGATGTCTTCGTCGATCCGCGCTTCATGCGACGCAATGAGATTGCGAGGCTCGTCGGATCGAATCGCAAGCTGCGGCAAGTGATCGGACACGTACCGCATACGCCCATTGCGGATACGCTCGAATGGATGTACGACCATATGAGTGCTCAGGTCGCGGTGTAACTTACTCCGGCGCGTTCTTCAACGCGCCGGTTCGCAGACTCAATGCACGGGCCCTGCTTCAATCGCTTCTTCATAAACCGCAGCAACGCGCTTCGCAATGACCGAACGATCGAAGTGTTCCCACGCATAGCGCCTGCATGCGGCTTCGTCGGGCAGGTCGAGCGTGCCATCGAAGCTTGCGATCAGGCCGTTCGCAATCGCATCGGCGCCGGTCGATTCGAGCACCAGATCCTTCGATAAGCCTCTCACCGCTTCCGGCAATCCACCTACGGGCGTCACCAGCACCGGCGTACCCGACGCAAGCGACTCGACCGTGATCAAACCGAAGCCTTCGAGCGCGACAGTCGGCACGATGCTCACATCGGCGGCACGATAAAGCGCGGCGAGATGATCGTCCGGCACGAAGCCGAGCAGACGCACGTTTTCGTCCAGACCCGCGGCATCGATACGCGCCTGCAATTCCTCCGCAAGACGCCCCTTGCCCGCGATGAGCAGCAGCACGTCCGGGACTTTCTGCTTGACGCGCGTCATCGCGTCGATGAGCGATTCGAGCCCCATGCGCCGCACGAGCCTGCGCACCGCGAGCACGACCGGCCGCCCGAGCGGCAATTGCAGGCGCCTGCGCGCCTCCGTGCGCGTCATCTTCAGGTCGAACTGCGCGACATCCACGCAACCCGGCACAACGCGAATGCGCTCTTCCGGCACGCCATAGCGCGCATTCAGGATCTGCCCGAACGCTTCCGACAACACGATCAAACGCGACGAACGCGCATACACGCGCCGCTCCAGCATGAACTTCGCGCGCTGGCCAAACGAATCCGCGCCTTCGACATGACTCTCGTCTGCCCACGGCCCCTGAAAATGCGAGACCTGTGCGATACCGCGCGTCACGTCGAGACCAGGAAACGTATAAAGCGCAAAGTGCGATGAGACGACATCCGGCCGCTCGTCGCGCAACGTATCGCGCAACGCGCTGCGTGCATTCATCAAGCGACGCGGCAGCGACTGCGCCGCCGGTCCGAATCCGCGGATCGCACCGCCCGTATCCACGGCCACGCGCGGCGATCCGGCCACCACGCCGCGCACTTCGACGCCCGCCGCCGGCAATGCACCGACCAGCGTGTAATACATACGGTCGAGACCGCCCGCGCGCTCGGGAAACCAGTGCATTCCGATTTGCAGCGACTTGATGGATTGCGTGCTCGCGTGTGTGCTCATATGCCTGCCCTGTTCGATGTGATTTGACCCGCCGCTCACGCGCCCGATTGCGCCGATGCCGCGTTCAACGGCGTCGCCGATTCGTTGCGCTCGTGCCGCGCGAAGCTGCGATAAAGATCGAGATAACGCCGCGCCATGCGCGCCCAGTTGAAATGCGATGCAAGCTCGCGCGCTGATTCGCCCATGCGTCCGCGTCGCGCAGGCGCTGTAGCGAGTTCATCGATTGCATGCGCGAGTGCGGCTGCATCGTCGGGATCTTCGAGCACAATGCCGCATTCCTCACCGATGATCTCCGCCCCGCCCGCCGTGCGCGCGGTGATCACGGGCAACCCGGCGGCGAGCGCTTCGAGCAGCGAGAGACTCATCGCTTCATAACGCGAAGGAAACACGAAGGTATCGACGGAGTGCATCAACGTCGGCATGTTCTTCACGAGGCCGAGAAAATGCACGCGATCCGCGATGCCAAGTGCACGCGCCTGATCCGGATAAGGACTGCCCGGCAGATAACCCGCGACGACAAGCTGTACGTGCGACGGCAACGCCACGAGCGCATGCAGCACGGTCTGCAGATTCTTGCGCGGCGTGCGCAGGTCACCGACGAACAGCATCAGGAATGCATCGTCTTTGAGGCCGAAGGACGCACGATCAGGCGCCGCCGCACTGAAGGCCGTCGTATCGACGCCGTTATAGACGACCTCGACGCGATCCTTCTCGATACCGCCCGCGCGAATCTCTTCCGCGACTTTCTCCGACACCGCCGCGACCACGCGCGAACGTCGATAAGCCCAGCCTTCGAGCCACGCGTTCAGCCGGCTATAGATCACCTGATACGCGGACCACGCGCCGCCGCGCAAACGAAACGGGTAATAGGCGCTCTTCATCCACCCGCCGTGTACGAAGTGCGCGGTATTCACATCGGCGCGCGCCCAGGTGATGAAGCCGTTCACGTGCAGCACGTCATAGTCGTCGCGATGCGTGCGCAGCCACAGCGCGCTCTTGATGGCAAACACCTGTTGCTTGACGAGGCGCGTCGGCCATACGCGGCCCGCGATCACGCGCACCCAGCGCAGGCGCGGATGGTCGAGCAACTCGGGCGCGACATGCGATGCGACGAGAATGACCTCGTGCCCTTCGGCCAGCGCCGCGCGCGCGATTTCGTAGTTGACGCGCCCTTGTCCGTCGTTATGCCGCACGACGTGCGTGACGATCGCGATTCTCATTGGCTAGCCCTTGAGTTTTAAAAATGAAAGCGTTGCGTCGACGCATGAGCTTCGCGTGATGTCGCGCGGCGATGATCGAGAACAGGCTCGTGAACAACAACGATCCGCCCGTGCTCACGAAGGTGTTGGCGAAGAGCAGAATGCCGATCATCGAGAACGCGAGGCTCAACGCGGCTTGCGCGAATTTGTCGTCACGTAGCGAGAACGACGCGCGCAATGCGCGCACGAGCAGCAGCACGACACCCGCCGTATAGAGCAGCCCGCCCGGCCAGCCGAGCACGAACGGCACGTTCATCACGCCGCTGTCGAAGCTGCCGTATTTGCCGAGATCGCCGTTCGCGCTCGCGAGCTTGGTCGATGTGCCGGTTGCGCCGAAGCCTTCGCCGGTGACATCGGTAAAGGCCGTCACCATGAAGGTCGTATAGAACTCGTTGCGCGCCGCGTAGCTGCTGTCGTCGCTCAGGTTGGTCATGGTTTGCAAGCGCGTGCCGAGACGATCCGCGATCGGACCCACCGTCATCACCGGCACCGACAGTGCAATCAGCACGATTGCGCCGAGCAAAATGCGCAGACGCACGCGATTGCTCGCCTTGATCAGTTGCAGCACCATCGAGATGATCCATCCGCCCCATGCCGAACGCACCAGCGACAAACCGAACGAGACGAAGCCGAGACCGCCCGCGATCCAGCGTGCGCGCTGCGTGCCGGCCATGACGAAAGTGAGCCCCGCCATCGCGACGAGCGCGAACGGACCCGATGAATTCATCGTGCTGAACACGCGCACGCCGAGCGGCACGGGCTCGCCTTGCGACGCCATCTGCGAGCCGATCATCCACATCGAATCCCATGCCGGCATGATGAAGAACTGCACGATGCCGTATGCGCCCATCACGAGCAGGCCGTATACGAAGGTGTCGAGCAACACCTTTCGATACTTCGGATACTCGTGCGCGTTCACCATGATGTGAAAGCCGATCAGCACCGGATACAGCCAGTTCGCGAGATCGTAGGTCGCCGCCATCGGTCCGCTCGACGCCACGCCAATCAGATACGCATACGCAATGCCGAGCAACATGAGCAGCATCGGCAAGCCACGGCGCTGCGCGAGCACGCGATACTGACGCAACAGCGTGAGCCCGCAGATCATCGTGACGACGAGCGGCGCGATCTGGATCAGGCTCGTCGGCGTGAACGATCCCTTGCCCCAGTCCGCGAGACGCCGCACTTCCGGGCTCAGGAACCACACCCACCACATGAAGCCGATATAGCGCGCCGGGCTTTTGAAGTACAGCCACAGCGCGGCGAGCGTCGACATCAACGGAAATGCGAGCGTGAGCACCGTGCCCTGACGCGCGAGCACGAGGAGCGCAGTGAGCCCCCACACGATGGCCTGCGCGGTCCATTCGGGCGGACCTTGGCGCGCCGGTCGCAACGTGCCGATGCGGCCTGCAAGATCGCGTGGCGCGCGAGGCAGCGACGGTGTGCTCATCGCGTCAGCTCGTGCGATGCGAACACGGTTTGCGTGTTCGTCACGGCTTCGCTCGCGCCCTGACCGCGTCCCAATGCTTCGCGCGTCAGGCGTACATGCTGAAGCGCGAACTCGCGTGTCGTGTAGTCTCGCGCGACGAAGTGCCGAAGCGCGGCTTGCGCACGCGCGAGCGCAAGTGCCGGATCCGCGCGCAGTTCATCGAGCGCGCGCCGCAACGCGACCGCATCGTGCGCGGGCACATAAGACACGTGTCCCGTGCCGAAGTAATCGCGCAGGCCGCCCACGTCCGTCACGATAACGGGCTTGCCCAGCGCGACCGCTTCGAGCAGCACGGTCAGTCCCGACGCATGCGTGTTCGCGCGCAATGGCACGACAATCACATCGGCCCAGTCGTAGAGTTCGCGCGCAGCGTTCAGGCCGATGGCGGGCGCGATATGTACGTTATCCGCGTGCAGCGAAGCCGGAACGCGCCGCCGCGTCGCGATGCGCACGTCGTAGCGATCGTCGTTGCGGAAAGCTGTGGCGAGCGTCGCCCAGTCGCGATCGCGATCATTGCCGATCGCGCCGACGCGCAGCGGCGTATGCGCCGTCCACTCGCGCGGTGCGTTCAGCGAGAAGTCTTGCGTGTTGAGACCATAGAACACCTGAGTCGCATCGCGGCCGAAGTATTCGCGCACGAGTGCGGCATTCACACTCGAATGTGTCGTGAGAATATCGGCGCGTGCAATCAGCTTGCGAACCATCCAGCGGCGCAACGCGCCATAGCCGTTCCATTTGTCGAGCAGCCAGATCGATTGCGCGAGCAGAAGCGGCTTGCTCTTTCCCCGCGCTTTCAACAAAAGCAGCAATGCCGCCGAAAGATATTCCTGCTCCGTATGCGTCCACACGGCATCGCAAGAGAGAATCGCATCGCGATTGCGCCACGTATGAATGAAGTCGAAACCGAGCGCGGCCTTCAACGCGCGCCGGATGAAACGCACCGGCTTGCTCTCGTGCGCATCGCGCGAATATGACAACGCGAATTCAGGCGACTCCGCATGGTGATAGCCGTACAGGCAGCCGATGTCGTCGCCCTTGCGATAATGCCGCGGGTCCGCGCCATGAAAGAGATGCACATGGACGTTTGTCATAGCGTCCTCGCGGGGGAAATCGTCGGCGCGGATGCATCGCGCATGCGGCGTGCATCGCGACGCGCCTGCAATGCGCCCTTGCGTACCGCGCGAAAGCGTTGCCATGCACGCGCTATGCCGCTGCGCATCGCGATCACGGTATGCAGCACGCCCGGATAAACGCGCGTGCCGATCAGCGCATACCAGACCCACGCGATATCGCGATGCGCCGGTTCGAGCTGCTCGCCGAGAATGAGATGGAAGTTATACGCGGCATCGCTCAATGCGCCGAGCGTTTGCGCATCGCGGCGGTCGTCGTCGAAACGTTCGGCGGGAAAGTGATCCACCGCAACGAGCGGATCGTAGAGCACGCTCCAGCCCGCGCGGCGCACGCTCATGCTGAACGCCATGTCGTTGTGGACTTGCGCGCCCGCGCCGCGCAGACGCGTATCGAAACGCAGCGTCGACACCGCCGCGCGCCGATAGCTCATGTTCGCGCCCTTCAGCATGCGCACTTCGCGCGCCGCGCCCACGCCAAGATGATGATTACCTACGATGCGTCCCGTGCGCCGGATCACGCCGACTTCATGACATGAACCATCGAGCACGCGGCCCTTTTCGTGTACCCAGTCGCGACCACCGATTGCACCGAGACGCTCGTCGGCTTCGAAGGCGCGCGCAATGCGTTCGATCCAGTCGGGATGCGGCGCGGCGTCGTCGTCGGTGATCGCGATGATGTCGCCCTCCGCCGATTCCAGCCCGCGATTGAGCGCGGCCACCTGCCCGCCCGCGCCGGTGTCGATCACGCGCAGCGCGAAGCGGCTGGCGCTTTTCAGTTCGATGGCAAGGCGTCGCGCGGTGGCATCGTCTTCGGCACGTGCGATCACGAGTACTTCATCGGGCATGCGTGTCTGTGCGCGCAGCGCCGCAAGACACCGCTTCAGGTCCGCCGGCCGCCGATAGGTCGGCACCACCACGGAGACTTTCATCTTCATCGCTCGCTCTCCTTTCGTGCGTCACGTGCCCGCATATTCTTCGACCGCCGCGTAATGCGCGCGGCCATAACCGCGTGCGCGCTGCGGCGTGCCGTTGAGAATCGCCCCCTGCACCGCGATGCCCGCCGTGCGCAAGCGGCGCGTTGCTTCGGTGATTTCCGCTTCGTTGTGCGCGCCGGAACGCAGCACGAGAAAGTTCGTGCCCGCGAGCTTGCCGACGATCAGCGCATCCGTCACCGCGAGCACCGGCGGCGTGTCGATGAGGATCGCGTCATACGTGCGCCCGAGCGCGTCGAGATAATGCTGAAGACGCGGCGACATCAACAGTTCCGACGGATTCTCCGGGCGCTTGCCCGCCGCGATGAAGTCGAGCGAAGCGATGCGCGTCGTGCGAATCGCGTCTTCCATGCTGATCGATCCGGCGAGCAGTTCCGCGAGACCCGGTACACGTTCGCCGTTGAACGAGCGTTCGAGCTTGCCGCGCCGCATGTCGGCATCGATCAGCAGTACCCGCTTGCCGGTCGCCGCGAGCAATACGGCGAGGTTGGTCGTGAGAAAGCTCTTGCCCACGCCCGACACCGGTCCCGTCACCATCACGACGCGATTGCGCGCTTCCATCAACGAGAATTGAATCGACGTGCGCAGGCTGCGCATGATTTCGACGCATACGTCGTTGGGACGCATCGACGCGAGAATGGGCGCTTCATGATCGCGTTCGCGGCGGCGCTTCGCATCGGTATCGAACTTCGTCTGTTCGACGCTGAGCGGCACGAGGCCGAAGATCGGCAACGAAGAGACGCGTTCGAGACGCTCGGGATCGTCGATGCCCTTGAAGATCGCGCGGCGCGCAAACACGAAACCGGTGCCGAGTATCAGCCCGAGAATCACGGCCGCCGACATGATCAGCACCTTCTTCGGCTTGACGGGGTCGCCCGGCCGCAACGCTGCATCGACGATATGCACGTTGCCGCCCGTGCCCGCGCGCTGCACCGAAAGCTCCTGCACGCGATTGAGCAGCAGCACGTAGATGTCCTCGGCCACTTTCGCATCGCGCTGCAACGCAACCGCCTTTACTTCCGATTGCGGCAGATCGCGGAAGCGCGACGCATAACGTTCGCGCTGCGTTTCAAGCTGCGCGAGCTGCTGACGCGCTGTGGTCAGCGACGGATGCAGATTGCCGTAACGTTGCTCCAGCGACGATATCTGCAAACGTAACGCCGAGATTTGCGCTTCGTAGTTGATGCTGCCTTCGAGATAGACCTTGGCTTCGTCGCTCGCATTGATGACGCCGGCCTGCCGCTGATACTCGGTCAAGGCCGCTTCTGCATGTTGCAGATCGGCCTTGAGGCGCGGCTCTTCGGTGCGAAGGAACTCGAGCATCTTGCTCGCATCGGCCTGCTTGCTCTCCACATGCTGACGCAGATACGACTGCGCCAGCGCATTGGCAATCTCTGCGGCCTTCTCGGGATTTTGATTCTCGAGCGATATCTGAATGACGCCAGTCTGCTTGCCCTGCTCCGTCACCGTGATGCCCGACTGGAAGCTCGCAATAGCCGAGAGATCGTTCGCGCGCATCACCTTGAAGCGCGTGCCGGGACGCGCGACGAGCTTCTTCACGAACAAACTCACGCCGTTACCGCTCGCGTTTTCGCCGGCTTTGCCCTGAAGCAACTCATGCCCTTGCTGATCGGCGAGCGAGTAACGTCCGTCGCCGAGCGCGGTGAGCATGAGGTCCTTGCCTTCCCATTGCGGATCGACATCGATCGAATCGACCTCCGCGATCTCGCCGCCCCATGCATACGACGCCAGCCCGAACCACGGCTTCGCGGGCGTGCCCGGCGTCGCGAAACGCGCAGCTAGGCTGCCGAGCACCGGCAGCGTCACCGGCGACACGAAGAAGTTCAGCTTGCATTCCGCGACCACGGGTGCGACCACGCCACGGCTCTTGATGATCTCGATCTCGGCATCGGTCGGCAACGCGCTCGAACCCGAGTTGATGGCCTGGCCGGTTTGCGTCTGCGTGAGCGCCTGCGATGTGTTGTCGTTGGTCTCGACGCGCACATGCGCATCCGCCGAATACACCGGCCTCGCGATGTAGCAATACACGGCCGCCGCCATGATCACGAACGCTGCAACGCCGATGAGCCACCCAATATCGTCGATCACGGTCTGAATCAGATTGCCGAGAACGACATCTTCCTCATCGGGCTTTTGCAGATAGGGATGTTCTTGCATATTCACGATACGACTCCCCTTAGCGCGTCAGCTGCTTCAAGTAGAACAGCGTCTGCAAGGTCGGCAACACCTGATTGATCAGGCGATTGAACTGCACCGCGCCCGCCGTGCCCACATAGACGACGTCCTGCGGATGAAGCTGAAACTGTGTCGACAGCAGCAGCGAATCGGGCTGCGACATATCGAGGCGATAGATGTCCGGCTTCGACGGGTTGTTGCGCACGCCGCGCACGACATAGACCTGACGCACGTTGGCATCGGTATCGAGCACGCCGCCTGCCTGCGTGAGCGCATCCGCAATCGATGCGCGGCCGCGCACCATGTTCACGGGCATCGGCGTCTTCACTTCGCCCATCACGAAGATGCGGCTGTCGTAACGGTCCGGCACGTTGAGGATGTCGCCCGCCTGCAGCATCACGTTCTGGCTGATGTCGCCGCGATCGAGCATGCCGTTCGCATCGAGCACATAGAGCTTGCCGTTGCGCGTGAGCCGCACGCGCTGCAAGTCGGCTTCGCCCGTTGTGCCGCCCGAACGCGTGATCGCATCGACGAGCGTCAGCGGCACGTCGCTGATGGCAAGCGGGCCGGGCTGCTTCACTTCGCCCGTCACCGCGATCTTCTGGCTTCGGTAGGCAAGCACGCGCACGTCGAGTTGCGGGTTCTTGATGTAGGGCGAAAGCGCGGCCGCCATCTCGTCGCGAACTTCGCCCGTGGTCTTGCCCGCGACGCGCACCTTGCCGATGAACGGAAAGAAGATCGTGCCGTTCGCCGAGACCGTCTGTCCGTACGGATCGGCCTGACCCGGCAGCGCCTGCGTATAGGGCTGCTGCAACGCGCCCGCGACGGTTTGCGTGGTGTTGCCGCCGGTCGACAGCGTGCTGCCTTGCGGCGTCGTCAGTTCGGGGTGATCCCATAACGTCACGCCGAGAATGTCCTGCGGCGCGATGCGATACACGTACTGCGCCGCATCCGCAAAACGCGCGGGCGGCAACGGCTGCGCGGCCTCGGGCGTCGCCTGCTCCTGCGCGATGGTATCGACGGTGATGAGATGCACGGGATAAGTCGTGGTCGGCGTCGGGTCCTTGTCTTCGAGTCGCGATGTATCGAGAAAATTGCCCGGCGCGGTGCCGCACGCGGACAAGAGCGCCGACATAAAAAACGTCAGCAAAAGAACACGTGAAATCAGCATATTTTGTTGAGCCATCCGAGCACTAACCGTTCGATAAGTCCAAAGCTCTCGCGATACGCGGCCTCATGGCCGCCATAAGGGTCCGCGACTTCCGAGTCTTCCCATTTGCCGAGCAAATGCACCTTGCCGCGCGTCGTTGGCGCGAGACGCGCGATCGCGTCGATCTGCTTGCGCTCGGGCACGAGGATCAGATCCGCATCGCGCGCCATGCGGCGATCGAGCCGTCGCGAACGATGCCCCGACGCTTCCAGTCCCTGCTCCGCAAGCAGCCGCTGCATCGTCGGGTCGATGTCTTCGCCTTCCTGCGCGTAGAGTCCGGCCGAACGGAACTCGATCGGCCTCGCCCCACGCTTGTCCAGATGCGCGCGAAACAGCATTTCCGCCGCGGGACTGCGGCAGATGTTCGCGTGACAGACGATCAGAACGCTTCCGAACATAGGCCGCGTCAGACGATGCTCGCGGCAACGTTCGCTTCGACGCGGCGCACGCCGCGACCGATCGCGTGATACTCGATGCCCATTTCGTTCATCGTTTCCGGCTCGTATAGATTGCGGCCGTCGAAGATCACCGGGTGCTTCAGGCGGCGCTTGATCGCATCGAAGTCCGGGCTCTTGAAGACCTTCCATTCGGTGACGATCACGAGTGCATCCGCGCCGTCGAGCGCATCTTTGTGATTGGCCGCGTAGGACAGACGTGCGCGCGCTTCCGGCTGGCCTTGCAGATCGAGCGCGAACACGCGGCGCGCTTCGTCGACGGCAACGGGGTCATACGCGACGATCTTCGCGCCGCGCGCAAGCAATGCGGCCGCGAGCACGCGGCTCGGGGCATCGCGCATGTCGTCGGTGTTTGGCTTGAACGCGAGGCCCCACAGCGCGAACGTGCGACCCGACAGATCGTCGCCGAAGCGCTCGACGATCTTGCGCGTGAGCGTGTCCTTCTGCGCTTCGTTCACGTTCGAAACGGCCTTGAGAATGCTCATTTCATGGCCTAATCCTGAAGCAGTCTGGATCAGCGAGCGCACGTCCTTCGGAAAGCACGAGCCGCCATAGCCGCAGCCCGCATACAGGAAGTCATAACCGATGCGCGGGTCCGAGCCGATGCCGCGCCGCACCGCTTCGATATCGGCGCCCACGCGGTCCGCGAAGTTCGCGAGTTCGTTCATGAACGAGATGCGCGTGGCGAGCATCGCATTGGCCGCGTACTTGGTGAACTCCGCCGATTGCACATCCATATACAGCGTGCGTTCGTGATTGCGGTTGAACGGCGCATAGAGACGCTTCATGCGCTCTTTCGCGCGCTCGCCCGGCACGTCTTCGTCGCAACCGATCACAATGCGGTCGGGCCGCGTGAAGTCTTCGATCGCCGCGCCTTCCTTGAGGAACTCGGGATTCGACACGACCGAGAACATATGGCTCACGCCACGCGCATTCAGTTCATGTTCGATAGCCGCCTTCACGCGCTTTGCGGTGCCCACGGGTACGGTCGATTTATCGACGATCACCTTGAAGCCGTTCATGTAGCGGCCAATATCACGCGCCGCACCGAGCACGTATTGCAGATCGGCCGAGCCGTCTTCATCGGACGGCGTGCCGACCGCAATGAACAACATCTCGCCGTGCTCGACCGCCTGCTGCACGTTCGACGTGAACGCGAGACGCCCGGCATCGCGATTGCGATCGATCACGTCCTGAAGACCCGGTTCGTGAATCGGAATGCCGCCGCCGTTCAGAATGGCGATCTTGCGTTGGTCGACGTCGAGGCACAACACGTCGTTGCCGATGTCCGCGAGGCATGCGCCCGTCACGAGTCCAACGTAGCCGCTGCCGATGATCGTCAGTTTCATGATCCCACTCCAGGTGTTGTTTGCTTGATCGGTTTCAGTAAGCGTTCGCGCCGGCGAAGCCTTTCCACAGCGTCATCGCGACGATCTTCATGTCGAGACCGAAGGTCCAGTGCTGCATGTAATAGAGATCGAGCTTCACGCGGCCCGACATCTTTTCGATGCGGTCCGTCTCGCCGCGAAAGCCGTTCACTTGCGCCCAGCCCGTGATGCCCGGCTTGATGCGATATCGATGCATATAGCCTTTGACGAGATCCTTATAGATGTCGTCGTGTTCGAGCGCATGCGGACGCGGACCCACGACCGACATCTCGCCCTTGAGCACGTTGATGAATTGCGGCAACTCGTCGAGGCTCGTGCGGCGCAGGAACGCGCCGACCTTCGTCACGCGCTTGTCGCCGCGCCGCGCCTGCGTGATGTGTCCCGCTGTCTCGGCGTGCACTTTCATCGAACGGAACTTGTAGATTTCGAATTCGCGGCCATCGATACCCTTGCGCTTCTGCCTGAAGAACACCGGCCCCGGCGACGACAACTTGACGAGCACCGCGATCGCCATGAGCACCGGCGACATGCCGAGCAGCACGCACGCGGCGAACACGCGATCGAACACGAGCTTCGGCAGAACCTTGATATCCGTGATCGGCGACGCCGCGAGATTGATCGCGGGCACGCCGAGCAGATCGACCACGGCATGGCCGAAGAACGACAGGCTCCGCACATCGGGGATGAAGCGCACGTTGACGAAATCGTCGCGAAACTCGGTGACGATGCGGTGAATCGTTTGCTCTTGCGAAATGGGCAAAGCGAGCCACAACTCGCGAATGCCGCTCTTGCGCACCTGCGTGACCAGTTGCGCGAAATCGCGCTCGATGCGCACGCCCGCGAGCGTATCGCCTTCCATCCCGCTGCCTTTTGCATCGAGTTCCGTGCCGAGATCGAACACGCAAACGGGACTAAAGCCTGCATCGGGACGGCCGCGCATCTGCTCGATCAGAAAGTGCGCATACGGCGCCGAGCCGACAATCGCAACGCTCTTTTGATTGAAGCCCTCACGCCGCAGAAACTTGAGCGCCGTATAGATGACCGTCTTCGAAACGATGAACAAGCCGACGGTGCATGCCGCCCAATACATGAGCCACAAACGCGACAGCGACTCCGAGCGATGAATGCTGAAGGTGAGCAGCACGCCCGCGCTTTCGACCAGCAGCCACGCTATCGTCACGCGCAGCAGCAGGTCGTAGACGGGCTTGCCGCGCCATGACTGATAGATTCCGAACGACGGAAACGTCATGATCATCAGCACGCACGAGAAGCCGAGCATGGTGCGTTCGACATCGTCGAGCCAGACGAATGCGCCCGCGCCCAGCGACGCACCGAGCGATGCGCCCAGCACTGCCATGGCTATATCGACGACTCTCGATAACATGCTCAACATCGCATCCACCTCGGGAAGAAGAAGGCAAAACGGTTCCTTATTGCTCACTGCATGTTGCTCATTGCATGGTGGTATGGAACTTGAATAAATATGTCGGTGCAACCGCGAAAATATGCATCGGCAAATGGCCGGATTTTTTTCTCTTTTTTTATCGTTCGAGGCCTTGCCTGACGGGGGTTTAGGGCATTTCACGCAAGTCGTGCAAATAATTCCCTTGGCGATCGCGGCGTGTTCTTAGTGTTTTATTCGCTAAAGAAATCGTCCATTTTTTTAGCGGTTTTTTGTTTTATCGACGCATTTGCTCCGTGCTAAAAATTGGCGAGTCCGTTATTGCGATCACGCGCCAGGAGGCACTTCAATGAATGCGACAGACACCGCGCTCGCCAGCGCATCCACGATTAGCGCCGATGCCGGCGTGCGGCTCAGCATTCAGCCGGTCATTCTCGCGGGAGGCTCGGGCACGCGGCTTTGGCCGATGTCGCGCGAGCACTTTCCGAAGCAACTCATCGGCCTTATCGGAGATCAGTCGCTGTTGCAGGCCACCGCGAACCGTCTCGACGGCCTGGCGCCGATGGGCATGCGCGTTGCCGATGCCATCGTCGTGTGCAACGACGAACATCGCTTCACGACCGCCGAGCAATTGCGCAATCACGGACGCCGTGCACGTCTCGTGCTTGAACCGGTACCGCGCAACACCGCGCCCGCACTGACCGCAGCCGCGCTGCACGCGTTGCGCGGAGGCGAGGACGCCGTGCTCGTCGTGATGCCCGCGGATCATGTGGTGGCGAACAAGGACGCCTTTCATCGCGCGATCGACGAAGGCGCGCGCTGCGCGGAAGAAGGCGCGATCGTCACGTTGAGCGTCGTGCCGTCGCACGCCGAAACCGGCTACGGCTACATCAAGACAGGCCCGGCGATACCCGGACGCGGCGCGTGGCGGCTCGAACGCTTCGTCGAGAAGCCGCATCTCGAACTCGCACAGCAGTATCTCGGCTCAGGCGATTACGGCTGGAACGCGGGCATTTTCATCGTGCGCGCATCGACATGGATCGCGGCAATCGAGCACTATCAGCCCGCGATGCATGCCGCCTGTCTCGCGGCATTCGAACGCGGTATCGATGACGGCGAGTGCTTGCGGCTCGACCGCGACGCGTTCGCTTCGTCGCCGTCGGACTCGATCGACTATGCCGTGATGGAACAGCTTGCAAGCGAGCGCGGCGACGACATGTTCGCGGGCGCGGTCGTACCGCTCGACGCGGGCTGGTCCGACGTCGGCTCATGGGACGCGATCTGGAACATCTTGCCGAAGGACGATGCATCGAATGTCGCGCGTGGCCGCGTGATGTTCGAGGGCGCGTCATCGACCTATGCGCATTCCGAAGGGCGCTTGATCGCGTGCGTGGGCACGCGCAATCTCGTCGTTGTCGAGACGGCGGACGCGATTCTCGTCGCGGATAAATCGTGCGCGCAGGACGTGAAGGCGATCGTCGGGCGCATCAAGTCGGAGCGCGGCAGCGAAGCGGCGGACCATCGCAAGGTGCATCGTCCGTGGGGGCATTACGATTCGGTGGATCAGGGCGATCGCTTTCAGGTGAAGCGTATTGTCGTGAAGCCGGGCGCGCGGCTCTCGTTGCAGATGCATCATCATCGCGCGGAGCATTGGATTGTCGTGCGCGGCACGGCGCTCGTCACGCGTGGCACCGAAACGTTCATCCTGGCCGAGAACGAATCGACTTATATTCCGATCGGCGTGCAGCATCGCCTGGAGAATCCCGGCAAGATGCCGCTCGAAATCATCGAAGTGCAATCAGGAACGTATCTCGGCGAAGACGATATCGTTCGCTTCGACGATACCTACGGACGCAGTTGATGCCGCACCGAATGCATCGCCTCGCTCACGTGAGGCGATGCATTCGGCTTCGCTATTCCGCCGACGCGCGCTCTTCCGAGCGGACTTCGCGCATGCTCACGTTCACATCGGCGCGCGTGGCCTGAGCGGCAATCCAGCGCTTCGCCCATTCGAGCGCATACGTGCGCGCTTCTTCCGCCGATGCGAAGCGCGGTCCGATGAGACCCGAGCGTTCGACACGGCTGCCGTCCTTCACGATCTCCGCCCAGCCGCGATACATGCCGCCGGACACGTCGCGCGCGATCGGATAGATGTTATAGCCGCGCACATCGCCAACAGGCGCGCAGGTCGGCTCGAAGGGCAATGGCGCTTCATAAGGCCGCGCAGGACGCGGCATGCGTGCGCGCGCAGGCGCGGGCCTCGATGCGTTGGCCTGCACGACATCGCGCGCCTCCGGCAGACGGCGCGGCACATTGGCGACCCGATTGAACGGCATGGCATCCGGCGATTGCCACGATTCCGGGTTCTGCCAGAACACGCCTCTCAGGCGGTCGCAATCGTATGTCTGCGCCACGGGTCGCGGCGCTGCTTCGACCACCGGCTGACGCGGCACGTAGGCGAAAGAACGGCCTGCATTGGCCAGCACTTTCACCATTTCGATGAGCGTTCCATTCAATTGCCACTCCACAAACCGCCGACGGCAAGTCGGCACGGTCGGATAGTGGCTCGGTAATCTCGACCAGGTTTCACCTGTCGTGAGAATCCATAACACGGCATTGACGATAGTGCGTGGATGGGCTCTGGGACGGCCGCGACGATGCTCACGCACCTCACTCTCGCCGATCAAACCTGAGACCATCACCCACTCTTCATTGCTGAGTTCGCTAAAAAACATTGCTTTGCTCCATGCAGTCGGCTTCGCTGCGGATGTCGGTCGGCGCGCTAACGAAAATCAAACGGCAAGCCGGAAATTCCAGCTTTTTGCACACCCGAACCAGGACTCTCGAGGTACTCGCAAACGTTTGCTCAAACAACAAAATGGTGCATCCGGCTGCATTTCGAATCGATCATGGTGCAGTAATCGATCCATAACAGCGCACGGAGCGTGGTCTCGCTCGTGTATGAAGATATTTGCACGAAGCATACCATTACTATGGTTTGCCCGAATATGACAACACCCTACAATTCGAGCGACACTTAGCAGTTTTTCCGCTAAGACTTCCACTTAGCGGGAAAGCGCGCCCTCGCCGGCTTGGGCCGATTCGTTCTTGCGCGCAAAGCGCCGGTTCTTGAGCCGCAGGATGGGCTCTTCGATGAAACGCCATGACAATCTGGCGAGCATTAGCGTAAGCAGGAACGATGCGGTAATGCTTGCCGCATGCACCCAAAGCGGAATGCCCGACGCGCCGAACAGCGCGATAACCCTAGCGCTTTTAGTGAAATCCGGAATGAAGCCGTGGTAAAGATAAAAGCCATAGCTGATCCGGCCTAGCGACATTAACGGCCGCCATTCGAGCACACGCATCAGCGCCGCGCTCTCGCTGCACGCGACTGCGCACACGAGCGTCGCAATGCACGCACCATAGAACACATAGAGCGCGGTGAAGCGCCACGGATCCGCAATGTCTTCCCATGCCGGTTCCGCTCGGCACAACAGCGCGATACACACCAGCAGCATCAACGCGACGGGAAACGGCCTCAGACAGCGCCTGAACGCGCCGCCCTCGCGCAACAGCGCGCCGCCGATGCCGCCCAGCGCAAGCAGCCAGAAATTCGTGAGCGGATGCGTATAAATAACGATCGACGGATCGCCCGCCGCTTTCATCAAAGCAAGCGCCACGATGCCGCTCGCGAATACCGCACAGCAAATCCGCACGTGCCATCTGGCATTCATGGCAAGCAGCAGCGGCGCGAAAACGAGGTAAAACTGCTCCTCGATCGACAAGCTCCACAAATGCGAATAGCGCCCCGGCCAGTAATGCAAAACATCCGCGATCCAGAAATTGGACAGATACGCGAAATGAAACGGCATGCCGCCCGCGAGTTCCGGACCGGCAAAGCCGATCGTCATCATCAGCGCGAGCGTGATGAGCAGCAGATAGTAGATCGGGAAGATCCGCAGCGTGCGCCGGTAAAGAAATCGCTTGAGTTCCGCGGCGAAAGAACTCGAGCCGGCATCTATATAACTTCGCTGTGTCGTCAGTATGTCAGTGATGAGAAAACCACTTAGCGCAAAGAATATCCATACGCCGAGGTGTCCCAGGCCGCTGCCTTCCGCCATTGCCTTGTGATGGATAAAGACCAGCAGGACGGCAAGCGCGCGCAAGCCGTCGAATCCGCGAATTCTTTCGTTCATGGTGCGCTTTATCGATGCGGTGAACGCAGCCGCGTGGGCCGCTCGTAAGCGCCTCATCGTAAAGCGCAAGAAAAAGAAAAAAATCCTTAGCGAATTCTTTGCCGATTTTTCACCGAGCGTTAGCGCGTCCCACCCTGCTCGCAAGAAATATTTGCTAACAAGGCGAATTATTTCTTGCCTAATTTTTTAGCAGATGCTTGTGCCTTATGTGCAGGAATCGTGCAGCCATGGCGCGGCGATGGGGACGCCGCGCTCGAATCGATCGAGAGGATCTTTCATGAAAAATCATGTGCAAGAGCTGACGGGCCTGCGTTGCGTCGCGGTGACGATGGTCGTCATCGGTCATGCGCAGCACATGATCGCCGGCGGCTATAGCGGCTTGCTCGCGCCCTTGCGCCTCATTTCCGATGGGCGCCTCGGCGTGCTTATCTTCTTCGTGCTGAGCGGCTATCTGATCACGGGAATCCTGAATGCCGAGTGGAAGGCATGCGGTTCGATTCGTCTTCTGCCGTTCTATGCCAAGCGCGCGCTAAGAATCTGGCCCGCGTTCTATAGCTATCTCGTGATCGTCGCGCTGATGTCGTTTGCAGGTCTGATCGATATCGACCATCGGCAAGTCGTGGTCGCCGCGCTGCATCTATGGAATTATTCGGGCATCGCGGGCATGAGTTCGCTCAACGCAGCGCATGCGGATGGCGCGTGGTATCTCGGCCATTTCTGGACGCTCGCGCTCGAAGAACAGTTCTACTGGTTCTGGCCGCCGCTGCTGTTTCATATCCTCAAGCGCGGCAATCAGCGCGCGCTCGTCGCGTTGATCGTGCTCGTGCCGCTCGTCAGAATCGCGACTTACTTCGCCGTGCCGAGCCTGCGCGGTCAATTGAACATGATGCTGCATACCGGTATCGATCCGATCCTTGTCGGCTGCTATGTCGCGTTGAACAAAGATGCCCTCAAGGCGCGTGTCGCGGCGCTTCCTTGGGGACCGCTCATTCCCAGCGCGATGGTCCTCCTGCTCATCTTTGGCGTCCCGCCCTTGCAAGCGAAGCTGGGCGGACTCTGGCACGCGACCTATGGCACGACAATCGAATCGGCGATGGTCGGCTTCGTCATCGTCGTGCTCATTTCGCAGAAGGATTTCTGGTTCTCTCGGCTTCTGCGCACGGCGCCGTTCGTGTATGTGGGCACGATTTCCTTCAGCCTTTATCTGTGGCAACAACTCTTCAGCAACGCGCATTCGCCGGTTGCCTATGGCTTTCCGCTCTGCGTGATCGAAGCGCTCGTTGCGGCAAGCCTCAGCTATTACCTGATCGAAACACCGCTCCTGCGTATCAAGGATCGTTTCGGCGCGCGCGGCCGCGTGGCCGACAATGTGCCTTTGCAGGCGGAAGCATCTAAATAGAGAGAAAGGGCTGCGGACACGGGCGTCGCTATAATCGCGGGACGACTCATCGTGCAATCACCTGCAGGCAGACATGTCCCGTGCCCCGGCTCCCTCTTCGCGCGCATCCGACGACTATCACTTCAACGAGCAAGTCGGTCACTTGTTGCGGCGCGCGTATCAGCGTCACGTTGCGATCTTTCAGCAAGCGATTCCCGATTCCCAACTGACCGCCGCGCAATTCGTCACGCTGTGCGCGGTGCGCGATCAGCAGGGCGCGTCGCTCAACGACATCGCGAAGATCACCGCGATCGATCAGGCGACGATACGCGGCGTGGTCGAACGTCTGCAAACGCGCGGGTTGATCACCGTGGCGCGCGATGCCACCGACGGACGCAAGGTCACGGTCACGACCACGCCCGAAGGCGATGCGCTGACCGAGCGTACCGTGCCGTTCGCGCATGACATCACGGAGCAGACTTACGGGCCGCTGAATCCGGCGGAACGTGTCGCGCTGGTTTATTTGCTCAAGAAAATGATCGACGCGCCCGACGTCGTCTGATTTATCGCCGGGCTTTTCTTCAAGCCGGCGCAGACGCGCTCAGCTTGCGCAGCAGCATGAGTGCAGCCACGCGCTCGACTTCGTTCAGATCGCTCATCGTCAATTCGCTCACGCGCTGCGCGGCGGGCGTGGCGCGTTCAACGAGATCGCGGCCCGCGTCGGTCAGTTCGACCGTCGTCTTTCTGCGGTCCGCGAGATTCGTCTTCAGTTCGATCAACGCGCGCCCTCTCAATCGCTCGATGATGCCGCGCACCGTGGCCCCGTCGATGGCGGTCGCCTTGCCGAGATCGCTCATCGACGATGGTCCCATGCGCCGGCTCGCGCTCAACACCGCGAATTGCACGGCGGTGAGTTGCGGATCGCCGATCGTCTGGCTGAATATCGCGAGATGACGCTGATACGCCTTGCGTAACAAATGACCGATTTGCTCGGAGACGTCATACGCTTGCGTAGCCGCTTCGATCGCTTCGATCGGTTCAGGATCGAGCGGCGTCTTCATATAGTTCATTTCTGCCTCATACGTCTTTAATGCCCCGCAGCGCGGATTCGGGCCGTGGCTTGCGCAAGCCCGCTCCATGCGGGTTCGCGAGGCGCAAACTCCGCGCGAATATAGGCGGCGAGTTCCGCGACTTGCCGGTCGTCGAAAGAATCCTTGAAGCCGGGCATATAACCCAGTTCATCGGTGGCGGGCGCGTCGATGCCGTGCAGAATCACATGCAGCAAGTTATCCGGCGATGCATCGCTGACGCTCGTATTGAGCGACAGGAGCGGCCGCACGCCGAAATTGCCGACACCGCCCGTCTGCGCATGACAGACCGCGCAGGCCGCATCGAACGTGCGCCGTCCGTTATCGAGCGCGTGCAGGCGCAGTGCATCGGGCTGAGACGGCGCGCGCGTCTCGACGGCAACGGGCGACAACGACGCGACGTAGTGCGCCATCGCGCGCACGTCTTCGGCGGGCAGCGTCGCGAGATGCGAGACGACCGGCGCCATCGGTCCCGCGGCCACGCCGTGCTCGTGCGAGAAGCCCGTGCGCAGATAGTCGAAGAGTGCCTGCTCGGTCCAACGCACTGGCAACTTCGAATTCGCGACCAGCGACGGCGCCATCCAGCCTTCCGCGCTGCCGCCCGTGAGATAGAGCCGCCCGCCCTTTTCCGCGCCGATCGCGTTGCGCGGCGAGTGGCAAGCGCCGCAATGGCCCGCGCCATCGACCAGATATTTGCCGCGATTCCACAGCGCCGAACGCGTGGCATCGGGCACATACTCGCCCTGCTTCAGATACAGCGCGTTCCATCCCGCGACGAGCCCGCGCTGATTCAACGGAAACGGCAGACGCGTCTGCGGCGGCGTCGATTCGACAGCGGGCTGCGACATCAAATACGCATAGAGCGCGGTCATGTCGGCGTCGCTGATCTTCGCGAACGAGGTGTATGGAAACGCGGGATACAGATGATGACCGTCGCGCGAAATGCCTTGCCGCATCGCGCGATCGAACGCGGCGAACGACCAGTTGCCGATGCCGGTCTTCTCATCGGGCGTGATGTTCGTCGTGTAGACCGTGCCGAATGGCGTCTCCAGCCCGAGGCCGCCCGCGTTGACCGCGCCGCCCGGCGCCGTGTGGCAGACCGCGCAATCGCCGGCGGCGGCGACGTCGCGTCCGCGTGCGATGGTGGCCTGCGACCACGTCGATGCATCGGGCTTTGCAATCGATGCGATCGGTGCGCGCAGCGGCCACGCCGTGCACGCAAGCGCGACGAGTCCGCCCAGACCCGTCGCCGCCATTGCGCCGCGCAGCGTGCGGCGCATGCGTCGCGGCAACGCGTTGCCTGGCGCGCTCGCGCCGTTCAATGCGTCACGCACGCGCTCCGGCGTGAACGGCGGCGCACGGAAGCGCACGCCGGTTGCATCGTAGAGTGCATTGGCGATCGCCGCAGCGGCAGGCGACGTATCGATCGACGGCGCTTCACGCGTGGCCGGCGTGTCTTGAAGCGCAGTCGTTTCGATGCGATGCGCAAGCGGTTGCGCACGCGGCGTCTCATCGTGCGCGGCGTGCGCATCGAGCCGCACGCCGATCAGTTTCGATGCCGCCGCCGCGATACGCGCCGACGACATGCCCGCAATTGCACCGATGCTGCGCCGTCCCTTCGCGCTTCCCGCGACGACGCGCTGTATCGCGACATCGCCGGTTGCGCGGTTCACATCGAGATCGACGATCCATGCGCTGTACGCGTCGTCGCGCTTGTCGAACGCGAAGCCTCGGCCTTGCAGGTTTTTGGCGTTGCCCGCGCGTTTCGCTTTCGTGGTCCACGACGCGCGGTCGGCCAGCGTGTCGATCAGTTCGCGCGCGCCTGCATCGTCTATCGGATCGAGATGCGCGAGGCGATACTGCAGCGGATCGATTGCGCGTGCATCGGCAATTTCATCGATGAAGGATTCGCGCGCGAACGCGTGCGCCGTGTGGGGAATCGTTTCGAAGCCATCGTCCGTGTGCAGCGTTTCATCGCGCACCGCGTAAGGGTTAGGCGTATGTTCGCTCGATGTCTCGTGCATCGAACGGCCCGTGTCGGCGTCGTAGCGCCATGCATTCAGATGCCCGGCTTCGTCGAGCGATGCGCCAAGACTCATGCGCACGTCTTTCGTTTCGCGCGCGCTCATCACGCCGCGCACATGCACCGCGCGTCCGGTGCGATGCAGCAGCATGACCGCCGCAAGCGTCGCCACGAAGGACTCGTCTTCGATATTCGACGTTGCACGTATTGCGAATCGCGTGGCAGGCAAGCCCGACGCATGAGCGAGTTGTGCGCAAAGCTGCTGCGCGTCGGAAGTGGCGCAACGTAGTTCGATCGATGTGCCATCGTCGCGCGCGAGGACGTCGCATGCATGGAGCGCATCGTCGAAAAGCGGCCACGTATAGCGCTTTTCGTGCGGCAAGCGTTCGCGCGACGTCACGATGGCCGATGCCTCCGCGTCCGGTTGCGCGAGCGCCGCAGCGAGCCGCCGCGCCGCATCGAATGCATGCTGCGCTTCATCCGCGACGAACGCGCCCATGCTTCCCGCCGCAATCCACGACACGCCCGCATCCAGCGACATGCGCGCGGCAAGCGTCGCGATATCATCATCGATATCGACGATCACGCATGCAGCAAGCGTGGCTATCTCACACACGCGCAGATCGCTCATATCGTTCATCGCGTGCACGCCCGCATTTCGTCGCGCACATACTTCGCCGCGCGCCGCACCGCCGCGAGTATCTCCAGATGCGTACCGCAGCGGCACAGGTTGAAGCGCAAGGCATCCTTGATCGCATCGTCGTCGGGATCGGGATTGCGGTCGAGCAGCGCCTTCGTGCTCATGATCATGCCGTTCAGGCAATAGCCGCATTGCGCCGCCTGCTCGTCGATGAACGCGCGCTGAATCGGATGCGGCGCGTGGATATCGCCGAGGCCTTCGAGCGTTGTCGTCTCGCGGCCGATGGCGGCGGCCACCGGCACCACGCACGAACGCGTCGCGCCGCCGTTCATCAGCACGGTACACGCGCCGCATTGTCCGAGTCCGCAGCCGTACTTCGGGCCGTTCAACTCGAAGTCGTTGCGCAGCACGTAGAGTAGCGGCGTGCTGCGTTCGGTGACGACGGTGCGCGTGCAGCCGTTGACGGTGAGCGTCACGGCCTGCGCGTTCGATACGGGCTCGGTCATCGGCTATCTTGATTCATGGTGAAGCGCCGCCGAACGAGTGCGACGGCGCGTGACGTCAAGCAGCGACGGCCGTGCTTTCCTTCGCCTTCGGCGCCTTCAGCGGTTCGTTGAACACGTCGTAGGCAAACACCCAGGCCGGATCTTCGTTCGTGCGCAGCCACGTATTGTTGTGCGACACGAGCTGCACTTTCGACGCACGTTCCGCGCGATTCGCCTCGTACAGCGCAAACGCGGAAGCATAATCGTTCGCGCCCGTTTCGCCGAGACAGCGCACGAGCATCGCGGCATCTTCGATCGCCATCGCCGCGCCTTGCGCCATGTGCGGCTTCATCGGATGGCATGCGTCGCCGAGCAACACGAGACGGCCACGGCTCCAGAGCGGCAAAGGATCGCGTTCGAGCAGTGGCCACTTCGTGACTTCGGGCGTCGCGTCGATCAGCTTCTGCACCGACGGATGATAGCCCGCGAACGCCTCGCGCATTTCGTCCCGGCTGCTCGGCGCAACCGACTGCCCTTGCGGCCACTCGGCTTGCGGCACGCCCGTCACGTAGTAGATTTCGTCGCGCTTGCTCGTCACGTAATAGACCATCATGTGACGATCTTCGGACCACCACTTCACGCACAGATCGAACGGATCGGTGCCGAGACGCGACGCCGGAAACACCGCGCGATGTGCAACGTAACCCGTATAACGCGGCGGCTCCGCACCCAGCAAATGTTCGCGGATACGCGAGTTCACGCCATCCGCGCCGATAGCGATATCGGCGGTTTCGACCGTGCCGTCAGTGAACGTGAGGCGCACTTCGTCGCCCGTGTCCTCGATCTGCTTCAGGCACTTGCCGAACGCGATGGTGCCCGGCTCCAGCGCCTGCGTCATCAACTCGTGGAAGTCGCCGCGATGCACCGTCAAATAAGACGCACCGTAGTTCTTCACCGCGAAGTCGCCGAGCGGAATCTGCGCGATCGCCTCGCCGCTCTTCCAGTCGCGGCTGAACCAGTAATCCGGATGCGAACCCATTTCGTTCAGCGCGCCCTCGCAACCGATGCGCCGCATGATCTTCATCACGTTCGGACCCAGATGAATGCCCGCGCCGAGACGCGAGAACGCGGGCGCCTGTTCGTACAAGCGCACCTGATAGCCCGCGCGCTGCATGAGCGCCGCTGCCGCCGTGCCGCCCAGGCCCGCGCCAACGATCGCAATACGAGGTTTTTTCATGATGTGTTCTCCATGTCGGGCGCTCGCCGAGACAGTCGCGTCGCCGAGCCGATTTGAAAAGGTTAATTGAGTGTACACACTGCATTTTTGAGCGTAAAGAATTTTTTGATATTTCTTCCGCGACTGCTGAAAACCCTGATTTAGTGCGTTTATTCACGGGTTTTCCCTGAAGGAGTGCGAGCATGCACCAACAAGAAAGTCATGATCTCGCTTGTTTAATTGCAGTGTGTACACTAGACTTTGCTTGACCGATATCAATCCTGCGTACCTGACATACGGAGTCGAACAGAGATGAGCAAGAGCTTTCGCATCGGCCAGATCGTGCCGAGTTCCAACACGACGATGGAAACCGAGATTCCGGCGATGCTGCTCGCGCGGCAAACCATCCGCCCGGAGCGCTTCACGTTTCATTCGAGCCGCATGCGCATGAAGAAGGTCGTGAAGGAAGAACTCGCCGCAATGGACGCCGAGTCGGACCGCTGCGCCGTCGAACTGTCCGATGCGCGTGTCGATGTGCTCGGCTATGCGTGTCTCGTCGCGATCATGGCAATGGGGCGCGGCTATCACCGCGTGTCGCAGGCGCGTCTCACGAAGCACACCGCCGAGAACGGCGGCGCCGCGCCAGTGATCACGAGCGCGGGCGCGCTGGTCGATGCGCTCAAGGTGATGAAGGCGAAGCGCGTTGTGGTGGTGGCGCCTTATATGAAGCCGTTGACGGAACTGGTTGTCGATTACATCCAGAACGAAGGCTTCGAAGTGATCGACTATCGCGCGCTGGAAATTCCCGACAATCTCGATGTCGCGCGTCACGATCCGCGCAATCTGCCGGGCATCGTGCAATCGATGAAGTATCAGGACGCGGACGTCATCGTGCTCTCGGCCTGCGTGCAGATGCCGTCGTTGCCCGCAGTGCCGAAGGTCGAGGCGCTCACCGGCAAGCCGGTGCTGACCGCGGCCATCGCCACGACTTACGCAATGCTGCGCGAGCTCGATCTCGAACCGGTCGTGCCCGGCGCGGGCGCGCTTCTGTCCGGAGCCTATTGAGCGATGCCATCGACCTATCTTTACGGCGCGAACGTCAATGCGAACGGCATCCGCCAGCACTATTTGCGCTATGGCGGCAACGAAGGCGAACGGGCGAAGCGCGACGCCGTCATCCTGATTCCGGGCATCACGAGCCCGGCGGTGACGTGGGGCTTTGTCGCCGAGACGCTCGGCCGTCAGTTCGATACCTACGTGCTCGATGTGCGCGGCCGCGGTCTCTCCGAAGCATCGACTACGCTCGACTACAGCCTCGACGCGCAAGCCGAAGATGTGCGCGCGCTCGCTCAGGCACTGAAGCTCGAACGCTATGCATTCGTCGGCCACTCGATGGGCGCGCGCATCGCGCTCCGCGCCGCGCGCACGCAGCCGCGCGGCCTCACGCGCGCCGTGCTGATCGACCCGCCGGTGTCCGGTCCGGGCCGCCGTGCGTATCCGTCGAAGCTGCCGTGGTATGTCGATTCGATCGCGCTGGCCACGAAAGGCATCGACGCGGAAGGCATGCGCGCGTTCTGCCCGACGTGGACCGAAGAACAACTGCGTCTGCGCGCGCAATGGCTGCATACGTGCGACGAACGCGCGATCCGCGCGAGCTTCGAAGGCTTTCATACCGACGACATCCACGCCGACCTGCCGAAGCTGCGCGTGCCCGCGCTGCTGATGACGGCAGAACGCGGCGACGTCGTGCGCGAGACAGACGTCGCCGAAATGCAGACGCTCGCGCCGGAACTGCAACACACGCGTGTGCCGAACGCGGGCCACATGATTCCGTGGGACAACGAAGCCGGCTTCTATGCGGCCTTCGGCGATTTCCTCGGCGCGCGGCTGGTTTAAACGAAGGAGCCAACGAACATGGCCATCAGCGATTACGAAATGATCGACGCCTGGAAACGCGTGCTGACGCTCTCGAAGCTTCAGCCCGGCCAGACGGTCACGATACTCACGAGCGCATCGACGCATCCGCAGACGCTATCGACCGCGCTTGTCGCCACGCAGTCGATGGGCGCGGTCGTCAACCGCCTCGATCTGCTGCCGGTGAACGGCGAGAAGGCGCTGTCGCGCGATTCGCTCGCGTATCTCGGCACCACACCGCTCACGGGGAATCACGCGGCCATCGCCGCATTGAAGGCGAGCGATCTCGTGCTCGATCTGATGACGCTGTTGTTCTCGCCGGAGCAGCACGACATTCTGAAGAGCGGCACCAAGATTCTGCTCGCGGTCGAGCCACCCGAAGTGCTCGCGCGCCTCGTGCCGACCGAAGCCGATCGCACGCGCGTGCGCGCCGCCGCGAAGCGTATCGAGGGCGCGCGCCGCGTGAGCGTCAAGTCGAAGTCCGGCACCGATCTCGTGTGTCCGCTCGGCGAGTTTCCGGCGATCTCCGAATACGGTTTCGTCGATGAACCCGGCCGCTGGGATCACTGGCCGAGCGGTTTCGTGCTGACGTTCCCGAACGAAGGCGCGACGCGCGGGCAGATCGTCATCGATCGCGGCGACATTCTGCTGCCGCAAAAACGCTATGTGAACGACCCGATCACGCTGACCGTCGAAAACGGCTACGCGACGCAGATCGAAGGCGGCGTCGATGCGGCCTTGCTGCGCGACTACATGGAATCGTTCAACGATCCCGAAGGTTATGCGATCTCGCACATCGGCTGGGGATTGCAACCGCGCGCGCGCTGGTCGACGCTCGGTCTCTACGACCGCGAAGCGACCATCGGCATGGATGCGCGCGCGTTCGAAGGCAATTTCCTGTTCTCGCTCGGACCGAACAACGAGGCGGGCGGAAGCCGCACCACGACCTGTCATATCGACATTCCGCTGCGCCATTGCGACGTGATGCTCGACGGCGATCCCGTCGTGCTGAACGGCGTCGTGATGGATCGTTAAATACGTGAGGGGCACGCACATGAGCGTTATCGAAAGCCACGCCGAATCGGGCGTGTACAAAAGCCAGGGCTTCGGCACGCCGCTGCCTGTGAAGGGCAACGTGGGCTTGCTGATCGTCGATTTCGTCGTCGGCTTCGCGGACCCGCACACGTTCGGCGGCGGCAATATCGAGCCGGCCATCGCGCGCACGGTGCATCTGCTCGCGGCCGCGCGCCGCCACGGCTGGCCGGTCGCGCACAGCCGCATTGTCTATGCGGACAACGGCAGCGACGACAACATCTTCTCCATCAAGGTGCCCGGCATGGCCACGCTGACGGAAGATCATCCGAACAGCGCGATCGTGCCCGAGCTCACGCCCGCGCGCGGCGAACTCGTCGTGCGCAAGACCGTGCCTTCCGCGTTCTTCGGCACGCAGCTCGCGCCGTGGCTGTCGCAACGCGCGGTGCAGACGCTGTTGGTGGCGGGCGCGGTGACGAGCGGATGCGTGCGCGCCAGTGTCGTCGATGCGATGTCGCATGGCTTTCGTCCGCTCGTCGTGTCCGATTGCGTCGGCGACCGCGCGATTGCGCCGCACGAAGCGAATCTCTTCGACATGGCGCAGAAATACGCGGCGGTCATGCCGCTCGAAGACGCGCTTCATACGCTGGAAAGCGCCGCCGCAGCGGCCCGCTGAACCCGTTTCCCGCAGCACCGGAAGTCCCCGCGCAGGCCGCCCGGGGCGCTTCCGCACGCCTGGCCAAAATAACAATAACTATATGATTTAAAAGCGATTTATTTCGAAAACCATTGCTTTCCGGATTTTGTCTTCGTAACTTATTTTCGTGGCTGAACGCAGGTCGCTACGCACGCTGATTCGCTCGCGGTGGCGCAAACAACGCTTCGATTTTCCAAGGAACACGACATGTCTTCCCCTTCACTCGACACGACGCGCGCCCCGGTGCTGACCGACGCGCAAGCCGAGCGCGCGCTATACCGCAAGCTCACGTGGCGGCTCATACCGTTCTTCTGTCTGTGCTATTTCTCGGCTTATCTGGACCGCGTGAACGTGGGTCTCGCGAAGCTGCAGATGCTCGACGCGCTCAAGTTCAGCGACACCGTCTACGGTCTCGGCGCGGGTTTGTTCTTCGTCGGCTATATCCTCTTCGAAGTGCCGAGCAACCTGATTCTGCAAAAGGTCGGCGCAAAGTTGTGGATCGCGCGGATCATGGTCACGTGGGGCATCCTCTCCGGCCTCACCATGTTCGTCACCACGCCCACGCAGTTCTACGTGCTGCGCTTTCTGCTCGGCGTGGCCGAAGCCGGTTTTCTGCCGGGCGTGCTGCTCTATCTCACGAACTGGTTTCCGGATGCGCGCCGCAGCAAGATCATCGCGCTCTTCATGATGGGGCTGCCGCTGTCGAGTCTGGTCGGCGGGCCGCTGTCGGGCTGGATCGTCACGTTCTTCGACGGCCTGCACGGCTGGCAAGGCTGGCAATGGCTCTTCGGTCTGGAAGCGCTGCCGTCGATCTTTCTCGGCGTGCTCGTGTTCTTCTATCTGCCGAACACGCCCGATACAGCCAAGTTCCTCGACCACGACGAACGCGCGCGCCTCAAGCTCGATCTCGCGGGCGAAGCGCATGGCGGGAAGCGTCATCGGCTGATGGATGCGTTCACCGATCCGAAGGTCTGGGCGCTCGGCCTGATCGACTTGTGCGTGCTGCTCGGCACCTACGCGATCAGCTTCTGGATGCCGACAATGCTGCGCGACTCCGGCGTGCACAGCGCGCTCACCATCGGCATGCTGACCGCGATTCCGAATGCGCTCGCCGTCGTCATGATGCTCGTCACCGGCGCGAGTTCCGACAAGTTCCGCGAACGCCGCTGGCATATCGTCGTGCCGTTCGCCTGCACCGCGTTCGGTCTGATCGCGAGCACGTTCTTCACCGGCAGCACGGCGGCGCTCGTTATCCTCTTGTCGATTGCGAATGCGGGCGTGGCCGCGGCGATGCCGGTTGTGTGGGCGCTGCCGTCCACGTTCCTGACAGGCACCGCGGCCGCCGCGGGCATTGCGTTCGCCTGTTCGATCGCCAATCTCGGCGGCTTCGCGAGCACCTACGTAATCGGCTGGCTGAAGGACTGGACGCACAGCATGAGCGCGGGTCTCATCGTGTTCGGCGTGTGCATGTTCTTCGGCTGCGTGCTCGCACTCGCGATGCCGAAGCACATCGTCAATCGTTGATATGTCCATGCGCCGTGAATTGCTGGCGCGCGACGGACGTCTCGTCGTCGTGCGCCAGCCCGCAGCACCGCCGAAGCCCGCGCCCGGCCAGCCGGGCAGCGCATCGACGTATGTGCAGGATTCGCCCGAGGTGTTCGTCGCCGTGCTCGACGACGAACGCATCCTCGCGTTCAACGGTCACGTCGATCTCGGCACGGGCATCCGCACATCGCTTGCGCAGATCGTCGCGGAAGAACTCGATGTGGCCGCCGAGCGCGTGTGCATGGTGCTCGGCGATTCAAGCGAAACGCCGAATCAAGGCCCGACGATTGCGAGCGCGTCGATTCAGATTTCCGCCGTGCCGTTGCGCGCGGCGGCGGCACAGGCGCGGCATGCGCTGGCCGAACTGGCGGCGGCGCGCTGGCAGGTCGATGCCGCGTCGTTGCGCACGGAAGACGGCTTCGTCATCGCTCGCGACGGCGCGCGGCTTTCCTTCGGCGCCTTGCTGCGCGGCCAGCGCGTCACGCTCACGCTCGATACCGCGACGGCCGTGAAAGACCCGTCGCGCTATCGCGTGGTCGGGACATCGTCGCCGCGCGTCGATTTGCCCGCGAAAGCCACCGGCACGCTCACCTTCGTTCACGACATGCGCGTGCCCGGCATGCTGCACGGACGCGTCGTGCGCCCGCCGTATCACGGGCATGACGGCGGCGCGTTCGTCGGCACTTCGCTGATCGATGTCGATCGCGCGTCCGTCGCGCATCTTCCCGGCGTGCGCGGCGTGGTGGTGATCGGCGATTTCATCGGCGTCGTGGCGGAGCGCGAAGAGCAGGCAATGCGCGCGGCGAAAGCCCTCAAGGTGCGCTGGCGCGATCTTCCCGCGCTGCCCGATCTCTCCGATCCCGCCCGCGCAATCAGCCGCGCGCCCGCGACTCGCAGGCTCTTGCAGGAAAGCGGCGATGTCGATGCCGCATGCAACGCGCCCGGCGTCACGACCTTGCAGCGGCGTTACGAATGGCCGTATCAGATGCACGCGTCGATCGGGCCGTCGTGCGCGCTCGCCGATTATCGTGACGATCGCATCGTCGTATGGTCGGGCACGCAGAATCCGCAGTCGCTACGCCACGATCTCGCGAAACTCGCAGGCCGCAACGAAGCCGATGTCGATATCGTGCGCATGGAAGCCGCGGGCTGCTATGGCCGCAACTGCGCCGACGATGTCGCGGGCGACGCGCTGCTGCTCTCCCGCGCGATGGGCGCGCCGGTGCGCGTGCAGCTATCGCGCGCGGACGAGCATCTGTGGGAACCGAAAGGCACCGCGCAAGTGATGGACGTGACGGGCAGCGTGTCGGCGGCGGGCGAGACGGTCGCGTATTCGCTCGCGACACGCTATCCGTCGAACGATGCGCCCTTGCTCGCGCTCCTGCTCACCGGCGCGATGCCGGCCGAGGCGCGCGTGTTCGAAATGGGCGATCGCACCGCCGTGTCGCCGTACACGTTTCCGCATACGCGCTTCGTCTGCGAAGACATGGCGCCGCTCGTGCGCTCGTCGTGGCTGCGGGGCGTATCGGCGCTGCCGAACTCGTTCGCGCACGATGCGTTCATCGACGAACTCGCGGTGCTCGCCGGTGCGGATCCGCTCGAATTCCGCCTGCGCCATCTCGCCGACGAACGCGCGCGCGAATTGCTGCAAGCCGTCGCGGCGCGCGCAGGCTGGCAGACGCGCTCGAAGCCGCGTCATCTCGAACAGACGGGCGAGCGCCGCGTGCGCGGGCGCGGCATCGCGTATGCGCGTTACGTGCATAGCCGTTTTCCGGGCTTCGGCGCGGCGTGGGCGGCGTGGATCGTTGATCTCGAGGTGGATCGCGTGACAGGCGAGATTCGCATCGAACGCGTGACGATCGGACAGGACACCGGCACGATGGTCAATCCCGACGGCGTGCGTCATCAGATTCACGGCAACGTCGTGCAGACGCTCGGCCGCACGCTGAAAGAGCGCGTGCGCATGAGCGACGGTATGGTGGCGTCGCGCGAATGGGGCAGCTATCCGCTGATCACGTTCGCGGAGCTGCCCGCCGTGGATGTCGTGCTGATGCCGCGTCAGGGCGAGCCGCCGCTCGGCTCCGGCGAATCGGCTTCGGTGCCGGGGCCGGCTGCCATCGCCAATGCCTTGTTCGATGCCACCGGCGTGCGCTTCTACGCGCCGCCGTTCACGCCGGAAACGGTGCGCGCGCAGTTGGAAGCGCCATGCACTGAAGGTCAGTCCCTGGGCCCGTAATCGAGCTTCGGATACCAGTCCTTCGCGCGCCCTTCCGGCGTCATGTCGAGCACGGTCCACAGCGGCATCAGGTCCGGCGCGCCGCGTGGGTCTTCGCCGGGATCGGCGGTCGAGAAATCCATCTCGCCGCTCCAGAAATGACGGATCACGCCGCCGCGCCGCGTGAACACGTTGAGCGCGGGCTCGTCGCCGCCTTCCTTCGAGATGGCGTGATAGTCGCGGCTGAAATTGCCGTTCACATCGGAAAAGAGCCGCAGATCGCGCCAGCCGCGCGCCTTCTTGAACGCGACGAGCTTCGCGAGCGGCGAACGCGCGATCACCGCGAGCGCCACGCGCTGTTCGATATCGCGCGCCTCGCCTTCCCACGCCGACAGCAGCGACGTGCACATCGGGCAAGGCCGTTCGCGCTGCGGCCCGAACATATAGCTGTAGGTGACGAGCGTGTCCTTGTCGCCGAACAGGCCCGCAAAATCCACCGGACCGCGCTCGCCGTCGAAGCGATAATCGCCGTCGACCTGACCGCCCGGCGGCAACGCGCGACGCAGCTGCGCGACGCGCTCGATATGCCGCCGCAACTCGATTTCCTCGGCCAGCAATTCGGTTCGCGCCCGGCGATACTCGGCGCTTTCGTTGGGGAATCGCATGGTGGCGCGGCTCGCCAGTTCGGCGGCGGGAATGTAGTTCGATGCAGACGTCATCAGCAGTCTCCTTTTCGATCAGAACAGATTCAATCGCGATCCGGCGCGCCGAGCGGAAACAGCGCCCGATACGGCCGCGCTTCATCGACCGCGCGCGCGAACGACGGCCGCGCGAGCAGTCGCTTGCGATACGCGATCACGTTCGCAAACTCCGCGCCGATTCGATGGCACCAGTCCGCATAAAACAGGAACGGCGCGGCGGCGCAATCGGCGAGGCTGAACGCGTTGCCGGCGGCCCATTCGCGCGTGGCCATCACGCGGTCGAGGAACGCGTAGGACGTGTCGAGCATCGCGCGGGCGTCGGCGACACCGCGCGCATCGCGTTCGTTTTCGGCGCGCATGGCATCGAAGACGATCTTCTGCTGCGGCGTCGCGACGTAGTTGTCGAAGAAGCGGTCCATCCAGCGCACCTCGAGCGCGGCGCGCGGATCTTCAGGAATCAGCCGCACCGGCCCGGGATGAAACAATCCCAGATATTCGATGATGATCGTCGATTCGATTACATGCCTTCCGTCATCCACTAGTACAGGAAAGCGTCTCATCGGCCATATTTCGCTGAGTTCGCGCATTGATTGCGGCGTCTCGGGCGTCAGCGCGCGCCATTCAAACGGCGTGCCGTTTTCGTAGAGCGCCGTCAGGACCTTCTGGCAGTAGGAGGAGAAAGGGTGCGCATACAGTTGCAGGCTCATCTGACAAGTCTCCGTGTTGTCGGACAGATTTCGAATGCGGCGCGACAGACGCGTGCCGTCTCACTGCGCCTCTTGTCGACACGACGAACGGCTGGTCGCGGAATCGACACGTCAGCCCCGTGAAAATGCAAAATTTTGTTGTGCGGCGCAACCGGCGTAAGGCGTTTGCTAACGTGCCCGGTTTTACTCCAGACGGCTCACGAATCATCATGCGCGCATACAGGATCAGAATCGTCGTGGCGGAGAGCCGGCCTGTGGTCGTGGCGGGATTGCAGCACTGGTTCCGTGCGCGCGGGCGCTTCGATCTGGCCGCGAGCGTTGCCGACGGCGCGCAGTTGATCGACGCGCTGGCATCCGTCGAATGCGATCTGATCGTGCTGAGCGGCGGCATCGAAAATATCGAAGATATCGAAGGCCAAGGCGACGACGCGTTCGCGCTGCTGCGCGCGGTGCGGGCGTTGCGCCCGGATACGCCGGTCGTCATCTTCACCGACGAGCGCGATCCGGCGGCCCTCGTCGCGATGCAGCGCGCAGGCGCAACAGGCATAGCAAGCGTGCTCGACGATGCGCGCGCCTTCGAACGCGTCTGCGACCGCGTGCTGTCCGGCGCGAAACATGTCGTCTCGACGCGCATCGCGGCGTGTTCGCAGCCTGTCGCGGAGGCGCCCATAGTGATAGCCGCTCCCGCAGAGCCCGCCGACGCAAGCCCGGACTACGGCAACATGCGTCTGAACATCAGGCAGGTCGTCGGGCGAACGTAATGTGAAGGCGGCTCAC
Source organism: Caballeronia insecticola (assembly GCF_000402035.1). Classification (GTDB taxonomy): domain Bacteria; phylum Pseudomonadota; class Gammaproteobacteria; order Burkholderiales; family Burkholderiaceae; genus Caballeronia; species Caballeronia insecticola. The sequence goes on from NC_021289.1 coordinate 1,158,185, forward strand.
GGCGCCGCGCTTTGTCCCATGCGTTCGCGCATCGCGCGGCAATGCCGCACGAAATTGTCCTGAGCAGCAACGAAGCGCCTGAGCGGCGTATCGATATCGTAGAAATAAATATTCGCGACGAAGCCATACACGGCGGCGTCGATGCTCGCGGGCGACGCGCCGAACATGAACGGCTGGTCGCCCAACCGGTTCGCCACCGCCTGAAGATCGCCGATGCCGCGCGCGTAGGCGTCGTCGGGTTCGTATCGGCCGATGCCCTGATAGCGATAACGCTCGAAGTTGTACTGCCGCGCGCCTTCGAGCGCGTCCGCGCCGACATCCGGAAGCGCCGCCAGCAGCGCGTCGCGAAAGCGCGGCCAGAAGCGGTCGTCGCGCCAGCGCGAATACGACATGACCCAGTAGAGATCGTCGAGCGTGCGGCGGATCAGCAGATCGAGGTCGCGCTGTTCGGGCGTGTGCGCGTCGTCGAGCGTGAGCGCGTATTTGCGCTTCAGGTGCGCGATGATCGCATCGCTGTCGCCGACGGTGACGTTGTCATCGACGAGATACGGAAGCTGGCCGCGCGGCGCCGCGCTCGTATCGATCACATGACGATGCTCGAACGGCAAGCCCGCCAGCTTCAGGAACGCGAACACCTTGAGCCCGAACGGATTGTTGTCCTCCAGGCCGAACAACTGAGGATACGAATAGAGCACGATCATGGTTGACTCCGCGAACACGCGTTGGCCGACGCAGCAATGAGGCGTCGCCCTGCAAGGACGCGCCAAGTTCGCTACGATTCCCTGTTGCTCCTGCATCTTCCCGTCACGCGCGCGTGCGTTCGGCCCGCGCGCCGCCACACACGAAAAATACTATGCCCACGCCGCCTCTTGCCATCGGTTTCACGCTCGATCCGCTCGACCGCGTTTCGGAAAAGCGCGATGACGACGCGTTCGTCGCCTCGCTGCGCGACGATCCGTCCACGCGCTTCCTGCTGTTCGCGAACAACGTGCCGCTGTTCAAGCGGACCGGCGGCCACGATCCGCTGTTCGACGCGCGCGAAACCGCGCCGCTCGGCGCGCCCTTGCAGACGGTGTTTCTGGGCCTCGACGCGGACAAACGCGCGCTTTTCGCCCTCGATCTCGACAACGCCGCAAAAAGCCAGCTCGAAGCCGATGCGATCGAAGCCGTCGAACTTCGCCCGATCGCGATGCAAGGGCTCGTTGCGCCGCCGCTCGTCAGCGCGCTCGGCGAAGCGCGCTCGATGCTGGACTGGCATCGCCGTCACCGTTTCTGCGCGAATTGCGGCCAGCCGACGAATGCCGCGGGCGCGGGCTGGCGGCGCATCTGCGGCCATTGCGGCGCGCAGCATTTTCCGCGTGTCGATCCGGTCGTCATCATGCTCGTCAGCGACGGCGAGCGCTGTCTGCTCGGCCGTCAGCCGCAATTCCTGCCCGGCATGTATTCGGCGCTCGCGGGCTTTATCGAACCGGGTGAAACGTTCGAGCACGCGGTGTTTCGCGAAGTGCTGGAGGAATCGGGCATCCGCTGCACGGACGTGCGTTATTTCGCGTCGCAGCCGTGGCCGTTTCCGTCGTCGCTGATGATCGGCTGCTTCGCGCGCACGACGGAAACGGAGATCGTCGTCGATGAAAAGGAACTCGAAGATGCGCGCTGGTTCTCGCGCGCCGAAGTCGCCGCGATGCTCGACGGCACGCATGAGCAAGGACTGTCCGCGCCGAAGCCGTTCGCGATCGCGCATCATTTGCTGAAGGCATTCGCGACGGGCGAAATCGCCTGACGCGCCGGTTTTTTTCAGACACAGGGTGAACGACATGAGCGAGAAAGGCGGCGTCCATATCTGGCTGATAAGGCATGGGGAAACCGAGTGGAGCAAGTCGGGCCAGCACACCGGCACGACCGACGTGCCGCTCACCGACGAGGGCCGCAAGCAGGCGGCGGCGCTCGCGCCCGTTCTGGCGGCGCAGCGTTTCGATCTCGTGCTGACGAGCCCGATGGGCCGCGCGATCGAAACTTGCCGGCTCGCCGGTCTCGGCGAAGGCGCGCAGGTCGAGCCGGAGTTGCACGAATGGAACTACGGCGTCTACGAAGGGCGCAAGACGCCGGACATTCGCCAGGAGATTCCGGACTGGTCCGTGTGGACGTCGCCGATTCCGCAAGGCGAAAATCTCGCGGATATCGGACGGCGCGCGCAGGCGCTTATCGACAAACTGATCGCCACGAACGCGACGAATATCGCGCTGTTCTCGCACGCGCACTTTTCGCGCGTGTTCGGCGCGCAATGGGCGACCGGCTCGCCCGCGCTCGGCGCGCATCTCGCGATGGATACCGCCGCCATGAGCGTGCTTGGGTTCGAGCGCGAGGTGCGGGCTATTCTTAAGTGGAATTTGTTGCCGTAGGCCCACTCACAGCGTTTCCCGCTCGACCAGCTCGAACCCCACATCCACACAGGTGCGCTCCGTCGCGCCGTCGAGCCGGTCGATCAAACAGCGCGCCGCCGTCGCACCGATGCGCCTGCCATCGACGCGTACGGTGGTAAGCGCGGGAATCGTGTCGGCGGTGAATTCGAGCGCGCCGAAGCCGCACACGGCAATGCGCCCCGGAATGTCGATCGCGAGCCGCCGCGCCTCCGCCACCACGCCGAGCGCGAGCAGATCGGAACTGCAGAAGATCGCATCGACGCCCGCGCGCGCCTCGATAATGCGCCGCAAGCCTTCCTTGCCGAGCGCAACGGAACTGGGCGGCGGCATCAACATTTCGGCGACATCGGCGATGCCACGTTGTGCCAGCGTCTCGACGAAGCCGCGCCGCCGCGCGAGCGCCCGCTGATCGTTGGCGGACACGAGCGCGGGCCGGCGCGCGCCGCGTGCGAGAAAGCGTTCGGCCACGGCCACGCCGATCCGGTAATGCGAAAAGCCGACGAGCATGTCGATAGGATCGTCGCTCATGTCCCACGTTTCCACGATCGGAATGGCGAGCTTGCGCAGGCGCTCGCGCAGCGTCGCGGTATGCGCCACGCCCGTCAGCAGCACGCCTTCCGGACGGCGGCTCAGCATCGCATCGAGGAGCGGGCCTTCGTGTTCATTCTGGTCCGTGTCGCCGTAACCGGACAGGCCGAGCAGCACCTGATAACCGGCGCGCGACATCGTATCGCTGAAGACCTGGATCGTTTCCGAGAAGAGCGAGTGCGCGAGCGTCGGCACGATCGCCGCGATCAGCCGCGATTTCGCCGACGACAATCCGCCCGCAAGCCGGTTCGGCACATAGCCCAGTTCGGCGACGGCCCGGCGCACGCGGGCGAGCGTTTCCGGCGCGACGGTATCGGGCGCATTGAAAACACGCGACACAGTGATCGGCGCGACGCCCGCCGCCGCGGCCACGTCGGTAATGCGAATGCCTTTCGCGCCCGTGCGAGTCGCCATGGCGTCTCCTGCGTGATGAGCGTCACAAGCGTAATGCGCAAGCTCAGCCGCGCTGCGCCCGCCACGCCCGGTAAGCGGCGAGCGTTTCCTCGTTCGGCGGATAAGTGCCGCGCAGCACCGCGCCGCCCTCCACGCGCGCCGACAGAAACTCCTCCATGATTTCCTGCTCGGCCGAGTCCCGCGCGACTTCCTCGGCCATATGACGCGGCACGATCACGACGCCGTCCACATCGCCGACGACGATATCGCCCGGATACACCGCCACGCCGCCGCACGCGATCGGCACGTCCATGTCGACAGCGTGATGCTTTGCGAGATTGAGCGTGGCGCTCGCGCCCGCGCAAAACAGCGGCAGCCCGATATCGCCGATGGTGCCGCTGTCGCGCACGCAGCCGTCCGACACCATGCCCGCGACGCCGCGAATCTTGAGGCGCGTCGTGAGAATCGAACCCGTCGATGCGACGCCGCGTTCGCCGCGGCAATCCTGCACGAGCACGCTGCCCGGCGGCGCGGTCTCGACGGCTTTGCGCTGCGGATGGTCCGGGTCCTGAAACACGCCGACGTGATCCAGATCTTCGCGCGCCGGGATATTGCGCAGCGTGAACGCGGGCCCGACCATGTTCGGCGCGCCCTTCGCGGGTTTCACGAGCGGCGCGACGCCTTGCAGAAACACGTTGCGCAGGCCGCGCTTGAAAAGCTGCGTCGTGAGCGTCGCGGTGCTGACGTGGCGCAGCAGTTCGATGGTGTCGTCGGAGATGTTCGTCATCGTCATGGAGTTGCGCTCAGTGGATCTCGGGTTCATCGCCGGACGTGGTGTGTTCTTCGATGCGCTCTTCGAGGAAATCGAAGTCGCAGCCCTTGTCGGCCTGCGTCACATGCAGTTGATGCATCACGCCGAAACCGCGCTCGAACGGACGCTTCGGCGGCTTCCATGCGGCGCGGCGCGCGGCGAGTTCTTCGTCGCTCACATCGAGATGCAGGCGGCGCGCGGGCACGTCCAGTTCGACGATATCGCCGTCCTTCACCAGCGCGAGCGGCCCGCCGACGAACGATTCCGGCGCCACGTGCAGCACGCACGCGCCGTAACTCGTGCCGCTCATGCGCGCGTCCGAGATGCGCACCATGTCGCGCACGCCTTGCTTCAAAAGCTTTTGCGGGATCGGTAACTGGCCCCATTCCGGCATGCCCGGCGCGCCGACCGGCCCCGCATGCTTGAGCACGATCACGGAATCGGCGGTGATGTCGAGCGTTTCGTCGTCGATGCGCGCGGCCATGTCGGCGTAATCGCGGAACACGACCGCCGGACCGCGATGTTTCAGCAAGTGCGCTTCCATCGCGGCGGGTTTGATGACGGCGCCGTCCGGCGCGAGATTGCCGGTGAGCACGGCGAGGCCGTCGTTCGGGACGAGAGGATTGTCGCGGCGGCGAATCACGTCGTCGTTGAAAATCTCGGCGCCCGCGATGTTTTCGCCGAGCGTGCGGCCATTGACGGTGCGTTGCGAGCCGTCGATCAGATCGCCGAGTTCCGCGAGCAGCGCGCGCAGGCCGCCCGCGTAGAAGAAGTCTTCCATCAGGTACTTGCCCGCCGGACGGATATTGCCGATCACCGGCGTCACGCGCGCGAGTTCGTCGAAACGCGCGGTCGTGAGCGGCACGCCCGCGCGCCGCGCAACCGCCACCAGATGCACGATCGCGTTGGTCGAGCCGGACATCGCGAGCACGGTCGTCACCGCGTTGTCGAAGGCTTTCGGCGTGAGGATGTCGGACGGCTTGAGGTCCGTCCACACCATCTCGACGATGCGCTGTCCCGTCAGCGACGCGTGCTGCGCGTGCCGCGAATCGACCGCCGGAATCGACGCGAAGCCCGGCAGCGTCAGGCCCAGCGCTTCGGCGGCGCTCGTCATGGTGGAGGCGGTGCCCATCGTCATGCAATGGCCCGGCGAGCGCGCGATGCCGCTCTCCACGCCCTTCCACTCGTCTTCGCTGATCTTGCCCGCGCGCAGTTCCGCCCAGTATTTCCACGTGTCGGAGCCGCTGCCGAGCGTGCGGCCGTTCCAGTCGCCGCGCAGCATCGGGCCGGCGGGAAGGTAGATCGCGGGGAGATTCATGCTGATCGCGCCCATCAGCAGGCCGGGCGTGGTTTTGTCGCAGCCGCCCATCAGCACGCAGCCGTCGAACGGATACGAGCGCAGCACTTCCTCGACTTCCATCGCGAGGAAATTGCGGTAGAGCATGGTGGTCGGCTTCTGGAACGGCTCGGCGAGCGTCATCACCGGCATTTCGACGGGAAAGCCGCCCGCCTGCCACACGCCGCGCTTCACTTCCTCGACGCGTTGCTTGAAATGCGTGTGGCACGAGTTGATCTCGCTCCACGTGTTCAGCACGGCGATGACCGGCTTGCCCATGTAGTCCGACGGGTGATAGCCCATCTGCGCCGTGCGCGAGCGATGCCCGAACGAGCGCAGATCGTTCACGCCGTACCAACGGTGACTGCGCAGTTCCTCCGGCGTCTTGCGGTGGGAAGTCAAACAGCGTCTCCTTGATGGTAGCGTTACCATTCGAATCGAAAAAATGGTAGCCCCGTCATCCGCGAGCGTCGCTTGGGGTTTATCCCCACGAATTGCTTATTTAAGGTTGAGCTGGACGGACGAGAGCAGTTCGGACAAGCCGAGCCACAGAATCTGCACGCCGATGCAGAAGATCACGAACGCGAACAGGCGCATGGCGACCTGCGTGCCGACGGTGCCGAGCAGCCGTTCGAGATGCCCGGCGAAGCGCACGCACACATAGATGCTGATGCAGAGAATCACGAGCCCGACGCCCACGCCCGCGAGATGCACCGGCTGCAGGCCGTGGCGCGGCGAACCGGTGCCGAGCGCAATGGCGACGGCAATCGCGCCCGGACCGACGGTAATCGGCAAGGTGAGCGGATAGAACGCCTTCGCGCGCAGCGATGCGCCGCTGCGCGGCTTGGGCACGGTTTCGGCGGAATCGTCGTCGTCGGGTGCCTGGAGCAGGCCCCAGCCCGCCATCGCGACGACAAAGCCGCCCGCGACCCGCAACACGGCAATCGAGATGCCGAAGAACGACAGCACATAAGCGCCGATGGACAGCGACGCCAGCAAAATCGCGAAACTGTTGATCGATATGCGCCGCGCCAGTTCGGCGCGATCCGCGTCGCCGATATGCGGCAGCATGCTCAGCACGACGAGCGCCGTCGCCGGTGGATTGATGATCGGGAACAGACCGGCGACGATCACGAGAACCGTCTTGGCGAATTCGTTGAGCATGCGGGCGATTGTGTGTTCATCATTTGGCCGCATTGTGCCCGTGGCACGCGCGGCGTGCAGGGAACCGGCAATCGGGCGAACCGCAATCAGGCAAACGGCGCCGTGAGAATCAGCGCGCATTCGGTCAGGAACGAACCGAGCCCGACGCCGATCAGCACGCGCGCGATGTACGTCCACATGCGGTTATCGACATTGCCGGAACAGCGCCACGCGAGCGTGCACCACAGCAGATAGAGCGCGGCACACGCGGCGAACAGGCCCAGCATGCCGGGCCAGAACCAGACGGTGATCAGCAGGAAGGTTTCGGGAGCGAGGCCGCTGATCCAGAGGTCGAGGTAGACGAACCACCAGACGAGGTGGATCGGCACGCCCAACAGCCACCAGACTTTCCAGAAGCGTTCTTCTCCGCGCCAGGCCTTGCGAAACATGGGTTGCGATGCAGTGAAAGAGGCACGCATTCTACTCTCCCACGCGCGCCGCGCCGGCGGCCGGATCATGCCGACAGGCTGCGTCGTCTGGCTTCCATGCGCGTGATGAGCCGTTGCAGCACGTTCTCCGCCGCGCCGGAAAGCCGCACGAAGCGGAATCCGACGATATAACGCACATCGCCGCGTGGCGTCGTGACGCTGCGCGGCGAGATCAGTTCGAGATCGACGGAAAAGGCCGCGCCCGGACCGAGATGCAGCGTGACATCGCCGAACACGGTGCCGACTTCCGTTTCCGCCAGACGCGCCGTGTCCATTCTCAACGCGACGCCGCCGAGCGACAGGTCGTGCACTTCGTAGCGGAAGGCTTCGCCGTCGGCGTAGGTGCCTCGGGCGTAGTACGGATCGAGGATCGGCGTCGGCACGCGGAAGTATTCGCGGCGCTGGAACTGATAGAGCTTGCGCGGGAAATCGACTTCGAACGCCTGCCGGCCTTCGTAGGTCACGGCGCGCGCGGCGTCGGTGGTGAACTCGACGCGCACGCCCTCCGGCGCGGCCTTGAAATAGAGCTGACGCGCGGCGAGCAGCGCGCGGTTGTCCGACTCCACGCCGCCCCAGTCGAACACGATGCGCGCCTCGCGGGCATCGACTTCCAGCAACTGCGTGACGATCTGGTCGGGTCCGCTCGTCACCGTCAGCATGTCGCGGCGCAGCGCGAGACTGCGCAGGCAGACGGAAATTTCGGAAGGCGTGTGACGCGCGAAGCGTTCGTGATCTTCGGCGAATTTTTCGATGTCGGATGTGTGCGGCAACGGTTCAGCGAGCATGATGGTCCAATCTAATTTTCGGTTTGGGACGACAAACTGCGCGAGCGGCATCGCCCATGCTTCTTCGATGCGACGGCCTGATGTCAGATATGTTGCACGAAAAATCCGGCTTCAGTCGGTCAGTAACAACTAGATTTCCACGCTAATTCAGCGTTTTGCAGGGCAGCAAAGGACACTTTCTTACGTTTTCTTTGCTCAGATGAAAAAGGCCGGACGCATGGTCCGGCCTTCGTGTGCTTCACAAAAACGTATTACGCAAGCACATCGACCTCGCTGGCGAGCGCACGGCGTCGCAGGGGCGCGAGCGCCGCGCCCAGCCGCTCGCCGTGCGCCTCGCTGATCACGCGCCCCAGCACTTCGCCGAAGCGCGGTTCATCGACGCCCGACACGATGTACTGCCAGCGATACGCATCCAGCAACCCCGCATGCACGCGCGCCTCTTCGTCGCCGGACAAAGCGCGGTCGAGATGCGTGACGAAGTAATGCGCGTCGGCGACGGCCTGCGCCTGCAACATGCCGTCGATCGCGGCGACGAGTTCGATCAGGTCGCCGATGGCGGCATCGCGCGCCGTGTCGCTGATGCGCGCGTCCTCGCGCATCCATTCCAGTTCGTCGATGATCGCGTGCTGCGATTCCTCTTTCCAGTGGAACAGGAAGATGTCCTTGAATAGCGGCGACAACGTGCTGTCGGCCTCGATGCTCTGCCGGTAATGCACCTGCGTGACGATCTCGATGCAGCACGTCAGCGCGAGAATCGACCACGTCGATTTGCCGAGCACGAACGTGGCGACGTCATCGGCCTGCGGAATGAAGCGGTAGCCGGGCGGCAGCGCCTCGGCGGCGAGCGACTCGACGCGGCGGAACAGTTCCTGATGCTTCAGTTCCTCGTCGGTGAAGCGGACGATCGCCTCGAGCGCGGTCTGATCGCCGAGCGCGTGTTCGCAGCCGACTTCCATCATCTTCGCGCCGATGAAGCGTTCGATCATGCCGAACATGTTGGCGTACGTGCGGCCCTGAATCTGCGACATCAGGCGGCGTTCGCGCGCATCCAGAAACGGCAGCCGATGCACTTCGCTGAGCCCGTCGGGCATGAAGGCGTGTGCGGGATCGAAGCGGCGGCCGCGCAACACGTCGCGATCGATATCCCAGCGAATACGGCGGGACACTTCGATGCACTTGGCGTAGCGCTGCTGCGTGCTCAGGGTGCTTAACTCGGGGTGAACGGCATTCATATGCGAACTCCGGATGATGCTGCGTCGATGACGGCGGATGAACGGGCCGCCAGGGCGGCGGCTCGATACGTCGAACAGGTCGGCGTAGTGGAGGCGTCGCGTCACCGTTCTGCGAAGCATTCTCGGCAGATGCACGCTTGCGCACATGAGGCGCTTGTCCCGGACACGAACCGGGACGCGAGGTTTTGGCGGCTGATGAGTGGGACTAGTGTCCCGACGAGGTCAGGCAGCAGATCAGGCAGCGGGTGCGTCGAACCCGGCGCGGCGCGCGAGCACGATGGCCTGCGCCCGGCTCTCGACTTCGAGCTTCGCGAAGATGCTGGTGATGTGATTGCGCACGGTCTTTTCGCTCAGCGCGAGACGCGCGGCGATCTGCGCGTTGTCGCGCCCGCCGGCGAGCAATTCGACGATATCGCGCTCGCGCGGCGTCAACGCGGAAAACGCGGGATCGATCGCCGGCGCCGACGGCAAAAATGCGTGCACTTCCTCGCGCCACCGCTGCCACGCGGCGTCGCTTTCGAGCACCAGATGATTCTCGCTTTCCAGCGGCACGAAACGCGCGCCGGGAATCTGTCCGGCGAGCAGACGGCTTTCGTCGAAGGGCACGCGCGCGTCGCCGCTTGCGTGCAGCACGAGCGTCGGGCATTCCACGCGCGGCAGCAGATCGACCACGTCGATTTCATTGAACACGCGCATGATGCGCGCGGCGTTGCGCGGCGTGGTCGTGAGCCGTTCGAGTTCGTTGAACCAGTGGTGCTGCGCGGGCGTGCCGCCAGGGATGAACTGCGTCGTGAAAAACTGGCGGAAAGCGGGATTGTGCTTGCCCCAGCCGAGTTCCGCGAGTTTGACGAGCATCTCGGCTTCCTCGTGCTGCGCGGGATCGCGGGTGCGCTTGAGCCGGCCGCGCGCATAGCCGCCGTGCAGCACGAGATGCGTCACGCGTTCCGGATGCGCGACCGCATACGCGATGGCAATCGACGCACCCTGCGATATGCCGAGCAACGGAAAGCGTTCGAGCCCGCTCGCTTCGACCACCGTTTCGAGATCGCGCAACCAGGCGTCGAAGGAAATATCGGCAACGTCATGATCCGAGAGGCCGCAGCCGCGCTGATCGTAGCGAATCAACTGATGCCGTCCGCACAGCTCGACCATCAGATGGCTCCAGACCGGACTCGTGAAATCCAGTTCCAGATGACTGAGCCAGTTCGCCGCCTTGATGAGCGGAGGGCCGGAGCCGCACGTCGCGTACGCGATGCGCACGCCGTCGCTGGCCGTGCACAGGCGGATCTGCTGACGAGGCGTGGGCGGGCGCGTCACCATCGATGAAAAATGTAAGTATGGACTACGTACAAAGCGATGGCCGCACGGCATTCGCGCGCGACTGCCCATGCTCGCGCGTAAACGTTTGGAAAGTCAATATCGTAAGCTGGCGCGCGGCGTCAGCCTGTTGCGTTCAGGATTGCGCGCGCACCGGCAGCGTCGCGACGAACTGTTCGATTGCCGCGAACAGCGCCGCCCGGCGCACGCCGTCCTGCGCCTGAATCGACAAACCCGCGAACAGCGTCATGCACAGCGCGGCGAGCGCCGGGACGTTGGTGCGCGGGTCGAGTTCGCCGTTTTCGACCGCCCGCGCCAACCGCTCCGCGACAATGCCCGCAACCCGGCGCCTGCGCTCGTGCAATTCGGCGCGTAATTGCGCGTGCTCGGCGCCGACCGACATCGCGCCGAGAAAGATCATGCAGCCGCGCGGATTCGCCGAGCCGGTAAAAAGCTCGGCGCTCGTGCGAAACATTGCGCGCAGGCCTTCGCTCACCGACTCGTGCGCGAGCAACTGGCGCAACGCCGCGCCGCCTTCGGCGTCGATATACAGATCCACCGCCTCGCGATACAGGTCTTCCTTGCTGCCGAACGCGGCGTAAAGGCTCGGCGAATTGATGCCCATGGCATCGACGAGATCGGCCATCGAGCAGGTGTCGTAGCCCTTGTCCCAGAACACGTTCATTGCGCATCTGAGCGCCGCCTCGCGGTCGAACTCGCGCGGGCGGCCGCGCGCCTTGTGATGCGTCTCCTGTGCTGCCGACGACATGTCTCGCTCCCTTATTCGCATTTTTAGTCGTATGAATCGCCGTGCCTGCCATTGTTCAGCCGGACGCAATTCTGAATTATGTGTCGATCGTAACAAAATAACTGGACCTTGTCCCGGCCGGATGTTTAAATATCTGTATTGATCGTCACATAAATCGCGAACTACTACTTTTGGAGCGTATTCCCATGAAATCGACCTTGTCCGCGCTTGCCGCCGCGTTGTTGCTTGCCAGCCCGTTGGTCACGTTTGCCCAGACCGACGCGCCGGCTGCGTCGCCCGCGCCGTACTCCGTCTTCGTCGATCAGCCCACCGGTTTCACGTTCGTCAAGATGCCGGCCGGCTGGAAGTTCGTCGGCGCGGTGTCGAAGGAAGACGCGCAGCATGTGCCCGCCAATGTGCTGACCTCGGTGCTGCCCGCCGATTCCGCCCGTCCGATGAACACCGCATCGGTCAAGTAAGCCTTCTCGCTCTTTTGAATCAGCGAGACCAGTCGCTCGACAATCGCATGCATCGTCGAGCCTGGACCGAATATGTCGGCGACGCCGAGCGTGCGTAACGTGCGCGCATCGTCGTCCGGCACGATTCCACCGACAACTACGGGCGCCCGCACATTGCGCGCGGCGAGTTCCCGCATGAGTGCGGACACCAGCGCGACATGCGCTCCCGCCAGCGACGACACACCGACCACATCGAAGCATTCCTCTGCAGCAAGCGTGGCGGCCTGCACAGGCGATGCGAATAGTCCGCTCGTCGTCACTTGAAAACCCGCGTCCGCGAGCGCAGCGGCAATCACGCTGGCGCCGCGATCGTGTCCGTCCAGTCCCAACTTTGCGATCAGCACGCGCGGCTTTCTGCGTAGCGTGTGCGCGAGACGCGCGACCTGTGCGCATGCGGCGCGCCATGCATCATCGTCGCGGCGAGTGGCGCCATAAATTTCGGACGATGCGCCCGCGATCTGCACATGGCGCGGCCACACCGCTTCGAGCGCGCGCGTGCATTCGCCGACCGTCGCTCGCGCGCGCATGCAATCGAGCGCGGCTTCGAGCAGGTTGCCATCGTCGTCGCGGGCGGCGCGCGTCAGAGCGGCCAGTGTTGAGCGCACGCGTGTATCGTCGCGGCGGCGTCTGACTTCGGCGATTCTGCGCGACTGCTGCACGCGGACGCGCTCGCCGTCGATGGCGAGGCACGCGGGCGCGTCGTCATCGCATTCGGACGCGACAAACGCGTTCGTGCCGACGATCACCTGTTCGCCCGCATCGATGCGCGCCTGCGTCGCCGCCGCGCTCTCGCGGATACGACGCTGCACCCAGCCGGTGCGTATCGCTTCGAGCGCGCCGCCGTGCGCATCGATTTCGTCGATGAGCGCGCGCGCCTGATCGACGAGCCCCGCCGTCAGCGATTCCATCATGTATGAGCCGGCCCACGGATCGATCACATCGCACAAGCCCATTTCGTGCTGAAGAATCAACTGCGTGTCGCGCGCAAGCTGCGCCGCCGATGCCGACGGCAACGCAAGCGCCTCGTCATGCGCGTTCGTGTGCAGCGACTGCGTGCCGCCGAACACGGCAGCCATCGCCTCGACGGTCGTGCGCACGATATTGTTTTGCGTGCGCACCGGGCTCAGCGACCAGCCCGATGTCTGACAATGCATGCGCAGCGCGCGGCTCTTCGCCGTGCGCGCGCCCTCTTGTTCCGCGATGTCCGACCACATGAGCCGCGCCGCACGCAGCTTCGCGATCTCCGTATAGAAGTCCGTGCCGGTGCCGAAGAAAAAGCTCAACTGCTCGCAGACGGTATCGGCGCACAGGCCGCGCGAACGCATCGAACGAAGGTACGTGCGCGCGTTGGCGAAAGTCAGCGCCAGTTCCAGCGATGCATCCGCGCCCGCTTCCTGAAAGTGATAGCCGGACACGGAAAGCGCCTTGAAACGCGGCATGTGCTCACCGAGAAACCGCGCAATATCCGCGACAATGCGCAGCGACGGTTCCGGCGCGAACACCCACGCGTTGCGCACCATGAACTCCTTGAGGATGTCGTTCTGCACGGTGCCCGAAAGCGATTCCATTCCGATGCCGCGCTCCTCCGCCGCAACGATGAACGCCGCGAGCACGGGCAGCACGGCTCCGTTCATCGTCATCGAGACGGAGACGCGTTCGAGCGCGATGCCTTCGAACAGACGCGTCATATCGTCGACGGTATCGATCGCCACGCCCGCCAGGCCGACATCGGCGCGCGCCGCTTCATCGGTGGAATCGTAGCCGCGCTGGGTCGGCAGATCGAACGCAACGGACAACCCTTGCGCGCCGCGTTCGAGCGCGCGGCGAAACGCGAGATTGGAATCGGCGGCGTCGGCATAGCCCGCATACTGGCGAATGGTCCACGGCTTGCTCGTGTACATCGACGTATAAGGTCCGCGCACGAACGGTGCGACGCCGGGCTGCGAATGCAAGTGCGCAAGGCCGTCGAGATCGGCCGATGTATAGAGCGGCTTCAGCGGCACGCGTCGATGCCGAACGCCGCTCATGCGCGCCTCCGCGCCTTGTGCGTGAGCACATCGGCGATCTTTTTGCCGTCGCTCGCGCGCTCGATCTCGCACCAGTGCGCGACGCGCGTATCGTCGATGCACGCGCGGCGGAACGTCAGCCGCAAGCTATCGCCCACGTCGATGTTGCCGTGATAGTGCAACTCGCGCGACACAAGCGTGGGCGTGTCCGCAAGACGCCACGTCTGCCATTCCGCGCGATCGACGAAGCCCTGAAAACTCGCGAAGTAGAGAAAGTCGGCGCCGTTGAAATCGTTATAGGGGCACGGAAAAAAATCGATGGACGCGCACGCTGTCTCGGGCAAATCCGTATCGGCTTCGCGCAGGCGAAAGCGGCGCGCGGCGTCCTGCATGTCGGCGATATGCGCATTCATCGGCGCGATATGGCCTCGAAGATTCGCGAAGCTCGCACGCGCGACCGAGCGGTTAGTCCGCGATTCGGTGCGGTGCACGAAGGTGGACATCATCGACACATGGGCGATGGTTCCAGTCGTGCCCGCCACGCGATGCTCGCTGAAATGCCGCACCGGTCCGATGCGCGAAAGCTCGCTGCGAATGCGGAACGTATCGTTCTCGCGTAGTTCGTGCATGCCGTTCGCGCGCAGTCTGATCGACGTGAAGGCGGCATAGGCGCGGCTGCCTTCATCGGAGATGAAATCGCTTTGCGTCTCGCGCGAAAGCGCATCCCAGTGACGGTCGCCGCATTCCTTGAGCAGCCAGTTCTCCGAGAGCCCGGCGATGTTCAACTGCGGCATGCCCGCGCGATACGTATCGTCGTGATGAGGCATGAGGTTCCTTCACGCGCACGTGATCGAAGCACGCGAAGCAGGCGACGCAAGCAACACGCGATCCGGCGCGCTCGCACGTTCCGCGCAGATGGCATCGACGATATATTGCGCATCGCGCGCCACGCCCGAAAAGCGCCCCGAACCCCACGTATGCAGCCACGGCAAGCCGACGAAATACAGTCCCGGCACGGCCGTCACGCCACGCATGTGCGACGGATACCCGCGCCCGTTGAAGACCGGCGCATCGAGCCAGCCGAAGTCCGGCGTGAAGCCGATGCACCACACCACCGCAGCGATACCGCTCGCCTGCAAATCCAGTTCCGCGCGTTCGTGCGACGGTTGCCAGAGCGGTTCGTAACGCGCGGCGGGCGGCGCGTCGATGCCGTGCTTCTCGATGAAGCCGTCGATGCTCGCGTTGATGCGGTTATAAGTATCGTCCGCGTCGTCGAGATTCGCGCGCAGGTTCGGTGCGAAACGCAGCTTGCCGTCGCGGAAATCTTCCAGCCGGCCGAACAACTCCATGCCTTCGAGCGCGAAGCGGCGCAGGTCGATGTCGCGTCCGCCGTCGCGGCCGGTCACGTAATGATTGGTGTTGTCGCGCACGCCTTCGCGCAACGGATGATCGGTCACGGGCATGTCGTAATAGCGCATGTCCGCGAGCCAGTCGACCACATCGCGGCCGCGATAAAAGCGCGCACAACGCGGCGCCTCGCCGACCGCGAGATGCACCTTGCGTCCCGACAGATGCAAATCTTCCGCGATCTGCGCGCCCGACTGACCCGAGCCGACCACGAGCACGGCGCCAGGCGGCAGCGCGTCGGCATTGCGATACTCCGACGACTGCACTTGGACGACGCTCTGCGGCAAACGCTCGGCCATGCGCGGCACGATCGGCGTGTGATAGCCGCCCGATGCAACCACGATCTGATCCGCCGTGAACGTGCCGCGCGTGCTCGTCACGATGTAACGCGCTTGCGCATCGCGCGTCACGCGCGTGACCGCCGCGCCTTCGAGCACCGGCGCGTTCACCTTGGCGATGAACGCATCGAGATACGCGATGATCTCGTCCTTCTTCATGAAGCCGTGCGGGTCCGCGCCGTCATACGCATGCCCCGGCAGCGCGCATTGCCAGTTGGGCGTCACGAGACAGAACCTGTCCCAGCGTTGCGTGCGCCATGTGTGCGTCACGCTGTGCTTTTCGAGCACGAGATGATCGATGTTCGCCTGCTGCAAAAAATAGCTGACCGAAAGCCCCGCCTGCCCGCCGCCGATGACGATCACGCTGTAATGCGCCGCCGTCTGGATTGAATCGATATTCGACATTTCCGCTTCTCCTTCGACAAATTCGACGATTGAGTCATTCGTGAGTCATTCCTGAGTCATTCGAGCCCGAGCACGGTCACGCGCGCGTCGTGCGTTTGCGTGAAGCGGCGCGCGTCTTCTTCGATGCGTGCAAGTTGATCGAGCGCGGCCGAACACGCGAAGCCGTATTTCTCGCGCACACGCTCCGAGCCGATGTTCAGCGCCTTGCGCGAACGCGCGACGAAATCGCCGATGGCATAGCTTTCGCCCGCCGTGAAAAATTCGCCGACAACCGTCGATGGCGAATAGCAATTCGCTTCGACGCCATCCGGCCAACGTATCCGAAAGTGCATGACTGGCATGTTCAGGCCTCGCCAATGAGTTGATTACGGGTGAGTTGCTTGCTGTAGATGTCGAGATGACGCAGGGCGCTGGCTTGCCACGTAAAGCGCTTCAATAGCGCAGGCACCGCATGATCGAAGTCGATGCCGCCGCTGCCTTCGAGCGCGTGCGACAGCGCATCGGCGATCGAATGTGCATCGTGCGGATCGGCGAAGCGGCAAGTTGCATCGTCGAGATATTCGGTGAACGGCGCGATACGCGACACGACAACCGGCCGCGCGCTCGCCAGCGCCTCGAGCACGACGAGCCCGAAGCCTTCGCGCAGCGAGACCATCGAGACCGCATCGGCCACGCGGTAGAGCGCGGGCATTGCGGCATCGTCGAGTGCGCCCGTGACGATCACTGGCGTGTTCGTGCCGCTCACGTCGAGTTGCAATTCGGCGGCGCGCGCGAGAAAGCGGCGCGTGTAGGCATCGTGATCGAGCAGGCTCGCGCCGCCCGCAAGCACGAGTTGCGCGGACGGTCGTTGCGCACGCAATAACGCGAAGGCTTCGAGCAGCATCGACGTATTCTTGCGTTCCTCGATGCCGCCCACCGCAAGCACGACCGGTCCCGCGCCGATGCCGAGGCGCTCGCGAAGCGTTTGCTTGTCGCGGTCCGCGCACGCACCGTAGCGCGATGCGTCGATGCCGTTCGCGACCGTTTGCGCCGCTATGCCGTAGGCGTCGCGCATCGTGCGCGTCCATGTGTCGCTCACGCATAGCACCGTATCGGCGTCTTGCCATGCGCGGCGTTGCCAGCGCGCGAGTTGCGCATCGTCGAAATGATCGAGATGATGAACCGTGCGGACGAAGCCGCCGACCGCACCTTGCTGCTTCAACTCGGCAAGCGCATTGCCGCCGATGCTGTCCTGCGCATGCAACACGTCGAAGCGCGCTGCATGCTCATCCGCGAGCGCCAGCTTCAATGCGCGAATGCGTTCATCGACCATGCCGACGAGTCCTCGCACACCCGCAACCCGCGCCAGCACGATACGGCAAGGCGATGCGCGAAACATCGCCTCACCTGCGCGCGCGGGTGCGAACACGGTGACATCGTGTCCGAGTTTGTGCAATGCGCGTGCGAGTTCGAGCGTATGCACAACGCCGCCGCGCGGATTCACCGAATGCGTGAGCAGCGCGATACGCAGCGGGTTTATCGCGCGCATATGAACGGCTCCTCGCGCAAGTTCCACAACAGCGCGGAATCGCGGCCCCGCGTCACCACGACTTCGTGCGACGCATCCACTTCGCCGATCACGGCGCTTGCCAGCGAACGGGATGCAAAGCGCGCGAGCACTTCATCGACATGATCGCGCCGCACGGAAAGCACGAAGCCGAAGCTCGGAAACGCCGCGAGCCATCGCTCAAAATCGACATCGGCGGGACGCGGCAACGCATCGAGATCGATGCGCGCGCCGACCTTCGAGCATTCGAGCAACATCAACGCGGTGCCGAGCGCGCCTGCCATGCTGATGTCCTTCGCGGCATCGCACAGGCCGTCTTCGGCGAGCGCGGGCAGCAGTTCGAAATCGGCGCGGGCGCGGGCTTCGGGTGCACCCACCGATGCGTTCCAGAACGGATACGGTTCTTCAAACTTGCCGCGCAGATCGACGGCCATCACGAGCGCATCGCCGGGGCGCGCGTCGAAACTCGTCAGCAGCTTGCGCGCCCGTCCGACGATCGCGACCGCGAGTTGCGCGCCGTCGCTGCGCACGTTGCTATGGCCGCCGACAATCGGCACGCCATACGCCGCCGAGGCCGCTGCCATGCCCGCGAGAACTGCGCCGGCGTCATCGGCATTGCCGCTCCACAATGCATCGACGACGGCGAGCGGGCGGCCGCCCATCGCGTAGATATCGCTCACGTTCACCATCACGCCGCTATAGCCCGCGAACCACGGCATCGTGCGTACGAAGTCGCTGACGAGGCCTTCGATTGCGAAGAGCAGGAAGCCGTCGCCATCGGGAATCGCGGCGCAGTCGTCGCCGATTGCTACAGGTGAAGCGCCCGCCGCACCGACCGGCAAACGCGCGAGAACCTGCGAGATATCGTGCTTGTGACGAAAGCCGCGGCTCTCGCGCAAACGCTCGACCAACGCAGCGAGCGAGTTCACGGCAGCCTCCGCGCCAGCGCGACGAAACCGCTTTGCGGCGTGACGCATGGCGGATACGCATCGAGTTGCGCGCGCATCAGATGATGTGCGCGGCCGAAGAGCGTCTCTTCCTGCTGCGTGTCCCAGCGCAAGCGCCGGAACAGCGGCACGTTCTGCGCCTGCACATGCGCAAGGAACGTCTCGCAGCCGAGTGCATGCGCGCTCGACACCGCGAGCCGGATCAGCGTCGAACCGATCTTGCCGTGCGAACGAAACGCCGCATGCACTGCAAGCCGCGAGCCGAACCACACGCCCGGTTCCGTCTCATGAATGCGCACCGTGCCGACCACTTGCTCCGGCATGCCCGCGACGCAACTCAGCGCGACCAGCAGTTGTGCGCGTTCGTCGATGTCGTCGCGATCGTCGCCGACGAACACGCCCTGCTCGATGCAGAACACCGCGCGCCGCAGCTTGTACGCTTCGTTCGCTTCCCACGCCAGCGTCGCCCATTTCACGCGGTATTCGACCGGCGTGAAGTCGAGTTCGAACGCATCGCCTTCCATGGCTTCGACGAACATGTCACACCTCGTACGATGAAAGCGACGAACACGCGCCGCATTTGCCGCAGCCCGCCTTGATATCGGCGGAACGCATGCCCGCCTGCGACAGCATCGCGCCGATGGGCATCAGCACCGAGCGCATGAATTCGGGCGCGGGCGCGGGATGATCTTCGAGCGGCGTTCCGCTGATCGGCACGAACGGCACGACGAACGGGTACACGCCGAGCGCGATCAACGCGCGCGCCATATCGACGATGGCGTCCGCGCTATCGCCCAGTCCCGCGAGAATGTACGTGCTCACCTGGCCGCGTCCGAACACGGCGACCGCCGCCTCGAATGCCTCCATGTAGCGCGACACCGGCACGCTCGCCTTGCCCGGCATGACGCGTTCGCGCACCGCAGGCGTCACCGCTTCGAGATGCATGCCGAGCGTATCGATGCCGCTCGCCTTCATGCGTTCGAACCAGCGGTCGTCGTCGGGCGGCTCGCATTGCGCCTGAATCGGCAGATTCACTGCCGCCTTGATCGCGAACGCGCTTTCGCAAAGAATCTGCGCGCCGCGATCTGATGTCGGCGGCGTGCCGGTGGTCAGGACCATGTGCTTCACGCCATCGAGCAGCACGGCCGCGCGCGCCACTTCGGCAAGCTGCTCCGGCGTCTTGCGCGCAATCGTGCGGCCCGCCGCGAGCGATTGCCCGATCGCGCAGAACTTGCACGACTTACGGCGGCTCTCGTAACGGATGCACGTTTGCAGCACGGTGGTCGCGAGCACATCGGCGCTGTGCAACGTGGCGATGTGCGAATACGGCACGCCGTCGAGCGTCTGCATCGCGTAGAAGCGCGGCGCTTGCGGAAAGCGGATGCTCGCAATCGGAATCGTGTTGCGCATCAGCGCGCTGTTGCCGTTCGCATCCGGTGCGGCCGCGACGAACGGCGAATCCCACGCGGTGCTCGTGTGCACGGGCACCATGATCGTGACGCCATCGACAGTCACCGCCTTGTGATCCGACGGTCCCGCGCCGCCGCGCCGGCTCGCCACGCCCGCGCGCGGATCGGCGAGCCGCAGTCCGGTCGACTGCAATTCAGTCATCAATTGCCGGCTCGATGCCGGCAGGTTCTCGAAGGCGCTCATCGTCGCGGGTGTCCTTGAAAGAGGTGACGGGCGAAGCGGGCCGGTCGTTGATCGCGAGACTCAGCAACTCGGGACGCGCGTAGTGACCGACCGAATCCATCATGCGTTTGCGCTTCGTGATCAGCGACATGTCGAGATCGGCGATCACCATGCCCTCGCCTTCGCGCAACGGCTCCGCGAGATGCTGGCCTTCGGGCGAGACGATCGCCGTGTTGCAGCCGCCGCGCAATGCGCGTTGCAGGTTAGGATCGGGCGTGATGGCTTCGATCTGCGCATCGGTGAGCCAGCCCGTCGCATTGACGACGAAGCAGCCCGATTCCAGCGCGTGATGACGGATCGTCACTTCGATCTGCTCCGCGAAGATCGGACCGACGAGCGAGCCGGGAAACTGGCTGCAATGGATCTCTTCGTGCTGCGTCATCAATGCATAGCGCGCGAGCGGGTTGTAGTGCTCCCAGCACGCGAGCGCGCCCACGCGGCCCACATTCGTATCGACGACCTTCAGGCCCGCGGCATCGCCTTGGCCCCAGATCATGCGTTCATGAAACGTCGGCGTGATCTTGCGGCGCTTGAGCAGCAGCCGGCCATCGGTATCGAAGACGAGTTGCGTGTTGTACAGGCTGCCGTGATCGCGCTCGTTCACGCCGAGCACGACGACCATGTTCGCAAGCCGCGCGTGTTCGGCGACCGCCTGCGTGACCAGCCCCGGCACGATCACCGCCTGCTCGTAGAGCTTCATGTGATCCGCGCCCATTGCGACCGGCGTGCGCACGAACGAGAAGTACGGGTAATACGGCACGAAGGTCTCGGGGAACACGATCAGCTGCACGCCTTGCGCCGCGGCTTCGTCGATGGCCGTGCACACGCGATCGAGCGTGCCGCCCGGACGCTCGAAGTCCGGCGCGATCTGCACCGCGGCGGCGCGCACGATGCGCTTCGTTGAAGAGGCATCGGCCATGATCGTCACACGGTCCACGTATGAATGACGAGCGCGTTCTCCTTGCGATGAAGCAGCTGGAGATCGAGCACGTCGAGCGGGTTGATCGGACGAATACCTTCGATCAGCGAGGCTTCGCCGTGTCCGTAGAGCGCCTGCAACGCGAAGCGGCACGCATAGACCTTGCCGCCTTCGGCCATGAACTTCTGCAGTTGCTTGTTGAAGTTGAGATGGCCGGGGAAGGCTTCGTCGCCGAGCGTCGGGAAGCCGCGTTGCAGGCCGAGCGTGACGCCGGGGCCGTACAGCAGCACGGAAGTATCGAAGCCCTTGCGTTGCAGGCGTGTCGCCTGAAGGAGATTGACGAAGCCGATCGAGCCTTCGAACGCGACCGTATGAAACGTGACGAGCGCCTTTTCGCCCGGCTCGGCCTTGACGTCTTCGAAGACCTTTTCTTCGTAGTCGACCAGATAATCGCCGTTCTTGTGAAGCGGTTGATTGACTGCGGGCATGGCATTCTCCGATGTGTGGTTTCGCGTTGACGCCGTGCTTTTCATCGCGACGGCGAACGCTCAAACGCAACGGATATGCCAATGATTGGCCCGCAAAATGCAATCACTTTGCAATCAAGCAAAACCTGGTTGCATGCGGAACGCGAAAATTTTTTAGCGCGACTTGAACGCACGGGCTTGCGCCGCGTTTCGCGCAAGCCATGCCGCACTTGAGCACGCACGATTTCAGCGCAGCCAGGCATGCGCGTGGTGCGCGGCACACCGAAGCCGTGCATCGATGCGATCAATGCAATCAAGTGATATCGCCTCGTGCGATCACTTTTCTTTCGATTGATTTGTCATGCTAAGGTGAATCGACATCTTGCCCGAGGCATCGCAGTCATGAATCAGATGACGCATCACTGGATCAGAAAGCTCGAAGACAGCCGAAAGCCCGCTTATCTGACGATTCCCGATCTGATCGAAGAAGACCTGGCGAGCGGGCGTCTGCGGCCACGCGATCGTCTGCCCGGCCTGCGCGATCTCGCCGATCTGCTCAGCCTGAACTACACGACGGTCGCACGCGCTTATGCGGAAGCGCGCAAGCGCGGCCTGCTCGATGCGCGCGCGGGCAGCGGCACCTTCGTGCGCGGCAGAACGCAGACGTTGCCGCTCGCGGGCGGCAGCAGCGTCGAGATGTCGATGAATATGCCGCCGGAACCGGCCGCGCTCGCCGCGCGTTTGCGTGCGTCGGCGGCGAGCCTCATGGAGCGCGCGGACCCGTTCCAGTTGTTGCGCTATCAGGACTTCGGCGGCACGGCGGCCGATCGCGCGGCGGGACGCGAATGGCTGCGCACGCGCATTCCCGATTGCGATGCCGACACCGTGCTCGTGTGTCCCGGCATTCATGGCGCACTCGTCGCGCTGGTTTCGCAACTGGCGCGGCCGGGCGAGATGATCTGTCTCGACTCGCTCGCGTATCCCGGCATCAAGGCGATTGCGTCGCAACTCGGCGTGCGCCTGCAAGCCTTGGCGCGCGATGACGAAGGACCTTTGCCGCACGCGTTCGAAGCGTTGTGCAAGACGGAGCAGCCCGGCGGGTTCTATTGCAATCCCACGTTGCAGAATCCGAGCACGCTGACGCTCACGCGACAGCGCCGTGAAGCACTCGCCGATGTCGCGCTGCGCTACAACGTGCCGATCATCGAAGACGAACCGTATGGCATGTTGCCGCTCGACGCGCCCGCCACGCTGGCGGAACTCGCGCCCGAGCTGACCTATCACGTGACGGGTTTATCGAAGACGCTGGGCGCGGGCTTGCGGGTCGCGTATCTGAAAGCGCCCACGCCGCGGCAGACGCAACGCGTGGCCGGTGCGCTGCGCGCGACGACCGTCATGCCGAGTCCGTTCACCGTGCTGCTCGCGACACAATGGGTCAATGATGGCACCGCGCGCGACGTCCTCGATGCGATTCGCGACGAAGCCTCGGCGCGTCAGACCATCGCCGCGCAAGTATTCGACGGCCTGCCCTTCGACGCGCATCCTTCAGGGTTTCATCTATGGCTGCCCGTGCCGGCGGCGTGCGACTGGAGCGCGTCGGAACTGGCGTTGCAGTTGCGCAATCAGGGCATCGGCGCGGTGGCGGGGGCCGCGTTTTCCACGGACGGCAATCCGCCGAATGCATTGCGTCTGTGTCTCGGCGGGCCGCAGAATCGGGAGGATTGCCGGGAGGCGTTGCGGCGCGTGGCGGATATGCTCGCCGATCCGCATCATCTGCATATGCCGATGTTTTGAACCGCGTCTAACGCAATGGCGCACGCTTATATGCATCGAGCAAACCGCGCACGAGTTCGTCCGACACATAGTGCGGCCCGTCGAACAAATACGTGCGATAGCCGCGATACGCATCGATCTGCGGCTTCAGTTCATCGACGGTTGCGGCGCGGAACCCGCCGCCCACTTTCGGCCGGAACGACTCCGCGATGATCCTCACACGCGCGCGCCCGAGCTTCGCCGCGAGCTGATCCGCATATTCACGCGCCACGTGCGGCTCGCGCGCATACACGCCGCAGCCGTCCTGCAGCAACACGCCGACATCGGGCGGCAACCATTGATCGAGCCATTGCGCGAGCGCCGCGCCGCCCACGTTCGCGCGGTCGTACACGCTGATCCACAACGGACGCGGCAACGCATCGAGCATCGTGCGCAGCGCGCTGGCATCGCGCCAGGTCGGATCGATCTCCACGGGAAAGTAATAGCCGGTCACATGCACCGGCGGACGCGCATCCGCGAGCCGCATCGATTCGATGAACAACTGCGCCGTATTCGCGCGCGCCGCCGCTTCGTCGAAGCGCCCCGCCAGCCCGATGATCACATCGCGCGCCCACGGCTCCTGCCCGATGCGCTCCCAGTCCGGCATCCGCGCCGCCGCGCGCAAGCCTGTGCCGGGCACGAACGAAATGCCATCGACGGCCGTCCACTGCACGATCAGCTCGTGCGCGCCGAGCTTGTCCCAGTCGCCGTGCGGATCGGCGTGCGCATTGTCCGGCTGCCAGACGATGCCATCGATCAGACGCGGCGGCGCGGCATCGGCATTGGTCATGGCCGACATCGACAAGCAGCACGCCAGCGCGAGCGTGCCAAGGACCGAGCGGGGAGCGAAAAAGGAAAGCATCGGGGAAACCGGCGGTGGCGTCAGTACGAGAATACCGCGCCGAAGAACACGCCCTTCGCGCGCTCGTCGCCGGCGACGCGAAACCGGTACTGCACCGTCACATCGACGAACGAGCGCGGCGCATCGTACGGACCGCCGCGGAACCAGTAGCGCGCCGCCACGCCCGCGCCCACGCCCACCGGCACGCTGTGATCGACCGCCGAGTCGTAGTCCATGCCGACCACGGCGTGCGGGAACACGGTGAGCCGCGGACTCAGCGCGTCGACGCGATACGTGCGGCCGAGACGCGCATTCGCGGTCGCGTAGGTCGAATGATTCTCGATGTAGTGTCCCGCCTCGCCGTACACCGTGCCGGTCCACCAGCTCGGCACGTCGAGCCTGCGCGTGTCGCCGAAACCGTTCGAATACGCGGCGCGCGCGAGCCAGTCGGTGCGCACGTCCGAGCCGATCGGCAGAATCTTTTCGACCGCGAAAATCGCATTGACCGATGCAAACGGCTTCACGCGCGCACCGATGGCCGCCTGCAACGTCGATGCCCCCGACGGCCCGCCGCCCTTCACGCCGAAGTTTTCGTAGCCGCGCGCGTACACCTCGAACATGCGGTCGCCGAGGCTTCCGAACGGACGCCAGTAGGCTTCCGCGCCCGCCTGCCAGTTGTTCGACAGACCCGGCGTCGGCGCGAACGCGAAGCCTTGCTGCGCGCCGTTGCCGCGATAGTTCACGGTCGCGCTGAAACCCCAGTTGCGCGTCGCTTCGGCGTGCGCCGCGCGGGCGTCGTTGAGCGCCTGCGACGACAGCGCATCGTCGGCCGGGCCGCTCGCGCTGTGATCGATCGCGCGCTCCAGATAGCGCGCGCCCTCGTCGTTGCGATGCATGCCGAGCGCCGCATAACCCGCATCGGCTTCGGCGGAAGCGGGCAGCGTGCCCGCGCGATCGGCACGCGCGAAGTAATCGAGCGCGAGCGCGTTGTCGCCGGCGCGTTGCGCGATGAACGCGGCCTGCGTGTCGCTCATCGAGTCGAGCAGGTTCGCATTGATCAGCGCGCGCGCCTCGCCCGACGCCTCGCGCGTTCGCCCGCTCGCCGTGAGTGCGTCGATCAACGCGATGCGCGGTTGCGGGTCGTCGGGCACCGCGGCAATCGCCGTGCGCCAGTCATCGATGGCCGCCGCGCGATCGCCGCGCCGTTCAGCGAGGCGCGCTTCGCGGGTCGCGGCGAGCGCGGGATCGTGCGCGTAGACATCGCACGAAGCGCCGAATTCGTCGGCGTGGCACTCGAAACTCGGACGCGCGCGCGGATCGATCTTCGCCGCGTCCGGCGCTTGCGGCGCGGCCATGCGCACGAGCGTCTGCGCGCGATGACGCCGCAGGATGATCGCGGCATCGGCGTCGTCGGGCGTTTTCGTGTCGATGGACGGCAGCGCAGCGAGCGCGGCCTGCGGGTTGCCCTGCGCGAGCCGCACGTCCGCGACGATCGTCCGCGCGACGCGTGCATCGCGATTGCGGCGCGTATCGCCCGAGGCGGTTGGTGCGGTTGGTGCGGCAAGCGCCCGCGCGAAATCGGCATCGGCCTCTGCATCGTTGCCGCGCGCCGCGCGGGCATAGCCGCGCAACGCCCACGCGAGCGCATTCGTTTGATCGATCGCAATTGCGTCGCCCGCTGCGGCTTCGACGCCCGCGAGGTCGCCGCGCGCGAACAGCGTCTCGATCAACTGCATGCGGAAGTCCATCCGGCCAGGTGCGTAGGTCACCGCCTGTTGCGCGTGCCTGTGCGCTTCGTCCAGCGCGCCGCGATCGCGCGCCGCATATGCCGCTTTCGATTCCGCGGGCGCAAGCCGGTCGCCGATAAAACGCCGCCGTTCGCGCAAACCCTCGTTGTCGCCGAAGCGTTGCGCGGCGTCGAGCGCGGCATCGTAGGCGGCGGCATCGTCGCCGGATGCGGCGAGCGAGTCGATCAGCACATATCGCAAACGCTCGGCCTGTGGCGCGAGCCGCACGGCTTCGCGGCTGTTCGTCACCGCCGACGCGTAATCCTTTTTCCCGTAAGCGCGATACGCCGCGCGCGCGGCCCTGGGCGCCGGTTCGGGCAAGTCGCTGGGCACGCCGCCTTCGCCGCCCGACGCAATCAGAATGTCGATCTGCCGGCGCCGCGCCGTGAGCGCGGGCAGCGGTCCGAGTTGCGCGATGGCGTCGCCGAGCGCGCGGCTCGCGTCCTTCAGACGCCCGCGCGCCGCCAGCGAATTCGCCAGCAGCAGACGCAGTTCGGCGACATCCGGACGCTGCCGGATCGCTTCGCGCGCACCGGCGATGGCATCGGCATAACGATGTTCGTCGTAAGCCGCGAACGCCTCGCGCGCGACGCGATAGGCCGCGCCGCTCAAGGGCAGCGGCAGATTCGCGTCCGCGCGCGCCGCCGCCGATGCACACAGCGTGGCGGCGGTCAGCAGCGCGACACGCGCACGTCGTCCGAGTCGCGCCGTCATCGAATCCCGGCCTGCGCGAGAAAGCGGCGGCGCTGCTCGGCAATCGCCACCGTCAGCGCATCGCGCGTGATGACCCGCTCCGCGACCATGTAATCGCCGATGCGTCCGTGCCGCTCCGGCCGATAGTTCTGCAACGCGGTCTCGAAGGCGCTGCGCGTGACGAGTCCCATCTCGATCATGATGTCGCCGAGCAACGGCACGGCGCGCGCGGTGTCGGCATCGGTGTCGGCATCGATTACGGCGAGCGACGGCGGCGCTTCGAGTTCGGCTTCGTCGCTATAAACCGGCATGCCGACCGCGCGCAGCATCCGCAACCCCGCCGTGATCTCGCTCTCGCGCACGACCTGCAACGCGACCGCACGGTCCGTCGCCGCGCGCAGGTCGGCGAGCGCGGCATCGTCGAGCAGGCCCGCGCAGACGAACACGGCGTGCCCGTTCGCATCGATGCCCTGCGGCAGCGCGCGCAGCCGCACGAGCGTGTCGGGCGTCGCGACCGTCGTCAGATTCATGCGCGCGGGGTCGAAGTGTCCGCGCGGCAAGTCGGCCTGAAACGCGATCGCCTCGGCGAGCGTTTCTTCGTCGAGCCAGCCGCGCGTAACCAGCACGCGGCCGATCGGCGCCTCGCGCGCGTGATCGGTGCGGCGCGCTTCTTCGAGCCGTGCGGGGTCGATCGCCTGCCACGACACGAGCAATTCGCCGAGATCCTGACGCGTGTCGCGCAGGCCGTCGCTGCTGGGGAAATCGTGCATCGTCTTGTCCCACGCGAGCCGCCGCCCCGTCACCACATGCACGATGAACAGCCGCCACGCGCGCGCCACCGCCATGAAGTTGATGACGTTGCTGATGACCATGCGCGGCACCGCGAGCACGCCGTGCTCCCATCCATACAGCCGCGACGTGAAGATGATGCGCTGCGTGACGCGCAGCACGAGCGCAACCGAGTTCGCCGCGAGCAGCGCCTGCAGCCAGCCCGAATCGATGAACGGCGACGGAAAGAAGTCCGTCGCGGCACCGAAGTACGACGCCGCCGCAAACAGCATGAACTGCACGGCGAGCAAATACGCGAGCATGCCGACGAACGCCGTGACGACGCCCTTGCGGTCGCGCATCAGCAAATAGCGGTTGGCGAGCGACCCGCTCCAGCCCGTCAGCGCCCAGCCTTGCAGACCGATGCCGAGCGTCCAGCGCGCGCGCTGCCGGTACGCGGTGCGAAACGTGTCGGGGAAAAATTCGCGCACGCACAGCGGCATCGTCAGCTTGATTTCGCGCTCGGCGCCGAAGCCGAACCAACCGCGGCGGCGCGTCGTGAATTCCACGGGAAAGAGCGGAAAGATCGACTGCATGCCGAGCTTCGTGATGCGCGTGCCGATGTCGTAGTCTTCGGTGAGGCTTTCGGTGTTGAACGGCTGATGTTCCGTCTGCTCGACGAGCGCAAGAATCGCGCGGCGCGAAAAACACGTTCCCACGCCCGCCGACGGCACCGCGCCCGCGAGACTCTCGCGCACCACGAGATCCTTCGCGTGCCATTCGGCGAACTCGTCCATATACGTGCCCGCGACGAGTTCGAACCAGTGACGTTCGAGCGACGCCACCGGCAACTGGATCATGTCCTTGCGCGGCAGAAGATAGTTGAAGAACTTGAGTTCGATCGGATGCAGCACGTCTTCACTGTCATGCATGACGATGCCCGCGAACTCCATGCCGGCCTCGTACTCGTGATGCAGAATCGCCTGCACGAGCCAGTTCAGGCAGTCGGCCTTGCACGTGGGACCATCGTGCTGTACTTCCACGCGATGCAGATGCTTGTAGCGATGCCGCATGCGCTCCACTTCGGCGATCGTCGCGGCATCGTTCTGATACGTGCCGACGAACACCGTGTACGCGCGATAGTCGAGCACGCGCACGAGATCCTCGATCATCGCGGCGATCACGTCGTGCTCTTGCCACGCGGGCACCATGATCGCGATAGGCTGCTCGTCGCGCGCGTAAAGCTGCTCGATCGTGAGCGGCGCGTAGCGGCGCTCGACCGTCACGCGCCGCCAGAGCTTGCGCGTCCAGAACCACGCGTCGATGAAAAGATCATCGAGACTCGACAGCAGGATGAGCGCCGCGACCGTCGCGGCCACGTATTCGAGTCCCTGGTAGTACTCGGCGAGAACGATCTCGCCGTACCACCGGAGCGTTTCGAGCATCACGCGCGGTCCCCGTCGTCTCCGTTGTTCCCGCGTTGTGCGTTGCGATGTTTGCGCCGCGCCGCGCCCGCCAGCGCGATCAGCGCAAGCAGCAGCACGACGAGCACGGCCGGAATGCCCCAGCGCGCCCAGTGCCGCGTGACCCAGTCGGTGCTGGTCGCGGGCTCGTCGGTGAGTTCGTCCGCGCCGACCGTGTCGAACTGTTTGAGCACGCCGCTGCCGTCCACCACGGCGATATCGCCGCGCGACAGTTGCAGCTTGTCGGTCAGCACCGGCGCCGTGCCGGCCGAGCGATACACAATGCCGCTCTGTCCGCCCGCACTCGCCACGCTCACCACGCCCACGCGCGACAACCCCGACATGTCGAGCAGCGTGTCGCCCGAAGGCGATGTCAGCGAAAGACGATCGGCCGAATACACGGCGGGATTCTTTTCGTCGGCGAGTCTGACGTCGGCGGCAAGGAACGGGCCGTCCGGTTGCGTGGCGTCCTGCGGCGCGCTCACCGCGAATTTCGCCGAGACGGGCGCGATGCCCGCCGCGCCGGTCAGCACGGCCAGGCGCGGCACGCTGTCGAGCGCATCGTCGAGATAGGCGCGCGGCACGTACACCGTCGCCGACGACGCATAACGCGCCGCCATGCCCGCGAAGGTGTTGACGGGCGTCGCCTTGGCGAGACGCAGGTGACTCGTCGGCAGGATCGCGACCGGATACGTCTGGCGCGCCTGGCAACCGCCGTCGGGCTGGCGGCGCAGGCTCACGCGCAGATCGTTGGTGCGGGCGAGCGCGTAGCGCGGAATCGGCGCGATCAGACGCTGGCGCGCGCCATCGACGTTGATGAGACGCGCGCCGATCATCACGTCGTTGAAATAGACGGTGGCCGTCGCGCCGCCGTTGGAGAGCGTCGGCGATGCGGCGATGTCGAGCACCACTTGCTCCGGCAGCCGCCCGTTGCCCGATGCCGCCGCGAGATCGAAGCGCGCGTCCCACGATGCGTTGGTCTGCACGTCGATGCTGCGCGGATCGCCGCCGAGATCGGACAGCGCGATGGTGTCGCCGTGCGTCTGCTGCGCCACGTCGATGCGATGCACGACCACGCGATCCGACACGTCGATCGGCCGCCAGCCGTGCGCGAGCGCGCCGATGCCGCGCGTATCGCCGACGACGATCAGCGCGCGTCCGCCCACATGCGCGACGCGCACTTCGCCCGGCGCGAGCGGCGTCGTCAGCTGGGACGCCGTGCGCTTGCGCCAGGCGTCGAACGCCGCGAGCGCATCGCCGGACGTGTTCGCGACTTGCAGACGCAATGCGTCGAGCGCGGCGCCGATCGTGCGCCGCATCGCTTCATCGGCGACCACGACGTCCGGCCCGAACGCCGTGCGCGGCGCGAGCGCCACGAGCGCGCCGAGTTGCGCCTGATCGGCGATCGCGTGCTTGCCGCCCGCGGCCAGCGCGGCGAACGCGGGAACGCTGCGCAGCGCGACCGGCACGTCGATGTTGCTCAGATCGACCGTCTCGCCCACTGCGGGCAGCGCCTGCATCACGGGACGCTTGCCGTCGCGCTGAAGCAGCGCATTGGTGCGCCAGGCCGTGTCGTATGCGTTGGTCGAGAGCTTGCGGCCGGCAATCGCCAGCACCGGCGCGTACGGCAGCGCGCTCCATGCGGTGCGCAGGTCCTGCACGTCGGCGGGATTGAAGCGGAACGTGAGACGCGTGGTCGGATCGACGCGCAGCACATTGCCGATCGCCGTCTGATCCGTACAGTCGTTCTGATTGATCACCGATGCGAAGCCGAGCCCCAGCCGCACGAAGCCCGCGCTTCGCGGCGCGCCGTCGACGCCGAGATTCACCGCGACGCCGCCCGATTCCTGCGTGAACGCGCGCGCCAGAACCGGCGAGCCGTCGAGCGACAGAAGCATCGTCACGCGCCCGCCGTCGCCGCGCACATAGCCGCCGTCGACTTGCAGCGTGGCGTCGCTGATCGGCACGTTCGCGGGCACGGGCAAAAAGAACTCGCGCCGCGTGTCGGGCGCATTGAGCGTCACGCTTTCGAGCAGGCCGAGTTGCCTGAGCGTCACGGTGCGCGTTTCCTGCACGTCGAGGCCGAGCCGGCCGAACGCACCCGCGATGTCGTTGTCCGCGACGGACGCGGCGAGCGTCGCGCGCGGCACGGCGGCGAGAAAAACGAAGCACGCGCCGAGTAAAACCAGAACGGCGCGCATGCGGCGCCGCTTCGAATTGTCGTTGATCAAGTTGTGTGACTCGAATTGAGCGCAACGGGGCGGAATGGCCGCGCTGCGGTTCCGCGCGGTCCATGTGATTCGGACCGCCGCGAAACACGCACGACGCGCGAACGCCGCGATTGCGTGAAGCGTGATTTCCGGCCGGGATAATGCTCGCCGCATTGAGTCGCGAACGGCCGTGGCGCGACGTGCTTGACGCGTTGAATCGATAGAACTTAGACGAGCGCCTCGCGCGCCCGGTACGCCGCGTATTCCGTGCGGAGCGAAGGCGCGGGCCTGAATTCCTCGAAGGGACGGCCCATGAGCGCCGCGACGATGCGTGCCGAAGCGCGTCCGTCGCCGTAGGGATTCACGTTGCGGGAGAACGCGGCGCGGGCGTCTTCGTCGTCGAGCAGGAGACTGACCGCGCTCGCGATGGCGTCGCTGTCGGTGCCGACGAGCATCGCGGTTCCGGCGTCGATCGCCTCGGGCCGCTCGGTGACATCGCGCATGACGAGCACCGGCTTGCCGAGCGACGGCGCTTCTTCCTGCACGCCGCCCGAGTCGGTGAGCACGAGCGTCGAACGCTGCAGCAATCGCACGAAGCCCATGTAATCCTGCGGCTCGATAAGAAACACGTTCGGCGCTTCGCCTAATGCGCTGATCACCGTTGCCTGCACGTTCGGATTCAGATGCACGGGATAGACGATCTGCACATCGCGACGTTTTGCGATTCGCGCGAGCGCGGCGCAGATGTCGCGCAGACCCTGCCCGAAGCTCTCGCGCCGATGCCCGGTGACGAGCACCAGTTGCTTGCGCGAATCGAGAAAGGGAAAGCGTGCATCGAGCTTGCGGCGCAACGCCTCGCACGAATCGATGCGCGCCGTCACATGGCGCAGCGCGTCGATCACCGTGTTGCCGGTGACATACGCACGGCCGTGCAGCTTTTCGCCGGCGAGATTGTCGAGCGAACGCGGCGTGGGGACGAACATCAGTTCGCTCATCACATCGACGATGCGGCGGTTCATCTCTTCCGGCCACGGACTCTGCATGTCGCCGGTGCGCAGCCCCGCCTCGATATGCACGACCGGCACTTGCCGATGAAACGCCGCGAGCGCGGCGGCCGTCGCCGTGGTCGTGTCGCCGTGGACGAGCACGCGATCGGGCGTTTCGCGGCTGATCACATCGTCGATGGACGACATGAGACGCGAAGTCAGCCCGTTCAGGCTCTGGTTTTCGGACATGAGCGCGAGGTCGTAGTGCGGCGTGATGTCGAACAGGTCGAGCACCTGCTGCAGCATCGAACGATGCTGGCCGGTCACACATACGACGGAACGAATATCCTGTTCCGCTTCCAGCGCCTTCACGAGCGGCGCCATTTTGATAGCCTCGGGCCGCGTTCCAAAAATGGAAAGAATCGTTTTTCGCTTCGTGTTCATTGTCCCCGACGATTGCACAATCTTTAACAATTTCGATTGTATTCAGACGTTTAGGAGCACCCTCCAACTAAAATGTAAAAAAGTCTAACGAGAGTTTTATGCAACGATTTGGCGATGTTTTGTCTATCGTCAGACAGAGGTTTTTACCTGTTTTTTAACTGGATGGTTAGGTTGTCCCAGGATGTGGGGCGGGGCTGAACAGCGGATCGTAGAACGTCGCGGCCATCGCCAGCCCGAGTCCGATCCAGGCAACGAACACTATCGTCAGCGATGACGTGGCGGACCAGAGCAGCAGCATTGCGGTCGCGACGACCGAACCGATGGTCATCACACGACGGCCAAGTCCGCGATCAATCCAACTGCCGACCGGATAGGCAGCAAACCCCGACACAAGCAAGCCGAGCGACAGCGCTGCGTTCGTTGCCGTACGGCTCCAGCCCATCGTCTGTTCCATCGGGACGACCAGCAGCGAGAAAGAGTAGTAGACGGAGCCCCATGACACCAGTTGCGCAAGCGCGAGCGCCCACGTCGCCAGCGACTCGGCCCGATCAAGTCCGCTACTCGAGTTCGCTGTCGTCGGTGTCGGCGTTCTGCGTGCTGCGCTCATGACTCATCGCTGCGCCCGCGAGCGCTGTAACGGTTGCCGGGGCCTTGTCCTTGCGTTCGCTGTACCGGTCGGTGAGATAGTCGGAGCGATCGCGCACAAGCAGCGTGAACTTGTATAGCTCTTCCATCACATCGACGACGCGATCGTAGTACGACGACGGTTTCATCCGGCCGTCGTCATCGAACTCCAGGAATGCCTTCGCGACCGAACTCTGGTTCGGGATGGTCACCATCCGCATCCAGCGTCCGAGCAGGCGCAAGGCGTTGACGGCGTTGAACGATTGCGAACCACCGGAAACCTGCATGACGGCGAGCGTACGACCTTGGGTGGGCCGGATGCTGCCCGAGTCGAGCGGCAGCCAGTCGATCTGGTTCTTGAACACGCCGGTCATT
Organism: Caballeronia insecticola; assembly: GCF_000402035.1. GTDB lineage: Bacteria > Pseudomonadota > Gammaproteobacteria > Burkholderiales > Burkholderiaceae > Caballeronia > Caballeronia insecticola. The sequence goes on from NC_021289.1 coordinate 1,191,694, forward strand.
GCACCGTGCCGCTCCGGGCTGCACCATACCTGCCCTTCGGACCAGATCGACGCTTCGCGCAATTCAACGACCTTCGGGTGATCGGCGGGAACGCTGTCGGCGAGCGGCAGGCCTTGCGGATCGAATACTTTCGTCTCGGCGCCGAACTGGCGAAGAATGCGTTCTGCTTCGAGCGTCAGTAACCGGCTGTAGGACGTCGGGCGTAGCGAGCCGTAAAGCAGCAGGATGCGGGGCGCGTGGGGCGACACCGTGCGCGGTTCCAGCTTCGCAGCATTCGGCGTGTCCAGATGCGGGAGGCTGATGTTCGGAATATCGGAGTGCATCGGCGTGGTGTGAACTGCGGATTGAAATGGACTACAGCGTGATTGCGCGCGTCAGCAAGAGCGCCGTCGCTGGACAAAGATCGCTGGCCTGTCGCGTGGCAAGAATCGAAGCGGGGGCGGTCTCCCGTTCGACCCGTTTGAATCCGGTCTTGCCGAAGAACGTGGAAGCGTCGGTGGTCAGCACCCACGCGGTGCGCGCGCCCAAATCAAAGGCTTCGCGCAGCAGAATAGCTACCACGTTGCGGCCAATACCCTTGCCGCGACGCTGCGGTTCGATAACGACCGAGCGGACCAGCACGTCACTGCCGTACTGCTCGAATCCCCCAAAGCCGACGGAGTTGCCAGCGAGCGTAGCGAACGAAAAGAAGCTGCGTCCTGGTTCGCTGAGATCGTCGGTTGGTAGTCTGGCTCCGGCCAGTGCCTGTGCAAGTCGAGCATCGCCGCCAGCGACCCCGCTGGCAATGATGAAGGGCACGCCATCTTCCTTGAGATATTCGCTCTGCGGCCGTTTCGCGAGCAGATCGACGACAGCATCCGACGGCCGGCACAGGCGCGTACCGCGGGCCGTAACGACGATCGGCCGGTTCATCAGAATCGGATGAGCCAGGATCGCGTCGATCAGTCGGGCGTCGCTCAGGGCGGGATCGTCCAGTCCGAGTTCCTTGTACGGCGTGCCTTTGATGCGCAGGATGTCCCGTACAGCCATGCCATCTTCGGCGATCAGACGTTCCAGCGTCGCTCGATCGGGCGGCGTCTTCAGATACTCAACGACCTGCGGATTCTCACCGGCTTCGCGCAACAGCGCGAGCACGTTGCGCGATGTGCTGCAGTCCGGGTTGTGATAGATCGTGACGCTCATGAACGTTCCTTAATGGGCTTCGTACCAATGCCGCGAGCGGTTGACGACGCCGACCACCAGCAGCATCACCGGCACCTCGATCAGCACGCCGACGACCGTCGCGAGTGCCGCGCCCGACTGGAAACCGAACAGGCTGATCGCCGTCGCCACGGCGAGTTCGAAGAAGTTGCTGGCACCGATCAGGCTCGACGGACCCGCCACGCAATGCGCGACGCCAAGCTTGCGGTTAAGCAGATAGGCGAGACCCGAGTTCAGGAACACCTGGATGAGGATCGGCACGGCGAGCATTGCGATGACCAGCGGCTCGCGAACGATCGCCTGTCCCTGAAACGCAAACAGCAGCACGAGCGTCGCGAGCAATGCGCAGATCGAATACGGGCCGAGCCGCAAGACGGCCCGCTGGAAATGCGCATCGCTCTCCGCGAGCAGTACGCGACGCAACGCCTGCGCGATGACAACCGGAATGACGATGTAGAGGCCAACCGATGCGATCAGTGTGTCCCATGGAATCGTGATGGCCGAGAGGCCGAGCAGCAACGCGACAATCGGTGCAAACGCGACGATCATGATCGCGTCGTTCATCGCCACTTGTGAGAGCGTGAAATACGGATCGCCTTTGCACAGTTGCGACCAGACGAACACCATCGCCGTGCACGGCGCGGTCGCGAGCAGGATGAGCCCGGCGACGTAGCTGTCCAGTTGTGCGGCGGGCAGCCACGCAGCGAACACATGACGCACGAAGATCCAGCCGAGCAGTGCCATCGAGAACGGTTTGACCAGCCAGTTCACGAAGAGCGTCACACCGATCCCGCGCCAATGCCCCTTCACCTGCGCCATCGCGGCGAAGTCGATCTTGACGAGCATCGGAATGATCATCACCCAGATCAGCACGCCGACGGGCAGATTGACCCGTGCGACTTCCATGCGGCCGATGGCCTGAAACACGGACGGGAGCACCTGGCCAAGGGCGATGCCCGCGACGATGCACAGTGCGACCCACACGGTCAGGTAGCGCTCGAAAAAGCCGATCGCAGGGCGACTCGCGCGTGAAATCGAATCAGTGCTGCTCATCGTCGGTTCCGATGAATGCTGCCGGATCCTCGAAGCCCCAGTGTGCAGTGATCGGCTTGCCCGGCCAGATCGTGCAGACCTCACCGGCAGCCTGATCGCACCCGGTGATAACGAAGTCCATCTGCGGGGCATCCGGCTTGCCAAATTCGTCCCAACTCTTGCTGCGAAGGCCGGCGGTGTCGTAGTCGGGGGCTTCGCATCGCTCGACGGCGAACGGGTTGATCGTTCCGGACGGATGACTCCCCGCGCTAAAGGCTTGAAAACGGCCCTTGCCGAGCGCGCTAAAAAGCGCCTCGGCCATGTGCTTCGGGCACTGTTGCCCGTGCATGGAACGAGGATGTTGCAGGTCCGGTCACGCATGTACTGCTCCGGTCGGAATTGCGCCTGCGCAGCAGGCGACGGGGGAAACACCGGGAGCGCGCGAGCGGTCGCGTGACTCGCCATAAATCGACGCATGGTCTAGCGTGCGAAACGTCTCCCAGGCTACGCCCTGCGGGTCGACGGTCCAGGTCTTGTCTGACTTCGCGTAGCAGCACGTCGTTGCGGTCTGGTCCGTCACCGGCACTTCAGCATTGGCAAACCGTGATCGCATCTCGGTCAGTTCCTCGTCCGATTCCACCTGAATGCCCAGATGGTCGATGCCGGGGCGAACGCCTCGTTGCGAGATCGCGAAGTTGACCTTCGGGTCGCTCAATTCCCACTTGCAATAGTCGGACTTCGAAACTGTCGGCTCGGCGCCGCCGAACATGGCGACGTAGAAGCGCGTACTCGCTTCGAGATCCTCGACTGCAACGTGAATGTGCATACGTTTCATGACTTCGCTCCCTTGCATTTAGGGGCGTCGACGCCGCAAGCGGCTCCCGCGCAACAGTTTTCGGTCAGGAACCCGATAAGCCCGTTCATCGCATCGAAGTTCGCCGAGTAGTAGATGAAGCGGCCTTCCTGCTGACCGTTCACGAGTCCGGCGTGCGACAGGTCCTTCATGTGAAATGAAAGGCTTGATGGCGACAGACCCACTTGCTGTGCTATCTCACCTGCTGCCATGCCCTCGGGGCCTGCAACAACGAGAGCACGGAAGATGGCCAGCCGCGATTCATGAGCGAGAGCGCCTAACGCGCGTACGACGAGGTTCGTGTCCATGACTGCATCGTAGGTGCTTTGATTCAACAATTCAAGTATTATTGAATCGACGGGCGAATGTGAGAAAGAACGAGCCGATCGAAGGAAGACTTCATGAAGCATTTTCGGAGCAAGTATGAACCACCGGTACCGCTCTGGATCTCCATTGAAGTCTGGGATTTCGGTTTGCTCTCTTACTATTATTCCGGGCTCCGACAGGCTGATCGACAAGCTCTTGCCTCCGAGCTCGGCATTCCAAGAAACGTTCTGCTCGGGAGCTGGCTTCGCACGATAAGCCATCTACGGAACATCGCTGCCCACCATAGCCGCCTTTGGAATCGTTCGCTCACTGACAACCCAAAACCTCCCGGTCGTAACGAGGTGGATCTGCTGTGGCACCTTGCCGGACCCCAAAACGCACATTCCCGAGATCGTGTATACGGCGCGCTTTCGGTCACCCAATACTTGCTCCAGGCACTACGCTTCGACGACCATTGGAAGAACGCATTGAAGGCGCTAATCAACTCCTTTCCGACCTGTCCAGGTGTCGCTACGGTCGAAGCGATGGGGTTCCCTCCAGGCTGGCAGTCGCTAGATCTTTGGAAGTAACTGGCTATCGACCGCACCGCGTGCCCAGCAGCGCATAGCCGCTCTGCATCCGGCATTGTGGGCAGGAACGTCTGGCGTCATGCACGCATATGTTCTGACTGCCTTTCGGCCGCGTCGGGGTGGCTGACGGTATGGGGCGGAAGCTTATTTGCCGTTTCATGAAGATCGGTCCCGCTGGTCTCGGGCAAAAAGAGCGCAGCAGCGAAGGCAACACCGTAAGCGCACAGTGCGCAGGTGCCCATCGCGGTACCGAGTGGTAGAGACGCCGCGAGCAGGCCTACCGTGGCGGGAACGATCGAGCCAAAGCCGCGTCCCCCACCCAGGCAAAAACCCTGGCCACTGGCACGAATGTTCGTCGGAAAGAGTTCAGCGAAGGTGGGCAGCATGCCGGATGCGAGAGCGCCTTGAAATGCTCCCAGAAAAAAGCTGAGCAGGACCGTAACGCCGGCTCCGATGGGTGCAAGCAAATACACGGCAACGTTGGCAGCCTGCAGAACGAGAAACGTCATGAAAGCGGGTCGTCGGCCAACGCGGTCCGACAACCAGCCGTACAGGAGCGGCCCGACTAACGAACCAAGGATGTTGCAGGCGAGATAGCCCGCACTCGATCCGACCGAAAGATGCAGCGTCGTACGCAGATAGGTGGGCAGCCAGGTGATCATGACGTAGGCTCCGCCGAAAATACCTGTCGCCATGGTCACTGCAGCGACGGTGCGGCGCATGTGAGCCTGCGCGAAAATCTCCCAGAAGGGAGTCTGCGCCGCGCCCTTCTCGCGAGCGGCTTTCGCTTCAGAGTACACGCCTGATTCGGGAACGAGCCGGCGAATAAAAAAGACCAGGCCAGCGGGCACGACGCCCAGAGCAAAGAACACGCGCCAACCGAACTGCTCGGGAAACATTGAAGCGATGATCGGCAATAAGGCAACAGAGACGGCATATCCGAGCGCATAGCCGCTCTGAACCGACGCAGCGACCCGGCCGCGCAGGGCAGGCCGAATGACTTCACTTATCAGCACACCGCCTACTGCCGCCTCACCGCCGTAGCCCAGGCCCTGCAGAAACCGAATACCAAATAGCACTGGAAACGAGGTCGCGAATGCTGCAGCGATGGTGGAGACGGCGACCCATAAGATGGTGAACTGCAATATGCGGACGCGCCCGATCTTGTCGGCGAGGATTCCGGCGCCCCAGCCGCCGATCGCAGTTCCTAGCAGGGCAGCCGTGGCCAGATAGCCCACTTCTGGATGGGTCAACCCTAGCGTCGTGATGAGCGCCGGGATGACTAATGAAAAGATGGTGGCATCCATCGAATCGAGGCCGAAGCCGGCGAAGCATGCCCAGAATGTGCGACGTTCGACAGACGTAAGGCTCGAGTACCAACCCAGACGCATCTTATTTCCTCTCACTCAATCCAGTTCAAATGATTCGGGCGTCGACCATTGTTTCGAATGGCTGGAGACGCGCCGGGCGCTCGCTGTTGAAGCCGGGAGACCGATGGCGCGGTACCGTGTTCCGATACCCATTTAGCGGCAATGAAACGGCCTCTGGGACGCACCTTATCGAAATAGTGAAATGGCGAAGTAGTCCGGGTTAACGATAGTCACTGTCACTGCCCGCGGCGTCCCCGCTTGACGTCGCAATTCGCCACGGAGTCCGGCAGGCGCAGGAACAGTTGGATGTGCCAGCAGCGCGCGCTGGCTCTTTTTTGCCATTCGACACGCAAGACGCTGATAAATAAATTAGATGGCAACAGGACCAAGATCGCAAAGAAAGTTCAGCGAAATCGTCTGGCAGCATCAAAGGAATAGCGGGCCACCTTCGCATGATCCCCGGCTGTCAGACATGCAACGCGCACCTTCCCTCAGGGTACGCTGGGTTTTCGTACGCTCGATCGTTTCGAATCGTTGTCTTCGCCATCTGTTTTATTTATCGACGTTTCTGAGCGGGTTCGCGGCCATTAGCGTTCCGCGTGCTCGGAAGACGGCTTCGGAGCCTTGTCGGGACTCGGTCTTCAGCGATACGGGCAGCCTGGTTCACGACAGAAAACTCCGCTTCGAGTTCCAATATCTGGTTAACCCCGTCTACGGCCTGAGTAGAACCCTTTCTAGCATGACGAGAGTTCTGGATTAATCTGCGCAGCCAAGGAGATGGAACATGAGCAGTAACATTAATGTAAGAAGCGAGGAACTGGACCGACGTTCGGAAAATAACGCGGCGGCCAGGCCAACGTTCTCTCGCATCATCCACGCCGGTGCGGCGGGTGGATTGGCGGGCGCGATTGTTATCTGGATCTACGAAGCGCTGATCTGGGTAGGCGTGCAGCACCTCATGCCGCTCGCCGGCATTCCCCGGAACGCGACAGGGCTAGTCTTTGGTAAGGCTTTTCAAGAATCGATCGGTATCTGGGCCTACGTCATCGGCACCGCGATTCATTTTGTCTTTGCCATCGGTTGGGGCGTGTTGTTCGCCGCGATATGGCCGTACTTCCGTCGACGTGGCTATGAGGCTACGTTCGTCGCGCTCTTTTACGCAATCTTCGCCTGGATCGTGATGCACGTTGCCATCGCGATAGCGTCGGACAATCACCCTAACTATCTGGATCCGATCGTCATTATTGGCGGCTTCATGTCTCATTTCTGTTTCACTGTTCCGCTTGCGCTTGTCGTCAAGCGAATGCTCGCGTCGGGTGCAGTTGAGAGCAACAGCTAAAGACTGCATTTTGCTTTGGAGACGCTATGGGTGAATTGACACAGCGTTCGCTCGCGCAGGAACTCGTTGTCGACGCCGGCCGTTATGCGCTTGCCATGACGCTTCCAATGTCGCCTGCGGTCGCTGTTGAATTGGCGCTGCCTATCACCTTATCTTGGAAGCGCTGCATAAGGACGCCGGCAATGAAAGTCACCTGGCCAGCATGATGAAATTGACCTTGACGACCATGATCGTCAGTAATTCCACCGGGCTCAAGGTCAGAGCGCAGGTCTTTCGCGAGGCCCGAGAAGGAATCGTTCGATGCCGTCGATCCGGACGAAATACTGGCAAATGGAATCTGGATCAAACCACGTACAAGAGCTTATGCGAAGTGGTCGCGGCGTTTGATCGACAGCTGAATCAGGCTCCCTTTTATGAATTCATGCTCGCAGACGAGGAAATGACGGCGCTGCTCGCTCGCCGAGACGAAAGCCGCGCGAAATAGCGGCAAATACTGTGTGAGCTTTGCGCAGTCGGGAAGATAGAGACGACGATCGCCCGAGATGAATCGCCTCAGAAGCTTCTTCCAACGCCCGGGACGGGTCAGGAGGAGTATCGCTTCGTATCGTTGTCTAGCCATGCTTCGATAGACTCAGCCGCACGCGCTAGCTTAATACTGACCGACTCATCGAGCGTGGCAGGTGGGTCAGTGAGAATCGCGGCCAGAATGGTGTCGGTGCGTTGCAGGTCCGTACATTGAGCGCGTTCCGGGTCGATTTCGCGCATTTGCACGAGCCACGCCGCACCGGAGATCAGATAGGCGAGTCTTTGTGCGCGCATGACAACGGATTCGATCTCCGGATGCACGTCCAGCGCGATCATTACCGAGAATGCTTCGTCTTGCAAACTTTGGCGCGAACGCAAGGCTTCGTCGCTTGTAACTGCTGCTGTCTGAAGGTAGCCCAGCACGGGACGCATGCACGCAATCAGCGAAAGCATCGCAGTGAGTGATGATCGCGTACGCCATCCGATGTTTGACGCAGCACACACGAGTAGACCCACTGCACAACCGACCAGAGTATCGACGCCGCGCGCGATCAACAGTGCTTCAGGGTCTTTGATCGCATGACCGCCCGACGCGATCGTGAGCGCTATCGCGGTCACGAAGATGACGGCAAAAGCGTACTTGCGCACGACTAGCAGTTCGACGAGAAACTGCAGCGCCATGAGCGTCGCAATGAGCGACAGGCCAGTGGGATGCAGTACGAGCACGAGTGCCGCGAGGCCGATACCGACGAGCGTGCCTAAGGTTCGATCGATGCTTCTTCGCAAAGACGCCTGAAGATTCAGCCCCTGATGCAGTACTAGCGTGGCGGCGGCCATTGCCCAATAAGCGCGCGTGAGGCCGAGCATTTCGCCAAGCGAGCCTGCAATCGCCACTGCAATGCCGACCCGCAACGCAATGTTCCATGCGCTCGTTCCAAAGCGCGCGTCCCTTGCGATTCGCTCCACCGCGCGAAACTGTCCAAGCGGCAGGCGCGACATGGTGGTATCGACGGTTGTTTGCGTGCAGGCCAGGGAAGCAATCTGTCGAACACGGTCTTGTTCAGCCGTTCCGTCACGCGAGCAGTTGCAACGGGCAAAGATCAGATGCAACTCGAGCCCAAGAGCGCGGAGCATGGTTATCGTCCCGTCGCCTCGAACATCCTTCGGTTGACGGTTCACCAGTGCGACCCAAATTTCATGCAAGGCAAGTGCAGCCGAATGGCGTGCGATCTCCCGCGCGCGTTCGTCCACCATCTCGAGCAGGTGCGCAACTGCATTCGCCGCATTGACGAGCGCGGCGCGTTCCGGACGTCTCGGCGCGACCAACGCGCCAGCCATGTGTGTTAGCCACGAAATCGCGCCTCCCGCGAGAATGAGAAGAAAAACATGGCTCAGGGGAAGACTGGTCACGAGCATCGCGGTCCCGGCGGCGCAGGCGAGAACGATCATATAGGCGCCTGGCGGACCAATCTTCAACGAGGCCGAGAAAAAGCTCGCAAGCGTTGCGATGCCGACAACCAACGGAACCGCGGCATGCGGCAAACTTTGCACCGCGACGCCGGCCGTCACCGCTGCAGCGAAGCTTATAGCGATACCGGCAAGCACAAACGCACGATTACGATAGGGTCGATCCGATGCATAGAGCGATGTGAATGAACCCAGCGTCGCAACAAGTCCGTAGGAAAGATCGCCATCGATTAGCCATGAAAGCAATAGCGGGATGCCGAGGCTCAAAGCTGCGCGGCATGCGATCGGCCATCTCGGATTGGCGAGGCTCAGCAGCGCAGCGGTTTTGGACTCGGCAGCGCGCATATCAGTCAGTTGAGAACCCGATCATCGGTTTGTGCGTTGCCTGCAAGCGAAAAGCACGTTCGTGCAAGCCGGCGTTGGTACGGCCCGCGGCCTTTTGAAAGGCAATTCCAGCCCTCCCGATTCAAACTAACATTGCTGCGATGAAGATTACCGAGCGACGTATACGTACGGCGCCTAGTGGCGCTTGCACTTGAGCGAAGGCTGGCGCTAGCTTCGGGTAGCGTGATGCAAAGTTCACCACAAGAATTTTCATATTACCGTAAAGGCGTGTGAGACTGTCGAGGTCCTAACAGTGGTTGTTTTCGCATCCATAAAAGCGAGTTCATGCAAGATTGTTGTGCGAACGCCAGTTCTTGAAGCTTTGCTCGCGCAACAACCATACACGTGCGCACGCCGTCTTTTCGGACGTCCGCCACGGAGAAAAATCGAAGCGTCGCGCTTGCGCGACTTCGACCGGATCATCGTGTTGAGTTCGATGATGCACGCGTTGACAGGTCGGCAATCTGGTTTCGGCGGAATGTTATTTGGCGAGATTTAATCAGATTGAGCGCTTCGCAGCGGTGACGCTAGTGGACTTGGCCCTGGCAAGCAACCACGAACTGAATTCGCCGACTGGGGGCTCGATAGTTATGGATGGATGTTTTGATGACCGAGCCTGCTCTGACGATCTGCGCGCTGCCATCGGACCGAAGACACGCTGGGTCATCCTCAACTCGTCGAACAATCCGGCCGGCCTGGTCTATACGCCCGAAGAACTGCGCGCGCTCGTCGATGTCCTGCTCGAACACGAACATAAGCTCGTTATGGCCGGCGACACCTACATCGATAGAGATACTAGCTGGAAGGCCGTTCCACACCTCAGAGCTGCCGTCGAGGCAGCATTGGTCCCCTTGAGCCGGTCGCTCGCGGCCACTCGCTGGCACATTCACGCAACGCGCATGAGTCAATAGTCGGCCAAAAGCCGACACTCATCGGTCAGTCGATCGAAGGTGCTGCAGACGCACCGCGCCCAACCAATCGAAGACATGAGCACGATCGCATTCACACAGGCCCATCGATCTCCATATCCAGCAACGCCGAACTCACCGTCTTTCCATGCGCATCCAGCGCGAGCGAACGCGTGACACCACCGCCAAGCGCGTGCCCAAGCACAAAGTTGAACGCATTCAAAAGCGGCAGTTCATACCGCACGACATCGCCTTTGACGACATCGGCGAGATGCGCCTTCACGCGCTCCGGCGTCAGTTGCGCGCGCAGATGCGCGTAGTGCCGCGCGTCGAAGCAGATCACCGATACATTGAGCGTGTTGCCCTTGTCGCCGGTGCGGCCATGTGCCAGTTCACGCAGCTTCATCGTCGGCCTCCACGAATTCGAAAACGGGTTTGACATGCTCGCGCGCAAGCAGCACGGACTGCACCGCGATGACTTCGCGCGTCGCCTTCGTCACGCCGCCGCCGCCCGCCGGTCCGTTGGTGTACAGCGTCTCGACCTCGTTGCCGATACGCCCCGCCTCTTTCGCGCTCGCCGTGCGGCCCGTCACGCGCACGCGCACTTCGGCAGGTTCGTCGTGATGCGCGGCGAGCGCATCGCCGTATAGCGCGTTCACGCCGATCAGATCGAAGCGCAGTTCGCTCGTGTCGACGCCCATGATCGCAAGACGTTCGCGCACGATGTCGAGCGCAAGCCGCGCGCGTGCCAGCGCGCCCGGTCCGCCGTAGGAGATTTGTCCTTCGCCGATGTAGCCATCGACGTAAGCGACCGACACCTTCAGCGTGCCGGTACGCGCGCCGCCGCGTCCGCCCGTAACGCGCACGCGGTCTTTCGCTTCCTGCGCAACGCGAACCTGCGTGAAATCCGCGACGACGTCCGGCTGAAAGTAGCGCGCCGGATCGTGAATCTCGTACAGCAGTTGTTCCTTGCAGGTCGCCTCGGTCACGCCGCCGCCCGCGTGCGCCACCTTCGTCACGACGACCGCGCCATCCGCGCTCACTTCGCCGATAGGAAAGCCGAGGCGCGCAAGACCCGGCACGTCCTTGTAGCCCGGGTCGGCGAAGTAGCCGCCCGTCACCTGTCCCGCGCATTCGAGCAGATGACCGACGACCGTCGCCTGCCCGAGCGTGTTCCAGTCGTCCATGCGCCAGCCGAATTCGTGGATGAGCGGCGCGGTGAACAGCGACGGATCCGCCACGCGCCCCGTCAGCACGATATCCGCGCCCGCCGCGAGCGCACCGACGATCGGCGTCGCGCCGAGATACGCATTCGCCGACACGATACGCGACGCGTAGGCGCTCACATCGTCGCCGCTTTCCTCGAAGCGCAACGGCGAACGAAGGACGATGTCGAGCACGTCGTCGCCGCTGACGGCCGCGATCTTCAGTTTGCCGAGGCCGAGTTCGCGCGCGATCTGCGCCGTCTTGCGTGCCGCCGCGCGCGGATTGGCCGCGCCCATGTTGGAGACGATGCGCACGCCGTTCTTCGCCGCGACCGGCAAAACGGCGCGCATGCGTGCTTCAAGAAGCGGGTCGTAGCCGAGTTCGGGATCGTTGCGGCGGGTTTGCTGCGCAATCGCGATGGTGCGCTCGGCCAGGCACTCGAACACGAGATAGTCGAGCGCGCCGTGCTCCGCGAGTTCGACGGCCGGCTCGATGCGGTCGCCCGAATAGCCCGCGCCCGCGCCAATTCTGATGGTGTCTTTCATGACGTCGTCCGGTCTGAATTAAGTCTGGATTAAAGCGGGAACACGCCCAGCACGACGCACGCAATCGTCATGACGATCGAGGCACCGAACAGAAGCGGGAATGTGAATCTCTGATGATCCGCGAGATCAATGCCGCACAAGCCGACGACAAGAAACGTCGCGGGCGTAAGCGGACTCACGGGAAAGCCGGTCGTCATCTGGCCGAGCAGCGCCGCCTGACCGACATGCACCGGCTGCACGCCGAGTTGCGCCGCCACTTCGGCAATCACGGGGAGCACGCCGAAATAGAACGAATCGGGATCGAAGAGCATCGAGAGCGGCATCGACACGAGGCCGAGCACGACGGGAATATGTCCGGCCATCGCGGGCGGCACGAAGCCCACGGCCGACTGCGCCATCGCCTTCAGCATGCCGCTGCCCTGCATCACGCCAGTGAATACGCCCGCCGCGAGCAGGATGCCCGCCATCATCAGCGCGGCGCGCGCGTGGGCGTCGATACGCTTGCGCTGCATGTCGACGTTCGGGTAATTCACCATCAACGCGATGCACAGCCCGACCATGAACATGATCGCGGGCGGAATCTTTTCGCCCATCACGACCATCGTGCCGAGCACGACAATCGTCAATACGATGTTGAACCAGAAGTTTTTCGGGCGGCGCAGCGCCTGTTCTTCAGGCGTGAGTTCGCGCTTGGGCACCGGCACGGAGCCTTTCGCGCCCGACAGCCCGAGGCGCTTTTCCTCGCGGCGGCCGAGCCACCACGCCATGCCGAACACGAACGCGAGGCCGATTGCCTGTACCGGAATCAGCGGATTGAAAAGCGCCGAAATCGGCAGATGCAGCGACGCGGATGCGCGGATCATCGGCCCGGTCCACGGCAGGAAGTTGATGCCCGCCGCCATCGAAACGGCCGCGGCCAGTACGCGCTTGTCCATGCCGAGGCGGTCGTAGAGCGGCAGCATCGCGGGAATCGTCACGAGAAAGCACACCGCGCCCGAGCCGTCGAGATGGATCAGCAGCGCGAGCAGCGTCGTGCCCATCACGATGCGCGTCGGCTTCGTGCCGACCGCGCGCAGGATGCGGTCGATGATCGGATCGAGCGTGCCCGCATCCGTGATCGTGCCGAAATAGAGAATCGCGAACACGAACATGCCGACGACGGGCGCGAGGCTCTTCAATCCGTCGATGACGAATTTGCTCGTCTGCAAGCCGAAGCCGCCGATCAACGACGCCGCAATCGGCACGATGATGAGCGCAACGAGCGGCGACATGCGTTTGGACAGAATCGCCCCGAGCAGGACGACGATAGTGGCGAGCCCCAATAAAGGCAGCATGGCTTTGTCTCCGAATATTGTCTTTTGATGAGGTCGAGCGTATGGTCGAAGCGGCGATAACACAATTGAAATGATTTGATCGCAGCCATCACGAACCATAATGGATCTGAATCTTCGCGATATCCGGGCGCTCGTCGCCGTGGCCGAGGCGGGCAGCTTCACGCGTGCGGCGCAGCGGCTGCATCTGTCGCAACCCGCGCTCACGGTGCAAATACGCAGGCTTGAGGAAGTGGTCGGCGCGCGGCTTTTCGATCGCAATAGCCGCAATGTCGCGCTGACGCCGACGGGCCGCGAACTGCTGCCGCTCTTGCGCAAGTCGCTGCGCGACATGGAGAGCGTGTTGCGCGACGCGCGCGCGATGGGCGTCGGCGAAAGCGGCACGATCCGCATCGCCTGCCTGCCGACGTTCGCGGCGAGCGTGTTGCCCGAGTTGATCATCGGCATGAAGCGCGAGGTGCCGCGCGTCGCGTTCGAGATTCGCGACGTGGTGGCGAGCACGGTGAATGCGCTCGTGCGCGGCGAGGAAGCGGATATCGGCCTGACGGGTGGCGCAGGTGGCGCAGGTGGCGATTGGGCCGATCCGCTGCTGGAGGTGCTGCACGCAGGCGTGGACCGGCTCGTTGCCGTGTGTCCGCGCGGACATCCGCTAGCGAAGAAACGCCGTGTCGTGCCGGACGATCTCGCGCGTCTGCCGCTCGTGCTCACCGCGCCGGGCACGAGCGTGCGCGCGGTCGTCGATGCGGCGCTCGGCGAAACGGGAAAAACGCTGGAGATTGCGTGCGAGCCGACTTACATGATGACCGCCGTCGCGATGGTGCGCGGCGGTCTCGGCGTGACGATCCTGCCGGAAACCGCGCGCGAGGTGCGCGCGGAGCCGGGACTTGTCGTGAGGCCGATCGATCATCCGGCGTTCGTGCGGCCGATCGCGCTCGTGAAGAAGCGTGGCCGCACGTTGCCGGCGGTGACGGAGCGCTTCGTCGAGCGCATGCGCGCGACGATGAACGCGCCCCGCTGAACCGCGAGCTTACTTCGACATCGTCGACATATCGATCACGAAGCGGTACTTCACGTCGCTCTTCAGCATGCGTTCGTAAGCGGTGTTGATCTCGTCCATGCGAATCATTTCGATGTCGGACGTGATGCCGTGTTCGGCGCAGAAGTCGAGCATTTCCTGCGTCTCCGCGATGCCGCCAATCAGCGACCCGGCCAGCGAGCGACGCTTGAAGATCATGTTCATCACGGAAGGCGACGGATGCGGATGCTCCGGCACGCCGACCAGCGTCATCGTGCCGTCGCGCTTGAGCAGCGTCATGAACTGATCGAGATCGTGCGGCGCGGCCACCGTGTTCAGAATGAAGTCGAAGCTGTTGGCATGCGCGGCCATCTGATCCGGATCTTTCGAGATCACCACTTCATGCGCGCCCAGACGCTTCGCGTCTTCGATCTTTCCCGGCGATGTCGTGAAGAGCACGACATGCGCGCCCATCGCGGCGGCGATCTTCACGCCCATGTGCCCGAGGCCGCCGAGACCCACGACGCCCACCTTGTGCCCCTTCTGCACCTTCCAGTGACGCAGCGGCGAGTAAGTCGTGATGCCCGCGCACAGCAACGGTGCGACCGCCGCGAGTTCGAGATTGCCGGGCACGCGCAGGACGAATGCTTCATCGACGACCATCGCCGTCGAATAGCCGCCATAAGTCACGCCGCCCGATTTGCGGTCCGGCGAGTTGTAGGTCTGGATAAAGCTGTCCGGACCGTCGCAGAATTGTTCAAGCCCTTCCTGACAGGCATCGCACACGCGGCAGGAGTCGACCATGCAGCCGACGCCCGCGAGATCGCCCGCCTTGAACTTCGTCACATCCGAGCCGACCTCGACGACGCGCCCGACAATCTCATGTCCCGGCACCACCGGATAGTTCGTGCCGCCCCATTCGTTGCGCGCCATATGCAGGTCGGAGTGACACACGCCGCAAAAAAGAACGTCGATGCGCACATCGTTCGGGCCGACATCGCGACGATTTATTTCGAACGGGCCGAGCGGTTTGTCGGTTGCGGACGCGGCATAGGAATAGGCTTTCAGCATGTTTGCTTCCCTCTTTGATTTGACTCTTGTGTGAACGAACGCGGCGCCTTTTCGCGATGGAAAAGCGCAGCCGATGAGACGTGCCGGGTGATGGCTTATGTGCGGCAGCGAACGGTCGCCGTCATTCACCGCCCATGTTGCGGATGACTTGCCGATCGCGCCGATATTTCGGCGGCGACATGCAACGCCAGTACTGTATGCCTATAGGTCATTCCGTGCAGAAACGGCGCGGAGCATACAGCATCGCTGGAGAAATTGACAATCGTGAGCCCTACCGTCCACTCCCTGCTTAATCGGGATTGTTCGATGACGGCGCGCGACTTAAGGTAGTCATGCGCGCGGAGACGACGAATCTTTTCGCGCGGCGCCGGGCGGCTCGCGCGCCCGGCGCCTGCTTACGAACCATTCGATCGGCGGGCGGCCGAACGGCACGCGACATTGCGGCACCGACACACTGAGAGAGCGAGACCATGAAGGCGAAGGCAATCACGGCGAGCATCGACATGCCGGGAGGCGCGGTCAGCGCCGAGTTTCACATCGATACGGGGCGTCTCAGGATTTTCGAGCGCGGCATGTTGCGCGTCGAAATGTTTCCGCCGCATTCGTGGTTCGCGGTGGCGTCGGTGGCGGGCAACAGCCGCTGGGGCACGCGGCCGCGTGAAGCGGACCTGTTTCTCGTCGTCGAGAATTTCATCTTGCAGCGCTTCGGCATGACGGCTTATCGCGAGGAGACATCGTGTGCGCGGGAGCAGGCAGCGTCAGCGTGAACGCGCACGCCGCGTGCGCTCATGGAACCCGTTCGGCTTGGTCCGCACCCATTCGACGAAACTGCGCACCGCCTCGTGCGCGAGCAACGCATCCACGGTGGCATAGTGTTGCGCCAGTTCTTTCTCCGTGAAGAGCGCATGCAATTGCCGATGACATATGCGATGCAGCACCGCCGTGTGCCTGCCGCCGTGCGACTTCGGCACCAGATGATGCAAGTCACGTTCCGCCGACGGCACCGGACGCCCGCATAGCGCGCAGACTTCTTCCTGCGGCGGGTGATACCACGGTTCCGGGGTGCGCTTCGCCATCGCGTTTCTCGCTCTGCAAACTCTCGGGTCCTGGCGAGTTTACGCCGCGATGCGCCGCGACGCACAGCGATGCATCGAGTCGTTTTATTTTGCGCACAGGCATGGCAACATGAAGACGCTGTTCACCGTCCACGCAGTCCTCTAGCCGGAGAAGCCATGGAAGTGACCATCAGCGAATTGACGGGCATGCTTGCGGAACTGGAACGGGAAGATCCCGTCGATTACGGCGATCTTCCGTTCGGTGAACCCGAATTGCGCAGCCTCGTCATGACCGCGCTCGTCGACAAGCATCGAAAGCTGCAGGCGAGCGGCCTCAATCCCGGCGACGTCAATCTCACCTACATGCTGACCACCGCGCTGCTGCTGCTGGAAAATCTCGTGCTGCATGCGCGTCTTTTGTTGTTGCAAGGGCAACATATCGATGTGAACGCGCTGCTGCGGAAATATTCGGGCGGTTGAGCGACCAGCGCGCGTTCAACGCGCGTTCCGTTTTCAACGCACCCGGCGCATGGGCGGCCGATAACCCGGAATCTGCCGCAACGCGTGGTCGCATGCAGCGGACAACGCGGCCAAACGGTCGACGCTCTCGCGCATTTCAACGTGCGTGCGCGTAATGACTTGGCGCAGATGTTCGAGGCGCGGCGAGATCGAATCCGCAATCACGGTGCACTCTTCCTTGCGCGCGACCAACGCTTCCGCGTCCTCGCGCGCCTCGCGAAGCTCCATGATCGACACCGCGTTCTGTGCGAGTTGTCGTGCGTAGTGTTCGGCAAGATCGCCGAAGCCGATCAGGCGCATGCGCTCGACGAACGCGCGCATCGACTCCATCGCGAGTTCGCCTGCGTCGTAGGCCATGAATTGCACGTCATTGATCGGTAGGGATGTGCGTCCTTCGGGGGTATCGAATTCGAGCCGGGTCGGCATGATGTTGAGTGCGTGGTATTGAAGATGCGCAAATTCTAGGACGTCGATGCATGCGCGCTGCTCGGAACTTGACGAAACGCGATGCGCCGAAAAGGCAATTCAACGTTACGTACCGAATGCACGATGCCTCGAACGATTTCGATCCCGCGCGAGGGAAGGATCAGACCCTCATCGCATTGCTTGTTTGCTCATGCATTTCGGGCGCATCCGCGGCAATCGCCAACACGTCGCTCAATCATTTTGCGAACTGCAACAGATCGCACACGATTCAATTCGACCGCGCCTTGAATTAATAAACCGTTGCGCAAATCGCTTCATACGTCCCGCCAATTTAAGCTTGAAAAGACGCATTGCATCTACCAACAATGAAGTCATCCTTCGTGCTGGCCATCCCACAATGCCGAGCGAATCCGATACGCGTCCCCTGGACGAGAAAAACGAAATTCGCAAATCAGAGGAACTGCGCAGCTTTCTGTTTCTGACCGTCGTGATGGTTCCCGTGCTCACGGTCATGTTCATTGCCGCGTATGGATTCGCCGTCTGGTTCTATCAGATGCTG
This sequence comes from Caballeronia insecticola, assembly GCF_000402035.1. GTDB lineage: Bacteria > Pseudomonadota > Gammaproteobacteria > Burkholderiales > Burkholderiaceae > Caballeronia > Caballeronia insecticola. The sequence continues at coordinate 1,209,395 of NC_021289.1, forward strand.
GTAGGCGGACCGCCGCATCATTGAAAAATCACCGCGACTATTTCAATAAAGGGACGCGCATGCCCGTCGATACCCACGATCGTTTCGACGATCAGACGGACAACTCTGATGAGTTTCACGTCGCGGGCGTCGTTGTATACGCCCGGATAGAAAGCCTGAAACGCGTCGCGGAGCATCTTGCGGAATTGCCCGGCGCCGAAGTGCACGGGTTCAATGCCGACGGAAGAATCGTTCTCACACTCGAAGGAAATCGCTCGTTCTATGTCGCCGAATTGCTGCACGCGGTTCAGGCCCTACCGGACGTCGTGAGCACCGCGCTCGTCTATCAGCATCACGAGCATGTGGATCCGCTGAGCGAGGAAATCGCCGATGAAACTGACTCGTCGCGCGTTCATTAAGCAAACGGCGGCCGCCACGGCCGCCGCATCCGCGGGCATCACGCTGCCCGGCACGCAAGCCGTCGCCGCAGGCGATGACATCGCCTGGTCGAAAGCGCCCTGTCGCTTCTGCGGCACCGGTTGCGGCGTGCTCGTCGGGGTCAAGGGCAATCAGGTGGTCGCGACGCAGGCGGACCCGCAAGCCGAAGTCAATCGCGGACTGAACTGCGTCAAGGGCTATTTCCTCTCGAAGATCATGTACGGGCAGGACCGCCTGACCACGCCGCTCATGCGCATGAAGAACGGTCAGTTCGACAAGAACGGCGAATTCGCGCCCGTTTCGTGGGACACGGCCTTCGACGTGATGGCCCAACACTTCAAGCGCGTGCTGAAGGACAAGGGGCCGACTGCGGTCGGCATGTTCGGCTCGGGGCAATGGACCGTGTGGGAAGGCTATGCCGGCGTCAAGCTGATGAAGGCCGGCTTTCGCAGCAACAACATCGACCCGAACGCGCGGCATTGCATGGCTTCGGCGGTGACGGGCTTCATGCGCACCTTCGGCATGGATGAGCCGATGGGCTGCTACGACGACATCGAAGAAACCGATGCCTTCGTGCTGTGGGGCTCGAACATGGCCGAGATGCATCCGGTGCTGTGGACGCGCGTGACCGCACGCCGTCTGTCGGACCCGAACGTGCGCGTTGTCACGCTGTCGACGTTCGAGCATCGTTCGTTCGATCTCGCCGATCAGACGATCGTCTTCACGCCGCAGTCCGATCTCGCGATCATGAATTACATCGCGAATTACATCATCAAGAACGGCAAGGTGAATCGCGAGTTCATCGAAAAGCATACGGTGTTCAAGAAGGGCAATGCCGATATCGGCTATGGCTTGCGACCCGATCATCCGCCGCAGAAAGCCGCGAAGAACGCGGGCGACCCGAACGGTTCGCAGCCGATCACCTTCGACGAGTTCGCGCAGTTCGTCTCGCGTTACGACGCCTCTTATGTGACGAAGCTGTCGGGCGTGCCGAAGACCAAGCTGGATCAGCTCGCGCAGTTGTACGCGGATCCGAAGACGCGCGTCGTGTCGTTCTGGACGATGGGCTTCAATCAACACACGCGCGGCACGTGGGCCAACAACATGGTCTACAACCTGCATCTGCTGACGGGCAAGATCGCAACGCCCGGCAACAGTCCGTTCTCGCTGACGGGCCAGCCGTCCGCATGCGGCACGGCGCGCGAAGTCGGCACGTTCTCGCATCGTTTGCCGGCTGACATGGTGGTCACCAACCCGAAGCATCGCGAGGAAGCGGAGCACATCTGGAAGCTGCCGGAGGGAACCATTCCCGACAAGCCCGGTTTTCACGCGGTGCTGCAAAACCGCATGCTGCGCGACGGCAAGATCAACGCCTACTGGGTGATGGTCAACAACAACATGCAGGCCGCCGCGAACATGAACAACGAGGGGCTGCCGGGTTATCGCAATGCGTCGAACTTCGTGGTGGTGTCGGATGTTTATCCGACCGTCACGGCCGTTGCCGCCGATATGATCCTGCCATCCGCGATGTGGGTCGAAAAGGAAGGCGCCTATGGCAACGCGGAGCGCCGCACGCAGTTCTGGCATCAACTGGTCGAAGCGCCGGGGCAGGCGCGCTCGGATCTGTGGCAGATCGTCGAGTTTTCCAAACGCTTCAAGGTGGAGGAAGTCTGGCCTGCCGAGTTGATCGCGAAGAAGCCGGAATACAAGGGCAAAACGCTCTACGACGTGCTTTACCGCAACGGTCAGGTCGACAAATTTCCGTCGTCGCAGGAAGACGCGAAGTATCGCAACGACGAAGCCAAGGCCTTCGGCTTCTATATCCAGAAGGGCTTGTTCGAGGAATACGCGAGCTTCGGGCGCGGCCACGGCCATGATCTCGCGCCGTTCGACAACTATCACCAGGCGCGCGGACTGCGCTGGCCGGTCGTAAACGGCAAGGAAACGTTGCGGCGTTACAAGGAAGGCTCCGATCCGTATGTGAAGGCCGGAACGGGCTGGCAGTTCTATGGCAATACCGACGGCCGCGCCGTGATCTATGCCTTGCCGTACGAACCGCCGGCCGAGTCGCCGGACAAGGAGTATCCGTTCTGGCTCGCGACCGGACGCGTGCTCGAACACTGGCATTCCGGCTCGATGACACGTCGCGTGCCCGAGCTGTATCGTGCGTTCCCGAACGCGGTGTGCTTCATGCATCCCGACGATGCGAAAGCGCTCGGTCTGCGGCGCGGCGTCGAAGTGCGCGTGATCTCGCGACGTGGCGAGATGCGCACGCGCATCGAGACACGCGGCCGCGACAAGCCGCCGCGCGGGCTCGTCTTCGTGCCGTGGTTCGATTCGAGTCAACTCATCAACAAGGTCACGCTCGACGCCACCGACCCGATCTCCTTCCAGACCGACTTCAAGAAGTGCGCGGTCCGGATCGTCCGGGTTCAGGCCTAGGAGCACCTATGCGCACGCTGCTCGCCGTCGTCATCGTTCCGCTGGTCGCGCTTGCCGCGCTCGCGATCGCGCAGCCGACCGTACCGGACCTGCCGTTCCACGATTCGCTGCGCGGCACGGCGCCGCTCAACGAAGAGCCGAAGCCGCCGCTCATCGTGCCCACGGAGAACAAGGACGTGATACGCGGCCTCAACTACGCGCAGCAGCCGCCGACCATCCCGCACAAGATCGACAACTATCAGCTCGACAAGAACGCCAACCGCTGTCTCGCGTGTCACGCGCGCAGCCGTGCCGAAGAAAGCGGCGCGGTGCCCGTCGCGGTATCGCATTACATGGACCGCGATGGCACGGTGTCGGGACATCTTTCGCCGCGCCGCTACTTCTGCACGCAGTGCCACGTTCCGCAGGCGGATACGAAGCCGCTGGTCGGCAATTCGTTCGTCGCCGTCGAGGACATCAAGCAGGCGCCCAAGAACCAGAAACGATAAGCGACCCATCACCATCATGCGCGAACTGATCAAGCGCTACTGGATCACCATTCGACGGCCGAGCCTGTATTACAGCCTCGGCTTTCTGACGCTGGGCGGCTTCATTGCAGGCGTGGTCTTCTGGGGCGCGTTCAATACGGCAATGGAACTGACCAACACCGAAGCGTTCTGCACCGGCTGTCACGAGATGCGCGACAACACGTATGCGGAGCTTAAGAACACGATTCACTTCAGCAATCGCACGGGCGTGCACGCGAAGTGTTCGGACTGCCATGTGCCGCACGAATGGACCGACAAGATCGCGCGCAAGATGCAGGCGTCGAAGGAAGTGTGGGCGAAGATCTTCGGCGTGGTGAACACGCGCGAAAAGTTTCTCGACAAGCGGCTCGAACTCGCCGAACACGAATGGGCGCGCTTCAAGGCGAACGATTCGCTCGAATGCCGCAACTGCCATTCGTTCCAGTACATGGACTTCACGCGACAAAGCCCGCGCGCACAGGCGGCGCATCAACGCTTTCTGGAGACGGGCGAGAAGACGTGCATCGATTGCCACAAGGGTATCGCGCATGAGTTGCCGAACATGGTGAAAGCTCAGGAACAGGAAAACAGCAAGAAGTAACGAACGCCGCGACCTGCACTGCATTTCGACGTAAAGGAGACATCGATGCTGAGCGCCCGGCAACTCGACATCATGCGCGGCCAACGCACGATCGTGGCGGGCGTGGATTTGCATGTCGATGGCGGCGCGGCGCTCGTGATTCACGGCGCGAACGGCAGCGGCAAGAGTTCGCTGATCGCCGCGCTCGCGGGCTTGCTGCCGCCCGTTGCGGGTCATGTGATGTGGCGTGGCGCGGACGTGCGCGATGACCCGGCGCGCTTTCGCCGCGATCTCGCGTATCTCGGTCACGCCGACGGCTTCAACGGCGATCTGAGCGTAGCGGAGAATCTGCGCTTCGCGGCGCTCATCGGCGCGCACGTCGCAAAAGCTGTGCAGCATGACGGCGACGTGCTCGATCAGGCCGGCATATTGCCGCTGTTGCACGTGAGCCTGAATCGCTTGTCGCAAGGACAAAGACGCCGCGTCGCGCTCGCACGGCTCGTGCTCGCAAACAAGCCGCTCTGGCTGCTCGACGAACCCACCGACGCCCTCGACGATACCGGCGCGACATGGTTCGCCTCATGTATCGACGATCATCTGCGCGCAGGCGGCACGCTCGTCGCGACGACGCATCGTCCTTTGCTTGGCGGTTCCGGTCACGCGCGGCATCTGCATCTTGCACGGAGCGCGGCATGATCGCGCTGACGCTTCAGGTCATTCGCCGCGAACTGATGCTGCACTGGCGCGCGCGCACGCTTACGTTGTCGGTGCTGCTGTTCTTCGTGCTCGCGTCGAGTCTGTTCGCTATCGGCATCGGTCCCGAACCGAAGCTGCTGCGCGCGGTCGCGCCGGGCGTGCTGTGGGTCACCGCGTTGTTCGCGGCGTTGTTGTCGGCGGGACAGCTATTCAACAACGACTTCGCGAGCGGCGCGCTCGAACAGATGCTGCTCTCGCCGCAGCCGCTCGCGTGCATCGTGCTCGGCAAAATCGCCGCGCACTGGCTCACGACCGGCCTCGCGCTCGTTGTGCTGGCGCCGCTCGTCGCGCTCGAATACGGACTCGATGCCCGCACCGTTATCACGCTGATGGGCTCGCTTCTGATCGGCACACCACTGCTGTCGCTGCTCGGCTCGATGGGCGCCGCGCTCACGCTCGGCGTGCGCGGCGGCAGTGTCGTGCTCGCGCTTCTGGTGCTGCCGCTGTATGTGCCGGTGCTCGTGTTCGGCGTCGGCGCGGTTGATCCGGCGGGCGGCGCTGCGTGGTCGCACGCGAATTTCTCGCTGCTCGCGGCGGCGCTGTGCGTCGCATCGTGGCTGTGTCCGTGGGCGAGCGCGGCGGCGCTGCGCATCTCGATGGAGTAGTGCCGATGAACACGTTCCGCTATGCATCCCCGCGTCACTTCGAACGCTTCGCCGCGCGCGCCGCGCCGTGCTTCGGCATCGCATCGGTCGTGTTGATGGCCGCGGGACTCGCGATCGGCCTCGTCATCGCGCCTGCGGATGCGTTGCAACGCGACATCTATCGCATCATGTTCGTACACGTGCCCGCCGCGTGGATGTCCATGTTCATCTACGTCGTCATGGCCGCATATAGCGCGCTGCATCTCGCGCTGCGCACGCGTCTCAGCGCGATGATGGCGCGTGCCCTCGCCCCCACCGGCGCACTTTTCACGGCGATTGCGCTCATTTCCGGCGCGCTGTGGGGCAAGCCGACATGGGGCACATGGTGGGTCTGGGATGCGCGGCTGACGTCCGAGCTGATCCTCTTCTTTCTCTATGTCGGCTTCATTGCGCTGCACGCAGCCATCGACGGCTCGCGCCGCGCCGATCGCGCCTGTTCCGTGCTCGCGCTGATCGGCGTCGTGAATATCCCGATCATCTATTTCTCCGTGCAATGGTGGTACACGCTGCATCAGGGACCGTCGCTCGGCTTCGGCAGCGGCGTGGCGATGACCGCGTCGATGGCAAGCGGCATCGGCATCATGACCGCCGGATTCTGGGCCTACGCGATCGCCGTATCGCTTGCGCGCGTGCGCGTCATCATGCGCGCCCGCGAACGCATGCCTGCGGGCGAGCGGCCCTCACGCATCGAGGAGCGCGCCGCATGATCACGCTCGAATCCGTATTGACGATGCTCGCCGCCAACCCGCTCCTGTCCGCCGCGCTCGCGATCACCTTTCTGCTGATGGGCGCGGAAGCGTGGCTCGTGCGTCGTGCGCTGCGTGAATCGGAGTTGCATCGATGAAGGCGCGGCATCGCAGATTCGGTCTCATCGCACTCGGCGTCGCGAGCGCGGCGCTGGCATGCGCGTTCGTGCTGAATGCGTTTCGCGCCAACGTGATGTTCTTCGTCAGTCCAAGCCAGATTGCCGCACACGAGGAAACGCAGACGCGGCGCTTCAGGCTCGGCGGTCTGGTCGAACGCGGCTCGCTCGTGCGCGATGCGGACGGGCGCACCGTGCGCTTCATCGTGACGGATGAGCGCGCATCGATACCCGTGACTTACGAAGGCGCGCTGCCCGATCTCTTCCGCGAAGGCAGCGGCGTCGTGGCACACGGCACGCTTGGCGCGGACGGTCGCTTCCACGCCGACGAAGTCCTCGCAAAGCACGACGAAAAATACACGCCGCCGCAAGTCGAACGGGCTTTGCGCGATGTGCGGGCTTCCGCAAATACCGACGCGGGAACCCGGCGATGATCCCCGAACTCGGCCACTTCGCGCTGATTCTCGCGATGCTGCTCGCGCTCGTCGCGGGCGCGCTGCCGATGCTCGGCGCGCACTTCGACATCGAACGATGGATGCGCGTCGCCGCGCCCGCCGCGTGCGGGCAATTCGTCTTCGTCGCGATTGCGTTCGGCTGTCTCACGGCGTCGTTTCTCGGCGACGATTTCTCCGTCATCTATGTCGTCGGCAACTCGAACTCGGCGCTGCCGGCGATCTATCGCGCAACGGCGGTCTGGGGCGGCCACGAAGGATCGCTGTTGCTGTGGGTGCTGTTCCTCACGCTCTGGATGAGCGCCGTCGCTCTAACCGGCCGCTTGCTGCCGCCACGCTTCGCGGCGCGCGTGCTCGGCGTGATGAGCTGGATCGATGCGGGCTTTCTGCTGTTCATGTTGCTGACGTCGAATCCGTTCGCGCGCATCATGCCGCCCGCGATGAACGGGCGCGATCTCAACCCGCTGCTGCAAGACCCCGGCATGGTGATCCACCCGCCGTTGTTGTACATGGGCTATGTCGGCTTTTCGGTGGCGTTCGCGTTCGCCATCGCCGCGCTGCTCGACGGAAAGCTCGACGCGGCCTGGGCGCGCGCGTCGCGGCCGTGGACCATTGCGGCATGGACGTTCCTCACGCTCGGCATCATGCTCGGCAGCGCGTGGGCCTACTACGAACTCGGCTGGGGCGGCTGGTGGTTCTGGGACCCGGTCGAGAATGCATCGTTCATGCCGTGGCTCGTCGGCACCGCGCTCATTCATTCGCTCGCCGCCACCGCGAAGCGCGGCGCGTTTCGTGCGTGGAGCGCGCTGCTCGCGATCTGCGCCTTCTCGCTTTCGCTGCTCGGCACCTTCCTCGTGCGCTCGGGCGTCGTGACATCGGTGCACGGTTTCGCTTCCGATCCGGCGCGCGGCGTCTTCATTCTCGCGCTGCTGGCGATCTTCGCGGGCGGCGGCTTTGCGCTCTTTGCATGGCGTGCGCCGCGCGCGGCATCGACGGTGGGCTTCGAAACCGTCTCGCGCGAATCGCTGTTGTTGTCGAACAATCTGCTGATGCTGGTCGCGGCCGCCTCGGTCATGCTCGGCACGCTCTATCCGATGGTCCTCGACGCGCTCGGCCTCGACAAGATTTCCGTCGGCGCGCCGTACTTCGACAGCGTGTTCGTGCCGCTCATGACGCCCGCCGTCTTCCTGATGGGCGTCGGGCCGCTCGCGCGATGGAAGGCCGCGCGTCTGCCCGCACTTGCCGTGCGGCTGCGCTGGGCCGCGCTCGTCAGCGTCGCGACGGCGCTTGTTGCGCTCGTGATGGTCGGGTCGCGCCCGCTCGTCGGCCTGGGCTTCGTGCTCGCCGCCTGGACATTCGCCACAATCGCAACAGGTATGGCGGAGCGCTTCGGCCAAGGCGCGCGGCGCGTGCGGCTCGCGACAGTCGGCATGTGGCTGGCGCACGCGGGCGTCGGTGTGTTCATCGTCGGCGTGACGATGGTGAAGGGCTTTCCCGTCGAGCACGATGCGCGGCTCATGGCGGGCGGCGCCGTCGATGCGGGCGGCTATCGCTTTCGTCTCGACCGCGTCGAGGCAATCGACGGCCCGAACTATCGCGCGACGCGCGCCACCATCACCGTGACGCGCGACGGACGCCTGATCGCAACGCTGCATCCCGAGAAGCGCGAATTCCTCGTCTCGAACATGCCGACGACCGAAGCCGCCATCGATCAAGGCGTGCTGCGCGATCTTTACGTCGCGCTCGATCAACCGGCGGGCGGCGGCGCGTGGGGCGTGCGCATCCAGATCAAACCGTTCGTGCGCTGGATCTGGGGCGGCTGCATTTTGATGGCGCTCGGCGGTCTGCTCGCGGCATTGGACCGGCGTTACGCGCGACGGCGTGCGGCGCAACCGGCGCAAGCGGCGCATGCAGAGGCGGCTGAGTCGGCTGACTCGGCGCTGCAACCGATCGGCGAGACCGGACGATGAAACGCTTCCTGATCCCGCTCGCGGTGCTCGCGCTGCTCGTCGCGCTGCTGGGCGCCGGTTTGCGGCACGACCCGCGCCGGCTGCCTTCGGCGCTCATCGGCAAGCCTGCGCCCGCGTTCGATCTGCCGCGTCTCGATGGATCGAACCGCACGATGTCATCCGACGCCATGCGCGGTCAGGTCTGGATCTTGAACGTGTGGGCGTCGTGGTGCGAATCGTGCCGCGACGAGCATCCAATGCTGATGAATCTCGCGGCGCGCGGCGTGGCGCCCGTCTACGGGCTGAACTATCAGGACGAGCGCGAGCCCGCGCTGCACTGGCTCGCCACGGTGGGCGATCCGTACGTGATGTCGCTCGTCGATCGCGACGGGCATACCGGCATCGACTATGGCGTGTATGGCGTGCCGGAGACGTTCGTCATCGATCGTGCGGGCGTGGTGCGCTATCGGCAGGCGGGGCCGCTCACGCCCGCATCGCTCGATGGCGTGATCCTGCCGCTCATCGGCCAACTGCAAACGGAGAAGGTGCGTGATTAGCCGCTTCCTCGCGATACTTTTCGTGCTGCTCAGTCAGACGCAGGCGCACGCGCAGGAGTCGCCCGGCGACGAACGCGCGCGCCGGCTCGCCGAGCACTTCCGCTGTGTCGTTTGCCAGAATCAGAGTCTCGCGGATTCGAACGCGAGTCTCGCCGCCGATCTGCGCGCGCGCATTCGCGAGCAAGTCGCGCAAGGTGCCAGCGACGAGCAGATTCAGGCGTTCATGGTGCAGCGCTACGGCGATTTCGTGCTGTATCGTCCGCCGGTCAAACCGGTGACGTGGCCGCTGTGGTTCGGTCCGCTCGCCGTGCTGGCGGCGGGCGCGCTCGCGATGGCGCGGCACATCCGGCGTGCCCGCAAAACGCGGCAACTTGCGAGCGCGAAGCCATGACAGCGTTCTGGCTGAGCGCCGCCGCCATGATGCTCGCCGCGCTCGCGTGCATCGTGACGCCGCTGTTGCGCACTCGCGCACAGCAACACGGGCCTGCGTTCGCGCCGCGCCATGCTGCCGTGGCGGGCTTACTGATCGCGCTCGTTCCGGGCGCGGCGCTTACGTTGTATATGCGCATCGGCGATCCGGCGGCGCTCGCGATTCAGACCGCGGCGGAGCCGTCACCCTCAGAAAATCACGCAGACTCACCGGGCTCGATGCAAGCCGTCGTCAGCCGTCTCGCCGCGCGACTGCAACGCACGCCCGACGATGCTCAAGGCTGGGCGATGCTCGCGCGCTCCTACATGGCGCTCGACCGTCCCGGCGATGCGACGCAAGCGTATCGGCGTGCCGTCGCACTGAATCCGCGCGACGCCGAACTGCTCGCCGATTACGCCGACGCCATGGCCAGCGCCAACGCTGGCGATCTGAACGGCGCGGCGCTCGGCGTGGTCGAATCGGCGCTCGCGCTCGATGCGAAGCAACCGAAAGCACTGGCGCTGGCGGCATCGGCGGCAATCGACCGGCGCGACTATGACGGCGCGATTCGCTTCTGGGAGCGCCTGAAAAATGCGCCGGATCTCACGCCGCAAATCGCGCAGCAGGCGCAGCGCAATATTGATGAAGCGCGCACGCTCGCCACGCAAGACAAGCGCGTGCGAGCGGCTTTGGCTTCGGCTTCGGCTTCGGTGGAAGTACGGGTGCGGCTGAGTCCGGAGCTTGAAGGGCGCGTTCATCCCGGCGACACGGTTTTCGTCTACGCGCTCGCCGACGACGGATCACGCATGCCGCTCGCCGTGCGACGGCTGCAAGCGGATCAACTTCCCACGACCGTGCGTCTGGACGATTCCATGTCGATGGCGCCGAACCGCCGCCTCTCCGATTTCGCGCGCATCAGCGTGGCTGCGCGTGTGTCCGCGTCGGGCAAAGCGCAGCCCGAACCGGGCGATCTGAGCGGATCGAGCGGACTCGTTTCATCGCGAGAGGAAGGTGTCATCGACGTGAGAATCGCCGATGTCGTGCGTTGAATGCGGCGCTTATTTTGCCTTGAGGGCGTTGGGTTGAACCGACTTGGCGCCTCCCATGATTTCGAGCCCCCAGTCGCCTTGTTCGAACCAGTCATCGCCCAGCAATTCGGCCGGATGCTGCGTGCGGCTCGAACCGTTACCGCAGCGCATGCCATCCGTTCCGCAATAGTGATCGCAGCCCCAGCAATTGCGTTCCGGATGCTTCGGATTAAGGGGAAAAGGTTTCGACATGGTTTCGATACTCCTCGATTGCGGCGCGCGGGACGTCAACACCGAGACTAAAGCGGCGGGCGCGGGCCACCAATCGGAATTCGACTAGTCCGTCACGCGCTCCGCGAAACGATGCGTTTCAGCACGCCGCAGGCGCGCGTGTCGCGCCGCCGGTCAGCAGTAAATCGAGCAGATCGCGGACGCTGCGGATCGCGTGATCGAAAGGCAGCCGCTCGCGTCCGCGAAAGAACAGGCCGTTGCCGACGTCGCCCCGCAGCGCCGCCGCCAGCCGCGTGTCGATACAAAAGTGCCCGAACTTCTCGATGCCGTCGCGCAGCCCGCACGCGCTCAGACATTCGAGCGCCGACGGACACGTCTGCTTGCGCGCGCCGATCTTCGTGCGGATGCGTTCTTCGTTGCGCAGATAGCGCATGAGCCACGGCGTCTTTACGGCACGCGCGGGCAGCCCCGTCACGCTGACGAATTCGACGATGTCGTCCGGCTGGGCCTCGGCCAGCACGCGCTTGAACTCGGGATGCGCATCGCCCTCTTCGGTGACCGCGAACGGCGTGCCGATCTGCACGCCATTCGCGCCGGCCGCGAGCCATGTGCGCACGGCATCGTGACTATTGATGCCGCCCGCGACGATCACGGGCACATCGGCGCGCGCCAAGCCCAGCGCGGCGAACGATGCATCAAGCTCGGCCAGCACGCGCTCGAAGCCGAAGCGCTCGTGGTCCATATCGGCGATGTCCGCCACGCCGAGATGGCCGCCCGCATGCGCCGGATGCTCGATCACGACGGCATCGGGCAAGCGGCCTTTCTTCATCCACTTCTTGAGCACGAGCGTGACGCCACGGCTGTCGGAGAGAATCGGGATCAGCGCGATATCGCAGCCTTGCGTGAGATCGGGCAAGTCGAGCGGCAAGCCCGCACCCATGACGATGGCATCGGCGCCCTGCTCGCACGCAACGCGCACATAGTCGGCATGCGCGCTCACGGCCTTCATCACGTTGACGGCGATCATGCCGCGGCCTTGCGACAACGCTTTCGCAGCTTCGATCTCACGCGCGAGCGCCGTGAGGTTGGCGCGTTCGAGCGTGGCGCGCGAATGATCCGCGCGGCACATTGCGAGCAAGTCTTCGTGATGATGACGCAAGTCGATGCTGGCGATCGTGCCCATCGCGCCCTCACGCGCCACGCTTCCCGCAAGCCGATGCGCCGACACGCCCACGCCCATGCCGCCCTGCACGACCGGCAAGAGGCTGCGGCCGCGTATCGTGAGCGGGGCGAAAGAGTGAGTCAGTGATGTCGGGAAAAATTCGGTTCGAGCTTGATGAGCGTTCATTGAGTTGACTCTTGAGATAGTGCGTGCGCGCCGTTGCGCTGAATATCGTGACCGGCCGCATACACGGCGACCTGCACGCGGCTCGTGAGATCGAGTTTGCGCAGAATGTTGCGCACGTGGATCTTCACCGTGCTCTCCGCGAGCATCGGCGCACGAGCGATTGCCTTGTTGCTCGCGCCGCGCGCGAGTTCGCGCATGATGTCGCGCTCGCATGTGGTGAGCGGATCGGCCGCCGGAGTTGGAGCATGCGCAAGCGCGGCCCTGAGAGCGCGCATGCTGGCGATGAGCTTCGCCGTCATATCGTCCGCGATCACGGGCAGACCCGCCGCGACCTTGCGGATCGTAGCCCTTGGCCATCGTCTTCGACAAGGAGGCTGAAATCGCGGCCATTGACGATCGTCACGGAAACGCGCTGCGCCTCTGCATGTTTGCGGATGTTTGATAAAGCGTCCTGCAAGATGAACATCACTTGCGGTTGCTGATCCGGTGCCAGAAGCAGCCTGCCCTCATGACGATGATCAAGTTCGAGCATGATACGTGTCTGCATGCCGAAGCGCTGGATCGATTCGTCAACAGCGTGTTTCAGTTCGGCGCGACCGAGCAAGGGCACGATCTCGCCGATCTCGTTTATGCGTGCTTCGCGCGTCGCGGCTTCGAGAAGATGCACCTGCATCTTCAGGAAGTTCAGGCTCTGCGCAACGAGATTGCGCTTTTCGGACACCGCGAGTTGCCGCGCGAGCGAAGTGCAGCGACAACGAGCCGAGCTTCCGTGCGAGAAATTCTCACAACGCGTCGATCACGCCTTCTGCGAAGCCAACGCAATGCAGCTTGCCGGATCGATTGAAAAATGGATGGTTTCCCCGACCGGCGTCTTGTGCGACGGATGCACGCGCGCCAGCACGATCTGCTCGCCGACCCTGATCTGAAAGTCGAGCGTTTCCCCGAGAAACACTTTTGCCGCGACGGTACCGGTAAAGACGTTGCGCCCGCTCACACCGTCGAGCGTCTCGTGGACCATCACGTTTTCCGGCCGCGCGGAGATCACCACTTCGTCGCCGGGGCGGCACGACACCGCATTCGCCACCGCGATCGGGCCAATCGACGATTCGATCAGCACGAGTCCCGCGTCGTCCTCACATTCGCGCACGCGGCCATCGATGAAATTGGTCGAGCCCACGAAGTCCGCGACAAACTTGCAGTTCGGCAGATCGTAGATGGCGCGCGGCGCCGCTTTCTGCACGATCTGGCCGTCTTTCATCACCGCAATTTCATGCGACAGCGCCAGCGCTTCTTCCTGATCGTGCGTCACGTAGATCGTCGTAATACGCAACTCGCGCTGCATGCGCTTCAGTTCGAAGCGCATCTTGTCGCGCAGCTTTGCATCGAGATTCGAGAGCGGTTCGTCGAGCAGCAGCAGCTTCGGTTCCATCACGAGCGCACGCGCCAGCGCGAGACGTTGTTGCTGACCGCCCGACATGCGCGTTGCCTCGCGGTCCGCGACATGATCGAGGCCCACCGCCGTCAGCACGCGCATGACCTTCTCTTCGATCTCGCGCTTCGAATACTTCTTCTCGCCCACTTCCAGCGGAAAGCTCGCGTTGCGAAAGACCGTCATGTGCGGCCAGATCGCATACGACTGAAACACCATGCCGAACTTGCGCCGATTCGGCGGCACGAAGGTCTCGTCGCGTGCGGAGAACACGGTCATGCCGTTCACCGAAATCGAGCCGCCGACCGGACGTTCGAGCCCTGCGATGGAGCGCAGCGTCGTGGTCTTGCCGCAACCGCTCGGACCGAGCAGCGTGAAGAGCTTGCCCTCGGGTACATCGAACGAAACGTCGCGGGCCGCGCGCACGCGCACGTTGTTGCCATCGACATATTCGGTGTTCAGACCTTGTACGTTCAGCACCTTCGTCTCCGATTATCTTTGTCGTCGCGCGTGTCAGGCGTGATTCGCCTTCACGCCGAACTTGCCGCCGATCCATTGCAGAAGCATGACGAGCGCGAGCAACGCGAGCACGAGCATCACCGACAGCGCGCTGAGTTCCACGTATTGCCCGTTCTGCCAAAGCTCCCAGATCACAATGGAGACCGTCTCCGCACCGGGGCTATACAGAAGAATGGAACTCGACAACTCGCGGATCGACACGATCATCACGTAGATCCATCCTGCGAGCAGGCCCGGCTTCAGCAGCGGCAGCACGATACGAAAGAACGTCGCGCTCCAGCTTGCGCAACTCATCGCGGCGGACTCTTCGAGTTCCTTGTGGATCTGCACCATCGACGTCGTCGTGTAACGCATGCCGTACGGCATGAAGCGCGTGATATAGGCGATCAGCAGAATCCACAACGTGCCGTAAATGCCGATATCGACCTTGAGCGAAACGATCATGAACGATAAACCCAGCACCAGCCCCGGAAACACGAGCGGCAGCGATGCGAGGTTGTCGAGGAACCAGCGGCCCGGCAGCTTCGTCTTGATGACGATCCAGCAGATCACCGCCGACAGCAACATGACCGCGGTCGCGCAGCCGAACGACAGCAGCAGGCTGTTGAGCACGGCGTGCCTGAGCGTCGAGAGATGCAGGATGTAGCGGTAGGCATCGAACGAGAGATGATGCAGCGCCGCGAGCGACGGCGTGCGGTAATACTTCTGCAGCGAGGACCACAGCAGCACCGCGAACGGCAACGCAACGATCAGCAGAAAGTAGACGACGAACACGCCGACCGTCAGATAACGCCACTTGCCGATCTCGACGACGCGCGGGCGAAAGCCCTTGCCGCTCATCGTCGAATACTTGCCGCCGCCGGACGATACGCGCGATTGCAAATACAGCCCGACAGACGTGATCGCGAGCAGCAGCATCGAATACGACGACGCGAGACCGATCTGACTCGGATACTGTTCGATCGCTTCATAGATCGACGACGTGAACACTTGCAGCTTCACCGGCAAGCCGATCAACGCAGGCACTTCGAACGATTCGAGCGCGCGCACGAAGAGAATCAAGAGCGTCGAGACGATGGCCGGAAACGCGAGACGCAGCGTGATGCGCCACATCGTTCGCGCGATGCCCGCGCCGCTCATCAGCGACGATTCCTCCAGCGACGGGTCCATGCCGCGAAAAGCGGCGGACATCAGGAGGAAGGCCATCGTCGAATAATGCAGGCCGTCCACCCAGATCATGCCGCCCATGCTGTAGATGTTGAAGACCGGCTTCGTCACGCCGAACAGCGAACCGAGCGCGACATTGAGCACGCCGATCTTCGGGCTTGCGAGAAAGATCCACGCGATGGTGAAGAGAATGCTCGGCACGATCAGCGGAACGATCGTGATCGCATAAAAGAACTTGCGGAACGGCGTATTCGTGCGCTCGATGATCCACGCGAGCACAGTGCCGATCGAGAACGACACACACGCCGCGCCGAATGCGAACTTGAGCGAGTTGAACAGCGTGCGCAGCGTCTCCGGGGTGCCGTACGCGAGCGTGTAGTTGCCGAAGGTAAAGACCGCGGGACTATCCGCGACTTGCGGCGTGAAGAAGCTCTGCCAGAACAGGAACACGAGCGGAATCAGCGCCAGCACGCCCGTGATGGCGACCGCGCCGCCGATCACGAGCCACTTCGCATCGAGCCGCGTGGAACGCGATATGGCTGCTTTCATCGCATCGAATGTCAGTTCCAAGCGCGGCCCCTCCTCGAAGTGATCGACTGAATGTCATCGGATGAGGGTCATCATAAACTTAGGTATCTAAGCAAATATACCTGCGGAAAATACCGATGAGACGCTGGCACGGCAAGCGTTCTATCGAGCGAAATGAAAAGGCTCAGCCGGGCACGCGAGTGGCCGCGACGCGTTCATGCGGTCCCGACAATCGTCCCATCAGGAACACGCCGAAGCCCGCGAGCAGCACCGGCAACGCCGCGACGCGGAACACTTCGGCGGGCGTCCAGTGCGCGGAATACATCACGCCGACGATCAGCGGCCCCGCGATCCCGCCCAGGCGGCCGATGCCCAGCGCCCAGCCCACGCCGGTCGATCGCAGGTTCGACGGATAGTAGATCGCCGCGAGCGCGATCACGCTCTTCTGTCCGCCGCTGATGCAGAAGCCCGCGCAGAACACGGCGATCATCAGCAGCCACACGGGCGCGGCAAACGTCGAGGCCACCATGAACATGAACAGGCAACCGGCGGCATACATTACGGTGAGCGTGACGTAAGGACCGACGCGGTCCATCGCGAGGCCGAGCGGCACGGCGGAGATGACGCCCGCAATGGTCGGCAGCGCGGTCACCCAGACGACTGTCGCAACGGGATAGTTGAGGCCGGTGAGCATCGTCGGCAGCCAGCTTTGCAGGAAGTAGAACTCCGCGAGATTCAGGAAGAACACGCCCCACAGCAGCAGCGTTCCCGCCGACGTGCGGCCGCGAAACAACGCGGCCACGCTCGCACGCGCTTCGCCTTCGTCTTCGAGCGTGAAGTGGCTGCCCGGCGGAATCTGCGCGCCGGGAAACACCTTCAGCACGAGGCTGCGGATGCGCTCATCGGCGTGCGGACGCTTCTTCAAAAACGCGAGCGACTCGGGCAGCATGAAAGCGAGCAGCACCGCGAGCGCAAGCGGCGCGACGGCGCCCGCGAGCATCAGCGATTGCCAGCCGAACGCGGGCAACAACACGCCCGACATGAAGCCCGCCACCACGAAGCCCAGCGAAAAGCCGCAATACACGAGCAGCACGAAGGTCGAACGCACGCGCTTCGGAGCGAACTCGCACGTCAACGCCACCGCGCTGGGCGCCGCCGCGCCGAGACCGATGCCCGTCAGAAAGCGCAGGCCGATCAGTTCCGTCACGTTGGTCGCGAACACCGTGAGCAGCGTGAAGATCGCGAAAAACACGGTGCTGAAGACCATCATGCGCTTGTGGCCGAAGCGGCCGGAAAGCGGCGCAATCGCGAGATAGCCGACCATCAGCCCGACGAGTGCCGCCGAGAAGATCGAGCCGAGAATCTCGCGCGGCAAGTGCCAGCTTTTGGCGAGCACCGGCACGATGTAGCTCACGGCCTGCGTGTCGAAGCCGTCGAGAAACATCAGCAGCGCGCACAGCAGCACGATCAGATATTGCCGCCCGTTGATGCGCTGCCGTTCGATGATGTCCGAAACGTCGATTCCTGGGGATCCCACTTTATTGTCTCCGTGTGTTTGTTATTCGAATGCCGGTGATGCGCTCGCTAGGCCACCGGTTCGAGCGCGTCGGTCTGCACGAACGCATCGCAGAAGAATTCGTCGTCGGGCAGGCCCGCGCGCGTGAATTCATCGCGGGCGGCGCTTGTCATCGCCGGGTTGCCGCATGCGTAGACCTGATGCGCGTCGAGCGCGGCATGATCCGCCAGCACCGCGCGATGAACGAGTCCCGTGCGGCCGGTCCAGTCGCCATCCGGATCGGATAGCACGGGAATGAATTCGACGTGACCGTCGTCGTGCCATTTCTGCGCGAGATCGGCGAGGTAGAGGTCCTGCTTGCGGCGCGCGCCCCAGTACAGCTTCAGCGGACGCGCGAGCTTGCGCTTGATCGCATCTTCGACGATCGACTTCACCGGCGCGAACCCCGTTCCCGTCGCGACGAGAATCACCGGTTTCGTCGAGTTGTCGCGAAAGAAGAATTCGCCGTATGGGAGTTCGATCCGCAACTTATTGCCGACCGAGAGTTCCTTCAGCACGCCATCCGAAAAGCGCCCGCCCGCAACGTGGCGCACGTGAAGATGCACGCTGTCGCTTTGATGCGGCGCATTGGCCATCGAATAGTTGCGGACCGCGTGTTCGTCGAGATGGATCTGCAAGTATTGACCCGCACGGAACTTCGCGCGCACGCCGGTCGGGAGCCGCAGTTGCAGCACGGTCACATCGGGCGCGGCCTGCGTGATGCGGAACACGGACGCATCGAGTTTCTTGCGCACGATGCGCTCGCGCTTCTCGATCTTGCGCGGCGCGATGCTGATGTCCGCATCCGGCCGCACGCAGCACAGCAGCGCTTTTTCGATGACGCCATTGGCATTCACCACGCCGCCCTCGCACTCCGCGCACACGCCCTTGCGGCACGAATACGGCAGCGCGAAGCCCGCGCGTTCGGCGGCATCGAGCACGCTTTCGCCGTCGTTGCAGTCGAAGGTGATGTCGCTCGCGGCGACCTTGATCTGGTAAGACACGCATACTCCTTTCAGGCTTTGGCGGCTGCGACGGGCGATTCCCCGCGCGTCACGAGCGCAATCGCGCCGAGCAACGGCGACGGGTCCGCGACGAACTGCCCGGCGATATCGAAACCGCTGCCATGTCCGACGCTCGAAAACACGACATCGCCGCCAATCGACATCGCCGCCGAATGACGTCCCGCGCGCAGCTTGACCGGAATGTGGCCCTGGTCGTGATACATCGCGACGAACACGTCGATGTCCTCACGCATGAGCAGCAAGTCCGCGCCCTGCGGGCCGATCACGTCGATGCCATCGTCACGCAGGGCCGCGACGGCGGGCTCGGTCACGTCGATATCCTCGCGCCCGAACAGGCCGCCTTCGCCCGCATGCGGATTGATGCCCATCACGCCGATGCGCGGCCGCTCGACGCCCATCGCGTGCATGGCGCGGACCGCCGCACGCGCCGCGCCTTCGACCTGCCGCGGCGTGAGACGCGCGAGCGCGCCCGCGAGGCCTTCGTGCAGCGTCGCGTGAACGATGCGCAAGCCGCCGCCGACGAGCAGCAGATAGACGTCGTCGGAGGCTAAGCCCAGATGCTTCGCGACGTAGCCGGGATAGCCCGCGAACGCCGTGCCGGACGCGTTGATCGCCGTCTCCGAATGCGGACACGCAATGACGGCGCTCGCATGGCCCGCGCGCGCGGCGTCGAGCGCGGCGCGCACGTAGGCGAGCGTGGCCGCGCCGGCCGCCGCGCTCACTTCGCCGGGCTTGAACGCATCGACGGGCAGCGCCGGGACGTCGAGCACATCGAGCGCGGCGGGCGAGAACGCGGGCAACGCATCGGCGCGGACTGCGCGTATATCGAACGAGGGCGCGCAACGCTGCGCCGCCCAGCGGATCACATGCGCATCGCCGACAAGCAACGCGCGCGGACCGTCGTGCACGGCGAGCCACGCCGCCGCTTTCACGGCGATCTCCGGCCCGATGCCGTTCGGGTCGCCGATAGCGAGCGCGATCGGATAAGCGGCGCGCGTCATAGCGGCAGCGCGAGCAGCGTATCGATACGCGAGCTGTCGCACACCGCGATGCGCTCGCGCAGCTTCACGCTCGCCTCGTGGCGCACGTAGACGTCGAGATAGCGGCCGGTGACGAAGAGACTCGTCGTGCCGTCGCGCATGATGCGCGCGACCATGAACGACGTCTCGCTGCGCACCTCGTCGCCGCTCTCCGACACGATATACGGCTGCCCGAGCAAATGCCGGTACGCATGGCGCTCGTAGATGTTCGCATCGCGCAGCGACGCAATGCGGTCCACCAGCATGCCGCGCGATGCAGCGTAGATCAGTCCCGCTTCGAGACCGCGCTTGTGATTGTCCGCGGTCGTCACCTTGTACACGCATTCGCCGACGAAGAAGTCCGGCCATTGCGCGAGGTCGCCATCGTCGATGCAGCGTGCGTACTCCGCCTGCGCCCGCGCGATCAACTGGAAAGTGTCTTGCATGATGCTCGTCCCCGTCGTGCTCAATAGTTCATTGCGTGGCGATAGGCCTTCCAGAAGCCGCGAATCGATGCTTCCGTCACGCGGCTCTCGCTGCTCTCGGCGGTGTCGCCGCCCATCTCGATCACCGAGCACGCGCTTTGCGCGCCTTCGATGCCGCGCTGCACGAAGCCGCCGACGCAGCCGTCTTCCATCGACACATAACCCGCCGGGCCGACGAGATTCGCCTGCCGTAGACGCATTTCGCGCAACGCGGGCGTGTCGTCTTCGAAGCCGAGATAGGTCCAGTTGAGTTCGGTTTCTTCGGTGCCGCGCGGCAGGATCTGACGCACGGCGATCGCGTTCTGAATCTGTTGCAGCACGAAGCCGGGGAACACGGAAAGAATTTGCAGCGTGACGCCGTCGCCGAATTCGTCGGTGCCCTTGAGCACGGACGTATCCTCCAGCCGATGGCCGCTTTCCGAGCGGATGTTCTGCTGCGAATAATCTTTCGACGACGTTTCCTGCGCGTGATCGACCGCCGAGTAGCTGACGTGATGCGCGCCGCTCGGATCGACGATGATCCCGCCGCGCTGCGACAGCCGGTTCAACTGAAACGTCGTGAAAAACAGATGCAGGATGCTCGCGTGATACGAGTCCTTCACGTTCTCGACATAGAGCTTCCAGTTGTTCGGCAGCATCTGCGTGAAGCGGCCGAGCACGACAGGTTTGCGCCCTTCCAGCACGCGCGCGATGCGCTCGACGATCTCTTGGCCGAGATATTCGTCGAGCGGTGCGACGTCATCGGAATAGCTGCCGAACACGAGGCCGTGCAGCGTCTCGACGCGCAGCTTGCGCAGGCCGTGATCTTGCATGCAGAAGTCGGGCTTCATGCCGCCCCGGCCGTTGATGCCGTCCTTGAACGCGACGCCTTGCAGATCGCCCTGAAGGTTGTACGTCCATGCGTGATAGACGCAACTGAAGTCCTTCGTGTTGCCCTGGTCTTCGAGGCATACGAGCGCGCCGCGATGCGCACAGCGGTTCTCGAACGCGTACAGCTCGCCGTCCGTATCGCGGGTGACGACGACCGGCGTGTCGCCGACGAACGTCGCGCGGAAATCGCCCGGATTCGGCAGCTCGACTTCCAGACACAGGAAATTCCAGTGGGCGCCGCGAAAGATGTTGTTCTGTTCGTCGGCGTAGACGTCCTTGCTCTGGAAGACCGGATACGGCACGCGCGTCAGACCTTCTTCGGGCCAGGTCAGATTCGCGCGCGGCGCCGGTTTGATGGGGATGATGGTCAAGTCGTTCTCCTTTTTGGTATCGCGCGGCGCTTGACACTGTGTCGCCGACATGTTCGAATACCGTACATTGTTCGAATATAGAACTATCATGACATCCGTCAAATTCCGTGTCAACGGCGAGGAAGGCGCGCCCGCGTCTGTCGTCGAGTCCGAAGTCGAGGCCGAATCCGTTGCGGAAGAAGCGTCGGAACCGCGTGCGCGTGAAGGCATGGGCGGCCTGGCGAAAGGGCTCGCGATCATCGAGGCGTTTAGCGCAACCACCGTGCGCATGACCGTGGCGGAGGCCGCGCGTCTTGCAGATGTCACGCGCCCCGCCGCGCGCCGTTGCCTGCTCACGCTCGTCGATCTGGGCTACCTCTCGCACGACGGCAAGTTCTTCACGCCGCTGCCGCGCATGCTGCGGCTGGGCGGCGCTTACCTGAGCACGTCATCGCTTGCGCAGATCGCGCAACCGCTGCTCGCCGCCGCGCGCGACGAGTTGCAGGAGTCCGTCTCGCTCGCCGTGCTGGATGAAGGCCACTCGGTGTTCGTCGGGCGCGCGGAGGCGATCCGCATCGTGTCGACGGGCGCGAAACTCGGCGGGCGTTTTCCCGCGTATTGTTCGGCGACCGGGCGCGTGCTGCTGTCGCACAAGTCGGACGGCGAAATCGTCCGGCACATTTCGGCGCTGCCGCTGCGCAAGCTCACGTCACGCACGATCAGCGACCCGGAGGATGTGGTCGCCGCCATCCATCGCGCGCGGACGGACGGCTACGCCATCAGCGACGAAGAACTCGAACTCGGCATGCGCGCGATGGCCGTGCCGGTGAGGAACCGGCTGGGCGGCGTCGAGGCGGCGGTGAGCGTGAGCGTGTCGTCGGCGCGCGTGAGCGTCGAGGCCATGACGCGCGACTTCCTCCCGGTCCTGCAACGCCTCGCGGCACGGCTCGAACGCGCGCTCTGAGCGACGCTTTTTGACAGCCGCGACGTCAACGCTTCGTTGTAGACTTCTGCCTTTCTTCGGATCGGGTCGCGAAGGCGGCGCATCGCGCGACACCCTGTCGCATAGGCTTGATCTGAAACAAAATTCCAAACATTCGCACCATCGCGAAAAATCGCGCATGGCATGATCCTGACGCGGCGCAACGCCGTGAAACGGCGTTCTTCCGGGACGCTTCGATCATAGAAACCAGCGAATGCAATGAATGAAAATACCCAACGTTTAGCAGTGCCATTGTTATCGGGGTTAATAGCCAGCGTGTCCCTCTCGGGATGCAAAATGGCGGTCCTGGACTCGAAAGGTGTGATTGGCGTGGCGGAATCGTCGCTGATCGCTACTGCGACTTACACCATGCTGCTCGTGGTGGTCCCGGTCATCCTGCTGACCCTGTTCATCGCGTGGCGCTATCGCGCGTCCAACACGAAGGCCACCTACGCGCCGAACTGGACGCATTCCACGGCCATCGAGGTCGTGATCTGGACCATTCCGGCGGTCATCATCCTGTATCTCGGCATCCTCACGTGGAAGAGCACGCACGAGCTCGACCCGTACAAGCCGCTCGAATCGCAGGTCAAACCGATCAACGTCGAAGTCGTCGCGCTCGACTGGAAGTGGCTGTTCATCTATCCGGATCTCGGCGTCGCGTCGGTGAACCAGCTGGCCATTCCGGTCGGCACGCCGGTGAACTTCCGCATCACGTCGGATTCGGTGATGAACTCGTTCTTCATCCCGCAACTCGGCGGCCAGATCTACGCGATGGCCGGCATGCAGACCAAGCTGCATCTGCAAGCCGATCACGTCGGCGACTACGCAGGCATCTCGGCCAACTACAGCGGCGCCGGTTTCTCGGACATGAAGTTCCGCGCGCTCGCGCTGTCTCAGTCCGACTTCGACGCGTGGGTGAGCAAAGTGAAGCACGCACCCGAAGACCTCAACATGAACGTCTATGCGGGCGTTGCCCGTCCGAGCGAGAAGGTCGCCGTGCGCTACTTCTCGACCGTCGATCCAAAGCTTTTCAACAACATCGTCGGCAAGTACAACAACGGCCGTTTCGATGTGAATGGCGCAAATTGTGTAACCAAGGGGTAAGCCATGTTCGGCAAACTAACGCTTGAGGCGATCCCGTACCACGAACCCATCATCATGGGGGCGACGGTCTTCATGGCGATCCTCGCGCTCGGTACGGTCGCCCTTATCACCAAACTCGGCAAGTGGGGCTGGCTCTGGAGCGAGTATCTGACTTCGGTCGATCACAAGCGCATCGGCGTCATGTATCTCGTCGTGGCCGGGCTGATGCTCGTGCGCGGCTTCGCCGACGCCGTCATGATGCGTTTGCAGCAGGCGCTCGCATTCGATTCGCCGGGCTATCTGCCGCCGCATCACTTCGACCAGGTTTTCTCGGCGCACGGCACCATCATGATTTTCTTCATGGCCATGGCGCTGCTGGTCGCGTTCTTCAACCTCATCGTGCCTTTGCAGATCGGCGCGCGTGACGTGGCGTTCCCGTTCATCAACTCGCTCTCGTTCTGGATGACGGCCGTGGCCGCCATTCTGATCAACGTGTCGCTGTTCGTCGGCGAGTTCTCGACGGCGGGCTGGCTCGCGTATCCGCCGCTCTCCGAACTGCAGTTCAGTCCGGGCGTCGGGGTCGATTACTACATCTGGGCATTGCAGTTGTCGGGCGTCGGCACGTTGCTCACGGGCGTGAATTTCTTCGTGACCATCGTCAAGATGCGCGCGCCCGGCATGACGTGGATGAAGTTGCCCGTCTTCACGTGGACCGCGTTCTGCTCGAACGTGCTGATCATGGCGACGTTCCCGATCCTGACCGTGGCGCTCGCGCTGCTCGGCCTCGACCGCTACGTCGGCATGCACTTCTTCACGAACGACGGCGGCGGCAACCCGATGATCTACCTGAACCTGATCTGGGCCTGGGGTCACCCCGAGGTCTACATTCTGGTTCTGCCTGCGTTCGGCATTTATTCGGAAGTCGTCTCGACCTTCTCGAAGAAACCGCTGTTCGGCTACAAGACCATGATCTGGGCAACGTGCTGCATCATGGTGCTGGCGTTCCTCGTGTGGCTGCACCACTTCTTCACGATGGGCTCGGGCGCGAACGTCAATGCCTTCTTCGGCATTATGACGATGATCATCTCGATCCCGACCGGCGTGAAGATTTTCAACTGGCTCTTCACGATGTACCGCGGCCGCGTGCAACTCACGACGCCGGTGCTGTGGACCATCGGCTTCATCATCACGTTCACGCTCGGCGGCATGACCGGCGTGATGCTCGCCATTCCCGGCGCGGACTTCGTGCTGCATAACTCGCTGTTCCTGATCGCCCACTTCCACAACGCAATCATCGGCGGCGTGGTGTTCGGCTACTTCGCAGGCGTGCAGTACTGGTGGCCGAAGGTGTTCGGCTTCAAGCTCGACGAAAAACTCGGCCGCAGCGCGTTCGCCTGCTGGTTCGTGGGCTTCTTCGTCGCGTTCGTGCCGATCTACATCCTGGGCTTCATGGGCGCGACGCGCCGCCTGAATCACTACGACGACCCGACCTGGCAGCCGTACTTCATCGTTGCCGCAATCGGCGTGGGCATCATCGCGCTGGGCGTGTTGTTCCAGGTCTTGCAGATCGTGGTGAGCACGATCCGCCGCGATCAGCCGGCTTATCGCGACGTCACCGGCGATCCGTGGGACGGCCGCACGCTCGAATGGGCGATTAGCTCGCCGCCGCCCGTCTACAACTTCGCACGCATTCCCGCGGTTCGCGCGCTCGACGATTTCGCCGACGCGAAGGCAACGCGCCGCGTCGATAACCGCCCGTATCGCGACATTCATATGCCGTCGAACACGAGCGCGGGTCTGTTGATCGGCATGCTCTCGCTGGCGCTCGGTTTCGCCGGAATCTGGCATATCTGGTGGCTGGCTATCGCGAGCTTCGTGGGCATCGCGGCGACGGTCATCGGATACAGCTTCCGCGAAAACGCCGGCTTCATCATTCCGGCCGCGAAGGTGAGATCGATCGAAGAACCGAATGCGCCGAGAACGCCCGTCAAGGCTGGCGTGGAACGCGATCTGGAACTGGAGGTTCTGTAAATGTCGCAAACGACACTTTCCGCGCAGCATGCGCACGACCATGAGCACGAGCACCACTCGCATTCGGTGTTCGGCTTCTGGGCCTACCTGATGACCGACTGCGTGCTGTTCGCGTCGCTGTTCGCGGCTTTCGCGATGTTCGCGATGCAGACCGCAGGCGGCCCCACCGGCAAAGATCTGTTTGAACTGAGAGACGTCGGGTACGAAACCGCACTTCTGCTCACGAGCAGCCTGACTTTCGGTCTCGCGATGATCTCGGCCGGCCGCAGGAAGTCGGGCGCAGTGCTGGCGTGGCTCTTCGTCACGTTCATGCTGGGCGCGGGCTTTCTCTGGCTCGAAATGCACGAGTTCGCGCATCTGATCGCCTCGGACGCCGGTCCGCAGCGCAGCGCGTTCTGGTCGGCGTTCTTCACGCTCGTCGGCACGCACGGCTTGCACGTGACGATCGGCCTCGTCTGGCTCGTGGTGCTGGCCATTCAAATCGTGAGCAATCCGGAGATGAACGAGCGCGAACTGCGCCGCCTCGCGTGCCTGAGCCTCTTCTGGCACTTTCTGGACATCGTCTGGATTTGCGTGTTTTCCTTCGTCTATCTCGGGAGCATGGTCTGATGGCTCATTCGCATAGCAACTCAAGCGATTTTCCGCACGTGACGGTGGGCGGCTATCTCATCGGTTTCGTGCTGGCTGTCGTGCTGACGCTCGGATCGTTCTGGGCCGCGACTTCGGGCGCGTTCAAGGGCGAAACCGGCCTCGTCGCGCTGGCGGTGCTGGCCGCCGTGCAGATGGTCGTGCATGTGGTGTTTTTCCTGCACGTGAACGCGTCGAAGGGACAGCGCTGGCACCTCATGTCGTTCGCCTACACCATTCTGATGTCGCTCGTTATCATCGTCGGCACGGTGTGGGTCATGCATAACGTCCACATGTTGATGATGGCGCGATAACCCTTCTCGGGTAACCGTTGTCTGCCAAGGCGAACTCGCATGCGAGTTCGCCTTTTTCTTTGGTGCGGGTTGCAAACAGTCTGTAAGCGGTTTGCTCGCAATATTCGAACAATTCCGAATTCGCCGCACAACAAGTTTGCAGATAATCCGGGACACCTAATTTTTGTCCCTGCCGACAAGTCACAACGGCAAAGCCCGCTATGGAAGGAACCGCAATGCGAGAATCGCGCAATTTTCCGAGGTCAGTCTGTATCGCAACGCCGGCGTACGAAGGCACCTGCAAGATGAGCTACGTCGAGAGCCTTCTTCCGCTGGTGATCCAGATGATGCGGCAGAACATCGGTATCCACTTCACGACGAGCAAAGGCGCGCTCGTCGTGCCGGGCCGCAATCTTTGTGTCGATTATTTTTTGAACCGCACGGACGCGTCGCACCTGCTTTTCATCGACAACGACATGAGCTGGCGCGCCACCGACCTGATGCGCATGCTCGGACACAGCGATCGTGACGTCATCGCCGCCATGTGCCCGAAGAAGGAGTACGACTGGGAACGCATCGCGAAGATCGCGCGCGAGCGGCCCGATCTGCCGGCATCCGCGTTGCCGCTTTACGGCGTCAAGCAGGTCAACAATATTCCGGTGTACGACGACATCATCGAAGTCGATGGAATCGGCACCGGCATGATGCTGATTCGCCGCGAAGTGTTCGACGCGCTGCGGCTCGCGCATCCGGACTGGATTCAGGGCGGCACGGGCGTGCATAAGAATACGGTCGCCTACTTCGGCGGCGTGCGAAACACCGACGGCATCAGCGAAGACCTCGCTTTCTGCGCGGACGTGCGCGCCCTGGGCAAGCGCGTCTATGCGTGCCCCTGGCTGCGAATCGGTCATACGGGCAATCACGAGTTCGTCGGACACCCGCTATCGACGAATATGTGATCCGGCCTCTCGCCCACTCCGAAACGCGCTGCCCATGCAGCGCGTTTTTCATTTGTGCGTTCCCATGCGCGCTTCCAAAAGCAAGCGTAAAAATGCTTGACAACTTTTAGGGACACGCAGAATATTTGTCCATAATTTGATTTGTATATCCACAATATGGACAAGGAGACGCAATGAGCGCGCCAAAGCCCGCGGCGGACGCCATGACGCCGTATCAACTTCCTTTCCCCAAGGAAGCACAAAAGGAAATCGTCGTTCCCAGCGCCATTCCCTCTGATGAGCGCGAATGGGTTCCGCAAGCCGAAAACGTCTGGTTTCGTCCGCTGTGTCTGAACGTGTCGACCGGTTACTGGATGAACCTGCTGCGCGTGCGCAAATCCGGCGTGTTGTCGAGGCATCGTCATCCGCAAGCGGTGCACGGCATGGTGCTCAAAGGCCGCTGGCGCTATCTCGAGCATGACTGGGAAGCGACCGAAGGCAGCTATGTCTTCGAGCCGCCCGGCGAAACGCACACGCTTTACGTGCCGGAAGACGTCGAGGAGATGATCACGTATTTTCAGGTCAACGGCGTCATGTTCTATTGCGACCCGTACGGCAACTACACCGGCTACGAAGACGTCTTTACCAAGGTCGATATGTGCCGCAAGCATTACGAATCCGTCGGACTCGGCGCGAACTTCGTCGATCAGTTCATCCGCTGATTTATCGGGTCATATTCCCAAACCACCTCTAAGACTCAAAAGAGCATCCGGAGGAGACACCATGCTGGAAAAATCACCGCGCCTCAAGCGCGTTCAGGTCGTCGCGATCGCGTTTCTGATGCTCGCGGGCATCGTCAATTATCTCGATCGCAGCACGCTTTCGATCGCCAATCATTCGGTCACGCAAGAACTCGGGCTGTCGGCCTCGCAAATGGGCCTGCTGCTCTCCGCATTCTCGTTCGCGTATGCGTTCTCGCAGTTGCCCATCGGCGCGATGCTCGATCGCTTCGGCGCGCGCGTCATGCTCGGGCTCGGCATGTTCGTGTGGTCGGTCGCGCAGTTGTTCGGCGGCCTCGTCACGAACCTTCAGCAATTCCTTGCGGCGCGCATCGCGCTCGGCATCGGCGAGGCGCCGCAGTTTCCGGCGGGCGCGAAAGTCGTCTCCGAATGGTTCGCGCAGCGTGAGCGCGGCAAGCCGACAGGCATTTTCGTCACGTCATCGACGATCGGGCCCGCGCTCGCCCCGCCGATTCTCACCGTGCTGCTGCTCAACTTCGGCTGGCGCAACATGTTCGTGATCATGGGCGTGCTGGGCATTGCGGTGTCGATCGGCTGGTATATCGTTTATCGCAATCGCCGCGACGTGCAGCTCGAACCGCAGGAACTCGCGCATCTGACCGAAGGCGAACCGGCGCAACGCGCGGAACGCAACATGAGCTTCGCGGAATGGCGCGGCCTGTTCGGTCGCGCAACCACGTGGGGCATGATCTTCGGCTTCATGGGCGTGATCTATATGGTGTGGCTCTATCTCACCTGGCTGCCCGCGTATCTCGAACATGAACGCCATCTGACGATCGCGAAGACCGGCTGGATCGTGACGATTCCGTATCTCGCGGGCACGCTCGGCATGCTGTCGTCGGGCTTTATCGCCGATGGTCTGATGGCGCGCGGCGTCGCTCCGATCCGCAGCCGCAAGTGGCCGATCTGCTCAGGCCTCATCGGCGGCGCGCTCTTCACCGTGCCGGCGGCGTTCACGCCGAATCTCACGCTCGCGATCGTGTATCTGTCGGCGGCGATGTTCTTCGTCAACATGGCGAGCGGCGCGGCCTGGGCGCTCGTCTCTGTCGCGGCGCCGCGCCATATGGTCGCGTCGCTCGGCAGCATCCAGAACTTCGGCGGCTATTTCGGCGGCTCGTTCGCGCCGTTCATCACCGGTCTCGTCGTCGACAAGACACATTCGTTCGTCAACGCGTTCCTGATCAGCGCGGGCGTCGCGTTCGCCGCCGCGCTCGTCTACATGTTCGTCGTGCGTGCGCCGATCGAGGACACCCAAGAGCAGGCCGCGCCCGTTCCCGTCGTATAACTCACACCGTCATGACTTTTCAAGCTGATCTCTTCAAGGGCAAAACCGTCGTTGTGACGGGCGGCACGCAGGGCATCGGCGCGGGCATCGCGCAGCAGTTCGCGGCGCTCGGCGCGCGCGTGATCGCGGCCGGCCTCGCGCCGAACGATGCCCAACGCGCCGCGCTGGGCACGGACATCGAACTCGCCGCACTCGATGTCGCCGATGCCGCCAGCGTCGCCGCGCTGTTCGCGAAGCTCGATACGCTCGACGTGCTCGTCAACTGCGCGGGCATGATCCGCCGCGGCGACGAGCACGACATCGACACGTTCGAGCGCGTGATCGCCGTGAACCTGAACGGCACGATGCGCATGTGCGCGGCCGCCCGCCCGCTTCTCGCGAAGACGAAAGGCGCGATCGTCAATACGGCGTCGATGCTGACGTTCTTCGGCGGCGGCCTCGTGCCCGCGTACAGCGCGAGCAAGGGCGGCGTCGCGCAACTGACGAAGTCGCTCGCAATCGCGTATGCGGCCGAGGGCATCCGCGTGAACGCAGTCGCGCCCGGCTGGATCGCGACGCCGCTCACGCAAGCCCTTCAGGACGACGACGGCCGCTCGCAAGCCATCCTCGAACGCACGCCGATGAAGCGCTGGGGCTTGCCGGAAGACGTCGCGCGCGTGACGGCGTTTCTCGCGTCGCCGGGGGCGTCGTTCATGACGGGCGCAATCGTGCCGGTCGATGGCGGCTATCTGGTCGCATAAGTCATGGCATGATTCGCAGCATCATGCTCTCCGACTCTCTTGCTCTCGACGCCGCCAAAGCCAGCGGCACCGCTGCGTTCTCCAAGTTCATGGCGGTTCTCCAACTCATCGCCGATGCCGCCGAACCGCCGACTATCGCGCGTCTCACGGCGGCAAGCGGCTATCCGCGTCCGACGGTGTATCGCATCGTCGGCGCGTTGATCGCGGAGGGGCTCGTCGTCGAAAGCGCGCGCGGCGGATGCTATGCGCTTGGGCCGCGTCTGATGTCGCTTGCGAGCCGCAGTTGGGAACGCTCGGACTTGCGCGTCGCCGCCGCCGATGCATTGCAGACGCTGCGCGACGCCACGCAGGAGACCGTGCATCTCGCGGTGCGAAGCGGCTCGGAAATGGTCTATGTCGAAAAGCTGGAGAGCCCGCATGCCGTGCGCATGGCGTCGCGCATTGGCACGCGCGTGACGCTTTATTCGAGTTCTGTCGGCAAGGCGTATTTGTCGACGCTGACGCCCGACGCGCGCAATGCGCTCCTGCAAGGCATCGCGTTCGAGCGCTTCACGCCGAATACGATTGTCGATCGCACGGCGCTCGACGCCGAACTCGACGCAACGCGCACACGCGGCTATGCGGAAGACCGCGAGGAAAACGAGGCGCAGATTTTTTGCTACGGCAGCGCGATTGTCGGCGCGAACGGCGCGACGCTCGG
Organism: Caballeronia insecticola; assembly: GCF_000402035.1. GTDB lineage: Bacteria > Pseudomonadota > Gammaproteobacteria > Burkholderiales > Burkholderiaceae > Caballeronia > Caballeronia insecticola. Next base: position 1,240,005 of record NC_021289.1, read on the forward strand.
CTGCGTGAGCGTCAGCATTCCGCTGTTCAGAAAGAGCGCGACGCCGCTCGACACCTACGTCGCGCCGCTCAGAGAAGCGTGCCGGGCGATCGCCGCCGGTATGAGTCCGGGCACGCGGTAGGAATAGACCTTAGCAACAGACCCTAACGAAACACCGTCCCGCGCGTGCGTTGCGACGCCGCCGCGCGCTTCGCGATGAGCGCCGGCCAGCGCGGAAGCGTGTGCGGCCATTGCGTCGCCTCGTGCGCGAAGTGCGCCGCCAGGCTCCGCAAGCTGAACTGATCCGCAGCCAGCCGCAAAATGACTTTGCGCGCGATTTTCCACACATCGATATCGGGCGCGATCTCCTGCGCCATGCACTCGATGCGTTCCGCCGAACGCGACAGCAACATCGCCCGCGATGCAATGCGCCCGTGCGCCGCGCTGAACATGTGCTCGGCGGGCGCCTTGCCGATGGCGCCGAACAACTGCGCGACACCGACGCTGCGCCGCGCGTGCGCCGACGCGAAACGCTCCGCCTCGCGCCGATACGTCGACTCGACGCGCACTTCGTGATGCGTCGCATGCGTCTGCGGCCGCCCGTGTTCGAGATGCATGCGCGCCGCGGCTTTGTGATCGCCTTGCAGCAGCGCATGCGACACGCCGACCATGAATTCGCGCTCGTGCGCGGCGAAGATCATCAACGGATTGTCGGCTTCGAGCACGATTTGTCCGCGCGTCGCGGGCTCGATGCTGATGCGCGCGCCGGCCGCATCGAGCCCCGCGTGATACACGCCGACGCCCAGCGCCATCTCGAAGAACGCCTCGATCAAGGTCGCGATGACGCCGGCCTGTTCGATCCCGCACGACGCGAGCGCGTCAGCATCCGACAGCGCGACAGTGCGGATCGCGCGCGTCGTCAGCACGGCGTCGTTGCAATAGTCCCAGAGCACTTCGGGCACGGCGAGCCGTGCATCGTCGCGCAGGCGAAAGCGCAGATAGCTCTGGTCGGCGGCGCGCTGGCGCAGGTCGATCATCGCGTCGACGCTTTCCCGCGCGCGCCGCACCCATTGCGACGGATGCATGTCGCGCGCTTTCGCCGAACGCCGTTCCGCGAAACTCGCCGCCGCGAACGCGAGGTCGAGATCGTCTTCCAGTTCGGCACGCGCGTCGGCGCGCAGCAACGTGACCCGCACCGGCATTTCGCCGATGCGCGCCGTATGCGTCTGCTCCGCGACGCCCGAGCGCAGCGGCACGTCGCTCAGATGCGTGAGTTCGAAAGCGGGCGTAGCGGGCAGCGCGGCGGCGCACGCGGCGCGAAAGCGCGGTGCATCGTAAGGCGTGAAGAGGCCGTCCATTTCGTCGAGCGCCACGCGCACGGCGGTTTCCGCCAGCACCGGATGACGCGCGAGCGCACCCGACGCGTTTTCCAGCACACGCGAAAGTTGCGAAAGCGCAGGCACGCCCGCCGCGAGCGGCGCGGCGCGTGCGCCATGCGTGGCGAAGAAGCGCGCGACGCGCGTCATCGCGGCGCCGTCATCGACATGATGGCTTTCGTGGACGAACGCTTGGCCAAGACGCCAGAGCGTCGCGAGTCGTCGGACAAACACGTGCAGGCTCGCTGAAAGTGAGTTGAAACCGCTGAAAGCTGCTATGCCGTCGTGCGTGGCACCCGAATCGTTCAATGTGTATCACGATTCCGACAGCCGCGCACGCGTTCATTGTGCGCCGTTCTTCGTCTAACTTCGTCTTTTAGTTCGGTATCCTCTTCGTATCGAACATTTTTGGGAAGCACGGACTTCGCTCGTCAACTGTATATTTTTGTCGACGTTGAACTCAGATTAATCTGAGTGCGATATCTTAATAAAACGCTGCGATGCGACGTTTCCAGATCGACATCGACAGTCATGCAGCTTCGAGCGTCCCTGCACGAAGAAGAACAAACGACACACCCGAGAGACGCAATGCAACTCCATTCCGAACCGTCGATGGCGCGAGCCATGTATATCCTCGGCCAGATCGGGGCGATCATGTGCCACGAGCGCGGCCCGCGCCCGGCAACCAATGTACTGACCACGATGGCGTCGCGGCCGGCCGAAGGCCTGACTATCGCGCTCGCCGAAATGCACGCGCAGTGTCCGCCGCGGCGCGGACATCGCCGCACGCTGCTGCAATGGAAGCAGAAGGAAATTCAGCGTCTGCGCAGCGCACTGCCCGATACCTTGCCCACAGCCGTCTCCGCGCAAACGCAGATGCCGTTCTGGGCGGGCTACTGCCAGTACTGGGAAGACATGCTGAAGCCGCAGATCGAACGCGATATCGACGGGCCTGCGCTGACATTGATCGATATGACGCGCGGGCGTGCCGGCGCGTGATCGGCCGGACGGTTCAGGTCTACGATTCGCGCACCGCAAAGAAATCGCGCAGCACCGCGATCATGCCGTCGAGTTCCGTGGGCTTCACGAAATAGCCGTTGAAGCCCGTGCGTTGCGCGCGCGTCCAGTCCTCGCGGCTCGTACGGCTCGTGTGCGCGAGCATCAGCATCGAAACATCGATGGCGCGGATCGCTTCGGCGGCTTCCCAACCGTCGCCGAGCGGCATCGTCAGATCGAGCAGCACCACGCCCGGACGCCACTTGCGCACGAGCGTCACCGCGTCGAGGCCGGTATGCACCGCGCGCACGCTGAAATCGGCGTCTTCGAGCGCGAGACAGATCGCGCGCGTGGCATTGAGATCGTCATCGGCGATGAGCACGCGCGGTTCCTCGGCACGCGTCGTGCGCACCGGAATCTGCCACAGCACCTGCGAAGGAACGCGGTCGGTTTGTTGCATCGTTCTTGGCCTCGGGATAAGCGGAATGAACAGCAACGTTCGTTCCCTCACTCGTCATCGGGCGCACCTTCAGGCGCCATGCGGCTCGCCGACTTACACTCGGTAAATACCCGGCATGTCTACCACCCGCCGATGCACGCTCGCCGTGCACGTTTTGCATCGACATGGCACGGCTGCCATCAATGCGGGCATCTCAAATAGTGAGGAAATCGATGTTCGTCGTCTATTGGCTCGGCGGCAACCCCGACGCCGAAGCCGCCGCGCACTTCAGGAAGTTCGACGCCGCATCGCTCGCCGAGGCGCTGCGCTTCGCGGAAGAACTGCGCAAGCGCCAGGCCGAAGGCGAGGACATCGGCTTCATCACGCTGTGCAGCGAGAATCCGCAGTCGGTCGGCAAGCCTGGCGCGGCCGATCCGCCCGCCGGCTACGACTGGAAAAAGCGCCGGCGTTAATTCTGCGCGGTCGCCGCCTGATCGTCCTGCCATCCGCCGCCGAGCGACTTGTACACGGCGATCAGATCGGTCGTCACATTGACCGTCGATTGCGCGAGTTGCTCGCGCGTCTGCGCAAGCTGGCGTTCGGCGTCGAGCACAGTCACGAACGGCGTGATGCCTTTGCGGTAGCGGTCCGTCGCGAGTTGCAGACTCATGCGACTGGCCTCGACGGTACGCGTGAGCGCCGCGCGACGGTCATGCTCCGTGCGATACGAAGCCAGCGCGTTGTCCATTCGGCGGCGAAGCGGACACCGGCTGGCGACACGGCGAGCAGCGTCTGCGCGATGTCCTCTGTGCAAAGACGAAGTGCGACGCGCTGATTGCCGCGCACGGCGAAGGCGAGAAAGAAGCCGAGAAAGAAGCCGAGGCGAGCGGGGCGCGGTTCGCAGCGCGCCGTGCAACGAAGGTCGCGGGCAAGCAGGCCGCGCGCTAGTTGCGAGCGACGCTCAGCCGGGATATCCCTCGTAGCCGGGAAACAACCGTCCGACGAGAAAGCCGGGCAGTGAAAAGCGCGAGAAGCTCGATGCTGTCGAGTTGGGATGAACCAGATGCAGACACGATGCGTTTCTGTCGTCCACGGCGATGATCTTGCAGCCATCTTCGATCGCCTGGCGCATGAACGCATCGTCCTCGTACATGCTCACGTCGCCGAATACGTTGCGAACGGCAACGTGCCGGTCATACACGCACGAGAAGCCATAGAGCGTCAGCAGATCGATGCCGACCTCGGTGCCTTCGCTAATCTCGAAGCGGCGGACCGTCTCCCACGTCACGAGGTAATGCGGACCGGTGCGGGCATTCAGTTCCGAGTACCCGAAAAATTCGAGGTGCGGCGCGAACACATAGAAGTCCGACAGCTTGATGATATTGGCGCGGTTTTCCCGCTTGAGACGGACCATGTCCGCCAGATAATGCGGCGCGTAGTAATCGTCGTCATCGAAATGGGCGATGATCGCGCCGCGCGCCTCGCCGATCAGAAAGTTGCGCTTCGCACCGATCGATGCGCGCGGCCCGCGCCGATGAAAGTAGCGCACGCGCGAATCCGTCGCGCAGAGGTCAACCATGAAGGCGCACGGCTCGGGGCTGTCGTCGTGCACCAGCCATTCCCAGTCGATCGTCTGTTTCAGCACGCAGCGCGCGATGAGCGGCAGAAACGCATGGCGTCCCGCCGTCGGCGTGATGATGGAAACAGCGGGAATTGCGGAATGCGAAGGATGCGACATGGTGCCGTGCGATGGAACGCTCAACCGAGGACGATCTGCCATGTTAGCCGCCCGCGAGAAGCGCCCACGCGTGCTGTCTTGGAAACCGTCGAAATGCTAAGCCTGCCTCACAGCGCCCCGCGCAAATGCGCGGCCAGTTGCACGATGCCGATGCAGATTTGCTTCTCGCGTTTCGCATCGAGCCGGCCGAGGGGCACGCTCGTCGATACGGCCACGCGCTTGCCCGCCGGCGTCATGCCGACATAGGCCGCGAAGCACGCGAGCCCTTCCGCGACTTCCTCGCGCTCCACGGCAAGCCCGCTCGTGCGGATTGCGGCGAGTTCACGCAACAGCGCCGCGCGGCGCGTGATAGTGCGCGGCGTGACGGCTTCGAGCCGTTCGGGCAGACGCTCGATGACGGTTTCATCGGCCAGTCCGGCGAGCAGCGCCTTGCCGAGCGCGCAGCAATGCGCGGGCAGACGCGAGCCGAGATCGGACACGAGCCGCACCGGCCGATGCGCGTCCTCGCGCGCCACATACACCACATGCACGCCGTCGAGCACGGCCAGTTGCACGACCTCGTTGTGCTTGTTGATGAACGCGCCCGCGCCTTCGCGAAACGCGGCCTGCAGCGCATCGTGGCGCACGTAGGCGTTGCCCAGCTCGAACAGCCCGACGCCGACAACGTAACCATCGTCGCGCTTCTCGATCCACTGCATGCGCGCGAGCGTTTCCAGCATCAGATACAGCGTGCTGCGCGACAGGCCGATCTGTTCCGCGAGCGTCGCGGCCCGCACCGGCTTCGCGGCGGCGGCAAGCGCGTCGAGGATATCGCTCGCGCGGCGCAGCGCGGGCACGTCGTAGGCTTTTTCCATCGGATGAATTGCAACAGAGGGGAATTCGCATATTCCAACAGGTTGGATAAACATGCAACCCAATGGACACGCTTCGACACGCGGGCTACGATCGTTGCTCCTTTTTCCACGCTCCGGTGAGCCCGCCCATGCAGCCCGTTTCCGTCTCCTCCTGCCTGCCCGAAGACTTCGCCAACGCGGTGCTGATCGGCCGCGTGTGGCGTCCCGCGCCGGTCAACGGTCCCGCCGTCGTGGCCGTGCGAAAGGGCGAAGTATTCGACATCACGCGCGCCGCGCCGACCACCGCCGATCTGTTCGATCGCCCCGACGCGCTCGACATCGCCCGGAGCGCCGAGGGCGAGCACCTCGGCAACGTGCAAGATCTGATGCAAGCGACGCTCGACGCCGCACCCGATGGCCTGCGCCTGCTCGCTCCCTGCGACGTGCAGGCGGTGAAAGCGTGCGGCGTCACGTTCGCGGTGAGCCTGCTCGAACGCGTGATCGAGGAACAGGCGGGCGGCGACGCGAGCCGCGCGCAGGAAGTGCGCGACACGATCAACAAGCTGATCGGCGCCGATCTCTCGCAGATCAAGCCCGGCTCCGAGAGCGCGGCAAAACTGAAGGCCGAACTCGAACGGCGCGGCGCGTGGTCGCAGTACATGGAAGTCGGCATCGGGCCGGATGCGGAAGTGTTTTCGAAGTCGCAGCCGATGTCGTCGGTGGGATTCGGCGCGGATGTCGGCCTGTATCCCACGTCGCAATGGAACAATCCGGAGCCGGAAATCGTGCTGGCGGTGAACGCGCGCGGCGAGATCGTCGGCGCGACGCTCGGCAACGACGTCAATCTGCGCGATATCGAGGGCCGCAGCGCGCTGTTGCTCGGCAAGGCGAAGGACAACAACGCGTCGTGCGCGATCGGCCCGTTCGTGCGTCTGTTCGACGAACGCTTCACGCTGGATTCGGTGCGCGCCACGAGCGTGTCGCTGCGCATCGAAGGCGCGGACGACGGCTTCGTGCTCGAAGGCGTGAGCCACATGAGCGAAATCAGCCGCGACCCGGCGGATCTCGTCACGCAGACGCACGGCGCACATCATCAGTATCCGGACGGCTTCATGCTGTTTCTCGGCACGATGTTCTCGCCGATCAAGGACCGCGACACCGAAGGCGGCGGCTTCACGCATCATCTCGGCGATGTCGTGACCATTTCGACGCCGAGCCTCGGCGCGCTCGTCAACACGGTGAGACTCTCGACGGAAATCGAGCCGTGGACGTTTGGCGTGCGGGCGCTTTATCAGAGTCTTGCGGCGCGGGGGTTGCTGGGCGCGGCGGCGCACTGAAGCACACTAAGGCGCGGCGCGTCTCACGACGCCCCGAAGCGAAACCCCTTCGTCCGCGCCTTCGTCACGAGTTGAACCGGCGTCTCCATATACGGCGACAAATCCCGTTCGCGCCGTTTTTCGAGCAGCGCCTTCACCGCGACATCGACACCGAACACCGCTTGCCGCGCGCCGAATTGCTCGACGGTCGCGAGCAGACGGCCATCGTCGAGCATCGGTTGCACGGCGTCGATGTTGTTGTAGCCCGTCACGAGCACGCGGCCCTGCTTTCCGGCGATGCGCACGGCATCGATCGCGCCCATCGCGATGTTGTCGTTCGCGCACATCAGGCCGCGTATCGCCGGATGCGCGTAAAGCATTTGCAGCGCGATCGCCTTGCCGCTCGCCACCGTCCAGTCGGCGCCGTCCGCCGCGGCGATGCGCAGGTTCGCGGCGTTTGTCGCGTCCCTGAACCCGAGCGTGCGCTGCTGGGCATTGCGGTCGTTGGCCGGCCCTTCGATGATGCCGACCTCGTCGCCCGCCTGCAGCTTCGACGCGAGATACGCGCCGACGAGTTTCGCGCCGCGCCGGCTGTCCGGCCCGACGAACGGAATCGGGACGTTCGCCGCTTCCTGCGCGCGCTCGTCGAACGGATTGTCGATCGCGATCACGATAATGCCCGCCGCGATCGCCTTCGACGCCACCGGCAGCAGCGCCTGCGAATCCGCCGGCGCAATGACAATCGCGTTGGTCTTCGCCTCGATCAGCGACTCGACGATATGGATCTGCCCGGCGACGTCGTTATCGGCGAGCGTGCCGTGCGTCGTGAGATCGAGCTGCGATGCGTAATGCCGCTGGTAGTTGCGCGCGCCATCGATCATCGACACGACGAACGGATCGTCCAGCGCCTTCATGACGAGTGCCACTGTCGCCTTGTTGTCCAATGCCGCTGCGCCAGCCCCGCGCACGCGTGCAAAACCGCACGCGCTGAGGGCGCACGCGGCAAGCAAACGGCGGCGGGCAAGGCTCGTCATTGAATTTTGAGACAGATGGAATCGCCTCATTGTAGACGCAGCGGACGCCCGATCCCGCCTGAACGTATTGCTTTAGTTCGGCTTTAGCTTGCTTTCAGCGCCGCCTCGACGAGCGCGACCACTCCGCTTAAAGGCTTCATAAACCCGGCGTCGAGCCCGTGACGCGCGCGCAGATAATCGGGTGCGTTGTAGGAAAGCCAGGCGCGGCCATCGGCGTCTTCCCAGGCGAGCACCTTGAGCGGCAGATCGAGCGCGGCGGTGGGCACGGCCTGCATCAGCGGCGTGCCGGCCTGCGGATTGCCGAACACGAGCAACTGGCTCGGCGGCATCGCGAGTCCGGCGCGCGCGGCGTCGCCGCTGAAGTCGATGCGCGCGAACAGAGTCAACCCGCGCGCGCGGATCAGCGCTTCGAGCTTGTCGGCGGTCGCCAGTGCGCCTTGCGTGCTCGCGACCGTGACGACGCCGTTATCGTGCGTGCCTTCTTTCGAATCGGCGGACATGATGCCTCCGGTTATCGATCACCCGTGCGCTTGCCCCACGCGAGCGCGACGAACGCGGTGCACAGCGCTTCCATGCCGAGCGCGTCTTCATCGCCGAAACGGCCGGGCGACGGGCTGTCCACATCCCAGACGCCGATCAGCCTGCCGTCGCCCGCGACCAGCGGCACGACGATCTCCGAGCGCGACGCCGAATCGCAGGCGATATGGCCGGGGAACGCATCGACATCGGGCACGACCTGCGTGCGCCGGTCGCGCGCCGCCGTGCCGCACACGCCGCGCCCGAGCGCGATGCGCACGCACGCGGGCTTGCCCTGAAACGGTCCGACGACGAGTTCGTTGCCGTCGAAAAGATAGAAGCCCGCCCAGTTCAGATCGGGCAGCGTGTGATACACGAGCGCCGAAAAATTCGCCGCATTGGCGATGAAATCCGTCTCGTCGCCGATGAGCGAGCGCGTCTGCTGGAGCAACTCGTCGTACTGGGCGGCCTTGGTGGCGTGCGTCGCCGAAGAAATCGAAAACATGATGGTGAGAATGAGCGCGCGCCGCTGACGCCGCGCGCAAGGTGAAAAAGTGTCGCCGACGATAGCACAACGACCCATGCCCCGCTCAGCGCCGCGCCGCCCGTCGAAAGCTCGTTTAGCACTGGCCGAAAACCCGCCGAAAAGCACCGTCGTGCAGCTTGGCACTGGGGATTGCATCGCCTAGTGTGAAAGCGCACCGGGCGCATCTGTTCTCATCGAACGCTTAAAAATCGGCTCCGGGATTTCCCTCCTTTACTTCGAGGCGCCAACGATCTTAAATAAATCAACTTGATTTAATTAATGGCCGCGACTCGATGGCCGTCCGGAGACAGCGTGTTGAAATCCTTAAGCGGCAGAGGAAGCAACTCCGCGAGCGTGCGCCGCTACAACGAGCGCCTGCTCCTGCAGGCGTTGCGCCGCACCGAACCGGCGTCCAAGGCCGACCTCGCGCGTCATGCGAATCTGACGAGCACGGCGGTCGGCACCATCATCGAGTCGCTGGGAAAAGCGGGTCTGATCGAATACAGCGGACGCAGGCTCGACGGCCAGCGCGGCCAGCCCGCCTCGTTGATCCGGCTCGATCCGCGCGGCGCGTTCGGGATCGGCGTGCGGCTGGACCGCACCGGCATCGAGACGGTGCTCGTCAATTTTGCCGGCGACGTGCTCGCCCGCAGCGCGCTCGATACCGTGCTGCCGGAACCGTCGGCGGTGCTGCAAATCGTCCAGCGCGATATCCACAAGATGCTCGGCCTGCTGTCCGAAGCCGAGCGCGAGCGGTTGACGGGCGTTGGCATCGCGCAGCCGTTCAATCTCGGCAGTTGGCTGCGCGAACTGGCGCTGCCCGCCGAAACCTTCCGCGCGTGGGACCAAACCGATTTCGCCGACGAACTCAGCCGCGCGCTCTCGCTGCCGGTCTTCAGCGAAAACGACGGCAACGCCGCCGCGACCGCCGAACTCTTCTACGGCCACGGCCGCCGCTGCGACGACTTCGTCTATCTGTTTCTCGGCTCGGCAATCGGCGGCGGCATCGCGATCAACGGCGACTGTCTGCGCGGCACCTCGGGCAATGCGGGCGATATCGGCGTGATTCCGGTGCCGCCGAGCCGCCTGCCTTCCGCGCCGCAGCCGTCGGGACCGTGGGACATCCTGCTGTCGCGCGCGTCGCTCAATGCGCTCGTGCGGCATCTGAACTACTGCGGCGCGGCGGCGGATAACCGCGTCGACTTGCAGGCGTGCATCGAGAGCCGCCTGCCCGCCGTCGACGAATGGATCGACGACTGCATCGAGGCGCTCGCGCCCGCTCTGCGCGCGACGCTCTGCGTACTCGATGTACCGATGGTCGTGATCGACTCCGACATCGACGGCGGTCTGCTCGACAAGCTCGTCAAGCGCCTCGCCGCGACGCTCGCCGCCAACGCGCCCGAAGCGCGCGGCACGCCGACGCTCGTGCGCGGCACCTTCGGCCCGGATGCGGGCGCAATCGGCGCGGCCACGCTGCCGATGTTCTTCAACTTTTCACCACGCGCGGCGGGCCTTCGCCACGCGGGGACGAAAACCCAAGAGGTCAACCATGCCGCATGACTCCGCTCCGTCCGCTTCCACTGCCTCGCCGCGCCCGCCTCTATTGGAAATGCGCGGCATCAGCAAGACCTTTCCCGGCGTGCGCGCGCTGAACGACGTGCGCTTGTCCGTCTATCCCGGCGAAGTGCATTCGCTGATGGGCGAGAACGGCGCGGGCAAGTCCACGCTGATGAAGATTCTCTCCGGCGCCTACCAGGCCGATGCCGGCGGCCAGATTCTGGTCGACGGCCAGCCCGTCATCATCAACGGGCCGCTTGCCGCGCGTTCGCTGGGCGTCGCGGTGATCTATCAGGAGCTGAGTCTCGCGCCGAATCTTTCCGTCGCGGAAAACATCTACGCGGGACGCGAGCTGCGGCGCGGCAGACTGGTCGACCGCGCCGGCATGGAGCGCGGCTGCGAGGACGTGTTGAAGCGCCTCGGCGCCGCGTTCAAGCCGCATACGCTCGTCGGCGATCTGTCGATTGCAGAGCGGCAACTCGTCGAGATCGCGCGCGCCGTGCATGCCCATGCGCGCATCCTCGTGATGGACGAACCGACCACGCCGCTGTCCTCACGCGAAACCGACCGCCTGTTCGAACTCGTGCGCACGCTGCGCGCGGAAGGCATCGCGATCATCTACATCAGTCACCGGATGGCGGAGATCTACGAGCTGTCCGACCGCGTCTCCGTGCTGCGCGATGGCGCCTACGTCGGCACGTTGATGCGCGACGAACTCTCCGCCGACAGCCTCGTCAAGATGATGGTCGGCCGCGATATCTCCGGCTTCTACAAGAAGCAACACGCGGCCTACGATCCGGGCAACGTGGTGCTGTCCGTGCGCGATATCGCCGATAACAACCGCGTGCGCGGCTGCAGCCTCGATCTGCACGCGGGCGAAGTGCTCGGCATCGCGGGGCTGGTCGGCGCGGGACGCACGGAACTCGCGCGCCTGATCTTCGGCGCGGAATCGGCGACGCGCGGCGAAGTGTCGATGCACGGCAAGACGCTCAAGCTGCGCACGCCGCGCGACGCGATCGATGCCGGTCTCGTCTATCTCACCGAAGACCGCAAGGGCCAGGGCCTGTTCCTCGACATGAGCGTGCGCGACAACATCAACATCACGATCGCCGGGCGCGACGCGAAGGTGGGCGTCATGGACCTGCCGCGCGGCAATACGCGCGCGAAAGACGCGATCGCGGCGCTCACTATCCGCGTGCCGAACATGCGCGTGAACGTGGGCGCGCTGTCGGGCGGCAATCAGCAGAAAGTGCTGCTCTCGCGCCTGCTCGAAACCAAACCCGAAGTACTGATTCTCGACGAACCGACGCGCGGCGTGGACATCGGCGCGAAGTCGGAGATTTATCGAATCATCAACGATCTCGCGCGTACGGGCGTGGGGATCATCGTGATCTCGAGCGAGCTGCCGGAAGTGATCGGCGTGGCGGATCGCGTGCTCGTGATGCGCGAAGGCGAAATTGCGGGCGAACTCGGCGGCCATTCGGGCAAGCCGATTTCGCAGGAAGGAATCATCGAGCTCGCGACGGGCTCGAAGGTCGCGCTGGATCAGGCGGCTTGATACACGGCCTGATACACGAACGATATATCTGGAGAGAGACATGGCTGACACGACGAAACACCACGACACGGGCGCCGCGCCCGCCGCCAAGGCCGAAAGCACGACGCAACGGCAAAGCCGGATCGAGCGCAAGGAGCGCATGCAGGTTTTGATGCGCACGGCGGGCATGCTGCCCGTGCTGATTCTGCTGTGCATCGGCTTCGGCGTCGGCACGGACGGGTTCTTCAGCTTGCAGAATCTGTCGATCGTGGCGCAGCAGGCATCGATCAACATCGTGCTCGCGGCCGGCATGACCTTCGTGATTTTGACGGGCGGCATCGACTTGTCGGTCGGCTCGGTGCTTTCGGCTGCGGCGGTCACTGCGTTGCTCGCATCGAATATTCCGGGTCTGGGATGGCTCGGCATTCCCGCCGCGCTCGCGGTCGGTCTCGGCTTCGGCGTCGTGAACGGCCTGTTGATCGCGCTGCTCAAGCTGCCGCCGTTCATCGTGACGCTCGGCTCGCTCACCGCCGTGCGCGGCATCGCGCGCCTGATCGGCAACGACACGACCATCTTCAATCCGCAGCTCTCGTTCGCGTTCATCGGCAACGACACGCTGTTCGGCGTACCGTGGCTCGTGATCATCGCGATTGCGGTGGTTATCGTGTCGTGGTTCATTCTGCGGCGCACGGTGCTCGGCCTGCGCATCTACTCGGTCGGCGGCAATCCGGAAGCGGCGCGTCTGTCGGGCATCAAGGTCTGGGGCATCCAGCTTTTCGTCTACGCCATTTCCGGGTTGCTCGCGGGTCTCGGCGCCGTGATGTCCGCCGCGCGGCTCTATGCGGCCAACGGTTTGCAGCTCGGCCAGTCGTATGAACTCGATGCGATCGCCGCGGTGATTCTCGGCGGCACGAGCTTCGTCGGCGGCGTGGGGTCGATCGTCGGCACGCTGGTCGGCGCGCTGATCATTGCGGTGCTGACCAACGGTCTCGTGCTGCTCGGCGTGTCGGATATCTGGCAGTACATCATCAAGGGCCTCGTGATCATCGGCGCGGTGGCACTCGATCGATATCGTCAGCGCGGCTCGGCCCGCACCTGATTCTGCTATCCGGGCGCATTCGGGTCCGCGTGCGCCCACCCTCGAAAAAAGGACCCACTGGAGACAACAACATGCGCAAACACAATAAGCTTTTTGCCAGCGTCGCACTCGCTCTCGGTTTCAGCCTGTCGCTGTCCGCTCACGCCGCCGACAAGCAGTTGAAGTCCGTCGGCATCACGGTCGGCTCGCTCGGCAATCCGTATTTCGTGACGATCGCGCGGGGCGCGGAAGCGAAAGCCAAGGCGATCAACCCGAACGCCAAGGTGCAGGCGGTGTCGTCGGACTACGACATGAACAAGCAGTTCACGCAGATCGACAACTTCATCTCGGCGCACGTCGACATCATTCTGCTCAACGCCGTCGATCCGAAGGCGATCGAGCCGGCGGTGAAAAAGGCGCAGAAAGCGGGGATCATCGTGATCGCGGTGGACGTCGCGGCCGCCGGCGCCGATGCCACCGTGCAGACCAACAACGTGCAGGCGGGCGAGCTCGCGTGCGATTTCTTGGCGAAGAAGCTGAACGGCAAGGGTAACGTGGTGATCGAGAACGGGCCGCAGGTGTCGGCGGTGATCGACCGCGTGAAGGGCTGCAAGGCCGAACTCGCGAAGAATCCGGGCATCAAGGTGCTGTCCGACGATCAGGACGCGAAAGGCTCGCGCGAAGGCGGCATGAACGCGATGCAGGGTTATCTCACGCGCTTCCCGAAACTCGACGGCGTGTTCGCGATCAACGATCCGCAGGCGATCGGCACGGACCTCGCGGCGAAGCAGTTGCATCGCGGGAATATCGTGATTACGTCGGTGGACGGCGCGCCGGATATCGAAAGCGCGCTCAAGTCCGACACGATGATTCAGGCATCGGCGAGCCAGGACCCGTGGTCGATGGCGCAGCAGGCGGTGAGCGTCGGCTACGACATGATGAACGGCAAGAAGCCGTCCAACACGATGATCCTTATGCCGTCGACGCTTGTGACGCGTGAGAACGTGGGCAGTTATAAGGGGTGGTCGTCGCCGCGTTGAGGAGGATTATCGGATCGGCAGGACGCGCAGCGCGCTCGGCTTGCCGGGCGTGCTTGACCGATCCACCACAACGAGACGCTTTCTCGCGACATCCACCGCGACGCCGCGCGGCGCGTCGAGATCGGCGGCGATGACAGTCGGACGGCCGCGCGTCGAGATGCTGCACACGGCGTGCGCGCCGCATTTCGTATAGAGCGTGCCGTCGGGCGATGCGGCCATCAGATCGGGCGCATCGACGGTCGCGAACACGTCGCTTGCGGCAAGCGGCGCGTTCGCGGCGCGCGCCGCCTGCAGATCCACCTTGTAGATGCGGTTCGCGGCCTGATCGCTGATGTAGAGCGTGTCGCCGACCGTCGCGAGACCGACCGGCTTGCCCAATCCGGTCACGATATCCCGCTCCGTCACTTGCCCCGGCGCAGTGCCGCGCGTGATTACGCTTACGCCGCCCGCGGCCGGCGCGCTGCCCTCTTTCGCAAACCAGCTCGACAGGAATGTGCCGCCATCGATCACGAGGAGGCCCAGACGCCTGCGCGCGGCATGCGTGTCGGCGGCGAGCAAGACTTGCCCGCTCGGCGCGACATCGAACACCGCGCTCGCCGAGCCGAAGCCGAAGCGCTCGACGAGCAAATGCCCGTTCGGCGCGAACGCAATCTGGCTCAGGCCCGCGCGCTCGCCCTCGGCTGCCGGAATGCGCGCGTACGGCGAGAACGCGGGTGCATCGTCGTCGCCGATATGCGATGTCGTCACGATGCCGTTCGTGCGATCGTCGGTCACGAACACCGCGCCGTCCGAATCGCGCACCGCGACACCGTTCGGCGTGCCCGCGAACGGCACGCTCAGCGGCACTTTCAGCGCGGTCGAAACCGGCGCGACGGAGCCGCACGCCGCGAGGAACATCGTCATGGCGAACGCCGCCGTCAGCCGTCGCTTCATGCGCATCTCCCGTCGATTAAGCGTTGCAACATATCCGCCATGCCGCAAGGGCCATGGCGTTGGAGCGGAGGTCGTAATATAGTCGCAGATATAACGCATTTCGTGCCTTTACGGTCATCGCCATGGAACTTGCGCATTCGATTCCCGTTCGCAGCGCCTTGCTTGACGGACCTGTCGTCGAGATCGGCGGCGCGGTCGAACGGCCGCTCACGCTCGATCTTGCCGCATTGCGCGAATTCGCGCGCGCGAGCATCGAGCCGTTCGATCTCGTGTGTTTTTCGACGGGACGCTATATCCGTCCGATGGGCAGCTATCGAGGCGTACAAGTGCGCGTGCTGCTCGACGCCGCCGGCGTGCGCCGCCCCGGCAACACGGATTTCAAGCGCACCGTGTTTCTTGCGCAAGCGCACGACGGCTACGCCGTGACGTTTTCGTGGCACGAGCTGTTCAATACGGCGATCGGCGCGCAGGTGATCGTGGCGTACGAGTGCGAGGATCGCGAACTGGGCGTGGAAGACGGGCTGCCGGTGCTCGTCTCCGGCGCGGACACGGTGCACGCGCCGCGTCACATGAAGCGCCTCGTTCGCGTCGATGCACACATTCTCGGACAGCCACATCGATGAACGCGTCCGCGCGTGTGCTGCTCGCCCACGCTGCCGATCCCGCCGCTCCCGCTCTAGATACCATGCTGTTCGCGCGGCTCGTCGGGGCACGCATGGAATCGCATGATCTGCATTGGCTCGGCCTCGACGGCGCCGAACTGGCCGCGCTGACGCACCGGCATTTTCCCGGCGCGACGCTCGGGCCGGTGCCGGTCGCGCTCGTTCCGGATGCACATCGGGTGTTCGTGCGTGCGCTGCACGGACTTCTGATGTGGCACGACCGAACGGCCACGCGGCATCGCGAAGATGCGCATTGTCTCGCGACGATCATCGCCGCGGCGTCGCTGCGGCCCGATCATCTGTGGCGCGATCTTGGTCTCGCCGGCCGCGACGACGTCACCGAGATGCTCACGCGTCACTATCCCGAACTCGTGGCGCGCAACGTCGCGAATCTGCGCTGGAAGAAGTTTCTCGCGCAGGAAGTCGCGCACGCGCAAGGCGTCGCGCCGACCTGCGCGCCGGGCTGTCCCGGCTGCGAGGATTACGCGTTTTGCTATCCGGACAACCGATAAGATCGACGCGCTTCGCCTGAAACGTTCGTCCGATTTCGTTCGTGTATTCTCTCGGGCATGGCGACGACCCTCAAATCCAAGGACAGCGCAAAGGACACGAACACGGCGAATCAGCCGGCCGACGTGCGCTTTCGCATGCGCATCATGAAAGGCGAGACTATCGCGCTCGGTCCGGGCAAGGTCGCGCTGCTCGAAGCGGTGCGCGAACACGGCTCGATCTCGGCGGCGGCGCGCAGCCTCGATATGTCGTATCGGCGCGCGTGGCTGCTCATCGACGAAACCAATCGCTCGCTCAAGTCGCCCGCAACCGTCTCCGAACAGGGCGGACAAAGCGGCGGCGGCTGCGTGCTGACTGAAGTCGGCGAGAGCATCGTCCAGCTTTATCGCGATATCGAAGCGCAGGCCGAAGCCGCTTGCGCCGGGCAGATCGCATCGCTTACCAAGCTGCTCAAACCTTAATCAAGCCTTATCCCTTATCCGTGACGCAGGCAGAACGCCGACGGCGGCGGTGAACCCGCGCGCGCGGTCTGTGCGCTCGCGGTAAGACGCGCGACGAATTCCACGAAACTCGCCACGCTCGCGGTGCGCAGCGGCGCATATTCGACGCCGTGCCGCTCGCAGACGCGCTTCAGCGTGTTCATCGAATCGTGATCGATGCAATCGACGGGGAACAGCACGACATCCGCGTTCGGCAACGCCGCGGCCAGCAGGCCCTTGCGATCCTCGACGCCGCCGTCGTGCACGATCAGCTCGCCGCCCGCCGCTTCCGCCAGCGACTTCAGCACCGCATTCGAATTCGGCCGCCCGCCGACATACACGATCCGCTTGCCGCTCAGCCATGCCACGGCGCGGCGGCGCGCATCGGGCTGCGTGTTGGACTGAGCGTTGAACTGAGCGTTGTACTGAGCGGCGGCATCGAGCGTCGCGCGTTCCAGCGCCGCGCATTCCGCCTGCACGATCTTCAACAGCGCCTGCGCGTCGCCGAGTTGATTGCGCAGCGCGCGCGTCCGTTCTCCGTCTTGCTGCGCGCGCTGCTCGGCGGCTTCTCGACGGCTCGTGTGCAGCGCGAGACGACGCTCGCCGTCGTCGATCTTGTCGCGCAGACGCTCGACTTCGGCCGCAAGCTGCGCAGTCGATAAATCCGGCTTGCGCTCCGCGAGCGCGGCAAGCTGAAGCGCGTGCTCGTTTGCTTGCCTCAGGGAAGCATCGCGCTCGGCGCTCAGTTCGAGCAGGCGCGCTTGTTGCCGTTCGAGCTTGTCCCGGAGTGCCTGATTGTCCGCTTCGAGCGCGACGAGCCGGCGAATGTCCGCGCGATTCGCCGCGCCGACCAGATGCGACAGCATATGCAGTTCGCCGAACGCCGACTGACGCACTTCGATGCTCGCGTGCGGATGCGACATCACGGCCCAGTAAGCAGGCGGGATATCGCCGGATTTGAGCGCGTCGTTCCATAGATCGAGCAGCGCTTCGCTATCGCGCGCGGCCTCGAAACGGCGGATCGCGCCCGAGTAACGCTCGTCGAGCGCCTTGTTGAGCGCCTTCGCGCCCGCGCCGCCCGCGATCGCCAGTTCGACCGCCGCGTGGTGAATCTCCAGATCGCTCGCGTGATAGCGGTCGAGATCGGTGAACTTCGGCACGAGCTTGCGCAACTCGCCCGTGCTCAGACATGTGCCGATGATCGAGCAATGCAGATGCGAATCGAGTTCGGCCAGGCGCGCTCGACGTCGCGACGTGCGCAAGTCGGCCTCGGTCGGCTGGCAGCAGGCGTCGCGATGCCCGAGAGCATTCGTGCGCGCAAGTTGAAACGGCGGGGTCTGCATGATCACCTCGTGCTCGATCGGCTGGGCCGGAAGGCGCGCGGGTTGCGTTCTCGCGCCGGGGTCTGGTCGTTCGATTTCCGTCTCGCAATATACCACCGAATATAACGATGACGGCAACACGCGCCGATGCGTGAGCCGGCTCCCGCGCGCGCGCCACGGACAGAGCGTATCCTACGACTTCGGCGCGGCGGACCGGCCGCTTGAGCCTCGCCCCGACGCCCGCTTTCGATATGACGTTTCCGTTCGCCGGACACTCCCATCGCTAAAAACGCTCACAAGGAGAATCTGAATGGCCAGGGTTGAAGTCAAGGTTCCGCAGCTTTCCGAGTCCGTCACCGAAGCGACGATGTTGCCGTGGAAGAAGAAAGCGGGCGACGCGGTGGCGCAAGACGAAATCCTCGTCGAACTGGAAACGGACAAGGTCGTGCTCGAAGTGCCCGCGCCCGGCGCCGGCACGCTGGCGGAAGTGGTGAAGAAGGAAGGCGATATCGTCCATGCGGGCGAAGTGATCGCGATCATCGACACCGAGGCGAAGGCAGCCGCTCAGGCGCCCGCGCCTGCTGCTGCGACTGCTGCGCCTGCTGCTGAAAAGCCCGCCGCCCAGCCCGCAACGGCACCCGCCGCCGCTTCAACTCCCGCTCCCGCTCCCGCCACCGCGTCAGCCGAAAAAGCCGACTTCGATGTGATCGTGATCGGCTCCGGCCCCGGCGGCTATATCGCCGCGATCCGTGCCGCGCAACTCGGCAGGAAGGTCGCGTGCGTCGAGGAATGGATCAACCCGGCCGGCAAGCCGAAACTCGGCGGCACGTGTCTGAATGTCGGCTGTATTCCGTCGAAGGCGCTGCTCGCGTCGTCGGAGAAATTCGAAAGCGCCAAGCTGCATTTTGTCGATCACGGCATCGGCATGGACAATCTTTCGGTCGATATCGGCAAGATGGTCGGGCGCAAGGAAGCGATCGTCGAGAAGATCACGGGCGGCGTCGAATTTCTGTTTCGCAAGAACAAGATCACCTGGCTCAAGGGTCACGGCAAGCTCACGGGCAAGGCCGGCGGCAATTTCAAGATCGACGTGAGCGGCGACGGCAAGACCGAAAGCCACACCGCGCAACACGTGATCATCGCGACGGGCTCGAAAGCGCGGCATCTGCCGAACGTGCCGGTCGACAACAGAATCGTCTCCGACAACGAAGGCGCGCTCGCTTTCGATGCCGTACCGAAGAAGCTCGCCGTGATCGGCGCCGGCGTGATCGGGCTGGAGTTGGGTTCGGTGTGGCGCAGGCTCGGCGCGGAAGTGACGATCCTCGAAGCGCTGCCCGAATTCCTCGGCACGACCGACGCCGCGCTGCAAAAGGAAGCCGCGAAGCTCTTCAAGAAACAGGGTTTGACGATCCATCTCGGCGTGAAAATCGACGGCGTGAAGACCACGGATTCGAGCGTTTCGATTTCCTATAAGGACAAGGACGGCAACGCGCAGACGCTGGACGCGGACCGCCTGATCGTGTCGATCGGCCGCGTGCCGAACACGGACGATCTCGGGCTCGATTCCATCGGCCTGGCAGCGGACGAGCGCGGCTTCATTCCCGTCGACGGTCATTGCGCGACAAAAGTCCCGAACGTCTATGCGATCGGCGATGTCGTGCGCGGCCCGATGCTCGCGCACAAGGCGGAGGACGAAGGCGTGCTGGTGGCGGAAATCATCGACGGGCAGAAGCCGCACATCGACTACAACTGCATTCCGTGGGTGATCTACACGCACCCGGAAATCGCGTGGGTCGGGCAGACGGAGCAGGCACTGAAGGCCGAAGGCCGCGAGATCAAGGCCGGCCAGTTTCCGATGCTCGCGAACGGCCGCGCGATGGGCATGGGCGAGACGGACGGCTTCATCAAGGTAATCGCCGACGCGAAAACCGACGAGATTCTCGGCGTGCACATCATCTCGGCGAACGCGTCGGATCTGATCGCGGAAGCCGTGGTCGCGATGGAGTTCAAGGCGGCGTCGGAGGATATCGGGCGGATTTGCCATCCGCATCCGTCGCTTTCGGAAGTGATGCGGGAGGCGGCGCTTGCCGTGGACAAGCGCGCGTTGAATATTTAAACCCGCCTCGGCATCCACACCCGCAATAGCGAGTAAAGCCGGTCGATGTCGATCGGCTTCGCCAGATAATCGCTCGCGCCC
Organism: Caballeronia insecticola; assembly: GCF_000402035.1. Classification (GTDB taxonomy): domain Bacteria; phylum Pseudomonadota; class Gammaproteobacteria; order Burkholderiales; family Burkholderiaceae; genus Caballeronia; species Caballeronia insecticola. The sequence continues at coordinate 1,260,073 of NC_021289.1, forward strand.
GCCGCGAGACATTGTTCCTGATCGTCCTTCATCGCCTTCGCCGTGATCGCGATGACCGGCAGCTTGCGAAAGCGCGCGTCCTCGCGGATGCGCCGCGTCGCTTCGAGTCCGTCCATGCCGGGCATCATCACGTCCATCAGCACGATGTCGATGTCCGGATTCTTGTCGAGCGTTTCGATCGCCTCGAAGCCGTTGCGGCCGATCTCCACCTTCAGCCCCTGATGCTCCAGCGCACTCGATAGCGAGAAGATGTTGCGGATGTCGTCATCGACAAGCAGCACGCGGCGGCCGTCGAGCACGCGGTCGCGGGCGCGCGAAACGTGCAGCATCGCCTGACGGTCGGCGGACAAATCGGTCTCGACCTTGTGCAGAAACAGCGTCACTTCATCGAGCAGACGCTCCGGCGAGCGCGCGCCCTTGATGATGATCGACTGCGAGTAACGCATCAGTTCCGCTTCCTCTTCATGCGTGAGCGTGCGGCCCGTGTAGACGATCACCGGCGGAAACGAATAGGTGTCGATGCCGGCCATCCGGCGCAACAGGTCGCCGCCCTGCATGTCGGGCAGCTTCAGGTCGATGATCATGCAATCGAAGATCGTCGTCTTCAGCAATTCGAGCGCGTCGCGGCCAAACTCGACCGGCGTGATCTCCACGTCCGTGTCGCTGATCAGCTCGACGATGCTCTGACGCTGGCGCGCGTCGTCTTCCACCAGCAGCACGCGCTTGATCTTCTGGCTGCTCTTTTCTTCGAGACGCTGGAAGATCGACATCAGTTGCTCGCGCGTGGTCGGCTTGACCGCGTAGCCGATCGCGCCCAGATGCAGTGCTGCGTCGCTGCGGTCCGACGCCGACACGACATGCACTGGAATGTGCCGCGTCTTCGGGTTCGCCTTCAGTTCCTGCAGCAGCACGAGCCCTGAGCGGTCCGGCAGGCCGATATCGAGCAGGATCGCGTTCGGCGCGCGTTCTTGCGCGAGCTTTTGCGCCTCGCTCGCCGTGCCGCTCACGATGCAGCGATAGTTCAGCTCGTGCGCCTGATCGAGCAGCACTTGCGCGAAGGCCGGTTCGTCTTCGATCACGAGCACGAGGCGGCGGCCGGTCGTGGTGTCGTCGCGATCGTCGTCGATCACGTGGATGACTTCGATCTTTTCCGCCGGCTTTTCATCTACGACGATCGGTGCTGACGCCTCGATGTTCGCCGCAGGCAACGCGGCCAACGACGATTCCGGATCGTAGACGGCGGGCATCGTCAGCGTGAAGGTACTGCCCGCGCCCTGCGTGCTGCGCAGCGCGATCTCGCCGCCGAGCAGATGCGCGAGGCTGCGCGAGATCGACAAGCCGAGACCCGTGCCGCCGTAGTGACGGCTCGTGGTGCCGTCGGCTTGCTGGAACGCCTCGAAGATCGCGGCCTGCTGGTCCGGCGCGATGCCGATGCCCGTATCGGTCACGACGAACTGCACCGCGCCCTCGCCCGCGCATTTGAGCGTGAGCGTGACCGCACCCGCATCCGTGAACTTGACCGCGTTCGACAGCAGGTTCTTCAGGATCTGTTCGAGCCGACGGAAATCGGTCGTGAGACTCGGGTATTCGTCGATCTCGTTGCGGATATCGAGGCGGAGCTTTTTCTGTCGCGCGAGCGGCTCGAACGTGCGCGCGAGCGAATCCATGATCCGCTGCAAGGGCACGTCCTCGATATGCAGATCGAGCTTGCCCGCTTCGACCTTCGAAAGATCGAGGATGTCGTTGATCAGGTTGAGCAGGTCGTTGCCCGCCGAATAGATGGTCTGCGCGTACTTGACCTGATCGACCGTGAGATTGCCGTGCTTGTTTTCGGACAGCAGCTTCGCGAGGATCAACGAGCTGTTCAGCGGCGTGCGCAACTCGTGCGACATGTTCGCCAGAAACTCCGACTTGTAGCGGCTCGCGCGCTGCAACGCATCTGCGCGCTGTTCGAGTTCGCCCTGCGCGCTGTTGAGCGCGGCGTTGCGCTCGTCGAGCACACGCGCCTGTTCGGCGAGCTGGTCGTTCGTCTGTTCGAGTTCCGACTTCTGATTCGCGAGATAAGCCTGCGCCTGCGAGAGCGCCGTGGTCTGCTGCTCCAGTTCCTCGTTGGTCGTGCGCAGTTCTTCCTGCTGCATCTGCAACTCTTCGTTCAGTTGCTGCGTCTCGTCGAGCACACGTTGCAGGCGCTCGCGATACTGCGCCGCCTCGACGAAATCGCCGATATTGCCCGACACCGCGCTCAAAAACTGCTGATCGCGGTCTGTGAGCGTGTGCATGGCGCCGAGTTCGATCGCGCCGTTCGTCTGGCCTTCGTTTTCGATCGGCACGATGACGAGACTTGCGGGCGCGCTTGCGCCGAGCGCGGACGTCACCTTCCAATAGTCCGACGGCACGGCGTTCACGCTCGTCAGCTTGCGCGCATGCACCGCCTGCCCGACGAGGCTCTTCACGCCCGCGAGCGAATCCGGAACGGTCGCGCCCGCCGGATCGAAGCCGAAGCTCGCGGTGCGCTTCAATGCGCCATCGGTGTCGCGCACGTAGAACGCGCCGAGCGAAACCTTCAGGTAATCGGAGAGGAAATCGAGGATGGTCTGGCACAGCTGATCAAGCGATTGCCGGCCGATCACGCGCTCGGCGAGTTGCGTCTGCCCTTCGCGCAGCCACGCCTGCTCCTGCAGCGCGCGCGTCTGCCGTTCCTGTTCGTCAATCGCGGCGCCAAATGCGCCGGACAGGCCCATCAACTCGCGACGGCCGAACACGGCGAGCGTCACCGAAAGCGTGAGACTCAGGACCAGAAACACCACGACGATGATGGTCGTCAGCCGCGTCGCCGATTCCACGCGCTCGAGCCGCAGCGTCTGCTCGATGTTGAGGAACGCGGCCAGTTCGCGCTCGGTTTCGGCGCGCTCCGGTCCACCGCGGCCCGCGCGCACGAGCTCGGCGGCATCATGACCGTTGCGGCGCGCATCCAGCAGATTGTCGGCGACCTTGTCCCATTGCGCCTGCAGCGCACGGATGCGGATCAGGCGATCCACTTGCGGCGCGTTGTCCTTGACGAGTTCGGCGAGCGTGTCGATATCGGCGGAGAGCTTCGGCTTCGCGGTATCGAAGGGCGCGAGGAAGGCTTCGTCGCCGGTGATCAGGAAGCCGCGAATCGCGCTTTCCTTCTCGCTGACGAGCCGCCCGATCTCCTGCGCGTTGCCGATTACGCGCTCCGAATGCTCGACCCAGTTGATTCCCGAAAGCAGATACAGCACGAGCGCGACGAACGCGACCGCCGTGACGACGCCCGTGCCGAGCGGCAGCGCGATGTTGCGAAAGAGAATGCGACGAAAGCTGGCCTCGTCGACACCGGACTGCAAGGGCATAGACAGCTCCGAATAAGCGTGAGAAGTGCGCGCCGGGCCGGGTCTCGATTGAGCCCGCGCAAAGGCGCAGTCCCGCTGGTTTGTGATTATTTTTTGCGATGCAGCCGGTGCGCATCATAACCGCTTTGCCCACGCACGGCGGACGTCGGATGTGCTCGCGAAGGGTAGCACTGTATCGCTTTACGGCACGGACGTTCAGATACTTTCGCTCCGCTGAACGAATGCGCGCTGCGCCTTACAATGGACGCGCGGCACGCATGCCGCGCCGGCCACGAGGAATGCGTCATCGGCCGGGAAGTGATTGCTGGTTGCTTGTAACCGACCTCGGCGGCCGGTCTCGGCCGCACGACATTCAACTGATCTGTGGAGAGGATATGAAAGCAACGCTTGGCAAGAGACTCGCAGTTTCCTTGATGGTGACGGCATTCGGCGCGTCTGTTGCGCCATTGGCGAATGCACAGGACAGCGCGGGCGCAACCGCCAACGGCACGACACAAGCCGCACCCACGAGCAAGGCCGAAAAGAAGGCGGCGCAGAAGGCCGAGCGCAAGCAGGCGCGCGCGAAGAAGAACGCCGAACTCAAGAAGCTCGAGGCAGCGGGCTACGATCCGGCAAAGCGTGACGACGCCACTTATCCGCAGGACATCCAGAACGCGCAGAAGAAAGCCGGCATCGGGCAAGGCGCGAGCAAGTAGGCTTTTTGCGTGACGCCGCTTCGGTTGCTTCGGTTGCTTTGGTCGATCGAAGCGGCGATGCCGTCTTTATCCGCGCGCGGTCGCGCGCTCCGGCACGCACGTGAACGAAACGGTGGACGTCTGCTCTTCCAGCGAGCGCACGCCGCTCGTCGCTTCCGACCTGACCGCGGCACGCTGCGAGCGCTGCTTGCAATAGTCGTTGGCGGCGTCCATCGCGGCATTGCGCGCGGTGACCCACGACATGCGTGTGCCGGTCGCCTTGCCGGTTACGGTGAAGGTGTCCGGCTGTGCGCCGACGGTGACATCGCTCGTCGTGCCGCATGCGGCGAGCAGGAACGACAACGCAATCGCGCCAAGCGCGCGTCGCGTCGAAAGTATTGATCTGAGGGAATCGAACATACGCTTCTGAACCGTGAATTTCGAGATACGGCCCGAATAGTACAAGCGCCTGAGAAATTTTTCACGGACGGCAGGGAAGGCGCCGTGCCATCGGGTTCCGGAAAGCGGTCGCGCAGCGTTGGCCGCGCGCCTTTTCACGATTGACCGCTCAGGCTTTCGACTGTTCCCGCGTTTGCGTTTGCGTTTGCATCACGACTGGGCGATGCGTTCCAGCAGACGCTGCAGGCGCGAATGCTGGCAAGGCGCGAGGCCGGGCGTGGCGAGCGCCTGCACGACGCGGCCGCGCCAATACGTCTTCGAAAAGAGCGAATTCGCGCCTTCGAGGCTCAGCACCTGTTCGAGATGCTCGATGGCCGAGTCGAGGTGGCCGATGCTGTATTGAGGTGCTGCTGCGTGATAGTGGATCATCGCGCGATACGCCGGGAAGCGGATGGGTCGAATGAGAAAACAGCGCGCGCCGGGCGCGCGCCGTTCGACGGCATCAGCTCATGTGCTGGCCGCCGTTGATGGCGATGTTCGAGCCGGTCACGAAGCCCGCGTCTTCCGAACACAGGAACGCGACGAGCGCCGCGACTTCTTCAGGCCTGCCGAGACGGCCGGCCGGAATCTGCGGAATGATCTTCGTGTCGAGAATTTCCTGCGGAATCGCGGTCACCATCTTGGTCGCGAGATAGCCCGGCGAGATCGTGTTGACGGTCACGCCCTTCTTCGCCACTTCGAGCGCGAGCGACTTCGTGAAGCCGTGCATGCCCGCCTTCGCGGCGGCATAGTTCGTCTGACCGATCTGCCCTTTCGAACCGTTCACCGACGAAATATTGATGATGCGGCCCCAGCCGCGCGACACCATTTCTTCGCACACCGGCTTCGTCATGTTGAAGACCGAATCGAGATTGGTGCGCAGCACGTCGTCCCAATTGACCTTGGTCATCTTCTTGAAGGTCGTGTCTTTCGTGATGCCCGCATTGTTCACGAGGATGTCGATCGGGCCGACTTCGGCCTGGATCTTCGCCACGCAGTGCTGCGCGGAATCGTAATCGGCGACATCAACCGGGTACGCGCGAAAGTTGCGGCCCTGGCGGTCCATGCTCGCGAGCCACTCGCTCACCGTTGCGTTGCCCGGGGAATGCGTCACGACAACCGCAAATCCTGCGTCGTGAAGCTTGATGCTGATGGCTTCGCCTAGGCCGCCCATGCCGCCCGTCACCACTGCGATTCGCTTAGTCATACTGATGCTCCTCGAAAACTGTTCTCTCAGGTTGATGAAACTCGGAATGACACCGGCGCCGTTCCGTTACCTCGATGCGCGACGCTTGTAGTTGTCGATCGTTGCGTCGGTCCGCATCCGCGCGGCGCCGGTGTTTTTTGCTCGTTGCAGCTACTACGTGACTTCTGAACGTTACGGGCGCTCCAGCGCCAGCGCCACGCCCATGCCGCCGCCGATACACAGCGACGCCAGACCCTTTTTCGCATCGCGCTTCTGCATTTCGTGCAGCAGCGTGACGAGAATCCGGCAGCCCGATGCGCCGATCGGATGACCGATCGCAATCGCCCCGCCGTTCACGTTGATCTTCGACTGATCCCAGCCCATTTGCTTGTGCACCGCCAGCGCCTGCGCGGCGAATGCCTCGTTGATCTCCATCAGATCGAGATCGTTCACGCTCCAGCCCGCGCGCTCCAGACAGCGCTTCGATGCCGGCACCGGACCCATGCCCATGATCTTCGGATCGACGCCTGCGTTCGCGTACGCCTTGATGCGCGCGAGCGGCGTGAGACCCAGCGCCTCGGCCTTCTTCGCCGACATGACGACCACGGCGGCTGCGCCATCGTTGATGCCCGAAGCGTTCGCCGCCGTCACCGTGCCTTCCTTCGAGAACGCCGGTTTCAACGATGAAAGCGCTTCGGCCGTTACGCCGTGGCGCACGAATTCATCGGTGGCGAATTGCAGCGGCTCGCCTTTGCGTTGCGGGATCGAGACCGGCACGATTTCGTCGTTGAAGCGGCCTTCTTTTTGCGCGCGCTCGGCCTTGTTCTGCGACAGCGCCGCGAACGCGTCCTGCTGCTCGCGCGTGATGCCGAATTCCCTCGCGACGTTTTCCGCCGTCGTGCCCATGTGGTAGTTGTTATAGACGTCCCACAGACCGTCGACGATCATCGAGTCGATCAGCTTGGCGTCGCCCATGCGAAAGCCGTCGCGCGAACCCGGCAGTACGTGCGGCGCCGCGCTCATGTTTTCCTGACCGCCTGCGATCACGATCTCCGCATCGCCCGCGATGATCGCGTTGGCCGCCAGCATCACCGCCTTCAGGCCCGAGCCGCAGACCTTGTTGATCGTCATGCCGGGCACCATGTCGGGCAGCCCTGCCTTGATCAGCGACTGGCGCGCCGGGTTCTGGCCCGAACCTGCCGCGAGCACCTGGCCCAGGATCACTTCGCTCACCTGATCCGGCTTTACGCCTGCGCGCTCCAGCACGGCGCGGATCACCGTCGCGCCCAGTTCCGGCGCCGCGATTTTCGCGAGCGAGCCGCCGAATTTGCCTACCGCCGTGCGCGCGGCCGATACGATCACTACGTCAGTCATTTTCTATCCTTGTCAAACAGCGAAAACGTGAGCGGAATCCGGCCGCGGAAAAAGCGCGCGCGACGCGGAAATCGCGTCCATGGGCATGGACTGGGTGAGTTCGGATCGAACCCGGGCGGATTGTGCGCATCGTCGGGTACGGAACGAAGTTCGACCGTCGATGCATGAGTGCGACCACGACGTGCGTCGCGCTTGTTAAGGAACGACCTGGCCCGTGAGCCGTTGCGCGTTCCGCAGAAAAAATCCCGAACGGGATGCGGCAATCTCAAAGCGTGCAGCGTGGTCCATTTATATGGGCCTTTAATGAAATCTCTCAGGTTAAGCACCGGCCTTCTCTTTGACCTGCCGCCGATGAATCACGCAAACGTGACGCACCCTCGCGAAAAATCGCGCTGATTGGCGGTGAGTATTCTGGAAGTTATTAGATCGTGCGTGCTTGTGCGACGCACCAAATTTAGGAATATTCTAAACGGAAAACATGCGTAAAAAATTTCATATTACTAGGTATAAACCCTTACTCAAGTAAAAAGTCCCGCAACGAAGATGCTAAATATTCGGCTAATCGGCGAACGTGCGTTCAATAATCATCCTATATGACGACGAATATTGCATTTTGAGAAGGAAAGCTGCCCGTAAGCAAGGGTAAATACGTAAGACAAATGAAAACTATCGATTTAACTTCGGACTGTGATCACATATATATGCCATTACCAGATGTTATATATACAAATTAACTAGTCCGTATAACCAGACGATCTAAACGCGCCTAATAAGTCGCAATATCGCTGATATATGACGCTTGAATGAAAGCCCGAAAAATAAAAGCGTGGCGTTTGCCGCAAGATAATGCCGTCGATTAAGAACAGCGCTCGCGGTGTCGCGAGTGATACCGCCCATCGTCAAAGCGCCAGAACGAGGCGCTTGCCTTTCGCACGCGAACAGCACGCCATCATGCGACCGTTCGACTGGCGTTCGCCCTTGGTCAGCACGACATCGCGGTGGTCGATTTCGCCGTCGAGCACGCGCACTTCGCACGAGCCGCACAGTCCTTCCTCGCAATCGCTCTGCACGTCGATGTTCGCGCGCCGGAGCGTCGTGAGCAGCGTCTGATCGGCGGGAACGGTCAGTACGAGTCCCGAATCCTTTAGTTCGACGTCGAAGGCATGTTCCTTCGATGGGTCAAGCGTGCCGAGCTTCGATTCGAAATGCTCGATCTTCAGCGCGTCTTCGGGCCAGCGCGCGCTTGCCTGAGTCAGCGCATCGAGCATGCGCGCGGGTCCGCATGCGTAGACCTGCGTGTCTTCGTTGACGTCGAGCGCCGCGAAGTCGTTGCGCGCGCCTTCATCGGATATGTAGGTGAACAGGCGCTCGCCGTGCAGCGCGCGCAGTTCGTCGAGCAAGGCCATCGAGGTGCGCGCGCGGCCGCTGTAATGCACTGCGTAGTCGATGCCGAGCGCGCGAGCCCGACGCGCCATCGCGCTGATCGGCGTGATGCCGATGCCGCCGGCAATCAGCACGAGTCTCTTCGCGGTCTCGTCGAGACGAAAGTGATTGCGCGGCCCGCGAATGTGCCATTGCGCGCCGGGTTTGACGTTCTCGTGGACCCAGGCCGAGCCGCCGCGGCTCGCGGTTTCACGCAGCACTGCGATTTCGAGGGCGCCGGCGTCGGCGGGATCGCCGCAGAGCGAATACTGGCGCGAGATGCCGGAGTCGCCGCAGACGACATCGACATGGGAGCCCGCCGTCCAGCGCGGCAGCGCGCGGCCGTCGGCCGGCACGAGCCGCACGCGCACGATGCGATCCGCGCACGCCTCGACCGATGCGACCGTCACCGCGCGGCTCGCCGCATGCGACGACGGCTCGCCGATGCGCACCACCGCGCGCGGCTCGCGCACGGACGGATCGGCGCGCTCGGGGTTCGCTGCCGGATCCCATTCCACATACAGATGCTCCGGCCCGCGAAACGACGTGTTCGGCACATACGTGAAGCGCTGCTCGGCAAGCCGCATGTGCGGCAGGCGGCGAGTGAGCTCGTCGAGGAAAATTTGCATCTCCATGCGCGCGAGATTCTTGCCCATGCACTGATGCGCACCGTAGCCGAACGTGAGCTGATCGCTGGCGTTTTCGCGGCGGATATCGAAGAGATCGGCATCGGCGAACTGATGCTGATCGTGATTCGCCGACGACGTGACGATCAACAGCTTCGAGCCCGCCGCAACGCGAATGCCGCCGATCGTCACGTCCTTCGTCGCGAGCCGCCGCCACGCCGCGACCGAGCCGTTGTGGCGCAGACATTCTTCGACGGCGTTCGGAATCAGGCTCGGGTCCTCGCAGATGTCGCGCCACGCCTCCGGGTGTTGCAGCAGCAGCTTGAGTGCATTCGCGGTGGCGTTGGCCGTGGTTTCGTGCGCGGCGACGATGCCCGCCATCATCATCGAATGCAGATACGAGTCGGTCACGACCTCCGGCATGTCCTTCTGCTTGCGGATGCCGTATTGCATCCAGCCGGCGCCGGACGGATCTTCGCGCATCTTGTCGAGCACCTTGCCCGCGAACTGCCAGAACTTGCCGACCGCGTGCGCGACTTCGACCTGCTCTTCGGGCTTCGGCCGTCCCCACGTGTTGACCGTATGTGCGATGGAGTAAAGGCGCAACGTGTCCATGTCTTCTTCGGGCACGCCGAGAAAATGCAACGCAACGGTGAGCGGCACTTCCCACAACATTTGATCGACGAGATCGGCGCGGCCGTCATCGATGAAGCGATCGACGTATTCGCGCGCGAGCGCCCGCACCATCGGTTCGTGATGCGCGAGCGCCTCGGGCGTGAACGGATCCATCAGCGCGCGCCGGCGCGGCATGTGCGCGGGCTCGTCCTCGTTCACGAGCGTGCGATTCAGCGCGAAGCCGTAGGACGCGAGCACCGCGTTCGCCTCGGGGCCCGTCGGCGTGATCTTCTCTAATGCGATCGACGGGCTGAACGTCAGGTTGTCGCGAAAGATCGCCTTGATGTCGTCGTAGCGCGTGACGACCCAGTAGCCGAGTTGCGGGCTCCAGAACACCGGCTCCTGTTCGCGCGCCCAACGCACGTATTCGGGCGGGTCCTGGCTGTAGCCGTCGCCGAAGGGATCGAACTCGGCGGCGCGCGCACTCACCGGGCAGCCGTTCGGGGCGAGCGCCTGCGCGCCGGCGACATCGTGAAAAGGGCATTGCGGTGCGCGGTTTTCGCCGGCTGCGTCGGTCATCGTGGTCTCCGGATTTTTTTTTCGTGGCCGTAGTATGCAATGGCGCGGCGCGCTAAATCGGCTTGCCCTCGCTGGATGCCCAGTTGGGCATGAGCGCGTTGCTCGGCAGCGTTTCGTCGATCAGCTTTTGGGCCGTCTGCCGTCCCGCGACCGGCAGCCCTTGCGGATTCAGCACGCCGATCTGCACGAGCACCGACGCCTGATCCCAGTAAATATGCTCGTTGTAGAGCTTGTCGCCGCGAAAGCGGATCACCGCGAGCATCGGCACTTCGAAGTAACGGCCGGTCGGCGCGAGACCGGGCAGCAGCCAGTCGATTTCGCGATCGTGCGTCGCGCAGAACACGAACTCGTCGACGACGCGGTCCGCGCCGATCGTACGCGACACCGGAATCAGCTTCGTATCCGCCGGGTTCGAGTGGACGAAGTGATACTTGTAGAAGCGCTTCAACTGATCGTGACCGACGCCGCCCGTCATTGTCGGGACGTGGTTCACGTAGGGTTCGGCGACCATCGTCGTCATCACGGAATCGACGTCGCGTGTCGCGAACTCGTAGTAGCAGTGCTGCTCCCACAAGTGATTGAGATCGAAGTGCGGGCCCATCACCCGGCGCAATAACGCCAGCGTGCGCGAATAGGCCATCAGCGCGGCGGGCTTGTCGTAATGCGCGCTCGCGGGATCCGCGAAACCGGGCGCGCAACCCGGATACACGTAGCGTTCAATGTGCGGCTTGTTCGCAAACTCCGCGGCACTGTCAGGCTGATCGTGCGCGCCGACTTCGGCGAAGTGAAACGCGATCGGGCAGCGGATCGTCGGGATATCGGCGAGACAGTCTGCGAAGTCGTCGGCGTAGTAACAGGCCGCGCAATCGACATCCGCCTGCGCGGCGATGCGCGTCGCAAGCCGGCCGCCGCGTCCGAAACCGACCACGCCGATCTTGCCCGCGTGCTGCGGCAATGCGCGCAGACCGTCGACGAGCGCGGCGAAATTTTCAGCGGCCATGCCGCCGGGCTTCGGATCGTGCGCGGGAAGCCGCGGGGCGAGCACGACATACCCTTCTTCGGCGAGCAGGTCCGCGGTGCGCTGGATGAAGTCATCGAGGCCGGCCGCGTCGTGCAGCAAAACGAGTCCCGGCCCCGATCCCTTTTCGGGATTCGTCACGTAGCCGGGAAGGTTCGTGCCGTCGCGAAGCGTGATGTCGATGAACGTGCCGCTCATTGTCTGCGTCTCCATATAGATAGGCGAATTCGCCCGCGCTCACGAAAACAGCGTGTCGGCCAGCAGCTTGACGTTCAGCACGACGATCACGGCCGCAACGAACCACGCGAGCGCCGCCGTCCAGCGCGAGATGACGAAGACGCCCATTTTGCGGCGGTCCGACACGAAGCGCACGAGCGGAATGACGGCGAACGGCAGTTGCATCGACAGAATCACCTGACTCAGCACGAGCAATTGCGCCGTGCCCTTTTCGCCGTAAAGCGCGGTGACGACGATCACGGGCACGATCGCGATGCCGCGCGTGATGAGGCGGCGCGCCCAGTTCGGAATGCGCAGCCGCAGAAAGCCTTCCATCACGATCTGGCCGGCGAGCGTCGCGGTGACGGTCGAGTTCAGGCCGGAGGCGAGCAGCGCCACGGCGAACAGCGTCGACGCGATGCCGAAACCCAGAAGCGGCGACAACAAACGGAAGGCATCGCCGATTTCCGCGACATCTTCGTGGCCGTTCGCATGAAACACCGCGGCGGCGACGATCAGAATCGCCGCGTTGACGAAGAGCGCGAGCGTCAGCGCGATGGTGCTGTCGAGCGTCGCCCAGCGGATCGCGTCGCGCCGGGCCTCGACGGAGCGGCCGTACGCGCGCGTTTGCACGACCGACGAGTGCAGATAAAGGTTGTGCGGCATGACCGTCGCGCCGAGGATGCCGATCGCGACATACAGCATCTCCGGGTTCGTGACGATGCGCGTCGACGGCACGAAGCCGCGCAACACTTCGGCGATGGGCGGCGCGGCCGCGGCGATCTGCAGCGCAAAGCAACCGGCGATCACGACCAGAAGCGCGATCACAAACGCTTCCAGCAAGCGGAAGCCCTTGTTGATCAGGAGGAGCAGGAGGAACGCGTCGAGCGCGGTGAGGAGCGCGCCCGCGATCAGCGGAATGCCGAACAGCAGTTGCAGCGCGATGGCGGTGCCGATCACTTCGGCCAGATCGCACGCGACGATCGCCGCCTCGCACGCGAGCCACAGCGCAAAATTCACCGGTTTCGAATAGTGTTCGCGGCACGCCTGCGCAAGATCGCGGCCGGTCGCGACGCCCAGGCGCACGGCCAGCGCCTGCAGCAAAATGGCCATCAGGTTCGACAGCAGGATGACCGCAAGCAGCGTGTAGCCGAAGCGCGAGCCGCCTGCGATGTCCGTCGCCCAGTTGCCCGGGTCCATGTAGCCGACGGAGATCATGTAGCCCGGTCCGGCAAACGCAAGGAAGCGCAGGAACCATCGGCCGCTTTCCGGCACCTTCACCGATGCATACACCTCAGGCAGGCTCGGACGGAAGGGCTCGTCGTCCTCGGGCGGTTTCGAAGCGTGGCGTACAGGATCAAGCATCGGCTCGTCTCTCCTGCGGTTACCGGGTTGGCGCGTGCTGGAAATATGCGCCGGGCTGGATGAACATTCAAGCGCACGGAAATCGGCTGGCTGCGTCGTCTCAGCCAGAGAACAACCGCTGATAATTACACTTATCAGGTGTAGCGATTTTCCTTGTCAAATTCGAAGGTGGTTGATAACCTTCGCGCAAGAGTCTGATAAAAAAGGGAAAATGAGTAGCGTCACAACACGCGTGGGGCAACTCACGGCCATAGCAGCAGGCGTCTCACACGCGCCGAGCCGTCTCACGCGCCAGCATTTTGCACTGTATCGCGGTTATCTCGACGGCGTATCGGAGGTGCAGCTGCACGCCTCGTACGGAGACGGCAGCACGGACGTGCGCGCGACGAAGCGCCTGATCGAAGCACTGCGCGACACGCTTTCCGTGCTGGCCCGGCGTGCTCGCGATATCGAGGCAGCGCATCTGCTGCGTCTGCGACCCGGCAGCATTCCGCTGTTCGAGCCACCGCCGGTCGCAGCCGCGCCGACGCTCGACGATTTTCGCGAGCGCGTCGATCCCGATGGCGTCTACGGCGAATCCGAACTGCTCGCGCTGTATGAAGACGCGTATCCGCCGGACACATCGCCCGCGGCCGATCGCCGCGCCGCGCGCAACGTCCGACTGCGCCGCCGCCAGGCCGAAGCGCTGGCGCGCATGGAAGCCAGCCTGGCGCAGGATCCTAAGCCGGATCATCCGATCGACGGATGGTTCGAGCCGGCGGTCGCCGCGCGGCTGAACGCGGCGGGACTGGCGACCATCGCCGATATCGTCGGGCTGATCGAAAGGCGGCGTCATCGCTGGTACACGGCGGTGCCGCGGCTCGGGCCAAAAGGTGCGCAGCGCATCGCCGACTGGCTTCAATTCCATGCTCAGGCCTTGGCGTATGCGCCCTCCCCGCTCCATCTTCTGCCGCGCAGACAATGGGGGCCGGAACATGCAACGCTCGCGCGCGCGACGGAAATCGCCGGTGGCGACGCCGTTGTCGTTGCTCCGCTCGAGGCCCTGCGCGTGCCGGCGCCGCTCGACGGATCGACGGGCTCTAATCGCGCGACGGGCGCACACTTCGACAACGACATTCGCGCCATTTTCGCCTGGCTCGATGCGCGCTCGGCGAGCGAACACACGCGCCGGGCTTATCGGCGTGAGGCCGAGCGCCTGTTGCTCTGGGCGTTGCTCGAAAAGGAAAAGCCCTTGTCTTCGCTCGATCGGGACGAATGCGCGGAGTACATCGACACGTTTTTGCCCAACCCGCAGCCAGCGACACGGTGGGTTTCGGCGCGTCGCGGTGAGCGTCATTTGTCGGACTGGCGGCCTTTTGCGGGTGCCCTCTCCGACCGCAGCCGGGAAAGCGCGCGCTCTATCCTGAGCGCCCTGTGCGAATGGCTCGTCGCCCAATGCTATCTGGCGACGAATCCGTTCGCCGGAGTCGCACGCGCGGCGACGCCGCCCGTCTTCGATTCAGCCGACCGAACGCTCGATCTGCCCCAGTGGCACAAGGTGCTGGAGTCGGTTACGCGTGACGAATACACGTTTTCCGAGCATCGCGACCGGCTCGCGCTGCTTCTCGCCTACGCCACCGGCTTGCGCCGCGCCGAACTGGCGGCCGCCACCACCGGTGCGCTGACTTTCGGGCGCTTGCGTGGCGTCGACGGTCCCGTGTGCCGACTGACGGTCGAGTCCGGTCGTGGCTCGAGCCGCACGGTGCTCTTGCCGCCGGCCGTCCTCGAAACGCTGGAAGAAAATCTCGCGCTGCGCGGGCTTCCGGGTCCGCTCGCATGCGCCGAAAGCACGCCACTGCTCGCGCAGGCGCGCGGCGGCCTGCCCGTGACGCCCGACGGAATCGGCAGGATTTTCAAGGACATTTTCTTGCGGGCAGCCGCCTCTCTTGATGCAGACGTTCCGGGCAGTGGCCGGAAATTTCGCGAGGCGAGCACGCACTGGCTGCGCCACACTCATTCCATGCACGCGCTGGCACAGGGCGCGCCGCTACGCGAAGTTGGCGCGGGACTCGGCCATGCCGGTTTGTCGACGACCGCTCTTTATCTTCAGAACGAAGACGCCAGCCGCTTTTTAGGGGTCGAAAGGCTGATTCGGAACGCTTCGGCGGGTCAGGAAAAGTCGAAATCGTCCTGATTTCGCGTAAACCTAAGCGTGGAGCGTTGTAAAAATGCCCGGTCTGGGCGCTCAAGTACTTCAGAGTTTA